>NZ_JAUCPU010000002.1:0-711233 GCF_030373105.1 Arthrobacter sp. zg-Y877
CCGGCTAAAAAAACCGTCCCATACCCACGGGGTGGGCGGAAACGGCCTGTTCAACCAATCAATATAAATAAATTGGTATCAATAAACTTGGCACACTATTGAGTTCTCAAACAACAGACGCAATCCGAAAATACTCGGGAAAACCAATGTTTTCCTTTTCTTCTTCGCTGCAATGTTTATATATCTTATTCCATTCCGGCGTTTTCCGCAATTCGCGGTATCCGTGATCCGGACCACCGTGAAAAGCGTTTCCGCCGTTCCGGACCCAGCACTCACCGGAGTCTTTTCCACCGTCCCCGTGAAGGGCGCACTGGTTGGACTCTGTTTTGTGATGGGGTTTAGCCGCCATGCTCGGGCGCTTTTCCAGCGTCCCGGCCGCGGCGACTCATGCAACTTTACACACCGGCTCCGGTCCTTGCAAACCGGATCGGGGTGATCCGCCGCACAGCCTCCGGGGCCCTTTGAGTAGTCCCGGTCCGGCGGCCGATAGCTCTATTTTAGGACTCCCCCGTGTGCTCGATGCAAGCCCCTGGAGGGTTGTCCTCGTCACTGTCCGGCCCGGTGCCGGCTGCTCCGATGTCCGGGTTAACCTTCGCCGCGGAGATAGGCCAGCTGCGCGGCCACCGACAGTTCCGCGGCCCGGCGGACATTCGCCGGCACATCTGAGTAGACCAGATCGGCTATGACTCCTGCCCCGGCGTCCGATCCGGCCTCATGCAAGGCAGACCGGATCTGCTCCAGGCGCTCTTCACGGTGGTCGCGGTAGGTCAGGACGAGTGAACTGAGATCCGGCTGGACCGGTCCGTGCCCGGGCAGCACCACTGCCGGCCCAAGTCCGGAGAGCATATCCAACGTCCGCAGGTAATCGTCGAGGGTTCCGTCCGGGAAGTCCAGCACTGTGGTGCCCCGTCCCAGAATGGTGTCCCCCGTCAGGACGGAGCCGTTGGCGCCGTCGTCGGGAAGCCAAAAGCAGACCGAATCCGAAGTGTGGCCCGGAGCTGCCAGCACCCGGATGTCCACGCCGGCAGCGGAAATCTCTTCATCCGCCGTCAACGGGCTTCCTGCCACACAGAAGGCGGGATCGAATGCCCGCACGGGAGCACCGGTCAGTTCGGCGAAGCGCCGGCTTGCCTCCGTGTGGTCGGCGTGCCGGTGGGTAATAAGCACCAGCTCGACCGTGCCGGCTTCCGCCAGGGCCCGCAGGTGCCCCTCATCCTGCGGACCCGGGTCCACCACCACTGTGCTTCCGGAACCGGGAGCAGCCACAACGTAGCTGTTGGTCCCGTCCAGCGACATCGGTCCCGGGTTCGGCGCGAGGCGTACACGGGTCAGGTCGCTGCTGCGGACAAGTCCGGAGTCCGGAAGGTATGTGGTGGACATGGGCACCTAGGCCAGGCGGGTCAGCCAGCCGTGGGTATCCTCCACGGTGCCGGTCTGGATACCGAGCAGCTGCTCGCGGATGGACATGGTCACTTCGCCCGGCTTGGCATCGGCAGAGCCAATCACCTCGTCGTCGGACTTGAGCTGGCCGATCGGAGTGATGACGGCAGCCGTGCCGCAGGCGAAGACCTCCGTGATATCGCCGGAAGCAATGCCTTCGCGCCATTCGTCCAGGGTGATCTTGCGTTCCTGGACGTCCATGCCCCGGTCGCGGCCCAGCTGCAGCACCGACGAGCGGGTGATGCCGTGCAGGATGGTGCCGGACAGGGCGGGAGTCACCAGGCGTCCGTCCTTGAAGACGAAGAACACATTCATGCCGCCCAGCTCTTCAACGGCGTTGTCATTGAACTCGTCCAGGAACAGGACCTGCTTGCAGCCGTTCGCTTCGCCTTCCATCTGGGCAATCAGCGACGCCGCGTAGTTGCCGCCGCATTTGGCTTCACCGGTGCCGCCGCGGCCTGCACGGGCGTACTTGGTGGAGAGCCAGATGGAGACCGGTTTCAGTTCCCCGCCGAAGTAGTTTCCGGCCGGGGAAGCAATGACGCGGTAGGAGACCTCGCGGGCGGGACGCACACCGAGGAACGGTTCAGTGGCAATCATGAATGGGCGCAGGTACAGGGCAGCACCTTCTCCGTCCGGAATCCAGTCCTTGTCCAGGGCCACCAGCTGGCGGATGGACTCCAGGAACAGTTCCTCGGGCAGCTCCGGCAGGGCAAGCCGGCGGGCGGAAAGGTTCAGCCGTGCGGCGTTGGCTTCCGGACGGAAACTCACCACCGATCCATCCGCGTGGCGGTAGACCTTCAGTCCCTCGAAAATCTCCTGGCCGTAGTGCAGTACGCCGGCGGCCGGGTCAATCGAAATGGGGCCGTAGGGCTCGATGCGGGCGTTCTGCCATTCCTGCTCCCCCGACTCCCCCGCCTTCCAGTCAATGACGGCGGTGTGGTCGGTGAAGTAGTCGCCGAAACCGGGATTCGCCAGGATGGCGGCCCGCTCGACGGCGGACTTGGGACTGGTGGAAAGCTCCTGGGAAAATTCCAGTGCGCTGACGGTCATGATTCCTCCACTGTGAACGGCAAAAAACCGTTCTATGACTACTTATTGGCTACCCACGAGCTTATGACACCGCGGCGGCGATGGCATTGCCCACCTCTGCAGTGGAACGCCGGTTTCCGTCCCGGCCTGCAAGGTCCTTTTCCACTGCCCGTTCCACGCGGCCGGCTTCTTCGCTGAAGCCCAGGTGCTGCAGCAGGAGCGCGGCGGAAAGGATGGCTGCCGTCGGATCGGCCTTTTGCTGCCCCGCAATATCGGGTGCGGACCCGTGGACCGGCTCGAACATGGAGGGGTAGGTGCGGTCCATGTTGATGTTCCCGGAGGCGGCGAGGCCGATCCCGCCGGTGATCGCGGCCGCGAGGTCGGTGATGATGTCACCAAACAAGTTGTCAGTGACAATCACGTCGAAGCGTGACGGATCGCTCACCATAAAGATGGTGGCGGCGTCCACGTGCAGGTAGTCATGGGTCACGTCGGGGAACTCCTGCGCCACTTTTTCCACGGTGCGCTTCCACAGCCGGCCGGCGTTCACCAGGACGTTGTGTTTGTGGACCAGGGTCACGTGCCGGCGTGGCCGGGCTGCGGCACGGTGGAAGGCATCGCGGACCACGCGTTCCACACCGTAGGCGGTGTTCAGCGATACCTCGGTGGCAATTTCCTGCGGGGTGCCCTCGCGCAGCACTCCCCCGTTCCCGGCGTATGGCCCCTCGGTGCCTTCCCGGACCACAATGAAATCCACGTCTCCGGGTGCCGCGAGGGGACTGTCCACCCCGGGGTACAGCCGGGACGGACGCAGGTTGACGTAGTGGTCCAGGCTGAACCGCAGCTTCAGCAGCAGGTCGCGTTCGATCAGCCCGGAGGGGACGAGCGTGTCACCCGGTGCTGCCCCCACAGCGCCGAACAGAATGGCGTCATGCCCCTTGAGGGCTTCCAGGGTCTGTTCCGGAAGGGTCTCCCCGGTGCGGAGCCAGTGCTCCGCCCCCAGCGGATACTCAGTCAGGTCAACGGTGACTGGGCTGCCGCTGGTGACCGCCAGCAGCACCTTCACGGCTTCCGCGGTAACTTCAGGGCCGATTCCGTCTCCGGGGATGACGGCCAGGGAAATGGTCCGGGGTGTTTCATCGCTCATGCTGCCCATCCTAGGGAGCCGGACCGCCAGCCGGGCAACGCGGGCCGCATGGTGGACACCCGGGGACCACGGTGGACACGCGGGCCGCATGGTGGACACCCGGGGACGCACCAGGCACCCGGGGACAGTTGCCACCCGGGGCAGCTGGAGTTCACCCCGCAGTATGACGCGGAGCCAGCCTTCGGCCCCCTACAGTTGGTATCCATGCTCGTGCATCGAAGATTCTATGCCTGGATCCAGGCGAACCCCGGGAAAGTGGATTTCTGGCTGGCCGTGGCTGCCACGCTGATCTTCGCCTTGCCCTTCCTGCTGATGAGGGGAGGTCAGTTTGTCGAGTTCGTCCTGTCCGCGGCGATCTGCATGGCGCTGGCGTGGCGGCGGCGCCGTCCGGTGGCCGGTGCCGCCATCCAGGCTGCCGCCTGCATCCTCCAGCTGTTCCTCGTACCCGTCACCGCCCTGCCGGCCGACTTCTTCGCGTTGGTCGCTGTGTACTCCCTGGCCGCCTTTGCCCCGCGCTGGGCCAGCGTGGGCGGCCTCATCCTCGCTTCGGTCGGCGGGGTCCTCTTTATCGTGCAGTACTCGGTTATACCGTTCATGGAGACCGGATATCAGCTGAAGACCGCGCTGGAACAGGACGCGCCTGTCTGGGTCGCCCTGGAAGCAGGGCTGCTGGTGGCCTGGATGTTCGGCGACCTGACCCGCACCCGCCGCCTCGCCCTGCAGGCACTGCAGGACCGGGCACGCAGGCTGGAGGTTGAGCGCCAACAGGAACGTGAACTCGCCGCGGCCGATGAACGCAGCCACATTGCCCGCGAGATGCACGACATCGTGGCGCACTCACTCTCCGTGATCATCACCCAGGCCGACGGCGCCCGGTATGCGAGCGCGGAGGACCCGGCCGTCGCGCCGAAGACGCTGGGCGTCATTGCGGAAACGGGCCGCGGTTCCCTGCGGGAGATGCGCCGCCTGCTCGGGGTGCTCCGCGGCGACGAGGCCGCCTCGACCCGCCCCCTCCCCTCCCTGGCCGACGTCGAGGAACTGCTGGGGACGGTCAAGCGCAGCGGCCTGGAAACCGCGCTCAGCATCACGGGAACACCCCGCCGCCCCCTGCCGCCCGGTGCCGAGCTGACCGCTTACCGGGTGGTACAGGAATCCCTGACCAACGTACTCAAGCATGCGGGACCGGAGGCGAGCGCCGAGGTCACCCTGCAATGGACTCCAGCGGGACTGAAACTCGGTGTCCTCGATAACGGCCTGGGCGCGGCGTCAGCCCTGCACGACGACGGCGAGGGGCAGGGCATCAAGGGCATGGACGAACGGCTCTCGCTCTACGATGGAACGTTGAAGGCCGCCCCTGCGGCCGGCGGAGGATTCCGCGTTGAAGCATTCATCCCCTACACGGAGGCCTAGGCACAGTGCCGGATTCCCCCTGGACGGCAGCGTCCGACCCCTCACCCACGGAACCCATCCGGGTACTCCTGGTGGATGACCAGCAGCTGGTGCGCGGAGGTTTCCGGATGCTGATCAATTCCCAGCCGGACCTCACGGTTGTTGCCGAGGCCGGTAACGGACGCGAGGCCCTCGCCGCGCTGGCGGCGGTATCCGCCGACGTCGTGCTCATGGACGTGCGGATGCCCGGCATGGACGGCATCGAGGCCACATCCCGGATGCTGGACGGAGGAGCCAGCAGCGCCGGACCGAAGGTCGTGGTCCTGACCACCTTCGACCTGGACGAATACGCGCTCTCCGCCATCCAGGCCGGAGCCAGCGGTTTCCTGCTCAAGGACGCCCCGCCCGAGGAACTCCTCGAGGCCATTCGGACGGTCTACCGCGGGGACGCGGTCATCGCTCCGTCCACCACGCGCCGCCTGCTGGACCACGTCGCTCCCCTGCTGCGCACGGCCGGCGCTCCCGGCAGCCGGCATGCCGCCGCCGTCGCTTCCCTGACCCCGCGCGAACACGAGGTCTTCACCCTGATTGCCCAAGGCCTGTCCAACCCGGAAATTGCCGCAAAACTGTACCTGTCCGAGGCCACGGTAAAAACCCATGTGGGACACATCCTGGCCAAGCTTGAGGCGCGGGACCGGGTACAGGCAGTGGTTATTGCCTACGAGACGGGAATTGTCGCACCCTAGGGACATGTCCACGGTCGACGACGTTCGCTCCATCTGTCTCTCCCTCCCCGGCGTGAACGAGCGCCTCAGCTGGAAGCAGCCGGCCTGGTTCGCCCGTACCCTGATGGCGCGGATGTGGGAGGAAGATGTCCTGACCGTGAAGAGCGCCGAACGCGAGGCGCTGGCAGCGATATCGCCGGACGTGTTCTATTGGACGCCGCATCACGACCGGTCCCCGTTGCTCCTGCTGGCCCGGCTGGAGCGTCTGCCCCCGGATGAACTGTCCGAGCTGCTCCGCGAGTCCTACCGGCTGGCCGGCCCCCTTCCACCCACGGTATGAGACACGGAGGAACAGGACCCACCTGCCCTCCGATGTGAGGGCACCCGGCTGGTCCATACGCTGGCGGTATGACATCACTTGCACAGCATTCCCCTGCGTCCGGCTCCGGAAAACCGCGTCTCGCCGCAGCAGCCCAGCTCCTGAATAAGACGTACGGAACCGGGGACACCCGCGTCCACGCACTGAAGGACGTGGACGTCAGCTTCGAAACCGGTACGTTCACCGCCATCATGGGCGCCTCCGGCTCCGGCAAGTCCACGTTGATGCACTGCCTCGCGGGCCTCGACACCGCCGACTCGGGGCGCATTTGGATCGGCGGTACGGAAATCACCGGTTTGAACGACGCCGACCTCACCCGCCTGCGCCGCGACAGCATCGGCTTCGTGTTCCAGGCCTTCAACCTCGTGCCCACGCTGACCGCGGAGCAGAACATTACCCTGCCGGTGGCCCTGGCCAATGGCACTGTGGACCGTGAATGGCTGGACTTCATAACGGAGACCCTCGGGCTGCGGGACCGGCTGCGGCACCGCCCGCACGAACTTTCCGGCGGACAGCAGCAGCGCGTGGCCGTTGCCCGCGCCCTGCTGACCCGGCCGCATGTCCTCTTCGGCGACGAACCCACCGGCAACCTGGACTCCAAGTCCGGTGCAGAGGTCCTCTCGCTCCTGCGCCGCTCCACCAAGGAGTTCGGCCAGAGCATCATCATGGTCACGCATGACCCCGTGGCCGCTTCCTACGCGGACCGGGTGGTGCTGATGAACGACGGCGAACTCGTTGGGGAACTGACGCAGCCGACCCCCGAGTCCGTGCTCGCCGCCCTCACCAAGCTGGGGGCATAAGCATGCTGCAGGTAGCCCTGGCGCAGGTGCGCCTGAATGCCCGGCGGTTCATCGCCGTTTCCCTGGCGGTGCTGATCGCCGTCGGCTTCCTCACCGCCACCCTCATTATCAATTCCTCATCCAAGGCCTCACTGACGCAGAGCGTCGGCGGGGCGTACCGGAACGCCGACCTGCTCATCACCCGCGACATGTACGTCGATGACGCCGCCGTGCTCGATGAGGACACCGCCGTCCTGGTCCGGGACACCCCCGGTGTGGATGAGATCTATGCCGCCCAGCAGTCCTTCGTCACGTTCAGCCAGGACCGGGGCTCCGTGTTCGCCCAACTGGGCAACACCTCAGACTCCGCGGAACTTTTCCCCGTGGAGGTGCTGCAGGGAACGCTCCCCGCCTCCGACTCCGAGGTAGCCGTGGACCGGGACACCGCCGAGCGTTATGACCTGATGGAGGGATCGGTGCTGGGCATCACAGCGAGCCTGGCCGATGCCGCGCCGGCGACAGCCCAGCTCACCGTGAGGGCGCTGGTCTCCACTTCCGACGATCCCCAGGTCCGGGGAACCCCGCAGCTGTACTCCACCGGCGCTACGGTTGCCAGATTTGCCGAACCAGAGGCGGGTTTGAGGAGCATCCAGGTGGCAGTGGCCGACGGCGCCGCCGTCGAGGATGTCCGCACAGCCCTGCAGGAAGACCTCAGCGGTCTAGCGGGCATCGACGTCCGCACCCCACAGGAGCAGACCGATGACATGGTCGCTTCCTTCACCGGCGGGAACAATATCCTCACCACTATCCTCATGGCCTTCGCCGCCGTGGCGCTGTTGGTGTGCGCATTGGTGGTCTCCAATACCTTCTCGGTACTGGTGGCCCAGCGCACCCGCGAGCTGGCGTTGCTGCGGTGCATCGGTGCGGCCCGGTCCCAGATCCGGCGTTCGGTCATCGTGGAGGCGCTGATCATTGGAATCGTTGCGTCCGCCGCCGGGGTGCTGGCCGCCGTCGGGCTGGTTGGAGGGACCATCGCGTACCTGCGGACCCTGCCCGACAGCGGTTTCGCGACGCTGTCCGTCTCCCCACTCTCGGTTGTTGCCGGGCTGGTAACCGGCATCCTGCTGACCGTGCTGGCGTCGTTGGTTCCGGCCCGGGCCGCAACGGCCGTTGCGCCGCTTGCAGCCCTGCGTCCTGCCGAGGACGTCCGTGCCGGCACCCGCCGCGGACGCGTCCGGCTCGGCATTGGACTGGTGCTGCTGGCGGTCGGCAGCGCACTGCTGGGCATCGGTGCCGTCAGATCGGACCTCATCATCGCTTTGCCCGGCGGCATACTCAGTTTCGTGGGTGTGCTCATGTGTGCCACCTTGTTTGTCCCCTCCCTGGTGCGCACTGTTGGCAGGATTGCCGCACCACTGGGTGTGCCGGGCAAACTGGCGGCGGTCAACGCCGTCCGGAACCCGCAGCGCACCTCTGCGACCTCTGCGGCATTGGTGATCGGCGTCACCCTGGTCACCATGATGATGACCGGCGCTGCAACCGTCCGGACCTCCCTGGACGACGTGCTGACCGCCGAGTACCCGGTGGACATCGCCGTCAGCGGCGGGACGGCGGTTGGCGGTACCGCCGACGCCGCCTCCCCATTCACCTCCGCAGATGTCGAAGCGGCACTCGCCGTGGACGGCGTGCAGGAGGCCGTTCTGCTGCCCGTTGGCGGCGTGGCCCAGCTCCACGGCGGACCGTTTGCTGTCTACGCTGTGGATCCTTCCGATGCGGCGAAGGTCCTACGGGATTCCTCACTGGTGCCGGAGGGGAACACCATCCTGATGCCGGAAGGCATTGACGCCAAAACCCTCACGGTGCGGGGAGCCGACTCCAGCGTGGAACTGGATGTGGTCGTCTCCGAAAGCAGCAACATGCTGCCGCTGATCAGCACCTCCACCGCCGAATCCCTCGGCGGACCGCCACTCGACGACCCTAACCAGCCGCTGCCGCAGATGTGGCTGTCCGTAGCGGAAGGTCTCGCCACCAACGCGTTGATCGACCTGCGCACCGATGTGGCGGAAGCCCTGGACGTGGACGACTACGCTGTCTCCGGCTCGGCCATTGAGCGGGGTGCTTTTGAACAGGTCATCAATGTCCTGCTGATGGTGGTCACCGGGTTGCTGGGAGTCGCGGTGGTGATTGCCCTCGTGGGCGTGGCCAACACCCTCTCCCTCTCCGTGTTGGAACGCACGCGGGAATCCTCCCTGCTGCGCGCCCTCGGTCTCACCCGGGGCCAGCTGCGCGGCATGCTCGCGTTGGAAGCTGTGCTGATTGCCGGCGTCGCGGCCCTGATGGGCAGTGTCCTGGGCTCGCTCTACGGTTGGCTGGGAGCGCAGTCGGCGCTGGGTTCATTTACCACTGTGGCGCCGTCGCTGCCCTGGCTGCAGCTGCTCGCTGTCCTGGGCGTAGCGCTCCTGGCCGGACTCGCTGCCTCGGTGCTTCCGGCACGCCGCGCGGCCCGGCTCTCCCCCGTCGCCGGGCTGGCAGCGGACTAGCTCCTCGCGGTCCGGGCGCCGATCTGCAAGGATACTGAACAGGATGAATTACTAAGCAGGCTGATTTCAGCCGGCACCACGAGATGCATCCGGACGACGTGAGGAGAGCACATGCAGCAGTCCCAGACGGAACACGAATCACTGGCCGCCTACCTGGACGACCATCTGGTCGGAGCAGAGACGGGCGTCCGCCTTTTCACCGCCGCGCAGCGCACCTGGGAGGGATCCCCCTATGAGGAGACCTTCGCGCGGCTCGTGGAGGAGATTTCCGATGAACGCGACGAGCTGGAATCCCTGATCCATGCGCTGGGCTATTCGCGCAGCAAGGTGAAGGCGGCTGCTGCCATGGTGGGTGCCGCGGCAGGCAAGCTGGGTCCGCTGAATCCGCTCAGCACCGGCGGCGGCGCCACGGGACAGCTGGAACTGGAATCCCTGCAGTCGCTGGTGCGGATGAAGGAATCCCTGTGGCGGACCCTGTTGGTGCTTTCCGCCACGGACCACCGGTTCAACACGGCCCGCCTGCAGGAACTCGCCGAAACCGCCCGCCGCCAGCAGGAAGACGTGGCCGGGGTGATGGAACAGACGGCCGCGCAGCGGTTCCTCGGCTGAGCCGAATCCACCTGCGCAGGATCCAAAAACACCCCCGGCAATCCGCCGGGGGTGTTTTTGTTTTGAGATCCGTTGGGCGTGGCCCTATTCGGCCGGTTCTTCGTACTTCGGGAAGATGGGCGCCGGAGCCGGCAGCTCCGTTCCCGGCACCAGCGGAGTGCCGATGGCGCCGAACAGGCGGGCATCGCCGTCGGGCTGGCCCAGGACGGTGAGCAGCTTCGCCGCACTCTGAGGCATCACCGGCTGGATCAGGATCGCGACGATCCGCAGGACCTCCAGGGTCACGTAGAGCACCGTGTTCATACGCTCGACGTCTGTCTTCCGCAGTACCCAGGGTGCCTGGTCGGCGAAGTAGGCGTTGGTGTCGCCGAGGACCTTCCAGGTGGCTTCCAGGGCGCCGTGGAAATCCTGGACGTCGTACGCCTCGCGGGAAATCCGCAGCAGGTTCCCGGCAGCTTCCAGCAGTGCCGTGTCCTCGGGGGTGAAGGCGCCCGGCTGCGGCACGGCCGCGCCGCAGTTCTTCGCCACCATGGACAGGGAACGCTGGGCCAGGTTGCCCAGGTTGTTGGCGAGGTCGGAGTTCATCCGGCCGACGACGGCGTCGTGGTTGTAGGAGCCGTCCGCGCCGAAGGGCACTTCGCGCAGCAGGAAGAACCGGACCGAGTCCAGCCCGTACTGGTCGGCCCAGGCCTTCGGTGCCACCACGTTGCCCAGGGACTTGGACATCTTGACGCCCTTGTTGTGCAGGAAGCCGTGGATCATGATGCGCTTCGGCAGCTCCAGCTTCGCGGACATCAGGAACGCGGGCCAGAAGATGGCGTGGAAGCGGGAGATGTCCTTGCCGATCACGTGCACATCGGCCGGCCAGTACTTCTTGAAGGATTCGCTTTCGGTATCGGGGAAGCCGACGCCGGTGAGGTAGTTGGTCAGCGCATCCACCCACACGTACATCACGTGGTCCGGGTTGCCCGGCACCGGGACACCCCAGTCGAAGGTGGTGCGGGAAATGGAGAGGTCTTCCAGGCCGCCCTTGACGAAGCTGATGACTTCATTGAACCGCGAGCGCGGCGCGGCGAAGTCCGGTTGCGACTCGTAGAGGGCCAGCAGCCGGTCCTGGTAGGCCGAGAGCCGGAAGAAGTAGCTTTCCTCTTCGGTCCAGGTCACCTCGGTGTCTGTCTCCTTGGAGTAGCGGACACCGTCCTCACGGACTTCGGTTTCGTCTTCGTTGTAGTAGGCCTCGTCCCGGACGGAGTACCAGCCGGAGTACTTGGAGAGGTAAATGTCTCCGTTCTCCTCCATCCGCTTCCAGATGGCCTGCGCGGCAGCGTAGTGGTCCGCATCGGTGGTCCGGATGAAGCGGTCATAGGAGGTGCCCATGTCCGCTTCCATCTGCTTGAAGGCGGCGGAGTTGCGGTCCGCGAGTTCCTTGGCGGTCACGCCTTCCTTATCCGCGGACTGCTGCATCTTCAGCCCGTGCTCGTCCGTACCCGTCATAAAGAACACGTCGTAGCCGTCCAGCCGCTTGAAGCGGGCCATGGCGTCGGTGGCGATGTGCTCGTAGGCGTGCCCAATGTGGGGCTCGCCGTTGGGGTAGGAGATGGCCGTGGTGATGTAGAACGGGGTCTGGGAATCGGAAGAAGTCACATAAGAAAATTACCCTGTTTTGCCCGCCGGTGTCGCACTGCAGCAGCGCCGGCCCCGCGGAGGCGGAACCGGCGCCGGACTGCTGGATGCCTGCTGCTAGTCCTGCAGGTCCACTTCCCGGGCCACGGAGGCACCGATTTCCAGCTTCAGGGCCTCCAGCACATCCTGCGGCACGGAGGAGTCCACGGTCAGCAGGGACAGCGCCTGGCCACCCTCGGAGTTGCGGGCCACCTGCATGCCGGCAATATTGATGTCCTTTTCCCCCAGGACCCGGCCGAGCGCGCCGATGACGCCGGGACGGTCCTGGTAAATCAGCACAATGAGGTGTTCGCTGATGGGGATTTCCAGGTCGTAGCCGTTCACGCCCACGAGCTTCTGGATCTGCTTCGGACCGGTCAGGGTGCCGGCAACTTCCAGCCGTGTCCCG
Organism: Arthrobacter sp. zg-Y877; assembly: GCF_030373105.1. Classification (NCBI taxonomy): domain Bacteria; kingdom Bacillati; phylum Actinomycetota; class Actinomycetes; order Micrococcales; family Micrococcaceae; genus Arthrobacter; species Arthrobacter sp. zg-Y877. The sequence goes on from NZ_JAUCPU010000002.1 coordinate 12,112, forward strand.
TCGGACAGGGCACCCCGGATGGTGAGCAGGTTGCGGTAGTCGTCGACGTCGGGCGTGGTGATCAGCCGCACCTCGATGCCGCGCTGCTCGGCCAGGACCGGGGCGTTCACGTAGGAGACCTGCTCGGACACAATATCCGTGAAGATGCCCTTCAGCGCTGCCAGTTCCAGCGCCTTCACATCCAGTGCCGCAATCTCACCGGCCACCTCGATGTCGATGGCAGTCACGGAGTCGTGCGCCAGGGCGGTAAAGATCCGGCCCAGCTTTTCGATCAGCGGGATGCCGGGACGGACATCCTCGGCAATGATGCCGCCGGCTACGTTCACGGCGTCGGGCACCAGCTCGCCGGCGAGGGCCAGGCGGACGGACTTGGCCACGGAGATGCCGGCCTTTTCCTGGGCTTCGGCGGTGGAGGCGCCCAGGTGCGGGGTGACCACCACGTTGTCCAGGGCGAAGAAGGGCAGGTCGGTGCTGGGTTCCTTCACAAACACGTCGACGCCGGCGCCGGCAATCGTCCCTGCCTGCAGCGCCTCGTACAGGGCGGCTTCGTCGACGAGCCCGCCGCGGGCCACGTTCACCACGTAGGCGGTGTCCTTCATCTTCGCGAAGGCGTCGGCTCCGAGCATGCCCAGGGTTTCCGGGGTCTTGGGCATGTGGATGGTCACGAAGTCCGACTCCGCGAGCAGCTCGTCCAGGGACACCAGCCGGACATTCAGCTGTGCGGCGCGGGCCGAGGTGACGTACGGGTCGTAGGCGAGGATCTCGGTACCGAAGCCCTGCATCCGGGCGGCCACCAGGGCGCCGATGCGGCCCAGGCCGATGATGCCGATCTTCTTTTCGAACAGTTCCGTTCCGCTGTACTTCGAGCGCTTCCATTCGCCGTTCTTCAGGGCGGCGCTGGCCTGCGGGATGTTCCGGGCCAGGGACAGGATGTGCCCCACGGTCAGTTCCGCTGCGGAGATGATGTTCGACGTCGGCGCGTTGACCACCATCACGCCGGCCTGGGTGGCGGCTTTAATGTCCACGTTATCCAGACCCACGCCGGCCCGGGCAATCACCTTGAGGTTCCTGGCGGCGGCAATCGCCTCGGCATCCACCTGCGTGGCGGAGCGCACGAGGATGGCGTCGACGTCGGCAATTGCGGACAGGAGCTGGGAGCGGTCGGCGCCGTCGGTCGTGCGGATGTCGAAATCGGGGCCCAGGGCCTCGACGGTGGCGGGCGAGAGTTCCTCCGCAAGGAGTACGACTGGTTTGGTGGCAGACACCGGTGACCTCTTTACACTGGACTATTTCTTTACGCAGGACAGTTGACTGGGGCTTTTCGTGCAGGAGGCCGGACCCGTTGCGGGTCCGGCCTCCTTGCCGTTACGTGCCTTTCGAGCCTATCGCGCAGGCAGCGGCAGAAGACGTATCGGCGCCGGAGATTACTAGCGGGCCACGGAGCCTTCGGTGTAATCGTCGTCGTTTTTGATCCAGGAGAAGAGCTTGCGCAGTTCCCGGCCGGTGGATTCGATGGGGTGCTCCTCGCCCTTCTTCCGCAGTGCCTTGAACTCCGGGGCGCCGGCGTCCTGGTCATCGATGAAGCGCTTGGCGAAGGCACCGTTCTGGATGTCGGCCAGGACGGCCTTCATGTTTTCCTTCACGTGCTCGTCGATGACGCGCGGGCCGGAGACGTAGTCGCCGTATTCGGCGGTGTCCGAGACGCTCCAGCGCTGCTTGGCGATGCCGCCTTCGACCATCAGGTCCACGATCAGCTTCAGTTCGTGCAGCACCTCGAAGTAGGCGACCTCCGGCTGGTAGCCGGCTTCGGTCAGGGTTTCGAAGCCGTACTGGATCAGCTGCGACGCGCCGCCGCAGAGTACCGCCTGCTCGCCGAAGAGGTCCGTTTCGGTCTCTTCGGTGAAGGTGGTCTCGATGACGCCGGCACGGGTGCCGCCGATGGCCTTGGCGTAGGACAGGGCCAGTTCCTTGGCGGTTCCGGAGGGGTTCTGCTCGACGGCGATCAGGTCCGGGACGCCGCGGCCGGCTTCGAATTCGCGGCGCACAATGTGTCCGGGACCCTTGGGTGCCACGAGCGCGACGTCGACGTCGGCCGGCGGCTGGATGTAGCCGTAGCGGATGTTGAAGCCGTGGCCGAAGAACAGAGCGTCGCCGGCCTGCAGGTTCGGAGCGATGTCCTCCGCGTAGACAAAGCGCTGGACCTGGTCCGGGGTGAGCACCATGATCAGGTCGGCTTCGGCTACGGCGTCCGCCACGTTGAGGACCCGCAGGCCTTCGGCTTCGGCCTTGGCGCGGGAAGCCGAACCTTCCTTGAGGCCGACGCGGACGTCCACGCCGGAATCGCGCAGGCTGAGGGCGTGGGCGTGGCCCTGGCTTCCATAGCCGATGACCGCGACGGTACGGCCCTGGATGATGGACAGGTCGGCGTCGTCGTCGTAGTACATGTCAGTCACTTTGGTTATCTCCTACTGGTTTCTGAGGCTAAGGGTCTGGGGGTGGAACTCAGGCGCTGCGCAGCGCGCGGTCGCTCATGGACTTTGAGCCGCGGGCAACGGCCAGGGTTCCGGACTGGACTATTTCGCGGATGCCGAAGGGCTCAAGCACCGAAAGCAGTGCGTTGAGCTTCTCAGCGGTGCCGGTGGCCTCGACGATGAGCGAGTCGGTGGAAACATCCACTACCGAAGCGCGGAACAGCTCGGCTGCCTGGGTTACCTGCAGCCGGGTTGCGGCATCCGCACGGACCTTGACCAGGATGTGGTCCCGCTGTACGGAGGAATCGGGAACCAGCTCGACAATCTTGATGACGTTGATGAGCTTGTTCAGCTGTTTGGTGACCTGCTCGAGCAGGTCGCCTTCGGCGTCGACCACCACGGTGATGCGGGACATGCCCGGCACTTCCGAGGGACCCACGGCCAGGGAATTGATGTTGAAGGCCCGGCGGGCAAACAGCGACGCCACCCGGGTCAGCACGCCGGGAACGTCTTCCACCAGCACGGAAAGGGTATGACGGGCCATGTCCTAGTCCTCCTCTTCCCATTTGGGGGTCATATTGCGGGCAATCTGGATCAGGTCGTTGCTGACCCCGGTCGGAACCATCGGCCACACCATGGAGTCGCGGCTGACCACGAAGTCGATGACGACGGGGCGGTCGTTGATCTCCAGGGCCTTCGCAATGGTCGCGTCGATGTCCTCATCGCGTTCACAGCGCAGGCCCACGCAGCCGTAGGCTTCGGCGAGCTTGACGAAGTCCGGCACCCGTACGGTGTCATGCCCGGTGTTGAGGTCCGTGTTGGAGTAGCGGGACTCGTAGAAGAGGGTCTGCCACTGCCGGACCATGCCCAGCGAGGAGTTGTTGATGATGGCAACCTTGATCGGGATGTTGTTGATCAGGCAGGTGGCCAGTTCCTGGTTGGTCATCTGGAAACAGCCGTCACCATCGATGGCCCAGACCACCCGGTCCGGTGCACCCACCTTGGCGCCCATGGCCGCCGGTACGGAGTAGCCCATGGTGCCGAGGCCGCCGGAGTTGAGCCACGCGCGGGGGCGTTCGTACTTGATGAACTGGGCGGACCACATCTGGTGCTGGCCCACACCGGCTACATAGACACCCTCGGGTCCGGTCATGGCACCGATGCGTTCGATCACCTTCTGCGGGGCGATCAACCCGTCTTCGGGAGTGGCATAGCCGATCGGATAGGTTTCGCGCAGCCGGTCCAGCACCGCCCACCAAGCGGAAATGTCAGGCTTACCCGCTTCAAACTGTCCGCGCACGGCGTCGGCCAGCTCGGGCATGATTTCCTTCACCGAGCCGACAATCGGCACATCCGCCGGCCGGTTCTTGGAGATTTCCGCCGGGTCGATGTCCGCATGGATGACCTTGGCGGCGGGGGCGAAGGAGCTCAGTACACCGGTGACCCGGTCGTCGAAGCGGGCGCCGAGGGTGATGAGCAGGTCCGACTGCTGCAGGGCGGTCACCGCCGACACCGCGCCGTGCATTCCCGGCATTCCGACGTGCTGCGGGTGCGAATCGGGGAACACACCACGGGCCATCAAAGTGGTGACCACAGGAGCGCCCACCAGTTCGGCCAGTTCGAGCAGCTCTTCCGAGGCATTGGCCTTCAGCACGCCGCCGCCCACGTAGAACACCGGCCGCTGCGAAGCGGCAATCAGGCGCGCAGCTTCACGGACCTGCTTGGAATGGCCGCGGACCACCGTGCGGTAGCCCTGCAGGTCAATCTTCGGCGGCCAGGAGAACGTGGTCTTCGCCTGCTGGGCGTCCTTGGCGATGTCCACGAGGACCGGTCCGGGGCGTCCCGACGTCGCAATGTGGAAGGCCTCGGCAAGCACCCGGGGAATATCGGCGGCGTCCGTCACGAGGTAGGAGTGCTTGGTGATGGGCATCGTGATGCCCACGATGTCGGCTTCCTGGAAGGCGTCGGAACCAATGAAGGCGCTGGAGACCTGGCCGGTGATGGCTACCATCGGGACCGAGTCCATGTGGGCATCGGCGATGGCGGTGACGAGGTTGGTGGCTCCGGGTCCCGAGGTCACGATGCAGACACCGGCACGCCCGGTCACCATGGCGTAGCCCTCGGCTGCGTGCCCGGCACCCTGTTCGTGGCGCACGAGGATGTGCCGGATCTTTTTGGAATCCATCAGGGGATCGTAGGTGGGCAGGATGGCGCCGCCGGGCAGGCCGAAGACTTCGTCGACGCCGAGTTCCTCCAGCGAACGGACGATGGCGGAGGAACCCGTCATTTCGGTGGGCGGAACAATGTTGTTGGGCCCCTGGATACGCTCATCCGCTTCCGTGGAGGAGGCCACGGAACTGGCTACGTCTTTGGTTTTGGCCGCCGCCGCGCGTGCAGCGGCATTTGCCTTTGAGGCCATCAGCGAAGGGCTGATTGGCGATCCCTTACTCATCGGAACTTCCTTTGCGGATGCTAATCCATGGTCAATGCGGTCAAGCGGCGGCCGGCCCGGGTGGTGCCCGGTACGGCTTCTGTGTTCAGCGAAGCCAAAACTGACGATGCCAATAAAAAAACCCCTCGTGCCTGTTGGCTCCGTAGGGGTTCGCGCGTGACGTCTTAGACAAGTCGGGCTGTTACGCCACGCGCTTGATAAGGACGACGGGTACGATCTGCATACCGTTCAGTCTCGCGTTCCCCTGCGGGGGTGTCAATCATATGAGACGCCCGTCTCACTATCTGGACGTGTGTCTCGGCTTTTGGGACCTGCCCACGGAAGGCGGCAGGGCTTAATAAGGGTGAAACCCTTTAGGGGCCCCATACGTCAGGCGCTCCAGCGCCTGACGTATGAGGAAGGGTTTCACCCGCAATACGCCCCGGTGGAAGCCGAGTTGACCAGCTTGGTGTACTTGCCCAGGACGCCGGTGGTGAACTTGCCCGGCAGCGGCTGCCAGCCGACCTTGCGGGCCTCGAGTTCCTCCGGGTCCACCAGCAGGTCGAAGCTGCGGGCCGCAATGTCCACCCGGATCCGGTCACCGTCGTGCACAAAGGCGATGGGGCCGCCGTCGACCGCTTCCGGTGCCACGTGGCCGATGCACAGCCCGGTGGTGCCGCCGGAGAACCGGCCGTCGGTGAGCAGCAGGACGTCCTTGCCCAGCCCGGCACCCTTGATGGCGCCGGTGATCGCCAGCATTTCGCGCATGCCCGGGCCGCCCTTGGGGCCTTCGTAGCGGATGACGACGACGTCGCCGGCGTGGATCTGCCCGGCATCGAGCGCGTCGAGGGCGCCCTGTTCCCGCTCGAACACGCGGGCGGTGCCCTCGAAGACGTCGGCGTCGAAGCCGGCGCTCTTGACCACGGCACCTTCCGGAGCCATGGAGCCGTGCAGGATGGTGATGCCGCCGGTCCTGTGGATCGGGTTGTCCATGGCGCGCAGGACCTTGCCGTCGGGATCCGGCGGGTTGATGGCCGCCAGGTTCTCCGCGACGGTCTTGCCGGTGACGGTGAGGCAGTCGCCGTGGATCAGGCCGGCGTCGAGCAGTGCCTTCATGATGACCGGAACGCCGCCGATCTTGTCGACGTCGTGCATCACGTAGCGGCCGAACGGCTTCAGGTCGCCCAGGTGCGGGATGCGGTCGCCGATGCGGTTGAAGTCTTCCAGCGTGAGGTCCACGTGCGCCTCGCGGGCAATGGCCAGCAGGTGCAGCACGGCGTTGGTGGAGCCGCCGAAGGCCATCGTGACCGCGATGGCGTTTTCGAAGGCCTTCTTCGTCATGATGTCGCGGGCGGTGATGCCCTTGCGGAGCAGGTTGACCACGGCTTCGCCGGATTTGCGGGCGAAATCGTCGCGGCGGCGGTCGGCGGAGGGCGGCGCGGCGGAGCCGGGAAGGGACATGCCCAGCGCCTCGCCGATGCAGGCCATGGTGTTGGCGGTGTACATGCCGCCGCAGGCGCCTTCGCCGGGGCAGATGGCCCGCTCGATGGTGTCCAGGTCCTTGAGGCTCATCTTGCCCGCGGCGCAGGCGCCGACGGCTTCGAAGGCGTCGATGAGCGTGACTTCGCGCTCCGTGCCGTCTTCCATCCTGGCGAAGCCGGGCATGATCGAACCGGCGTAAAGGAAGACGCTGGCGAGGTCCAGCCGTGCCGCGGCCATCAGCATGCCCGGCAGGGACTTGTCGCAGCCGGCCAGCAGGATGGAGCCGTCCAGGCGCTCGGCCATCATCACGGTTTCCACCGAATCGGCAATGACCTCGCGGGAGACGAGGGAGAAGTGCATGCCCTCGTGGCCCATGGAGATGCCGTCGGAAACGGAGATGGTGCCGAACTGCATGGGGAACCCACCGCCGGCGTGCACCCCTTCCTTGGCACCCTGGGCCAGCCGGTTCAGTGACAGGTTGCAGGGAGTGATCTCGTTCCAGGAACTGGCGACGCCGATCTGCGGCTTCGCGAAGTCGTCGTCTCCCATCCCTACGGCACGGAACATGCCGCGGGCAGGTGCCGCGTGGATGCCGTCAGTGACTACTCGACTGCGGGGCTTGATGTCCGGTGTGTTGTCTCCGCTCATGGGTAGATCGTAGGACTTAAGGCCAGTTGCTTCGCCCTTGTGACGGACAGAGGCACCGGTTGTTACGGCCTGTGAACAGCGGATGAAGTTCTGGGTCACGGCCGCAGCGGGCTTCCCCGATCGGGGGACAGTGTTCATAGACTGGGGGTATGACAACAGGATCCATGGGTCCGGACGCAGACACTGCGCCGGAGGCCCCCACCAGTGATCACCTGAAGCTGGTGCTGCGCCGCGTCTTCGAATCCCAGATTCCCAACTATGGGGACTACAACCTGGTGTTGGCCACGCCGGCACTCGACGGGGAAACCGGTTTCTATGTGCTTGGCTACCGCTGGCGTCCAGCCGAGGTGGTGTTCGCTCCGTTTGACGTCGACTCCCTCGCCGCGCTGGAAGCACCCACCTCGGTGAACACGACCAACCTCAGCCACACGGACGAGCTGGACACGGACGCCTACGAGGTGGGCACAAGCACCGGCCGCGTTTTCCAGTTCGCCGTCGAACCGCAGGCCGCGCTGCCGGCCACCGCAACAGAGAGCGAGCGCCTGCTGGAGCAGGCCGCGGACTGGGAGGATTTCTGCTCCTTCGTGGACTCCTACCTGGAACTGGCGTAACGCCCCAGGTCTTCTCCTAGCCCCAGGGGCCGGGGCGGACCAGGTTCAGCGGCTCCTGTCCTTCCGCCAGCCGGCGTACCTGCTTCCGCAGGAGCGCCTTGATCCGCGGCTCGAACGCCGCAGTGTTCCCGCCCCAGTGCGGGGTAATGATGGCCCCGGGCGCCTGCCGCAGGGGATGGTCCGCCGGCAGGGGTTCCGGGTCGAAGACATCGAGAGCCGCGCGCAGCCTTCCGGACACCACTTCCTTGGTCAGGGCCCCGCTGTCCACGACCGCACCGCGGGCAACATTGACCACCAGGGCCCCGTCCGGCAGGGCGGCCAGGACGCGGGCGTCGATCAGGTGGCGGGTCTGCCGGTCCAGCGGCGTGATGACCACCAGGATCTCCGCCCGGGCCGCCAGATCGACCAGTTCGTCCGTCCCGTGCACGGCGCCGTCCTCGTCCGTCCGGGCGGTCCTGCCCACGCGGGTGAGTTCGACGTCGAACGGGTTCAGGCGTGCGGCGATCTCACGGCCGATCCCGCCCACCCCCACCAGGAGCACCCGCCGGTCGGCCAGGCCCGGGTACCGGACCGCCTCCCAGCGGCCCTCATGCTGGGCAGCCAATGCATCGTCGATGCCCCGCTGTGCGGCCAGGATCAGGGTCAGTGCCATCTCGGCCGTGGCTGCGGCATGGACCCCGGCGGCGCTGGCGATTGCGGTCTGCTCCCCCACGAGTTCGGGCAGCCCGTCGTAGCCCGTGGACTGCGCCTGCAGGAGCAGCAGGTGGGGTACCCGCTGCAGCGCTTCGCCATAGTCGGATCCGTTGGCGTAGGGCAGGACTACGACGTCGATCTCCGGGTACTCCAGCCCCTCGGGCTCGTGGATCAGGTCCCACACGGCCGCGCGCATGCCCTCGGGCAGCGGCTGCAGGGCATCAAGCAGTTCGGGGGTAGGTACGGTCAGGGTCCGCACCGGGACGCTGCGGGGAGTCGAATCGGACATGCCAGACAGCGTAACGGCTGGGACGGCGGACGGCAGGCCAGCAGCCGCTATCCCGGCTATGGACAGGGGCAGGCGCCCGCCGTAACGTGAAAAACGTGCCGTCCGCCGACCAAAGGATGCCGCCGTGCCTCGGAAATCACTTCTCTTCCCAGCTTTGGGGATCGGCTCCGCTGCGGCGGTCTGGGCGGCCCGCACAGTGGTGCGGATGCTGGACCGGCGTCCGCTCCGGCTGGCGGCGGGTCTTGACACTGCCGGACTGGCCGAACCCGATCTACCGGTTACCCCGGTGCCGCGCGATGCCGTCACCACTGTGACCACCGGTGACCCGGCGTCGGACCTGCCCGACCGGACCTGGGTGGTGGACGAGGGAACCGGCTGGGACGGGAATCCGGGTGAACTAGTGGTCCTCCCCCACTCCCGGCAGCCGCCGGAAGGGGAGCCGCCGGAACGGGATAAACAGTGAGACGGGACACATATGCCGCCGGGATTTCATTCTCCGGCGGAACTGCTGGTAATGTTTCATGTCGTTGCTGATGGCGGCTGCGGAAGAAAAACCGCCGGTATCCATCGCTTCAAATGCGCACCTCTAGCTCAATTGGCAGAGCAATTGACTCTTAATCAATGGGTTCCGGGTTCAAGTCCCGGGGGGTGCACCAATAACCCCGTCCGCTCAGGCTCAACGCCTGGCCGGGCGGGGTTTTTCGTTGTCCGGGGGCCGCCGCGGCAGGCGGTGCCGTTTCGCGCCGGGGCGCCGGACATGGTAGTGTTTCATGTCGTTGCGGAGAACGAACGGTGCCTCACGGCGCAGGTCTTCCGTCCAGCAAAGCACGCACCTCTAGCTCAATTGGCAGAGCAATTGACTCTTAATCAATGGGTTCCGGGTTCAAGTCCCGGGGGGTGCACCAACGAAAGACCCCGTCCGATCCGGCTGTTTGCCGGTCAGGGCGGGGTCTTTTGCTGTCTCCCCCGGCCTACGCAGCCTCAGCACGCCAGAGATACGGCGTTGTGGTGGACACTTTGCGGAAGCCTGAACGCTCCAGGATGGGACGGGAGTACTCCGTTGAATCGCTGTTGATCAGGGTCTTACCCGCGGCCAGGGCAGAACGGGCACGGGCTGCGGTAAGGGCACGGTAGATCCCCCGGCCCCGCCAGCCCTCCCGGGTTGCGCCGCCCCAGATACCGGCGAACTCCGTACCCTGCACCGGTTCCAGCCGTCCGGTGCTGATAATCGTTCCGCCGCTTTCCGCCACCCAGAGTTCCATCCCGTCACCGCGTGACAACCGGTGAAGGAGGGAGTCTGCCGTCGCCGGGGACACCGGATCTCCAAACACCTCATCCGCCATGGCACTCATCGCACGGACATCCTCCTCCTCCGTCACCCGCCGGAGGGCGACGCCGGCGGGCAGCTCGACGTCCACCGCGAGATCGGCGGCGCGCCCGATCATGATCGATTCGGGTTCCCCCGGCTCAAAGCCGTTCCGGACGAGGGCCCTGTGCAGGCCGGGCGCCCGGTCATGGCCCCGGGTCTTCCACTCCACCTGGTTGATCTCCGGATTGCTCCGGAAGTGCGCGAGTGCCGCGGCGACCCAGCCTGCAATGGTTCCGGCATCCGCCCCGTCCAGATCGGCGTAGGTGATGAAGCCCCGGCCGCCGCCGAACGTCACCAGGCGCAGCGGTCCCAGCCGGTCGACGGCGGCTGCGCCCGGTGTTTCGGCGTCGGTGCGCAGCTGGGAGTCGTAGGCGGCAAGGAGATCCGTGGATGAGGGCATGGGACCACAGCCTACCGCCGGTGCGGGAACTCCCCTTAGTTTCCCTTGACGTTCACGATCTGGCGGAGCACATGCTTTACCGTGACCAGGTCCTTGGCGTCCGCCATTACGGCGTCAATGTCCTTGTACGCGGCGGGAATCTCATCGATGAAGGCCGGAGTGTCCCGGAACTCAATCCCCTTCATGGCCTTCCGCAGCTGCTCCTGGCTGAATGTCTTCCGCGCCTTGTTCCGTGAATACTCACGGCCCGCGCCGTGGGGCGCGGAGTTCAGCGACGGCGCATAGCCCTTGCCTTCCACCACGTACGACGCCGTGCCCATGGATCCGGGAATCAGCCCGGGGCGTCCCGGTGAAGCGTCGATGGCACCCTTGCGGGAAAGCCAGACGTCCCGGCCGTAGTGGTGCTCCACCTCGGTGTAGTTGTGGTGGCAGTTAATCCGCTCCCGCTCCTGCACCGGCTCACCGGTCCACGCGCTGAAACACCCGATGACGCGGTCCATCATTTCCTCGCGGTTGAGCAGGGCGAACTTCTGCGCCCACATCAGTTCCGCAATGTACCGGTCGAATTCCGCGGTCCCCTCCTGAAGATAGGCCAGGTCCCGGTCCGGCAGGTCGATGGAGCGCTTCCCACAGTAGTTCTGTGCCGCCCAGATATGCTGCTGCGCGATCTTGTTCCCGACACCGCGCGAGCCCGAATGGAGGAACAGCCAGACGGCGTCCTCTTCGTCCAGGGAGACTTCGATGAAGTGGTTCCCCGAGCCCAGGGTGCCCAGCTGCAGCCGCCAGCCTTTGAGATAGGACGCGGGGTCAAAGCCGGCGGCAGCGGCGTCGTCTGCCAGTTCCTCAACCCGAAGGCGCGCCGAATCCGTGAGGCTGCGGTTGTTGTTGCCGGCCGAAAGCGGAATGGCGTGCTCAATGGACTCACGGAGGACCCGGCGGTTCAACCCGTCAATATCCGCGGCGGCATGCTGGGTGCGGACGGCAATCATCCCGCAGCCGATATCGACGCCGACCGCCGCCGGGATGATCGCCCCCAGGGTGGGGATCACGGAGCCCACCGCCGCGCCTTTCCCCAAATGGGCGTCCGGCATGGAGGCCAGATGCGGATAGATAAACGGCATCCGGGACGTCCTGGTGTTCTGCTCCAGGGTTCCGTCGTCGATCACGCTGGCGAAGTTGATGTACTTTTCGTTGACCTTCTGCTCCACGGGCGCCCTCCCATACATTGCCCACCTTCGACGCCGGCGGGCAGAACGGAAGAGGAGGCACATCCGGTGGATGTGCCTCCTCTTTACATGTCCTACGTTTCGCGCTGCGGTCAGCGGCTGTCTGCCGTGGCTTCCGTAGCTTCCGTGGCTTCCGGCAGGATCACCAGCCCGCTTTCGGGCGGGACCGGGAGCCCGGGCACGTCGACGCCGGTCTGCCACCGCGGGTTGCCCAGTTCGGTGATGACGTTCCGCAGCTGGCCGCGGAGCGCATCGGACAGCAGTTCGCCACCCTCCAGCAGGGTGCGCTCAATGTTCTGGGCTTCGCGCAGGGCCTCTACACCCTGGGCGGTGATGGTCACCATATGGCTGCGCTTGTCGAGGTCATTGCGCACACGGCTGACATGGCCATGGGTCTCGAGGCGGGCCAGGGTCTTACCCATGGTCTGGGCCTGTACACGCACCAGCTGCGCCAGGCGGGCCTGGGTCATCGGTCCCTGAGAATCCAGAACGCCCAGGGCGATAACACCCGCATGGGTCAGTCCAATGCTGACGAGCCGCTCGTTCCAGGCATGCTCTACCAGGCGGGCTGCTGTTGACAGCAGACGACCGGTGGGCCAACGCTCCATATCCGGCATAAAATAAAACTCTTCCTCTCGGCGACGGATCCGTCCGCACCAATCAGCTGGGGAAAGGTGCTGTGCAGAAATTGCAGGGCAACAGTCAGTTTGCTGATTATGGACCGATCCACAGTCTAGGATAGCCACCGCGCGTTGGAATGTCGCCTTACGACACCCCACCGGCGAAATCGATACCAAGGAGACACCTCATGCCACGCCTCAGCCCGGACGAAACCGCCCCGGAATTCGCTCTCCCTGCCGCCGACGGCACCACCGTTTCCCTGGCGGACCTGCGCGGCAGCAGCACCATTGTGTATTTCTATCCGGCCGCGGCCACTCCCGGCTGCACCAAGGAGGCCTGCGACTTCCGTGACAACCTGAACAGCCTCAAAGGCGCCGGTTACACCGTCCTGGGCATCTCCCCCGACCCGGTCGGGAAGCTGGAAAAGTTTGCAGCATCCGAGGACCTGAACTTTCCGCTGCTCTCCGACGCCGACCACGCTGTGGCCGAAGCCTATGGCGCTTGGGGCGAGAAGAAGAACTACGGCCGCACCTATGAGGGGCTGATCCGGTCCACCGTGGTGGTGGATCCCGAAGGCAAGGTCGCTCTGGCCCAGTACAACGTCAAAGCCACCGGCCACGTTGCCAAGCTCCGGCGCGATCTGGGGCTCGACTAACCTCGGGTAGACTAAAACCGGTTTCCCGGCGGCGCGTAACGCCTGCAGGGAAAATCGGCGCGAGTGGCGGAATTGGTAGACGCGCTGGATTTAGGTTCCAGTGTCTTCGGACGTGTGGGTTCAAGTCCCTCCTCGCGCACTAAACATCAAAGCCCCGGTCTTCGGACCGGGGCTTTTTGTATGTCCGGGTAAACTCCTCCGGCCCGACGTGACCGAATCGTGACCACGCCGACGGTGATGAATGTCACGTAACAGAAACACTTCCCCATTAGGCTCTGTCCATACGTTTGTGTCCGAGGACACAAACGGGCCGGCTTTCCGGCCGCAGGCACCACTCGCTTAGCGTTCATCCGCCCATGAGGAGTACCCAAAACATGTTCCCAGCAGACAGCGTCCGGAAAGGCCGGTCCGCGAAGAAGCGCGCGTCCACCCTTACCGCCGGCCTTGCCCTGAGCGCCCTCGTGCTCTCGGGCTGCGCCCAAAGCAACCGCGAAGAAGGCGACGCCGGTGCTTCCGGTGATGTAGACGGCACCTTCGTCTTCGCAGCCTCGTCCGATCCCAAGTCCCTCGATCCGGCCTTCGCCTCCGACGGCGAATCCTTCCGCGTCAGCCGCCAGATATTCGAAGGCCTTGTCGGCGTCGAACCCGGCACCGCGGACCCGGCACCGCTGCTGGCCAAGTCCTGGGAAGCCTCCGACGACGGCATGACCTACACCTTCGATCTCGAGGAAGGCGTCAAGTTCCACGACGGCACCGACTTCAACGCCGAAGCGGTCTGCGCGAACTTTGACCGCTGGTACAACTTCACCGGCATCCAGCAGGCCGAAAGCCAGGCTTACTACTACGGCATGCTGTTCAAGGGCTTCTCCGACTCCCCTGACACCGCGACCTACAAGTCCTGCGAAGCCTCCTCGGACTCCGAAGCCGTGGTGAGCCTGAACAAGCCCTTCGCCGGTTTCGTTGCCGCCCTCTCCCTGCCCGCGTTCAGCATGCAGAGCCCGGCGGCCCTGGAGGAGTTCGGTGCCAACAACTCGTCCGGAACGGCCGAGGCTCCTGAGTTGACCGAATACGCCAAGGCCCACCCCACCGGCACCGGCCCCTACAAGTTCGACGGGTGGGACGTGGGCAACCAGCTCACCCTGTCCCTGAACGAGGATTACTGGGGCGGCGGCGAACCCCAGGTCACCGACATCATCTTCCGCGTGATCGACGATCCGCAGGCCCGCCGCCAGTCGCTGGAGTCCGGCGACATTGACGGCTACGACCTCGTGGCCCCCGCCGACACTGAGTCACTGGCCGCCGCCGGTTTCAACGTGGTCCCGCGCGATCCCTTCACCATCCTGTACCTGGGCATGAACCAGCAGGTGCCCGAACTGGCCGATCCCAAGGTCCGCCAGGCAATCTCGCACGCCATCGACAAGGAAGCACTGGTCAGCCAGACGCTTCCCGAGGGCACCAAGGTCGCCACCCAGTTCATCCCCGACGTGGTCAACGGCTACAACGAAGACGTCACCACGTACGAGTACGACCCCGAGAAGGCCAAGTCCCTGCTCGCCGAAGCCGGCTACCCGGACGGTTTCAGCGTGGACTTCAACTACCCGACCGGCGTCTCCCGGCCGTACATGCCCACCCCTGAGCAGGTCTTCACCAACCTGAGCGCCCAGCTGGCCGAAGTTGGCATCACCGTCAACCCGCAGCCCGACAAGTGGTCCCCGGACTACCTGGACCGCGTGCAGGCCGGCTCCGACCACGGTCTGCACCTTTTGGGCTGGACCGGCGACTACAACGACACGGACAACTTCGTGGGTGTGTTCTTCGGTCAGGAGAAGCCGGAGTTCGGCTTCAACAACCCGGACATCTTCGCTGCCCTGGAAGAGGCACGCCAGGTGTCCACCCTCGAGGAGCAGACACCGCTCTACGAGCAGATCAATGAAGACATTGCCGAGTTCGCACCGGCCGTCCCGCTGGCCCACCCGGCGCCGTCGCTCGCGTTCTCCGAGCGGGTCGAGTCCTACCCGGCCAGCCCGGTGAACGACGAGGTCTTCAGCGACATCAAGCTCAAAAAGTAACACCTTAGAGGAGGCCGGGGACCCGCGGGTCCCCGGCCTCCTCCGCGCCTCGTCTTTTCCTCCCAGATCCTCCAGCCCCACAGCTGGGAAAGGACACTCGTGCTACGAGTCATCGGCAAACGCCTTCTTATGCTGATCCCCACCCTGATCGGCCTTTCGATCCTGCTGTTCCTCTGGGTGCGCAACCTGCCCGGAGGTCCGGCCACTGCCCTGCTGGGCGACAAGGCCTCCCCCGAAGCCATTGCCAACATCAATAAGGCCTACGGGTTCGACCGCCCGCTGATCGAGCAGTACTTCACCTATGTCGGCAAGCTCCTGCAGGGCGACTTCGGAACGTCCATCGTCACCGGACGCCCCGTGCTGGAGGAATTCGCCACCCGCTTCCCCGCCACGGTGGAACTGGCTGTCGTCGCCCTCATCTTCGCCATCGGCATCGGCATTCCGCTGGGCTACCTGGCGGCCAGCCACTACGGGCGTTTCTGGGACCACTCCTCCGTGGTCCTGTCCCTGATCGGCATTACTGTCCCCGTGTTTTTCCTCGCCTTCATCCTCAAGTGGGTGCTGGCCATCCAGTTGGGCTGGTTCCCCACCGACGGACGCCAGGATCCACGTATCGACGCCACGCACGTGACCGATTTCTATGTACTGGACGGTCTGCTCACCCGGGAATGGGACGCGTCCTGGGACGCCATCCTGCACCTGGTGCTTCCGGCCATCGCACTGGGCACCATTCCCCTGGCGATCATCGTGCGCATCACGCGGGCGTCGGTCCTGGAAGTCCAGGGTGCGGACTACGTGCGCACCGCCCGCGCCAAGGGCCTGATGGAGAAAACCATCCGCGGCCGCTTTGTGCTGCGCAACGCCATGCTGCCGGTGACCACCACCATCGGCCTGCAGACCGGGCTGCTGATCTCCGGCGCCGTTTTGACGGAAACGGTGTTTGCCTTCAGCGGTATCGGCAGGTTCCTGAGGGATGCGATCTTCGCCCTCGACTATCCCGTCCTGCAGGGATTCATCGTGTTCATCGCCGTGGCGTATTCACTGATCAACCTGCTGGTTGATGTGTCCTACGGCTTCATCGATCCAAGGGTGCGTGTCCAGTGAGTACTACTCTGCCTCCCGCTGCCGGCGGGTCCGTCCTTCCGGAAGGCGCTCCGACGGCCAAGCCCGCCACCGGCAGCGGCATGTGGAAAGACGCGTTCCGCCGCCTGCGCCGCAACCCGGCCGCCGTCACCGGCGCCGTCATCGTTGGCCTGTTCATCCTGGTCGCCATCCTGGCTCCGCTGCTGGCACCCTACGGCGGCAATGACCTGCCGGGCCGCACGGATATCACCCCCACCCGCATTCCGGGGCCGGGAGACCTGGACGGCTATCCCCTGGGCCTGGACCGTTTCGGCGGCGATGTCCTCTCCAAGCTCATCTGGGGCGCCCGCGCGTCGCTGATCATCGGCGTGGTCTCCACGGCGCTTGGCCTTGCGGGCGGGGTGCTGCTCGGTGTGATCGCAGGCGGCCTCGGCGGCTGGGTGGACAGCGTGATCATGCGCTTCGTCGACATCCTGCTCTCCGTGCCGAACCTGCTGCTGGCAGTGAGTATCGCAGCCCTCCTGGGACAGAGTTCGCTGGCAATCATGATTGCCATCGGCGTCTCGCAGGTGCCCATCTTTGCCCGGCTGCTGCGCTCGTCGATGATCTCCCAGCGCAGCGCCGACTACATTTTGTCGGCGCAGACGCTGGGGCTGAGCCGGCGCACCATCACCATGAGCCACCTGCTGCCGAACAGCATGGGACCGGTGATCGTGCAGGCGACCCTGACCCTGGCAACAGCGGTCATCGACGCCGCGGCGCTGTCCTTCCTGGGCCTCGGCGGCGGCCTGCCGCAGACCGCCGAATGGGGCCGGATGCTTACCTACGCGCAGGCCGAACTGGCCGTGGCTCCGCAGCTGGCCTTCCTCCCGGGTATCTGCATTGCAGTCACCGCACTTGGTTTCACACTGCTGGGCGAGTCCCTCCGCGAGGCGCTGGACCCCAAGACCCGGAGAAAATAGCCACTTGGAACGTAGCCCCGGAACCGGGTGCGCGGCCTCAAGGCAGCATTAGAACAGCATCCAACGAACGGAAGGGCCCTCCCACCGGGAGGGCCCTTCCGTTTGTCCGCTGTCCGCTGTCCTCAGGTGCCCTGACCGGCCCCGGCTCCTGCCACCGCGTCAAGCGAGGCGAGATACCCGGCATTGCCGTGCAGCGCCGGCAGGTACCGTTCCAGCTCCTCCGCGGAGACATTCTCCGCAAGCAGGACCAGGAGCCCTGCGAGCGCGGCGTTCACCTTGCCCGCCGCATGCAGCGTCAGGGCCTCGAAGGCCCCGAGGGACACCGAGCCGGGAAAGGCCTGCCGGGCACGGGCAAAGACCGCCAGCGATTCCTCCGTGCGGCCAAGGATCCTTAAGGTGCTGCCGTACTGCAGGTAGCAGCGGCGCAGCACATCGCCTTCCAGGCCCCGGGCCAGGGCCCGCTCATAGAATCCCGCCGCCGTCGACTCTTCACCGGCGGTGTCATAGGCACCGCCGACCTCATACAGGACCCGGGCGTTGTCCGGATACCGGCGGTGGACGCCGAGCAGCGCCGCAATGGTTGGCGCCATGTCCTCACGGTTCCGGGCGGAAAGCAGTGCCTCCAGCTCGGCCTCCAGTTCCCTCCCGGCGGTATCCGGTGGTTGCTCCACTGCTAGGAAGCCAGCTCGTCGTCGACGGTCAGTCCGCCGTCAATGTTCAGCTCATTGCCGGGTATCGAGGCCAGGAGCTTCCGGGTGTAGGGATGGCGGGGATTGGAGAAGACTTCCTCGGAGCTCGCCGCTTCCACCAGTTCGCCGTCCTTCATCACGCACACGTAGTCGGAGATGAGGCGGACAACCGCCAGGTCGTGGGAGATGAAGAGGTAGCTGAGGCCGAACTCGCGCTGCAGGTCCCCCAGCAGCTGCAGGATCTGGGCCTGCACCAGGACGTCCAGTGCCGAGACCGGTTCGTCACAGACAATCAGCTCCGGCTGCAGCGCCAGGGCGCGCGCAATCGCCACGCGCTGCCGCTGCCCGCCGGAAAGCTCGGCCGGATAGCGGTGCAGCATCTCCTTGGGCAGCGCCACCTGGTCCATCAGTTCCAGCACGCGCCGGTGGCGCTCGGCCTTATCCCCGCGGCGGTAGGTCTTGAGCGGCTCTTCCAGAATGCGTTCGATGGTGTACATCGGGTCCAGCGAGGAATAGGGGTCCTGGAAAATCGGCTGCACCCGCTGGCGGAAGTTCCGCAGCTGGGCCTTGTCCAGGGTGCCGACATCCATGCCGTCGAAGGTCATGGTTCCGCTGGTGGGTTCAATCAGTTTCAACAGCATCCGCGCGGTCGTGGTCTTGCCCGACCCCGACTCCCCCACAATGGCCACGGTGCGTCCGCGCGGGATGTCCAGCGTGACGTTCTTCGCGGCGTAGAAATCGTCGGCACGGCCGCGGATCTTGAAGACCTTGGTCAGGTCACGGAATTCCACGATGTTGTCCGGCGCGGTTTCGGTCCCGGCGGGGGCGGCATCCGGGTCGCCCGCTGCGGACGGCGCCGCTGCTGTCCCGCTCTTCGGTGCGGCATGCCCGGCAAAGGCGCCGGGGCTGAGCCGCACCGCAGCGACGCTGGGCGCTGCGCGGACCAGGGCCTGGGTGTACGGGTGCTGCGGATCCTCCAGGAGCTGCCGGGCGGGACCCGTTTCGACGACCTCGCCGCGGTGCATCACCACGAGTTCGGAGGCACGTTCGGCCGCCAGCCCCAGGTCATGGGTGATCAGCAGGACGGATGAGCCCAGTTCCTCGGTCATCCGGTCGATCTGGTCCAGGATGGTCCGCTGGACCGTGACGTCCAGGGCGCTGGTGGGTTCGTCCGCGATCAGCAGGCGGGGACGGCAGGCCAGGCCGATGGCAATCAGGGCCCGCTGGCGCATGCCGCCGGAGAATTCATGGGGGTACTGCTTGGCCCGCTCCGCGGCGTTGGGCAGACCGGCGGCGGTCAGGACCTCCACGACCTTCCGGTCCACGTCCTTCGACGTCGCCATGCCGTGCACCAGCAGGGTTTCGGCAACCTGGGTCCCGATCTTCGTCACCGGATTGAGGTTGGACATCGGGTCCTGCGGCACCAGTCCAATGGACCGTCCACGGATGGCCCGCATCTTCGACTCGGGAAGGCCTACCAGCTCCTGCCCATCAAAGCGGATGCTGCCCGACGCCACGGTGCCGTTGCCCGGCAGCAGGCCGATGACGGCCATGGCGGTAGTGGATTTACCGGAGCCGGACTCCCCGACGATGGCCAGGGTCTTCCCTGCCGGGAGGGAAAAACCGGCGTTGCGCACGGCAGCAACTTCTCCGTCCATGGTCCGGAAGTTAACGGCGAGGTTGCTCACCTCGAGCAGGGGCGAAGCAGTGGTCAAATCAGTCATTTCCCCATCCTGCCCCACTCACGCCCCTTGTGACGCGTGTCTCACAGCTGTTTACCGGTTTTTAATCATTTAGAATGGAAAATCATCGATTTATGAGGGATGGAGCGTCCCGGAGGAGTATTCACCGTGGCGAATCCCGGCACTGCAAAACCCGGAAGCGGCAGTTCTGCCCTGTCCCGCCGCACACTTATCGGCGCCGCAGCGGCGGCTTTTATGCTTGCCGGCTGCAAGGCAGCGGCAGATGAAACCCCGACCCCGGCGCCGAGCCCGACCGCAACCGGACCGGCCGGCCCGAACGGGCGGTTCACCATGGCCACCGCCGCCAATCCGGTAACCCTGGACCCCGCGCTGGCCGTCGATACTGAGTCCTTCCGGGTGACCCGGCAGGTCTTTGAAGGCCTCGTCGGCGTCGATCCCCTGACCTCCGCCCCGACACCGCTGCTGGCGAAGAGCTGGACGAAGTCGGAGGACCGCAGGACGTACACGTTTGAACTGCGCCGTGATGTCACGTTCCACGACGGTGAACCCTTCAACGCGGAGGCCGTCCGCCGGAACTTCGAACGCTGGTTCAACCTGCCCGAATCCGCGCGCAGCGATTCCCTCATGTACCGGTCGGTCTTCCGGGGGTTCTCGGATACCCCCCAGACCGCGGTCTACAAGGAATGCACGGCGGTCGATGAATACACGGTACGGGTGCAGCTGACGGAGCCGCTGGACAGCTTCATCCCCGCACTCGCCGCCCCGGCCTTCGGCATGTCCTCGCCGAAGGCCCTGGCTGACGGCAGCGCCGATGCGCTCACCCAGGAACGCAACGGGCGGAAGGTTTCCGCCTACGGCGTGCAGCCTGTCGGCACCGGCCCGTTCCGCTTCGTCGGCTGGGACGGCGACACCGTCGAGCTGGCCGCCTACCCGGAGTACTGGGGCGAACCAGGCCAGATCGGCACCGTGGTCTTCAAGACGATTTCCAGCCCTGAGGGCCGGCTGCGGGCGCTGAAGAAGGAACAGGTGGACGGCTACGACCTGGTGACCGTCAACGACGTCGGCGACCTGGCGCGCAACGGCCAGCAGATCCAGCAGCGTGATCCCTACTCCATCCTCTACCTGGGCATCAACTCGAATTTCCCCGGCCTGGACAACGTCCTGATGCGCCGGGCCGTAGCCCACGCCATCGACAAGCCCGCGGTTCTGGACGGCCTGTTCCTCAACGGCACCAAGCCGGCCAACCAGTTCCTCCCGGAAAAGCTGGGGCTGACCTCCGACTCCGCCACAGGTTACGGGTATGACACCGACAAGGCCCGGGAACTGCTCCTGGAAGCCGGCTACGACGGCCGGGAGCTCCCCTTCTACTACCCCCGCCACGTCACCCGCACGTATCTGCCCACACCGGAGAAGGTCTACGCCAGGCTGAGCAGCCAGCTCACCGCAGCGGGGTTCAACATCCGTCCGGTCCCGGTGGACTGGTCGGAAGGGTACCTCGATAGGGTGCAGGGCAAGGAGGACCGGGCGTTCCACCTGCTGGGACTTGCGGGCACCTACGAAGCCGGGGACAACTTCGTCGGAACACTTTTTGGACGCTATACCGAGGAATTCGCTTTCAACGACCCCGAGGTATTCCTCGGTGTCGACAAGGCACGGGCCTTCCCGGAAGGCCAGGAACAAACCGATGCCTACCACGCGATCACCGACCGCATTTCCGAACGCGTGCCGGCGGTCCCGCTCGCCTTCCCGATTTCCGCTCTCGCCCTCTCCCCCCGTGTTTCCTCCTATCCCACCAGCCCGGTCCTGCACGAAATCTTCAACCGGATTACGCTCACGGAACGCTGAGTCCGCGCGGCACCCCTCCACCGCAATAGGCGCACCCTCTCCCGCTGACGGATTACCTGCGGCAATAATTTTAGGAAGGCACCTGATCGGGATACGCTTCTATGGCTAGCGCCCACGCGACTGGAGAAGATGTTGACTGCTAATAGCCCGGCGGATAATTCCGCAACGAAAACTGATGTACTGCTGATCGGCGGCGGCATCATGAGCGCAACCCTTGGGGCGTTCCTGAAGCAGCTTCAGCCGGATTGGGACATTTCCCTCTACGAGCGCCTCGACCGCGCAGGCCTGGAGAGTTCCGACCCCTGGAACAACGCCGGAACCGGCCACGCCGCCCTCTGCGAACTGAACTACAGCCCGGCCGCGGCCGACGGATCGGTTGACCCGGCCAAGGCAGTGGGTATCAACGAGCAGTTCCAGGTTTCCCGTCAGTTCTGGGCGCACCTCGTCTCCGCAGGCCACATCTCCAACACCTTCATCAATCCGCTGCCGCACATGAGCTTTGTCTGGGGTGACGCACACTCCGAGTACCTGCGCCGCCGCTACGAGTCCCTGAGCGCACAGCCCCTGTTCAAGACCATGGAGTTCTCCGAGGACCCGGCCAAGCTGGCGGAATGGGCTCCCCTGATCATGGAAGGGCGCGACCCGTCACAGCGCGTCGCCGCCTCACGCGTCGCCGGCGGCACCGACGTCGACTTCGGTGCGCTTACCCGTGAACTGACGAACTACCTCGGCGCCAACGGCGTGAACATGCACTTCGGCCACGAGGTCGGCAACGTGTCGCGTTCCTCCACCGGCGGCTGGGACGTCAAGGTCAAGGACCGCGCCAGCGGCACCACCAGCACCGTCTCCGCCCGCTTCGTCTTCATAGGCGGCGGCGGCGGAGCCCTGCACCTGCTCCAGGCCTCCGGCATTCCCGAGGGCAAGGGCTTCGGCGGCTTCCCCGTATCCGGCCAGTTCCTGCGCTCCACGGACGAATCCATCATCTCCCGCCACAACGCCAAGGTGTACGGACAGGCCTCGGTTGGTGCACCGCCCATGTCCGTGCCGCACCTGGACACCCGCTTCGTCAACGGCCAGCGGTCACTGCTGTTCGGGCCGTACGGCGGCTTCTCCCCGAAGTTCCTGAAAACCGGTTCCTACCTGGACCTTCCGCTTTCGGTCCGCCCGTCCAACCTCGTCCCCATGCTGGGCGTGGCCAAGGACAACATGAGCCTGGTCAAGTACCTCGTCACCGAGGTGATGAAGACTCGCGAGGGCAAGACGCAGGCGCTGCAGGAATTCATGCCGTCCGCACAGACCGAAGGCTGGGACCTCATCACTGCGGGCCAGCGCGTGCAGGTGATCAAGAAGGATCCGAAGAAGGGCGGCGTGCTGCAGTTCGGCACCGAACTCATTACCGCAGCCGACGGGTCCATCGGCGCCCTGCTCGGTGCTTCCCCCGGTGCGTCCACGGCGCCGCCCATCATGATCAACCTCCTCAAGCGTGCCTTCCCCCGCCAGTTCGATGGCTGGGAGCCGAAGATCAAGGAAATGATCCCGGGCTACGGGGTCAAGCTCAACGAAAACGAGCACCTCGCCGAAGAGATCGAAACCGACACCAATAAGGTCCTGGGGCTCTCCTAGCCCCGGCCGCGCCCGCGGCGCAGCCCTTCCCTCCCGGGTGGGGTTGCGCCGCGAAGCGTTTCCCGGCCCCGGAACATCGGCGCCGCCCAACTCCAGTTCGCCCTTCGTAAGGCAGGATCATGGACCGATTGGCCAGGCTGTCCCTTTCCAACCGGGCGCTCATTGCCCTGATCACGGTGTTCGTGGCCGTTTTCGGGGTCATCTCGATGGGCTCGCTGAAGCAGGAACTGATCCCGTCGCTGGAGTTTCCCCAGATCAGCGTGATCACGGCCCTGCCGGGGGCTTCCCCGGAGGTGGTGGATGCCCAGGTCAGCGAACCGCTCGAAGGCGCCCTGACCGCTGTGGAAGAGCTCGAGGAATCCACCGCCACGTCCCGTTCCGGCATTTCCACCATCAGCCTCACCTTCGCCTACGGCACGGACCTGGACCGGGCGCGCGGGCAGGTGGACCGGGCCATTTCCAACGCCCGCCAGCTGCTTCCCGAGGACGCCAATCCCCAGTCCCTGGCCGGAAGCATCAGCGATTTCCCGATCGTCTACCTTGCGGTGTCCTCGGATGAACCATTGGCGGAGCTCAACGCGGACCTGCAGCGCCTGACCGTTCCCCGCCTGCAGAAGATCGAAGGGGTCCGCACGGCCGAAGTCACCGGCGGTGCAACCCGGCACGTCGCCATCCTGCCCGACAACGCGGCCCTTGCCGCTTCCGGGGTCACCCCCGCGGCCATCGTCGACGCCCTTGAGAACAGCGGAGACCTGCTGCCGGCCGGCACGGTCCAGGAAGACGGCCGCACCCTCTCGATCCAGGTGGGCGCACCCCTGGACAGTCTCGAAAAGATATCGGGCCTGCCGGTCGAATCCAGCTCCCCGGCGGCGGACAGCGCCCCGGTGACCATCGGCGACGTGGCATCGGTGGACATCACCGAGGACGAGTCCAGTTCCATCACCCGCACCAACGGTGAAGCCACCCTGGCAGTGTCCATCACCAAGACCCCGGCCGGGGACACCGTGGGCATCTCGCACCAGGTCATGGACCTGCTGCCGTCGCTTCAGGACGAACTGGGCGGAGGCGCGGTCTTCACCGTCATTTTCGACCAGGCACCCTTCATTGAAAAGTCCATTTCGGACCTCACCACCGAAGGGCTGCTCGGCCTCGGCTTCGCTGTCCTGGTAATCCTGGTCTTCCTGCTCTCCCTCCGCTCCACGCTCGTCACCGCGGTTTCCATCCCGCTTTCGCTGCTGGTGACCTTCATCGGGCTGCTGGCGTTCGGGTACTCCCTGAACATCCTGACCCTCGGGGCCCTGACCATCGCCATCGGCCGGGTGGTGGATGACTCGATTGTGGTGATCGAGAACATCAAACGGCACCTGGGGTACGGCGAGGACAAAACCGCCGCCATCCTCACGGCCGTCCGTGAGGTCGCCGGTGCGGTCACGGCCTCCACCCTCACCACAGTGGCCGTTTTCGCTCCCATCGCCTTTGTCGGAGGGCTGGCCGGAGAGCTGTTCCGGCCGTTCGCGGTGACCACTTCCCTGGCGCTCCTCGCCTCGCTCCTGGTCTCCCTGACCATCGTGCCGGTACTCGCCTACTGGTTCCTGAAGTCGTCCCCGCCGGTTGCCGATCCGGCCGCCTACCGGGCCCAGGCTGAGGAACGCGAATCGCGGACCATCCTGCAGCGCGGCTACCTGCCGATCCTGCGCACCACCCAGCGCCACCCCGTGTTCACAGTTGCCGCCGGCGTGGTCATCCTGGCGGCTACGGCTGCCATGACTCCGCTGCTGCCGACCAACCTCCTGGGCGACACCGGCCAAAACACCTTCAGCGTGCGGCAGGAGCTGCCCGCCGGAAGCTCGCTGGACCGCACATCGGAGGCGGCCGGAGAGGTCGAGGAGATCCTGGGCGGCATCGAGGGCGTTAAGGATGTCCAGGTCACCATGGGCACCTCCACCTCCGGCCTGGCGGCCTTCACTGCAGGCGGTTCCTCGGTGGCCAACTTCACCGTGATCACCGAGGAAGGAGTGGACCAGGAGGCCCTGCGGGAAGACGTGCGGTCCGCACTCGAAGAGGCCGACGACGCCGGCGAGGTCACCCTGGGCAGCACCGGCGGCGGTTTCGGAACCTCCAACACCGTCGAAATCTCGCTGTCCGCCGGTGACCCCGCGGAACTGCAGCCGGCCAGTGACGCCGTCGTCGACGCCATGTCCGATCTGCCCGGGGTCGCCCAGGCCAGCTCCAACCTCTCCGCCTCCCAGCCCCAGGTCCAGGTCACCATCGACCGTGCCAAGGCGGTGGCTGCGGGCCTGAACGAGCAGCAGATTGCCGGCCTGGTGGCCTCCACCATCAGCCCCCTGCCCGCCGGAACGGTCCGGCTGGGCACCGACGACCTGCCGGTGCTCATCGGTGAAGGAACCCCGGTCACCTCGCTGGAACAGCTCAACGGCATTTCCGTGCCGGCCGGGAGCGGGACCGTGCCGCTGAGTGCGCTGGCAACCATCGAGGAGGTGGAGGTGCCGACGTCGGTCTCCTCCTCCGGCGGCGAACGCACCGCCGTCGTCTCCGTCTCCCCCGACGGAGACAATCTGGGCGGCACCATCACCGAGGTCCAGGCCAGGCTGGACGACGTTGACCTGCCGGCCAGCGTCACCGCCGAGCTCAGCGGCGCCGCGACACAGCAGAACGAGTCCTTCACGCAGCTGGGACTGGCCCTGTTGATAGCCATCGCGATTGTCTACGTGATCATGGTGGCCACCTTCAAGTCCCTGCTGCAGCCCCTGATCCTGCTGGTCTCCATCCCGTTCGCGGCTACCGGAGCCATCCTGCTGCTGCTGATCACGGGTGTGCCCCTGGGACTGGCGTCATTGGTAGGCATGTTGATGCTGGTGGGCATTGTGGTGACGAACGCAATTGTCCTGATGGACCTGATCAACCAGTACCGTCAGCCGCGGGGGGACGAGCCGGCCATGAACGTGGAGGACGCCGTCTTCCGCGGTTCCCGGCAGCGGCTGCGTCCCATCCTCATGACCGCCCTGGCCACCGTTTTCGCCCTGACCCCGATGGCCCTGGGCGTGACCGGTGAGGGCAGCTTTATCTCGCGCCCGCTGGCCATAGTGGTGATCGGCGGCCTGATCTCCTCCACCGCCCTGACCCTGATCCTGGTGCCGGTGCTCTACCGCCTGCTGGAGGGTTCCCGCGAGAAGCGCCGGCAGCGGAAGCAGGACACCGGGGCAACCGCGGCAGCCGGGGCAGCCGGGGTAAAGACCGGCGTCTAGCCGGACGCCCCCCCGTCCGGGAAGGCTGTGCCGGGAATGAACCTCCGCCGCCGGCGGTTAGGGAAGGTATATGCATTTGCATATACTTGAAGAAACTTCCAACCACCCCTCCGGAGGCCAGCATGCAGATCGGTGTCTTCAGCGTCAGCGACATCACCCGGGATCCCGTCACCGGGCTCGTCCCCACCGAGGCTGAGCGGATCAAGGCCGCGGTGGCCATTGCCCGCAAGGTCGAAGAGATCGGCATGGACGTCTATGCCACCGGCGAGCACCACAACCCGCCCTTCTATGCCAGCTCCCCCACCACGCTGCTGGGCTACATTGCCGCCCAGACCGAGCGCATCATCCTCTCCACCACCACCACGCTGATCACGACCAATGATCCGGTCAAGATCGCCGAGGACTTCGCCATGCTCCAGCACCTGGCGGACGGCCGCGTGGACCTGGTCCTGGGCCGAGGCAACACTGCACCGGTGTATCCCTGGTTCGGCAAGGATCCGCAGGACTCGGTGGAACTGACCGTGGAGAACTACAACCTGCTCCGCCAGCTCTGGGACAAGGACACCGTGAACTGGGAGGGCAAGTTCCGCACTCCCCTGCACAACTTCACGGCTACGCCGCGGCCGCTCGACGGCGTCGCCCCGTTCGTCTGGCATGGCTCCATCCGTACTCCGCAGGTGGCTGAGATCGCCGCCTACTTTGGCGACGGGTTCTTCGCCAACAACATCTTCTGGCCGAAGGAGCACTACATGCAGCTCATCGGCCTGTACCGCGAGCGTTACGAGCACTACGGACACGGCCGCGCGGACCAGGCCATAGTGGGCCTGGGCGGCCAGTTCTTTATGCGGAAAAACTCCCAGGACGCCGTCAACGAGTTCCGCCCGTACTTCGACAATGCGCCCGTCTACGGACACGGTCCGTCCATGGAGGACTTCACGGCGCAGACTCCGCTGACCGTGGGAAGCCCGCAGGAAGTGCTGGAGAAGACCCTGAGTTTCCAGGAGTATTTCGGTGACTACCAGCGCCAGCTTTTCCTCATCGACCACGCCGGGCTGCCGCTCAAGACCGTCCTGGAGCAGCTGGACCTCTTCGGTGAATACGTGCTGCCCGAGCTTCGGAAGGAATTCGATTCGCGCCGCCCGCAGGACGTTCCGGAGGGTCCCACCCATGCAGCGCGCGTCGCCGCCCGCACCCCAGCGGCAGCCGGCACGGCGTCTGCCTCCGCTGCGGTTCAGTAGGCTGGAACGATGCACCCCACAGACGACGTCACCGCGAAACAGGCCGCCGAAACATGGGAGTCGCTGTTCCGCGTCCAGGTCGGCGTGATGCGGCGCCTGCAGCGGGACCCGGAATTCCGGGAACTCACCATGCGGGAGTACGACGTCCTGTTTAACCTGACCCGTTGCCCCGGGGGCTGGACCCGGCTGAACGAGCTCAATGAACACCTGCTCATCAGCCAGCCCAGCCTGAGCCGGATGGTGGACCGGCTTGAGGCCAGGGGACTGGTGCAGCGCCGCCCGGCCGAGCAGGACCAGCGCGGCGTGGAACTCTCGCTCACCGATGAGGGACGGGCCGTCCAGCGCCGCCTGGGCCGTATCCACGTACGCGGCATCCAGAAACTGCTGGCACCTGCCCTGGACAGCGCGGAACTGGCACAGCTGAAGGAACTCACGGACAAGGTCCTGGCGAGCCTGGCGGACCCGAGCGGGGACTAGGCAGCCGCCTCCGTCAGCGGAGGGTCGGCAAACGCGAGCCTGGGCACCAGCAGCAGGACAGCCGCCGCGATAAACGCCGTCACGGAACACACGGCCCAGACCGTCAGGTAACCCTGCAGCGGGGCCACCGTCCCGGCGTCCGCGGATCCGCCCGAGAGCGCGTCAGCTGCCGCGCCCGCCAGCGCAATCCCAAAGACCGCCGAGGCGAAGGACCCGCCGATGGTCTTGGTGGTGTTGGTCAGCCCGGTCGCCATGCCGGTCCGGTTCAAAGGCGCCGCGGCGGCAGCAGCCGAGGGAAGCGCGGCCACCAGCGCCCCGGAACCGAGCCCGGCCACCACCATGTTCACCAGGGCCTGCGGCAGCGTGTCGTGGAAGGGCAGGAAGAGTCCGTACCCGATGCCCACCAGGAGCGATGCCCCCACCAGCGTGTTCCGCGGAGTGGTCCGCCGGGCCGCCAGGGGGAAGAGCAGCGCACCTAGAAGCAGGGCGAAGACGTAGGTACCGATGATGATGGACACCTGCGAGGCCGCCAGTCCCAGGCCGTAGCCGTGCAGTCCCGGATCGGTGCGGGCAAACGTGGACATGGGCGCCTGGGCACCAAGGACCGAGATGCCGAACAGCCCCGCGGTGAGCTGGACCGGCCACATGGACGGGCTGCGCAGCATCCGGAAGTCCACCAGCGGGTCCTTCTGCCCCAGTTCATACCGCACAAAGGGAACAAACACTGCCGCACCGGCGGCCAGGACGGCCCATACCCACCAGGTCTCCGGGCCGTTGATCCGCAGGAAGGTCAAGCCGGAGGTCAGCAGCAGCAGCCCGGCAGCCAGCAGCACGAACCCGGTGCGGTCCACGGTGCCGCCGTCCAAAGCGGTGGATTCGGGTACCCCGAAGTGCACCGCGAAGATGCACAGGGTCACCGCAGCCGCGGGCAGGCACAGCGTCAGCCACAGCGGGAGGTGCTCCACCAGGACCCCGCCCAGCAGGGCTCCGCCGATCACCCCCAGCTCGAGGGCGCCGACCAGCAGGCCCGCCGCCTTGCGGGTGAGGACCGCACGGTCCGGCGCATGCCGCAGCCGGCTGAAGATCAGGGCGATTTCCATCGGCAGCCAGACCACGTAGAAGCCCTGGAACGACCACGCCGCCAGGAAGGTCCAGAAATCCGGTGCGAAGGCCACCCCCCAGGACGCTGCAGCCGTCAGGACCGTGGCGGCCAGCAGGATGCGTTTGTGCCCGTAGATGTCGCCGAGTTTGGCCAGGATCGGTACGGCCAGCGCACTGAGCATCAGCTGGGCGGATTCAAACCAGTTGACGTCGCCGTCGTCGATCTTCAGGTGCCGGGCAATGTCGGTGAGCAGCGGCGTGTAGTAGCCCTGCAGGATACCGCTGGTGATTTCCACCAGTACCAGGAACCACACGAGGGGTCCGATCATGCGTAGCCCGGACGCGGAGGGCGCGGGCATCAGAGCGCACCCATCAGCGATTTGTAGAAGAGGATGCCTTCGCCGAAGGTCTCAATGCCGAGGCGTTCGTTGTCGGCGTGGATGCTGGCCCGGTCCGCAGCACTCATACGGAACGGGGCAAACCGGTACACGGCGTCGCAGATGGAGGTGAAGCGGCGCGCGTCGGTTCCGCCCAGCATGATGTACGGCACCGGAACGGCGTCCGGGAAGCAGCCCTTGATGGTGTCCGAGAGCAGGGTGAACTGGGCGTTGTCCGTCGCGGAGACCGGAGAAGGCTCGTTGCCCTCGACCACGCGCAGGCTCACCTTGGGGTCACGGATAATCGACCGCAGACGCGCCACCGTCGATTCCACCGTCTCCCCCACGGCCACCCGGATGTTGGCGTTGGCAGTGGCCCGCGTGGCCAGGACGTTGGATCCCTTGCTCCCCCGCAGCTGGGTCACGGCGACGGTGGTGCGGGTCATGGCGTTGGGTTCGCCGCCAAGGAGGCCGAACACCCGGGTCAGCACACTGCGCAGACGGCCTGCGTTGGCCAGGACCAGGCGCGGCAGCAGCGGCGCCGCCGCGGACAGCCGCTGGATCATGTCCACGCTGACGTCCGGCAGGGATGCCGGGAACGGGCGTTGGTCCAGGCGGACGACCGCGCGGGCCAGCCGCGCCGTCGCGCCCATCCGGTGCGGCGTGGACGCATGCCCGCCGGCGTCCTCCACCGCCAGTTCGACGTCGAGGATGCCTTTTTCGGAAACGCCGACGACGGCGAGCGGCACAGACACGAACGGGAACGCGCCGGAGGCCACCGCACCCCCTTCGTCCAGCACCAGCCAGGGACGGATGCCGCGTTCAGCGAGCAGGGCAGCCGCAGCAGCAGCCGTGTCGCCGGCCGTCTCCTCGTTGTTGCCGAAGGAAAAGTAGATATCCGCCGCCGGTGCGAACCCCTCGGCGAGGAGCTGTTCGGCCGCTTCCATGACTGCGGCCAGCGCGCCCTTGTCATCGAGGGCGCCGCGGCCCTCGATGGTGGTCTCGGTGACCGTGCCGGCGAACGGCGGATAGTCCCACCGGTCCGGGTCCTCCACGGGGACCACGTCATAGTGGGCCATCAGCACCGTGGGACCCCGGCCGTCCGCCGCGCCCGCGGCAGGCTCCGCCGCGGCTTTCCCGGGCCAGCGGTACAGCAGTCCGAAGCCGTTGACCCGTTCCAGCTGCAGGGCTGTGGAAACACGTGGAAAGAGTTCGGGCAGCGCGGCGATGAAGGCCTCGAACTGGTCCGTCTCGACCTCCCCGGGCACCCGCGAAGAGACAGTGCGGCAGGTCAGGAGCCGGGCAAGCTTGGGGGCAGCCATGTGGCCCAGGAGTGCCGCGGACGGCGCGGGGGTGGTAAGCATGGGGCGAGTGTAACCGGAGTGCCGTGGGCCACAGTCAGCCGTGGAAGGAATGTTACTGAGCAGCAACCAACTGTGGCGGGTCAGGCCTCCGGGGCTGCCGCAGCGTGCAGCAGCGGCAGCATCCGCCCCTGGAAGTGCGTGTTCAGCACAATGACCGAAGAGGTCCGCAGGACGGTGTTGGTGGCCACGATCGCGTCGATCACCCGCTGCAGGTCCGAATTGGACCGCGCGGCAACCCGGGCCAGCAGGTCGCTCTCCCCCGACACGGTATGCACCTCCTGGATTTCCGGAATCCGGGACAGCGCCGCGACCACGGCATCATGGCCGGTGTCCTGGCGGATGGTGAGCGAGCAGTAGGCGACGACGTCGTAGCCCAGCGCCTCGGCGTCGATCCGCGGACCCCAGCCGGCGATCACGCCTGTTTCCTGCATCCGGTCCAGGCGTGCCTGCACCGTGGCCCGGGCGACTGAGAGCCGGCGCGAGGCCTCCAGCACCGACATCCGGGGGTTGTCGGTGAACAGGGTGACGATACGGGCGTCCAGCGCGTCGGTGGGCATGGGGTCCTTTCCGGGACTAAGCACAGGCAGTGTACAAATTGTAGAGGCAGCACGGCTGTCCGCCGGAACCGGGCACACACAAAGCGGCCTTAAGATGGAATCAGGTGTACATTTCCGCAGCGGCTTCCCCGCCTGCCGGCGGACCCACCGGCAGCCAATCCGTTCGTTCTAAGGCCTCTCCCGTTATGCCCAGTTCCACCCGCCCGTCCAGCGCTGATACTGCACTTCCGGCGGGGGAACCGTCCGGTACGCGGAAGATGCAGCCGAGGCACCTCGTCCTGATGAGCCTGGGCAGTGCCATCGGCACCGGCCTCTTCGTGGGCTCCGGGGAAGGCATCGCAGCAGCCGGTCCCGCCGTGCTGATCTCCTTCCTGATCGCCGGAACCATGGTGATTCTCATCATGCGCATGATGGGCGAGATGGCTGCGGCCGACCCCAGCAGCGGGGCGTTTTCCGTGTATGCGGAGAAAGCCCTGGGACGTACGGCCGGCACCACTGTCGGGTGGATGTGGTGGTTCCAGATCGTGATCGTCATAGCCGCGGAGGCCACGGCCGCTGCCGCCATCGTCGCCTCCCTGGTTCCCGGCGTCGAACAGTGGGTGCTGGCCCTTGCCTTCATCATCGTGTTTACCGCCGTCAACCTGGCCGGGGCTGCCAGCCTGGGTGAATTCGAGTACTGGTTCGCGATCCTCAAGGTTGCGGCAATCATTATCTTCCTGGGCGTCGGCGTTGCCTTTGTGGCCGGCCTGCTGCCCGGTGTCCCGTCACCGGGCACCTCCAACCTCTTCGGCAACGGCGGCTTTATGCCCAACGGGCTGACCGGCGTGGCCTCGGGCCTGCTGCTGGTGGTGTTCGCCTTCGGCGGCACCGAGATCATCACCATCGCGGCGGCGGACACCGAAGAGCCGTCCAAGAACATTGCCGGAGCGATCAACTCGGTCATCTGGCGGATCCTGGTCTTCTACATCGGCTCCGTCCTGGTGATGGTCACCGTGCTGCCCTGGGACAGCGAAGCCCTCAGCACCGGGCCCTTCGTGGCCGTCCTGCACGCCGCCCAGGTACCCGGCGCTGACACCGTCATGGCCGTCGTGATCGTCATTGCGCTGCTGTCGGCCATGAACGCGAACCTCTACGGCGCGTCCCGGATGATCTACTCCCTGGGCGAGCGCGGCCGGGCACCGGCAGCCCTGGGCCGGCTCGGGTCCGGAGGGGTGCCGCGCCGCGCGGTGCTGGCCTCGGTGGTCTTCGGCTTTATTGCCGTGGTGCTGAACTACCTTTACCCCGAGACGGTGCTGATGATCCTGCTCAACACCGTCGGTTCCACCTGCCTGGTGGTCTGGGGCATCTCCATCGTTTCGCAGATCATCCTGCGCAAGCGCGCGGAAGCGGCCGGCGTCGAACTCAGCTTCAAGATGTGGGCCTTCCCCTGGCTCTCCTACTTCGCCCTCGCCCTGCTGGCGGGCATCGTCATTCTCGGGTTCTTCGATCCCGACGTCCGCGTCCAGCTGCTGGCGACGGCGGCGCTGAGCACCCTCCTGGTGCTGCTGGCCTGGTCCTTCGAGCGCCGGAGCGCCGCCAAGGCCCGCACCGCGCCCCGCAACCCGGCGGAATAGCCGGGCGGGGTCAGGCCCGGAGCATGCCTTAGGCAAACTGCCATGCCCAGGTGCCGGCTGACCGACACATTTGTACAGACTGTGTCATGTTCCTGATGCTGTTTGCCCACTGTGGCGCAAGGCACTAGGTTGCGGACTATGGACAATAATCTGCAGCCTGCGGCCCTGCCCGCGGAGGAACTCCGGCAGCTTTACCGCCTGGTCACCGCCGTCCGGCAGCTGGACCTCGCCGCGATCGCCTGGCAGCGCCAGGGCATCATTCCCGGCTACGCCCCGGAACTGGGCCAGGAAGCGGCCCAGGTGGGCAGCGCTTTCGCCATGGACCCCGAACTGGACTTCGTTTTCCCCACCTACCGGGAAATGGGGGTTGCCCTGACCATGGGCGTGGACATGACCGCCTATATGTCCACCCACAAGGCCAGCTGGCACGGCGGCCTCTACGATCCGGTGCAGACCCGGCTTGCTCCGATCCAGGCAGTGGTCGGCGGATCAGTGCTGCACGCCGTGGGCTGGGCACACGGCCAGACCCTCTCCGGCACGCGCGGCGTCGCCCTGACCTATTTCGGCGACGGCGCGAGCTCGCAGGGCGATGTCCATGAAGCGATGAACTTCGCCGGCGTGCTGAAAGCACCGGTCATTTTCTTTGTCCAGAACAACGGCTGGGCCATTTCGCTGCCCACCGAGGCCCAGGTGGCCGGCGGCACCGTCGCCGCCCGTGCCGCCGGGTACGGCATCAAAGCCATCACGGTGGACGGCAACGACGCCGCCGCCGTCGTCCTCGCCACCCGCGAGGCCGCCGCGCATGCCCGCGCCGGACACGGACCCGTACTGATCGAGGCCATGACCTACCGCCGCGGCCCGCACTCCACCAGTGATGATCCCGGCAGGTACCGCAGCCTGGAGGAGGAGCGCCGCGACGCCGGCGCCGACCCGGTCCAGCTGCTCGCCGACCGGCTCCTGGCCGAGGGAATCGCGGACCGCGGCTTCCTCGACACCGCACTGCAGGACGCGAATGCCAATGCCGACCGCGTCCGCGAAGGCGTTATGCAGCTGGGAGCCCGGCCCGGATCCGAAATGTTCGACTTCGTTTTCGCCGAACCCACCGAAGCACTGAAGGCCCAGGCCCGCGCCTGGCGGGAGGAATCCGAACATGTCTGATCAGCAAAGCACCACGGCGGTCGACGCCGTTCCCTCCTCTGACCTGGAAGCCGCCGCCCGGAACGCCGGGCAGGCCCGGTCCGGTCCGGTCCCCTCCCCCGCGGACGGCGCAGGACGGGTGGAAAACCTGTCGATGCAGGCGGCCCTGAACCGCGCCCTGGCCGAAATCCTGGCGGAGGATCCCAAAGCCGTGGTCCTGGGCGAAGACGTGGGGCGGCTCGGCGGCGTCTTCCGGATCACCGACGGCCTGCAGCAGCGCTTCGGCGCCGACCGCGTCTTTGACACCCCGCTGGCTGAATCCGGCATCCTCGGTATGTCGGTGGGACTGGCGATGGCCGGTTTCCGTCCCATTCCCGAAGTGCAGTTCGACGGCTTCGCCTACCCCGCCGTGAACCAGATCATCACCCAGCTGGCCCGGATGAACTACCGCAGCCGCGGCACCCTGCCGATGCCGGTGACGCTGCGGGTGCCCAGCTTCGGCGGCATCCGCGCCCCCGAACACCACGGCGAATCCCTCGAAGCGCTGTTCGCCCATGTGCCGGGACTGAAGGTGGTCTCACCGTCCAGCCCGCATGAGGCCTACCACCTGCTGAAGCACTCCGTGGCACGTCCGGACCCGGTGATCTTCATGGAACCGAAGTCCCGGTACTGGCAGAAGGGCGATGTGGCCCTTGACGACGCCGGCCCCCTGGAGGGCGCCAAGGTGGTCCGCCCGGGCAAACACGTCACGCTGGTGGCGTGGGGTGCCATGGTGGCCCGCTGCCTCGCCGTGGCCGAACTGGCTGCCGAGGACGGGATCGAGGTGGAGGTCCTGGACCTGCGCTGGCTGAAGCCGATCGACGCCGACGGACTGGCGGCCTCGGTGGCACGGACCCGGCGCGCCGTCGTCGTCCATGAGGCGCCGCTGACCTCCGGCCTGGGCGCCGAGGTGGCCGCCCTGATCACCGAACGCTGCTTCGACACCCTGCGCGCACCGGTTGGGCGGGTCACGGGATTCGACGTACCGTATCCCTCAGGCGATCTTGAAGACGAATACATTCCGAACATCGACCGCATCCTGTTCGGAATCCAGCGAGTATTGGAGTACCGGCGTGGCTGAAATCCCCTTCCCCCTTCCCGACCTCGGCGAAGGCCTGATCGAAGCGACCGTGCTGGAATGGCTGGTGGCCGAGGGCGACCAGGTGGAACGCAACCAGCCGCTCGTGGAGGTGGAAACCTCCAAATCCGCTGTTGAGCTGCCGTCCCCGCAGGCCGGACGCGTGGCACGCACGTACGGCGAACCCGGTGAAAAAATCAACGTGGGCGAGCCGCTGATCGTCTTCGAGGTGCCCGACAACACGGCCGGCATCGTCGGCACGGTCCCCTCGGAGGCACCGGCCCGGCGCCGGGTCCGCCTGACCGCCGTTCCGGACGAGGACTAGGCGGTGGCCGGCCCGGGTTCCGTGGTGGAAGGCACCAACCCGCACCTGCTGGTGGAGATCACCGAGCCCGACGGCGGTACGGGTGCCGTGGGTGCCCTGCGGCCGGTGCTGCTGCTGCACGGTTTTGCCTCCAGCTCGGAGTTGAACTGGCAGACCTCGGGGTGGATCCCCGCCCTGACCGCCGCCGGCCGGCGCGTCATCACGGTGGATCTTCCCGGCCACGGCGGCAGTGCCGCCCCGGACGACCTTGATTCCTACCGTCCAAGCCGCATCCGGGCGGACCTGCTGCAGGTGCTGCAGGACGCCGGGGTATCCCCTCTCACGGACAACGATCCCGCCAGCGGCCTGGACATCATCGGCTATTCGCTCGGCTCCAGGCTCGCCTGGGAATTCGGGGCGACCCAGCCCGAACTGGTGCACCGCATGGTGCTGGGCGGGCCGGGCAGCGGCGACCCGCTGGCCGACTTCGACCTGGACGCCGCCCGGGAAGCGGCGGCCGGCGGGGCACCCGTGGCGGATCCCGGCACCGCCGAACTGCTGCGGATGGCACAACTGGTCCCGCAGAACCGCCTGACCGCCCTGTTCCGGATGATCGAAGCCATCAAGGAGGAGCCCTTCTCCCCCGCCGCGGCCGTGCCGGCCATGCCGCTGCTGCTGGTCGCCGGGGACCGGGACGCGCTGGCGGTCACGGCACCGGAACTGGCGGCCCTGAGCGGTTCCGCCGAACTGGTGCAGCTTCCTGCCCGCACCCACACCAACGCCGTGACCTCACGGGCGTTCAAGAACGCCGCCCTGGAGTTCCTGAACGGCTGACGCCCGGAGGTTACAGCTTGGTCACATACGCCGGATTTTGCCGCCGACACGCAGATCCGGGCGCTAAGATGGGACCGCTGGTGGGCTAGCCTGAGATTGATCAGCGTACTGATTGTTTCAGGCCCTCTTCCTGCTTCACCGTTTACCCCTCTAGGAGGACACCCGTGGATGTACTCCTTGGGCACCGCTACCGCACCACCGAACTCATAGGGTCCGGCGGTGCCGCATCGGTGTACCGGGCAGTGGACCAGAACCTCGGGCGGGAAGTCGCCGTCAAGATTTTCGGTGCCGGGATCCACGGAGACGACGAAGCACGCCGCCAGCAGACCGAGATGCAGCTGCTGGCAACCCTGACCCACCCCGGCCTCGTGACGCTCCTGGACGCCGGAGTCACCGTTGACTCCGAAGGCCGGACGTCCAGCTACCTCGTGATGGAACTCGTTGACGGGCCGGACCTGCGCGGGAAGCTCAAAGAGGGTCCGCTCTCCTCAACCGCCACGGCAACGCTCGGCGCGGATGTGGCCGACGCCCTGAGCTACGTGCACAGCAACGGAGTCATCCACCGCGACGTAAAACCCGCGAACATCCTGCTGTTCCCCCAGGAAGACAAAGACACCCGGCTGTATCCGCGGCTCACGGACTTCGGGATCGCCCGGATGGTTGAGGCCACCGTCGCCACGGCCCACGGCGCCACCATCGGAACAGCCAACTACCTGAGCCCGGAACAGGCGCAGGGCGCCGCCGTGGAACCGCGCACCGATGTGTACTCCCTGGGCCTGGTGCTCCTGGAGTGCCTCACCGGCGAAAAGGCGTTCCCCGGCCCCATTGTGGAAGCCGCCGTGGCACGCCTGCTCCGGGACCCCGAGATCCCCGAATGGGTAGGTTCCGACTGGACTGACATCCTGCGTGCCATGACGTCCCGCCTGGTTGATGCACGCCCCGAGATCCACGACGTGGCGGTGGCGCTTCGCTCCCTCGCTTCCGAAGCCCTCCTGCTGGACGGTCCCGGAATGGCGGCTCCGCCGCAGGACGGCACCCCGGACAGCTCAGCGGACAGCCAGCCGGTCACCGGCGAACCCGCCACGGGCGGCGTCACCACAGGGAACATCTACATTCCGGCTCCGCCGGCGCATGCCCCCAGCCTGGGGTAGGCGCTTTCGATAAAGCCAACGCAAAAACGGATCGGTCCCGAGGGGCCGATCCGTTTTTTCTTGCCTGGAGTATCCGTGCGCCGAACAGGGACGCCTATTTGCCGTCGTCGGCCGCGTCGTCCTCTTCGGGCTCAAAGTTCGAGGGTTCCTCGGTGCTCGCGGCCGCGATTCCATCCTCACTCTGGGGGATGGTGCCGTCCGGGCCCTGCGAACCGGTCTTCGGCTGATCTTCGCGGCCGGATTCCTTGTTTCCCATGGTGTTTCTCCTTTGTGATGCTCGCTGGCCTACTTATCGATACTAGGCCAACCGTGGCGCAGCCAACACCTGCGGACGGTTCAGGCCTGCGCTTGTTTCCGGGACGCGTTCCGCGACGCTGCGCGGACGGCAACCAGGCTCAGGACCAGAAGGGCCGCGGCGGACGCCGTCGGCACCATAAAGGCGTGGCTGTAGCCATGGGAGTCCGCCAGCCGTCCGGCTACGGACGAACCAAGCGCGGTACCGGTGACGACGCCGCTGGCCAGCATGGTCATGACGGTACCCATCAGTTCACGGGGTGCCACAATGGCGCCGATACCGAAGATGCTCACCATGGTCGGGCCTACCGGGATGCCCAGGACCAGCAGCACCACAACCATGGTGCCGATATCCGCGGGCAGGAAAAGCAGGAGAGTGAATGCGGTCATGGCAGCGGCGCACAGCACCCACCGGCCGGCCGTCCCGAAACGCTCGGGCCAGAAGGCGACGGAAAGGGCTGCGACGGCGGAGCTGAGCGCCATGACGGCGTAAATCAGGCCGGCCGACGAGGCGACGCCGAAGCTGCCGGCAAATGCCGTCAGGCTGGTCTGGGTGGAACCGAAGAACGATCCCATGGCGACCATGCCCAGCACAGGAACCATGATGACCAGCCACTGCGGACGGTTCACCGGGGCCGTATCGTCTGCCTGTCCGGCGGCGGGAGCCACACCCTTGCGGGAAGTCCTGGCCCGGCGGGCTGCGGGAACCACGTGCTCCACGGTGCGGTGCACGGCAAACGCAGTCACCATGCTCGCGGTCAGCACCGCGGCGAGGGCCAGCGGCATCCAGGGGGCGACGGCGGCCGCGAGGAGGCCCACGAGGGCCGGACCCAGCACGAAGGTCAGTTCATCTGCTGTGCCTTCGTAGGCGAGGGCCGTGTCCATTTCGCGTCCCTGCGGCCGGCGTGCGGTCAT
Organism: Arthrobacter sp. zg-Y877; assembly: GCF_030373105.1. NCBI lineage: Bacteria > Bacillati > Actinomycetota > Actinomycetes > Micrococcales > Micrococcaceae > Arthrobacter > Arthrobacter sp. zg-Y877. The sequence continues at coordinate 50,727 of NZ_JAUCPU010000002.1, forward strand.
GGCCATCCAGCGGACGCGTGCCATGGGTCCGACCTGCGGGCAGGAGATGCCCATAAACAGGGCCGCGGCCAGCATCCAGAGCGGACCGTCGGAGGGGTCCAGCAGTGCCGCTGAGAGCAGGAACAGGCCGATGGCTACGGGGTTCAGGACGGCGGTGCCCAGCAGGACGGGACGCTGTCCGATCCGGTCGGCGAGGTAGCCCAGCAGCGGGGCGCCCACGGCCGAACCGATACCCACACCGCCGGCGGCGAGGCCGCCGAGGGCGTAGGAGCCGGAAACTTCGGTGATGAGGGTAAGTGCACCGACCGTAAGCATGGCCAGGGGCAGCCGTGCGAGGAAGGCGACGGGGAAGAAGGACTTGCCGGCCAGTGCGAAGATCGCCTGGTAGCGGCCGCCCGGTGAGGATGCTGCCGGTGCTGCGGCGTTATGTGCTGAGGCCTCGTGAACTGCAGTGTCTGCGGCTGCGTTGGCCGCGGCAGCGGTGACGGCCGGGGTGGGGGAAGTGTTGTTGTGGGTCATGGTGCGGTATCCAGGTACGTCGAACCGCACACCGTCCCCCCTCCCGGTGTGCCCGACCCTAGTACCCGTCGATTTTACCCACGCCCTGCCGCTCGACCTAACCCGGGGTTCACCCGACCAGCACGTCCCCGGCGCTGTAGCGGACCGTGGACCCGCTTCGGCCCTTCAGGATCTGGAGCTGCGCCGGGATCCGCTGTTTCATTTCGGCCACATGGCTGACCAAACCGACGACGCGGCCGCCGTCGCGCAGTCCCTCAAGCGCGTCCATGACCTGTTCCAGGGACTGCTCGTCGAGGCTGCCGAAACCTTCGTCCACAAACAGGGTCTCGATATTCACGCCCCCGGCTTCCTGCTGGACCACGTCGGCCAGGCCCAGGGCAAGGGCCAGCGAGGCCATGAAGCTTTCGCCGCCGGACAGGGTGGAGGTGTCCCGCCGCTGGCCGGTCCATTCGTCCGTGACGTGCAGGCCCAGGCCTGCCTTGCGGTTTCCGGACTTGGAATCGCTGTGCACCAGCGCGTACCTGCCGCCGGTCATTGCGGCGAGCCGTTCCGTGGCCGCGGCCGCCACCTGCTCCAGCCGGGCGGCGAGGACGTAGGTGCTCAGCGTCATCTTGTATTCGTTCTCTCCCCCGCCCCTGGCAGTGTCCGTGACTGACTGCAGCAGGTCCCGGCGGGCCCGCAGGGGCGCTGTGCGTTCAAGCGCCTCCACCAGTTCCGCCGAATACTCCGCGAGCCGGATGGCCGAGCCTTCCAGCAGCCGGACGAGCAGGGCCGCTTCTTCCTGTGCCTTCCGTGCCGCCGCGGCCTGTTCCGCTGCTTCGGCCACGTCTTCCTCATCCGGCACGGCCAGCGGCTCCCCCGCTGCGTCCTCCGGTCCGGCGGCAGCCTGGGCCTCCCGCCGCAGCTGCAGCCTCCTGCCCTGCTCTTCCCACTCCGCGACCGCCGAGGCATAGGAGTCGGCGGTTCCGGGATCCAGCAAGGCGGCAGAAACCTCTGCCGCGGATCCGAACGCGGTGCCGGACAGTTCAGTCTCCAGTTCAGCGGTTGCCCGGGCAGCTTCCTCGTCAGCGGTGTCCGCCGCCCCGGCTGCTTCCCGGGCTGCTGCGGCCAGCTGCGCAAACGCTGTCAGGGCCTGGACCCGTTCGCTGATGCTGCCGAAACCGCTCAGTGCCGCCGCCGTGCGGTCCGCCAGGTCTGCGGCCTGCTCCCGGGCTGCCCCGGCACGGGAATCGGCTTGGGCGGCGGCGATAAGTGCCTCGGAACGGGCTGTTTCAGCAGCCGCAAGTTCCGTCGCGATTGCCGCCAGGCGCCGGCTGGCCTGCGCCAGTGACCGGACTGCGGCGCGGGCGCTTTCCACGTCAGCCCGGGCAGCATCGAGCTGCTCCTGGGCCTGGTCCATGTCTCCCCCGCCGCCGCGGGCCCGCAGCGCCGCTGCTTCCTCGGCCGCCGTCCCGGCCAGGCGCCGTGCGTCGTCGTAGGCAGCCTCTGCCTTGCCGGCACGTTCCTTGGCTTCCTGCTCGGCTTCCCGCGTCACCGGCGCTTCGCCGTCGGGAAGGGCTGCCGGACGGGGATGCTCCGCGGCGCCGCAGACAGGGCAGGGCTCCCCGTCGGCCAGCTGCTGCGCCAGTTCGGCCGCGGACTGGTCCAGTCTGGCCTGCAGCAGGTCCTGCCACGCCTGACGGCGGTCCTGGTATTCCTGGCGCGCGTCGGCGGCTGTCTTTTCGGCTGCCTCCGCCCGCTCGTTGGCCACGGCGTAACCGCTGATGGTTGCCACCAGTTCTTCCGCAGCGGCCAGGGCGGTCTCGGCCCGGGATTCACCTTCCGCGAGCCGTTCCAGTGCGGCTGCTTCGCCTGCCAGTGTGGATTCTTCCACCCGCAGGGAATCCAGTTTTCCGGCGGCGTCGGCCGCCTGCACCCGGAAAGCCTCCGCGGCATCCGTCTCCGCCGCGGCGCGGGCGAGCAGGGCCGAGGTCCGTTCCTCATCCTCCAATGCGGCGCGGGCGGCTGCCAGGTCCGCGCCGATCAGTGCCTCCAGCCCCTCCGGCAGACCGGTTCCGTCCTCCGGGAGCGCACTGTAGGCAGGAGCCAGCCGGTGACCGGCCAGGTCCTTCAGCGTTGCCGAAGCCGCGGCACGCCGGTTTTCCGCCCGCCGGGTGGCTGCGTCGGCTGCCCGTACGGATCCTGCCAGCAGGGACGCGGCTGCGTGGGTTGCCAGTGCCGCCCGCTGGGGGTCAATGTCCGCTTCCACGGCGGCGTGCTGGGCTTCCTCCCGGACCAGCTGCTGGAGGGCAAGGCCGCGGGCCCTCAGACGCTCCAATTCCTGCAGGTGCTTCTCCGCACGTTCCCGCGCCGTCCGCAGCTCGGCGAGCTCCTTGCGGGCAGCTGCGCTCCGGGAGTCCAGTTCGGCCCGGAACTGCGCTATCTCCGTTTCGGCCTCATCCGTTCCGGCCGTGTCGGGTGCTTCTACTGTGTCAGCCGTGTCGGCGGGGTCGGCCTGCTGCGATCCGGCCGTCAGCTCGTCGCGGTAGCGGCGGATTTCGTCGCGGGCACGGCGCAGCACATGCTCGGACTCCTCCTGCGCGGCGTCGAAATGTTCGGTGGCTTCGATCAGCTCCACCTTGAGACGGCGTTCAATGTCTTCGAACCGGGAGGTTCCGAACAGCTGCTGCAGAAGCTGCTCGCGGGAGGCTGCGTCAGCGCGGAGGAAGGCGGCGAAATCCCCCTGCGGCAGCATCACGACCCGGGTGAACTGCTCCCGGTTCATTCCGAGCAGTTCGGTGATTTCCGCCGCCGCTTCGTCATTGCGGGAGGACTTCTGGACCCAGGCACCGTCGACAAATTCGCGCAGCAGGGTCTTGGCCTGCTCGGTCACAGTGCTTTTCCCGCCCGACCGCTTGGCCGGACGCTCCCACTGGGGGCTGCGGACAACTTCGAAACGCCGCACACCGGAGCTGAACTCGCAGACGACCTCCGGTGCGGTGTCCGGTCCGGCGTGGTCGCTGCGCAGCCGTCGCCCCTGCTGGCGGGCGCCCGGAACAGTGCCGTAGAGGGCGAAGCAGATGGCATCGAGCACGCTGGTCTTGCCGGCACCCGTGGGCCCGTTCAGCAGGAAGAGCCCGTGGGCGCCGAGTTCATCAAAGTCGATGGTCTGCCGGTCCGCGAAGGGGCCGAAGGCCTGCATTTCCAACCGGTGGATTCTCACTGTGCAGCCTCGCGGACCTTGTCCAGGATTTCGATGAAGAGGTCTTTTTCCGCATCCGCCGCACTGCGCGAGCGGACATGTTCAAGGAAGCCGCAGCAGATATCCAGATCGTCGGTGGCCTTGGCCAGCCGTTGGCTGTAGGTCTGCGCCGGTCCGCGGGTGCCGCCCTCCGGGTCAAAGGCCAGCACCAGGGTGTCGGGGAACCTGCGGCGCAGCAGTTCCATGGCCTTCGCTGGACGCTGGGCGTCCGTCAGGGTCACCTGGCAGTACGCGTCCTCCGCGTCTGCCAGGCCCGGGTCAGCGAGCAGCTCCTCCAGTTTTCCGCGCAGCACGGCCAGCCTGCGCTGCACCGGCCAGGTGACCGGTTCCACCGAGACGAGGCCGCCGCCGTCGAACTCCAGCAGCCAGCCGCCCTTGGCCTGGCGCGCCTCCGAGAAGGAATACGGCAGCGGAGAGCCGCTGTAGCGCACCGTGGGGCTGAGCTGCTGGCGGCCGTGGAGATGGCCCAGGGCGGTGTAGGAGAACTCCTCGAAGAGATCCAGCGGCACGGCGCCCAGGCCGCCCACGGCGAGGTCGCGTTCGCTGTCGCTGCTGATGCCGCCGCTGGCGAAGGTGTGGGCCAGCACCACCGAGGAGACGGGTGCGCCGGCCTGCTCCCGGGCCAGGATGTCTTTGCGGATCCGCTGCACGGCGGCTTCGGTGACGGAGAAATGGTTGGGGAGTTCGACGCCGAGCTCCCCGGCGGCGAGCCGCGGTTCCAGGAACGGGATGCCGTAGATGGCCACGGGCCTGCCTTCCAGGGGCAGGATCACCGGCCGGGCAATGTCCTCATACCGGGTCCTCAGGTGGACGCCGGCACGTTCAAACAGCGCACTGCCGAAACCGAGCCGGGCCGCGGAATCATGGTTGCCGCTGGACAGCACGACTGCTGCGCCCGCGCCGGTGATGCGTGCCAGGGCAGAATCCAGCAGGCGTACGGTGTCCACCGCTGGAAGCGCCCGGTCATACACGTCACCGGCAATCAGGACGGCATCTATCCGCTGTTCCCGGACAGTGTCCACGAGCCGGTCGATGAAATCAGCCTGGGCATCGAGCATTCCGACGCCGTGGAAGGACCTGCCCAGGTGCCAGTCTGAAGTGTGCAGTAAACGCATGTTTCAAAACTACAGCCCGGCTCCGACAGTTAACGGATCGGGGGCAGCGGCGTGTGCCACTGCCCCCGGGTGTCCTGCTAGCTAAAGCCGGACCAGGATCGTTCTAGGCGCGGTTGCCCGGCGTGCCGTCCTCGGGACGGGCAGTGCCGGTACCGGTGCCGGGCTTGTCGAAGAAGCCGCGGGCTTCCTCGTCCACAACGGGCTCCGGCTTGCTGGAGTCAGCGACGGCGGACTTGGCAGGCTTGGCTGCCGGCTTGGCGGCGGCGTCGTTCTCAACGGCCGGCGTGGTGTCCGCGGTAACGACGGCGTCATCGGTAACGACGGCGTCGCTGCGGTGGGCGTCGACGGTCATGTCGACGCTGCGGAAGATCAGGCCGGCGATGACGGCGCCCAGCAGCGGTGCCACCCAGAACAGCCAAAGCTGCTCCAGGGCCCATCCTTCAGCGAAGAATGCGACGGCGGTGGAACGTGCGGGGTTGATGCCGCCGTTGGTGACGGGGGCAAGCACAGTCAGCAGGACCGCATAGGTCACGCCGACGGCGAAAGCGCCCTTGACGGCGAGGGACCGGCGGGCGTCCGTACCCGGGCGGCGGGATGCTGCACCGAGGAAGACAGCTGCCAGCAGTGCACCGGCGATGACCTCCATCAGCAGCGCGCTGGCCAGCGGGAAGAGGTTCACGGAGTGCTCACCGTAGCCGTTGGCCGTACCGCTCATGAACTGCCGTGCCTGCTCACCGATCTGCTCGTGGCCGGTGATGACGACCCACAGGATCGCGACGCCGAGTACGGCACCGACCAGCTGGGCGACGATGTAGGGCAGGACGAATTTCCAGGGCGTACGTCCGGCGACGGCGCTGCCGAGGGTGATCGCGGGGTTGAAGTGGCCGCCCGAAACGTAGCCGAACGCGACCATTGCGGCCGCAAGGGCCAGGCCGAACGCCAGCGGCGACGTAATACCGCCGCCGGTGCTGCTGCCGAAGATGGCAATCCCGATGCCGACGAAGAGAAGCAGGAACGAACCGATCGCCTCAGCTACCGACCGTCCGACCAGCCCGTAAGTGTGGCCACCGTTCGCAGGTGCTGCGCCGCGGGCGGGGGCAACAGCCCGGGCACCGCTGAGTGGTAAGGACTCAGATGACATGAAAGAGGAATTCCTAACGTGTGGATGGTGGCAACGGATACTCGGTCGCCGATAGGGACATGGCCGGTACTGCGATATGGGCGGTAGCGACCATGCCGGACTCACAACAAACTACCCCACCGTGTCAGCGCAGCCTGTGAACTCCCTGAGTTTGATCTGTGCGCAGCGTGAATTGCACGGCCTGAGTCCTCAGCCGGGGTATGCCCTGGACACCTTTTCGACACAGCATCCCACCGGGCGGTGCTGCTGATACCCGTGGGACCACAGGAGGGCACTCCCGTCCCTCCCCGTGGGACACCGTGCTGCCGCGGATCATTGCCGGACACAGCATCCCACCCGGTGGTGCTGCTGATGCCCGTGGGACCACAGGAGGGCACTCCCGTCCCACCGGGTGGGACACCGTGCTGCTGCCGCACGGCAACCCTGCTCCTCCGGCCTGCATCCGCCCGGCACCTATGCTGGAAGAGTGAGCAACGATCCCCGCCCCGCCCCTGTTTCCCCGTCCGCCGCCGATTTGGCCGCAAAGATCCGCGGCTGCCTCCTCGGGGGCGCGTTGGGTGATGCTGCGGCAACGGCCGCCGGGAGCCCGACTGGAGCCGGCACCTCCATCTCCGCCAACACGCAGCTTGCGCTCTACTCCCTCGACGGACTGCTCGAGGCCATTGAATGGGCGAACGAGGGAGTCGGCGCCGACGAGACAGCGTGCCTTTGGCTGGCCTATCTGCGGTGGATGCGCGGCCAGGGGCTGCCCCTTCCCGAGTCCGGCCCGTCCCCGCTGCCCCGGCCGATTGATTCCGAACCGCTTCTGCAGGCAGCTGCAGACGGCGGCCCGTCCGGCCCGGACGGCGATGTCCTTGCCGCACTGTCCACAGGGGAAATGGGCACCCGGCAGCGTCCGGTCAATACCGGTGTCAATACTCCGGCTGCGCTGGTTCGTTCGGCCCCGTTTGGCCTGCTGCCCTATGTTGAGACCGAGACCGTCTACAAACTCGCCCTGGACGCGGCATCGCTCACGCACGGTCACTCCTCAGCCCGGCACAGCGCAGCCGTCTTTGCCTCCATGATCCACGGCCTGCTGGCTCCAGGGGCAACGCTCCGCAGCGCTGCCGAAGCAGCCCTGGAACACGCCAACGCAAACGGAGCTGTCGAACTCGCCGGACAGGTGCAGGCGGTACTGAACTCCCCCGCAGGCCCTACGGGTACGGACGGAGCGGGACACACGGCGGAGGATGCCCTGCTGACCGGGCTCCGTGCAGCCCTCGCGGCTGAAAAGGACGCACAAGGCCCGTCAGAGGACCGGGCCGCCGCAACAACCACAGCCGTCCAACAAGCTGCCGCCGCCGGAGGAGCACCTGCCGCCATCGTGGCGGGAAGCCTGTTGGGCACTCTCTTCGCTTCGCTGCCCGAGGCCAGCCTGGATGCCCTGCGCGAACGCAGCGTCATCGAGAAACTCGCTTCGGGGTTCATCGCCGCCACGATCGCACCCTAGCCGCCGGGCCCGTTGCCTACGTCCAGGTCGGCCGCAGACCCTCGGGGTAGCGGGAGCCGAACCCTCCCTCCGGAAGGATCTCTTTGATCCGGGTGAGATCGGTTTCGGTGAGCGTGAGGTTGGCGGCACCGACGTTCTCCTCGACGCGCTTGGCGCTGCGCGTGCCGGGGATCGGGACGATGTGTTCCCCCTGCGCGAGCAGCCAGGCGAGGGCCAGCTGAGCGACCGTGGCGTCCTTGGAAGCGGCGAGTTCCGTCAGCTGGCGTGTGGCGTCGACGTTCTTCTCGAAGTTGCCGGGCTGCCAGCGGGGGTCGGCGCGGCGCATGTCGGTCTCGTCGTACTCGGAGGCCGGTTTGGCGCTGCCGGTGAGGAACCCACGCCCGAGCGGCGAGTACGGAACGAAGCCGATGCCCAGCTCGTTCAGGACGGGGAACAGCACCTCCACTTCACGTTCGAAGAGGGAGTACTCGGTCTGAAGGACCGAGACGGGCTGGACGGCATGGGCGCGGCGGATGGTCTCCGGGCCGGCTTCGCTGAGACCGAAGTACTTCACTTTGCCGGCATCGATAAACTCCTTGACGGTGCCGGCGACGTCCTCGATGGGGACGTTGGGGTCCACCCTGTGCTGGTAAAGCACATCGATGTGGTCCACCCCGAGACGCTGCAGGCTGTTCTCGACGACCTCGCGGATGTGTTCCGGGCTGCTGTCGAGACTGAAATCGGGTGCCCTGAATCCAAACTTCGTGGCGATGACGACTTCGTCACGGAAGGACCTGACGGCCCGGCCGACGATTTCCTCGTTCGCACCCCAGCCATACATTTCAGCTGTGTCAAAGAGCGTCACCCCCAGCTCATGCGCTTTCCGGATGGCGGCAATACCCTCCAGCTCGTCGCCGGGACCGTAAAAATCCGAGATTCCCATCGAGCCGTAGCCGATCGCGGACGTGGCCAGGCCTAGTTTGCCCAATGTGCGTGTCTGCATCATGTCTCCTCAGGTGTGGACCGGGCGGCGCCTATGACGCCCCTGAACGTGCGTGCAGTCTATGCCCTTTGTGTCAGTCACTGTCAATAAGGGCGGCGGATGCATTTCGCCTTGTATCCTCGACCTATGAGTGCAGGTACTGATGGCATGGGGTTGAGGCAGCGCACACGCGATACCGTGCGTCAGCAGATCGCTGAGGTTGCCCTGGTGATGTTCGACGAACAGGGTTTTGACGAGACCACCGTCGATCAGATCGCGGCAGCGGCCTGCATGTCGCCCCGGAGCTTCTTCCGCTACTTCGCCTCCAAAGAGGACGTGGTTCTCGGCGACCCCATGCTCTACGGCGAGCCCGTTCGAGAGCGCCTTGCCGAAAGCCTGGAAACGATGCCGGTATGGCAGGCCCTGCGGGCGGGGTTTGAGCCGGTCGTCGAGACAGTGGAAGCGGACCCTGAACGGACCCTGCGTGCAACGAGGGTAATGATCAACACGCCTTGTCTGCGCGCGCGGAACACGGAGAAGCACCTGGCCTGGATGACGGTTCTTGTGCCGCTGGTCGCCACCGCCCTGGCCGGCCCCGAAGCGGAACGGCAGTATCGTGCACGGGCAATCACCCTGTGTGCGCTGACCTGCCTCGACGTCTCCTCAGCCGAACTGGTGCACCGCAACGGTGCTGCGACCCACCGGGTTTTGCTCGATGAAGCCTTCAGGCTCCTGAAACCCACAACACTGGTCGACTAGCTGTACGGACAGCCCGGGCGTGCCGCTACTGCGAGGCCCGGGGCCAGATTCCACCGAGGGTCTGCAGGAATTCCGCCTCCGAGAGCACTTCGATGCGCTGGCCGCGTTCGTGCAGGTCCAGGACGCGCCGGGCCTTGCCGGTCAACCGCCCGCTGCGCAGGTCTCCGGGCTCAAAGCCGTCCCCAACCACCAGGACGCTGGTGGCACGCGTGACGTTGCTGGCCGTGCGGGCACCGACCTCAGCGGCCCGGTCCTTGGCGGTCTGCCGGGCCATACCCAGGTTTCCAGTGAAGACAACCGTCTGTCCGAACAGCGGATGGGCAGGATCCGCCAGCGGATTCGGCGGCGGGTTCTCCCCCTCGGACGGCCAGCCCTCCCACCCGCCGGCTGCCGCAGCGGGAGTCCCGGTGCCCCGGGCCAGGGCGTCCCGGGTCGCTTTGGAAAGCGGGTGCTGCCCCGGCACATAGGCGGGCAGGTGGGATGCAGGCCGGCCGTCGCGCAGGAAGAACTCCGGCATGGACTGCGCACCGCTGCGGCGGGCAATATCGATCATGATCCCGGCACAGGCACGCGCGTCCTCGGTGGCGTCGTGGTGGTTCAGCAGGGGCACCCCGGCGGCTTCCGCCGCGAACGGCAGCGAATGTGAGGGCAGCTGGTACGTGCGCCGTGAGTGGACCACCGTGCAGGTGTAGTCGTAGGCCGGTCCGGCCAGCTCTGAGACTTCCAAGGCGGAGCGGATGACGCCCAGGTCAAAGGCTGCATTATGCGCCACCAGCAGGTCGTCGCCGATAAAGGCGCCGATCTCCGGAAAGAGCTCACCGAACCGCGGAGCTCCCGACACCATTCCGGGTTCGATCCCGTGGATCCGGACATTGCGCGGGTCGAAATAGTCGTGGCCCTCCGGCGGCCGCATCAGCCAGGATGCTTCCTCGACGACCTGGCCGCCGCGGACCCGGACGAGTCCCACGGAGCAGGGCGAACCGCGGAAACCGTTGGCTGTTTCGAAATCTATTGCGGTAAAGCTAAGTCCCGTGTCAGGCATCTTGGCGGGCTGCACGCTTCTGCCGTGAACTCCGGATCTTGGCGGCCACAAACCATACGGCTGCAACGAGCACTGCAACGATGACTATTTTCTGGAAGATCCCGGCGTACTGTTCGACGATGTGCCAGCTTTCGCCCAGGTAGTAGCCGGCCGCGATGAAGATCGCGTTCCAGATCAGGCTTCCGGCCGTGGTCAGGGCCGTGAAGGTCAGCAGCGGCATCCGCTCGATCCCTGCGGGAATGGAAATGAGGCTGCGGAACAACGGAATCATCCGGCCGAAGAACACTGCCTTGTTGCCGTGCCGTCCGAACCAGGCTTCAACCTTGTCCACGTCTTCCAGGTCCACCAGCGGAACCTTCGCGACCAGCCGGCGCATCCGGTTTCGGCCCAGCAAGGCGCCCAGTGCGTAGAGCGCCAGGGCACCGACGACGGACCCCAGCGTCGTCCAGAACAGTGCGGCGATGATCGAGAAGTTGCCCTGGCTGGCGGTGAATCCGGCCAGCGGGAGAATAATTTCGCTCGGCAGCGGGGGAAAGAGGTTTTCGAGGGCAATGGCCAGCCCCGCGCCGGGAGCACCGATGGTTTCCATCATGCCGACCGCCCAGTCCGCCACACCCCCGAGGGCTGAGGGATCGCCGGAGCTTTGCGCTGCGGCTACGGAGGTGGCTGGGGTAACGGCTTGTGTAATAGTCATCTCGCGCTCAATTCTGCCCTAGGCCCCCCGGCGCGGAAGAATCGGAGCCGCGTCGCCCGGCGTGTTTGGGACACATCACACAACCGGGCCGCGGTCAGGAAACGCGCGGAGTCCTATCCGCCAGCGCGAGGACAATGGCCGGCAGCAGGGCGCGGAACGCCTGGCCGCGGTGGCTGATGGCGTTCTTTTCCGCACCGGTCAGTTCCGCGCAGCTGCGGTCCAGCCCGGCCGGCTGCAGGATCGGATCGTAGCCGAAGCCACCCGCGCCCCTCGGCGATTCCAGCAGGGTTCCGCGCAGTTCACCGCGCTCCACGGTCTCGCTGCCGTCGGGCAGCGCCAGGGCGGCGGCGCAGACAAAAGCGGCTCCCCGGTGCTCGGCGGAAATGTCCGCCAGCTGGGCCAGGAGCAGCTCGAGGTTCGCAGCGTCGTCGCCGTGCCGGCCGGACCAGCGCGCGGAGAAAATACCCGGCGCTCCCCCAAGGACGTCCACGGCCAGCCCCGAATCGTCCGCCACCGCAGGCAGGCCGGTGGCAGCTGCCACCGCATGGGCCTTCAGCAGCGCATTCGCTTCAAAGGTCACGCCGGTTTCGGCGACGTCGGGAACCCCTGCGGCCGCGGCATCGATCACCTGTGTGTCGACGTCGAGCCCGGGGACCTGGCCGCGCAGCAGTTCCCGCAGTTCACGCAGCTTCCCCGGGTTGCGGGTGGCCAGGACCAGGCGGGCGGAAGGCTGAGTCATTTACGCCGCGCCCAGGGTCTGCCGCTGGATCGCGGCCAGCTCGGCAGTTCCCTGCAGGGCCAGGTCAAGCAGGGCATCGAGTTCCGCCCGGTCGAACGGAGCGCCCTCGGCGGTGCCCTGGACCTCAACGAACTTGCCGGATCCGGTGACGACTACGTTCATGTCGGTTTCCGCCCGGACATCCTCGACGTACGGCAGGTCCAGCATCGGGACTCCGTCGATGATCCCCACGCTGATGGCGGCCACGGTGTCCAGGAGCGGAGAGGCGTTGCGGGCAATGAGCTTGTTTTCCTTGGCCCAGGCTACGGCGTCGGCGAGGGCGACGTAGGCACCCGTGATGGCGGCGGTCCGGGTTCCGCCGTCGGCCTGCAGCACGTCGCAGTCCAGGACAATGGTGTTCTCGCCCAGGGCCTTGGTATCGATGATCGAACGCAGCGAGCGTCCGATCAGCCGGGAGATTTCGTGGGTACGTCCGCCAAGCTTGCCCTTGACCGACTCGCGGTCGTTACGGGTGTTTGTGGCCCGCGGAAGCATCGCGTATTCGGCGGTGACCCAGCCCTTGCCCTCGCCCTTGAGCCAGCGCGGCACGCCGGGAGTCAGCGAGGCGGTGCACAGCACGCGGGTATTGCCGAACTCGATCAGGGCCGAACCTTCGGCCTGCTTCGACCAGCCGCGGGTGATCGTGATGCTGCGCAGCTGGTCCGGGGTACGCCCGTCGGCACGCAGGATGTCGGCGGACGGGGCAGGGGTGGGGACTGTAGTCATGGGTTCAGTCTATCGCCGGGTCCGGCGGGAGCCCGTTCCGCTGTGGACGCGCCCGAGCGGCTAGAGGCTGCGTGCCCTCTGCACCGCGAGCGGCTCGGCGAAGGGGGTGCCGACGTCGTAGGAGACTCCCGCGACGGCCACCGCCAGGTCTCCGCTGTAGGTTTCGCGTGCTTCCGAAACACTGATGCTCGCATCGTTCCAGACCGGCAGGTGCGTGAGGAGCAGCCGCCGGGCATCCGCCGCGGTGGCCGCTTCGCCGGCCCGCCGTCCGGTGAGGTGCACCCCTTCAATCGCGTCATCGCGGCCCTCGTGGAAGGCCGCTTCGCACAGGAAGACGTCGGTATTCCGGGCCGCTTCCTCCAGCCCGGGGCAGGAGTCGGTGTCCCCGGAATAGGCCAGCGTCCGGAGCACCGGTTCGCCCGCCGCGTCCACGGTGCGGGCCTCCACCCGCAGGGCGTAGGCCTCCTCGGCCGGATGCCGCACCGGGTAGGGGGTGACGGTGAACGGTCCGATCTGCACCGGGCTGCCCGCGGTCCAGTTGGCAAACTCAAAGTCATCATGCATTCCCGGATCCAGCTCCAGGCCGTAGGCCGTGGCCATCCGGTCCGCCGTGGCCGCGGGACCCCAGACCTTGATCCGGTCGCGGTTCCAGCCGGACGGGTCCCAGTGCACGGCCACGTGCAGGCCGCACAGGTCCATGCAGTGGTCCGGGTGCAGGTGGGTCAGCAGGACAGCGTCAATGTCCCGCAAGTCCATGTAGCGCTGCAGGGATCCCAGCGACCCGTTGCCCAGGTCCAGCAGGATCCGCCAGTCACGGACGCCGTCGTTGGCGGTCACGAGATAGCACGACGCCGGCGAGGCCGGGCCGGGGAAGGAGCCGCTGCAGCCCACAATGGTCAGTTTCATGCGGTGCCGTTCCAGGCGGCACTGGTGGGCGCCTCCATGCGTTCGGGGGCGTCTGCCCTGGCGGAGTCAATCATTTCTGGGGTCACCCTCGCCATGCTGCCCGTGGGGTAATGCGCTGCCACGTGTTCAACCTGCTGCACGCTGAGGACTTCCGGCCCCAGGAAACGGCGGGCCAGCAGTTCGAAGGAGGCCGAGTCTCCGGTGGCCACAAACGTGTGCCGGGGGGCCGCCTGGGAGCGCCGTTCAATCCCGTGGGAGATCAGCGCGCGGTATACGTCCTTGGCGGTCTCCTCGGCGCTGGAGACCAGCGTGACGCCGTCGCCCATCACGTAGGAGATCACGCCGGTAAGCAGCGGGTAGTGGGTGCAGCCGAGGACGAGGGTGTCTACGTCGCGGGCCTTCAGCGGAGCGAGGTATTCCTCCGCTGTGGCCAGCACGTCCGGCCCGGAGGTGATGCCGGCTTCGACGAACTCCACGAAGGCCGGGCAGGCCACCGAGGACACCTGCAGGTGCGGGGCGGCGGCAAAGGTATCGTCATAGGCGCGCGAGCCGACCGTGGCGGCAGTGCCGATCACGCCGATCCGCCCGGTGCGGGTGGCGGCCACCGCCCGGCGGACGGCCGGCTGGATGACTTCGATGACCGGAATGCCGTACCGCCGCGTGTAGCGTTCGCGGGCGTCACGCAGCACGGCGGCCGAGGCGGAGTTGCACGCGATAACCAGGAGTTTGACGCCGGAATCCACCAGTTCGTCCATCACGCCGAGCGCCTTGGCCCGGACTTCGGCGATCGGCAGCGGCCCGTAGGGACCGTTGGCGGTGTCACCCACGTACATGATGGCTTCGTGGGGCAATTGGTCCAGGACCGCGCGTGCCACAGTCAGCCCGCCGACGCCGGAGTCAAAGATTCCGATCGGCGCGTCCGGGTCCTTGACCCGCACGGCTTCGTGGAACGCCGGCAGTGGATGTGCGGAGGGGCTGACCGGGTTCGAACTCATAATGTAACGACAATAGTCCTCCCCCACCGGCGGGCACATTCACGGCTCCGTGCCCTTGGTCACAGAACTGTCCGGCGGTGCGGGAAGATCCGCGTCAGTTCAGGGAGTCCAGCAGTGCCTGCATCAGGGTTTCCTGCAGCCATGTGACGAAGTTGTACACCAGCGCAAGGTACCCGTCCACGTCCTGCGCCTTCGACGGATCCGTGATGTCATGCAGCCGCTCGGCGGCTTCGTCATCCTCCAGGCCCAAGCGGTCCCCCAGCACCAGCCGGACGTCGTTCAGGGCGCGGGCGAACAGCTGTGCCTGCTCGGTGTCCAGGCGCAGCGGTGTTGCCTCCAGCTGCAGGGCGGCTGCGCGGAGGGCCGCCTGCTTCGATTCCCGCAGCGAGCGCTCGGTGAAACGACGGAACTCCAGGGCATCGTCGCCGTTCCCCTGGATGCCGTTGGGAAGCAGCCGCAGCAGGGCGGAATCATCGGGAACAACCGCCGACGGGTCGATTCCCACCATGGCCGCCAGCGGATCGGCGTCGGCTGCCGTCTCCGGTTCCAGCAGCTCCTGCACATCGGAGAAGAGCTTGCGCAGCAGGTCCCGCTCCCCCGGTTCCAGGTTGGCGGTGATGCCCTTGCGGGTGAGCTTGAATCCGGTTGCCACGAATATCCGTTTCTGTTCTGCGTGTTTGAGGGGGCCGGGGGAAGGAATCGCTGCGGCGCTACGCCGCGTCCGCCTTCTGGAACGTGGCCCACAGCCCGTAGGTATGCAGGGCGAGGGTGTCGCGTTCCGCGGATTCCCGGGATCCCGTTGCCACCACCGACTTGCCGGCCTGATGGACCTCCAGCATGAGGCGGTGGGCTTTGGATTCGGAGTAGCCGAAATAGCTCTGGAAAACGTAACTGACGTAACTCATCAGGTTGACGGGGTCATTCCAGACAATAACGACCCAGGGGACGTCCGCTGCCGGGAGGGTATCCGTCTCCTCGCGTGTCAGGGTGTCCGTGCCGGTCGCAGTGCTGGTAGCCATGCGTTCAATTGTAGTGAGGAATCCGGTCCGGTCCTCCGCCGGGCCGCCTTCTACTCAAAGGGGATCCGCGGGTTAGAGTTTTGCCTGTGAACAGTCCCGCCGTCCGGCACTCCCCTAATTCAGCCCTCTACACGGACCACTACGAGCTGACCATGCTCCAAGCCGCCCTCCACGCGGGCACCGCGTCCCGCCGGTCCGTGTTCGAAGTCTTTGCCCGGCGCCTGCCCGATGGCCGCCGCTACGGCATCGCCGCCGGAACCGGACGCATCCTGGAAGCCCTGGAAAACTTCCGCTTCGATCAGCCGCAGCTGGACTTCCTGGCCAGCACCAACGTGGTGGATGAGCGCACCCTCGCCTGGCTCGCGGACTTCCGGTTCTCGGGCAACATCTACGGCTATGCCGAGGGCGAGGCCTACTTCCCGCAGTCCCCCCTGCTGATTGTGGAATCCACGTTTGGCGAGGCCTGCATCCTCGAAACCATGATCCTGTCCATGCTCAACCACGACAGTGCCATTGCCTCCGCAGCCTCCCGCATGACCTCCGCCGCCGACGGCCGTCCGTGCATCGAAATGGGCTCCCGCCGCACGCATGAGGAAGCAGCCGTTGCCGCTGCCCGTGCGGCAGTGATCGCCGGGTTCAACAGCACCTCCAACCTGGAGGCAGGCCGGCGCTACGGGCTCAAGACCGTCGGCACGGCGGCGCATTCCTTCACCCTGCTGCATGACTCCGAGAAGGAAGCCTTTACGGCCCAGGTCGCGGCCCTCGGGGCAGGGACCTCCCTCCTGGTGGATACGTACGACGTCGAACAGGGCGTCCGCACCGCTGTCGAGGTCGCCGGCCCCGCCCTGGGCGGCGTGCGGCTCGATTCCGGTGACCTCGTCGCGCAGGCCCGCTGGGTCCGCGAACTGCTGGATGAGCTGGGCAACACCAACACGCGCATCATGGTCACCTCCGACCTGGACGAGTTCGCCATCGCGGCGCTGGCCTCGGCCCCCGTGGATGCCTACGGCGTCGGCACCTCCCTGGTCACCGGATCCGGTGCACCCACTGCCGGCATGGTCTACAAGCTGGTCAGCCGCGAGGGAGACGACCACGAGTTCGTGTCCGTAGCCAAGGCCGCAAAAAACAAGGTTTCGCTCGGCGGGCGTAAGTACGCGCTGCGCCGGCTGAACGAAGGCGGCACGGCAACCGCGGAGGTTGTGGGCATCGGCCACGCACCGGAGAATGACGGGAATGACCGTACGCTGCTGCACCAGTTCGTCGCCGACGGCGAAGTCCTGCCCGGCTGGACCGGACCCGAAGCGGTGACGCGGGCGGCCCGGCAGCATGCCGCTTCCTTGGCTGAACTGCCTACCTCGGTGAACCGCCTGCAGCGCGGCGAACCGGCAATCCCTACCGAATACGAGGAGTAAGCATGGCCCGCGCCCTGATTATTGTCGATGTGCAGAACGACTTCTGCGAAGGCGGCTCGCTGGCGGTGTCCGGCGGGGCAGACCTCGCCGGAGAGATCACCGACTACGTGGAGACCTCCGCGGGCCGGTATGACCTGGTGGCCGCAACCCAGGACTGGCACATCGATCCCGGAACGCACTTCTCCGAAACCCCGGACTTTGTGGACTCCTGGCCGCCGCACTGTGTAGCCGGAACCGCCGGCGCGCAGCCGCACCCGGACCTGGACACGGAACTGGTGGATGCTTTCTTCCGCAAGGGCCAGTATGAGGCGGCGTACTCCGGGTTCGAGGGGGTCCTGGCGCCGGACGTCGAGGTGCCCCTGGGCGACCCGGACGCGGAGCCTGACGCCGAGACCGAGACGCTGAGCCTCGATGATTGGCTGCGGGACCACGACGTGGACGAGGTGGTGGTGCTGGGCCTGGCCGCGGACTACTGCGTGCGGGCCACCGCCCTGGACGCCGTCGCCGCCGGATACACCACAGCCGTGATTCCCGAACTTTCCCGCGGCATCAAGCGGGAGACCACCCTGGCCGCCTGGGCGGAACTCGAAGACGCCGGCGTCGAGATCATCGACCTGTAACCGGATGCCAAAGGGCCGGACCGCAAAGCGGTCCGGCCCTTTTTTGTTGCTACTTACGCCCGATGAACCAGTCCTGCAGCTTCTTGAGCCGCTTGTTCAGCTGTTCCTCGTTGGCCTGCGCCACGGGTGGACCGCCACAGATCCGGCGCAGTTCACTGTGCACCACGCCGTGGGGCATGCCGGAACGCGCGGACCAGGCCGAGACGTTCTTTGCCAGCTCGCCGCGCAGCTCGGTGAGCCGGCGGTGGTCCACCACCTCCGGGGCTTCCGCCGGCGGCGCTGCCGCTTCGCTGTTGCGGCGTCCCCGGCGGGAGACCTGTTCATGCTGGCGCTGCCGCAGCAGCATGCTCATCTGGTCCGCGTCCAGCAGGCCGGGAATACCCAGGAAGTCCTGCTCCTCCTCGCTGCCGAGCGCACCGCCGGTACCGAACTCGCCGCCGTCGAACAGCACCCGGTCAAACGAGGCCTGGGATTCAAGCGCCTCGAACTTCTGCTTGGTCAGCTCACCGGAGGCCTTTTCCTCGCGGTTGGCGGCCTCCATGAGGCTGTCCTCGAGACCAAAGCCTTCCTCTTCCAGATGGTTGTCCGGACGGTCCAGCGCGTGGTCCCGCTCGACTTCCATCTGGTTGGCCAGGGCCATCAGGTTCGGCACGGAGGGAAGGAACACCGACGCCGTCTCGCCGCGCTTGCGGGCACGCACGAAACGCCCCACGGCCTGCGCAAAGAACAGCGGGGTTGCGGTGGAGGTGGCGTAGACGCCGACGGCGAGGCGCGGCACGTCCACGCCTTCGGACACCATCCGCACCGCGACCATCCAGCGCTGGGTTCCGGCGGAGAACTCTTCGATCTTTTCCGAGGCCTTGGCATCATCGGACAGGATGACCGTGGGCGATTCGCCCATGATCTTCTTCAGCCACCCCGCGTAGGCCCGTGCGTCGTCGTGGTCCGTGGCAATGACCAGGCCGCCGGCGTCGGGCACGGACCGGCGGACCTCGGTGAGGCGGCGGTCCGCGGCGGCCAGGACGGCCGGGATCCACTCGCCCGTGGGGTTCAGCGCGGTACGCCAGGCCTGCGCCGTGATGTCCTTGGTGACAGCGGCTTCGCCCAGCGACGCAGCCATCTCATCGCCCGCGCTGGTGCGCCAGCGCATCTGTCCGGAATAGGCCATAAACATGACCGGCCGGACCACATGGTCCTTGAGCGCCTGGCCGTACCCGTAGGTGTAGTCCGCTTTGGAGCGGCGGATACCGTCCCGGTCCTCGACATATTCCACGAAGGGAATCGCGGCCGTATCCGAGCGGAACGGGGTTCCCGTCAGGGACAGCCTCTTGACCGCCGGCTCAAACGCTTCGCGGATGCCGTCGCCCCAGGACAGGGCATCGCCTCCGTGGTGCACCTCATCCAGGATCACCAAGGTGCGGGCCGCTTCGGTCTTGGCGCGGTGCAGCATGGGCTTGGAGGCCACCTGGGCGTAGGTGACGGCGACGCCGATGAAGCCGTGGCCGTGCCGGCCGTCGGCGTTCTTGAAGTTTGGATCCAGGGCAAGGCCGACCTTCGCCGCCGCGTCGGCCCACTGCCGTTTCAGGTGGTCCGTGGGCGCGACGACGGTGATCCGGTTGACGATCCCCCGCTCCACCAGCTCGTTGGCCACACGCAGGGCGAAGGTGGTTTTACCGGCCCCGGGGGTGGCGACGGCCAGGAAGTCGCTGGCATTGGATTCGAAGTACTTCGCCAGCGCCTCTTCCTGCCACTGGCGCAGCTTCGGGGCAGTGCCCCAGGCAGCACGCTCGGGATAGGCAGGCGGCAGGGACGCACCGGCGCCGAAAAGGGTTTCGGAACTCACGCGGGGAACACAGCCTTTCGCAGTTCTCGAGTGGTTGCGGCCGCGCGGGCACCGGACGGAATCGGCACTGGGCGCCTGCACGAAGGCGCAGGCGTAAACACATAGGTCATGCAGGCATCAGGACTAACTGCCTTCACCGCGGAAGGCTGGGGAGCGGAGCGGTCACAACGGCGGGCGGGACGGACTACTTCTTGCCCTTGGGGTTGTCGGCTTCAGGACGCAGGCCCTCGTAGATTTCCTTGCAGGTGGGGCACACCGGGAACTTCTGCGGATCCCGTCCCGGGGTCCAGACCTTGCCGCAGAGGGCAATGACCGGCTCGCCGGACAGCGCCGATTCCATGATCTTTTCCTTGCGCACGTAGTGCGCAAAGCGCTCACTGTCGCCGGGTTCCAGCTCTTCGCGCAGTTCTTCGCGCTCGATGGTGGCCGTGGACGTACCGTTGTCATCCAGGCGGCGGGGATCGTTTTCGAAAGGATCGGGAGGCAGGCTCATGCGTTCCATCTTAGTACCCGCCGGCTATTTGTTGACGGCGACCTGCTGCAGCAGTTCCGGCCCGCGCGCGTCCAGCCAGCGCCCGCCCAGCCGGATCCCGAAGACCAGCGCCGCCATCCCCAGGACCAGTCCTGCGGCCAGTGTCACAATCCCCCACAGCAGGCTCTGCATAACGACGGCGGCAACGCCGGGCACCAGTACGGGTACCAGCAGGACGAACAGCAGCAGGCTGAAGGCACCCTGGACCAGCGCGGACCTGCCCGCACTTCCCGGCGGAGTCTTGAAGGCATTTTCGCCCGGCAGCGGAACGTTGTAGGTGTAGCGTGCCGAGACGACACTGGACAGGCCCAGCCCCATCAGCAGGGCAGCCAGGCCAACGCCCAGAACGGGCACGGCCACTGAGGCCCGGCCGGTCAGGACCGCCGGGAGCACCGATGACAGGACGACGGCGGGAACAGAGAAGACCGCACACGCCAGCACCCTGCCGGCACGGTCCGCACGGCCCTCCACGCCCGCAGCCAGGTGCAGGGCGAACGCGGTGTTGTCATAGGACACATCGGCGTGCAGGGAGAAGCCCATGAGGAATCCGACCAGCGGCCCGAGGGCCAGGGTGACCAGCAGGGCGCCGTCGGCACCCGCACTGTTGCCGGTGAACACCAGCACCACGGCCAGCAGCGGCACAATCAGCAGGGATGCGCTGTAGCGCGGGTCCCGCAGCCAGTAGGTCAGGGCACGGGCCGCAACCGCACCGGTGGGTGTGGCTGGAAAACGGGCAAACAGTCCCGTCCCGGAGGTCCGGCGGGTGGCTGCCGTCTGCGGCGGCCGGACCAGTGCCCGCAGGAGCAGGACCCGCCAGGCCAGAACCAGCACGGCAAGGAAGGCCAGGGCGATCAGCGCCTTTGCCCCGGCTGCGCCGTAGCGGCCCAGGGCAATATCCCCAGGCACTGCCCAGACTGCCCCCAGCGGCGTCCAGGAAAGCCAGTCCGCGAGGCGTGGAAGGTAGCTGCCGCCGGCCTGGATGCCCTCGCTCACCGCAGCGATGACCGGTCCCAGCAGGACGAGCGGAACCACCAGCAGCAGTCCCGTGAAGTCGCGGAACCTGCGCGATCCGGTCACTGATACAGCCGCTGCCACGGTGACCCGGGCGGCGATCAGGCAGGTGAAGACCGCCACGGCGGAGAGCACCAGCGCTGCGGCCAGCGCGGCGGGCGAGCGGAACCAGCTCACGGCCTGTGCCAGCACTGCCAGGAGCATGGTGGCCCCGGGAATGCCGATCAGCCCGCCGATGGCAAGGCCGGTGAGCAGCTGCGGGGTGGGTACGGCGTACGTGGTGAAGCGCGCCGGATCCAGGGTCAGGTCCAGCCCGGAAAACACCACCGGGACCAGTGCCCAGCCAAGCACGGCCACGGCTCCTGCCAGGACCACCGCCGTGCGGGCGAGCCCCGGGTCCGTTCCGACGATGAACAGGGCTGCCAGCAGGACCGCGAGAAGCCCTATGGCGTACAGGCCGCCCAGCACGATTCCGACCAGCTGCCAGGGGCTCCGCTTGAGGGAGTTACGCAGCAGGACCAGCTTCAGTCTTAGAAGGTGCGCAACCATTCCAGCCCCTCCGTCCGGGTACGCCCGCCAACGAGCGACACAAACCGGTCCTCCAGGCTGCTGCCGGCACGGACCTCGTCCACGGTGCCTGCGGCCAGCAGGTTTCCGCCCGCCACCACTGCCACGTGGTCGCACATCCGCTGCACCAGGTCCATCACGTGGCTGGAGACGATCACTGTTCCGCCGGAAGCAACGTAGTTGGAGAGGATGTCGCGGATATTTGCCGCGGACACCGGATCCACCGCTTCGAACGGTTCGTCCAGGACCAGCAGCCGGGGCGCATGGATCAATGCGGAGGCGAGCGAAATCTTCTTTGTCATACCTGCGGAGTAGTCCACCACCAGCTTGCCGGCGTCCGCAGTCAGGTCCATGGCGGCCAGGAGGTCCCCGGTGCGGGCGGCCACCGTCTCGCGGTCCATCCCGCGCAGCAGCCCGGCGTACGTCACCAGTTGTTCGCCCGTCAGCCGGTCGAAGAGCCGGACCCCGTCCGGCAGGATCCCCATGAGCCGCTTGGCTTCCAGCGGACGGGACCAGACGTCGGTCCCGTGGACCAGCGCGGATCCCGCATCCGGACGCAGCAGCCCTGTGGCCAGGGACAGCAGGGTGGTCTTGCCTGCCCCGTTGGGACCGACCAGACCGTAGAACGAGCCCTGCGGGACGTCGAGGCTGATGCCGTTGACGGCGGTCTTGGTACCGAAGCGTTTTGCCAGGCCGCGGATGGCCAGTGCCGGGACGGAAGCCGGTGTTGATGTCATGGCGCCAGCCTACCGAGCCGCGGCCGGCACGTCCTCGGCAGGAAGGACGAGGTTTCCGCTCCGGTGTCGACCCCGGAATCCCCCGCAGGGACTAAACCGCCGGCTAACGCAGGCTAGAAGATGCCGCGGCGGGCGGCCCGCTCATACTGGGGTACCCACGGCAGCTTCGCGTCCAGCTCGGCTGCGGCGCGCATCCACCAGTGCGGGTCCCGCAGGGCTGCCCGGGCAATCAGGACCGCGTCAGCGGAGCCGGACTGGAGGATCTCCTGGGACTGGGCACCGGAGTCGATCAGCCCGACGGCGGCGGTCGGTACGCCCGCGCCGCGGCGTACGGCGTCGGCATACTCCACCTGGTAGTTCGGGCCCACCGGGATGACGGCACCGGGAACAGCTCCGCCGGCGGACACGTCCACCAGGTCCACGCCGTGCTCGCGGGCTGCGCGGGCCAGGACCACCGAGGATTCGGCGTCCACTCCCCCGGGCAGCCAGTCCGTCGCGGAGATCCGCAGCAGGAGCGGCATGGAATCGGGGATGACGGCCCGGACCGCGTCGATGACCTCAAGGGTCAGCCGGTTGCGCCGGGTGGCGTCGCCGCCCCACGCATCGGTGCGGGTGTTGACCAGCGGGCTGAGGAACTGGTGCAGCAGGTAGCCGTGTGCGCCGTGGATTTCGATGGTGTCGAATCCGGCGTCGACCGCCCGGACGGCTGCGTCGGCGAAGTCGCGGATGACCTGCCGGATGCCGGCTTCATCCAGCTGCGCCGGCGCCGCGTAAGTCCCGAAGGGTTCCGCGGTGGGTCCCACGGTCTGCCAGCCGCCGTCGTCGAGCGGGACACTGCCCTGGCCCGCGGCGAATGGAGCGTAGGTGGAGGCCTTGCGTCCGGCGTGTGCCAGTTGGATGCCGATCCTCGCATCCACCGCGCCGTGCCGGTGCACGAACCGGGTGATCCGCTCCCAGCCGGCGGCCTGTCCGCTGTTCCAGATGCCGGCGTCCTGCGGACTGATCCGGCCTTCGGGGCTGACAGCCGCGGCCTCGGTGATGATCAGGGCCGCGCCGCCGGCGGCGAAGGATCCCAGGTGCATCAGGTGCCAGTCGTTGGGTACCCCGGGAGCATTGTCCGGATCGGCGGGATCCACCGGGTCCGCGGAGTACTGGCACATGGCGGCCACCCAGCCGCGGTGGGCCAGTTCCAGTCCGCGCAGGGTGAGGGGGTCGAAGAGGGACGCTGTATCCATGGATATGGCCTAGAAAAGTGCCCGGGCGAGGGCCGAACGCGCCTTGGTGACCCGGGGGTCGGCGATGCCCACCACTTCGAAGAGGTCCAGCAGCCGCAGCCGGGCTTTTTCGCGGTCGTCGCCGTAAACCCTGGCAATCAGTCCGGTAATGCGCCGGAAGGCATCCTCGACATGTCCGCCGGCAATGTCCAGGTCGGCGACCGCAAGCTGTGCGTCCACGTTGTCGGGCTGCTCGGCGCCGTCCCGGCGGACCGCGTCGGCGTCGGCGCCGCGCAGGCGTGCCATGAGTTCCACCTGGGCCAAGCCGGCCTTGGCTTCGGCGTCGGCGGGCTGCTCGGCCAGGGCACGGCGGTACGCGGCCGCGGCGGCGTCGTAATCCTCCGCGTTGATGGCGTCGAAAGCTTCCTGGTGGAGCGGGGGCAGGAGTGCTTCCTCCGCCGGAGCCTCCTGGGTGCCGCCCTCGAGGGATCCCGCGACCCCGTTGGCTGCGGCGACCTGCATCAGTTCGCCGACCAGGGCACGGATCTGTTCCTCCGGCAGCAGCCGGTCAAGCAGGGGCACGGGCTGGCCCTTGAGGACGGCAGCCACGGTCGGCACGGACGCGGCGGCGAAGGCCTGGGCGATCTGGGGGTAGGCATCAACGTCCACGCGTGCGAGCAGCATGCGCCCGTTCTGTTCCACCGCGATGGCGGCCAGGATGGCGGACACCTGCTGCGAGTCGGCGCTGGCGTCCGAATACAGGTCAATGACCACCGGCACTTCGGCGGACAGCTGGACCACCTGCGGGAACGTCTGCTCAGAGACCTGCACCACGAACGGCGACGGACCCGGGGCGGCACCGGGTTCCGTGGCGCCGGCGGCCGGGGCCGCCGGCGCTGCGGAGCGCGCCTTGAGGGCGGAGAGGTCGACTGCCCCCCGCAGGTTCATGGAGGAAGGAGCCGGTGACGGGCGGTGGTTCGGTGTGCTCATCCATTCACCTTATTACGCCGTGCCCGTCCACCGGCAAGCCTGCCTCCTGCCTACTTCAGCTTTGCGGACAGCAGTTCCTGGTCCGCACCCACCACCACGGCCTGGCCGGTGCTGCCGGAAGCCGGTACGTAGAGCATGACGGCCTCGCCGTGCGTGACATCGATGCCCTTGTCCGTGGTTGCCTGGCCGGTCAGTGCCTCGTAGACAGTGCCCTCGAGGTTGATCGAGTCACCGGCTTCCTTCGGCGTGCTCGAGAAGGTGTTGGACAGGTAGCCGAACACGACCGCACCGCCGTCGTCCGTGCGGAGGGCGTAGGTTCCCGCCGGGTCGGCAGCATGCTGGAACGCGTTCAGGGCGTGCTCGTTCTTCGGGTCGCCCTGTACCTGCTGCTGGAACTTCACCACGTCCTCGCTGAACCGGTTGGCTGCGAAGGTGTCCTTGTTTTCACCGTCCGGCGCGGTCAGGGAATCCGCCAGGGCCGAGACGGCATCCTGCGGGGACATCACCAGGCCGTTGTCCGAGTCGGCCGGGATCTGGTCCGCCCCGGTGCCGGTGGGAGGCTGCGGGAAGGTGCTGGCGGGCAGCATCTGGACGGCGGAAACGAGTTTGTAGTTGTCCCGGGCCGAGGCCTGGACCAGCAGGAGGGCCTGGGGCACGGGGTTGCCGTCGCCCTGGGTGACGGCGACGACGGTGCGGGGCCACCCGGCGGCGCCGCTCACGGACTGGGTCCGCAGCGCCTCGGCGGCCACGGGAACCGGGGCCTCCTGGTCGCCGGACTTCCCGGCGACGGCGTAGTTGGCCTCGCGCATGGCGTACGCAGCGCCTTCGACGCGCGGCTTCAGCATGGAGGCGTCCTTGGCGGCGTCCCCGGCCCCTACGGTCGCTGCAACGGAATCCAGGATGCGCTCAAGCTGGGCATCCCCCACTACCGGCAGGCTGCCGCCGTCGGACTCAGCGGCCAGCGCCGCTGCGGGAGCGCTGCCCGCTGCCAGGACAGCAGCTGCGGCAGCGGCAAGGAAGGCCGGGCGGCGGCGGGCTGTTGCCGTGAAAGCCGACGTCGAGCCCGAGACGCTGTGCTGCCGGTCTCCGCTGCCGGTCTCCGTACCGCTGCTGCGGCGGCCGCTCCTGCGCGGGCCGTCGGAGCCGCTGCGCAGGAAGGCCAGTGCCAGGCCGAGGACCGCCAGCAGGGCACCCACAACAATCAGCGGCACGGCGAAGGGACGGGTGGCGTCGTTTTCCCAGGTCATGGTCACGTCCGTGGGCGCGGGGGCAGTGCCGTCAGCAGCCAGCAGGATCTCCCACTCGCCGCTTTCCGGCGCGTCCCAGTCGTAGGACAGTTCGCCTTCGCCGGATTCCTCTACGACCCAGAGATCGGATCCGGCCGGGTTCGGTGTCTGGGCTTCGCCGTTCTCCGTCTCGACCGCCAGTTCACCGTCCGCCGCGCCGAGGCGGTTGACGGCGGCCTCTCCCACCCATGCCTCGACGTCGTTCGCGCGGCCTACGGCCAGCGTGAAGGGTGCCTCCGAGCGGACGGTGATTTCCACGCCGTCCGGGTGCTCGGCCAGCAGTTCCGTATCGAGAACGGTGATAACGGCGTTGCCCGCTTCAGCGGGAGCGGACACCGATTCGGTCTCCGGGGGCGCCCAGATGGTCCGCTGGCCAATGCCTATCAGCATCAGCAGCACTCCAAGGACGATCAGCGGAACTGCAAATTTGTTTCGCACAACTTACCTATCTTCAGTCTGGGCAAATGACATGGCAGGGCGGCGCATTTCCCGACCGGCAGGCAGGAAAGGTGTTCCTGAAAAACGGCGGCGAAAACACAGCGGGGTCATTGATGTCCTGGCACTTGATAACCCAATGGTAACGAAATCCCTACGGAGCACCCATTCGCGCGTACCCAATGGGTGCCGCTTCCGCATTCCCGCAGCGATGGGAAGGGCTGCGGGGCACCGCCTGCTGGTAGGGTTTCGGTTCGTATCAGGACCGAAGGACGGCAGAGGAGAAACGCGGAATATGAGCGAAAACGAGGACGTGCCTGTCCACGCGCCGCTCCCCGGTCCGGAGGACGGGACGGAAAAGCGCCCCAGGCTGCCCGGATTCCTTTCCACGGCTGCGGACCGGATGCGTTACAGCCTGCGCCACGGCGTCCCGGGTGCCCGCCCAAGGCGGCGCTTTGAATTCCCGCCGGAGAATGTTGCGGATGCGGAAGTCACCGTTGATCCCGAGGTGCGGCTTCCGGATGAACGGCTGAGCATCAGTGGTGCCGGAACCGGCTCGGAGCCCGGAAGCGTGCGCGCGCACCCCATCTACTTCGGCTTTATGCTCGCGGTCGGCGTTGGCCTGGCCCTGCTGCTCTACTTCGTGATCACCAATGTCGGCGAGCTGCTCGTCTGGATCGGCGCCGCACTGTTCATCGCCCTGGGCCTGGACCCGGTGGTGCGCTGGCTGGGCGCGCGGCGGATTCCCCGCCCGGCGGGTATCGCCATCACCGTACTGGTGCTGGCCGGAGTCGTGACGGCGTTCTTTGCGACGCTCATTCCAACCATCGTCAGCCAGACGTCCGAGATCATTGCCAACGCTCCGGGGTACATCAACAAGTTCCTGGCGTCGGACTTCTTCGTCAACATCGACAGCCAGTTCCAGGTGCGCGACCGCATCGAAGACGAAGTTAGCCGCTTTTTCTCGAACAGTGACGCCGTAGGCGGCATCTTCGGCGGAGTCCTTAGCGTGGGCACCGTGATTGCAAACGGCCTCTTCGGCGCCCTGATCATCCTGGTCCTCACCCTCTATTTCCTGGCTTCGCTGCCGTCGATGAAGAAGTGGGGCTACCGGCTGGCGCCGCGCAGCCGGCGGCGCCGGGTGGAGGCCCTGTCCGAGGAAATCACCGGCAGCGTCGGCAACTACGTGATCGGCCAGGGCTTCGTGGCACTGCTCGATGCGACGTATGCGTTCATCGTCATGACCATCACCGGAGTGCCGTTCTCCGTGCTGCTGGCGTTCCTGGTCGCGCTGCTGGCGTTCATCCCGCTGGTCGGCCCGCCCATTGCCCTGGTCCTGGTTTCCCTCGTGGCCCTGACCGAGGGCTGGCAGACGGCGGTGGTGTTCGCCATCCTTTACATGGCCTACCTGCAGTTCGAGGCGTATTTTGTCTCACCGCGCGTGATGCAGCGGGCCGTTGCAGTGCCCGGAGCGGTGGCGGTTATTGCCGTGATCGCCGGCGGCAGCCTGCTCGGGGTACTGGGAGCACTCATCGCCATCCCGACGGCGGCAGCCATCCTGCTGCTGCTGAAGGAAGTCTTCATTGCCCGGCAGGACAGGATCTGACCCGGTCCCGTGCCTGTGGCTGAGGCTGAGGCTGCGGCTACCGCTGCAGCCTCAGTAGCGGCGGCGGGTCCGCCAGCAGTGGCTGTGCCAGTGGCGGCGTCCCTCGACGGCTGCCTGCCGGCCGAGCAGCGAGTCTTCCTGCCATACGACCAGGTGCGCCGTTCCGGGCGGGATCCTCTGCCCGCAGCCGGGGCACCGGTAGTCCTTCGCGGCGTTGACTGCCGTGATTTGCCGCACCGACCATTCGCCGTCGGGACCGGTCTCGCGCCGCGGAATACCGGCACGTGTGCGCTCCAGATCCACCTCGGGCGGGGCTGATGCCCACTTACGACGGGCGTTCCGGCCCGCAGCGCTGCCGGCGGCGGGCACACGGCGGGGACGGTTGGAACGGGGCATAGAAGTCATTTTGCCGTAGTTCAGCCGGTAAAGTGCAACTGTGCGTTTAGTAATAGCCCGATGCTCCGTTGACTACGTCGGCCGCCTCCGTGCCCATCTGCCCCTTGCCGTGAGGCTGCTTATGGTGAAGGCGGACGGTTCCGTCCTGATCCATTCCGACGGCGGATCGTACAAGCCGCTGAACTGGATGAGCCCTCCGGCGACCATGCGGAGCGTGGAACCGGATGAGATTGACGCCGCAGCCGGCGTCACCGAAGTCTGGAATGTCCAGAGCGCCAAGACGGATGACCGTCTGGTGATCAGCATCCATGAGCGGTTCTCCGACGTTTCGCACGACCTCGGCACCGACCCCGGACTGATCAAGGACGGCGTGGAAGCGGACCTGCAGCGCCTGCTCGCCGAACAGATCAACCGGCTCGGCGAAGGCCACACACTGATCCGCCGGGAGTACATGACCGCCATCGGCCCCGTGGACATCCTCGCCCGCGACGCGTCCGGCGCCACGGTCGCGGTGGAACTCAAACGCCGCGGTGACATTGACGGCGTCGAACAGCTGACCCGCTACCTCGAACTGCTCAACCGGGACCCGCTGCTCGCTCCGGTCCGCGGCATCTTCGCCGCGCAGCAGATCAAGCCCCAGGCCCGCGTACTGGCCGAGGACCGCGGCATCACCTGCCTGACGCTCGACTACGACGCGATGCGCGGTGTCGACGACCGCGATTCCCGGCTGTTCTGACGCCCTTTCCCTCAGCTCTCCGGCCTGCTTCGGACGGCACGGCGCACTCGCCGCCGCCGTCGGGCATGCCTAGAATCGGTGCATGAACCCATCGGCACGCCCGCGGGACCGCGGCTATCTCCGGGGCACCCTGCACACTCCGGACGCACTGCTGCCCGACGGCGTCCTCGCCTTTGAAGGGGACCGGATCACCTACGCCGGTCCAGCGGACGGTTTCGACGACGACGGCTGGCCGGCGCCCGTACGGATACCCGAGGGTTCGCTCATCCTTCCCGGGCTCGTGGACCTGCATTGCCACGGAGCGGTAGGCAGCGACTTCACCACCTCCGATGCCGACGGAGTACGGCAGGCAGTGGCCTTCCTGCACTCGTCCGGAACCACCACCCTGCTGGCAAGCACGATGTCGGTGCCGCGCCCGGAACTGCTGGCGGCCGCCGCCAGGCTCGGAGCCCTGGCCAGGGAGGGGCTTATTGCCGGCATCCATGCCGAGGGACCGTTTCTCTCGCCGGAGCACTGCGGCGCACAGGACCCGGCATCCCTCCTTGCCCCGGATCCGGACTTCGTAGACGAACTCCTTGATGCCTCGGACAGCGAACTGGTCACCATGACCTATGCCCCTGAGCTGCCCGGAGCCGACGATCTGGTGGACCGTCTCATCCTCCACGGGGTCACCCCTTCAATGGGCCATACGGGGGCCTCTGACGCCGTCGCTGCCGCTTCCCTGTTATCCGCCCAGGAGGAAATGGAGGAGGCCGGCTTCGGCGGCTACGCTGCCCGCCCCACGGTGACGCATTTATTCAACGGCATGGCCCCGATGCACCACCGCTCCCCCGGCCCCGTCCCGGCGGGCCTGCGGGCCGCGCGCAGCGGGGCGGCGGTGGTGGAACTGATTGCGGACGGCGTGCATGTGGATCCTGCGGTCATCCGGACCGTCTTCGAGCTGGTGGGGGCACCAAACGTGGCGCTGGTCAGCGATTCCATGGCGGCCACCGGGCTGGGCGACGGCAGCTACCGGCTGGGATCCGCCGATGTCCTGGTCGGCGACGGAACGGCCCGCCTCAGCGATGGAGCACTGGCCGGCGGAACCGCCACGCTGCTGCAGTGCGTACGCACCGCCGTCGCATCAGGGGTTCCCCTGGCTGATGCGGTGACGGCAGCCGCCGAGGTGCCGGCGGACGTCCTCCGCCTGGCCGATGAAGTAGGTGCCCTTCGCCGCGGGCTGCGGGCCGACGCCCTTGTGGTGTCGCCGGACCTGCAGCTGCATGCCGTCCTGCGCTGCGGGACGTTCCTGCCGCTCCCCGAAAACACCTAGCGGACAACACCTAGGGGAAAACGCTCCGGAAAAGTTTTTCGTATTCCGGCATTGACCAAACATTTCGGTTATGCGACTCTATTACCAAGTCTTTGTGCAGGTGTTTTTTCATGCTCGCAAGACCGTTGCGAGTGAGAAGCTCCTCAAGGAACTGCTGAACGGCAAGAACTTGGGCTTTCTTGCTTCAGTAACATGGCCGGCACGGACTGTGCAGGTAAGTTCCACATAATGAGGAGAAACAATGGCTCAGGGTACCGTCAAATGGTTTAACGCCGAAAAGGGCTTCGGCTTCATCACTCCGGACGACTCCGACGGCGACGTCTTCGTCCACTACTCCGAAATCCAGACCAACGGATTCAAGACCCTCGACGAAAACCAGCGCGTTTCCTTCGAGATCGGCCAGGGCGCCAAGGGCCCCCAGGCCACCGGCGTCACCGCCCTCTAAGGTCCCGAAGTTCCTTTCCTAACGGAAAAAGTGGAAAGCCCCCGGCACATGCCGGGGGCTTTCCTCTTTTCAGGTTATTCGCTTCCGCGCAGGTCCCGCTGTTTTAGCAGTTCGGCAGAATTTTCCGGTTTCCCGTGGTGAGCGGTTCCCCGGCGTTTCCCCAATTGCTGCATCTATGCCCGGCGGCGGACCACGTTGGCGCCGAGACCCCTCAGATTTTCCATGAACCGTTCATAGCCCCGGTCGATGTGGTCCACACCTCGCACCTCGGTGGTTCCATCGGCAGCGAGCCCGGCAATGACCAGGGCGGCCCCGGCACGGATGTCATTGGCAACCACCGGCGCACCGGAAAGCAGCTGGACGCCCTGGATCAAGGCATGGTGCCCGTCGAGCCGGACCACCGCTCCCAGGCGGGCCAGCTCGGAGGTGAAGCCCCAGCGCGCCTCGAACACATTCTCCGTGACCATTCCCGACCCTGCGGAGACCGCGTTGAGGGCAACCACGAAGGGCTGCAGATCAGTGGGGAATCCCGGGTACGGCAGCGTGGAGACATTGATCGGTTCCGGACGCTGCGGTCCCTTGACCGTAAAGCTGTCCTCCCCCGTGCTGATTTCACAGCCTGCCTGGACGAGCTTGTCCAGCACCACAGTCAGCGCGGAGGCATCAGCGGAGCGCACCTCGATTTCGCCGCCGGTGATCGCTGCCGCGAAGGCCCACGTGCCGGCAACAATCCGGTCCGGCACCACGCGGTGCTCCACGGGATGCAGCTCCGGCACACCCTCGATCACCAGCGTGCTGGTTCCCATGCCGCTGATTTTGGCTCCCATGCCGTTCAGCATCCGGGCAATGTCGGTGATCTCGGGTTCCCGCGCGGCATTGTCGATGACGGTGCGGCCCCGGGCCAGCGTGGCAGCCATCATGAGGTTTTCCGTGGCCCCCACGGAAGGGAAGTCAAGGATATGTTCGGCCCCGTACAGCCCCTCGGGGACCGAGGCGACCAGGTAACCGTGGTCAATGCCGATTTCCGCCCCCATCAGCTCCAGGCCGGCCCGGTGCATGTCCAGACCCCGCGACCCGATCGCGTCGCCGCCGGGCAGCGCAACCTCGGCGCGGCGGCACCGTGCCACCAGCGGCCCCAGCACCGAGATCGAGGCCCGCATGGCACGGACCAGGTCATAGTCCGCCTGGTGCCCCGGCTCCTGCGGAACGTCCACGGAAACCGACGCGGCGTCGACGTCGTAATCCACCGTGCAGCCCAGCCGGCGCAGCAGCTCAGCCATGATCCATACGTCCTGGATATTGGGCACATTCGTGATGACCGACCGCCCCCGGGCCAGCAGCGTCGCCGCCATAAGCTTCAGGACGCTGTTCTTGGCCCCCGGGACAGTGACGGCGCCGTTCAGGGTGGACGGGCCGGTAACAACAATGACGTCTTCCATTACTCCATAGTAGGCGGACGCAGCAGCTGGCCCCGGGCGGCCAGGCCCGCGCGGGAAGCAAAAAGCGGGCAGCAAAAAAGGCACAGGGAAGAATCCCTGTGCCTTTCAGCCGGCGGTGGAGAACGTGTCCCTAGCGCCAGGTGCCGATGCCGATGACCGGACCGGCCTCAACCCACGAGGACAGGCCGGTGTAGGTCTCGTACTTCATGGCGACCAGCACTTCGCTGCCCTGATAGTTCAGGCGGACGACGACGGCGCCGGGCTGGATGCGGGCCCGTTCCGCTTCAGTGGGTTCCCGCCACCCGGCCATTTCCAGTGAACTGCGCAGGAAACGGTACGGCGGACGGGGACTGAGCGAGACAAGGCGCAGCCACTCCAGGTGCGTGTCCGTATAACGGCAAACCCCCATCCGCCATCCCGCAGGGGGAAGGCAGATGGAGGCGTCGAAGGTGCCCAGGGCGCGCCGCAGCTGGCTGCGGCGCACCCCGAAAAGCACTACTGCAAGGACCAGCAGCCCAAAGAGGGCTGCCAGCGTAATGAACACATAGGAGCTGTCCATCGGAAGGGGTCAGCGGGTCCCGGCGGTTGCTTCGCTGGTCACCTTGGCATTGTCGGCCACGATGACCACGCGGTTGTTGTCGACGGAGAAGAATCCACCGTCAACGCTTACCTCAATGCGGGAACCGGACACCGGTTCGATGGCCAGTCCGCCCTCTGCCAGGATGGCCAGCACCGGCGAGTGGCCGGGAAGGATCCCGATCTCGCCGTCGGTGGTGCGGGCCTTGACCATCTTTGCCGCTCCCGACCACACGAAGTGGTCGGCAGCAACAATCTCAACTTCGAGTTCAGCAGTGTCCGCCATGGGGCTCACTTCCCGGTCTGCTCTTGGATCTTCGCCCACTGACGCTCAACGTCATCCATGCCGCCGACGTTGAAGAACGCCTGCTCGGCAATGTGGTCAACGTCGCCGTCGCAGATGGCCCGGAAGCCTTCGATGGTGTCCTTGATGGAAACCGTCGAACCCTCAACACCGGTGAACTGCTTGGCGGTGTAGGTGTTCTGGGACAGGAACTGCTGGATACGGCGTGCACGCGACACGACGATCTTGTCCTCTTCGCCGAGCTCGTCAATGCCGAGGATGGCGATGATGTCCTGCAGTTCCTTGTTCTTCTGGAGGATCTGCTTGACGCGGATGGCCGTGTCGTAGTGCGCCTGGCCGACGTACTGCGGGTCGAGGATTCGCGACGTTGAGGTCAGCGGATCCACGGCCGGGTACAGGCCACGGGAAGCGATTTCACGGGAAAGTTCCGTGGTCGCGTCCAGGTGGGCGAACGTGGTGGCCGGGGCCGGGTCGGTGTAGTCATCTGCAGGCACGTAAATGGCCTGCATAGACGTGATCGAGTGGCCCTTGGTGGACGTGATGCGCTCCTGCAGCAGACCCATCTCGTCAGCCAGGTTCGGCTGGTAGCCCACAGCGGAAGGCATGCGGCCGAGAAGGGTGGAAACCTCGGAGCCTGCCTGCGTGAAGCGGAAGATGTTGTCAATGAAGAGCAGCACGTCCTGGTTCTGCACATCGCGGAAGTATTCCGCCATGGTCAGAGCCGACAGTGCCACGCGGAGGCGCGTTCCCGGCGGCTCATCCATCTGGCCGAACACAAGGGCGGTGTCCTTCAGGACGTTCGCCTCTTCCATTTCAACCCAGAGGTCATTACCTTCACGGGTACGCTCGCCGACACCGGCGAATACCGAAGTACCGCCGAAGTTGCGGGCAACACGGGTGATCATTTCCTGGATCAGCACGGTCTTGCCGACGCCGGCACCGCCGAACAGTCCGATCTTTCCACCCTTGATGTACGGGGTGAGAAGGTCGATCACCTTGATGCCGGTTTCCAGCATCTCGGTGGAACCCTCAAGGTCGGCGAAGTTCGGAGCCGAACGGTGGATCGGCCAGCGCTCGGTGATCTCGAGCTTGTCTTCGGTGACGTCAAGGGGCTCGCCCAGGACGTTGAAGATGTGGCCCTTGACGCCGTCACCTACGGGGACGGAGATCGGAGCACCGGTATCGAACACGGCAGCGCCGCGGACCAGGCCGTCGGTGGCCTGCAGGGAAATGGCACGGACGAGGTTGTCACCCAGGTGCTGGGAGGTCTCGAAGGTGATGGTGCGGGTCTGGCCGTCGAGCGTCAGCTCGGTGGTCAGTGCGTTGTAGATGGTGGGAATTGCGTCAGCCGGGAATTCGACGTCGACAACCGGGCCGATGACACGGGCAATACGGCCGGTGGCACCCGAGGCTACGGAATCAGTTCCGTGCTCGACAGTTTGGGCAGTCATCTCTCTCACTTCACTCAGTTAGATGGCGTGTGGACTAAGTTTTTTATGCGTTGGAACTTCTCTTCGACTGGAACCGGTCAGGAGGCGCTGAGCGCGTCCGCACCGGCTACGATCTCGGAAAGTTCCTGGGTGATTTCGGCCTGACGGGCGTTGTTGCGCAGGCGCGTGTACTTCTTGATCAGGTCCGTAGCGTTGTCCCCTGCGGACTTCATGGCGCGCTGGCGGGCAGCAAGCTCGGAAGCGGCGGCCTGGAGCATGGCTGCAAAGATGCGCGACTCGATGTAGCGCGGCAGCAGTGCGTCCAGGACCTTTTCCGGTTCGGGCTCGTATTCGTAGAGAGGCAGGAACTCAGCCGTCGACTGGGCTTCTTCCTCCACTACTTCCAGCGGCAGCAGTCGGATGACCGCAGGTTCCTGAATAACCATGGACTTGAAGCGCGTGTACACGATGTGGATTTCATCCACACCGCCGTCTTCGTAGGCCGTGTTGAAGTCATCGAGGAGTGCCTTGCCGATTTCACGGGCTGTTTCGAACTCAGGTGCATCGGTACCACCGGTCCATACCCGTTCTACTGAACGGTTACGGAACTCGTAGTACGCCTGCGCCTTTCGTCCAACAAGGTAGGTCTTTACTTCCTTGCCCTCGTCACGGAGCAATTCGTTAAGTGCTTCGCCCTGCTTGAGGACACCGGCGGAGTACGATCCGGCGAGACCGCGGTCGGAAGTCATGATGACCACGGCTGCGCGCCGGATCTGCTCCGGTTCGGTGGTCAGCGGATGATCGATCTCCGTCTGGGATGCCACAGCAGAAACGGCACGGGTGATCGCATTGGAATACGGCAGCGACGCAGCCACACGGGTGCGCGCCTTTCCAATGCGAGAGGCAGCAATCAGCTCCATCGCCTTGAAGATCTTCTGCATCGACGTGGTCGACGCGATCTTCTGGCGGTAGACCCGAATTTGGGCTCCCATACTCTTCCTTTCAGTTCCCGGCGTTAGTACCGGGGGCTAAGGCAATGGCCAAGGGTTCCGCTGCCGGGCACATGGCCCGGCAGCGGAACTCAAAACCGCTAGCGCTTCTGCTTGACGATCTTTTCCTGGTCTACGGCGTCCTCGTCCAAGGCCGAGGTGGCTTCGTTTCCGGCGGCGACCATGCGGTCGTCACCTTCACCGAAGAAACCCTGCTTGAACTTGGTGATGAGGCTCTTCATCTCATCAACCGTGGAATCCTCGAGCTTGTTCGTCTCGGCCAGGACGGTCATGACGGACGAGGAGTGGCGTACGTGCTCCAGGAACTCGGACTCGAAGCGGCGGACGTCCTCAACGGGAACGTCATCGAGGAAGCCGTTGGTGCCCATCCAGATGGAGACAACCTGGTCTTCCACCGGGTACGGCGCGTACTGGCCCTGCTTGAGCAGTTCCATCAGGCGTGCACCGCGGGTCAGCTGCTGACGCGAAGCGGCATCCAGGTCCGAGGCAAACATGGCGAAGGCCTGCATGTCGCGGTACTGGGCCAGTTCCAGCTTCAACGTACCGGAGACCTTCTTCATGGCCTTCTGCTGTGCAGCACCACCGACGCGCGAGACGGAAATACCGACGTCGACGGCGGGGCGCTGGTTGGCGTTGAAGAGGTCCGACTGGAGGAAGATCTGACCGTCGGTGATGGAGATGACGTTGGTCGGGATGTAGGCCGACACGTCATTTGCCTTGGTTTCGATGATCGGCAGGCCGGTCATCGAGCCGGCACCGAGCTCGTCGGAGAGCTTGGCGCAACGCTCCAGCAGGCGGGAGTGCAAGTAGAAAACGTCGCCCGGGTAGGCTTCGCGTCCCGGCGGGCGGCGCAGCAGCAGCGACACGGCGCGGTAGGCTTCAGCCTGCTTCGACAGATCATCAAAGATGATCAGGACGTGCTTGCCGCCGTACATCCAGTGCTGGCCAATGGCCGAGCCGGCGTACGGTGCCAGGTACTTGAAGCCGGCGGGGTCGGATGCCGGGGAGGCCACGATCGTGGTGTACTCCATGGCGCCCTTGTCTTCCAGCGTGCGCTTGATTTCAGCGATCGTGGAAGCCTTCTGGCCGATGGCTACGTAGATGCAGCGAACCTGCTTCTGGACGTCACCGGACTCCCAGTTGGCCTTCTGGTTCAGGATGGTGTCAACGGCAATGGCGGTCTTACCCGTCTTGCGGTCACCAATGATCAGCTGGCGCTGGCCGCGGCCGATCGGGATCATGGCGTCAATTGCCTTGAGGCCGGTCTGAAGCGGCTCGTGGACCGACTTGCGCATGGTCACGCCCGGCGCCTGGAGTTCCAGTGCACGGCGTGCCTCAGCGGCGATCGGGCCCAGGTCATCCATCGGCTCGCCCAGCGGGTCGACAACGCGGCCCAGGAAGGCATCGCCTACGGGTACGGACAGGACTTCACCGGTGCGGTGTACTTCCTGGCCTTCTTCAATACCGGCGAAATCGCCAAGTACAACGACACCGATTTCACGGGTGTCAAGGTTCTGGGCGAGGCCCAGCGTGCCGTCCTCAAACCGAAGCAGCTCATTCGCCATAACGGAGGGCAGGCCCTCCACACGGGCAATGCCGTCGCTGGCGGTTGTTACGCGGCCAACTTCAACGCGCTCTGCGTTTCCGGGTTCGTAGGACGCCGCGAATTCATTCAACGCATTACGGACGTCGTCGGCGTTGATGGTCAATTCGGCCATCTGCAGTCCCTGCTCTCCTATGTTGTGATCATCATGTACAACCGATGACCGTGATTGGTTCTTCAATGTTCTGAAGGCCCGTGAAGGCCAACGAGGTGGCTAGACAGCGAGCTTGCGGCGAAGTTCGGTCAGGCGCGTGGTCACGGTGGAGTCAACTACTTCATCCCCCACTGTGACACGGATGCCGCCGAGTATTGCCGGGTCCACATTGACGTTGATCTTCAGCTCGCGGCCATACAGTCCGTTAAGGGAAGACTGCAGACGCTTCAGCTGTTCCTGCGTCAGCGGACGGCTGGACTGCACTTCTGCAATCCACCGCTGCTGGCGGCCGGCTACCAGTTCCATGAAACGGGCCACCAGTGCTGCGGGACGCAGACCGCGCGGGGCAGTAACTGCCTGCGTGATCAGCACCTTTGCTTCGGCGCCCATGCCCGGTACCAGCTTCTGCGCCAGTACGGACTTGGCGGAAGCGGATGCCTGCGGTTCCTGCAGGGCACGCTGTACCTCGTGGTTGGCTGCAACGGCCTGGTTGAAGCGGAACAAATCGCTTTCCAGTGCTTCAAGGCCGGCCAGGCCGGGGCCCTTGTTTTCCGCGACAGCGGAAACAACCGTTGCACCCAGGGTTTCCAGGGCATCGCCGATGTCACGGCCTGTGCGCCACCGGGACTCCACCAGAGAAGCAACCAGCTGCTCGGCATCGGCCGAAACCTTGCCGCCGACCAGCTTGGAGACCAGGGCTGCCTTGGCAGAGGCTTCACGAGCCGGATCCGTCAGGGCACGCAGCAGGCCAGCGTCGCTGTCCAGCAGACCCAGAATTCCAAAGAGTTCCTCGGCCAGGGACAGGGTCGCGTTGGGAAGCTTTGCTTCCAGCTTCTCCTGCGCCGCGGCCAGTGACTCGCTCGATATACCTGCCATTACTTGACCGCACCTGCGTTCTGGGATTCCAGGTCGTCAAGGAAACGGTCGACCACACGGCCGGCACGCGCATCGTCTGCGAGGGACTCGCCGACGATCTTGCTGGCCAGTTCGGTGGCGAGGGTTCCCACTTCGCTGCGGAGGGAAACGACAGCTGCCTGGCGCTCCGCTTCGATGGCGACGTGGGACTGTTCCATGATGCGGGCGGATTCGGCGCCTGCCTTGGCCTTCAGGTCAGCAAGGATCTGGGCGCCTTCGGCGCGTGCTTCCTCACGGATCTTGTTGGCCTCGGTGCGGGCGTCGATGAGCTGCTGCTTGTATTCATCCAGGGCGGCGCTGGCTTCAGCCTGTGCGGCTTCGGCCTTCTTGAGTCCGCCTTCGATGGCCTCGGTGCGCTCCGCATACGTCTTCTCGAACATCGGGACGACGAACTTGACGACGATGTACATCAGCACGGCGAAGCCAAGCAGTGTTACGAGGATCTCCCAGATGTTCGGGACCAGTGGATTCGCGCCTTCTTCGGCGGCGAGGATTAGTGCCTCGTTCATTTCAATCCGTCCTATCTACTTGGTTGGAAAATACGCGCTGACGTTAGAGAACGAACGCGAAAACCAGACCAAGGATAGCCAGTGCTTCGGTCAGGGCCAGGCCCAGGAAGGCGATGGGCTGCAGGACGCGCTGGGCTTCCGGCTGGCGGGCAACGCCGTTGATGTAGGCCGCGAAGACCAGGCCCACGCCGATGGCGCCGCCGATGGCGGACAGGCCGTAACCGACGAGGTTGATGTTGCCGTTGATTTCACCAATCATTATGGCTTTGTTCCTTTCAAGATGCCCGAGGGCAGGTTGTATGGTTCAGGGGGTTCCCCGGAGAGGGGAGGTTTAGTGTTCCTCGGCCAGGGAGCCTTGGATGTAGATCGCGGTCAGCAGGGTAAAGACATAGGCCTGCAGGACCTGGATCAAAACTTCGAACAGGAACATGGCGACGCCGCCTGCCAGGGTCAGCAGACCCAGCGGCTTCAACAGTCCTTCAGCCTCGAGCAGCAGGAACGAGGTTCCGGCACCCGCCAGCATGATGATCAGGTGGCCCGACAGCATGGTTGCGAAGAGTCGCAGGCTGTGCGTGATCGGGCGGACCAGGAAGGTGGAGATGATTTCGATCAGCACCACGAGCGGCAGGATGGCCATCGGCACACCCGACGGAACGGTGGCGAACTTGAAGTAGGCCAGTCCGTGCTTCCTGATACCAACGATGATCCACGTGAAGTAGACAATCGCTGCCAGCGCGTAGGCCGTTCCCACATGTGAGGTGGTCGGCAGCTGGGCCAGCGGGATGGTGCCCCACAGGTTGTTGATCAGGATGAAGAAGAACAGTGCGAACAGCAGCGGGGTAAAGGACTTGAAATCCTTTTCACCGATGATGTCCCGGCCGATCGAGTTACGGACGAAGTTGTAGCTCCATTCACCCAGGAACTGCAGCCGGCCCGGAACCATCTGGCCCTTGCGGGCTGCGGCTACGAAGAACCAGCCGATGAGGATGACGGAGAGAAGGATGAGCAGCATCTGCTTTCCAAATCCTTCACCACTTTCGGCGCCCCAGGGAAGGATCTCAGGGAGGTGCATATCTTCGAGGGTGGGTGGAACAAATCCCTCTTCATTGGAGGCGGGAAGCGCAAGCGCGATCAACGCGTTTCCTCTCTGCTGTGTCCATCGTTGGGCATATCATTGGCGGGCACACAAGAAGTGCGCCCGTTATTTCGTTTTTGTGAAATCAATTCGATTTATCCGTATCCGGCTGTTTTCCGCCCGTGATGGGTCGGTCTGCACCCGTGGCCCGCCTGTGTGCGAAGGCCACATAGTAGCCACTGACCGCACCCAGGACGATACCGGCCGGTAAAATCCAGCGAGTTCCCAGGAGACTATCCAGGCTCCACCCTATCAAACCCAGGGCGATGATTCCCGCCAGCAGATACTGGAGCAGGGCACGCCGCCCCGAGGACGGTGGAGAGAAGGCAGCAGGGCCGGACGCGCGCT
Organism: Arthrobacter sp. zg-Y877; assembly: GCF_030373105.1. Lineage (NCBI taxonomy): Bacteria > Bacillati > Actinomycetota > Actinomycetes > Micrococcales > Micrococcaceae > Arthrobacter > Arthrobacter sp. zg-Y877. Next base: position 90,677 of record NZ_JAUCPU010000002.1, read on the forward strand.
GATTCTTAGGCAAGTCCGCCTCCTTCAGGGGTTGTGTCGGCAGCGTCATTGAAGATCAGGTGACGTGTCCGGGAAAAGGCCCGGATTTCGGCAACCTGCCAGAGGACCACGGCACCGACTGCGGTCAGGGCAAACCATTCACGGTGCAGCCAAACAGGCGTTCCGAGCCCGAAAAGAATGACGGCGAACCCCACGACCTTAATCGCATAGGTCACCACGAACATTCCAATCGCACCGGACGGATTACTGCGTCCTACGACATGGCCGACCAAAAGGCTGATTCCGAAGAATGCGGCAATAAGGAACCAGCCCGAAAGGGCACTCGCCGCAGCGCCGGCACCGGTGCTGAGAGCGGCCACAACGGCCGCGAGGACCGCTGCGCCACCGGTAACGGCAAGGGCTGTCCTGAGGATCCCCAGCCAGGGGGCCTTCGTGGGCCCGGAGGGGGTCAGGTACCCGCCGGAGCGGGAACCATCTGCGGATCTCATGGCGGAGTCAGTCTTCCTTGCTGGGCCTTCGGGCGTGCGGTGATAAAAGAGCGGCCATCTTAGAGCCGTCAAAGACGCGGGCTACCGCGACCCTTGAATTCTACAGTACATAGAAGTCGCTCCCTGCAGGCCTGCGTTTCCCGCCTAGGCCACGGGACGGCGGGCAAAGAGGCGCGGCGAGGAGAGATAGAAAGCCAGCACTGCAACGGCAAAGAGGACTCCGGCCACCGTCGCCCCGGCACCGGCTCCGGCAGTGAGCAGCCCGGTGGCTCCGACGGCGAGGGTGCAGCCGGTCACGACCAGGGAAACCTGCACATGGCTAAGTCCCGCGTCGGTCAGCCGCTGGTACACGTGCTGGCGGTGCGCGGTGTACCACCGCTCGCCCCGGCGGACACGGCGCAGCAGCGTGGAGAAGGTGTCCACAAGATAAACAAGGATCGGGAACAGGAGGTATTCCACGTAAACGCCGGCCAGGAACGCGGCGACGGCAATGCCTGCAATGGAGGAACCCAGCAGGTAACTGCCCACATCCCCGAGGAAAACCTGTCCCCTCCCGAGGTTCCATGGCAGGAACGCGGCGAACGCCGCGGCCACCACCGCCCCGGTCACAGTCAGCCAGACATGGTCCGAAAGCACTCCGCTGACGGAGTACAGGGCTCCCACCACAAGGCCGTGCAGGCCGGAGATCCCGTTGATGCCGTCCATGAAATTGGCAACATTAATGTAGGCGGCAATGGCGAGTCCGCCCACGGGAACCCACCACCAGCTCTGTTCCATGGTCCAGGCCAGGCCTGCCGTTCCGGCCAGGCCGATGGCCAGCTGGGTTGCCGCCCGGGTCCGGACTGAAACACCGCGCCAGTCCTCAATCCAGCCCAGCAGCGAGGCAGCGCCGATCACGGCAATCAGGATGGCAAGCACCGAACGGTCCACGGCAACAAGTCCCGTGGCCAAGGCCAGCAGGAGACCGGCCAGCACACCGGCGGCAGTCGTTACGCCTACCCCCCGGATGACGGCCTTGGTGTGGGAGGACCGCTCGTTCGGGATGTCCAGGACACCCAGCCGGCGCAGCACCGGGATGAAGACGAAGGGCAGCAGCAGGCTGATCAGGAAGGCCGCTGCAGCGCAGATGGCCAGCAGCATCAGCCGGTCCGCCGTTCGCTGTAGGGCTCGCCGGGATCGTTGGCGGCGTCGCCGGCCGTGCCTGGGCCGCGGGTACCCGGCATGCGCACAATCTCACCGGCGTCGGTGACGGCTCCGTCCGTGGGCACGCTGGCGGGTTCGATTCCGCAGCGCCGCAGCCAGTCGGCCAGGTCCAGGTCATCGGGATCCAGGACGGCAACCCCCGCGTGGGAGATTTTCGGATGAAGGGGACGTGAATCCGTTTCACCTGAGCCGACGAGGATCTCGTGCAGCTTTTCGCCCTGGCGCAGTCCGGTGAAGACAATCTCGATGTCCTTGCCGGACATCGCGATCATGCGGCGGGCGACGTCGAGGATCTTCACGGGCTCGCCCATATCCAGGATCATCACCTCTCCCCCGCGGCCGATCGCACCGGCCTGGATGACCAGCTGGCAGGCCTCCGGGATGGTCATGAAGAAGCGGGTGACCTCGGGATCGGTCACGGTCACCGGTCCGCCCTGGCGGATCTGTTCGCTGAAGAGCGGGAGCATGGAGCCGCGGCTGCCTATCACGTTGCCGAACCGGACGGAGACATACTGTTCCCCGGTGGCGCGGGCCATCCATGCGGTCAGCTTCTCCGCCACGCGCTTGGAATGGCCAAGGACGGTGGTGGGGTTGGCGGCCTTGTCGGTGGAGATGTTCACGAAGTGCCGGACATTCGCCTTGCGGGCGGCGGCCAGGACATTCGCGGTGCCGATGACGTTGGTTTTCCAGGCTTCCTGCGGGTACTGCTCCAGCAGTGAGACGTGCTTCAGCGCTGCGGCGTGGAAAACGACGTCGGGACGGCGTTCACGGAAGATGCGTTCCAGCGCTTCCGGGTCGCGGATGTCCGCCAGCACCGTGTCCGGGCCGTCGAGCAGGCCGCGGCCCGTAATGGAGAGCTGGGTCAGCTGCAGGCCGGTCTCGTCCCGGTCCACCATGATCAGCTCGCCTGGAGAGAAAGCCGTGATCTGGCGGCACAGCTCGGAACCGATGGAGCCGCCGGCACCGGTGACGAGTACCTTCTTCCCGGAAAGGTAACCCGCTACCTCGTCCACGTGGATGTCCACGGGCCGGCGTCCAATGAGGTCTTCGACAGCGACGTCGCGGAAGTCGGCCAGCCCTGCGCCGTCGCCCGTGGCGAGCATGTCCTTGAGCGGAGGAAGGACAAGCACCCGCAGGTCCAGGCCTTCGGCGAGGTCGGTGATTTCGCGCACCTGGCGGGCTTCGATTTGGGCGATGGCCACGATGAGCACGGTGGCGCGGGTGCGGTGCACCAGTTCGGGCAGGTCCACGAGTTTGCCGATAACGGGAACCGTCGCCAGCCGCAGGTGCTTCTTGGCCGGATCGTCGTCGACCAGGCCCACAGGGTAGTACGGGGACTCCGGATCCTTCATCATCCGGGACACAAGGGAACCGCCCAGGAAACCGGCACCGTAGACGAGGGTGCGCTGCGCTTCCTCACCCGGCCGTGCCCGGCTCTCCACATACATCCGCTTGACGTAGCGGATGGCTGCCATAAACAGGCAGGCGAACGGGAAAGCGATCATGCCGGTGCTGCGCGGGATGTCGATCACGAGGCCGAACAATGCGCTGGCCAGCACCAGGATCGCGGAGACAATAAGGGTCACCACGGCCAGCAGGCGCATTTCGTGGAAACTGCCGAAGCTGTAGCGGCCGCGGTAGAGGGCGAACGAATAGCCCACTATCAGCTGCGTAAGGACCGCCACACCGCAGAAGACGGCAAGCCCGGCCGGGTTGATCTGCTCAACGGTGAGTTCATACCGCAGCACCAGCGCAAGGCAGATGGACACGATCCAGGCCAGGGAGTCCAGCATGTACTGCGACCAGAGCCACAGGACAGGCTTTTCCTCTCTGGGAAGGCTGCTGTTGTCCGTAGGTTTTTGCCTCATGGTCCTCAACGGGTAGGTACCCGGCTCTCTTCTCGGTGATGCAAAGAACAAGTGGAAGAATCCGGTGTAATAGACTGGAATCTACTCAGCATACTAACTGCACACCCTCTTCCGTTTCGGTTTAGGCCGATCCACCGGGGTGCCCGAAAGGACCATCTTGCCGGACTCTGTGGCCGTAGCAGCAGTAACCTTCGACCGTCCCGACGACGTCAAGACGCTCCTGGAGGCCCTGGCAGCGCAGAGCACGAACATTACGTCCGTGGCGCTCGTCGATTCCGGCAAGAGCCCGGTTCAGGATATCGCTGAAAACTCGTCGGCACCGGTCAATTACATTCGGTCCAACACGAATCTCGGCGGTGCCGGTGGATTCTCGCTGGCAATTCTTTCCGCAATGGCCACCGGCGCCGACTGGATCTGGATCATGGACGACGACGCCCATCCCGAAGATCCGGAATGCGCGGCCACCCTGTTGGCGGCTGCCAAGGAACGTGGGCTCGACGTCGTCCTGCCCCTCGTGGTGGCACCCGGCGCGCCGGACACCCTGTCATTCCACTTCCGCCTCGACGGGAAGCTGACCCACGACCGGGCCGAGGTTGCCGCCCGTGGTTTCCTGCCCAATGTGGGGCACTTCTTCAACGGGGCCCTGATCCGGGCCGACGTGTTCTACCGCGTGGGCCTGCCGGACCTTCGGCTGTTCATCCGCGGCGATGAAACCGACTTCATGATCCGGCTGCGGCGCGCCGGAATCGAGTTCGGCACCGTAACCACGGCAGCTTTGACGCATCCCGCCGCGTGGGCCGAGGTCCAGCCCGTGCTCGGGGACCGCCTGCATGTCCTGGTCCCGGAAACACCGTTCAAACAGTTCTACTTCTACCGCAACCGCGGACACCTGACCCGCCGCTACGGACGGGTGAAATCGTTCGTGGCCGACGCCGTGGGCTACCCGCTGCACTTTGCCAGGACCCGGGATCCCAAGGGCCTGCGGAACTGGCTGCGCGCATACACCGCCGGCATGAGCGGGCGCCGCTTCGGGCCGCCGTCGGACTTCGGGTTCTAACGTGACTGCGTCCGGGGTGCCGACCGAAGCCGCGCTGACCATTGTCATCACCACCTTTAACCGCTCCGGTTACCTCTCCGGGCTGCTGGAGAGCATTAAGGCGCTCGACCCTGCCCCTGCGGCGGTGGTCGTGGTGGACAACGCCAGCACCGACGGAACTCCGCAGATCCTCGAAGCAGCCCGGTCCGGTTTCCCGGTCCCGCTGACGGTCCGGCGGCTGGAGGACAATACCGGCGGGGCCGGCGGCTTTGCCGCCGGGATCGAGACCGCACTGGCCTCCGGCGCACAGTGGCTGTGGCTGATGGACGACGACGTCGAGGTCCTCCCGGGTGCCGTAGCCGCGCTGCGTAAGTGGACCGGCAGTTATGAGTGCATCCACGGCCGGCGGTACGACGACGAAGGCGCACCGTTTTTCTGGCAGCACCGTTTTGTCCCCTTCCTGGGCGTTCATCTGCCGGTGCGGGGCAACGTCTTCCGGGATTCCCCAGTCTTCTCCACCAATGTGGGCTGCTTCGAGGGAATGCTGATCAGTGCGGACCAGGTCCGCCGGATCGGGCTGCCGGATGCCCGCTACTTCATCAACGGCGACGATGTCATCTACGGCTGGCTCGCCTCACTGGACCGGCCGGTGGCGTACGTCAACGACTTTGTGCTTCGGAAGGTCCGCGCGCAGCGGCAGATCGACCTCGGCATCCGGCACCTGAACGACTCCAGCGATCTCGGCCGCTTCACCGCGATGCGCAACCGCGGCCACACCGCCCGGTACCTGCAGGTCCACGGCCGCTATCACCGGTACGGATTTGCCCTGGGCACCGTCCTCACGGCGGGCAAGGAACTGCTCCGGCTGGTTGCTGTGGAGCGTACCCTGCACGGTGCCGGCCGGCTCTGGGCCGGTTGGCGGGGCGCCCGGCGCATCCTCCGCGACCGGACCTGGTCACCGGTGTCCCCGCTGGCCGTGCCGGAGCAGCCGGCGCAGCCGGAGAACGGCAAGCCACAGCAATCTCCCCGAAAGCAGCAGGTTTGAGTATCCCTTCCGCCCCGTCGTCTTCCGCAGACTCCATCTCCTCCCCCGACGCTGCTGCCGGTTCCGCCGCGCCGGTGTGGGTGGTCCTCGGAGCCTCCGGCTTCATCGGTTCGGCCATCCACTCGGCCCTGTCAGCGCGCGGCATCAGCGTTCGCCCGGTTCCAGCCCCGCGCCTACGGGCAGAGGGCACCGACGCCGCCGCCGTGCTCCACCAGGCGGCCGACGCCGAACGGAACCTGTTGGCGGAGGCCTTCGCCGGTGCGGAAGTAGTCATCAACGCTGCGGGTCTGGCCACGCCGGGAGCAACTGACTCCCCCGAACTCCGCGGCGCGAATTCCCTGCTGCCGCTGGTGGCCGCGGATGCTGCGGATGCCGCCGGCGTCCGCAGGTTCGTGCACCTGAGCAGCGCAGCGGTGCAGGGCCACCGGCCGTTCCTGGACGAAAGCCCGCACGTGGAGCCCTTCTCGGCATACTCACGGTCCAAGGCCCTCGGGGAACAGGTCCTTTCCACCCGGAAGGGCGGCTCCGGCAGCGTTGTCACCGTGCGGGCCACATCGGTTCAGGGTCCGGAGCGTGCGACGACGGCGAAACTGGCCCGGCTCGCTGCCTCGCCGCTGGCGTCCGTGGCTGCACCGGGAACCGCGCCGAGCCCGGTCAGTTCAGTGGATTCCCTGGTTGACTTCGTGCTGCGGGTGGCGTCGCACCAGGGACCGGTGCCGGCCGTAGTGCTGCAGCCCTGGGAGCAGGCTTCGGTCTCCTCCGTGCTTGAGGCCGCCGGCGGCCGGCGTCCGGCGCACCTGCCTGCCTGGTTCTGCCGGCTGGCACTGCGTGCCGGCTACGCGGTCTCCTCGCTGGCAGGGGAACGGCTCCACGGGCCGCTGCGCCGGGTCGAACTGATGTGGTTCGGCCAACGCCAGGAGCCGGGATGGGCGGAATTGACGGGCAACGTCCCCGAAGCCCGCGTCCAGGACGTCCTGGCGGCGTCCCGCGGCTGACCCGGGCCTGAACTGACCCCGCCCGGGGCCGGGTCCGCCGCAGGCCTAGTCTTTGCTGGGACTAGTCCTTGCCGGGCCTAGTCTTTGGCCAGGGAAGGTGCGGTGCCGGCGCCGGCGGCAGGGGGTTCTTCCCCAATATCCAGGATCCCCGGAACCGCTTCACGCAGGGCGTCGATGCTGACCGCACCCCGGCGGACCACACGCATTGGCGCGCTGGTGGCATCCACAATGGTGGAGGGCACGCCGTCGCTCCCGGCGACGGGCCGGTGCCCGGCCTCCAGATAGACCTCGACGGATTCCCCCAGCTGCCCGCGTGCCTGCGCCGCGGTCTGCCCGGCCGGGGAACCCGTCCGGTTAGCCGAGGATACGGCCAGCGGTCCCGTGACCCCCAGCAGATCCAAGGCAACACTGTCATCCGGCATCCGCAGTGCAACGGTTCCCAGGGTGTCCCCCAGGTCCCAGCTCAGGGACGGCTGCGCATGGAAAATCAAGGTCAGTCCGCCCGGCCAGAAGGTACGGGCCAGAATGCGGGCATCCTCGGAGATATCCATGGCCAGGCCGTCCATGGTCTGTACCCGTGGGATCAGCACGGGCGGGGGCATGCTCCGGCCGCGTCCCTTGGCGGCGAGCAGGGTAGCCACGCCCTGCGGCGAAAAGGCATCGGCGCCGATCCCATAGACGGTGTCCGTGGGCAGCACAACACACGCCTTCGCGGCTATTGCCCGCTGGGCCGCCGCCAGGCCCGCGCTGAGTTCCTCGGGGTTACTGCAGTCATAACTGGTGCTCACGGCAATATTCCTTCACTAGTGGATGCTGCCATTGGTCCGGTACGCCGGACAGCCGACGTGGCGCGGGGGCGGTCATTCAGGTCCCGGTGGGAGAGGACGTCGGTCCAGGCGGGGTCGGCAGCCAGCAGCCGGGCAATCGCCGGGGCCTGCACTTCGGCGTGTTCCATCACGAAGTACCCGCCCGGCACCAGCAGGCGTGCTGCGGACCGGGCCGCGGCCATCGGTAGTTCCAGCCCGTCCGCTCCCCCGCCGTACAGGGCCATGGCCGGATCATGCCCGGCGGCTTCGGGTTCGTTCGGGACCGCTTCGGCGGGGATATACGGCGGATTGGACACCACGACGTCGAAGCTGGCGTTATGCTCCGCCAGTGCGGTCCTCAGGTCGTCCAGGACCAGCTGGACACCCAGCGGGGCCAGGTTCCGTTCCGCCCAGGCGAAGGCCAGGGGGCTCAGCTCCACGGCGTACACCTCGGCTGCGGGGACCTCGGAAGCCACCGCTGCGGCAATGGCACCGGACCCGGTGCCCAGATCCACGACCTTTGCCGGGCCGGCCCGGCGTGCTGCATCAATAGCCAGCTGCGCCACCGTTTCGGTTTCCGGCCGCGGCACGAAAACACCGGGGCCCACAGCCAGCTCGAGGTAGCGGAAATGTGCTTTGCCGGTCAGGTGCTGCAGCGGTACGCGTGCTGCGCGCTCGGCCACGAGCGCGTTGTATCCCTCCGGCGCCGGAGCATCGGTGAAGGCCAGGGCCCGGATCCGGCCGGTGCTCTCTCCCAGGAGGTGCGCGGCCAGCAGCTCGGCGTCGACGCGCGGCGAAGGAACTCCGGCTGCGGCAAGTTCCGCCGTCGCCCGCCGCAGCGCCTCGGCCAGGGTGGCCCCGTTGCCCGGTTCCACGCCCGTGGCGGTATTAGCTTTCGTCACCGATGGCGTCCAGACGGGCCTGTTCGTCCATTTCGATGGCGGCCTGCACCACTGCCTCAAGCTCGCCGTTCAGGACGGTATCCAGGTTGTAGGCCTTGTAGCCGGTGCGGTGGTCCACAATCCGGTTTTCCGGGTAGTTGTAGGTCCGGATGCGCTCCGAGCGGTCCATCGTGCGGATCTGCGACTTGCGGATGTCGGAGTTCGCGGCGTCGATCTTCTCCTGCTCGTGTGCCAGGATGCGTGAGCGCAGCACACGCATGGCCGCTTCACGGTTCTGCAGCTGGGACTTTTCGTTCTGCATGGCCACCACGATGCCGGTGGGCAGGTGGGTGATGCGTACGGCGGAGTCGGTGGTGTTCACAGACTGTCCACCCGGGCCCGAGGAACGGTAGACGTCGATCTTCAGGTCATTCTGGCTGATCGCGACTTCTTCCGGCTCATCGACTTCGGGCAGGACCAGCACGCCGGCCGCGGAGGTATGGATCCGGCCCTGCGACTCGGTGACGGGAACGCGCTGGACGCGGTGCACGCCGCCCTCGTACTTCAGGCGGGCGTAGACGCCTTCAGCCGGATCGTTGGAGTTGCCCTTGATCGCCATGGCAACGTCCTTGTAGCCGCCCAGGTCCGATTCCGTGGCGGAGATGATTTCCGTACGCCAGCCGCGGTGCTCGGCGTAGCGGGTGTACATACGCAGCAGGTCGCCGGCGAACAGTGCAGCTTCGTCGCCGCCTTCGCCGCCCTTGACCTCGATGATGACGTCGCGGCCGTCGTTGGGGTCGCGCGGAATCAGCAGGCGGCGCAGCTTCTCCTGCGCCTCGTCCAGCTGCTCCTTGAGTACGGGAACCTCAGCGGCGAATTCGGGATCCTCGTCCGCCATTTCGGCGGCGGCGGCGAGGTCATCCTCGAGTCCGTGCCAGCGGTTGTAGGCGTCCACAATCCGGCTCAGTTCGGCGTAGCGCCGCCCCAGCCGGCGGGCCAGGCCCTGGTCCGCGTGCACTGCCGGGTCGGACAGGCGCAGCTGAAGCTCAGCGTGCTCATCCAACAGGCCCTGAATGGACTCAAACATGTTTTAGATTCCTCTTTCGGCTGTGATTACCACAAGCAGTTTATCGGTTCATCTCCGCCCCGCTGTCCGGGGCGTTAACGCACGAGCCGCCCAGGCCCCCTGCCCGCCGGATCGGCGGGAGGGAGCATGAGCGGCTCGTAGGGCAGCTAGTTGTCCTTGGTGCCCAGGGTGGTCTGCTGAACCTGCATCAGGAACTCGACGTTGGACTGCGTCTCCCGGATCTTGCCGGTGAGCAGTTCCAGTGCCTGCTGGGTATCCAGGCCGGAAAGGACCCGGCGCAGCTTCCACATGATCTTGACTTCATCCGGGGAGAGCAGGTTCTCTTCTCGGCGGGTGCCCGACGCGTTGACATCCACGGCCGGGAAGATGCGCTTGTCCGCAAGGTTGCGGGACAGGCGCAGTTCCATGTTGCCGGTGCCCTTGAATTCCTCGAAGATGACCTCGTCCATCTTGGATCCGGTCTCCACCAGGGCCGTAGCCAGGATGGTCAGCGAGCCGCCGTTTTCGATGTTGCGGGCGGCACCGAAGAAGCGCTTCGGCGGGTACAGTGCGGACGAATCCACACCACCGGAGAGGATACGGCCCGACGCCGGAGCGGCCAGGTTGTAGGCACGGCCCAGGCGGGTCATGGAGTCAAGCAGCACCACGACGTCGTTGCCCATTTCCACCAGGCGCTTGGCGCGCTCGATGGCGAGTTCGGCAACGGTGGTGTGGTCATCGGCGGGGCGGTCGAAGGTGGAGGCGATGACCTCACCCTTAACCGTGCGCTGCATGTCCGTGACTTCCTCGGGACGTTCGTCCACGAGGACCATCATGAGGTGGACCTCAGGATTGTTGATCGTGATCGCGTTGGCAATGGCCTGCAGGATCAGGGTCTTGCCGGCCTTCGGCGGGGAAACGATCAGGCCGCGCTGGCCCTTGCCGATCGGAGCCACGAGGTCGATGACACGCGGGCCGATCACCTTGGCGTTGGTCTCCAGGCGCAGACGCTCGGAGGGGTACAGCGGGACCAGCTTGGAGAACTCCACGCGGTCCTTGTTGTCCTCGGCCTGCTTGCCGTTGACGGACGTGAGGCGGACCAGTGCGTTGAACTTCTGGCGCTGGTTGCCGCCCTGGTTCTCACCTTCGCGGGGTGCACGGATTGCGCCGACGACGGCGTCACCCTTGCGCAGGTTGTACTTCTTCACCTGGGCCAGGGAAACGTAGACATCGTTCGGGCCCGGCAGGTAGCCGGAGGTCCGGACGAAGGCGTAGTTTTCCAGGACGTCGAGGATGCCCGCTACGGGCAGCAGGACGTCGTCCTCGGTGACCTCGACGTCGTCGACCTCGGGGTTCTGGTTGCGGTTGCGGCGGCGCTCGTTGCGGTCGCGGAAACGGTCGTTCCGGTCTCCGCGGTCGTTGCGGTCGTTACGGTCGCTGCGGTTACGGTTGCGGCGGTTACGCCCGCGTCCGTTCTCTTCATTGTCATCGCGGTTGTCGCGGTCACGGTTGTTGTCGCGGTCGCGGTTGTTCTCGCGGCTGCCGCCGTTGTCGCGGTCGCGGTTGTTCTCGCGGCTGCCGCCGTTGTCGCGGTTGCTGTCGCGGTCGCGGTTGTTCTCGCGGTTGCTGTCGCGGTCGCGGTTGTTCTCACGGCTGCCGCCGTTGTCGCGGTTGTTCTCACGGTTGCCGTTGTCGCGGTCGGAGCGGTTACGGCGCTCACGGCGTTCGCCGCGCTCGTCGTCGCCCTGGGTGCGGTTCTCAGCACCGTTAGCCGAAGCGCCGTTGCCGGCAGCTGCGTTGTTGGCAGCACCGTTGTTGGCAGCACCGTTGGCGGAAGCAGCGTTGCCTGCGCTCTCTGCGGGGGCTTCGGCCTGGGCGTTGGTGTCCGTGCCGTTGGAATCGCTGCGGCGGTTGCGGCTGCGGCGGTTGCCGCGCTCACGCTGGCCCTCTTCGCGGCCGTTCTCTTCGCGTGCTTCGCGGTTCCGGGCCGGAGCCTCGGTGTTTTCCGCGGCGGCGGGAGCCGGTGACTCAGCAGCGGCAGTCTCTGCCGGGGCGGAGGTAACGACGCCGTCACTCGCTGCGCGCCGGTTGCGGTTACGGGTACGCGTCGGGCGGGTCGTTTCTGCATCGGCGGACTGTTCCGCCGGGGCTGCAGAAGCCTTCTGGGGGGCACCCTTGGCTGCGTCGTCGCCGGAACCACGGACGGGACGGTCGGCTACGGCGCCGCCGCGCTGGTGGTTGGAGATAGCCGTAACCAGGTCTCCCTTGCGCATCCGGGAGCCACCGGTGATGCCGAGCTGTCCGGCAAGCGCCTGGAGCTGCGCGAGCTTAAGGCCTGCAAGGCCTGTGCTCTTGGATGTGTTCTCGCCGGTCGAACCGGCGGATGCTGAATCCACGCCTGCAGTCAGGCTGGTGGTATCTGTCACGAAGGATCCTTCCCCCTCGTCGGGCGGTTCGGCGCAATGCCGGCCGCGGTGATTGGCCCTGGTCCCAAAAATCAGACATTGGGTCAGGGTCCGCCTACTGCCGGCCCGGTGGCCGGAGAGGCGAATCTACTGGGTGCCTTGTTAAGAAGAATCCACGCGGGGTTTGGTCAGCTTCGCTGCCGAACACGCGGCATTCAGGTGGGACACGCCGCTTCTTGGCGGTTCCGTTTGAAGGCTACACCGGAGACTGCGCCTCCGCTGGTGGGCGATTGAATCAACGGAAATCACCGCGAGAGGGGTGTAGTCACACCTGACGGCGGCAAAGTGTTTTCAACGAAAGCCCGGGGCGGCCCTGAAAGGACGGCTACCTGCGGGAGCACAGGAACGGAAAATTACCGCTGGTGCACTTCCACTCTAGCACCATCTCGCTCTACGCCAAGCCGTAGAACACGCCAATTTGCGCCGGTTCCTGCCGCGTTCAGGTGCCCGGTCATGGCCTGCTCCGCTTCCAGCGCTGCAGCGTCTCCGTTGGCGAGGCACATAACCGTAGGGCCCGCCCCGGAAATCACCGCAGCAAACCCGTCTGTTCGCAGAGACTGGAGCAGCCGGGCGCTGGGCAGCATGGCCGGTGCCCGGAAGTCCTGGTGCAGTCCGTCCCACGTGCCTTCGAGCAGCAGGGTTGGATCCACGGTCAAGGCGTGGATCAGCAGTGCGGCCCGCCCGGCATTGGCGGCTGCGGTCCGGTGCGCCACGGTGGCCGGCAGCAGTCCGCGCGCGCTTTCGGTGGACAGCTCGACGGACGGAACGGCAACTACGGGTACGACGTCGGGGTGCACGGCGGCGCGCGTGGAGCGGAAGACGCCGTCGGTCTCCCATGAAATCGCTAGATCGCCGGCCAGCGCGGGAGCCACGTTATCCGGGTGACCCTCGAGTGCCGAGCAGCTGTGCAGGAGGCCTGCGGCGTCAAGCCGCGCGTCCGCAGGCAGCAGCGCGTTGGCTGCCAGCACGCCGGAGACGATTGCCGACGCAGACGACCCCAGTCCGCGACCATGCGGAATGGCGTTTTCGGCGCTCAGGTGCAGTCCCTGGGCCCGGTAGCCCGCGGCCTCCAGGGTGGAGAGCAGGGTGCGGACCACCAGGTGGGAGGAATCCAGCGGAACATTTCCGGCACCCTCCCCCGCGACCTCCACGAAGATGCCCTCATCCTCGGACGTCCGCACCCGCACCGTGTCATAGAGCGTCAGCGCAAGGCCCAGGGAATCAAATCCCGGGCCCAGGTTGGCGCTGGTCGCGGGCACAGCCACGCTCACGTCCTGCCCCGGTGCAAGGACCCGGGAAACGGTACGGGAGTCGGACCGCGGCCCGCCCGGCAGATCCACCTGCATTGCCTGCCCCTACTTGTCGGATCCGGCGGGCTGCGCCGCTTCCAGGCCCAGCGCTGCAGCCACGCTGACGACGTCGAAGTCCACCTTGGTGGGTTCGACGTCGGAGCCGTCGGCGGTGCGCAGCGCCCACTGCGGGTCCTTGAGTCCGTGCCCGGTGACCGTAATGACGATGGTTTTACCGGTCGGGACTTCCCCGGCGGCGTGCTTCTTGAGCAGCCCGGCCACGCCTGCGGCGGAGGCAGGTTCCACGAACACGCCTTCCCGGGAGGACAGCCAGCGGTGTGCGTCAAGGATTTCGGTGTCCGTCACGGCCTCGATGAGTCCGCCGGACTCGTCACGGGCGGCAATGGCCTGGTCCCAGGACGCCGGATTGCCGATCCGGATGGCGGTGGCGATGGTGTCGGGGTCGGTGACCGGGTGCCCCTTCACCAGCGGCGACGCGCCCTCGGCCTGGAAGCCCCACATGTGCGGGGTCTTGGTGGCCACCGGGGCCAGCTCCTCGCCGGCCACGTTGGTCCAGGGCTTCGCGTATTCGGAATAGCCCTTCCAGTACGCGGTGATGTTTCCGGCGTTGCCGACGGGCAGCAGATGGTAGTCCGGGGCGTCGCCGAGGTAGTCCACCACTTCAAAGGATGCGGTTTTCTGCCCCTCGATGCGCGCCGGGTTCACGGAGTTCACGAGGAACACCGGGTAGGCCTCGGCAAGCTTGCGGGCCACCTCGAGGCAGTTGTCGAAGTTTCCGCGGACCTGGAGCAGCTGGGCGCCGTGGGCAATCGCCTGGCTGAGCTTGCCCATGGAGATCTTGCCGTCCGGCACCAGCACGGCGCAGGTGATGCCCGCCTGCGTGGCGTAGGCGGCGGCGGAGGCACTGGTGTTGCCGGTGGACGCGCAGACCACGGCCTTGGCCCCGGATTCCACGGCGGCTGTCATGGCCATGGTCATGCCCCGGTCCTTGAAGGAGCCGGTGGGGTTCATACCTTCGACCTTGAGATAGACCTCGGAGCCGGTCAGCTCGGACAGTGCCTTGGCACGGACCAGCGGCGTGCCGCCTTCACCGAGGGTAATGACCTCGGTGCTGTCGGTGACCGGGAGACGGTCGGCGTACTCGCGGATAACGCCGCGCCATTGGTGAGCCACGGCTCAGACTCCTTCTACCCGCAGGACGGATTGGACTGAATTGATGACGTCGAGGCCCTTGATGGCCTCGACGGTGGCCGTCAGGGCGGCCTCGGGGGCACGGTGGGTCACGAAGCGCAGCTCGGCGCTGGCTCCGGCCCCGTGGATGGTCTGGCGCATGGTTTCGATGGAGACGCCGTGCTCGGAGAACACACGGGCAACAGCGGCCAGCACGCCGGGCTGGTCGGCCACGTCCAGGCCGATGGAGTAGCTGGTGGTGACCTGTTCCAGCGGCAGGGCCGGCAGGGAGCCGGTTGGCCGGCCGCCCGGAACCGGGCCGCCCAGCACCAGCCGGCGGGCGGCGGTCACGACGTCGCCCATCACGGCGGACGCGGTGGGTGCGCCGCCGGCGCCCTGGCCGTAGAACATCAGTTCGCCGGCGTTCTCGGCCTCGACGAAGACGGCGTTGAAGGCACCGTGCACGGCGGCCAGGGGATGCCGGCGCGGCAGCAGGGTGGGATGCACCCGTACGCTGACGCCCTCGGTTCCATCAGCGTCCGGGAATTTCTCCGCGATGGCCAGCAGCTTGATCACGAAGCCCGCGTCCTGTGCGGCTTTGATGTCTTCGGCCGTGACGGAGCTGATGCCTTCGCAGGAAACCGCCGAGAGGTCGAACCCGGTGTGGAACGCCAGGGACGCGAGGATGGCGCCCTTGGCTGCGGCGTCGTGGCCTTCCACGTCGGCCGTGGGGTCCGCTTCGGCGTAACCGAGGCGCTGGGCCTCGGCAAGGGCGTCCGCAAACTGGGCACCGGTCGAATCCATGGCATCGAGGATGTAGTTGGTGGTGCCGTTGACGATGCCCATGACCTTGGTGATCCGGTCCCCGGCCAGGCTGTCCCGGATGGGGCGCAGGATCGGGATGGCACCGGCCACGGCTGCCTCGTAGGACAGCTGGACGCCGGCGGCGTCGGCCTTCTCGTAAAGCGCTGCGCCGTCTGCGGCGAGCAGGGCCTTGTTACCGGTGACCACGGCCGCGCCCGAACCGAGGGCGTGCAGGATCAGGCTGCGGGCCGGTTCGATGCCGCCCATCAGCTCGATCACGATGTCCGCACCCTCCACGAGGGCTTCGGCGTCGGTGGTGAACAGTTCCCGCGGCAGGTCCACGTCGCGGGGTGCGTCGAGGTTGCGCACCGCGATGCCGGCCAGCTCCAGCCGGGCGCCGAGGCGGGCGGTGAGGTCGTCTGCGTCGTCGAGGAGGATCCGGGCGACCTGCGAACCCACGTTTCCGCATCCCAACAGGGCTACTTTCAGGGTCTTCATGTGCTGTGCCAACTCCTTGCAGAGGTTAGGAAACGTCGCGTGCCAACAGGTCGTCTTCGGTTTCGCCGCGGACTATCAGCCGTGCGGCTCCGTCCCGCACGGCGACAACGGGCGGGCGGGCCAGGTAGTTGTAGTTGCTGGACAGGACCCAGCAGTAGGCGCCCGTTCCGGGGACGGCCAGCAGATCCGAAGCGGTAACGTCACCGGGAAGGTAGGCGTCCCTCACCACTATGTCGCCGCTTTCGCAGTGTTTGCCAACGACGCGCGAAATAACCGCGTCATCTTCGGACGTACGCGAGGCCAAAACCGCCGAGTAGTCGGCCCCGTACAGCACGGGCCGGGCGTTGTCGCTCATGCCGCCGTCCACGCTGACGTAGCGCCGCGGCGAGGTGCCGCCGTCGGGTGTGTCCACCCTGACCGTCTTGGTGGTGCCGGCGCGGTAGAGCGTAAAGGTGCTCGGGCCCACGATGGCACGTCCGGGTTCGATGGAGATCCGCGGCACGGCAAGGCCCAGCTCGGTACAGGTGCTGCCGACGACGGCGGCCATCGCGTTGGCGATTTCGGCAGGCGGGCGCGGGGCGTCGGCTTCGGTGTACGCGATGCCGTAGCCGCCGCCGAGGTCCAGTTCGGCCAGTTCGACGCCGTAGGACTGCTTCACTTCGGCCAGGAAACCGAGCAGCCGCCGGGCCGCCAGTTCAAAGCCCGCGGACTCGAAGATCTGCGAGCCGATGTGGCAGTGCACGCCCACCAGGTTCACGCCGTCGTGCTTGAGTGCCTTCTCCACGGCGGCCATGGCCGGGGAAACGCCGTCCAGGTCCGGATCGGGCAGCATCGAGAGGCCGAATTTCTGGTCCTCATGCGCTGTGGCGATGAACTCGTGCGTGGAGGCGTGCACACCCGGGGTCAGCCGCAGCATCACGTTGGCGCGTTCCCCCCGGGAGGACGCGAGGTCCCCCAGCAGTTCAAGCTCTCCGAGGCTGTCCACCACGATCCGGCCCAGCTCCATGTCCAGGGCGCGGGTCATTTCGGCGAGGGACTTGTTGTTGCCGTGCAGTCCGAGCTGGCTGCCGTGCAGGCCGGCGCGCCGGGCCACTGCCAGCTCTCCGCCGGAGCAGGTGTCCAGCCGCAGCCCCTCGGAGGAGACCCAGCGGGCCACCTCGGTGCAGAGGAAGGACTTGCCGGCGTAGTAGACGTCCACTCCCCCGCACAAGCCCGCAAAGGCGGCGTCGAAGGAGTCCTTGAAGTCGCGGGCACGTGCCCGGAAATCCGCCTCGGACATCACGAACACCGGGGTGCCGAATTCCTCGGCAATCCGGGACACGGGGATGCCGGAGATTTCCAGTTCCCCGCCGGCGCCGCGCGCCACGTCCTGCGCCCACATCTGAGGACGCAGGGCATTGGTGTCCTCGGGATGGCTCAGCCACTGCGGAGCCAGGGGTGAAGCGGTCATCATTTACATCCGTTCGGGTGCGGAAACTCCCAGGAGGCCCAGGCCGTTGGCCAGGACCTGGCGTGCGGCAAGGTTCAGCCACAGGCGGGTGCGGTTGGTGTCGGTGATTTCCTCATCGCCCTGGGGTGCGATGCGGCAGGCGTCGTACCAGCGGTGGTACGTGCCGGCGATGACCTCCAGGTGGCGGGCCACGCGGTGCGGTTCGCGGAAGGCGCTGGCCTGCGCGACGATGCCGGGGTACTGCCCCAGTGCTGCCAGCAGTGCGCTTTCGGTGGGGTGGACCAGCAGCGAGGCGTCGAACACGGAATCGTCGACGCCGGCCGCCTCGGCGTTGCGGGCCAGGGCGTAGGTGCGGGCATGGGCGTACTGGACATAGAACACGGGGTTCTCGTTGCTGCGCTTGGTCAGCAGGTCCAGGTCAACGTCGATGTTGGAATCGGCGGAGAAGCGGGCCAGCGTGTAGCGCGCGGCGTCCACGCCTACGGCATCGACGAGGTCTTCGAGGGTGACCACCGTGCCGGCACGCTTGGACATACGCACGGGCTTGCCGTCCTTGACCAGGTTCACCATCTGGCCGATCAGCACCTCCACGCACTCCGGGTCGTGGCCCAGGGCTGCGGCGGCGGCCTTCAGGCGGGCGACGTAGCCGTGGTGGTCAGCGCCGAGCATGTAGACGTTCAGGTCGAAGCCGCGTTCGCGCTTGTTGTGGATGTAGGCAATGTCGCCGGCGATGTAGGCGGCGTTGCCGTCCGACTTGATGACCACGCGGTCCTTGTCGTCGCCGAACTCGGTGGAGTTCAGCCACCAGGCGCCGTCCTTCTCGTACAGGTTCTCGGAGCCCTTGAGCTGCTCCAGCAGCTTGGCGACCTGGCCGTTTTCGTGCAGCGAATCCTCGTGGAAGAAAACGTCGAAGTCCACGCCGAAGTTGTGCAGGGATTCCTTGATGTCACCGAACATGAAGTCGACGCCCACGGCGCGGAAGCGTTCCTGCGCCTCGGCGTCGGGCAGCTCGGTGATGTTCGGCTCGGCGGCCAGGACGCGGTTGGCGATGTCGACGATGTATTCGCCGGCGTAGCCGTCTTCCGGAGCAGGCTCGCCCTTGGCCGAGGCGAGCAGGGAGCGGGCGAAGCGGTCAATCTGCGCGCCGTGGTCATTGAAGTAGTACTCGCGGGTGACCTCCGCACCCTGGGACTGGAAGACCCGGGCGAGGGCATCGCCGACGGCGGCCCAGCGGGTGCCGCCGAGGTGGATGGGGCCGGTGGGGTTGGCGGAGACGAACTCCAGGTTGATCCGGGTGCCCTTGAGGATTTCCGAGGTGCCGTAGGCGGGTCCGGCGTCAACGATCGTCTTGACGAGTTCTCCGGCGGCACCGGCGTCGAGGGTGATGTTCAGGAAGCCCGGGCCGGCAATGTCGACCTTCGCAACGCCGGCAATCTTTTCCAGCCGGCCCTTGAGGATCTCGGCGAACTGGCGGGGGTTCATACCGGCCTGCTTGGAGAGCTGCAGGGCAATGTTGGTGGCCCAGTCACCGTGGTCCCGGTTCTTCGGACGCTCCACGCGCACCTCCCCGGGCAGCTCGACGCTGAAGTCACCGGCAGCGATGGCGTCTTGGAGGCAGGCAGTTACGGCGGAGGAAAGT
The DNA here is from genome assembly GCF_030373105.1 of Arthrobacter sp. zg-Y877. Lineage (NCBI taxonomy): Bacteria > Bacillati > Actinomycetota > Actinomycetes > Micrococcales > Micrococcaceae > Arthrobacter > Arthrobacter sp. zg-Y877. The sequence continues at coordinate 109,401 of NZ_JAUCPU010000002.1, forward strand.
TCTTCAGGAGTCACCGGTTAAGCATAGCGGGGTGCGGCACGGGTCCCGTTGTCTATGACAGGCCTTACGCTTGCGGACACCACGGCGGCATTAATGATGCGATGTAATGAATAGGGTGCCGCCCTGTCCCGCGCGGAGGCCATACCCCTGAACCCCCAGCACCAAGGAGAACCGTGAACCGAGCGAGCAAGTCCCTGCTGTGTGCCGCTGCCGGCCTGTCCCTGCTGTCCGCCGCCGGCTGTGCCGCAGGCGAAGACACCGCCGACGCCGGGCAGGCCCCGGCAGAGTCCCCCACAGCATCCCCCAGCACTTCCGGCACCGCCAGCGCCTCGGGCTCGGCGTCCGAAAGCTACGCCGACGGTGAGTACTCCGGCACCGGCAGCTACATCCCGCCGTCGGGCACATCCGAGGACGTGGACGTGACCCTGACGCTTGAAGGCGGCGTGGTCACGGAGCTGGAGGTGGAGACCTCGCAGAAGAATCCGACCTCCAAGCAGTACCAGCGGGAGTTCACCTCCGGCGTCAAGGAGCAGGTGGTCGGCAAGAGCCTGGACGAGCTGGACGTGGACAAGGTCGCCGGATCTTCCCTGACCAGCGAAGGTTTCAACCGGGCACTGGACGCCGTCCGGTCCGTAGCTGCCTCCTAGGAAACACTGTGCACACCCTGGACTTTGAGGCGATCGGTACGCAGTGGCAGCTGACCACTGCCGCGCCCCTGAGCCCGGGAACGGGCGGTGCCGTCACGGAACTGGTTGAAAGCTACGACCGGACCTGGTCACGGTTCCGGTCCGATTCCACCGTGGCACGGATGGCCGAGACGGCGGGCCGCTTCGAGCTGCCTGCCTCGGCCGCCCCTCTGCTGAGGCTCTTCGACACGCTGCAGCAACTCACCGGCGGGGCAGTCAATCCGTTGGTTGGGCGCTCGCTGGAGGTCCTGGGGTACGACGCCGCCTACACCTTCCAGAGGTCCGGCCCGTCCGCACCTGCCGCAGCCTGGGACGACACCGTGTCCTGGACTGCCGACGGCCGCGGCACGACGCTGACTACCTCCGCGCCGGTGACCTTCGACATCGGTGCTGCCGGAAAAGGCCAGCTGGTGGACCTGGTCTGCGCAGTATTGGACGAGGCAGGCCACCGGGAGTATGTGGTGGATGCCGGCTCTGACCTTCGCCATTCCGGGGGCACTCCCCTGCGGGTGGCCCTGGAGCATCCGTACGATGCCACCCGGGCGATTGGCGTACTGACACTCGCCGACCGGGCGCTTTGTGCCTCTGCGGTCAACCGCCGGCAGTGGGGCGACGGCCTGCACCACGTCCTCGATGCCCGCACCGGGTCGCCGGTGGACGCAGTGGCTGCAACCTGGACGCTGGCTCCGGACGCCATGACTGCGGACGGGTTGGCGACGGCACTGTTCTTCACCGGGCCGGAGGAACTGTCCCGGTCATTCACGTTCGACTATGTCCGGATGTTCACCGACGGCCGGGCCGACTATTCCCCTGCAATGGCTGGAGTCCTATTCCCATGAGTGTTTCCGCCCCCGCCGCGCCGCGCCGCACCCTGAACACCGTCCTGGGACGCTGGACCATGTACCGGTTCACCGTGTGGCTGCTGCTTGCGATTGCGGCCTGGTCCTTTGTCCTGTCCTTTGCGGGAGTGCTCTTCTACACTCCTGCCGAGCTGGGTGCGACGGCGGCGACTGCGGTGGCTTCCACCCTGATCACCAGCCGTGTCGCCGGGCTGCTGCTGCGCACCCGTCCCCAGACGGACTCCTCGCTGATCACCGGACTGCTGCTGTTTTTCCTCTTCTGGCCCAGCACCGAGGGTGCACAGTTGGCGACCGTTGCCTTGGCTGGAGCAGTGGCGACGGCGTCGAAATATCTGCTGGTCTTCCGGCGCCGGCACATTTTCAATCCTGCTGCGGTGGGGGCATTCGTGGTGGCCGTGACCGGGCTGGGTGGTGCAGTCTGGTGGGTTGCAACTCCCGGGATGCTCGTCGTCGTCCTTCCTGCAGCCCTGCTGGGGCTGTACCGGAACCGGCTGCTGCCAATGGCCGGGGTTTTTGCCTTCACTGCGGCGGCTGTTGTCCTGGCGCGCTTCGTGACGGCCGGTGAATCCGTCCCGGATGCCCTCACTACCATCGTCCTGTCCTATCCGGTGGTGTTCCTGGCCGGATTCATGCTTACCGAACCGCTGACGCTGCCTCCGCTGCGCGTGCAGAGGCTCGTGGAGGCCGCCGTCGTCGGCGTTCTCTTCGCTGTGCCGCTCTCCCTGGGCCCCGTGATGATGTCCCCGGAGCTGGCGCTGCTGGCAGGCAACGCGCTTGCGTTTGCGATGGGCCAGCGCGGAGCTGTCCGGCTGCGGCTGCGCGAAACCCGGGACCTGACGCCGACGTCCCGTGAGCTGGTGTTTGAACCCTCCCGTCCTGTCCGTTTCCGTGCCGGACAGTATCTGGAGCTGGCCGTGCCGCACTTTGAACCCGATTCGCGGGGTTCGCGGCGGATTTTCAGTATCACCACTGCGCCTTCGGAACCCGGCACAGTGGCTGTGGGGCTGCGGGTGGCTGAACCGGGCAGCAGCTTCAAAACGGCACTGCTTCGGCTGCGGCCTGGTGCGGAGATCGGTGCCACTACCGTTGCCGGAGATTTCCTTCTGCCGCGGGATGCGCGGACACCGATGCTGATGATTGCGTCAGGCATTGGCATCACTCCGTTTATCAGCCAGCTGCGGGAGGTCCGCGGCGAGGAGCGGGACATTGTGCTGGTGTACGCGGCATCCTCCGCTGATGAGCTCGCTTATGCCGCGGAGCTTCAGGAGCTGGACGTCCGGGTGCTCGTCTGTATGCCTTCCGATCCCGGCATTCCGGGCTGGACCTGGCTGGGGCCTGGGCTGCCTGATTCCGATGTTCTACGCGAAAAGGTTCCCGACGTTGGAGACCGTGCGGTTTACGTTTCCGGCTCTCCGCAGGCTGTTGCTGCAGCCCGGAAGGCAGTGCGGGGTGCCGGCGGACGACGGATCCGTACGGACCCGTTCCTGGGGTACTAGGGGCGGCGGCAGGCGGGCCCGCCGGCTCCGCACCGACCCTCCCTGGAGGTACTGGGGCGCCGCGGTTACGGGGCCACTGCGCTTACGGGGCCGCCGCGCTTGCAGGCCACGGCGACTTCCACTGCATCAGCACGAGTTCACCACATCAGCAGGACCCCGGCAGTTGAGCACGGCGGCTCCGCAGGGACTATGAATTCTTCCTGCCCACGGAGCTGGGTCCTTGTGCCCATGGTCTGGACGGCACTGCACCTCCTCCTTGACGTGCCTGTCTTGCTCTCCTCCTACGCATGCCCGCCCTGCACACCCTCCCTACCGTGCCCGCCCTGCACGCAGACACAGTCAAAAAGGCGGTACCGCTTCCGGCGTAGGTGGGCTTGGCGATCCCACTGATGCCCCTGGTTTGATCGGGCCGAGTTCCAGGAACGGCTCAGTCCTGTAGACCCGGCCGGTCGGCGAAGTCCACTCGATCACGCCGGGTGTTGGCTGGCAGGCTTTCCAATAGCCCAGGGTCTTGAACCGGTGATGCCGCCGGCACAGATGTTCCAGATTCCCGTGGTCGGTGGGACCGCCCCGGGACCAGTCGACGGTGTGGTCAATGTCCGAGCTTGCAGTGCTGACCCGGCACCCGGGGAACCTGCAAGTTCCATCCCGGGCACGAAGCCAGCGGCGGAGCCCGGCCGGAACCTTCCTTCGCCTCCCGACACCCAGGATCTCCCCTGTGTGCGGATCCTGTGCCAGTCCGGTCCAGCCTGCGGCGTTGCGTGCCAGTCTGCGGGCTGCTTCGGCGCTGATAGGCCCGTAGCCGTGCAGTTCGGCAGGCTGCTCGTTGGCGCCGAAGAGTGTTTCGGCGTTGATCAGGACCATGATTTCTGCCCGCGGGACGGCACCCATGTCATCGCAGTTAGGTCCTTCCGTACCGGTCGAACCGCTCGCCCGCTTTGCTCCACCATCACTAGGGACTCGCGTTGGGCCACGCCCGATAATTCCCCCAGCGCCATCTCCAGCGACCAGCAGCGGGCCAGGACCGGCGGCTCCACCCGCACCACCGCTTACGCGCATCCTCCCGAGCCCGCCCATCAGCAGTTGCGCGAGGATGTCTGCACGCAGCTGATCCGCCGTCCGGGAATCCCCACCCGCTTGCTCTCCCCGGGCTGCAGTGGTCAGGGTCGTGTAAATCTGCTGGGCTTCTTCGGCCCGCAGGTGGGCGGACAGGCAGGACATGCCGTCCTCTTCGCGGTCCAGGGTTACCTTGCGCTGCTCGAACGCGGTGAGGTGCCTTTTCGCGATGGTTTCCGGATACTGCTTTTCGCGCAGCCTCCGGGCCTTCGCGGAAAACTGCGCCCGGGTCTGCCCCTCGGCAGCCTGGAGCAGCTCGGTTTCGAATTCCGGCAGTGCAGCGGGAGGAACGTTCTGGCATTGGTCCAGCACCACCTGCGCGTGGGAGTAGCTGAACCGTCCTTCTTCCAGACCGGCCAGGGTGGCGGTATGGGTACTGCACAGGCTGCCTGCTTCGTACATCATCCGCTGCGCGGTGGTCTGGGGAACGTTCAGGATGGTGGCACATTCGGCGGCCGCGAGGCTGAACGCGATCCCGGGCTCAACCCGCCCTGACGCATTGAAGAAGCGGTCCCGGAAAACCTCTTCCATCCGGTCCATCAGACGGGCCTGCTGCGCCTGCGCCCACGAAATCAGATGCGCGACCCGGGCTAAGGCTTCTCCGACGGTTTGCTCGTCAAAGGCTTCAAGGTTCTGCAGTGCCAACGTTCCCGTGAAGCCATCCGGGTACGCGCTGGCCGCCCCTCCGTCGACACCCGGGCCCTCGGCGGTGGAAGTATTCGGAAGACCAGCGGCGCCGGCAGAGTCGGCAGGACATCCGGTAGCAGCGGAACCGGCTGCGGTCGGCTCGGCTGTGTACGGCTCGGCTGCGGCCGGCTCGGAGGAAGCAGGGAAGACGGAGCGGCCAGGATCAACATCGGGTTCCGCGCGGTACACAGCCAGAGTCACCGAAGGGCAACGCGTCTCTGCGCCGCCGGCCTGCTCTTCCGGCTGCTGCTCTTCGCCATCCTGCTCTTCGGTTATCCGTTCGGTGTTCCCGAGCTGATCCATGCCTAAGGATTTCATCTGGCACTGACATTTCCGGACCGAAAACAGGCCCAAAACGGCCCTCCCACAAACCGAAAATACGCGTCTTTCCGGCTCATCCACTTGGTTTTTCCAGTTCTGATACTTGCTCTGTTGGCCCGCCGCTACATTCCTGCATAGATCACCAAGACGTACGCTTTTTCGGGGTCACGAACGTTGAAGCTTGGGCAGCTCATCCGACGGACAGGCCTTCCGCAGGTGCTCGAGTTTCCTTCGCCCCGCTGAAACCTGCTAAGCTTCTTGAGTCCCACAGGACCTGCCGTTTACGGCGTCCTTGCCCTCGTAGCTCAGGGGATAGAGCGGTTGCCTCCGGAGCAACAGGCCGTAGGTTCGAATCCTATCGAGGGCACATTGAGACAAAAGAGAAGAACCCCGCAGCCCCGGCTGCGGGGTTCTTCTCTTTAAGCTCGCAGCTCTTACCGCCGCGCCCCAGCCAGCTCCATCCTCGGGCCGGGCGGCCCCGACGGCGGCAACCTCCCCGGCGGCAACAGTGGCATGCTCGACCGCGGCACGCCCAGCCGTGGAAGGCCGGGGCGGCGGGTTCGAACGGGAGAGACAGGTGCACGGTCGACTCCTGCCCCCGATAGGAGGGAAACCAGAGAAGGCTTCCCTCCGCCGGAATTCTTTCTCCAAAACCCTTGCGCCACCAACCCCTCCCGGGGTTATGGTGTTCGCACATACCAACCGGTCGGTTCCGATCGCCGGACCTGCCACGAGAAACCCGGACACCCGCCGCATGAAGACCATGAACATCAAAGAAGAGCTCGCACGGACCTCCGTAGAACTCTTCGCGCGGCACGGCTACGCAAAGACCAGCGTGCAGCAGATTGTGGATGCGGCCGGCGTGACGAAGGGAGCGCTCTATCACTACTTCAATTCCAAGGATGACCTGCTCTTTGACATATACGACCGCATCCTGACCCTCCAGCACGAACACCTGACCGAGATCATCGGCCGGAGGCTTCCGGCGGTGGAAACAATGCGCCTGGTCTGCGAGGACGTCGTGATGACCTCCATCGACTGGATCCGCGAAGGATCAGTGTTCTTCCGTTCGCAGCACATGCTCAGCGAGGACCGGCAGGAAGAAGTGAAGCGGAGGCGGCGCGAATACAACGAGGCATTCACCGCCCTCCTGGTCCGCGGCCAGTCCGACGGCGTCTTCCGCACCGACATCCCCATCCCGGTACTCGCAGCCAATTTCTTCTCCGACCCGCACTATCTCTCGTACTGGTACTCCCCCGGTGGGGCGATTACCCGCGAACAGGCAGCCGCCCAATTGACCGAGCTGTATCTGGCCGGCCTCCGTAAACCGTAATTCCGCACCCCCACAGCAGCGCAGCACCCCAGCGCCACCCGCACTTCCGCACCACAGCACCACCGCACCACCGCACCTCACAGGACCACCGCACCACAGCACTGCCGGCACCACCGCACCTCCCGCACTACCGCCCTACAGCACCAGACGCCGTACGCAAGGTAAGAGCAGAGACGATGGAGTACTCATGCAGGAGCAACAAACCGACCGGTCGGTTCCGACCCGTCTCCGGTTGGATGGCATCACGGTCCGGTTCGGCGGACTGACAGCACTCGACTCAGTTTCCCTGGACATTCCCGCAGGCAGGATCGTGGGGATCATGGGACCGAACGGTGCCGGCAAGACCACCCTGTTTAACGTGATCTGCGGGGTTTTCGCGCCCAACGAGGGAAGCCTCGAACTCGACGGCCAGGGCTTCACGCCGAAACCGCACCTCCTCACCCGTTCCGGTGTAGCCCGCACACTGCAGGGACTGGGACTCTTCCCCGGCCTGACGGTTCTCGAAAACGTCATGACAGGCCTGGCGGCCGGCGGCCCACGCCGCGGCCCCGGCCCCGGCCTTCTGGCCCTGCCGGGCTCCGTGCGCAGGGAAGCCCGCCTCGCTCAACGTGCGGAAGATGCGCTGGAGGCCCTCGGCGTCGGCCGCTATGCCGCCGCCCTCCCCGACACGCTCCCCTACGGCATCCGCAAGAAGGTGGCGCTTGCCCGCGCACTGGTGAGCGAGCCGAGGCTGCTGCTGCTGGATGAACCCGCAGGCGGGCTCGGACAGGACGATATCGACGAACTGGCGTCGATCATCCGCACCGTTCCCGGCGACGGATGCTCGGTGGCGCTGGTGGAACACCACGTGGACCTGGTGATGGCGGTCTGCGACCGCATCGCCGTCCTCGACTTCGGCCGCCTCATTGCCGAAGGCACACCGGCTGAAATCGGCGCCGATCCTGCCGTCGCCGACGCCTATCTGGGAGTTGAGGCGGCATGAGCAGCGCACTTGCCCTCGACGGCGTCAGTGCCGGCTACGGCGCCGTACAGGTGCTACATGACATTGACCTTGCGGTAGCGGAAGGTTCCATCACCGCAGTGGTGGGGGCCAACGGCGCCGGGAAGACCACCCTCCTGCGCACCATTACCGGGCAGCTGCGCCCCTCATCCGGCAGCATCCGGATCAAGGACGGCGTGGACCTGGCCAGGGTGGCGGTCGAGGACGTGGTCCGCCACGGCGTCGCCCTGGTTCCCGAGGGCCGCGGCGTGATCACCGAACTGACGGTGGAGGAAAACCTGCGCCTGGGCGGACTGTGGCGGAAGGACCGCAGGGCAGCGGAGGCAGTGCTCGCGGATATGTACGAACTTTTCGAGCCTCTCGCCCGACGGCGGAAAGCGGCCGGGCACCAGCTCTCCGGCGGCGAGCGCCAGATGCTGGCACTCGGCCGGGCCCTGATGGCTGCGCCGTCACTGCTTCTGTTGGATGAACCTTCCCTGGGCCTGGCACCCAAGGTGAGTGCGCAGATCCTGGGCATGCTGCGCCGCCTGCGCGACGACACCGGACTCACCGTCCTGCTGATCGAGCAGAACGTCCGGAGCGCCCTAGCCGTCGCCGACCACGGCGTCGTCCTCAATCTGGGCCGGATTGTCGCCTCCCGGCCCGCCGCCGCCCTGGCTCAAGACACCGATCTCCGCCACACCTACCTGGGGTTCTAATGGACAGATTCCTTTTCCTCACCTTTGACGGCCTCGCACGCGGCGCCGTCCTCGCGGCCTTCGCCCTCTCCCTGGTCCTGATCTGGCGTGCAGCGCGGATCGTGAATTTTGCGCAGGGAGCCATGGCCGTGGCGGCAACCTACATCGCCTTCACGGTCACCGCGCTCACCGGCAATTACTGGGCCGGACTCGCTCCCGCCCTCGCTGCCGGTTTCCTCATCGGCGCCGTGGTGGAGCGCGGCGTGATGCGCTTCGTGGGCCACGGCTCGGCGCTGAACCCGGTGATTGCCGGACTGGGGCTGCTGATGCTGATCCAGGCCATCCTGGGCATGGTGTTCGGAAACAACTACCGCACCATGGTGACGCCGTTCAGCTCGGAACCGGTGGAGATCTTCGGCATCACCGCTTTCTCCTCCTACGACCTGTTCGTCTTTGCCTGCATCGCAGTGCTTGTGGGCGGCCTGGTCCTGCTCTTCACGAAGACGCCGCTGGGGCTGCGGCTGCGGGCCTCGGCCTTCGCCCCGGATCTGGCCCGCCTCCTCGGGGTCCGGACCTCGCGGATGCTCACCCTCGGCTGGGCTCTGTCCTCCGCCCTCGGCGCCCTGGCCGCGCTTCTGGTGATCCCCACCGAACTTGGCCTCAACCCGCATGCCGCGGACTCGGTCTTCGTCTATGCCTTCACCGTGGCGGTCATCGGCGGGCTCGATTCCCCCGCAGGCGCCGTCCTGGGCGGACTGGCCGTGGGTGTACTGCTCAGCTGGGTCAGCGGCTACTGGGGCGCCACCCTCGCGCCGGTCGCCATCCTGGTGCTGCTGCTGGCGGTGCTGCTGATCCGCCCGGGCGGAATCTTCTCCATGGCTAAGGAGCGGACGGTATGACGGTCGCCAGAAGGTATCTCTTCGCCGCCATAGCGGCGGCCGTCCTGATCGGACTCACCTTCGTGGTCCCTTCCTTCTCCTCCTACCAGCTCGCCACCGTCTGCGCGTATCTGTGCGGCATCGCCGGGCTGACCCTGCTGACTGGCGCCGGCGGCCAGCTGTCCCTCGGCCAGGCGGCCCTGATGGCTGCCGGAGCCTACAGCTACGCCTTGACTGCCAACACAATGGCCGACGCCGGCACGGAAGGTCCGCTGCTGCTCCTGCTGCCGCTGGCGGCAGCGGTGGGAGGTGCGGCCGTCCTCGGGCTGGTCATCGGCCTGGCTGCCGGCCGGCTCCACGGCCCGTACCTCGCCGGTTTCACCATGGCACTCGTAGTGGCACTGCCGGCGGTGACCAGCACCTTTTCCTCAGTGCTCGGCGGCGACCAGGGACTGTGGATCACCGTGGAGAAGCGCCCGACGGCGTTGCGCGGCATGGTCTCCAACGAGGCGTGGCAGGCGTGGCTCGCCGTCGTCTGCTCCGTCCTTGTCCTGACCCTGCTGGCGAACCTGCTGCACGGACGCTTCGGACGCGAACTGCGGGCAGTCCGGGACAACCCCGTGGCGGCTGCCCTGGCAGGCATCAACCCGGCCCGCACCAAGGTCACCGCCTTCGTCATCAGTTCCGCAGCAGCCGGTATGGGCGGCGGGCTGCTGGCCTACACCACGCAGAGTGCGAGCCCCGGCGCCTATTCGCTGGTGTTCTCCCTGTTCCTGCTGATGGCCGCCGTGGTCGGCGGCATCGGCTCCCTGACCGGAGCCGTCTTCGGCGCCGTGCTCCTGGTGGCCCTGCCTCACCTGATCAGCACGGCCACATCCCGGCTTCAGCTGTCCGCAGACCTGTCCCAGCGGCTGGACGGCAACCTCGCCGTAGCCATCTTCGGCCTGGTCCTGGTCCTCGTGGTGCTGCTTGCCCCGCAGGGCATCTACGGCCTGCTGGTCCGGCTCCGTTCCCGGCTCCGCAGCCGGGCAACGCCACCGCGTTCCGAATCCGTTCCGGACAGCTCCTTCGAACCCGCACCACCGTCAGCATCAACTACAACCACCCGGTTATCCGCCCGGCATGAGTCCGAGCAGCTACCGGCAACCCCGAAAGGTCAATGATGATCAGCTCCAAACTCCGTCTGGGCACCGCCGTCCTTGCAGCCGCAGCACTCGGCCTCGCGTCCTGTGCTTCCGCGGAAGAAGGCGGCGAGGCCGCAGCACCCGAAGACGTTCCCGGGATCACGGACACCACGGTCACGGTGGGCACACACCAGCCGCTCACCGGTCCGGCCGCAGCGGGTTACTCCACTATTTCCCCGGCCACCCAGGCCTACTTCGACTACGTCAATGACAACGGCGGAATCAACGGCCGGACCATCGAGTACATCGTGAAGGATGACGGCTACAACCCCGCCAACACCCAGACCGCCGTCCGGGAGATGGTGCTCCAGGACGAAGTGTTCGCCCTGGTGGGCGGCCTGGGCACGCCGCCGCACAGCGCGGTCCTGGACTTCGTTAATGACAATGAAGTGCCGGACCTCTTTGTGGCCTCGGGCAGCCCGACCTGGAACCAGCCGGAGGACTATCCCTACACCTACGGCTTCATGGTGGACTACCCCACTGAGTCCCGGATCCTGGCCACCTACGCGCAGGAGGAGTTCCCGGACAAGACCTATTGCTTCTTCGGCCAGGATGATGACTTCGGCGAAGAATTCCAGGCGGGGCTTGAAGCGGTTCTCGGCGAAGACGGACTGGCCGATGCCCAGGTCTACTCCACGGCCAATACCGACATTGCGGCGCAGATCAGTTCCATGAAGGAGGCCGGCTGCGAGGTCAATTTCCTGGCGACCATCAACGGCTTCAGTGCGCAGGCGGTGGGGACGGCCGCAAAGCTCGGCTACTTCCCGCAGTGGATGGCCTCTTCAGCCGGCGGTGACTTCAACACCCTCTCCGGCTACCTCGGAGAAAACACCAACAAACTGCTGCAGGGCTTCGTCAGCGCCAACTATCTGCCCGGTTATTCGGACACCGAGGACGAATGGACCGCCCAGTTCAAGGAGATCAACGAGGAATACAACGCCGGGGCTCCCTTCGACGGCAACACCATCTTCGGAATGTCCATTGGCTACCTCTTTGTCGAGGCGCTCAAGGAAGCCGGCGAAAACCCGACCCGCGAATCCCTGCTGGAGGCGCTCGAGTCCGGCAACGTCACCGGCAACGGCCATGCGCCGCTGGGCTTCGGCGAGGACTCCCACCGGGGGTACACCGGCGCCATGCTGACCAAGGTGGACAACGGCGTGCAGTCCTACTTCGGCACCCCGTACGTGGTGTCCGGCGAGGAAGTGGAGGAATACACCGAGGAACGTCCAGCCATGCCGGCTGACGGCCTGCCGGAGTAGCCTGAGCAGCCTGAGCAGCCGGAGTCGCCCCCAGAGGCATTTCCACTAGAACTTCCCACTAGAAGGGGCCCGTCCGCACTGGACGGGCCCCTTCTTGGTGCGGACAGTGAATCCGGGTGCTGCTAGCCGAGCACGTAGAGGGAAATCGACTCCGCTACGCAGGCAGGCTTGTCCACGCTCTCTATCTCCACGGTTACCAGGAGCTTGACGCGTACGCCCTGCGCCACGGGTTCCACCGAGGCAATCTCCGAGCGGGCCCGTACCCGGCTGCCCACCGGCACCGGATGCGGAAAGCGCACCCGGTCCAGGCCGTAGTTCACGCCCATCACCATGCCGTCCACCCGGAACCGGCTGGAGGCGAGCGCGGGAAGCAGCGCCAGGCTCAGGTAGCCGTGCGCGATCGGCCCGCCAAAGGGTCCCTGAGCCGCCCGCTCGGGATCCACGTGGATCCACTGGTGGTCATCCGTGGCATCGGCAAACAGGTTCACACGGTCCTGGTCAATGCTGATCCATTCGCTGGTCTCCACCTGCCCCACGGCCTCGGTAAGTTCCTGCACGGAACCGAAGTGCGCCACCGCTAGGCCCTCGGTCCGCCGGCAACGTAAAGCACCTGTCCGGAAACGAACGAGGCCTCCTCGCGGGCGAAGAAGGACGCTGCCGCAGCAATGTCCGCCGGGGTCCCGGCCCGGCCCACGGGAATCTCCTTTGCCGCATGCGCCACGAAGTCTTCGAACGGCACCCCGACGCGTTCCGCCGTCGCCCGCGTCATGTCGGTCTGGATGAAGCCCGGAGCAATCGCGTTGACCGTGACGTTGTACCGACCCAGCTCGATGGCCAGCGTCTTGGTGAAGCCCTGAATGCCCGCCTTGGCGGCGGCGTAGTTGGCCTGGCCTCGGTTGCCAAGGGCGGAGGTGCTGGACAGGTTGATGATGCGGCCCCACTTCTGCTGCACCTGGTGGGCCTGCACGGCGCGGCTCATGAGGAACGCTCCACGCAGGTGCACCCCCATGACGGCATCCCAGTCCGTATCGGTCATTTTGAACAGCAGGTTGTCCCGGAGGATGCCCGCGTTGTTCACCAGGATGGTGGGCGCGCCCAGCTCCCCGGCGATACGGCCCACAGCCTGTTCGACGGCGGCGGCATCGGCAACGTCGGCGCCGACGCCCACCGCCTTGCCGCCGGAATTGTTGATGGCCTCCACGGTGGCTGCCGTGTCTTCTTCCCGGAGGTCCAGGACTGCCACCCGATGCCCGTCCGCAGCCAGGCGCATGGCGACGGCGGCGCCGATCCCCCGTCCTGCTCCGGTGACGACGGCGGTGCGCTGGTCCAGCGGTGCTGATGCCTCTGTCATGTCTCTCCTGTCGGCAAATGAGCGGCGGCCCACTGACTGTGTGCTGCGTCTCTTTTGCCGAGGGTACCGACCGGACGGTACGGACGCAACGGCGGGATGGGGAACGGCGGGGACGACAGGGCCGGGAAGTACAGTGCCGGTAAGTACAGTGCCGGGTAAAGCCGTAGCCCTAGCCGGGCTGCGGCACGCTCCGCCCCCGAAAGGTCCGGCGGTAGGCCGCGGGGCTTGCGCCCACATCCCGGTGGAAATGATGGCGCAGCAGTTCGGGCTGCCCGAACCCCGCGGCACGCGCCACCTCTTCGACCGTGAGATCCGTATCTTCCAGCAGCTCCTGCGCGTAGAGCACCCGCTGGGCGTTGATCCACGCCGCCGGGGTGGTGCCGGTCTCGGCACGGAAGCGGCGGGCGAAGGTCCGCGGCGACATGGCGGCCCGGGAGGCCAGGTCCTTCACGGAATGCTCCTGCGCCAGGTGTTCCCCGATCCATTCCAGGACCGGTTCGAGAGTGTCACCTGCCCCGGCCGGCACCGCCCGGTCAATGTACTGCGCCTGTCCCCCGTCCCTGTGGGGCGGCACCACCATGTCCCGGGCGATGGCGGCGGCGGTCTTGGCCCCGTGGGTGATCCGGACCAGGTGCAGCGCCGCATCAATACCGGCCGCCGTGCCCGCGCTCGTGATGACGGTGCCGTCCTGGACATACAACACATCCTCGTCCACCTGGACGGCCGGGTAACGGGCTGCCATGTCCGCCGAATACATCCAGTGAGTGGTGGCCCGGCGTCCATCGAGCAGCCCCGCCTCGGCAAGCCGGAAGGCCCCCGTGCAGATGCTCATCACCCAGGCACCCCGCCCGTAAGCACTGCGCAGCACCTCCAGTACGCGGGCATCTGTTTCCCCCGCATAGTCCCCTCCGGGAGCCATCACCACCAGGTCTGCATCCGCGGCTGCCTCCAGCCCGGCATCCACAGCGATGCTGAACCCTGCCTTGGTGGACACGAGGCCGGGTTCGGGCGTGCAGAGGCGGAAATCGAAGGCCGGCACTCCGCCGCCGCGCTGGGAACGGTCGATGCCGAAGACTTCGGCCAGCACGCTGAATTCGAACGGCGCGGTGCCGTCCAGGACGATGACTGCTACAGAGTGGAGCATGGCTTCAGTGTGGACCCTGTGGTGGCAGGATTTCTACGGTAATGGGCATTTCTGCCACTTATTTCTGGACGGATCCAGCGCCAGCATGGAGTCATGGTTATTGTGCTTATGCTCCTCGCCGCGGCGGTTGCCTTCACCCTCGTCCTCGGAGCCACCCTTCGGTTCCTGGCCAGTGACGGCCACGGCCACCTCCCTGATGTCCCGTCCCACCGCTCCTGGGACGGAACGGTGTACTGACCCGCTTACTCCGGGTCTGGCTGCCCGTGCGCATACAGGTCCCGCAGCAGGGCAATCTCCGCCAGGTGGTGGATCATTTCCCGGTTGATGTGCAGCACCAGTTGCGCCATGGGAGCGTCTGCCCATTTGCCTTCGGCCGGTCCCACCGGTGCTGCGAGCGCCGCGTCGTCCAGGGAGAACACCCCACTGATCCATCTCCCGTAATGCTCATCCAGCACGGCCAGCGCCCCGGCAGCCGTCGCCGGGTACTCGAAGCTGTCATAGGAGACCGGCGGCCCGCCGAACTGCGAAGCATTGCGGGCACCGAGCACGCCCACGAGCAGGTGCCCCAACCGCCAGGCGATAGTGGTGACCGGCGCCGGAACCGGCTCAGGGTGCATGAAGTCGATGACGTACGGGCCAGAGCCGACGCCTACCGGCGAGGCCCCCCGCGGCCGCACGCTCCAGCACCCTTGCACGGGTTCCCAGAAGTACTCCGCGTCGCCCAGGCCCTCCAGGCGCGGCCGCGCCAGGTTCTCCCAATGCCATTGAAGCTGCCCGGCCAGCCGCGCAGGGACATCCAGATCCCTGACTGGTTCCATGGATCCCCTGCGCGCCATGCCTGCCTCCTTTGTGCGGGTGCCCCCGTCGGTGTGTGCCTGCGGCCAGATTAGTTTCCAATCAGGACAGCTTTTGACCTGATCGGCGCGTAGCTTGGATTCCATGTTGGAGACATCCGCCCGGCTCCTGCAGCTGCTGTCGCTGCTGCAGATGCGCCGCGAGTGGACCGGCGCCGCACTCGCGGAGCGGCTGTCCATCACCGAACGCACGGTACGCCGGGATATCGGCAAGCTCCGCACCCTGGGTTATCCCATCTCGGCGTCCCCCGGCATAGCCGGCGGCTACCAGCTCGGTGCCGGGGCGCAGCTGCCGCCCCTTCTGCTCGACGACGACGAAGCCCTTGCCGTCGCACTCGGTCTCGCCGCCGTGGCCACCGGACCGGTGACGGGGATCGGAGAAGCCTCGGTGCGGGCGTTGGCCAAGTTGGAACAGGTACTGCCGGCGCGCCTGCGTCCCAAGTTCTCCGCCCTGCGGCAGTCGGTATCCACCCTTTCCGGACCTCCGGGCGCCGTTGATCCGGGAATCCTCACCGCTTTTTCCGCAGGCATCACCGAGCACCGGATCGTCAGCTTCCGCTACACCGCCGCCGACGGCGGCACCGGACGCCGGATCGTGGAGCCCTACCGGCTGGTGAGCACCGGACGGCGCTGGTACGCCGTCGCGTGGGACCTGGACCGCCGTGACTGGCGGACCTTCCGGGTGGACCGCTGCACCAGCACTCCCGCCCCACGCGAGCGGTTTACGCCCCGGCCCCTGCCGGCCCGGGACCTGGCCGCCTACGTCCAGGCCTCGATTACCCGTAACCCCTACCGCTACACGGTGGTGGTGCGGCTGGCCGCACCACTGGCGGCCGTGGCCGAGCAGGTACCACCGGATGTCGCCAGCGTCGAAGCCGATGGCCCCGGACACACCATTGTGCGGGGCGGCTGGGATTCACTGGACCTGCCCCTGATCGACCTGACCTCCTGGGGTGTGCCCTTCGAGATTCTCGAACCCCCGGAAATGCGCGAACGTGCCCGGCGGGCGGTCTCCCTGCTGCAGCACGCCGTCGGAATCCCGCCCACGGCGGAATCCGGGCAGACCGCGGGGCCAAGCCACTAGACTGGTGGCAATCATGGCACTGACAATTTCCTATCCCGAACAGCTGCCCGTTTCCGAGCGCCGCGAAGACATCATGGCAGCGATTGCCGCCAACCAGGTCACCGTCATCGCCGGCGAAACCGGGTCCGGAAAAACCACGCAGATTCCGAAGATGTGCCTGGAGCTCGGCCTGGCCGATAACGGGCTGATCGGGCACACCCAGCCCCGGCGCCTTGCCGCCCGCACGGTGGCGGAGCGGATCGCCTCCGAGCTCGACGTCGAACTCGGCGAGGAAGTGGGCTTCCAGGTCCGCTTCACCGGGGAAACCGGCCGGAAGACCAAGGTCAAGCTCATGACCGACGGCATCCTGCTGGCGGAAATCCGGCATGATCCGAAGCTGAAGAAATACAGCACCATCATCATCGATGAGGCCCACGAGCGCAGCCTGAACATCGACTTCATCCTCGGGTACCTGCGCCGGCTGCTGCCCCAGCGCCCGGACCTGAAGGTCATCATCACCTCGGCCACGATCGACCCGCAGCGGTTCGCCGAGCACTTCGCCGACGCCAACGGGACCCCGGCACCCATCATCGAAGTTTCCGGCCGGACCTTCCCGGTCGAAATCCGCTACCGCCCGCTCAACCAGCCGGCTGACGGCGGCAGCGACGAAGAGGGCCTCGAGGACGAGCTCGAAGAGGACCGGGACCCGGTGGACGCGGTGTGCGACGCCGTGGACGAGCTCTCCCGAGAGGCGCCCGGCGACGTCCTCGTGTTCTTCTCCGGCGAGCGCGAAATCCGCGACGCCGCCGAGGCACTGCGCTCCTCCGTCGCCCGCAATCCCCGGCTGGCCAACACCGAAATCCTGCCCTTGTTCGCCCGGCTCTCCCTCGCCGAGCAGCACAAGGTCTTTTCGCAGGGCCGCAACCGCCGGATCGTCCTGGCCACCAACGTGGCCGAAACCTCCCTGACGGTCCCCGGCATCAAGTACGTCATCGACACCGGTACGGCACGCATCTCGCGCTACTCCCACCGCACCAAGGTCCAGCGCCTGCCGATCGAACGGATCTCGCAGGCCTCGGCCAACCAGCGTTCAGGCCGCTGCGGCCGCGTCTCGGACGGCATCGCCATCCGGCTGTACTCGCAGGAGGACTTCGAGGCCCGGCCCGAATTCACCGATCCCGAAATCCTGCGCACCAACCTCGCCGCCGTCATCCTGCAGATGGCCGCCATGGGTGTGGCCAAGGGACCCAAGGATGTGGCGGATTTTCCGTTCGTCCAGCCTCCGGATTCCAAGGCCATTAACGACGGTGCCGTGCTGCTGCGCGAACTCGGGGCGCTGCATCCCCAGGGCGGCATCACGGACGTGGGCCGCAAGCTGTCCCAGCTCCCGGTGGATCCCCGGCTGGGACGGATGATCGTCGAAGCCGGGAACCGCGGCTGCACCAAGGAGGTTATGGTCCTTACTGCTGCGCTGACCATCCAGGATCCGCGCGAGCGTCCCTCGAAGGACGATCCCGCCCGGGCACAGAAGGCCGCCGAAATGCACAAGCGGTTCGTGGACGAGAACTCGGACTTCACCGGGTACCTGAACCTGTGGCGCTATGTGGAGGAAAAGCAGAAAGAGCTCTCTTCCTCGGCGTTCCGGCGCCTGTGCAAAAACGAGTTCCTGAACTTCCTGCGCATCCGCGAATGGCAGGACCTGTTCGCCCAGCTGCGGCAGCTGGCCAAGCCGCTCGGCATCACGCTCTCCCCCGAGCCGGTGGACCCGGTCGGCAAGTACCGTGAAATCCACATGTCCCTGCTGGCCGGCCTGCTGAGCCACATCGGCCTCTATGACCAGCGCAAGCGCGAATACGCCGGTGCCCGCGGCACCCGGTTCGCGGTCTTCCCCGGCTCGGCCCTGTTCAAGAAATCCCCGGACTGGGTGATGGCTGCCGAACTGGTGGAAACCTCACGCCTGTGGGCGCGGGTGGCGGCGAAATTTGATCCACTCTGGGTCGAAGACGTTGCCGGGCACCTGATCAAGCGCACCTACAGCGAACCCCATTGGTCCAAAAGCCGCGGAGCGGTCATGGCCTATGAAAAGGTCACGCTCTACGGTGTCCCCGTCGTGCCGCAGCGCAGCATCAACTACGGACGCATCGATCCCGTCCTCTCCCGCGAGATGTTTATCCGGCATGCCCTGGTGGAAGGCGACTGGCGCACGCACCACAAGTTCTTCTCCCGCAACCAGGCGCTGCTCGCCGAGGTGGAGGAACTCGAGAACCGGGTCCGCCGCCGCGGACTGCGCGTGGACGATGAAACCCTCTTCGAGTTCTATGACGAGCGCGTGGGCGCCGACGTCGTTTCCGAACGCCACTTCGACAAGTGGTGGAAAAACGCCCGGCACGAGAATCCGGCGCTGCTGGACTTCGACCCGGACGCACTGCGCACCGACGACGCCGAGGGACTCGATGAGAACGACTTCCCGAAGTCCTTCTTCTACGGCTCCTTCGAACTTCCGCTGACTTACGAGTTCACCCCCGGGGTGCCCTCGGCCAACGACGGCGTGACCGTGGAAGTGCCCGTGCTGTTCCTGAACCAGCTCACCCCCGGCCCGTTCACCTGGCAGATCCCGGGCCTGCGCGCCGAACTCATTACCGCCCTGATCAAGTCGCTGCCCAAGGCCATCCGGAAGAACTTCGTTCCGGCGCCCGACGTCGCCCGCTCGGCTGCCGCTGCGCTGGCCGCGGACTTCGATCCGGCGTCGGACGAGCTGGAGCCGTCGCTGGAACTGGTGCTGCGCCGGTTGAAGGGATCGATCATTCCGCCGGGTTCCTGGAACTGGGACGCGGTCCCGGACCACCTGAGGATGACCTTCACCGTGGTGGATTCCTCGGGCCGGGTGCTGGACGAGGGCAAGGACCTCGCGGCCCTGCAGGAAGCCCTGGCTCCCGCCACCCGGCGGGCCATCGCCGAGTCCCTCGGCGCCACGCCGTCGACCGTCCAGCCGCGCGGACCCAAGGGTGCCGGCAATCCCCGGGGGAAGGCTACAAACGGCGCCGCCTCGTTGAACGGTGGCTCCGCCTCCCCCGCCGGCGGTGCCTCCGTGGCGGAGCAGACCGGCCTGACGGAGTGGAGTGTCGGCACCCTGGAGAAGCAGGTCCAGCGGCTGGTGGCAGGGCATACCGTGACCGGCTACCCCGCATTGGTGGACGAAGGGTCGACGGCGGGCGTGCGGATCTTCCAGAGCGCCGGCGAGCAGCAGACCGCAATGCGTGCCGGGGTCATCCGGCTGCTGGTGCTGCGTGTTCCCAGCCCGGCCAAATACGTCCTGGAGCACCTGAGCAACACGGAGAAACTGACCTTCAGCCAGAACCCGCACGGCAGTGTCGCTGCCTTGATCGAGGACTGCACCCTGGCCGCGGTGGATAAGCTCACCCCCGAGAAGCTCCCCTGGACGCGGGCCGAGTTGGATGCCCTGTATGAAACCGTCCGGGCCGAACTGATCGACACCGTCTTCGGCGTCACGGCAATCGTGGAGAAGATCCTCGCCAGCACCCGCCGGATTACCAAAGCACTGAAGGGCACTACGTCCCTGGCCTTGATCAGCGCCCTGAACGACATCCGGGCACAGCTGGATGCCCTGGTGTATCCCGGCTTCGTGGCCCGCACCGGCTATGCCCAGCTGATGCACCTGCCGCGGTACCTGGCCGGGATTGAACGCCGGCTGGAGAAGCTGCCCGGCAACGTGCAGCGGGACGGCCTGTCCATGGCTGTGGTCCATCGCCTCGAGGATGAGTACGACGACGCCGTGGCGGCACTTGCGCCGGGCCGCGGCACTCCCCCGGAGCTGGCGGAGGTGCGGTGGATGATCGAGGAGCTGCGGATCAGTTTCTTTGCCCAGGAACTGGGAACGGCCCGGACCGTTTCGGAGAAACGGATCCGGGCCGCCCTGAACTCGGCGCTGGCTCCGGCCTAGGCGGCGGGGGAAGTCCCCTGCCGCCGGCGCCGCTGCCAGGTGCCTGTTGCTAGGCCTCGGGGACGAAGGCCCCGTGCCCGGCGTCGCGCAGGCCCTGGCGCAGCTTCTGCGCGTTGGCTTCCATCCGCTCGGGATCCGGATCGGATTCGGCGCGGCTGAAGTCGAAGTCCTGCATGGAGTTGGCGGGCCAGACATGCAGGTGCAGGTGATCCACCTCGAAACCGGCGATAGTCAGGCCGGCCCGCTCGGAGCCGAAGACCTCCACCTGGGCCTGGCCAATGGCGTGGGCAACCGCCGTCAGCTTCTGCAGGAGGTCCGCAGGTGCGTCCGTCCACTTGTTGATCTCCTGGCGCGGCACCACGAGCGTATGGCCGTCGCTGAGCGGACCAATGCTGAGGAACGCCACGACGTCGTCATCCTTCCAGACGAAGCGGCCGGGAATTTCGCCGTTGATAATCCGGGTAAACAGGGTAGGCATGGGTGCTCCTTCGGGTTGTTCCCCTGGTGCGGCGGCAGGCAGGGGTGCCCGCAGCGGCGGAGGAACCGGTCGGCCGGTAAACATGATTCGACGCTACCCCTTTTCGGGCAGGGTTTCGGCCCGGCCCGGCCCGGTCCCCACGGCTGCCGGCGTACCGGGCGTGTTGGACCACTGCGACCAGGACCCCGGATACAGTGCCGCGGTGATCCCCGCCTGTGCCAGGGCCGCAACCTCGTGGGAGGCGAAGATGCCCGATCCGCAGTACGCGGCAACGGGTCGATCCGGCCGCACCCCCAGGGCTTCGAATGAGGCACGGAGTTCGGCGGGGCTGAGGAAGGTGCCGTCCGCGGCAAGGTTGTGGGTGGACGGCCGGTTCACGGCTCCCGGAATATGTCCGGCCCGGGGATCGACGGGTTCGGTGTCTCCCCGGTAGCGTTCCGGCGCCCGCGCGTCGATAAGCGTTCCCGCCGCGGCCACCGTGCCCACGTCCTGCAGCTCCGCCACGGGCATGTGCCCCCAGGACAGGTATGCGCTCCCGGGCTCCGGCGATACCGGGCCGCTTTCCAGCGGCAGTCCGGCTGCGCGCCAGGCGCCTAGCCCGCCGTCGAGCAGGCGTACGTCCTCCCAGCCGGCATGCCGCAGCAGCCACCAGGCACGGGCCGCGGAGGTGCCGCCGGCGTCGTCGTAAACCACCACCGTGTCGCCGTCGTTCAGGCCCCAGCTGCGGGCGGTCCCGGCGAATTCCGCAGGGCCGGGCAGGGGGTGCCGTCCCTCCAACGGAGCTGCGGGGGCCGACAGCTCGGTGTCCATGTCCACGTACACCGCACCGGGCAAATGTCCGTCCAGGTACTTATCCCGGCCATCACTGGCACCCAAGGTCCAGCGGACATCCAGCAGTACAGGCGGACGTGCGGACTCCAGCCGGCCGCGCAATTGCGGAACGGAGATCAGGACCTCCATTACAGGTCCACGGTTTCCCCGGCGTCCAGATGCCGGAACTCGGTGCCGTAGGTCTTGCCGAACCGGGTGACGTGGCCCTCGACCATACCCAGTCCCCGCTCGTTCAGCAGGGCATCGTGGATGGGATACGCGCGCTCGGCGCCGGTGGCGATGACGAAGTCCAGGACCTCCCCCACCTTGGACCACGGTGCGTGCACGGGAACCAGCACTGTGCGCGGCCGCAGCCCGTTCGGAACCACGAAGGAATCGCCCGGGTGGTAGACCCGGCCCTCCACTAGGTAACCGATATTGGCAACAAGGGGAATCAGCGGGTGGATCAGTGCATGCTGGCCGCCGAACGACTGGATGCCGAAACCGGCGATCGTAAAGCTGGTGTTGGGTTCGACGTCGTGGATGCGGCCGGCCAGTTCCGGCGGGGCATCGGCTCGAAGGAGTGCCGCGAGGGACGCCGGGGCGTAGAGCTCCAGCGCCGGCTGCGCCTGCATTGCGGCAAGCACCCGGCCGCGGTCCAGATGGTCCGCATGCTCGTGGGTGACCAGGATGGCGTCGGCGCCCTGCAGTGCGGTCTCGACCTCGGAGAACGTGCCGGGATCCAGCACCAGGACCTTCCCACCCTGCTCAAAGCGGACACAGGAGTGCGTGAACTTGGTCATTTGCATAGCGCCACCCTACTCCCGGAGCATCCCCGGGTCTCCGGATATGCCGCAGTGCTGCTGGTAATCTTAGGGTCCTGGTTTAACCAGGGTTTGGTACCCCATCCCCTGCCGTGCCACCGTACCCATACGATCCCGCCCGTACCACCCCGCCTGGAGGAACTTCCGTGTCACCCGAGACATCCCGGACGTCCAAGCGCGGACCGGAGCCGCGCGTGACCCGCCAGCGCCTGGCCGTGGGCCGCACCCTGGACGACCTCGATGACTTTGTCAGCACCCAGGAACTGTTCCGGCTGCTGCAGGAGCGCGGGGAACGCGTTTCGCTTGCCACCACGTACCGGGTGCTGCAGTCCATGGCGGACGAGAACCTGGTGGATGTGCTCCGGGGCGGCGACGGCGAGGCACTGTACCGGCGCTGCGCCGTCGGGCATCACCACCATCACCTGGTCTGCCGCGAATGCGGCAAGGCCGTCGAGGTGGAGGCTCCGGCAGTGGAGACCTGGGCTGCCGGACTCGGCACCAGGTACGGCTTCACCGAGGTGGCGCACACCGTCGAGGTCTTCGGCCTGTGCCCGGAATGCAGCGCCCGTAAGAGCTAGGCCGCGGCGGTGGCGGTGTTCCGGCTCAGCTCACGCCGCCGGTGTCCGCCGCGCACCCGCCGGATGATCCGGCACACCAGGTAGATCGCGAAGGACACCGTGGTGACGTAGGGGCTGATCGGGATCCGCCCGCCCAGCGCCAGCAGGATGCCGCCCACCGAGGAAGCCAGGGCGAAGACCACGCTCAGGAACACCACGAGGCGCGGTGAGGAGGTCACGAGCAGCGCCGCGGCAGCGGGAGTGATGAGCAGCGAGAGCACCAGCAGCGCGCCCACCACCTGGATGGACAGCGCTACGGAAAGACCCAGCAGGAACATAAAGACAATGGACAGCACCCGCACCGGCACGCCGCGCGCCTCGGCGAGGTCCGGGTCCGCGCTGGCGAAGGTCAGTGGGCGCCAGATGATGAGCAGGGCAGCGACCACGACGGCGGCAACCCCGGCCAGCAGATTCAGCTGCACCGTATCCACTGCGACGATCTGACCGGTCAGCAACCCGAACTTGTTGGCCGAGCGGCCCTCGTAGAGGCCCAGGAACAGGATCCCCAGCCCCAGCCCGAAGGGCATGATGACGCCGATGATCGAGTTCCGGTCCCGTGCCCGCAGGCCCATGACGGCCAGCAGGACGGCGGCCGCCACCGATCCCACCAGCGAACCGACCACCACGTTCACGCCGATCAGCAGGGCAAAGGAAGCTCCGGCGAAGGAAAGTTCGGCGATGCCGTGCACGGCGAAGGCCAGGTCCCGCATCAGCACGAAGGTACCGATCAAGCCGCCGACCAGGCCCAGGACCGCGGCCGCCCAGATGGAGTTCTGCACCAGCGGGAGCAGCTCCCCATAGTCGCTGAAATCAAAAACAGCATCGAAGAAACTACGCAGGTCCAAGGTCGCCCTCGCTTTCTCCGTGGTGATGGGTGGTGGCGTCGGGAATGCCCAGGACCACAATCCGTCCGTGGCTGCGCAGTACTTCCACGCGGCTGCCATACATTTCCGAGAGCACATCGCTGCGCAGGACCTCGGCGGGGGTGCCGGTGCGGAACTGCCCGCCGGCCAGGTACAGCACACGGTCCACGTACTCGATGACCGGGTTGATCTCGTGGGTCACGAAGACGACGGCGGCTCCCTCGTCGTGGCAGCGCCGCTCGATCAGCGAGCTGATCGCCTGCTGGTGGTGCAGGTCCAGGGAAAGCAGCGGCTCGTCGCAAAGAAGCAGGTCCGGATTGGTGGCCAGGGCCTGGGCTGCGCGCAGGCGCTGCAGCTCGCCTCCGGACAGCCGTCCGACGGGTTCATCCGCGTAGGCGGTGGCTCCCACCTGTTCAAGCAGCCGGTCCACCCGCTGGCGCACCGGCTTCCGGCGCAGACGCAGGCCCCAGCGGTCGCCGTCGACGCCGAGCCCCACCAGGTCGCGGCCGCGCAGCGGAGTGCCCGCACTGAAGGATTTCTGCTGCGGGATGTACCCGATGTCCTTGCTACCGCGGTGGACATCCCGGCCGTTGATGGTCACGGTGCCGCCGGTGAGCGGCTGCAGGCCCAGGAGGACCTTCAGGAAGCTGGTTTTGCCGGACCCGTTGGGGCCGAGGACGGCAAGGAACTCCCCCGCATTGATGTCCAGGTCGAGGTTCTTCCACAGGGTGCGGTCCCCGAAGGACAGTCCTGCGTCCCGCAAGCGGACGACGGGAGCCGGCGGCGTCATCGGAGCACGCTTTCCATGGCGGCGGTATTGGCGGCCATCCACTGCAGGTAGTCCTGCCCCTCGGGCAGGGTTTCGGTGAAGTCCACGACGGGCACGTCCGCAGACACGGCGGCCTCCCGCACGGTCTCGGTCTGGGACGTGGACGTCTGTTCGTTGTAGCCCAGGAAAGCGATCGAGCCGCCGGTGACCAGATCCTCCATTTCCTTCAGCACCTTGGGTGGCACGTCGGCGCCTTCCTCCACTGCTTCGGTGAAGTCGGAGGGGGTGGCATTGTGCAGCCCGGCAGCCGCCACCAGGTAATCCGGCACCGGCTCGGTCAGCGCGACGTCGCGTCCAGCCGAGACGTCCCGAAGCGCCGCCAGGGCAGCATTAATGTCAGCAATGCCCGCCTCGAAATCCGCGGCGTTGGCTTGGAAAGAGTCAGCGGCTTCCGCGTCCAGCCCGGCTAGGCGTTCCGCTGCGGCGCCGGCCAGCCGGCCCATCGCCTCCGGGCTGTACCAGACATGTTCGTTGAAGGAACCGTGGTTATGGCCGTGGTGGTCTTCCCCACCGTCATGGCCGGCTTCCGCCCCGTGGGCGCCTTCGGCATCCTCCCCGGAGTCCTCCAGGCCGGAGATCTCCACGGCGTTGAGGATGTCCTCGGCAGGGATGCCTTCATCAGCTGCCAGCTTCTCCAGGAACGAGTCATAGCCGCCGCCGTTAAGCACCACCAGGTCCGCCTTGGAAACCGCCAGCCGGTCCCGGGCAGTGGCCTCATAGGAGTGGGGATCCTGGCTGGGCCGGTCGATCAGGGCAGTGACCTCCACGTTGTCCCCGCCGATCTCCGTGAGGATGCCCGCGTAGACGTTGGTGGACGCCACGACGGTGATGACGCCGTCGTCGGCTCCTCCACGTTCGGGGTCCCCGCTGCCGGCCGCGCATCCGGTCAGGACGGCGACAGCCAATACGGTTCCGGCCACGCGGACGGGGAAGCGGTGCATAAGGTTGATGTCCCTGGTTAGGCGGGCGGATGGGCTCCGGCGCCGCCGGAACCCCTTCAGCATAACCTAAACGCGAATCGTTCGCATCTAGCGTCCTACAGGTGTTCGCCCGTCCGGCGGATGCCCTGGGCCTGGGTGGCGTCCCGGATTTCCCCGATCAGCTGTTCGATGATGTCTTCCAGGAACAGGACGCCCCGGGTGCTTCCGTCCGGCCCCAGAACGCGGGCCAGGTGGGAACCCGTCCGCTGCATCACGGCCAGCGCGTCCTCGATTTCGTCGTCGAGGCGCAGGTTCGCCAATGTCCGGACCTTGTTCTCCGTGATCGGCCGCTCATAGGCCTCCAACGGGATCGACATGATGTCCTTCAGGTGCATGTACCCGGTGAGGTTCCCGGCGTCGTCCACAAGGACGAACCGGGAGAAACCGGTCCTGCCGACCGCCCGCTCAAATTCGGCCGGGGTCGAGTCCGTGCCCAGGCTTACGAGTTCATCCAGGGGCACCATCACGGTCCCTGCGGTCTGACCGGAGAATTCCAGCGCACCGGAGATCAGGCCGGAATTATCGGCCACGGTCCCGTGCTTGGTGGATTCCTCCACGATGGACTGCATTTCCTCCAGGGTGAAGGCTGAGGCGACCTCGTCCTTGGGGGTGATGCCCATCAGCCGCAAGGCGTGGTTTGCCAGCCAGTTCAGCGACCCGATAACCGGGCGCACGAGCTTGGAAATGAAGACCAGCGGCGGCGCCAGCAAAAGCACTGCCCGGTCCGCAACGGACACCGAAATGTTCTTCGGGACCATCTCGCCAATCGTGACGTGAAGGAAGGTCACCACCAGCAGTGCAATCAGGAAACCGGCGCCGTCCGCAATCTCCACCGGCAGTCCGACGGCTTTCAGCGGAACCGAAAGCAGGTGATGGATGGCCGGCTCCGCCACTGACAGGATGAGCAGGGAGCAGACAGTAATACCGAGCTGCGCGCAGGCAAGCATCAGTGAGACGTGCTCCATGGCCCACAGGGTCGTCTTGGCCCGTTTGGAACCGGCCTCCGCATACGGCTCGATCTGGCTGCGCCGTGCCGACATCACGGCAAACTCGCTGCCAACGAAAAACGCGTTGCCCAGCAAAAGGACAACCAGCCAGAAGATTCCCGCTACGTCACTCATCGGATACCTTCCCTGCGGTCCTGGCGCTCCGTAGGCCGGTCGGCGCTGTCTTCGTCTTCGACATGTTCGGGCTGCCCGGAATCGGCGCCTTCCTCGGCGGGAATGAAGCTCACGCGGTCAATGCGGCGTCCATCCATCCGCTCCACTTCCAGCACGCCGCCGGGGACGGAGACGCGGTCCCCGGCCTCGGCGATGCGTCCCAGTTCAGCCATGATGTAGCCGCCCACGGTTTCATATCCGGCCTCGTCCGGCATCCGCAGCAGCGGAACCAGCGCAGTGACCTCATCCGGGCGCATGATGCCCGGGAAGAACCAGGCACCGGACGCGCTTTGCAGCACTCCGGGCTTCGCCTTGTCGTGTTCATCGGACACTTCGCCGACGATCTCCTCGACGAGGTCCT
The DNA here is from genome assembly GCF_030373105.1 of Arthrobacter sp. zg-Y877. Taxonomy (NCBI): domain Bacteria; kingdom Bacillati; phylum Actinomycetota; class Actinomycetes; order Micrococcales; family Micrococcaceae; genus Arthrobacter; species Arthrobacter sp. zg-Y877. The sequence continues at coordinate 136,193 of NZ_JAUCPU010000002.1, forward strand.
CCAGGGTGGCGACGCCGGCGGTGCCGCCGTACTCGTCCAGCACGACGGCGAGCTGCAGGTTTGCATTGCGCAGTTCCGAAAGCAGCGAGTCCAGGTGGACTGTTTCGGGAACCCGGAGGATTTCGCTCATGATCGCGGCAGCAGGCAGCGTTCCGCGTCGGCTGCGGGGAACGGCTACGGCCTTCTTGACATGCACCACGCCGCGGATGTCGTCCGGGGAATCGCCGAGGACCGGGAACCGGGAGTACCCGGTGCGCCGGGCTGCTTCGATGACATCGGCCACCGGCTGCTCGGCATCGATGGTTTCCAGCCGGATGCGCGGCGTCATCACATCGGCCGCCGTGCGCCCGGCGAAGGAGAACGTCCGGGACAGGAAGTCGGCGGTGCCCTTGTCCAGGGTGCCCATCTCTGCGGAACGGCGTGCCATGGAGGACAGCTCCGACGGGGTCCGCGCTCCGCTGACCTCCTCCTTGGCTTCGAGGCCGAAGAGGTTCAGGATCTTGTTCGCAAACCCGTTCAGCAGGAGTACGGCGGGTTTGAACACCACGGTAAAGGCCAGCTGTGGGCGGGCAAGCGCCTTGCCGATGCGGAACGGCATGGCGATGGACATGTTCTTGGGGATCAGTTCACCCAGCAGCATCGACAGGAAGGTCGCCAGGATCAACGCCACGGTAACGGACACGGAGTCCACGGCCACGGGCGGCAGGCCCAGGGACGCCAGGGGCGCCTCCAGCAGGCGGCCCACCGATGGTTCCATCACGAAGCCGGTCAGCAGGGTGGTCATGGTGATGCCCAGCTGGCAGCTGGAAAGCTGGGTGGAAAGGGTGGTCAGGCAGCGCAGCAGCGGCTCGGCCGCCTTGTCACCGTCCTCCACTGCGCGGCGGACGGATGGCTGGTCCAGCGCCACCAGGGCAAATTCCACGGCAACGAAGAAGCCGGTGCCAAGAATAAGGAGAAGGCCAAAGAGCAGGTAGAGCCACTCCATGTCAGCGCACCCCCGCGGTGGGGGCTGACAGGCCACGCCTTAACGAAAGGGACAGGGAAAGGGGCGCAAAGGCTGCAGGAAAACGTTCAGACGGAGGGTGGTCGGCTGCGGCCGGACTGGAAGGCTCCGATGCAGCGGCAGGCGAATGCTGGGCCGTGGGTGTGCTGGCGTTGCCGGCTCGGGGCGCACCGTCTGCGGTAACCGCAGTCCGTTGCACAGGCCGGCGCCTAGAGAAACTGTCCATAGAATTATCAGTTTACAGGTTTGGCCGGACCCTGCCACAGCACTCGGATTCGGCTTCGGGGCCGGGCGTCCGGCATGCCGCCGTCACCGGAAAACCGATAAGCCGCTGTCTGTTGCGTCATCCGAAGATGCGGGATTGGCCACATCTTCGCCTATGTCACTAGACTGGCATGAAGTCTCGGTCACTGCGCACCGGGCCAGCACCACCAGTTGAGGCGGAAGCGCCCCGAACATGGTGCCATCAGGGCAAACGGCAACTCATGGAAGAGGCGTATATCTAGTGCCAGACCAATCCAACCACCGCCTGCCGGAAGAATTCGGCGGCAACGAGTGGCTTGTCGATGAACTCTACGAGCAGTATTTGTCGAACAAGGACTCCGTTGACAAGAAGTGGTGGAGCATCTTCGAATCCTTCAAGGCTGAAGACTCCCAGTCCGGTAACGGCTCCAACGGAAACACCGCCGGTTCTCCGGACGGCGCCCGGCCGGCCACCCGGCAGCTGCCGGTGGTAAAGGCTGAGACCACAGCACCCAATGCACCCAAGGCCTCCGGCGAATCCCCCGCTGCAACGCAGCAGTCGGGCACACCGCCGGTCCCCAAGGAATCGGCAAAGGCCGAATCCGCGCCCAAGGAAACGGCGAAGGCCGCACCCATTCCGGCCCAGCTGCCCAAGACGCAGCCCAGTGACGCGGCTGCGGAAGAGGACAAGGTCACCGTGCTCCGCGGTCCGGCCAAGGCGATCGCCACGAATATGGACCTCAGCCTGAGCGTCCCCACGGCGACCACCGTTCGTGCGGTCCCCGCCAAGCTCCTGATCGACAACCGCATTGTCATCAACAGCCACCTTGAGCGTGCCCGCGGCGGCAAGATCTCCTTCACCCACCTGCTCGGCTACGCCATCATCCGTGCCGCCGCGCAGTTCCCGTCGATGAACGTGTACTACGACGAAGTGGACGGCAAGCCTGTAGCCGTCCAGCCCGCACACGTGAACTTCGGCCTGGCCATCGACATGCCCAAGCCGGACGGGACCCGTCTGCTGGTGGTGCCGAACATCAAGAAGGCCGAAACGCTGAACTTCTCGGAGTTCTGGCACGCGTACGAGGACCTGGTCAAGCGTGCGCGCAGCGGCAAGCTCGGCGCTGATGACTACCGCGGCACCACCATCTCCCTGACCAACCCGGGCGGCATCGGCACCGTGCACTCCGTGCCCCGCCTCTCCAAGGGCCAGGCCGCCATCATCGGCGCCGGCGCCCTCGAGTACCCGGCCGAATTCCAGGGTGCCAACGAGAAGATCCTCGCCCGCAACGCCATCAGCAAGATCATCACCCTGACCTCCACGTACGACCACCGGGTCATCCAGGGTGCCGGCAGCGGCGAGTTCCTGCGGATCATCCACCAGCTGCTGCTGGGTGAGCAGAACTTCTACGACGAGATCTTCGAATCCCTGCGGATTCCGTACGAGCCGGTCCGCTGGAGCCCTGACATCCAGGTCAACCCGGACGAGCAGATCAACAAGGTTGCCCGCATCCAGCAGCTGATCCACGCGTACCGGGTCCGCGGACACCTCATGGCGGACACGAACCCGCTGGAATACGTACAGCGCCGGCACGCCGACCTGGACGTCCTGAACCACGGCCTGACGCTGTGGGACCTGGACCGGGAGTGGCCCACGGGCGGCTTCGGCGGCAAGCCGATGCTCAAGCTCCGCAAGATCCTTGGTGTGCTGCGCGACGCGTACTGCCGCACCGCGGGCATCGAGTACATGCACATCCAGGATCCGGAGGAACGCCAGTGGTTCCAGGACCGCCTGGAAACCAAGTACACGAAGCCGACCCGCGAAGAGCAGCTGCGGATCCTCAGCAAGCTCAACGCGGCAGAGGCTTTCGAGACGTTCCTGCAGACGAAGTTCGTCGGCCAGAAGCGCTTCTCGCTTGAAGGCGGCGAGTCCCTGATTCCGCTGCTGGACGCCGTGATTTCCGGCGCCGCCGACGACGGCCTCGCGGAAGTCGGCATCGGCATGGCCCACCGTGGCCGCCTCAACGTCCTGACAAACATTGCCGGCAAGACGTATGCCCAGGTCTTCCGGGAATTCGAAGGCACCCAGGACCCGCGCAGCGTCCAGGGCTCCGGCGACGTGAAGTACCACCTCGGCACCGAGGGAACCTTCACCTCCGACAACGGCAACGAGACCAAGGTTTACCTGGCGGCCAACCCGTCGCACCTCGAAGCCGGCGACTCGGTGCTGGAAGGCATTGTCCGCGCCAAGCAGGACCGCCTGGACCAGGGCGACGAATTCCCCGTGCTGCCGATCCTGGTACACGGCGACGCTGCCTTCGCCGGGCAGGGAGTGGTGGCGGAAACGCTCAACCTTTCCCAGCTGCGCGGCTACCGCACCGGCGGAACCATCCACGTGGTGGTCAACAACCAGGTGGGCTTCACCACCTCGCCTACGTCCTCCCGGTCCTCGGTCTACTCCACCGACGTCGCGAAGATGGTCCAGGCACCGATCTTCCATGTCAATGGAGACGACCCCGAAGCAGTCGTGCGGGTGGGCCAGCTGGCCTACGAATACCGGCAGCGCTTCCACAAGGACGTCGTCATCGACATGGTCTGCTACCGCCGCCGCGGCCACAACGAAGGCGACGATCCTTCGATGACGCAGCCCATGATGTACAGCCTGATCGAGGCCAAGCGCTCCGTCCGTAAGCTGTACACCGAGTCCCTGATCGGACGCGGGGACATCAGCCAGGACGAAGCCGAGCAGGCGCTCCGCGACTACCAGGGCCGCCTGGAACGTGTCTTTGCCGAGACCCACGCTGCGCAGACCTCACCCATCCCGGTGATCACCAAGGATTCGGAAGCGGTCTCCGATCTGGAACGTCCTGCCGCACAGCAGGAGGGCACCACGATCATCAAGCCGGCAAGCACTTCGGTTTCGCCGGAGGTCCTGGCCCACATCGGCAAGGCCCACGTGGCCGTGCCGGAAGGCTTCACGGTCCACCCGAAGCTGAAGTCCCTGCTGGAAAAGCGCGAACAGATGTCCCGCGAGGGCAATATCGACTGGGGCTTTGCCGAAATTGCCGCCTTCGGCTCCCTGCTGATGGAAGGCGTCCCCGTACGCCTTGCCGGGCAGGACTCCCGCCGCGGAACGTTCACCCAGCGGCACGCCGTCTTCCATGACCGCGCCACCGGCGCGGAATGGGTACCCCTGGCGGAGCTGGACCCGAACCAGGCGAAGCTGTGGATCTACGATTCCCTGCTCTCCGAATTCGCAGCCATGGGCTTCGAATACGGCTACTCGGTGGAACGCCCGGACGCCCTCGTGCTGTGGGAGGCCCAGTTCGGCGACTTCGTCAACGGTGCCCAGACCATCATTGACGAGTTCATCTCTTCGGCCGAACAGAAGTGGGGCCAGCGTTCCTCACTGGTGCTGATGCTCCCGCACGGCTATGAAGGCCAGGGTCCGGACCACTCCTCCGCACGGATCGAGCGGTTCCTGCAGATGTGTGCCGAGGACAACATGATTGTTGCCAACCCGACTACGGGCGCCTCGCACTTCCACCTGCTGCGCCGGCAGGCCTACAGCCGGCCGCGCAAGCCGCTGGTGGTCTTTACGCCCAAGCAGCTCCTGCGCCTGAAGGCTGCAGCCACTTCGGTGGAGGAGTTCACGCACGGCGAGTTCCAGCCGGTCATCGGGGAACACGCCGAACTGGACGGAAACGCCGTCGAGCGCGTCCTGCTGGTCTCCGGCCGCCTCTACTACGATCTGCTGGCCAACCGCCAGAAGACCGGAGATGAGAAGACAGCCATTATCCGCGTGGAGCAGCTTTACCCGCTCCCCGTGGAGGAGATCCAGGCGGCCGTGGCGCAGTACCCGAACGCGGACATCGTCTGGGCACAGGACGAGCCGGCCAACCAGGGCCCGTGGCCCTTCATTGGCCTGAACCTCCCGCAGCACCTGGACCGCCGCCTTCGGCTGGTGTCACGCCCGGCGTCGGCGTCCACCGCCACGGGCTCGGCCAAGCGCCATGCGGTGGAGCAGGACATCCTCGTGAAGAAGGCCTTCGAACGTCAGTAGGCTAGATTTGGGGTGGGGCGCTTCGGCGTCCCACCCTGTTTTTTTTGATTTGAGAAGGTGACTAGTGGAACAACGCAGAATTCGGCTTGCTGCTGTCGGTGACGAACTGCTGGCCGGACACGGGGATCCGCGCGCACTTGGCTGGCTGGGACGGGTCCTGGCCCGGACCAGGCCTGAAAACGTTGACCTCCAGGCATACAGTCTGGCTGCACCGCACGAGGGAACCGAGGCTTTGGCCAACCGGTGGCTCCCGGAGGCCGGGCGCCGGTTCGAGGACGGGTGCGAGAACCGCCTGGTTATCGGACTGTCGGACCGCGATCTTGACCTAGAGCTGACGACGGCGCGAAGCCGGCTAAACCTGGCGAACATCCTTGATGGGGCCGCCCAGATGAGCATCAAGGTCTTTGTGGTGGGCCCTCCCCCGGGCCTCAACCCCGAACGGAACCGGAAGCTGGCGGATCTTTCGGCAGCCTTCGGCGACGTCACCACGCGGCGGAAGCACATGTACGTGGATACCCTCAACCCGCTGCTTAACCATGAACAGTGGCGGACGGACCTGGCAGCCAACGGCGGAACACCCGGCCAGGCCGGCTACGGCCTGATGGCCTGGCTGGTGCTGCACCGCGGCTGGTACCAGTGGCTGGACCTGCCCGAAATGAACTGAAATCCCCGTCACAATCGGACTTTCAAAAACCCTCCCGGCCTAAGCCGGGAGGGTTTTTCCGTATTCCCCCGCGGTTTCCGGCTGCGCCATGAGTTCACCGTGATAACGATCGGTTAACAACATGTAACTTAGCTCACAGCGTAAACATTTTGTGGCTAGTGTTTGTCCACATGTGGCGGTCATCACGGCCGCTTGGGGGGCCATCATTGGTGGTTCCTGACTCCTCATCACCAGTTAGGACTACAGATGCGTACTAAGCGCGCGGCATCTCTTGCCGCACTCTCCGTCGGAGCCCTTTTCCTGGGCGCCTGCGGCTCCGCCGGGGGCGGCACCGAAAGTGAAGCCACCGAGGACGCCAACCTCGCTTCGTCGATCTCCGTGGCCATCAGCCAGGCTCCGGATTTCTACAACGGCGGCACGTCCAAGTCGAACAGCGTGTACAACACCTATGTTGACAACCTGGTCCACAGCAACTTCTCGGAGTACAGCCCTGAGGGCGTCATCCGCAATGAGGAGTTCGGAACGTTCGAGAAGACCAGTGACGATCCCCTGACGGTGAAATACACCATCAACGAGGACGCCCAGTGGTCCGACGGCACACCGATCGACTTCGACGACATCCTCCTGAACTGGGCCGCTTTCTCGGGCAAGGTCGTGGAAGGAGAGGCTGAGATCTTCGAGCCGTCCTCGAACAACGGCTACGAGTACCTTGCAATGCCCGAGGGTGAAGCAGGAGCAAAAGAGTTCGAGTACGTCTTCGAGACTCCGTACGCCGACTGGGAAAACCTGATGATCGGCTCCCTCATGCCGGCCCACATCGCCGCCGAGCAGGGCGGGATGAGCAGCGAGAACGACGGCGAGGAGCTGATTGCCGCGATCCAGGACAGCGATATTGCCGGCCTGAAGCCCGTGGCCGAGTTCTGGAATACCGGATGGGGTTATGCCGAAGGCCTCCCCTCACTTCCGGATGCAGCACTGATCCCCTCGTCCGGACCGTACAAGCTGGACAACGCCGCCGGCGGAAACCTGACGCTGACCAAGAACGAGAACTACTGGGGCGACGAGCGCGAGGCCGCCACCGAAAGCATCATCTTCAAGACCATTGAAGACACCGAGGCTGTCCAGGCGCTGCAGAACGGCGACGTCGACATCATCGAACCGTCCGGTCCCACCGGCGACACCAAGGACCAGATCGAGGCAATCGGCGACAGCGTCACCACGGTCACCGACACCGGCATGACCTTCACGCACATCGACCTCGACCAGTCCGAAAACGGTGTGTTCAAGGACCTGAAGGTGCGTGAGGCATTCTCCAAGTGCGTGCCGCGCCAGGACATCGTTGACAAGTTCGTTACTCCGGTCGCCCCGGACGCCACCGTGCTCAACCTGCGTGAATACCAGCAGTCGCAGCCGGAATACGAAGAGGTGCTCGAAGCTGCCCCTTCGGCCAGTAAGTACGACGAGGTTGACCTCGAAGGTGCCAAGGAACTGATGGAAGAAGCCGGCAAGACCGCGCCTGTTGACGTGCGGATGCTGTTCTCCTCCGCCAGCCAGCTCCGTGCCGACATCACCGCCCTGATCAAGGCTTCCTGCGACCAGGCCGGCTTCAACATCATCGCCTCCCCCGACGCCGAGTGGACCACGAAGCTCGATGAGCTCGGCTCCTGGGACGCTGCACTGTTCGGATGGGCCGGTTCCGGCCTGGTAGCCAGCGGGCAGTCGATCTACGACTCGGAAGGCGTCCAGAACTACGGCAAGTTCAAGAGCGAAAAGGTCGACGAGCTGTGGGATGAAATTGCCACCACCACGGACGCCGACCGCGTACTGGAACTGAAGAAGGAGCTTGAAGAGGAACTGGCCAAGAACGTCTACAACGTCGTTCTCTACACACAGGCCGAGATTGTTGCCCACAACTCCAGCATGGAGAACGTGGTCTACAACCCCACCCAGAGCGGCGTCACCTGGAACGCCTTCAAGTGGACCAAGCAGGCCTAACCAAGGCACCGCGCCTGAACGGTTAGAAAGCGGGATGGGCAGGCCACTGGTCTGCCCATCCCGGCTTTTATGCCGAAAAGGTTTTCCGTACCACCCCCAAGGAGCCTGACGGTGTTCTTCTTCATCCTTAAACGAGCGGTTACCTCGTTCTTCATTCTTCTTGCAGCCACGGTGCTGATGTTCCTCCTGGCCGTCAATGCCGGTGATCCCCTGGCTGACCTGATCGAGCTGCAGGGCGCTGAACGCGAAGCGCGCATTGCCCAGCGCACGGAAGCACTGCATCTTGACCAGCCCGTTGCGGCCCGTTACCTGCTCTGGCTCCAGGAGGTCGGGCGCTGCGTCATTCCCGGCGGTGCGGAATGCACCCTGGGACTGAACCGGTCGGGTTCCCCGGTCCTTGAGCAACTCCAGACCGCCATCGGCTCCACCTTCCGGCTCGTCGTCGTCGCTACTCTGGTTGCGATCGTGCTCGGCGTGGCCATCGGCCTGGTTACCGCCCTTCGGCAGTACAGCGTCTTCGACTACTCCATTACGTTCGTTGCCTTCCTGCTCTTCTCGATGCCGTTGTTCTGGCTCTCCACCCTGCTCAAGCAGTACCTGGCGATCGACTTGAACAACTGGCTGGCCAACCCGCAAATGTCCTATCTGGGCATCGCCGCCGTCGGCCTGGTTGCCGGTGCCATCGGGGCCGTGGCCATTGGCGGAGACCGCCGCCGCCGTCTGCGTGTCTTCGCCATTGCCGCCGTCGCCACCTCGGTCACGTTCTATCTGCTGCTCATCACGAACTGGTTCAAGACACCGGGGCTTGGACCGATCGGCCTGTTCGTCACCGCCTTCGGTCTGGCGCTCGGCCTCACGGCCCTGCTGGCCGGATTCCGCCGCCGCCGGATCCTGTACGCAGCACTTGCCACCGCTGCGGCGGGCTTCGCCGGATACCTCATTACGCAGCCGCTCATGGTTGATCCGAGCTGGACGGTCATCGCCGGACTCGCCGTCCTGACGCTGCTTATTTCGCTGGGCATCGGCCATGTCATCGGCGGGCCGTATGCCAGGCAGGCCCGCAGCCTGACCGCCGTGATTGGGCTCGGCATCGCGTTCTTCGTCTTCATGGACGCACTCCTGGGCGCCTATCCGTCCCTCTCGCGCAAGAACGGCGGCCGGGCCATCCCGACCACGGGATCATCAACACCCAACCTGCAGGGCACCTTCTGGGAAACCAACCTGGACTACGCCCTGTACCTGGTGCTGCCCACCATCGCCATCATGCTCATCTCCTTCGCCACCTACACCCGCTACACCCGGGCCAGCATGCTGGAAGTCATGAACCAGGACTACGTCCGGACGGCGCGGGCCAAGGGCCTAAGCGAACGGAGCGTGGTCGTCAAGCATGCGTTCCGCAATGCCATGATCCCCATCACGACCCTGATGGCCTTTGACTTTGCCGGCGTCCTCGGGGGCGCCGTCATCACGGAGGCCGTATTTGGCTGGAGCGGTATGGGGCGAATGTTCACGGACGGCCTTCATGACGTGGATCCCAACGTCATCATGGCCTTCTTCCTGGTGACCGGTGTTGCCGCCGTAGCCTTCAACATGCTGGCCGATATCGCATATGCCTTCCTCGACCCGCGCATTAGCCTGAACTGATAGGCGGACACCATGACCGAAAAAATACCGTCGGGAACCCCGGGCAGCAGCCCGGAACTCACCGCCATGACGCTGGAGAGCCAGCGGACGGACATCGCAGATGCACCCGCAACGCGGGCAGTGACTGCGGATCCTGAAATCACCGCCGCCAAGAGCCAGGGCCGGCTGGTCCGGGAACGGTTCCTGCGACACAAGGGTGCACTGGTCGGCATGAGCGGGCTCATCTTCATCGTGCTCCTCTCGTTCACCTCGATCGGCCTTTCCGTCGGCCCGCTCCGTATCCCGGGTTGGTGGCCGTATGCCTTTTCCACGGTGATGCCGCTGGAAGACGGCGGAGCTCCCACCCTTTCCTGGACCGGTCTGGGGAGGCATCCCTTTGGCCAGGACACCCTGGGCCGCGACTACTTCGCCATGACCATGCGCGGTGCCCAGATTTCCCTGACCATTGCCTTCATTGTCGGGATCGTGGGGACCGTGGTGGGAACCGTCGTCGGCGCCCTGTCCGGATACTTCCGGGGCTTCACCGAAGCCGTACTGATGCGCTTCACCGACGTCATCATCACCATTCCGCTGCTGGTCGTCGCCGCAGTGCTGGCAAGCATCGTGTCCGATTTCGGCATCGTGGTGTTTGCCGTCTTCCTGGGCCTGCTGACCTGGACCGGACTCGCACGCATTGTCCGCGGCGAGTTCCTCTCCCTGCGGGAAAAGGAATTCGTTGAAGCGGCCAAATCCGTGGGCGCGAGTTCCAGCCGCATTATTTTCAAGCACATCCTGCCCAACACCGTGGGCGTCATCATCGTCTCCGCAACGCTGGCAATCTCCGGTGCCATCCTGCTGGAAACGGCCCTGAGCTTCCTAGGTTTGGGTGTCCAGCCCCCGGATACGTCGCTGGGCAAACTCATCAACGAGAATCGGGCCGCGATGACCACCCGTCCCTGGCTCTTCTTCTGGCCCGGCATCTTCATTGTGGCCATCGCCCTCACGGTCAACTTCATCGGAGACGGCCTGCGGGATGCGTTTGATCCCCGGCAGACAAGGAACAAGCAATGAGTTCGGCACCCCTGTACAGCGATGTCATTCCACCGTCCGCTGCCGCCCCGATCCTCGAAGTGTCCGGCCTCGGCGTCGACTTCAGCGTCGACAACAAATGGGTGATGGCTGCCGAAGACGTGAGTTACCGGGTCTACCCGGGCGAGATCCTGGCAATCGTCGGCGAGTCCGGCTCGGGCAAAAGCATGTCCTCCATGGCACTGCTCGGCCTGCTGCCCGCCAACGGGCGGTCCACCGGCAGCGCCAAGCTGCACGGAAAGGAACTTATCGGCGCCACGCAGTCCACGCTGCGCAAAATCCGCGGCAATGACATCGCCATGATCTTCCAGGAACCCATGACGGCCCTGAACCCCGTCCTGACCGTGGGCGAGCAGATCAAGGAGATCATCGAGCAGCACACGGACGCCTCCCCGGCCGACGCCAAGCTCCGCGCCATCGAGCTGCTGCGCATGGTGGAGATCCCGGACCCGGAGACCCGCTACCACCGCTATCCGCACCAGTTCTCCGGCGGACAGCGCCAGCGGGCCATGATCGCCATTGCCATTGCGAATGACCCCATCCTGCTGATTGCCGATGAACCCACCACGGCCCTGGACGTCACGGTGCAGGCGGAAGTGCTGGAGCTGCTGCGCAAGCTCAACAAGCGGCTGAACAGCGCCATCCTGCTCATCACCCACGACATGGGTGTGGTGGCCGACCTGGCGGACAACGTTGTGGTGATGCAGAACGGCCGGATCGTCGAAGCCGCCTCCGCCGCGGAGCTCTTCGGCGCCCCGCAGCAGGACTACACCAAGTCCCTGCTCGACGCCGTTCCCCACCTGGGTTCCAAGGTGGGCGGCGTGCTGGCGGCGGTCGAGGTCGAGGATGATGGTTCCCTGCAGATCACCGATGCACCCCGGGCGGTGCTCGAAGCCTCGGACGAAGTGGTGGAACCGACCTCGTCGCTGACCCCCGCCCTCCAGCTGGAGGATGTGGCCATCGAGTATCCGGGACGCTTCCGGCAGCCGGCTTTCCGCGCTGTTTCCAAGGTCTCCTTCACCATCATGCCCGGCGAGGTGATGGGCCTGGTGGGCGAATCCGGTTCCGGCAAGTCCACCATTGGGCGCGCCGTCACCGGACTGCTGCCGGTTGCGGAGGGCAGCGTGCGGATCGGCGGAACCGACATTGCCGGTTTGTCACCGAAGAAGATGCGCCCGCTCCGGCGGAAGTTCGCCATCGTCTTCCAGGACCCCGCCGCGTCGCTGAACCCGCGCATGTCCATCGGCGAAAGCATCGGCGAACCGCTGTTCCTGCATGAGAAGCTCTCCAAAGCTGAACTGGACCGGCGGGTGGAGAACCTGCTTGACGACGTGCAGCTGCCCACGAGCTTCCGCAACCGGTATCCGCATGAGCTCTCCGGCGGCCAGCGCCAGCGCGTGGGTATTGCCCGGGCGCTCTCGCTGCGGCCCTCCCTGCTGGTGGCCGACGAGCCGACGTCGGCCCTGGATGTCTCCGTGCAGGCACGCGTCCTGGCGCTGCTGCAGGACCTGCAGCAGGAATACGGTTTCGCGTGCCTGTTCGTCAGCCACGACCTGGCCGTGGTGGAGATCCTGGCCAGCCACATTGCGGTGCTCAACAAGGGCCGGATGGTGGAGCAGGGCTCCACCGAGCAGATCCTGAAGTACCCGCAGGATCCGTACACCCGCCGCCTGCTGGCAGCGGCACCGGTGCCGGACCCGGCCGAGCAGGCCTACCGCCGCGAACAGCGCAATGCGCTGCTCGCGGCCGGCAGTATCGAATAAAGCGGTACCGGATAAACGCAGTACCGGACGGCTGCACCCCCGACGGCGGCGTCAGTGGCGGAAGACAATCTTTCCCACGACGTCGCCGTCGTGCATTTTCCGGAAGCCCTTTTGTGCGTCCTCCAGCGGCAGCACGGAATCGATCTCCGGCCGGACGCCGGTGGCGAGCAGGAAAGCCACCAGCCGCTGCAGTTCCGCGCGGGTGCCCATGGTGGAGCCCAGGACCTTCAGCTGGAGGAAAAACACCCGGTTCAGGTCCGCCGGCGGATTGGGGCCGCTGGTGGCGCCGCAGGTCACGAGCGCACCGCCGGGCTTGAGTGACTTCAGCGAATGCGCCCAGGTGGCTTCACCGACGGAGTCGAAGACCGTGTCCACCCGTTCCGGAAGGCGGGCACCGGCGTCGAACACCTGCTCAGCCCCGAGGCGCAGCGCCTGCTCGCGCTTGTCCGCGCTGCGGCTGGCCGCCCACACCCGGAACCCGGCGGCGGAGGCCAGGCTGATCAGGGCCGTTGCGACTCCCCCGCCGGCGCCCTGGACCAGGATGGTGGAACCCGGGGCAGCGGGATTGACAGTGAAAAGCATGCGGTAGGCGGTCAGCCAGGCCGTGGGCAGGCAGGCGGCTTCCTCGAAGCTCAGGCCGGCCGGCTTGGGTACCAGGTTGCGGGCCGGGACCCATACTTCGTCGGCCATTGCCCCCGGATACCGCTCTGAAAGCAGGCTCCGCTTCGGGTCAAGGGTTTCATCCCCTTCCCAGCCCGGAGTGGACAGGACCGCGTGGACGATGACCTCGTTGCCGTCGTCGTCGATCCCTGCAGCGTCGCAGCCCAGCACCATCGGGAGGCGGTCGGCCGGCAGGCCAACGCCCTGCAGCGACCACAGGTCGTGGTGATTCAGCGCCGATGCCAACACCTGCACCCGCCGGAATCCCTCCGGCGGCTGCGGCAGCTCAAGCTCGCCGACCCTCAGGCCGCTGAGGGGATCTTCGGCAGACTGGGTCTGTGCATACACGGCTCGCATCGGGACTCCTTCGGTTGGGTGCTCCCATCCTAGGGGACCACCGGCCGGGCACCCGTGTATGCGTTAGGCGTGCACGTGAGGCATGTGGGACACTGGAGGGCAGAACTTTTCGGAATCAAAGGAGGCAGCTATGAGCAAGCGTGCACGCAAGCGTCGTGACCGTAAGCGCGGCGGCGCTAACCACGGTAAGCGTCCCAACACCTAAGCAAAGCTTTGGTAGCCGCGTGACCTGTAGGTCAGGCACAAAAAACCCCCGGAACCTCTTGGTACCGGGGGTTTCTTTGTGTCTGCGGCTTGCGTTGGCTGCCGGCGGTCCTAGTGGTCCGCCGTCTGGATCTGGCTGATGCGGCTGAGGATGCTTGCCTTCAGCGTTTCGGGCGCCGCCTCGGTGCAGGAACGCTTCACTACCGACCGGATCACGCACTCCAGGTCATGTTCCTGCGCGCACTCGGGGCACCCGTCAAGGTGCTCTTTGATTTCCACAAGGTCTTCGTGGGACAGGGCGCCGTCCAGGTATTCATACAGCCGTTCGATGCGGGCGTCGTCGCAATCGCCCAGGCTCTGGCAATCGCTCATAGCTCATTCCCCTGTTTCTTTGTTGATGCGCCGACGGCTTCGGCTGCGGGCACTTTGCCCTTGATTCCGCGTTCGTGTGCATACTCGGCCAGGAGTTCGCGGAGCATCTTGCGCCCGCGGTGCAGCCGGGACATCACGGTGCCGATCGGCGTGTTCATGATTTCTGAAATTTCCTTGTACGCGAAGCCCTCCACATCGGAGAAGTACACGGCAAGCCGGAACTCCTCCGGAATGGCCTGCAGGGCATCCTTGACATCGGAATCCGGCAGATGGTCCAGTGCCACGGCTTCCGCGGAACGGAGCCCCGCGGAGGTGTGCTCGGCCGCACGGGCCAGCTGCCAGTCCTCAACCCCCTCGGAGTTGGCCTGCAGGGGTTCCCGCTGCCGCTTCCGGTAAAGGTTGATGTACGTATTCGTCAGGATGCGGTACAGCCAGGCCTTGAGGTTCGTTCCCGGCCGGTACTGGTGGAAAGCGGAGAAAGCCTTGGTGTAGGCCTCCTGCACCAGGTCCTCGGCGTCCGAAGGATTCCGCGCCATGCGCATGGCCGCTGAATAGAGCTGGTCCACATACTGCATGGCGTCCTGCTCAAAACGCAGCTTGCGTGCCTCGTCCGATTCGGTGGCAACGTCGAGTTCGAAGTTTTCCACGGGGCTGCCTTCCGGCGCATCAGTTCTCATCACCTCCAAGTCTACGGTGCGGGACGGAACCCGTACGCGTAGCTTCGGCGCCCGGACAGACCGCTCTGCGGTCAGCGTGTCGGCTGGCACGTTGCTTTTCTCCTGACTGTCGGCAAAGCACATCCTGATACTGGTGCCAACGACGGCGCCCGGCCGGCTATTCCCTTCCCGCTCCCCTTCCGGGGTGCGGGCCTGTCCCCTGCCACCGTGTGCCAGCGTGTGCCAAGGTCCGCAAAATGCCAGACTAAGGTGGAAGCAGCACCACATGTAGTTTTTTCGCGTAACCGATGGATTTCCCAGGAGGCACTTATGTCGATAGTCCGTATGTTTGCACGCCCGTTGCTCGCCACCGGCTTCGTAGCCGCAGGCGTGGAGCGCCTTCGGAACGCTGACCAGACCGCTGAACAGCTCACCCCCACGCTGAAGATGATCGGCAAAACCGTTCCTGCCGCCGCAGCCGTGACGTCCAACCCCGCGCTCGTAGCCAAGGTTGTCGGCTACACACAGGTCGGTGCTGCCACGATGCTCGGCATGGGCAAGTTCTCCCGCCTGGCGTCCTTCCTGCTCGCCGGCACCGCCGCGCTCACCTCGGTCGTGGAATACCGCAACGCCGAAGCCTCCACTGCCGCCGAGCGCAAGGAACGGCGCAGCCAGCTGCTCAAGAACCTGTCCCTGATCGGCGGGGTCCTGCTCTCCGCCGTGGATACCAACGGACGTCCGGGACTTGCCTGGCGCGCCGGCCACCTGGCCTCGGGTACGGGCCGCAAGACCCGTGCCGTCTCGAAGTCGGTCTCGAAGAGCACGCGTAAGCAGCTCAAGGCCGTGTCGAACGCCGCTTCGGACATCGTCGGTTCCTAGCAGCAATGAGTGCTCCGAATGCCGGGGTGCCGGCAACCTGGCCGGCGCCCTTCGTGACCTCGCCGGTGGACGCAACCGTCTCCCTGCCTGGGTCGAAGTCGCTGACCAACCGATACCTGGTCCTGGCCGCCCTGGCGGACGGCAGGTCCCGGCTGCGGGCACCCCTGCATTCGCGGGATTCGGAGCTTATGGTCTCCGCCCTGCGGGCCCTCGGAGCAATAATCACCGAAACGGACGGTGATGGCGCGTTCGGACCGGACCTGCTGATAGATCCGCTCCCCGCCGCGCCCGCCCCGCAGGCGCGGCAGGTCGACTGCGGCCTTGCCGGGACAGTGATGCGTTTCGTGCCGCCGCTGGCGGCCCTGACCGCCGGCACCACCGCGTTCGACGGCGATCCGCACGCCCGCACGCGCCCGATGTCCACCATCATCGATGCCCTCCGTGCCCTCGGCGTACAGGTCGACGACGGCGGCAGCGGTTCCCTGCCCTTCACAGTCACCGGGTCCGGACATGTGGCCGGCGGCCGGTTGGAGATCGACGCCGGTGCCTCCTCCCAATTCGTCTCCGCCCTGCTGCTGGCCGCGCCGCGCTTCGACGAGGGGCTGCACCTGGTCCACCGCGGCACTACCCTGCCCAGTCCCGACCACATTGCGATGACCGTTTCCGTCCTGCGTGGCGTTGGAGTGGACGTTGACGATTCCGTACCGAACGAATGGCGGGTGGCCCCCGGCCCCATCGCCGCCTTCGACACCGTGATTGAACCGGATCTGTCCAATGCCGGCCCGTTCCTCGCCGCAGCACTGGTCACCGGCGGCACCGTCCGGGTGCCCGGCTGGCCGGAGTCGACCACCCAGGTGGGAGACAGGTGGCGAAGCATCCTCCCCGCCCTCGGCGCATCCGCAGAGCTGGCCGGCGGCACCCTCACCGTCACCGGCACCGGCACCATTTCCGGAGCGGATCTGGCGGACACCAGCGAACTTGCGCCCACCGTTGCCGCACTCTGCACCCTGGCGGACTCACCCTCCACACTTACCGGCATCGCGCACCTGCGCGGCCACGAAACCGACCGGCTGGCAGCACTTGCCACCGAAATCCGCCGTCTGGGCGGAGACGCGGAAGAAACGGCGGACGGCCTGGTGATCCGCCCGGCAGCGCTGCACGGCGGCCTCTGGGAAACCTACGCCGACCACCGGATGGCCACCGCCGGTGCCCTGATCGGGCTGGCCGTACCCGGCGTCGTCGTCCAGGACATTTCCACAACAGCCAAGACCCTGCCGCAGTTCCCCGAACTCTGGCAGCAGCTGACCCGATCGGCGGAAGCATGACACGCAGTACAAGCGGCTGGGACGAATCCGACGTCCGCGTCCGCCCGAACAAAAAAGGCTCCCGCCCCCGCACCAAGGACCGGCCCGCCCACGATGATGCCGTCATCGGACGGATCATCACCGTGGACCGCGGCCGGTATACCGCCGTGGTGGACGAAGACACACCTACTGAACGCACCGTCATTGCCGCCCGGGCCCGGGAACTGCGGCGCACCCCGGTGGTGGCCGGAGACCTGGTGGCACTGGTCGGCGACGTAACCGGTGCCCCGGACACCCTGGCCCGGCTGGTCCGCGTCGAGGAACGCCGGACCTTGCTGCGGCGCAGCGCCGACGACACCGATCCAGTGGAACGCGTGGTGGTGGCCAACGCCGACCAGCTGGTCATCGTGGTGGCCGCCGCCAACCCGGAACCCCGGACCGGTTTCATCGACCGCGCCCTCGTCGCCGCCTACGACGCCGGGATCTCCCCCGTCCTGTGCATCACCAAGGCAGACATCAAGGACCCCGCCGAGCTGCTGGCCAACTACGAACACCTGGACATGGACGTCATCATCAGCCGCACCGCGGCAGCCGACGCCTCCGGTATCGACGCCCGCTCCGACGACGGCCTTTCCGCGCGCCTGCAGGGCACCGCCGTCGAGGCCCTCCACGAGGTGCTGAAAGGCAACGTCAGCGTCCTGGTCGGCCCCTCCGGCGTCGGCAAGTCCACTCTGGTCAATGCCCTCACGGGATCGGCGCGTGCAACCGGCGGAGTCAATGCCGTGACCGGACGCGGCAGGCACACGTCCTCCTCGGCCCTGGCCCTGCGGCTCAGCGATTCGCCGGCCGGCAGCTGGATCATCGACACCCCGGGCATCCGCTCCTTCGGCCTGGCCCATGTGGACCCGGACCGGATCCTGCAGGCCTTCCCTGACCTGGAACCGGGCACCGCCGACTGTGAGCGCGGCTGCCGGCACGATTCCGTGGCCGTGGGCTGCGGCCTGGATCCGTGGGTGGAGGGCGGACATGCCGGCCCGGCAGGACCCGCGCGCCTGGCGTCCCTCCGCCGGCTGCTGGGCACCGGAACCCGGACCGAGAACAAGTCCTCCGCCAAGGAGCTCGGCGAGCAGTAGCCGCCCTGCCGCGGACTCCCGCCGCTCGGATTCGGGCGTGGAACCACCAGGACACTGCCCGCTTACGGGCCTAATGCGGGGCTGTGCCCGCCGAATAAGGATAAGTTGAACAGTATGCCGTTCGTTCAAAACTACAACGATGACCTGCGCTTGGCCCACGTGATGGCCGATTCCGTGGACGACCAGACCATGTCACGCTTCCGCGCCTTGGATTTGAAGATCGAAACCAAGCCGGACTTCACCCCGGTCACCGACGCCGACAAAGCTGCCGAAGACGCCATCCGCGGCCAGCTTTCCCGTGCCCGTCCCCGTGACGCCGTGCTCGGTGAGGAATTCGGTTCCAGCGGATCCGGCCCGCGCCGGTGGATCATTGATCCGATTGACGGCACCAAGAACTTCATCCGCGGTGTTCCCGTCTGGGCCACCCTGATTGCCCTGGTGGACGACGGCGTCCCCGTCGTGGGCCTGGTCAGCGCACCTGCGCTGGGCAAGCGGTGGTGGGCTGCCACCGGTACCGGCGCCTACATGGGCCGGTCGCTGGCCGCCGCGACCCGCCTGCACGTGTCCAACGTGTCCCGCCTGTCCGACGCCTCACTGTCCTATTCCAGCCTCGGTGGCTGGAAGGACCGCGGCAATCTCGAAGAATTCCTGGACCTGACCGAGTCCGTGTGGCGCACCCGCGCCTACGGCGATTTCTGGTCCTACTGCATGGTCGCCGAAGGCGCCGTCGACATTGCCTGCGAACCCGAGCTGAACCTGTATGACATGGCCGCCCTCGTACCGATCGTGACCGAGGCCGGCGGCCGCTTCTCCTCGCTTGACGGAGAGGACGGTCCCTTCGGCGGAAACGCCCTGGCGACCAACGGGACGCTGCACAACGAAGTGCTGCAGCGCCTGAACCCCGATCTGGACGACCTCCTGTAACAGTGGGCGCCACCGGACCCCGGCTCGAAGCGCTGCGGCGCAGGCAGCTGGCCGACAGCTACCAGGCCGGCGGGGAGCACTACGACCGTATCCGTCCCGGGTACCCCGCCGAAGCGGTGCGTTGGCTGGTCTCCCGCCCCGGCACCCCGGGCTCCCCCGCAGTCCGGGACGTGGCCGACGTCGGCGCAGGCACCGGAAAGTACACCCGCGAACTGCGTGCCGCCGGGTTGAACGCCGTTGCGGTGGATCCATCCCGCGACATGCTCGACCAGCTCGCCCGGATGCTTCCGGAGGTCCCGGTGCGTGTCGGGACGGCGGAGGACACCGGCCTGCCCGCATCCTCCCTGGACGCCGTGACGGTGGCACAGGCCTGGCACTGGTGCGACCCGGCCGCGTCCAGCCGGGAGTTCGCCCGCATCCTGCGCCCGCACGGCGTCGTCGGCCTGGTCTGGAACCAGCTGGACGTCAGCGTGCCGTGGGTCCACCGCTATTCACGCATCATCCATGCCGGAGACGTCCTGCGTCCGGAATTCCGGCCCGGGCTGGGACCGGAGTTCACGCTGGCAGAGTCCTCCACCGTGGCCTGGACCCAGCAGATGACCCCCGAAGACCTGTTCGAACTGGCGAAGTCACGGGCGTTCTACCTCTCCGCCGGTGCCGCCGCACGGGAGAAACTCTCCGCCAACCTGTCCTGGTACCTGTACGAGCACCTCGGCCACACAGAAGGCGAAGTCCTGGACCTCCCCTATCTCACGCTGACCTGGCGGGCGGTACGGACAGTATGAACACGGCGGGTGTAAACCGGTTTGGGCCGGCCACCTGGGCGGCCGTGGCTGTTGGTGGGCTGGCGGGTACCGAGGCGCGGTACGGTCTGCTGCTGGCTTTCCCGCCCGGGAGCTTGACCTTCGACTGGACCACCCTGGGCATTAACGCTGCCGCTTCCCTGCTCCTCGGTTTCCTCACCGCCCGGTGGTTGTTCACTCCTTCTGTGCCGCTGTGGGTCCGGGCCGGCCTGGGCCCGGGGTTTCTGGGGTCCTTCAGCACGTTCTCGGCCCTGGCCCTGCATCTGGACCAGCTGCTGGCTGCCGGACTCCCCATGACTTTTGCCCTCTACCTCCTGCTGTCCATGGTCCTTGGACTTCTGGCCGCCGCCGCTGGCCTCGCCATGGGACGGCTTTCCGGGCGCCGGAGCCAGACCCGGCTGGAGCAGGCATGACTGCCCTCTGGATCGGGCTGGGCGGCATGGCCGGTGCCTTGCTCCGGTTCGGGCTGGACTCGCTGCTGGCCCGCCGCAGCCGCCCCGACCGGCCCGGCTTCCCCTGGGGAACGCTGCTGGTCAATACTGCCGGATCGCTGCTCATCGGATTCGCCGCCGGGCTGCTGGGTACGGCTGCGCTTTCGGAGGCTGGGTACCAGGCCGCCGCCACGGGATTCGCCGGCGGGCTGACGACCTTCAGCTCGTGGACTGTTGCCACACTGGCCTTGTGGACGGATGGCCGGCGCCGGGCGGCGGCGGCGAACGTCCTGCTGAACCTGTTCCTTGGCTGCCTCGCGGCCGCAGCCGGGCTCCTGGCGGGGCTGTCTGTCTGATTTCGAGTGCGCCGCCTGCGCGGCGTACATAGAATTGTCGGAGTCCGGCGTGGTTGGTGCAGGGAGAAATGCACATGGTCTTCACCTTCGGCATCGAAGAAGAGTTCCTCCTGATGGATACCCGGACCGGGTTCCCCACCGGAGCACGGGCAGCGAGGCGTGCGCTTGCCTACCCGCGGCACAGCGGCTTCTCCACATCGGCGGAACTGCTGGACGCACAGGTGGAAAGCTCCACCAGGGTCTGCACTACCCGCCGCGAAGCACTGGACGCTCTGCTGGGTTTCCGCTCCAGGCTGGCGGAGGCCGCCGCGGCAGCGGGGGTTTTGGTCGCCGCTACGGGAGCGGCCCCCCGGATTCCGGACAGCCCGCCGGTCATTAATTCCTCGGCCCGGTATCGACGGATGGGCAGTCTCGCCGGGGCTGTCGCGCACGAGCAGTACGTCAATGGAACCCACATCCACGTCGGCATCCCCTCACGTGACGTTGGAGTGCGGGTGCTGAACGGCCTCCGTCCCTGGCTCGCCCTGCTCGGTGCCGTGGCCGCCAATTCCCCCTATTGGCGCGGACAGGACAGTAGCTTCGCCAGTTGGCGGATGGTCCACTACCGGCGCTGGTCCGTGCAGGGCTGCCCGCCTGTCTTTGCCGACGCAGAGGACTATGCCCGAAGGCTGGCAGGCCTGCTGGCCACCGATGTGGTGCCCGACGCCGGGCATGTGGGCTGGGCGGCCCGTCTCTCGGAGAACTTTCCCACGGTGGAGGTCCGGATCGCCGACGCCCAGCTCCAGGCGCAGGACTCGCTGCTGCTTGCGGTTTTAGTGCGGGCCCTGGTGGACAAGTTGGCATCCGTACCCACGGCGGGCCCCGCTGCCGGTCGGGCAGCGGATCCGGAACTGCTCGACGTCGGCCTGTGGCAGGCGGCACGGTTCGGTATGGGCGGGAACCTGGTTTCGCACCCCGGCGGCAGCGTGCCTGCTGCGGAGCACCTGGCCGCGCTGCTGGACTTCGTCGGGCCCGCACTGGATGACGCCGGAGACGGGGATTTTGTGGCGGCGGGGATCTCCCGCCTGCTGGCCGCCGGTACCGGGGCTGAACAGCAACGCACAGCGTTCCGCTCGGGCGGCTACACGGAACTGGCTGACCTGTACACCCGGAGCCTGACCGCGGAGTAGCCCCTCAGCCGTCCTGGTACGTGGTCACGTCCAGGATCCGTGCTTCCCAGGGCCGCAGCAGATGCCGGTCTCCGGCGTCGGGATAATTTCCCAGGATGCGTTCCCCGGCGTCCAGGTTGGAGGGCACCCCCAGCTCGGTGCCGGAGGCGTTGCCCAGGACCAGCAGCGCCCGTCCGCCCCGGGAGCGGCGGAAGGCAAACAGGGAGGGATGGCCGGGATCCAGCAGGTGGAAATCCCCCAGCGAGACCAGGTCCGACTCATGCCGGAGGCGCACCAGTTCCTGGTAGTAGCGGAAAACTGAGCGTTCCGCCGCACGGTCCGATTCCACGTTTACTTCGGTATGGCCGGCGGCCAGCGGAATCCACGGAGTGACCTGGCTGAAGCCCGCGTTCGGTCCGGAGGTCCATTGCATGGGAGTACGCGCGTTGTCCCGGCTCATCCGGCGCAGTGCTTCCAGGACCGGTTCCGGGTCCACTCCCCGTTCGAGCTGCTCCGCGTAATAGTTCAGGGATTCGACATCCCGGTACTGTCCGATCGAGGTGAAACCGGCGTTGGTCATGCCGATCTCGTCGCCCTGGTAGATATAGGGCGTCCCCCGCTGCAGGTGCAGCAGGGTCGCCCACATGGTGGCGGATTCGTACCGGTACTTTGTGTCGTCACCGAAGCGGGAGACCACGCGGGGCTGGTCATGGTTGCTCAGGTACAGACTGTTCCAGCCGGTATCGGCGAGTCCCCGCTGCCACCGGTTCCAACTGGTTTTCAGCTCCGGGAGGGCCAGCGGCCGGTACTCGAACTTATCCGCGCCCTGGTCCAGGCTGACGTGCTCGAACTGGAAGACCATGTCCAGCTCGTGCCGGCGCGGATCGGTGAACAGCAACGCCTGGTCCAGGGTGACCCCGGGCGTCTCCCCCACTGTCAGGTACTGCCCGGTGCGGGCTTCGAAAACCTCGCGGTGCATCTCCTGCAGAAATTCGTGGATACGGGGACCGGAGACGAAGTGCGGCGCTCCGTCCCCCCAGATCCCGGACGAGTCCACCACCCCGTCAGGGAGCGCGGGGTCCTTCGAAATGAAGTTGATGACGTCCATCCGGAAGCCGTCCACACCGCGGTCCAGCCACCAGTTCATCATTGCGTAGACCTTGGCCCGCACCTGTGGATTTTCCCAGTTCAGGTCCGCCTGCTGAGGGGTGAACAGGTGCAGGTAGTACTGGCGGGTGAGCGGTTCGAAGGCCCAGGCCGAGCCACCGAAAAACGACCGCCAGTTATTGGGCTCCGCCCCGGGTTCCCCGGGTTCGAATCCGGGACGGGCATCCCGCCACCAGTACCAGTCCCGCACCGGAGAGGATCTGGACGCTTTCGAGGACTGGAAGTCCGCATGTTCGGTGGACGTGTGGTTGACCACCAGATCCATGATCAGCCGCATTCCCCGTTGATGCAGTCCGGCCAGGAGTTCATCGAATTCCTCTTCCGTACCGAACATTTCGTCAACGCGGTGGTAGTCGCTGATGTCGTAGCCGTTGTCGAACTGGGGTGACTGCTGGATGGGCGACAGCCAGAGGACATCGATGCCCAGTTCGGCCAGATGGTCCAGGTGCTCGATGATGCCGCCGATGTCGCCAATGCCGTCGCCGGAGGTATCTGCAAAGCTGCGGGGATATATCTGGTAGACGACGGCGTTCGTCCACCAGGCGGGACCGGCGGGAGGCTCCATGGACATTCGTCCTTTCACGGCGTTCCTGCATAATACGTCCGCGCCGCCGGGCGGCACAGGGCCCGGGCGGGATACGGTGCCGGCTCTGCCCGGGACGCCGGTTTTCCTTGTACCGGCCCGGACGCGGCACTAACGTTGGCGCTGCCGATAGGTCCCGCGTGTGGACTTATCGAAGAACTCTAACGTTTGGAGTAACTGCCATGGCAACACTTACCGTTTGGAAATTCTCTGACGCGGACGCTGCGGAACGGGCCACGCAGACCCTCGCCAGCCTGCAGTCGCAGGGTCTGATTACAGTCGAGGACGAGGCCCTGGTGACGTGGCCCGAGGGGCGGAAAAAGCCCAAGACCATCCAGGAACACAACCTCGTGGGGGCCGGCGCCCTGGGCGGCGGGTTCTGGGGACTTCTGTTTGGGCTCATTTTCTTTGTACCGCTGATCGGCGCTGCGGTGGGTGCCGCCATCGGCGCAATGTCCGGATCGATGGTGGATGTCGGCATCAACGACGACTTCATCGCGCAGGTGCGGCAGGAAGTAACGCCGGGAAGCTCTGCGCTGTTCGTCCTGTCCAGCAACGCGGTCGAAGACCGGGTGGCGGAAGCGTTCAAGGACTACTCAGGCGCCAAGCTGATTTACACAAACCTTTCGAAGGACCAGGAGGCCAATCTGCGCGAGGCCTTCTTTGAGTCCACCCCCGCGTAGGGCACGGATTCACGGCCGGGCGGCGTGCAGCCAGCCGCCCGGCCGTGCCGGCTGGCAGGCATTTCCGCGTATCGTTTAACCGATGACTACTCGACGCCAGGCCGCACTGATCCTAGATATTCCGCTTGAAATGGCCGTCCGCCACGGTATCCCCGCGCACGTGGACGACGCCGAACTGGCCCGGCTGCAGGCTGACCCGCCCGGGTGGCTGGCGCAGTCCAGGGCCAACCGCACGGGAAAGCGGCCGGTGTGGGTGCAGCTGACCTGTACCGTGTGCGGGCACACCGAGGCGGCACGGCCCAAGAAGTGGTGGCCGGAATTTACCTTCCTGGCGTGCGAGGACCACAGCATCCGGGAACTCCCTGAGCTTCCCTCCGGAGCGGTACGCAGCGAGTACCCGGGCGTCGGCTCCCGTTTCATCGGAGTCGTGGACGCGCCGGTGGAACCGCCTGCGGGCTGACGCAACAGCGGAGGAGCCGCGGCGCGGGCGCACACAGCGCCGGCCCCGCGCTGCTGTTAGTTCTGCTGTTACTGCGGAACGGCCAGCCCGGTGCGGGCCATTGCGTCAGTGTAGGCCGCACGCATTTCGTCCAGGGCCTCCTGCTGCCGTTCCGCTGTCGCACCGAAGGAACGGCCGGAAAGTGAGCGCGCCTTGTAGACCTTGATGCTGCGGCGGTAGATCATCCGGTTCTCGGTCTTGATGAACAATGCAGCCAGGCGCTGGGCCTCAGTGCCGTGCGCCACGATGACCGAGGCACGGGGAACCAGTGCCAGGAAGCGCAGCAGCGGCCGCAGCCCCTCCTGGACCTGCTCCTTGGTCAGTTTGCCGTTCGGTTCACCCGGTACATGCCACGGGTAGGCGTTCCACGGCATCACGAACTCAGGCCGCAGCCCCGCCTGCCAGTGCACGCCGAGAAGGCGTGCCACGGCGTCGTTGTCCCCGGCGGTGATGAACCCCGACTCGTGGGCGGTGCCGATGTTCGAGAAGAGACTGACAATCCGGCACTCCCCGATGTCGTGCATAGGGTCTATGTAAGGCACCTGGCTGCCCGGCTTCATTTCCGCGAGGGAGTCGCAAAGCTGGTTCACATCGGCGACATTGGGGTCGTAGCGTCGGTTCCAAAGGTCGTCATGCTGGGATTCAAGTGCCGGGCTCTGCATAAGGTGGTGCGTCTCCTACAAGGTCTTGCGACCGGTCATATCGCCCGCTCCGGGTCCTGCCCGCGCGGGTCCTGCATAAAACAAAGTTTACCAACGCGGTCCGCCCGCCCGGACTGAAAGTGCCTCCGTGACAGGTGAAAGGGCCCTGGTGTGAGAAACAACTCCACCGGCGCAGTCCGGCCGGCAACCCACAACAGCAGCTAAACCAGCCCGGCAGGTAAACAAACAGCGGTTAAACAAACACAGCGGGGAGCGTCCGTGGACGCTCCCCGCTGTGTGCGGAGTTTCTCAGTGGAGATGGGGGGAATCGAACCCCCGTCCGATGTCGCTTTGTCAGGGCTTCTCCGGGCGCAGTCTGCATCGGAATTTCTCGGTCCCAGCCATCACGCAGACAAGTGGCTGATCCGGACCCAGCCGTCTAAAAGTCCCGAACACCCCAACGGCGAAGGTGTTCAGCAGTGGCCCTCTAAATGACGCCAGGCACCGGGGCGAGAGCATCCCCGGGCTGACGGACTATGCCTTACTGCTTAGGCAGCAAGAGCGAAGTCAGTGCGCTTTGATTCGGCACTTATTGGTTTACAGAGATCGTTAACGAGATAACCCTGTATCCTCGGCCCGCTTCCCCTGTCTCAACAAAACATCGTCGAAACCGGTCATCCCCTTATTGAGTTACCAATCCGGCCGAAGCCGGAACACCCATTGTAGCGTATGGAGCATGCACGGTTCAGAGCCGGAACCCCAGCACCGTGACGGGTGAACCCCAGACCACCAGCAGGATCCACGAGACGAGGACGAAGAGGACCGTAAGGATGCTCAGCGCGGTCATCCCGGGAGCCTTGCTCCTGAAGGCCCACGCGAACAGTCCAATGTTCGCGGCGAGCAGCACTGGTGCGAGCCATACCAGGACGTGCGCAAGGTAGAGGTAGTACGCCGCAAAGAACGGAACCACCACCAGGATCACCACGGGCACGACGGCAAGGACTATCAACAGGTCGACAGCGGTGACCAGCCACGTCCATACCGGCTTGCGGGCAGCAGCCTCCTCGGCGGCGTCGGCCTGCGGTTCCCAGAACGTTCCGCTCATGCGCCGCGGTTCTTTTCGCGCATCGCGCGAAGTGCCTCGCGGTTGTCCTGCTTCTCACGGAGTGTGTGGCGCTTGTCGTATTCGCGCTTACCGCGTGCGACGGCGATCTCCACCTTGGCCCGGCCGTCCAGGAAGTACAGCTGCAGCGGCACGATGGTGAATCCGGATTCGCTGGTCTTGCGCAGGATCTTTTCCAGCTGCTCGCGGTGTAGCAGCAGCTTGCGCCGGCGCCTGGCCGAGTGGTTTGTCCAGCTCCCGTTGAGGTATTCCGGAATATAGGCGGCTTCGAGCCAGAGCTCGTTGTTATAGAACGTCGCGAACCCGTCCACCAGTGAGGCCCTGCCCTCACGCAGCGACTTCACCTCGGTCCCCATGAGAACCATGCCGGCCTCGTAGGTATCGAGGATCTCGTAGTCGTGCCGGGCCTTGCGATTGGTGGCCACTACCTTACGGCCACTTTCCTTAGGCACGGGGCAACTCCTTAGTAGGTGGAAACGAAAGTTCTATTGTAGGCCTACAGCAGGCTCATCGGGTTTACGAGGTTCCCGTTGAGCACGGTCTCGAAGTGCAGGTGGCAGCCGCTGGAGTTGCCGGTGTTACCCACATAACCGATCAGCTGTCCCTGGTTGACCCACTGTCCCTGGCCTACAACGTACTGCTGCAGATGGTAATAGTTGGTCGCCAGCACGTTGCCGCTGACCACTCCGTGGTTGAGCACCACATAGTTTCCGGCACCGATCATTTCCCGCTGGTCGTTCTGCGGAACAGCACGCCAGACCTCGCCGGCAGCGGCTGCGTAAACGGGACTGCCGCAGCCCGGGGCAAAGTCGATGCCGGTATGCATCGAACCAAGCTCCAGGGTTCCTGGCGGTGTCGGACGGTGGCCGTAGCCGGAGGAGACCGGCGCGTTACGCACGGGGAACTGGAGCCCGAACGACGATGGGCTGCCCTGCGCCGGAATGTTCTGGACAGGTGGAGCGGGCCGGTTGTTCCGGGCCGCTTCTTCCGCGGCCGCACGGTTGGCGGCGTCGATCCGTGCCTGCTCCCGCTGCCGGTACTGTTCCAGTTGGATCCGCTGCTGTTCCGCGATGTCGGCGTTGATCTGCGCGGTCTCCTTCTCCAGGCTGGAGATCTGGGCCTGGAGCTTCGGTTTCTGCGCTTCCAGCTCCTTGTTTATTGCCGCGGTCTGGGCAATGAGGTCGTCCACCTTTGCCTTCTCGGCGGCGGCGGCGTCCCGTGCGGACTGCTCGGCCTTGAGCGCTTCATCCGCCTGGGCCTTGAGCTTGCTGATCTCTTCGGCGACGGCCGCCAGCCGGGCCTCGGAGTTCACGTTGTTGGCGTTCTGCTGGGAGAGTTTTTCCACGGCCGCGTTCTGGCCCTTGAGCGCCTGTTCAGCCATGCCTAGGGAATCCGAGAGGCTGTCCGCCCCCTTGGCACCGAAGATCAGCGACAAGGTTGAGGGGACACCGCCGTTTTTGTAGGCCTGGGAGGCAATCTGGCCAATCGCCTTTTCCGAGGCCGCAATATCCTCACGGTCCTTCTCGATCTGGGCGGTGATGGTGCTGTGGGTGTCCTGGGCGAGGGCGACGCGTTCGTTCAAGGCGCTGACCTTGCCGGCAGCGGTATCAACCCGGCCCTCGGCGTCGGCAAGCTGCTGCTGGGCGCCCGGAAGCTGGCCGTTATAGATGTTCAGCTTGGCTACCGTCTCGGCAATGTCTTCCCCGAGGTACTCGTAGTCCTGCAGGACCTGCTGCTTCTCGGATTCGATTGCCGCCTTCCGGTCCTCCAGGCTGTCCGCGCGGGCAGGGGCGCTGAAGGTCATGGAAAGGGCCAGGGCAGCGAGGGCGGCAACCGCCGCCAGTGCCCGGGTCGCCGGTGCACGTCCGATCCCTTGAGGCACACGACTATCCATTAACGAGACTCTCCATGATCTTCAAGCTGATCTTCCAGATTCCATTCCCAGTGTTCATGACTCTAGACCTTTAGGTATCGGCGGAGCGTCAACAGCGAGGATACTCCCGCCAACACCGCCCCGAGAACAAGTAGAACGGGTGTCAGGTACAGGACCTGCTCTGATGAAATAAAGGCTGTAGTGGGGTACTGCCGGGCAAGGTTGCCGATAAAGAAGTGTGCCGTGGCCCAAAGGGCGGCAGATGCCAGGACCGCGCCGATGACGGCGGCAATGACGCCTTCCAGCACGAAGGGAAGCTGGATCACGGCCTTCGAAGCACCGACCAGACGCATGATGCCGGTTTCCCGCCGCCGGCTGAACGCCGACAGCCGAATGGTGGTGGCGATCAGCAGGATGGCACAGACCAGCATGACCCCGGCAACAGCCAGGGCGGCCACGGAGGCAAGGTTCAGGTACGTGAACATCTTTTCGAACAGCTCACGCTGGTCGCTGACAGATTCGACGCCCGGTTTGGAGGAAAAGGCCTCGTTGATGACCTCGTATTTCTCCGGGTCCACCAGGCTCACCCTGAAGGATTCGGGAAGCATTTCGGCGGTGATGCTGTCCACGATCGGCGAATTGGCGAACTGCTCCCGGAAATGCGTCAGCGCCGTTTCCTGGTCTTCGTACTCGACGCTCTCCACGTAGGGGTCCGCCTGCAGGTCCGCTTCAATGGCTGCCCGCTGCTCGTCGCTGACGGCACCGGAAGCGCAGGCTGCCGACGTGTCGTTGTCGGTGCAGAGGTAAACGGCTACCTGCACCCGGTCATACCAGTAGCCCTTCATTTGGCCGATCTGCAGCTGCAGCAACCCGGCGGCCCCCACAAAGGTCAGGGACACAAAGGTCACCAGGACTACGGAGACGACCATGGACAGGTTCCGGCGCAGGCCGGAGCCGATTTCCCCCAGGACAAACGCGAGCCTCATTCGGCTACCCCGCTCTCCCGGCGTCCGGAAACATCCGTCACGGTCTCCGGCCCGCGCCCCGGTCCGGGTTCACCCAGGTAGATGCCTTCATACTCGTCACGGATGATCTTGCCGTTGCGCAGTTCCACCACGCGCTTGCGCATCGCGTTGACAATGTCGTCGTCGTGCGTGGCCATCACTACCGTGGTGCCGTTCTGGTTGACCCGGTCCAACACCTTCATGATGCCCAGCGAGGTGGTGGGGTCCAGGTTTCCGGTGGGCTCATCCGCCAGCAGGATGCCCGGCTTGTTGACGATGGCGCGGGCAATGGCGACGCGCTGCTGCTCGCCGCCGGAAAGTTCATGGGGCATGCGGTTGTCCTTGCCCTCCAGGCCTACGGTTTTGAGGACTTCGGGCACCGAGTCGCGGATGACGGCGCGGCTGCGGCCGATGACCTGCATGGCGAAGGCAACGTTGGCGAAAACCGTTTTGTTGGGCAGCAGGCGGAAGTCCTGGAAGACGACGCCGATCCCCCGGCGCAGCCGCGGGACCCGCCAGCTGGGAATCCGGGCCACGTTGGCGCCGGCCACGTAGACCGTGCCCTTGGTGGCGTGCTCTTCCTTCATGATCAACCGGATAAACGTCGACTTCCCGGAGCCGGAAGCGCCCACAAGGAAGACGAACTCGCCGCGGTCAACGTCAAGGCTGACGGAGTTGAGCGCGGGCCGGGAGTTCCGGTCATAGAGCTTGGTGACATTGTCGAAAGTGATCATCACTACTTTGTGCCCATGAAGCGGCCGGAGACACGGGCCTTTGTTCGGGGTAAGGGCACCGGCTTTTCGACTATAGCCAGCTTCTGCTAAGTGAGCCACGACCTAAAGGTGCGTGTCGGACCCGCTCTGATTCCGGTGCCGGCCGGGAGGCTGCGTGACGGGACGGGTTACTTGCGGGCCGAAACGCTGCCGTGCGCACGCCAGCGGATACCGGCATCGATGAAGTCGTCGATCTCGCCGTCGAACACTGCGGAGGTGTTACCGACCTCGTGTTCGGTACGCAGGTCCTTGACCATCTGGTACGGATTGAGCACGTAGGACCGCATCTGGTCGCCCCAGGAAGCCTTGACGTCGCCGGCGAACGCCTTCTTCTCCGCGTCCTCCTGCTCCTTCTTCAGCAGCAGCAGGCGGGACTGCAGGACGCGCATGGCTGCCGCGCGGTTCTGCAGCTGCGACTTCTCGTTCTGCATGGACACCACGGTGCCGGTGGGAAGGTGGGTCAGCCGGACGGCGGAGTCGGTGGTGTTCACTGACTGGCCACCCGGTCCGGAGGAACGGAACACATCAACACGGATGTCGTTGTCCGGAATGTCGATGTGGTCGGTGGACGCAATCAGTGGAATAACCTCGACGGCGGCAAACGAGGTCTGCCGGCGGCCCTGGTTATCGAACGGGCTGATGCGGACCAGCCGGTGGGTGCCGGCCTCGACCACCAGGGTACCGAAGGCATAGGGGGCCTTGACCTCGAACGTGGCCGATTTCAGGCCGGCCTCTTCGGCGTAGGAAGTGTCAAGGACGGTGGTGGGGTACCCGTGGCGCTCGGCCCAGCGGAGGTACATCCGCAGGAGCATTTCCGCGAAGTCGGCAGCGTCCACTCCCCCGGCGCCGGAGCGGATGGTCACCACTGCTTCGCGTTCGTCGTACTCGCCGGAGAGCAGGGTGACCACTTCCAGCTGGGACAGGGACCTGCGCAGGGACTCCAGTTCCGTGACGGCCTCGGCCCTGGTCTCGGCGTCGGACTCGTCCTGGGCCAGCTCCACCATGACCTCGAGGTCGTCGATGCGGGACTCGATGGTCTGCAGGCGCTCCAGCTCCGACTGGCGGTGCGAGAGCTTGGACGTGACCTTCTGCGCTTCGGCGGGGTCGTCCCAGAGGTCGGGAACGCCGGCCATCTCGCTCAGTTCTTCGATGTCCTCTTTGATCTTTGCCACGTCCGAGACCTCTTCAATAGAGGCGAAAGTGGAACGGAGGGCGCGGATTTCTGCGGGAAAATCTATTTCTGCCATGGTGCTTACAGCCTACGCCATGTCCCTGCGCCGCCGCCTGCCGGCGTCGTCGGGCAGTTGTCCCGATACCGGACGCGCCGGACGCGTGCGCACGGCACTGCCGGTGGTCGGCGTTAGATTAAAGGAACGGATACGGAAATGCCCTTTCGAAGGAGCTAAGCCTTGACCCATCCCGAGCGCGGACGCATGTACACCCTGGACGAACTCAATGACTTGGCCGAGCAGGGCGACCCCTGGGCCATGGGCAAGGTGGATGAGTGGGAGCAGCACTTCTCCAACGAGTATGTGGGCAATATGAAGGACCGCTGCCCTGACAGCGGCTGCGAACAGTTCGGAGAGCCGGTGACCATTTGCTACGGCGACGACGGCCGGATCCTGGACGTGGACCACGGCGGCTGGGGGCACGGACCGGTCCGTGAGGCTGAGGAACAGCGGAAGGCTTCGTAGTTACTGCTGCCGTAGTTACTGCAGCAGGCGGGCGCGGGCTTCACTCACCGCGGTCACCGGGATGCCGTCCGGCACCAGGAAGTTCACGATCGGCGGATGCACCCGGGCGGCCAGCACCACGCGCGCGGTCCGGCCGTCCTCCGTGCCGGTATCCGGAGCCACGGTGAGGTCCGTGAACCGCTCATCCGCTCCGGTCTGTGTGAGGTACCTCTGCGTGGCAGCCCGGACCGTGTCGGCCTTCAGGACAGCGGCAGGACCGGCCCCCGCGGCCGACTCCCCCAGTGCGAAGTCGTCCGCCGCAGCGACTGCCGCACCATCGGCTGCCGACAGCAGCTTTTTCTGCCCGATGTAGACGGCCAACGCCGCCATCACCACAGTGACGGTCAGCAGCGCCAGCAGGGTAAACCCGACAATCAATACCCCGATCTGTCCCGCTTCCCCGTCCCCGCGCTGCCGGGCTGCCATGGCCATGTGCACCGGCTGGCTCATCCGAACCGCTCCACAACCTGGGTGGACTGCGAATCCACCAGCACCGGCGACCCGCTGAGCCACGGCAACCCGGGAAGAGGACTGGTGAACTGCACGCTCACCGTGACCGTCGAGCCCGGTGCCAGGCATGCTTCCGAACAGCTGACCTCCATTGACATTCCCTCTGCATCCAGACCGAAGTCAGCCAGGGCCAGTTCCGCCGCAGCGGCCGCACGCTGCTCGGCAATCAAGGCATCCGGTGCTGACGCATAAACGTTGGTTGCGGAATCCGCTGCACCGACCACCGCGGACGACGCGGCCTGGACCTGGCCGGCCGCAACGATACCGCCTAATGAAACACTGAGGTGTGACCCACAAGCGACGCAGACAGAGTCAGGCAGCGAACGAGACCAGCTCTGTGACTCCTGAAAGCATCTATAAGGACATGACGGCTCTGGTACGAGCTGCACCCCCACCAGCGCCCAAGTGGTCGCCTGAATTTACACGCCCTGCGCAGCGTCAAGTGTTGGCGCCCGCTGTCGCATGGGGGTGGTTGATGCGCACCCTCCGCACCGGAGAGGCAGCAATCGCTATCGAAGGCAACGGATACGGCGCCGAGGCGGCGCCGCTCGTCAGATCGGCCCTGGAACATGCCATCAGGCTCAGGTGGGCTGCTAAACACGGGGACGAGTTCATTGAGGTGGCGCTCATAGCTCAAAAGAAGGGAAACTCCAATCTTCAGGGCGCTCAAACTCAGCACTGGGAATTCAGTCCGGAGCTGGCAGATTCATTGGAGGAACACTCTGCTGAGGCTAGTGACGAGTACAAATCCATGAGCCACTTGACAGCACTTCGAACTATTGTCGAAGCTGACCAAGACAGGCTGGGATCCCTTTACATGGCTTGGTTATTCGATACCCAGGATAGCCATCCTTCCCTCATAACAGCTCGCCATTATTTCGAATCAGTAGAATCTGGCGAAGGATATTCGTTACTAGCACAATCAAGGTTTGATTCAGCAATCGCAATAAAGTGTTGTTATGCCCTGATCGCCGCGATAGACGGATACGCAGAGATTTCCGGCCTCGGGTCCTACTACGATGCTCCTCTGAAAACCATCGTTCAGCGGTTCGCTGAAGCATCCCAAAGACAGAGCTACCCTAAGTAAAATTTGAAAACTCAGACGCAGGTGTCGCACCAACGATTCCCATGAAGACTTGATAAGAGCACGCGCCTGAGTTAGGAATGCAATGTGATTCTCATGGAAGGGCCTCGAGAGGCATGACCGGAACTGACACTGATCTTATTCGCCCAGATTTGTGGAATCTACTTCTCCCTGGCCTGAAAGCGGCCATCCGTGCTGGGCAGGACCGTATGAATTCCGGGTCGTATTACCCCCGGCAGAAAGAGCGAAAATTCGACGCTAACAGTGCTGGCTGGCCTGCGACCACCCAGGACGCTTTTAGCTTCGATTCGAGTGGGCCAATAGATTGGAAAGCACTCTTCGGCCTCAAAGAAGGACCGTTTACCCACATATTGGTTTCCCATGTTCCGGACTTGGCAACATCCATAGAGGCGATTAGCACGCTAGCTATGGGAGATGATGAGCTAAAACATGCTTTGAGCCCTGTGGCCGCCCTCATGCAGAAGAGTTCAGCTGAAGAAATCAAAGAGGAGATCCAATACGGTGTGCTGAGGCTGCTTGGAACGATCCTGAATCGGGCGCATGCTACGGATAGCGAAACCGACGAAGAGTTAGTCGCAATCTACCTTCCCCTCGAACGTGGAAGATTCGCAGCAGAACTGAGTGGTGATGTCGTTGTCCCACTACTTGCTGTAAGTTTCGCGGCAGATAAACCCCTACACCTAGCCGATGACATATGGCTTGAACCCCTGACTGAGATTGACCACGTGCTACGGGCAATGGACTGGGCAGGTCACGGACCGGCCGACCCATACGTTGCTGCTGCCGCTACACACGCAATCGTGTTCCGCAGCGTGCGCTTTAGCAACCAAGTCCACGAATTCACACGAGGAGGTGAGCTCCCTCCGGGTATCTCGGTCGAATTTGTGAATGCAGTGACGGAAGCCGTCCATATCGTTGCCGAGTCCCAAACCGGCTACGCGCAGGTGCTCGTTCGCCCCTTAGACTGGGCATCTACGTGGGTGCAAGACCTGCCTCCACTGTGGATAGCTTGGACCGGTCGCGCTTACCCGGAAAATCTGAACAATCGGACTTGGGCGAGGGAAAAAGTCGCGATCAGCGCGGAAAGTACTGATGAGATTCTTCGTATAGCACGGGGGCTCAGCGCCGCGCCCAGAAACGTCCAGATCGCAGCACGCCGCCTCAGGCGAACCGGCTTCCGTGACGATGCGGAAGACATGCTTCTGGACGCCGCGATCGGGATCGAAGCGCTTGTTGGCAGTGAAGCAGACGCTTTAACCCACCGCATGGCTCAACGTGCAGCTGTCGCGTTGGCGGACGAGATGCCACCGGAGAATACATATAGCCTGTTGAAGCAGTTCTACAGCATCCGGTCCAAGATAGCTCATGGGGAAACGCCCAAACGGTGGACCTGCAAGCTGGGAGACCACGAGTGGAGCGCTGTCTTCATAGGCACGTTCCTTCTGCGCAGTCTCCTTAAGAATCGTCTCGTGGCGGAAGACCCTTGGGATGCCGCCTCCCTAGATCAGCGAATCCTGGATAGCTTCGGCCGCGCCGGCGGGTATGCCTCATCAGACTCGCAGTCGTGACATTGGGAGGACTCAAAGCAAAGGGAGGGCTGTCAGATCGCGAAGGAGGGTTGGGGTCTAGGTCCCGCTGACACGGAGGGGCTCCGGTCTAAACGCGGCGGGCCTGGCCAGACCAGCACGGCGTTTCCCACTCATGATGCCCCTCAGGGGTTCCAGTTGTGTCAAACTTTGAGCTCTCTGAGCAGATGTTTGATCGCGCCAACCGATCGCGACTCCTTATAAGAGAAGTTGTCGATGTTTTGGTTCTAGCGCATGTCGTCTGCGGCCACCGGCACCAGCGACTGTTTCACATGCTGATGCACCCGACGGGCGTCACACACGTGTCGATGTTCTGGACAAGGAGTACTCACGGGACGCACCAGCTAGCGCAACCATGCATAAAAAGGCCCCACCTTCTTCCCTGCTGTCCACGAGTTACGTTGGCGGGGCTTCTGGTCTCGCGGTCCGTTGCCGATCGTGCCCCACGCATCCCAGTCAGAAACGCTCTGCACCGGCAGCAACTCAAGGGCGTTCTCGCTGCGGGGTGGAAACAATCCCGCCGAGACAACGACCGCTATGGAACGATCGTTACTGGCGCATATCTCAGCAGTAACCGCTTCTGGCCGTCGCGAAAGTTGATTGTCGCTACTTTCTCTTTCCCTTCCTTCTCAACAGCGATCACCAAACCGATGCCGAAGGTCCGGTGCCTCAAGGCCGTACCAGGCCTGACGACTCTTATCTCCTCGTCGCTCAATCGTTCCTTAGAATCCTCAGGAGGTTCGTCTGCCTTACGAACTGATTCACCCAACGCAGCCAGGGAAATTGACAAGCTTTTCACTTCCTGAAGCACATCTTTGATCAGAGACTGCTCGTCGCCTGACTCAGTAACCGCTTGCGGCGGAACCTCGATCGCTTCCAGGTTGTTTTTCAACTCTGGCCAGGACTGGTTAAATGCCCATTCGATTGCCGAAATATCTGCGTCCCCGGCCCCGCTTCGAGAATGAATAGAACGGACGAGGGCCCACATTTCAGACTTATCTAACGCGATCGTATGTTGAAAGTTAGAGAGCGGCATGCTTGGCGGGATGTCTCTTGCTGCCAACCCCAGGAGCACAGTTCTTACGGCGGTCTGACCGGTTGTCTTCGCGAGTGCACCAGCTTCATAGTTGAGCCACGGAGATTCGTAATTGCGGCCGGTCACGCACACAATCCCTTCCGAGGTGTCGTTCAACTCATCGCTGATTGTGATCAGCCACTGCGCTCCCTTGCTTATGTCCTGCGACGAGACAAACGGCGCTGAGTACTGAAGGACTCGAACAAGCCATTCTCTTAGCAGAAGTGCCATAGTGTGGCTCTCGGAACCGGACCAACTGATAAAAATTTGCATGCTCAATAGTATGGCGGCCACGCGCCAGCAACTCAGCCGTTGCTTTCCAATCGCGTGCTTCGGGGGCTTTGGCGGGTCCATCGCGCCCCGACAACCCTTGCGCCAGGAGATACTGCTACCTCGAGCTACGCAACGAAGGAAGCTTCCATTAACCGTTAAAGGCTAGAGTCCGGCGCTGCGCGCCGGACTCTAGCTGACCTCAGCAGCACGGTTCATGAATGGTCTTCGCTCTTGTTCCGCCGCGAGCTAGCTCGAGCGATGAGCAACGTCCGCGCAGTCTCCCACCCGATGTGGGCCTGAAATGCTTCCCATCCGTAGTCTTTGCGGCATGCGTCAGCGAACGATTCACACCAGAGGTACAGCTTCCAAGCGTTTGGGGAGAAAAGGGCGCGCCACTTAAGTCGAACGCCAACATGAAAAGTGAGATTCCATATTTGACCTTTCCCCGTTTTCCCGCGGTAAAAGTCTATCGGCGGGAGACCCAAATATTCCTCAAGAAACTCGGAATCAAGTATCCCGCTACCCCCGAAATTTACAAAGAGGTCAACCTCGACATACTTGGAGATGATTCGTATATTTTCCGACTCCACTCGGACGACGCGCGCACCCCTTGGTAGTTCCAGTATCAACCTGGAGTACATATGCGTTCCGTCTGAGGCCTGCCATAGAATTCCTTCACCGTCCCTTGGACCTTTGCGGATAATCTCTAGGAAGTGCTTCGCTTGCCCATCCCGGGCTTTCACCAGAGCAATACGGTCCTCCACGGGGCGAGAAAGCTGGTCAAGCACCCTGTTGTCCGTCAGCAGCGGGAGCAGGTCGGGACGCTCGTAGCTGCTTATCTGACTAGCAGGCGTGCTTCCATTTTTGTCCGCAAGGTGACTGCCGAGCTTTTGTAGGAGCACGTACTCCATAACTTCATGCATCAATTTGACCCTGAGCCTTTTAGGCCCTGGATCTTCCTCATCATTGTCTCTTAAGTCGCCGTCGCCCCACTGTCTACTAATAGCTTCATTCTCATTCAGAATTGCTTTGAATGCCGCATTTATATCACGACTTAACTTGTAGCGAGGTATGTCAACGAATCCTCCGTCGTGAAGAACAAGGATTCCCTTCACGGCGACGTGTTCGTGCAACTGTCGAAACTCGTATGCGGTGACTAAAAACAGCACCACGAGAATTGTCACAATGGCTATCCATATAGCCGTGGCTGCGCCTGCGGTCTCCCGTACATACGTCGCTACTAAACTTGCGCTAACCGCAAGTACGACGGCCACTGCCACCAGCTGTATAGCGGACGCTCTTGCCGCTAGCGTCCGAGTAAGTAACTGCACGTCTAATACCCCTCACCTATGAATGTTCACCTAGTTAACCAGACAGGTGTCCTTCCCTACCTACAACACAGATATGGCGGTGTATTGAGAGTTAGTCGCCTTTCCCGCCTGCGTGGCTCCTGAAACCAGTATGTTCAGCCCGGCAGCTACGGCGGCGGCCAGAAAGCGGGCGGACGCCGGGGAAAGGGTTCCCAACTCCACGAGATGATCCAGGCGCCGGGCCCGGGCCACGAACTTACGGATATTCACCGCCCACTGCCGTCTCGTCACATCCGGGATGACCACATGCAGGCGGGACCCGTCCGGCAGCGCCGCGTCCACAAAAGGAGAGGACAGGTCCAGACGCCGGCCGGAGAACTTGAGCATGCGCTCCACCAGGAGCCGGACCTGCTCCGGCGTCAGCGACAACGATGTCAGTTCCGACCGCCCGTCCCGTGCCAGATATATCTCCGTGGGTGAGTTAATCCAGACCTCTTCCACAGTGGAGTCATCCAGGAGGGGCTGGAGGGCACCGAAGCCGGCAACGGCGTCGAACACCTGCCGGCGCACGGCGTCCGGGCGCCCCCAACGGCGGGAGGCTTCCAAGCAGGGAACGCTCGTCGTAGTCGGACACGGCCGCATCCACCAACCGCCGGACTTCGGCGAACTGCTCCTGCGGATCCAGCCCGCGCACGCGGATGAGCTCCCGCACCTCATCCTCGACTATCTGCACCGCATCCATCTACATCCCCCGCAACCGCCGGGCACGGGGCCCGGTACGAGACTGTCGCAAGTTCTTCGGTCCATGGCCTGGTCGGCCGGCCACAGCGAAGAGGCTAGGAGCGGGGACCTGGTTTGGCGAGGGTAGTCCCTACCCGTGTGGATAACCCTGCATACCGTTAAGAGCCAATCCCTGGATTCCCCCTGTTTTGTGGCTTCGGCCCACCGGCTGATGCCCGGCACGCAGTGCGGACTCGGATAACCCGGTATTCTCGTGCAGGGATGACGGGGAGCATCCACATCGAAACAACGAAAGATTCAGCAACATGTCGCATGCCCTTGCCGATACAGACGCTTCACTGCATGGGGACACAGGTTCTCCGCCGATGTCACGTCGGATGTCGCGTCGCAAATGGACCAGGGGGCACCCCCGCGTGGCCTCCTTACTCCCGATTCTCGCTGTCGCCGTCCTGGGTACCGTGGCGGCGTTTCTCCGCGTTCCAGACGTCTCGGCCAGAACTATCTGGGCGGAGGACGGGGCATTGTTCCTCCACGAATACTTCGACCAGGGACCGGGCCTGCTGCACCCCTACGCCGGGTATCTGCACCTGCTGCCGCGGATAGTCGTAGCGGTCGTGACGCCGCTTTTCGGTCTGGATGCCTACGCCCTGGCCATCACCGTGGCCTGCAGCATGATCTTGGGATTGGTGGCAGCACTCACTTTTTACTGTGCATCTGCACTCACCAGCAACCTCGCAGCGCGGCTTTGCTGGGCCTCCATTCCCGTTCTGGTAGCTCCCGGCGCCCTCGAGACAATGGCCAACGTCGCCAACCTGCATTGGTATCTCCTGTGGCTGGCCCCATGGGTCCTCGTCAAGTCACCAACGACCGTTGGCCAGAAAATACTGCTGGGTGTCTCCGCGCTTGTCATCGGACTGACGGAGATTCAGACCGCGATCTTCCTGCCATTGGTCCTTTTCCGCTGGCGGAACAAAAGCCTCTGGTGGGCGAAGGCGGGACTTGCCGCCGGAGTGGCCTGCCAATTGTTCACGATGTGGATGTATCCCCGCTTCGACAACAACACGGGAGCAAAGGCCGACCTCCTTTCGGTCTTCTACGGCTACTTCCTAAACTCCAGCTCTGCCCTTGTCTACGGAAGCAGCGCGGCAATTAGGGACAACGTTCAGAACTTCGGGGCATTGCCGATCGTGGCCAGTGCACTGCCGTTTGTGGCTGTTGCGCTCCTTGTGGCCATTCTGGGCAATCGCCTTCAGCGTCTGGCCGGAGCTACTTTCCTGTTGGCATCGGGAGCAGTCTGGGGAGGTGCAGTCATCCTCAACCCCGCCCCCTGGTTTAACTATGCGCACTTCGAACCAGCCGCCTGGGGCGGCTTCTTCCTCAGCCGCTACAGCACCGTTCCGTCAATGTTCCTGCTTGCCCTGATACCGCTGCTCATGGTGATCGGGTCCGACCGCGATCCTGCCGTGGGTTCCAGCCGGTTGGCCGGGCTCACCGCAAGCCCACAGTTCCGGTGGGGACTGATCGGTGCTTTTGTGGTTCTGCAGACCGTGCATTTCTTTGCCCTGGATCCCGCACGCGAGACAGGCCCGGAATGGGCCCCCCAGATCCCCGCAGCAAGGCAGGCCTGCGAAGCAGATCCGGGGCTGGAGAGCGTCGACATCCAGCATGCGCCGGGCACTTGGGCCACGGTTATCCGCTGCGAGGACCTGTAACCCTGCCCCGGGGGGCGTGCCCCCGGCTCAATCGGCCGAAGCTTACCGGGCAGCGGGCAGGCCCGGCTTGGATAGCTTCGGCCGATTGAGCCGCAT
Source organism: Arthrobacter sp. zg-Y877 (assembly GCF_030373105.1). Classification (NCBI taxonomy): domain Bacteria; kingdom Bacillati; phylum Actinomycetota; class Actinomycetes; order Micrococcales; family Micrococcaceae; genus Arthrobacter; species Arthrobacter sp. zg-Y877. The sequence continues at coordinate 176,347 of NZ_JAUCPU010000002.1, forward strand.
TGCAGGAGCCTCTACCCATGTAAAGCTTGCCAGTGCCAGTGGCACAACGCAGGCGAAGGTGAGGAGAAGGTACCAAGGCAATGAAAGGCCCGGCAGCCAGACCTCCAAAAGGTTCTGGACGGGAACGCCATAGATGTAGATGCCGTACGACAGGTCCCGTTTCGCACCTACACGCCGGAGTGGGAGAACCGCTCCCAGCACGAAGACGATCAGTGCAAACGGCAGTGGTGCCAGAACAGTTGCAGTTCCCGTCATGATGGAAATCAGGAGAACAATGGCGGACGCGGCCACGGCCGGCAGCACCCTGATTCGGTCCGCGTAGACGTACAGGAGTGCCCCTCCGGTGAACGCCGCAATGAGCGGAGGGGCCAGGGTGAGCTCACTGGCTGGAATAAGTCCTGCGTGCGCGGCCAGGGATGCCCCGGTGGCTCCAAGGAAGGTAACCGCCAGTACAAGGCTGCGGCCAGCGCGTAACGCCGTGATGCCAAGGACGCCGATGCCGACGTAACAGCAGGCCTCCCAGAAGAGACTCCACAGTGCACCGTTCCAGATTTCGCCGTCTGCCAGTGTGGTCCCGATAGTGCTCTGGGAAATGACCGGCGGGTAAAGGAAGAGATTGCGGGCCACGTATGTCAGCGACTGTTCAAGGGCAAAGGATCCAGGCGACCCTAAAACAACCGAGAGCGGTGCGAAGACAAACGCAACCATGAGGAGCGCAACCAGGAACCCAGGGTAGATGCGCAGGAAACGCGCACGGAAGAAACGGGCAGCGGGCTGTCCGTTCAGCCGGCTCCGGGTAATCAGGTAGCCGGAAATTCCGAAGAAGCCGAGCACTGACCACGCGCCGAGCGTCCTGCCGCCCAGCTCGGGCTCGTCCCCCAGGCCCCCGATGACCCAGGCGTGGGACACCACCACGAGACAAGCGAACACAAGCCGGATCGCGTTGAGCGAGTTGTTTTTCGGGTCGAACAGTTCTCCCAGCATCCCGGGTGATTGACGTCGAACCTTGGGGAGTGGTGGTGGATAACCGGACATTCACGCATCTTTCGATATACCAACTGGACTTGGCGGAGCGCGGAATACTCTTCCCGAACGGTAACGCCGGTACTCCTGTAATCCGCCTCGAACCGTCAGCCAGCCTAATGCAGACGGCAACGGATCCGTATATATACGGGCGGCGGTGTGGACCCGGATTTCCGCTCCTGCATCTTTGAACCTCTCAGTTTCCTACCGGACTGCGGGAAACGGCCGATAGTATCCAGAGATGCCCCGTGCCCTACCTAGGGCAAACACCTGGAGATACCGTGAATACAAAAACGCTCACCCGCTGGCTGGGGAGTGCGGCCCTGACCGGTGCCCTGGTCTGCAGCATGTCGCCCGCGTTGGCCGGCCCCCTGCACCCGCCCGCTCCGGCCACGACGGCCCCAACTCCTTCCGCACCTGCCACGACGTCAACACAGCAGGAACAGGCTCCGCCGACGGACACCGGTTCCACTGCTGGAGTTCCGGCTACCGATCCGCAGCCCTCCGAAGCGGTCGAAACGGAAGCGACCCCCCTTGAAGAGACCGTCGCAGAAGAAGCAGGGCTGCTGGGTGCCCGGATGGGTCAAGGCCTTGAACGGCTGCTGACCACCGGTGACCCACAGGTTCCAACTCCGGAAGAGGAAAAGCAAGAGCTCGACGCCGAGGCTGGGCGACTGCAAACTCCTCTGACTGTTCCGGACACCACTGCGGATAAACCACCTGCCGCTACTGTTACGTCGTCGATGACTAATACCTCGACGACGTTCCGCGCAACTCCTGCATTTGCCGCGGCCGCCGCGAACACCTGGATGCCGTCCGGCATCCAGGGCATGGACGTGAGCAGCCACCAGCAGAATGTCGACTGGGCCGGGGCCTGGCGCCAGGGATCACGTTTCGCCTACACCAAGGCGACCGAAGGCACCTACTACAAGAACCCCTATTACAACCAGCAGTACAACGGCTCAGCCAACGTCGGCATGGTCCGGGGGGCCTACCACTTTGCGATCCCCTCCGTCGGCTCCGGGGCGCAGGAGGCCAACTACTTCGTGGACAACGGAGGCGGCTGGTCTGCGGACGGACGCACCCTGCCGCCCCTGCTGGACATCGAATACAACCCGTACCCCCAGCTTGGTAACACCTGCTACAACCTGAGCGCCGGGGAGATGGTCACCTGGATCAGGGATTTCTCCAACACCATCCAGGCCCGGACCGGCCGCGTTCCGATGATCTACTCGACCACCGACTGGTGGCGTACCTGCACCGGTAACACGAACGCCTTCGGCAACCACCCGCTCCACCTTGCCTCCTACGCGCAGGCCCCCGGGGCCCTGCCGAACGGGTGGTCCGCGTACACGGTCTGGCAGTACTCCAGCACCGGCCCGTTCGCCGGTGATTCAAATGTCTTCAACGGCAGCACAGCCGACCTGGACCGGTTTGTCCGCAGCGGATCGCCGGGCGCCTCTGCCATCGGTGCGGCAGCTGCATCAAGCCCCGGGTTGGGAGCAGCTGACACGCCCGTGCATTGCGGGATCCGGGACGGTGGCTGCTTCCAGAACTTCCAAAATGGCGCCATCCTCTGGTCCTCCGCCACAGGAGCCCAGGTCAGCCCCAACGGCCCCATCCGGACCGCGTACCAGCAATCCGGCTTTGAAAACGGTGCCCTCGGCTACCCCACCAGCGGCCAGGTCTGCGGCATCAAGGACGGCGGCTGCTTCCAGAACTTCCAAAATGGCGCCATCCTCTGGTCCTCCGCCACCGGAGCCCAAATCAGCGCCAACAGCTCCATCCGGACCGCGTACCAGCAGTCCGGCTTTGAAACCGGCGCCCTCGGCTACCCCACCAGCGGCGAGGTCTGCGGCATCAGGGACGGCGGCTGCTTCCAGAACTTCCAACGCGGCGCCATCCTCTGGTCCCCCGGCACCGGAGCCCAGGTCAGCGCCAACAGCCCCATCCGGACCGCCTACCAAACCAGCGGGTTCGAAAACGGTTCCCTCGGCTACCCCACCAGCGGCGAGGTCTGCGGCATCAGGGACGGCGGCTGCTTCCAGAACTTCCAACGCGGCGCCATCCTCTGGTCCCCCGGCACCGGAGCTCAGGTAAGCGCCAACAGTCCCATCCGGACCGCCTACCAAACCAGCGGGTTCGAAACCGGTGCCCTCGGCTACCCCACCAGCGGCGAGGTCTGCGGCATCAAGGACGGCGGCTGCTACCAGAACTTCCAACGCGGCGCCATCCTCTGGTCACCAAGTACCGGAGCCCAGGTCAGCCCCGAGGGCCCCATGCGGACCGCGTACCGGCAGTCCGGCTTTGAAACCGGTTCCCTCGGCTACCCCACCAGCGGTGAAGTCTGCGGCATCAGGGACGGCGGCTGCTTCCAGAACTTCCAACGCGGCGCCATCCTCTGGTCCCCAAGTACCGGAGCCCAGGTCAGCGCCAACAGTCCCATCCGGACCGCCTACCAAACCAGCGGGTTCGAAAACGGTTCCCTCGGCTACCCCACCAGCGGCGAAGTCTGCGGCATCAGGGACGGCGGCTGCTTCCAGAACTTCCAACGCGGCGCCATCCTCTGGTCCCCAAGTACCGGAGCCCAGGTAAGCGCCAACAGTCCCATCCGGACCGCCTACCAAACCAGCGGGTTCGAAAACGGTTCCCTCGGCTACCCCACCAGCGGCGAGGTCTGCGGCATCAAGGACGGCGGCTGCTACCAGAACTTCCAACGCGGCGCCATCACCTGGACGAAATCGACTGGCGCGCACCCCACTTCAGGGGTCATCCGCAGTAAATGGCAGTCCACGGGTTTTGAAACCGGAGTGCTGGGTTACCCGGTATCGGATGAATCCTGCAAGTCGGGTAAGTGCACACAGTCCTTCCAGGGCGGGCGAATCGACTCGGACCAGGCCGGCGGCGCCGTCGTCGTTCGGAATTGATCGATTTCCGCCCGTGACGGCCTAGGCGCCGGGCATTGAAAGAGCCGGTCGGGAAATCTCCCGACCGGCTCTTTTGTGCAGGAACCGCGTTCCGGCATGTTACTTCTGTTTGAGGAGCTCCAGCAGGTACTGGCCGTATCCGCTCTTCACGAGGGGCTCGGCGCGCTGGCGCAGTTCGTCATCAGTAATGTTGCCCAAGCGCCAGGAGATTTCCTCGGGGCAGCCAATCGACAGGCCCTGACGCTTCTGCACCGTACGAATGAACTCAGAGGCTTCGTTGAGCGAGTCGAATGTACCGGTATCCAGCCACGCGGTGCCGCGCGGGAGGATCTCCACCTGCAGTTTGCCCTTCTCCAGGTAGATGCGGTTGACGTCGGTAATTTCCAGTTCGCCGCGGGGAGACGGTTCGAGGTTCCGTGCAATCTCCACAACGTCATTGTCGTAGAAGTACAGGCCGGGCACCGCGTAGTGGCTCTTGGGGTTCGCGGGCTTTTCCTCGAGCGAGATGGCCCGCCCGGCTGCGTCAAACTCGACCACACCGTAGGCGGAGGGGTCCGCAACCCAGTATCCGAAGACGGCCCCGCCGTCGATGTCCGCGAACCGGCGCAGCTGTGTGCCCATCCCCTGGCCGTAGAAAATGTTGTCGCCCAGCACCAGGGCAACCGGGCCGCTGCCGATGTGTTCGGCGCCGAGGACGAAAGCCTGCGCGAGTCCGTCGGGTGAGGGCTGCTGCTTGTAGGTGATGCTGACGCCAAAGCGGCTGCCGTCACCGAGCAGCCGTTCAAACTGGTCTGCATCGTGGGGCGTGGTGATGATCAGGATGTCCTTGATGCCCGCCAGGATCAGGGTGGACAACGGGTAGTAGATCATCGGCTTGTCGTAGACCGGTACCAGCTGCTTGCTGACCCCGAGGGTGATCGGGTGCAGTCTGGACCCGGTGCCGCCTGCCAATATAATTCCGCGCATGCCCCTCATCATCCCGGCTCGGTGATGTGACGGCAAATCCGGTAACGTTTACCTACATGCAGAAACTCCTAGTCACCGGCGGCGCCGGCTTCATTGGCTCCAACTTCGTGCACTACGCGCTCAAGAGCACCGATTACTCAATCACCGTGCTGGACAAGCTGACGTACGCAGGCAACCTCGAGTCATTGAAGGGACTGCCGGAAGACCGTTTCACGTTTGTGCAGGGCGACATCTGTGATGCGCAGTTGGTGGACCGTCTGGTCAGCGAAACGGACGTGGTGGTCCATTTCGCGGCCGAGTCCCACAACGACAACTCGCTGCATGACCCCCGCCCGTTCCTGGACACCAATATCATCGGCACCTACACGCTGATTGAAGCGGCACGCAAGCACGACACCCGGTATCACCACATCTCCACCGACGAGGTCTACGGCGATCTGGAACTGGATGATCCGCAGCGGTTTACGGAATCCACTCCCTACAATCCGTCCAGCCCCTATTCCTCCACCAAAGCCGGTTCGGACCTGCTGGTGCGCGCCTGGGTGCGTTCCTTCGGCCTCCGGGCCACCATCAGCAACTGCTCGAACAACTACGGCCCATACCAGCACGTGGAAAAGTTCATCCCGCGGCAGATCACAAATGTGATCGACGGTGTGCGCCCCAAGCTGTATGGCGCCGGGGAAAACGTCCGGGACTGGATCCATGCCACTGACCACTCTTCGGCAGTGCTTGCCATCGTCGAGAAGGGCGAGATCGGCCAGACCTACCTGATCGGCGCCGACGGTGAGAAGAACAACAAGGAAGTTGTTGAACTGATCCTGAAGCACATGGGCCAGCCCGCCGACGGCTACGACCAGGTGATCGACCGGCCCGGACACGACCTGCGTTACGCCATCGATTCCTCCCGCCTCCGCCGGGAGCTCGGCTGGAGCCCCCAGTTCTCCGACTTCGAGCAGGGCATCGAAGACACCATCCGGTGGTACCGCGAGAACGAGGCCTGGTGGCGGCCGCAGAAGGACGCAACGGAAGCCAAGTACAAGGAACAGGGACAGTAACGCCGTGGCACCGGAATTTTCCAAGTCCCTTTCGGCCCGCCCCACCCCCATTCCCGGCGTTGTCCTTTACGACCTGCCAGTGCACGGCGACAACCGCGGCTGGTTCAAGGAGAACTGGCAGCGCGAGAAGATGGTCGCTCTTGGCCTGCCGGACTTTGGCCCGGTGCAGAACAACATTTCCTTCAATGAGAAGGCCGGCACCACGCGCGGCATCCACGCAGAGCCGTGGGACAAGTACATTTCCGTTGCCACCGGCCGTATTTTCGGAGCATGGGTGGACCTGCGCGAAGGCCCGTCCTTCGGTGCCGTCTTCACCGCCGAACTTGATGCCAGCCAGGCCATCTTCATTCCCCGCGGCGTGGGCAATGCCTTCCAGACGCTGGAAGACAATACCGCCTATTCGTACCTGGTCAACGACCACTGGAGCGCGGACGCACAGGGGCAGTACACGTTCCTGAACCTGGGTGACGAGACTGCGGCCATCTCATGGCCCATTCCACTGGAACAGGCTGAGCTCTCCGACAAGGACCGGGCCCACCCGTGCCTGGCCGACGTCGTTCCCATGGCCCCGAAGAAGACCCTCGTCCTGGGCGCCGACGGACAGCTGGGCAAGGCCCTGCGCGCTGCCTACGCCGGCGACGGGAACGTCGAATTCGCCGCCCGCTCCGACTTCGACCTCACCGATCCGGCGGCCTACGCCGGACGGAACTGGAAGAACTACACCGCGATCATCAACGCGGCTGCCTACACCGCGGTGGACGACGCCGAGTCCCCTGACGGCCGGAAGGCCGCCTGGGCGATCAACGTGGCCGCCGTCGCGCATCTGGCCCGCGTCGCCGCCGAGAACCGGATCACGCTGGTCCATGTCTCCTCGGACTATGTTTTCGATGGCACCGCCGCCGACCATCCCGAAGACGAGCCCTTCTCCCCCTTGGGCGTCTACGGGCAGACCAAGGCCGCCGGCGACGCGCTGGTGTCCGCCGTGCCCGAGCATTACATCGTGCGTACCAGCTGGGTGATCGGCGAAGGCAGGAACTTCGTCCGCACCATGGCGTCGCTGGCCGGGCGGGGCATCACCCCGTCCGTGGTGGACGACCAGATCGGCCGGCTTACCTTCACCGAGGACATTGCCGCCGGCATCATCCATCTGCTCTCCTCCGGCGCTCCGTACGGGGTCTACAACCTTACGAACGACGGCGATCCGGTCTCCTGGGCCGACGTCGCACGCAGCGTTTACGAGCTGACCGGCCACACTGCCGACGCCGTAACCGGTGTCAGCACCGAAGAATACTTCGCGGGCAAGGCAGCCGCCCCCCGCCCTAAGAACAGCGTGCTTCCCCTGGATAAGCTCAAGGCCGCCGGTTTTACTCCCGCGGATGCCATGGACCGGCTCCGCGCATATCTGGGCGGCTCCGCGGCGGGCGAAACTGGCGTTGTACAGAATATGGAATACTAATATCGTGAGCCGCACATGGATTGTCATCCCGATGTACAACGAAGCAACCGTTGTGGGCTCCGTGATCGAAGAACTCCGGAAGTCGTTTCCGCACGTAGTCTGCGTGGACGACGGCAGTCGTGATGGATCGCAGGCCGCAGCAACCGCAGCCGGTGCCGTGGTAGTCCAGCACCCGATAAACCTCGGCCAGGGGGCTGCCCTGCAGACAGGGATCGAGTACGCGCTGCAGGACCCGGGCATGACCAGCATTGTTACCTTCGACGCCGACGGACAGCACCGGGTGGTGGACGCACAGGCGATGGTCGCACGGATCGAGTCCGGGGAAGCCGATGTAGTCCTGGGATCACGGTTCCTCGACGACCGGACCAAGATCTCGCTGCAGAAACGAGTTGTCCTGAAGACGGCCGCCGTGCAGTCACGGATGGCCACCGGGATGAACCTCACCGATGCGCACAACGGCCTGCGCGCCATCAACCGCGATGTCGCCTCCAGGATTCACCTGACGCAGAACCGAATGGCTCACGCGTCCGAGCTCGTTAACCAGCTTGCGGTCATTCAGCCCCGCTGGGTGGAGCATCCGGTGGAAATCATCTACACGGACTACTCAAAGTCCAAAGGGCAGTCCCTGCTCAATTCCGTGAACATTCTGGCCGAACTCTTTTTTAGGTGAACTAATTGATACTCATCGTCCAGATCGCACTCGTCGTCGCCGTCATCCTGGTCTCCCTGGTCCTGATGCGCGGTGGCGTCAACGCCAAGCACCTGGCCGTTCGCCGGATTATGCTGATGACCTTCGCCGTGGCGGCTGCGCTGTCCATCTTCTTCCCGGACACGTTGACGCGGATTGCATCGTACCTCGGCATCGGACGCGGCACCGATTTGGTGCTTTACGCGACCATCGTCTCCTTCTTCGTGTTTATGGCCACGACGTACCAGCGTTTCCGCAATATGGAGACCTCCATTACGACACTCTCGCGGCGCATTGCCCTGGACGAGGCGCCTAAGCCCTGGGCAGCGAAACAGGGCCAGAATTGCGCGGACGACCACCGGCAGTAGCACTGGCCACTGTCACTCCCCCCAGTTCCGGCGAACAAAAAGCAGGGCGGCCCCGTTGGGGCCGCCCTGCTTTTTTCCGCCGTTTCCGGTTGGCTATCCGACCACGTGCTTGGCCAGCTTCGGGATGTATCCGAACTTCCCGCCGGCCGCCGAACGGGCAATCAGCGCCGCCGCGTTCAACCGCGAGGTGAGGTGGAAGCGGGCTGCACGGGACGCCCGGTCCCAGCCGACCTGCCGGAACCTGACGGCCTCGCCCTCAAAGAAGCGCCGCTCCTCGTCGAACCGGCGGCCATCGAAAGCCCGGACGGAGGAATCAGACCCGGAGTGCCTTCTGTAGAGGAAGGCCAGCTCAGGGGTTAGAACCATCGAGCCGCTGTCAGCGGCAATGTCGAGCAGAAGCGCAAGGTCCTGCACGACGTCGAACTCAGACCGGAAGCCGATACGCTTCAAGGTCTCCGACTTCCAGGCAATGGACGGGAAATAGTGCCAGCCGGCACGCAGAAGGCTCGTAGCGAGGTCCTCACCGCTCAGCAGCCGCCGTTCGTTTCCGCGCGGAAGGACCGCTTTCTTCACCAGGTCGCCCAGCGGGGTGGTCGCACGGCTGAGTTCGTCAATGACCTGCACTCCGGGCTGCACGGCGCTGGCCTGGGGGAAAGCCTCGAAGGACTCGACAACCGCCGTGAGGTAGTTCGGAAGCATGATGTCATCCGCACCCATCATGACGGCAATGGGTGCTTCGACGAGCTCGACGGCCTTCCGGTAGTTGCCGTTGGCTCCGAGGTTGACCGCGTTGCGCTGGTAACTGACGCGCGGATCGGTGATCTCTGCAAACCAGCGGGCAGGTTCAGGGTCAGGGTAGCCGTCGTCGATGACCACCAGCCGCCAGTCCTGATGCTGCTGGCCCATCACGCTCCGGGCGGCTTGCTTCATAAGTTCAACGTCCCCGTAGTACGGGAACATAACATCTACGGCAGTCACGGCTTGGCTTCTTTCACTACAGTTCGACGGCGGCAGAGCCGGCGGATGGCGCCGCAGTCAAGGGCGGCCGGAGGGTCGGGGAACTACTCCACTATAGGGAGGGCGCGCGGCTAAGTCGAAACCGTGAAACCGGTAAGCTGGTTCGGGTATCCCCTGCCCATATCGAAGAATCACCAGGATAAGAATGAACTCCAGCATCTTCCCGGCCGCCGCGGACCGCGGTCAGGTCAGCGTCTGCATGGCGGCATACAACGGCGCCGCGCATATCGAAGAACAGGTTGCCTCGATCCTGCCGCAGCTGGCGCACGGCGATGAACTGGTGATCGTTGACGACGCGTCAACGGACGACACAGCCAAGATCCTCGAGGCGCTGGAGGACCCGCGGATCCGGGTGATTCGATCGGCTGTCAACCGCGGCTACGTCAGAACCTTCGAAGCGGCCCTCGCCGCCAGCACGGGCGAGTACGTCTTCCTCTCCGACCAGGACGATGTCTGGCTCCCCGGACGGGTGGACGCCATGGTGGCCGAACTCGGCCATGCCGATGTGGTTGCCAGCAATTTCGGATATTTCGGACAGAAGCCCCGCCGGATCGAATCGCTCCGGCTGCGCAGCGCCGACAGCGGCCGCCGCTGGGCCAACCTGCTTATGCTCTGGATCGGTGTCCGCCCCTACTACGGTTGCGCCATGGCGTTCAGGGGCGAGGTCCGGAACCTGATTTTGCCCTTCCCTGCCTTCCTGACCGAGACCCATGACCAGTGGATTGCCCTGGTAGGCAACCTCCGCGGATCGATGGCCCATCTGGAGGCGAATACGCTGGACCGGCGGCTCCACGACAACAACACCACACCCAAAAAGGCCCGGAGTCTGCTGCTGATCCTGCGTTCGCGGATCATGCTTGTCCGGGCCTTCGCGGTGGCTCTCACGCGGATGCGCAGGCTCCGCAGCGTACCCCGGCCCTAAGCAGCGGCCTTCTTCCGACGCGGCGACACCAACGCGTTTTCCTTGGCGCCGATCCGGCCCATGCGGCCGGTAAAGGCATCCCGTATTCCGAAGGCGATAGCGGCGATCTGGCGGAAGCGGTGCGGCCCGTACACCACGCGGACGCCATAGAACACAACTTCCAACCCGATCCGGCGGAGTACCCAGACAGGCTGCTTCGGCAGGTAACGGCGGTACATCACCAGTCCGTTGCGGGTGATGTAGTAGACCCGGAAGGGCGCATGGGAGTGCACAAAGCGTTTCTGCCCGCCGATGTTAACGTGCCACTTACCCACCAGCATGGGCCGTGATTCCCCCACCGCATGGCTGATGTTGCAACCGGGAGCGATAATCGCCTTCAGCCCCAGTTCGCGGATCCGCGCAGTGAACTCGGAATCCACGCAGTCAATGAACAGGTCCTCTTCCAGCAGGCCCGCCGCATCGAATGTGGCGGCCGGAATCAGTGTTCCCGACTGCATCGGGTCGAAGGCCTCGGGAAACGAAACGCCGGGTTTCTGCAGCATGACCGGCTGCTTATTGTGCGACTCTGCGCAGACCATCCCTACTGCCACGCCCTGGGCTGACGCGTCCGCGTAAGCCTGGAGAGCGCGGGCAACGTAGTCCGGATCCAGTTCGGAGTCCTGGTCAAGGGTCAGGAAGAAATCCGGCGACGAATCCGCGCCATGGCGGATTCCCGCGTTGAGGGCGGCGGCGATTCCGCTGTTGACGCCCTGCTTGAGCACGACGGCGCCGACCTCCTCCAGGCCTTGCAGGACGCCGGAGACATCTGACGGAGATCCGTCGTCGACCACGATGATGCTGTCAACTTGGTTGGCTAGCCGCTCCACCTTGGCAATCAGGTCAGCGGGCGGGTTATACGCGGAAATTACCGCGGCGACACGATGCGACGGGGTCATGCTTTGTATCTCTCTCAGTGGAACGGACGAAGCGGAACGAAGTGCCGGAAGACGCCGGCGGACGGGATTATCTGCCCAGTTCGACGGACCCGGACAGCAGTTGGCCCGGCCAGATAGTCCTCGGCGAACGGGCAAGGCCCTCATACAGCCCCTTGGCCGCCGACCGCAGCCACAGCGAGCGGTCCTGCGCATGCATGCCCTGCCGCAGGGCCAGGACCGTCATGCCGGCGCCCCAACGGACCGGGTTCTGCAGCAGCGTCCTCGGAGCCGGGTCCTGCCGCCGCAGCCACAGGTTGTTGCGGATGTAGTAATACAGCCGTCCGCCCATATCCGTTTGGTTCTGCTTTTCGGGATGGCTGATCCGGCTCTTCGGAAGGAGGACTCCATACGCACCGCGGCTGAGGCGCCGGGTGTATTCCGCGTCGTCAAACCAGATAAAAAAGTCGGCGAAGGGCAACGGCATTTTGGCTGCTGCCACCAAGTCGATCAGGACACCCACGAAACTGGCGCTGTTCACCGCCATGCCGCCGAGCTCGGTGGCTTTCAGCTGCTGCGAAGCATCGTGGGAGAAATCCGGAAGGTGTCCGTTATTCGGCTCCCCCTCGGGATTGACCACCAGCGACGTGACGAAGCCGGGCCGAACCGGGGCATTTTCCATTGCCTCGACCAGCGGCCGAAGGCTCCCGGCTAGCGGCTCGGCGTCGTCGTCCATCAACCATGCTGCGTCATGTCCCGCCGCGAGGGCGCGTTCGATGCCCCAGGCGAACCCGCCGGCACCTCCAAGGTTGGCACCGGTCTCGAAAACCGTGACCCCGGGGAACTCCCGCCGCACCATGGCCACGCTTCCGTCAGTGGAGCCATTGTCCACAAGGATGATCTCGTCCGGACGCCTGTCCTGGTTTTCGAGTGCGGACAGGCACTTACGGAGCAAGTCGACCCGGTTATAGGACACAACAACCGCTGCTACAGACAAAGAGTTCCCATCATTCGGAGCACACCTCAGTCAGGCGCCGAAAGGCATGCATTAGGTAGGCGGCGCTAGGTTGATGATATCAACCCATTAGATCGCTAGAATCTTCAGGGGGCATGCACGGGCAGACGGCCCGCAGCTTGCCGATACCCTGCAACGGAGGATTATTTTCTTGGGTCAGCGTACGTTCCTGCGGCACGTCCAACGTATAGGGGCCTTCGGCGCTTCCGTTGCCATTACAACGGTGGTGGGACTGCTCGCGATCCCTGTGGTCATCGCCAATGTCGGAAAGGATCCCTGGGGCATAATCGCACTTGGGCAGTCCGCCGCCCTTCTTTTCGGTGTCCTGGTGTCCTTTGGCTGGGGAACCGTCGGTCCCGCCATGGTGGCGGGCCTGCCTGCTGCGGCCCGGCCCCAGATGTTTGCGGACTCACTCGTCAGCCGGCTGTACCTGTTCCTCGTGACGGCTCCACTGGCTGCCCTCACGGTCTGGCTCATAGCCGATGACTCCGTTGCCGTGCTGGCCTGCCTTGCCTACCTGGTACCGTTCCTGGGCGCTTCGTGGTTCTTCGTGGGTGACGGACGCCCCGGGAGGCTCCTCGTTTTTGACACGCTTCCCATCACGCTAGGCACCGTGCTCGGACTGGTGGGTCTGGTCCTCACCGGCGATGTGTACGTGTATCTCGCGGTGCAGTTGGCCATGAACGTTGTGGGCATAACGGCCAGCGGCCTGCTGATCCGGAACCGGTCGCTCTCCGTTCCCCGTTTCGACTTCCATGTCGGCAGGGCCATGAGGCGGCTGCGCGGGCAGCGGCACGGCGTCGTCACCGCCGCCACATCGAGTCTCTACGTCAGTACCCCGGTCCTGGTGGTCGGAGCCGTCCTGCCGGGTGCTCTGGCGCTGTATGCCATGGCGGAGAGGTTCTTCAAATACGGGCTTACCGCAGTCGGGCCGGTGGTCCAGGTGCTTCAGGGGTCGATAGCCGATCCGGACCACGCGCTCCAGGAGGCGCGCATCCGCGTGGCCGCCAAGTGGTCTCCGCTCGCGGCTGCACTCTGCGCCGCCGTGATGGCACTGTGCATCCCCTGGGCCAGCATCCTGCTGTCCCAGGGCAACATCCAAGTCGGATTCGACCTCAGCGTTCCGATGGGCGTCGTCTTCGGCGCGGTCGCGGTATCCCAGGTTGTTGGCCTGGCCTGCCTCATTCCCCTGGGTAAAGGGAAGGCGCTGGCGGTTTCAACCGTTCTGGGCGCGGCCATCGGCCTGCCCCTGATCCTCGTTGGAGCCCTGGCCTTCGGAGTATCGGCGGTCGCCTGGGCTGTGGCCATCTCAGAGCTTGCCGTGGCCGTGTACCAGCTCGGCGTAGTGCGCCGCCACTTCCGCCGCGCCGCCCGGAACGCCGGTCCCGCATCGAAGCAGGTACCGGTTCAGCGTCCCTGACGCCTATCTACCCGCAGGCGGTTATCCGGTACAACTTCGCCTCACCCTCGGCGTCCACGAGCTCCACGGCATCGCTGGACTCGAGATCCTCCAGCCCGGGATAGGGATGCTCCCCGCCGTGCACTTCCTGGTCCCCGAAGTCCAGAACGTATTCCGCCTGGGCCTCCTCGAGTGCCTGGCATACGTCCGGATCCGCGTCGGCGTCGCGCAGGTCTGCGTAGATTTCCTCTTCGACCGGGCTCAAAGCCGCGAGTATATGCATCTGCATGGGCCGGTGCCCGGCAAGCGCGTACACCAGCGAGCTTCCATTCCAAGGATTGCCCACCACGCGGGCGCCGTCTTCAACTTCCTCGTCCAGCCGTTCGATCAGCTCATACTCATCCCGGGATACCAGCGGAGACTCGTCGGACAGGCGGTAATTGCCGGCCGCCGACATGGCAGCGCCGCGGACGTTTTGCTTTTGGGTCGCGACGGCGGCAACCAGCACCACGAGCAGCAGTGCAGCAGCGGTAGCACCCCGCATCGCGTCCGCACGCCAGCCACGGGCTGACATCCGCTCCAGCACCGGCCGCCACGCACGGTTGTACAGCCAATCGACAATCAAGCTTCCACCGAAAGCCGCCATCGGCAGGATGGCGATGGGCAGGAGTGCCGCAAGCCGGTGGTTGTCCGTATACCACCCGCCCGTGATCAGATCGCGGAAGTCACCATCAGGCGAACCGGTGGCCACGACGTAGAGGAACCCGCCGACCAGGTACATCCCGGCCACCCACCATGGAGCACGCCGGAGGATCACGGACACGAAACCGAAGATCGACATAACCAGCACGGCCCAGGAGACTGCCGAGAGCATCGGGGCACTGGCCAGCACATCGCCCATCGCCTGCGCCTCGGTCTGATACGGATTCCAGATGAGGGTGTCCTCCTCTGGACGCACGGCGTTCCAAAGCACCACGACTGCGACGGCGTACAGCACGAAGGCCAGAACATAGAGCCACGCCCGCGCGGACCGGTCATTCGAATACTCGATCCGCACGCGCCGGATCACCGCGGCGATAACCAAGGGAACCGAGAATGCCGTGGCGGCCAGGAAGGCACTCGGATGGCCCAGTCCCAGACCCGGCACGGCCAGGATCAGGAGGAGCCACATCAGGCGAAGGGAACCTGAGCGCCGGGCCAGGCCCAGGACACCGAGCAGAACTCCCAGAACGGCCGGCACAAGACTCACGCCCAGGAAATTGGGGTAGAGAACTCCGAAGTCCACCAGCATGAGCGGGAACGCTCCGAACGCTCCGGAAAGCACTGCGGCGAGCAAGGTGGGAACGATCTTCCTGCCGGCGATCTGCTGCACAAGGAAAATGCATCCGAGCGGCCAGACGACGGCGCCGATGACCAGGTTAACCGCATTCACACTGACCGGAACGGAGGAGGCGGTCAGCGAATTGACCAGGGAAACCAGACCGTGCCAGCCCGACGGATAGAAACCGATACCGGTCATCCCCCCGACGCTGAGCGAGGAAGCTGATCCCGTTTCCGCGATGTACCGGATGGCGTTGAGATGGAAGACGTTATCGAAGGTCTGGGAAAAGCTTTCAGGAGACCCGAAGGCATAAACCAGGCGGCGGCCAACGAGCGCCGCGGCGCCCAGTACCGCAGCAATTTCCGCCAGGAGGATCCCGGGGTTCGGATCCTCAGCCGGGAGGACCTTCCGCTGCATCCAGACATGCCTGAGCAGGGCGGCTATTCCCGTAGCCGCCACAGTCATGACGGCAACCGGGAGCAGGGACCACTGGATACCCACCAGATCGGCCAGCACCGCCGTCACCGCGACAAGGGATACGGATAGAACCGGTGCGACAGCCAAGGCCGCCAGCCACCGGAGCCGGAACCCGATAAATGCCAGCAACCCGCCGGGGACGAGAACGATGCACAGGGCGACGATTATTTGCGGCGTGACGGAAATCCAGGTCACTATGTTCCTTCCGGTGCCGTGGGCGTCACGACATGCTGTACCTGATGGTCAAAAACAACGCGTGCAGACTCGCGAATAGCTACGAGCCGCCGCGCATCCGGCTGACTACTTCGCCCACGGGGGCATCCATGACTATCTGGCCGTGTTCCAGGAGCACTCCACGGTCGCAGATGCCGGACACCAGGTCGAGGTCATGGCTGACCACCACAAGGGTCTTTCCCTCTCCGGCCAGCTCCTTGATCTTGGCGATGCACTTCTTCTGGAAGGGCTCGTCACCAACCGCAAGGATCTCATCCACGAGGAAAACCTCGGGATCCGTATGCACTGCCACGGAAAAGGCGAGGCGCAGGTACATGCCCGAGGAGTAGAACTTGACCTCGGTGTCGATGAACTGGCCGATTTCCGAGAACTCGACAATCGAATCGAACTTCGCGTTGATCTCATCCTCGCTCATCCCCAGGATGGCGCCGTTGAGATACACGTTGTCGCGTCCACTCAGGTCGTGGTGGAAACCGGCACCCACCTCGATGAGTCCGGCCACCCGGCCCCTGGTGCCCACGGCACCGGTGTCCGGAAGCATCACCCCGGAAATGTGCTTCAGGAGGGTGGACTTGCCGGAGCCGTTGAGGCCCAGCAATGCCACCGTCTCCCCCTGCTTGATATCAAGGGAGACGTCCTTCAGGGCATGGAACTTTTCCGACAGGTCACCCTTCCGGCCCTTTACAAGCCAGACGAAAGCCTCTTTCATGGAGCGGGTGTGCCGGAGGACGAACTGCTTATTGATATTGCGGACTTCTATGGCGTTGGCCACGATTCAAAGCTCCTGCGCGAATCGGCCTTCAAGCCGGCGGAAGACAAACTGGCCGAGCAGAAGGGTCAAAAGGGAAATAGCCAGGCCAACCGGCAGCCATACCGACAGCAAGTGCGGCGGAATGGCTTCAGCGCCGTCTGTGGTCGGCAGCCAGAACGCGTAGTGGAAGGCCTCAACGCCCACGGTCAGCGGGTTCAGCTGGTAGATATTGAAGAACGTCTCCCCCAGCTTTTCCCTGACCATCATCCAGGAGTACAGCACCGGCGACGCCCAGGTGGCGATCATCAGCAGCATATCAACAATGTTCTCCGCATCCCGGAAATACACGTTGATAGCGCCGAACAGCAGCCCAAGACCGGTGGCCAGCAGAGCTACGATCACAAACCCGAAGACCGCTGCCGCTAACTGGAGCAAGGACGGCCGCCAGCCGTTGAACAGGCAGGCGACCACCAGGATCACCATCTGCGGAATGAAGTGGACGCCCGATACCCAGACGGAGGCAACCGGGAACAACTGCCGCGGAAGGTAGATCTTCTTGATCAACCCACCGTTGCCCACGATTGCGCGTGAGGCGTTGCCGAGCGCTTCCGTAAAGAAGTTGATCAGCACGATGCCGGAGAACAAATAGATCGCGTAATTCGGCAGCCCCTTGGGGTTCCCCGGGCTCTGCTCGAGCCCGAGGAACACACCCAGCGCAATGTAGAACACAACAAACTGGACAGCCGGCTTGACGTAGGACCACACCAGCCCGAGCACAGAGCCGCGGTAACGTACCTTCAGCTCTTTGGAGATCAGCAGTTTCAGGAGGAACCGGGACTTCAGTACGTCACGCAGCCCACGTCCCAGGCCCGGCGTAGTCAGTTCCGGCAACGCAGAATCCCCCTTGGATCCGATTATCGACATCAATTCCCCGGCTTGGATTCGGAGGTCTCGGCCGGGGTCATGGCCGCAAACGTTTCCTTCCACGCCTCCGGTGACGTGTAGGCGGGAAGTTCGTCACGGTATTCGTCACTGAGGCGGTCCCAGTTCGCCAGGAGTTTCTGGTGCAGCTTGAGGCTCCGGGCCACCATCTGACGGAACTGTACGTTGTCACGCTTGTACCAGGAGGCACCGGTGCCGTCGGCGGACGAGACCAGGGCGGAATCCAGTTGGGACAGGCGCCACCATCGTGCATCCATGGCTGCCACGACAGCCTCCGGGTATTCGCGTGCGTGGTCGCGCACCGGGATAATCTGCCTGACGGCGCCCGTTACTGCCCTGGCGAGGGCCACCGGCATGGACTGCGGCGCGCTCGGCTGGACTCCCCGCTTGGGCGGGCGGACCCGCTGGACCGAGGGGAAGGAAGCTGCGTCAGTGCTCACCTGGGCGTCCGGGAACTCGCCACGGCGCTTGCGGATCTCGGGCAGTTTGGTCTGGATGGTCTGGTGCAGGTGCTGCGGACCTTTCAAGACGTCCTCAAGTGCCTCCAGACGGAGTTCCACCGCGGAGTACTGCATCGACAGCAGGTGCCGAACGTCGACGGCGAAGCTTTCCTTCATCAGGTTGCCGCCCTTTTTGTAAGGCGAATAAATCATCGCGGCAACCCACCGGTTCCGCTGGTGGAAATATGCCTGCCAGTCGATCGTGTCGTCTTTTTCAGTCCAGGGCATGTGCCAGACGGCGGCGCCCGGAAGGGACACCGTCTTGTAGCCGCTGCGCTTGGCACGGATGCCGAACTCGGCGTCGTCCCACTTGATAAAGACCGGCAGAGCCAGACCGATGTCGCGGATGATGGTGGTCGGGATCAGGCACATCCACCAACCGTTGAAGTCGACGTCGATCCGCCGGTGCATCCACGGGGTGGTGCGCAGGTTGCTGGCGCCGAAGTCGTGCCCTTCCTTGGTTTCGTGCTGGGGGCCCCAGTAGAAGCGCCACTCGTTGATGGTCTCGCCGAACGTGTGCAGGACGGAGCGTTCGTACAGGTTGAACATGTGCCCGCCAACGATGGTGGGCGTGCGGGTGAAGTCCGCGAACTGAACTGCCCGCAGCACTCCTTCCGTTTCGACCATCACGTCATCGTCCAGCAGGAGGCAGTAATCGCTTTTGCCGTCGTTTACGGTCTCGAACATTCCGCGTGCAAAACCACCGGAACCTCCGAGGTTGCCCTGCTCGACCAGCCGGAACTTGTCCCCCAGCACTGCTGCGGCTTCTTCATAGCCGTCCTCGTCCCGGACCCGCTTGTTGCCCTGGTCCGTGATGATCAGGCAGTCGAGGACATCCAGGAGGTCCTGGGACTCAGCGAAGGTGGTGAGGTGGCGGACACAGAAGTCGGGGCGGTTGAATGTCGTTACTGCAATGGACACCGTTCCCGGCACGAACCCTTCCGGGGTGGGCACGGCCCATTCCGCATCGAGGAGCGTCACACCCGAGGCGTGGGACACCAGGTCGAACCAGTACCAACCGCCGTCGCCGAACTGCTTAAGCGGCAGGTCGATGGACAGCGTGCCTGCCTCGTCGGTGTGCAGGCTCTCCACCCGGTTGGAGGTCCCGCGGGGGGAGGACCGGTAGACGATCACCGTTGCCTCGGCGTCGACCTGCACATTCAGGCGTACCTGCTCCACGTCGGTGTGGCTCTGCCAGTAACTGGCGGGGAAGGCGTTGAAGTAGGTGCCGAAGGAGACCCGGTTGTACTCCGGAAGGCGTACCTGACGGCGTCCGACAATGAAATCAGTCCGCTGGTTCGCTGACGCACCTACAACGCTGTTGGTGCTGGCACCCGAGCGCGAGGTGCTGGTACGGCTGTCCACCACGCGCTGTGCGGAGTTGAAGTCAACATAAAGCGGAAGGGTATCCATGTCGCCGTTGACGGGCAGGACCACGCGGTGAACGGTCCTCCACGGGCGCACTGCTGTGTCCTCCGACGGAACCATTACCTTCTGGACTTGCGTGCTCACGCGTCGACTCCTCCGCTTTCCAGCTTTGCGCCACCGGTGAAGTGGGGCTTGATCTTGTTGTCGAACATCGACAGCGCCGACCCGATGGCCATGTGCATGTCAAGGTACTTGTAGGTGCCCAGGCGCCCGCCGAAGAGGACGTCCTTTTCCCCCTTGGCCAGGTCGCGGTAGGCCAGCAGTTTGGCCCGGTCCTCGGCCGTGTTCACGGGGTAGTACGGCTCGTCGCCCTTTTCCGCGAAGCGGGAGAATTCGCGCATGATGACCGTGGCATCCTTGGTGTATTCGCGCTCGGGGTGGAAGTGCCGGAACTCGTGGATCCGCGTGTAGGGAACATCCTCGTCCGGGTAGTTCATCACCGAGGTGCCCTGGAAGTCCTCGACCGGAAGGACCTCTTCTTCGAGGTCGATCGTGCGCCAGGACAGGTCACCCTCCGCGTAGTCGAAGTAGCGGTCGACGGCGCCGGTGTAGATGACCGGAACCTGTCCGAGGGTGTTGTTCCGGGAGAACTCGTGGCCTTCGTCGAAGAAGTCGGTTTTGAGGTGCACCTGGATATTCGGGTGGTCGGCCATCCGTTCGATCCATGCGGTGTACCCGTCGACGGGCAGGCCCTCGTACTTGTCGTTGAAGTACCGGTTGTCGTAGTTGTACCGGACGGGCAGGCGGCTGATGATCTCCGCGGGGAGGTTCTTGGGGTCCGTCTGCCACTGCTTGCCGGTGTAGTACTTGATAAAGGCCTCGTACAACGGGCGGCCGATCAGCTGGATGCCCTTGTCGTTGAGGTTCGCCGGGTCGGTGCCGGCAAGTTCGCCTGCCTGCTCCTGGATCAGGGCCTTTGCTTCGGCCGGGCCCATCGAGGAGCGGAAGAACTGGTTGATCGTGCCCAGGTTGATGGGCATGGAGTACACCTCGCCCTTGTGGCTGGTGTAGACCTTGTGGACGTAGTTGGTGAATTCGGTGAACCGGTTGACGTACTCCCAGACCCGCTCGTTGGAGGTGTGGAACAAGTGGGCGCCGTAGCGGTGCACTTCGATTCCGGTCTGGGCTTCGTTCTCGCTATAGGCGTTGCCGCCAATGTGGTGGCGGCGGTCCAGTACCGCGACCTTCAGGCCCAGTTCCTTTGCAGCGCGCTCAGCTACGGTGAGGCCGAAGAAGCCCGACCCAACAACGACGAGGTCAACGTTCACTTGTATCTCCTGTTTGGTACGGTATGGCCGATCCGGCCTATACCCGGGTCAAGGGTATCGGACTATTGCCCTGCAGGCACTTTCAGCACGCCGCGCGGGCAGCCTCCAACGCCTGGCAAACACGAAGGCCACGTCTTCGCTACCAACCGAGAACTTGGTGGAATCTCCGCTCGAATTCCGTTGCCAGCGATCCGGTGAAACCAGCGGTCAGGTGGTTGTTGTCCAGATAGACATAGGTGTTTCCGATCACTGGACGGCAGGTTCCTTCCGGACAGATCAGGTCGGAAAAATCGAGGAAGGCCATATCTCCGGCATAATCCGTTGGCGGGAAAACCGGCGACAGCTTGTCCGCGGCCGGAATGGTGCAGGCGTCCGCCCCTTTCTGTTCGGCGCAGACCTGCATGTCGAAGGTGAACCGGGGGTTGTCCCGGATACCAACAACTTCAATACCCGCCTTGCCCAGCCGCTCCGCGGCTTCCGGAAGGCCTACCACCAGGGGATCAGCTGCCGTCTCGGGCATCGCAGCAGTTGCAACCGCCACAACGGCGTCCGGCTTGAGGTCGAGGGCGTACTCGATGGCAGCCTCATTGAACCGGTTGCACTCGGCAGTGTCCACATCCGTAACATCACTGAATGAGCAGCCGCCCTTCAACAGCGCGATGACCCGGTAGTTGCGGGTCTCCGCCATCGGCTCGACAGCCTCCACCCACTGTTGGGCGTGGGAGCTGCCGATGATGAGGATCGTCCGCTCGGCCGACGTCGTATTCGGCGTGCTGAAGCAGATACCGGTCAGGACCGGGTCCGACGGGCCGTCCGGAATCTTCGAGCAATCGAGCGGGAGGTGCCCCCAGCTCTCGGGATCAGCGTTCGAGGCCGGTCGGACCGGAACTCCGGTCGGCTCGCCGTCGTATCCGGGCAAAAGTACCCTGGCACCGGGATAATTGACTTCCGCCTCCGCCAGCAACCTTTCATCGGCAGCCTTGAGGGAGTACTGCAACACTCCCAGCGGGACGGCCACAACCGCCGCGCACACGGCGATCACCGCTACTGCGCGTTTCCCGGACCGGAGCGGCTTTTCCACAAATTGAGTCGTTAAGTACGCCAGGAGCAGCGAAAGCCCGATAATGAGTGCTCCGCCGACCGGACCCACTTCCTGCCGGTCCCGCCACGCAAGGTAGATGACCAGGACCGGCCAGTGCCAGAGATAGAGCGCATAGGACATATCCCCCATCCGTACGAGGGGACCCCAGGACAGGAACCGGTCCGCGCCGTATCTGCTGCCGGTCTGTCCGGCAACAATCACCAGCGCGGCAGCAACCAACGGCCAAAGCGCCACGTAACCCGGGAACTGGCCCTGTACGTCAAGGATGAAGCCGCCGCTGAGAATCGCCGCAAGACCGCACCATCCCGCGGCTACCCGGAACGCCCCGCCCGGCTTTAGGTATGGAAGCGCAAGGGCAAGCAGTGTTCCGAAGGCAAATTCCCACAGGCGTGTGCGGGTATCAAAGTACGCATGCGCCTGATTCGTGTAGGTCTCACTGACAGAGAAGGCCAGCGAGGCTGCGAAGACCGCGCCGAAGACGTACAGGACCACGCTTCGGAACCGCTTCTGTGCCGTCCGGGCGATCAGGGCCGAGAGTGCGAACAGCAGCGGCCACAGGATGAAGACCTGTCCTTGGACCGAAAGCGACCAGAAATGCTGGAACGGGCTAGCCATACTGTGGTCCGCGTAGTAGTCCACCGAGTCCGCTGCCAGGGCCCAGTTCTGTACGTAGAGCAGGGATGACCAGGCCTGCGAGAGGATTTCGGTCCACCGGCTACGGGGGACGAACAGCGCGGTGGCGGCGAGCGTCCCGAGGATCACAACGGCCGCTGCAGGCAGCAGCCGTTTGAAAACGTGCGCCCAGTAGTGCCTCAGATGCAGGCCCTGTCCGCTTTCAACCTTCCGCAGGAAGGACATGGAGAGAAGGAAAGCGGAGATCAGGAGGAAGACATCAACACCGCCGGATACCCGGCCGAACCAGACGTGATAGCTGGCCACCATAAGCACTGCCAGCGCGCGAAGGCCTTGCAGTTCGGGCCTGTAACCGGGTTTGCGGGCCTTGCCTGCCGGCGAGGGCCGGACCTGCGCGAGGGTCGGGAAGAGATGAGCCACACATGCCTTTCTAAACCGTTAATCCCCCGCAGCAGTTTAGCGCCGATCGCTGACTGTCCCTCCACAGCCGTGGGAGGCGCCAGGTTATGCCCAGCTGATGCATCGTTGCGGCCGGGACGACACGGTGCTGCCTAGGATGATCGCTCCACGGGAACACTCTCTGCAACCGTGGACGGTTTGGAGGACCAGTGCTGCTTCATGTGTCCCTGGCCGCGGCGCCCGGCGGACCCCTTCCATCGTTGTCCGCGCACCCGACGCTCCGCGAGCTCGTGATAAACGTCACAGTCAATAGTTCCGGAAGCAGCATCGCCGCACTCCTCGAGGAGCGCTACGGCTCCGCTGTGTATACGGTCCAAGGCTGCAGGCTGCAGGATCTGACGCCGGGGCGGCCCCCCTTCGTTACCGGGGCCGTGATCCTTCGCTCCCCCGGGTCCCCCGGGTCCCCGGAAACGGGAACCCAGCCCGGCGCCGCTGTCCGCACCCCGGCCTATCCCCTGCTGCTGTCTGTCTCAGCCGGACCCGATGCCGGAAGCATCACTTACCTTCAGCGGGGAACCTACACCATCGGCCGGCTGGTGCAGGAGGGCGGTGGAACAGGCGGAAAGATCGGTATTGACGATCCGGCCCTATCCCGGCGCCATGCGCAGCTTGTGGTGGGAGTCGAGTCTGTAATGATCCGGGACCTGGGATCAGCCAACGGCACGTGGGTCGACGGCCGCCGGATCCACACGGCCGCCGTGGACACCGGATCCGCCATCCGGCTCGGCTACAGCTACTGCCACCTGGTGATTCCCGGTACCGTGCCCACCGTCGAGGACCCGCCCGAGGACCCTTTGAAGCCACTGACGGTCCAGCTCCCGGAGCAGGGCCAGAGAACCGGCCTGCTTCTGGTTGGTGCCCTGCTGCCGCTGCTCCTCGGAGTGGTCCTGGCACTGACCACCGGCATGTGGATGTTCCTGGCCTTCAGCGCGCTCTCCACGGTTACCGCAGTCCTTGCCGCGGCGGGTTCCCGCCGCCGGCGCCGGGAACAGGCGGCGGCCGTTGCCCGGGCGGCCCGGGAGGACGGCCGGCGGCTGAGACTGGCTGCTCCGGACCCGGGGGAAACCGCGCTGGCCACAGAACCGGGTCACCGGCGCAGCGGCGGCTCCGGACCGGTCGCCGGGCATCCGGTCCGCATCGGTGCGGGGCTCCGGCCCGCGAACCTTGAGGTGGTCCCGGCACAACCGCATTTCACTCCGCCGCGGATACCCGACGCACCGGTAATCCTGGCCTTCGGCAGGGACCGGGACGTCTGCCTGACAGGGTCGGCCCGGGACACAGCCGCCCTGGGCAGGACGGTCCTCCTGCAGGCTGCCGCGGCCTCGGGGCTGCGCATCGTGTGCGCGGGAACGGCATCGGAGCTGGAACGCGACGCCCGATTCCTTCCCGGCGTCACCCTGATGCCGCTGCCGCGGGCTGACCCGTTGAACTTTGAGGCCGCAGCTGCCCGGATAGGCACCCTGCTGGCTGACCTTCCGTCGGGGGATGCGGGCGGTGGCCTTGTCCTCTTTGTCCACCGCTCCTGGGCTGAGCATGCCGGCGTGCTGCTTCAATCCGTGCCCGGTCCCCACCGTGCCGCGGCAAGCATCGTGCGCGTCGGCGGCCCGCCCGCGGCTGTGACTGTGTCACTGCTGGCCGGCCGGGGAACAGTGGCGTCCGGCGGTCAAACTTTCGACTTTGTGCCGGACTTGATCCAGCCCGGGACCTTTGCCCGGCTCAGCCGGGCCCTCGCGGCACGCCTGCCGTCAATGCCCCTGCCTACCCGCGGCGAAGGCCCAGGCAGGCTCCCGCCTGCCGCGGCTTTCGACGAATTTCATACCCCCTCACCAGATCTGCTCGTCAACCGGTGGCAGTCCGGGACACCCGGCGCTGCGGCCGTCGTCGGAGTTTCGCCCGCCGGCCCGGCGACTCTGGACCTGGATAAGGACGGTCCTCATTTCCTGGTGGCCGGAACCACCGGGTCCGGCAAGTCCGAGTTCCTGCGTACCTTTGTGGCTTCCCTGGCTGTTTCCCAGCCACCCACCACCTTCACCGTCCTGCTCATCGATTTCAAGGGCGGGTCCGGACTCGGCCCCCTGGCTGCGCTGCCGCATTCGGTGGGACTCTTGACTGATTTCTCCGCGGAGAACGTATCGCGGGCCCTCGTCTCCCTGCGGGCGGAAGTGCGGCGCCGGGAAGTCCTACTCGCCGGCGCCGGAGCGGACAACCTGTCCGCCTACAATTCGGCGCGCCCCCGCCCGGAGGCACTGCCGCGGCTACTGGTAGTTGTCGACGAGTTCCGGATGCTGACCGAGGAGGTGCCCACGGCGTTGCCCGAGCTGCTACGGATCGCTGCCGTCGGCCGCTCCCTCGGCCTGCATCTCCTACTCGCCACGCAGCGGCCGCAGGGAGCCGTCACCAGCGACATCAGGGCGAATATCGCCACCAGCATTGCGCTGCGGGTCCAGTCCCCCGCCGAGTCCCGCGACGTCATTAACGCGGACTCGGCCTCGTCCATCCCTCCGGACGTTCCGGGACGCGCCTACCTGAGCCGGTTCGGGCGCCTCCCGGAGGTATTTCAAAGCCTTTCCACCTCCCTGCGCAACGGCACCGGGAAAAGCCCCCTGCAGGAACTGGATGAATACTTCTCTTCCCTCGGTTCCCGGCCCGCAGCGGACGTAACCGCTGATCCGGAAGCCCTGGACCGGATCGTTTCCGCCGTGCGGGAAGCGGCGGAGAGCGGAACCTATCCCGTCCCCTTCAACCCCGTCCGGCCACCGCTGCCCACTGTTCTCACCCGGGACCTGCTGACCGGCTGTGTCCCCGGCAGCGTGGAACAGCCACTGAACGGACTCGTGCTCGGCCTGCTGGATGAGCCTGGACAACAGCGCCGGCGGATCCTTTCCTGGCATCCAGGCACGGACTCACACCTGTCCGTGCTTGGCGCCGTGAGATCCGGGGCACCGGATACCCTCGGCCTCATCGCGGCGCAGCACCTCACCTGCCTGCCGGGCAGGCATGTCTACATCCTGGACTCGGACGGCAGCCTGGCCTGGCTCGCAGCGGCGGAACAGACCGGCGCATACGCGGGTCCCGCGGAAACTTCCCGTGCCGCGCGGATCCTGGCCTACCTCGCGGGAGAAATACTGCACCGGATGACGCCCGCAGCACCTGCCTCCGGGGAGCCCCGGCGACAGGACAAACGCTTGCCGCCCCCAGGAATCACCCTCATCATTACGGGCTGGGCCCGATGGTGCACCGCGTTTCGGTCCGGACGCGGATTCTCCGGCGAAGAAGACCTGGCCGACCTTGTCCGTGATGGGGAACGGGCGGATATCTGCGTGGTCCTGGCCGGCGACCGTGAAGTCCTTGGCGCTCGCTTCTTCCCGCTGATCCCTAACCGGATGTTCTTCCCGGCGGAGGCCAGCGCGGAAACGCTGCTCCTTTGGCCCCGCCTTCCACCCATGGACCGGGTGAGGGGACGCGCCCTCGTACAGGGCAGATGCGGAACGCCGGAAGGCCTGTCGGCCCAGATGCTGGACCCGCAGCTCCCCGTCGACCCGGATCGGCTGCCCTCCCTGCCACCCGAGAGCCCCCGGCCGCACCGGATTGAAAGCCTGCCTGCGGTCGTTCCTCCGGAAACATTGGGGAAGGCCTCCTCGGCTGAGTGGCTGCCCGTCGGCGTTTCCGGTGACGAATTGTTGACCGCTTCAGTCCGGATCCCGTCCGGTTCGGTGTTCCTGGTTGCCGGTCCCCGTGGCTCCGGACGGACGTCCTTTTTGCGGCAGCTGCGGCGGTCGGCGGACCCGGCCCTGTGCTGCCTGGCATCCTCGCCCGAAGAAGTGGAACGCGCTGTTTCGGCGTTGGAGCACCGGCCGGATGAGCTTAGGCGTTTCCTGCTCCTTGTAGACGACGCGGATTCCCTCCCGCCCCCTATCCACCGGAAACTGGCAGACCTGCAGATCCTGGGGGTACGGCTGGTGCTGGCGGGGGTTTCGGGGCACCAGCTGACGGCACGCGTCCCGCTCGCCCTGCAGGTACGTTCGTCACCGCACGGCGCCCTGCTTCGGCCTCTGGCACCGGCCGACGGCGATATCTTCGGGGTCCGTATCGACCCCGGCCTCCGGCGGCCGCCCGGCAGATGCTATCTCGTCGAGGGAACGGACATCCGTGAGGCACAGACCGCGTACAGTCCGGCCGGATGACCCGGGGTGCGGGCTGCGCTGCAGTCCAGATACGGCTGCTAGAAGGTTCTGCCGCTGTCCGTCACCCGGGTGGTGTGCGCAAGGACCGGCTTCGTAAACAGCAGCAGCAGGACGGCTGCCGCCGGCAGGAGCAGCACCAGTCCGGGCAGCACCAGCCCGGCCTGCAGGGTCGGCACGGCCAGGACCACCACGAAGAGCTGCCAGACGAGGGCCGCCGCACGGGTCCAGCGGTATCCCCGGAAAAAGAAGTGCCCCACTGCCAGCAGCCAGACGGCAAGGGCCACGGCGAAGGCCAGCGTGAATACGGCCCCACCCAGGGAAAGCGGCGCCGAAACGGTCAGCTGATATCCATACCAGGCAGCAAAGCCGAGCAGGCACAGCGCTTCGAGAACGAGTACTGCCGAGATAACCAGGACGGCGGGTGAACGCTGCGGTGAAGGCGCGTTTTCAGGTGTTGGCACACAGGAAGAATACCGGACATAGCTGTCGGGGAAGCGCCGAAGGCGGTCCCTGAACTATTGCCACCGGCGCCTCCCGGCCGCGGTACGGATCCTCTGCCGCAGGCACCTCCGGAGGACGAACGTGAGGCCGATTGTGATGCATCCCTCAGGCCTGCGCCCGCATTTTCCGCTTGTTACCCCTTGTTTGGTTTGGGTTGACGTGCCACGCTAGTAGGAGGTAAGTCAGGGGCCGAAACCGGCCCCTTTAGTTTGTAGTTGCTCGTGAATGTTTTCACAAACACGTAGGAGTCAACTTTTCAGAGGAGATAGTGATCAGTATGGATTGGCGGAGCCGCGCAGCTTGCCTGGATAAAGATCCGGAGCTTTTCTTTCCCGTGGGCAACACCGGCCCGGCTCTTCTTCAAATCGAAGAAGCCAAGAGTGTTTGCCGGCGCTGCCCGGTAATCGACACCTGCCTGCAGTGGGCTATCGAAACCGGCCAGGACGCCGGCGTATGGGGCGGTATGAGCGAAGATGAGCGCCGCGCGCTGAAGCGCCGTGCAGCCCGCGCCCGCCGCGCCTCCTAACAGGACTTATCCCGGCATTAGGCCGGTGCAATTGAAGGGCCGCTGCCAATGGCAGCGGCCCTTCGTCGTACGTGGAGGTACTCAGGTGCGGCGGTACTCGGTATCCAGGCCCATTTCGATCGTGACTTCAGTCCCGCCGCCGTCGCTGGCGGACCACTCGATGGTCCCGTCCAGTTCGCTTTGGACCAGGGTCCGGACGATCTGCAGGCCCAGGCCCTCGCGCCGCGGCTCGGGCGGCAGCCCCACGCCGTCGTCGGTCACCGTCACGGTGAGCCGTTCCTCCCGGCCTGCATCACCGTGCCGCCGGGCAGCCAGGCCGACGGTCCCGCGCCGGCCCGCCAGCCCGTGTTCGACGGCGTTGGTCACCAGTTCGTTGATGACCAGGGCCAGCGGCGTGGCCAGGTCACTGGGCAGTTCCCCAAAGGATCCCTCGCGGCGGGTCCGGACTTCCTGCGTCGGCGAGGCCACTTCGGCCGAAAGCCGGAACTGGCGGTCGATCAGCTCGTCGAAATCCACGTTCTGGGTCAGGCCCTGTGAGAGTGTCTCGTGCACGAGGGCAATGGTGGACACGCGCCGCATGGCCTGGGCCAGGCCCAGTTTGCCTTCCTCGCTCTCCATCCGCCGTGACTGCATACGCAGCAGGGCCGCCACCGTCTGCAGGTTGTTCTTGACCCGGTGGTGGATCTCCCGGATGGTGGCGTCCTTGGAGACCAGTTCCATCTCGCGGCGGCGCAGCTCGGAGACATCGCGGCAGAGCACGAGGGCACCGAACCGCTCTTTTTCGTCCCGGAGCGGGATGGCGCGCAGGGACAGGCTGACGCCGCGGGACTCAATCTCAGTGCGCCACGGCATCCGTCCGGTGACCACCAGCGGCAGGGTTTCATCCACCATCCGCCGGTCCTTGAGCAGTGCGGTGGTGATCTCCGCCAGGGAACGTCCCTCCAGCGTCTCCATATCGCCCAGCCGGCGGAACGCCGAGACACCGTTGGGACTCGCATACTGCACGATCCCTTCAGCATCGAGGCGGATCAATCCGTCACCGACGCGGGGGGCGCCCCTGCGTGAACCCGTGGGCGTGGCGAAGTCCGGCCAGAGGCCCAGGGTTCCCATCCGCAGCAGGTCATAGGCGAGCTGCCGGTAGGTCAGTTCCAGCCGCGAAGGCATCCGCGAACTGGACAGGTCCATGTGCGACGTGACCACAGCCAGGGTCCGGCCGTTGCGGACAAAGGGGATCGCCTCGACCCGCATGGCCGTTTCAGCGGTCCAGCTGGTTTCGCTGGACCGTTCGATGTGCTGGCTCCGCCACGCGGCGTCGACCAGCGGGTGCAGGTCGGAGCGGATGCGTTCGCCTACAAAGTCGCTGTGGAACACAGTGTGCGACGTCGAGGGGCGGGCATGTGCCAACGCCACGTATCCGCCGTCGGGCACCGGGAACCAGAGCGCCAGGTCCGCGAACGCCAGATCGGCAACCAGCTGCCAGTCCCCCACCAGCAGGTGCAGCCATTCAGCGTCTCCCGGGCCGAAGTCCGCATGATCCTTGATCGGGTCGGTAAAAATTGCCACGTGGACTCCGGGCTAGCGGCGGACGATGGAGCGAAGCACGCGGAGAGCGACCGAAAGGGACGCCATGTCATCCTGCTCGAGGCGGTTCACTTCGTTGAACATTTTCGAGGCGCGTTCCAGGTTGTCGGCGTTCTCCTGCTCCCAGGCGTGCAGCCGCTCCCCCGGATCCGTGCCGGACTGGTCAGGCGTTGCGTCCAGGACGGCCACCGTCATGTCCGCCACGGTCGAGTACAGGTCATCGCGCAGGGCACCGCGCGCCAGCGACTGCCACCTATCTTCGCGCGGCAGGTTGGTGATCCGGTCCAGCAGGCCGTCAATGCCGTACTTGTCATAGACGGCGTAGTACACGCCCGCCACTTCGGCGGCCGGCTCGTCGCTGCCCCGGCTCGCCAGGGCGACGTCGAGCAGGCCGAAGGACTCGAACTGTTCGGCCCAGTACTTGCCGAGCTCCTGCGGGATATCCAGCTCGCGGGCCTTCTGCCGCATGGCTTCAACCCGCTCGGCGTCTCCGCCGCGGAGGTACCGGGTCAGTTCGGCGAGGAGCGGCTGCAGGACAGGCCGGAACGCCTCTATGTCTTCGTCGATCGTGGTTCCCCGGCCCACGTGGTTGACGAACCAGCGCACCGCGCGGTCCAGCAGCCGGCGCAGGTCCAGGTGCATCATGGACCAGGTCTGCGTGGGGAAGTCCGCGGGCAGCGCACCGAGTCCGGCGAGGACCTTGTCGATTCCGTAGATTTCCCGCAGCGATGTGAAGGCGCGGGCGGCCTCCGCTTCGGTGGCGGAGGTTTCCTCGATGATGCGGAAGGCGAAGGTAATGCCGCCGATGTTGATCATGTCGTTGGCAACCACCGTCGAGATGATCTCCCGGCGCAGCGGATGGGTGTCCAGCTGGTCCCCGAAACGTTCAACGATCTGCTTCGGGAAATACCTGCGCAGGGTGCCTGCGAAGTACGGATCGTCGGCCAGGTTCGAACGGGTCAATGCCTTGGTGAGTTCGATTTTCGCGTACGCCGCCAGGACGGCCAGCTCAGGTGAGGTCAACCCCTCGCCCGCAGCGATGCGTGCATGCAGTTCCTCGTTGGTGGGCAGTGCCTCTAGCTCACGGTCCAGGTCGGCATGTTCCTCAAGCCAGTCCATCAACCGCTCGAAGCTGGGGCTGGATTCCAGGACCCGCTGCCGGTCGTTGAGCAGCAGCATGTTCTGGTCGACGTTGTCCTGCAGGACCAGGTGTCCCACTTCGTCCGTCATCGAGTGCAGGAACGCGGCACGCTCCTCCGGGTCCAGCCGGCCGGCTGCAACCATCCGGTCCACGAAGATCTTGATATTGACTTCGTGGTCGGAGCAGTCGACGCCGGCGGAATTGTCAATGGCATCGGTGTTGAGGATGACGCCGGCGCGTGCAGCTTCAATGCGTCCACGCTGGGTCATGCCCAGGTTTCCACCTTCACCGACTACCTTGACCCGCAGGTCGCGGCCATCCACACGGATGGCGTCGTTGGCCTTGTCCCCCACATCGGCGGAGGTCTCGTCCGAGGACTTCACGTAGGTGCCGATGCCGCCGTTGTAGAGCAGGTCCACAGGGGCCGTCAGGATGGCCTTCAGCAGCTCCGGCGGACTCATCTTCGTCGCCGAAGAGGGCAGGCCCAGAACACGGCGGACCTCTTCGGAAAGCGGGATGCTCTTGGACTGGCGCGGGAAGATCCCGCCGCCTGCGCTGATCAGGGACTCGTCGTAGTCGGCCCAGGACGAGCGCGGCAGCTCGAACAGGCGCTGCCGTTCGGCGTGCGACCGGGCGGCATCCGGATTGGGGTCCAGGAAGATGTGCCGGTGGTCGAAGGCGGCGACCAGCTTGACGTGTTTGGACAGCAGCATGCCGTTGCCAAACACGTCGCCGCTCATGTCGCCCACACCCACCACGGTGAAGTCCTGGCTCTGGGTGTCCAGATCGAGTTCGCTGAAGTGCCGCTTGACCGATTCCCACGCGCCGCGGGCGGTGATGCCCATCGCCTTGTGGTCGTAGCCCACGGATCCGCCGGAGGCGAACGCGTCGCCGAGCCAGAACCCGTATTCCGCGGAGATGGAGTTGGCGATATCGGAGAACGAAGCCGTGCCCTTGTCCGCAGCGACCACCAGGTAGCTGTCGTCGCCGTCGTGGCGGACCACGCGTTCGGGCGGAACTACTTCCTCGCCGGATTCCTTCACCACGAGGTTGTCGGTCAGGTCCAGCAGACCGCGGATGAAGGTGCGGTAGCTGTTCTTTCCCTCTTCCATCCAGGCGCCGCGGTCAACCGCGGGGTCGGGCAGCTTCTTCGCATAGAACCCGCCCTTGGCTCCGGTGGGGACGATCACGGCGTTCTTGACCGTTTGCGCCTTGACCAGGCCCAGGACTTCGGTGCGGAAATCCTCGCGCCGGTCGGACCAGCGCAGCCCGCCGCGGGCCACTTCCCCGAAGCGCAGGTGCACGCCTTCCACCCGCGGGGAGTACACCCAGATTTCGTATTTCGGACGCGGGAACGGAGCACCCTCGATGGCACCGGTGTTCAGTTTGAAACTGACGTATGCCTTGTCCTGGTAGAAGTTCGTGCGCAGGGTGGCGTTGATCAGGTTTGCGAAGGTCCTCAGGACGCGGTCGGCGTCGAGGGTGGGTACCTGCTCGAGGCCGCGCTCCAGCGCGGCTCCGGCCTGCTCGACGGCGGTACGGCGCTCCTCGTCCGTCAGGTCCGGATCGAAACGCCCTTCGAAGAGGGCGATCAGTGCATGGGCGACGTCGGGGTTGGCCAGCAGGGTGCCGGCCACGAAACCGTAGGAGTTCGCCGTGCCGACCTGGCGCATGTACTTTGCGTAGGCCCGCAGGATGACCACCTGGCGCCAGCGCAGCCCCTGCCGGAGGATCAGCCGGTCGAAGGCGTCGGACTCGGCGGTCCCGGACAGTCCGGCGCGGAAGGCTTCGGCGAGCAGGGTGCCGGTCTGCAGCGGGTCGATGCCGGCGGGATACACCAGGCCCAGATCATAAAGGTAGAAAGTCGTGCCGTCAGCGCGCTGGATTTCGAACGGCCGTTCGTCGAGCACCTCGAGGCCGAGATTGTGCAGGAACGGCAGGATCTGGGTCAGTGACTTGGGTTCGGTCAGGTAAAGCTTGAGCCGGGCGTCCTCGGAACCGTGCCCGCCGTCCCCGGAGGGGATGTAGACAAAGAGTTCCGGGGCGGTGTCCGGGGAGGCCACCCGGGCTTCGAAGCGGGCAATGTCCTCGAGGGCGTCCTCCACCTCATAGGCCACCCGGTAGGCGGCGGGGAAGGCGTCAGCCCACAGTGCGGAAAGCTTCTCCGCCTCCCGGCGGGAGAACTTGGTCCGCACTACTTCTTCGATGCCCTCGCCCCAGGACCGTGTCGCCTGGACCAGGCGTGCCTCCAGGGCCGCGGCGTCGACATCCGTGATTTCCTGGCCCCGGGGAAGCCGGATCCGCAGGAAGAGCCGGGCGAGGGCGGATTCCGTCATCCGCGCCTCGAAGTCGATGGATTCGGCCTTGAACGTGGAGCGCAGTTCGTCCTGGATCCGGAGCCGGACCGGCGTCGTATAGCGGTCGCGCGGCAGGAAGACGATCGCGGACATGAAGCGGCCGTAGATGTCGGGACGGAGGAACAGCCGGGTGCGGCGCCTCTCCTGCAGGCGGAGGATTGCCAGGGAGGTCTCCATCAGCGCCGAGGGGTCGATCTGGAAGAGTTCGTCGCGCGGGTAGGTTTCCAGGATGGAGAGCAGGTCCTTGCCCGAATGGGAATCGGCGGGGAAACCGCACGTGCGCATCACTTCCCGGACCTTGTCCCGGACAATCGGGATGCTGCGGACGGACCCGGTATAGGCACCGGTGGCGAACAGGCCGATAAAGCGGCGTTCCCCGGTGACGTTGCCGTGCTCGTCGAACCGCTTGACCCCGAGGTAATCGAGGTAGGCGGGCCGGTGCACGGTGGAGCGCGAGTTGGCTTTGGTGATGACGAGGGCACGCTTTTCGCGTGCTTTCGCACGGCCCGCGCCGGTCAGGCGCTGGACCCGCCTGGTGGAGTGCAGCCGAAGGAGTCCGAGGCCGCTGTCCTCCGTGGGGCGCAGGGCATCTTCGCCGTCTTCGGTGATGAGGTCGTATTCGCGGTAACCAAGGAAGGTGAAGTTGCCGTTATCCAGCCACGTCAGCAGTTCACGGGCCTGCTGGAGGTCGGGGATCTCACGCGCACCGGGCACGGTTTCGAGGGAACGGGCAATCTCATGCACCTTCGACCGCATGGCCGGCCAGTCCGAGACCGCAATCCGGACGTCGCCCAGCACTTTTTTCAGGCCTTCAATGAGTCCGGAGCGTTTGTCCGCGTCCGTTATCCGGGCGACGTCGATGGCAATCCAGGATTCCACCTTGGTGGTGCCCCCGTTTCCGCCCATCAGGTCGGCCAGGTTCGGCAGGGCGGCGGTGTCTCCGCTGGAGACGCCGGCGGTGGCGGGGACGCGCTGCACCTGCTGCAGTTCGCCGCTGCGGGGATCCCGGGTGGCGAGGAAAATCGGGTGCACCACCAGCCGGATGGCGGCGTTGCGGCGCACCACCTCTGCAGTAACCGAGTCGACCAGGAAGGGCATGTCGTCGGTGACGATGAGAATGACGCTGGTGTCACCCTGGTCCACCACGTCTACGGCGGCGGTGCCCTCGGCGCGGGTGAGCGCCAGTTCCATGTGCTTCTGGGCCCGTTCCCGCAGAACCGACGGCTCATACGCCTGGGCATCTTCACGCGCCAGATGCTCGTAGTAATTCCCGATGAACTCATCCAGGGAAGTGTCCGAACTGAAAAGATCCGCGATGCGGGATCCTGACGACATGTAATACGCCTCCGATAGTGCTTACGTCCGGCTGCTCCGTTGCAGCCTGCTCCCCTTGAGCCTATCCGCGAATGCACCAAAGGTCACTTTGCTCCCCATCCCCGTGCGCCGCGACGCCGCCGGGGTACCTGGACGCCAGCCAACTCCGCGATGGCTCCCCGGAGGGCCGATGCCGGAGCCGTTTCCAGCAGGGCCGTTCCGGAGAGCAGGGAGGCATCCGCTGAGTCGTAGTCAGCCGGAAGGAAGGCACTGATTTCCCGTCCCGGCCCGAATCTTTCCCACGCGCCGCGCAGCTGGCTCTCCGGCTGCCGCCCGACCGATGCGGCCCGGACTTTGTTCAACACGATCCTCGGCTCGACGCCGGGCACTGCTGCGGCAAGGTCCGAGAGGGCGCGGACCAGACGGGGAACACCGACAGAGTCCGCAGCGCCAACAGCGTAGACCGTGTCCGCTGCTTCAAGCACCAGCAGCGTGGCGGCGTTGCGGCGCGGGGCGATGGTGTCGAAGCTCAGTTCCTCATCGGTTTCCAGCGAGAACCCGCAGTCGACAATGGTGACATCAGCGGTCCGGCGTGCGACCTCCAAGACCCCGGACAGCGCTGCGGGGCGCAGTTCCACCCACCGGTCGGACCGCGTGATACCGGTGAGCACCGCCAACCGGTGCCCCCGGAGGGAGACATCTGAGGCAATCCGCTGCAGCGCGACGTCGTCGAGCAGGCCCTGGTCGGCAAGGCGGCAGGCCTGCGCCAGCCCGGCGGACTCGTCAAGCAGGCCAAGGCTCACGGCTACGCTGGCGCCATAGGTGTCGGCGTCGATCAGGAGCACGCGTTTGCCTGCCGCAGCCGCTTCAGCAGCCAGATTGACGGCCAGCGTGGTCCGGCCGGGCGCGCCTGCCGGTCCCCAGACGGCGGTGACGGTTCCGGTGCGGACGTCCGGTTCCCCCGTGCCGGAGGCTGCCGGACCCGGCCCCGGTCCCCCCGTGCCTGTCCCGAAGGCAGCCGCCGGGTCGGCGAGCGCGTTGCTGCCCGTACTAGCGGAGGCATCCCCGGCCTGCTCCAGCACCTGTACCGCGGTGGAAATCAATCCCGCGAGCGCACCGGGGTCCACACCAGCGGGGGCATTGAGGATCCGGATGGTATCCAGGCGCCGCCGGAGGACGGGATCATCGGTAAGAGCCACCAGTGCCACGCCGGCGGCGCCGAGCCGCTGGGCCAGGGCTGCGGTAAGTTCACCGGCGTCCCCGGCGACGACGGCGGCCCGCACGATGCCGCTTTGCGAAACGGCGACGAGTTCCGCCAGTTCCGTACACCGCCGAACCACGGTTACTGGACCCTGCAGGCGTTCCAGCCCGTCGAGCACCCCGGCGGTTGCGGCCCCCACGGTGGCCACCGGGATATTCATGAGCCCGGCGACGGGTTGTGGACCACGGTGATCTTGGCCTGGTTGGACAACGCACTCAAGAGCAGCGGCAGGTCCGCGTCCTCCACCAGGACCAGCAGCTCCGTGCTTCGGGTGGTTCCCAAAGCGGACTCCGTAACGGCCATCTCCGATATCTCCGCAGCCTCGATCAATTGCCGCGGCTCGTCGAATCCGTTCACTGCGTTGGGCATGGCCGCCCAGATGTCCACACGCGATCCGGCGTCCGTGCTGGCAGGCAGCGGGTCTTCCACCCGCAGCCCCACGGGTTTGCGGTCCAGCGCGTCAGGGTGGACCAGCGCGGACCGGGCCACCAGCTCCCCCTCGCGGAGCACCGCACCGGCAACAGCGTCCCTGGGCAATCCTGCCGCCACCGGGAAATAAAACTCTTCGGCATTGCCGAGCCGCACCGGCACCACGAGCAGATCCTCAGCGGTCAGGGACGTACCCGGAGGAATATCCCGTTTTGCAGCGTAGACCTCCGTGGTCCGGTCCGCGGCGTCCACCAGGGCGACAACCGAGGCAACGGATCCGAGCACCAGCAGGATGCCCAGCAGGAGCCGTGGATCCCGCCATGACGGTTTCCGCAGCCGCGCCGCGGCCGGTTCCGCACCGGTTGTACGTTCCGATAGATGCAGGCTCATGCTCCACGTCCCCCTTGGATTCCACATGTCCGGATCCCCTATGTCATGCCCAGGTGTAATGTCCGGGTGCCAGGCTCAGGTGTCGTCCCCCTGTGCCACACTCCCCTGTGCCACTCTCCCGCCCCGCTCCGGGACCATGGCCGCCATTGTGGAGGAAGCCCGGAGGGAAGGAAACGGTGGTTTTCGAGAAAGCCGAATCTGTGGATAACCCATCAGCCCGATCCTGCTGGTGCCACACTGGTGCTGCTGGTATACAACGGTGCAAACCGCAGTGGTGCGGTGCGAAAGGTGAGTGGCATGGGCGATAAGAGATTCCTGACGCTGGCCGATGTCGCCGAGGTATTGAACATCTCCTCCTCGCAGACGTATGCCCTTGTCCGCAGCGGAGAACTTCCAGCTATCCAGATTGGCGGCAGGGGCCAGTGGCGGGTGGAGGCGCAGCAGCTCGAGGACTACATTTCCCGCGCCTACCGGAAGTCCGCCGCAGCTGTGCGGCAGGGCATGCCGGTGGAGGAGAATGCTGGGAGCTGAGCCTGGGATGCCGGCAGCGCGTAGCTTCCTTCGGACGCACTGTCCTTGCCCGCCCCAGCCCTGCCTGTCCCCTGCCAGGTTCAGTCCCGCCCGGTTCAGTCCCAGCCGCTCTGTTGTGAGAGGACTGCGGCCACCGTGGCCATCGGCAGCACATAGGCGGCTGTGACGTTGGCTGGGCGCCGCGGCTGATCGGACGGCAGGGCGGCCAGTTCCAGGAAATCGTTGCCTACCCGGTCGATGGTGCCGTGCAGGGCGCGTTCCGCCGCCGAACCGACGGAACGGACGACGACGGCGCTGCGGTCCCGGGCAATGCCCCGCAGCGCAGAGGCAACTCCAAGCCGCACTGTCTCTGCAGGCTGGCTGGCAAACCGGTCCATGCCCCTGATGGAAACCACGTGCGCCAGGACCGCCAAGGCGGCGCCGCGGTCCCGCTCCAGCACCAGCCATCCTTCCCCCACATGCCGCAGGATCCCCTGCAGCAGGCCCGCCGTGCCGAGATCGACCACCAGGTGCTTCCCGCATTGGCTGCGGAGCCTGTCCTGCAGGCTGATCCCGCGGAGCTCTATCCGCACCCGTTCGGCGATCTCACCTTCGACAGCCACCCCGGCAGCTGCGGCCATCTGTGCCTCCATGTCCCTAAACAGGGCATCCCATCGCATCGCCCTAGGCTAGCGGCCACGAAGCCGGCCGACCACTCTGGACACCGACCGAAGCGAAGTGTAGACACGGGCATCAACTGAACCATGCATTGCCAAAAGAACCCTTCCCTGCCAAACAAGTCAGGGGTCACCAAAAGAACTAAAAACCGGCAAACGAATCAAATGCCGGCAAATACAAGCAACCAGCGGACACCACACGGCGTGGCCAGAGAAGCCCAGCACAGCACTAAACAAATCGCATTAACCGGGTCGGAGCATCCGTACACCTGTCCCGAAACACCGCGCTCCCCAGATCGGAGAAAGCCATGACCGTATCCGTTCCCCGTCCGGGACTGGCGGCAGACGCGCTTACCGCCGCAGCCGTGGCAGGTCTCGGCCTGTTGCTATTGTGGTGCGGTTCCCGGATGCTTCCGGCCGCCGCTGCAGGTTCTGCCGCGTTCGCCCCGGATCCCCTCTCCCCGGAACCGCTTTCATTCGCCACGCTGACGCAGATCGCCGGGTTCTGTGCCGCAGCCGCGGGTGTGCTGCTGACGCTCTGGTGGGTTGCAGGCTCGATTTTCGCCTTGGCCGGGTGCCTCCTGCACCGGTCCGGTTTCCGCACTGCCGCCAGGCGGACGCTGTCGCTGGCACCGGGGCCGCTGCGCCGGCTGGCCGCGGCTGCACTGGGGCTTTCCCTGGCTGCCGGGGGCGCCTTGGGCACCGCACCGATGTCAGCGGCATCCACGCCAGTGGCCGCCGCAGCAGCGGCAGCCAGGACGACTCTCCAGACGGCACACCCGACGGCGGCCGATGCACCCGGTGCTGGCACAGCAGCAGCTACTTCAGCGACTTCAGCGACTTCAGGACAACAAGACGCGGACGGTGCCGGAACTCCGGAAACGGCCGACGCGGGGGAAGCTGTCTCTCCGCTGTGGCGTCCGGCTCCCCCTCAGCCTGCAGCCGGCAACCTGCTGACCGGCTCGCCCCGGCAGGACGAGCGGGAGGTCGTCGTCGCGGCGGGAGACACCCTCTGGTCGCTGGCGGCAGCACAGCTGGGACCGTACGCCACCGACGCCGAGACGGCTGCCCTCTGGCCCCGTTGGTACGAACTGAACCGGGACGTCATAGGTCCCGACCCGGGCCTTATCCACCCCGGCCAGGTCCTGGCCATGCCGCCCCGGTGATGTTCCCACCGAATTCTTGACAGGAAAGGACGCACCATGACGAGCGTGATATTCCTTCCGGCTCCGGATGCCCCGGCCGGGCTGGCGCAGCGGGGGCAGGCGGGGAGCGAACCGGGCCCGATCGCTGTTTATCTGGCACCCGTGCAGGAAGTGCTTCCGGCACCTGTTCCCGCCACCCCGCCGATGCGGTACCGGGCCGACCCGGCACCGGATCCCGCCCGTGTCTCTCCGGCCCCAAACTGGGCCTCGGATCCAGCGGACGACGCCCGGGTGAAGGCCATCTGCCAATCGGTGGCACTGGCCGCCTTGGAGGTACTGGGCGGCGTCCGCCCGCTGCAGCAGATGGCGCGCTGGCTGGATCCGGAAAGCTACGAACGGCTGCAGCTGCGTGCCAATCTGGTCCGCGGGCTGAAGCAGAATCCCCGCGGAGGGCCGGGGTCCGACCCACAGCTGCTGCACCGGGGTGTACGCATCCGCTCCTGCCACCTGTGCCCGGTCGCGGAGGGGATCTATGAAGCCTCGGTAGTGGCCTGGGAAAACGAAAGAGCCCGCGCCGTTGCGCTGAGGGTTCAGCTACGGCGCGGGCTCTGGAAAGTCACCGCCCTGGAGATTGGATAGGTCCCGCCCGGTGGAGGCGGTGCATCTTGTTACTTGCGGCGCTTCGCCTTCTTGGCTCCGGACTTCGCGCCGGTCTGCGCTGCCTTGCGGGCGGCAGGAGCAGCCGGATTGGCCTTGGAATCCTGCTTGTCGCGGGACCCTGTCCGCTCGACCCGGGTATCCACCCCGCCCTGGCTGTTCGGTGCCGTGAACTGGAGGCTGGCCGGCTGCTGCGGAGCTTCAAGTCCGGCGGCCTTGATAACGGGGGTGCCGACGACGCCGCGCGCGTCCTTTACGCCGGCCAAGGCGTTCGCTGCCGGGACGGCAGGCTCGCTGACCTGCACGTCGGCGTTGAAGAGGTAGCCGACGCTTTCCTCGCGGATGGACTCCATCATCGTCTGGAACATCACGAATCCTTCGCGCTGGTATTCCACCAGCGGATCGCGCTGCGCCATGGCCCGCAGTCCGATGCCCTCCTTGAGGTAGTCCATTTCGTAGAGGTGTTCCTGCCACTTCCGGCCGATGACCGAGAGCACGACCCGGCGCTCCAGTTCGCGCATCGTGGCCGACCCCAGTGCTTCCTCGCGGGCCTGGTAGGCCAGCTTCGCGTCGGACAGGATCTCGTTGTGCAGGAAGTCGCGGGTGAGCCGGGACCGGCCGCCCGCTTCCTCAACCACCTCGTCAATGGTCAGGCCGATCGGGTACAGCGTCTTGAGGTTGGTCCACAGCTGCTCGAGGTCCCAGTCATCCCCGTGTCCCTCAGCGGTGGCTTCGTTGACGACCGCAGTGACGACGTCCTCCAGGAAGAAGCTGATCTTCTCCTGCAGGTCATCGCCTTCCAGGATCCGGCGGCGGTCGCCGTAGATGGCTTCGCGCTGGCGGTTCAGGACGTCGTCGTACTTCAGGACGTTCTTGCGCTGTTCCGCGTTGCGTCCCTCAACCTGTCCCTGCGCATTCTGGATGGCCTTCGACACCAGCTTGGATTCCAGTGCGACGTCGTCGGGCATGGACGAGCTGTTCATGATCCGTTCAGCGGCACCGGAGTTGAACAGCCGCATCAGGTCATCGGTGAGCGAAAGATAGAAGCGGGATTCGCCCGGATCGCCCTGCCGGCCGGACCGGCCGCGGAGCTGGTTATCGATACGGCGTGACTCGTGGCGTTCGGTACCAAGAACGTAGAGCCCGCCGAGTTCGACCACTTCCTGCTGCTCGGCGGCCACGGCATGGCGTGCCTTCTCCAGGGCATCCGGCCAGGCGGACTCATAGTCCTCGGGGTTGTCATTCGGGTCCAGCCCGCGGCGTTCCAGCTCTGCGATGGCATTGAACTCCGCGTTGCCGCCGAGCATGATGTCAGTGCCGCGGCCTGCCATGTTGGTTGCTACGGTAACGGCCCCCTTGCGGCCTGCCTGGGCAACGATGGCGGCTTCACGTGCGTGGTTCTTCGCGTTGAGGACCTCGTGCCGGATGCCTGCCTTCGCCAGCTGCTTGGAGAGGTACTCGCTCTTCTCCACACTGGTGGTGCCGACCAGCACGGGCTGGCCGGACGCGTGACGTTCGGCAATGTCCTTGACCACGGCGTCGAACTTTGCCACTTCGTTCTTGTAGATCAGGTCTGCCTGGTCGATCCGGGACATGGGCTTGTTGGTGGGAATCGGCACCACGCCAAGCTTGTAGGTGCTCATGAACTCGGCGGCTTCGGTCTCGGCCGTACCGGTCATGCCGGCCAGCTTTTCGTAGAGCCGGAAGTAGTTCTGCAGGGTGACCGTGGCGAGCGTCTGGTTTTCGGCCTTAATGACCACGCCTTCCTTCGCCTCGATCGCCTGGTGCATACCCTCGTTGTACCGGCGGCCGGCCAGGATTCGGCCGGTGTGCTCGTCAACGATCATGACTTCGCCGTTGAGGACCACGTAGTCCTTGTCGCGCTTGAAGAGTTCCTTGGCCTTGATGGCGTTGTTGAGGAAGCCGATCAGCGGGGTGTTGGCAGCCTCGTAGAGGTTGGAGATACCGAGGTAGTCCTCCACCTTCTCGATACCGGGCTCCAGGATGCCGACCGTGCGCTTTTTCTCGTCCACTTCGTAGTCGGTGTCCAGTTTCAGGCGCTGGACGACCTTGGAGAACTCGGTGTACCACCGGTTCACGTCGCCGCTGGCCGCGCCGGAAATGATCAGCGGAGTACGTGCCTCGTCGATGAGGATGGAGTCCACTTCGTCGACGATGGCGAAGTGGTGGCCGCGCTGGACCAGCTCCGCGGCGCTCCAGGCCATATTGTCGCGGAGGTAGTCGAAGCCGAACTCGTTGTTGGTTCCGTAGGTGATGTCGGCGGCGTACTGTTCACGCCGGGTCGCGGGGTCCTGGTTGGAAAGGATGCAGCCGCTGGTCATGCCCAGGAAGCGGAACACCCGTCCCATCAGGTCCGACTGGTACTCCGCCAGGTAGTCGTTGACGGTGACGATATGAACGCCACGCCCGGTGAGGGCGTTGAGGTAGGCAGGTGCCGTGGCGACAAGGGTCTTGCCCTCACCGGTCTTCATTTCGGCAATGTTGCCCAGGTGCAGGGCCGCGCCGCCCATCAGCTGGACGTCGAAGTGCCGCATGCCGAGGGTACGCCCGGCAGCCTCGCGGACGGCGGCGAATGCTTCGGGAAGGAGGTCATCGAGGGACTCGCCGTCGTTGTAGCGCTCTTTGAGGCGGTCCGTTTCACCCCGGAGCTCGGCATCGGTCATGCCCTTGAACTCGTCCTCGAGCACGTTGATCGCGTCGGCGTAGTTACGCAGTGTCTTCAGCGTCTTCTTGTCGCCGGTACGAAGAACTCGTTCGAGTAGTGATGCCACTGATTTGCTCCCAATCTAGTGTTGCCGAAATCTGGCGTCCCCAGTCTACGTGAGAGACGTACGGTGGCGGTCCGTGGTTCCCCATTGACCTTTTATTCCCTGCTTACTTCCAGCTTCAGGGCCGGAGCCAGGTCTCCCGCGGGCTTCACCGTAATCTGCCCGAGCCCCAGCCACTGTGCCATGAGCCGCAGCTCGGCAGCCAGTTGACGCGCCGTATGGTGCGGCGCCCCGGGTTCTGAATGGGCTGCCTGCACAAGGAGCATACCCGCGCCACGGTCCGCTTTGAGATCCACCCGGGCCACGAGTTCCTCGCCGAGCAGGAACGGCAGGACATAGTAGCCAAACCTGCGCTTTTCCGGCGGCGTATAGATTTCGATCCGGTAATGGAACCCGAACAGCTCTTCGAGTCTCCGACGCTCGAAGACCAGGGAATCGAAGGGGCTGAGGAGCGCCTGTCCGGAGACGGCCCGGGGAATCACCGCTTCGGCATGCAGGTAGGCCGGCTGCCGCCAGCCGGCCACCTCCACCCGCTCCAGAATCCCCTTGCCCGCCAGTTCCTCTGCGGCCAGTGCCGTCTCACGCTGCTGGAGACGGAAGTAGTCGGCGAGCCCGCGGACCGTCGCAACGCCGTGCGCCCGTGCTGCGGCCTCGGTCAGGCGCAGCACGGCATCGCCAAAGTCTGATGGCGCCAATGCGGCCGCCCCGGCAGGATGAACGGCCTGCGTGGGCGCATACAGCCGTTCGAACTGCGCGGTCCGCCCTGCGGAACTGATCAGGCCGGCGGCAAACAGGTCCTCCAGGACCCGCTTGGCAGCGTTCCAGTTCCAGCCCCAGTCCGTGGTGCCCCGGGCCCGGCTGTGGCCGAGGAGGTCCATGGTCTCGCGGGAGGTCAGGGGCCTTCCCGCGGACTCCAGGACCTCAAGGATGCGTTCCCGGAGATCCTCTGCCAGGACCTCCGGGAGCGATCCTGCGGTCATCCATGTCCGCCGTTGGACGGCCCGCAGGTCCGCGAACAGTTCGGGGCGGACAAAGCTGGCCTCGTGCGCCCAGTATTCGACCATCCGGCGCGGCCGCCTGCCTGCCATCCGGTCCAGGATTTTCGAGTCATAGGGACCGAGCCGGGAAAAAAGCGGCAGGTAGTGGCTGCGCGAAAGCACGTTGACGGAGTCGATCTGCAATACCGCGAGCCGTTCAAAAGTACGGCCCACCTGCCTTGCGTTAACAAGGCCGGTGGGCCGTACCCGGGCCAGTCCCTGCGCCGCCAAGGCCGTACGGCGTGCCTGGCGGAGCGAGAGCCTGGTGTTTTTCATCCCCTCATCCTAGGGGAGCAGGTGCAGGTCAGGCGGTCGCGCGGCCGTCAACTGCGGTTTCGGCGGCGCGGTAGCCGCGTATTTCTTCCCGCGGGTCTTCCGTGCCTTCGGCGCACTTGGCGTCCAGGGTGATGACCCCGTAGGTCCAGCCCCGGCGGCGGTACACCACCGAAGGCGCGCCGGTGGCGGAATCCACAAACAGGTAGAAGTCGTGGCCGACCAGTTCCATGTTGTCGACGGCGTCGTCAAGGCTCATGGGGGCACCCGGGAAAACCTTGCGCCGGATCAATACTGGGCACTCGCCGGCGGCTTCTTCCGCTGCGGCTTCCTCGGCCTCCTGGTCCCGTTCCTCGGC
Source organism: Arthrobacter sp. zg-Y877 (assembly GCF_030373105.1). Taxonomy (NCBI): domain Bacteria; kingdom Bacillati; phylum Actinomycetota; class Actinomycetes; order Micrococcales; family Micrococcaceae; genus Arthrobacter; species Arthrobacter sp. zg-Y877. The sequence goes on from NZ_JAUCPU010000002.1 coordinate 220,339, forward strand.
GGCTGCTGCCACCTGGACGTAAAGAGGCTCCGAGGTACTCACGGGACCAAGATCAGCAGTGGCGACCCGGACCGGTACCGGTGTGTGGCGACCGTGGTGCACCTTGCGCCTGTCGCTTGCCCGGCGCAACCGTTCCAGCAGCTTTCCGTACGCGAGGTCGAACGCTGCGAACTTGTCCCCGGATGTTGCCTCTGCACGGACAACGGGTCCCCGTCCGGTGACCGTGATCTCCACGGTCAGGGCGCTGTCTGCGTCCCGGACGTTACCCTGCTTCGTGACCCTGGCCTCCACCCGCTGGACTTTGTCGCCGAGCGCCTCCACTTTGCCGATCTTCTCTTCGGCGTACTCGCGGAACCGGTCTGATACTGCAACATTGCGTCCGCTGATCATGAATTCCATGGTGCCCTCCAATAGATTTCGGTGACACAACAACGGCCGCTGTCAGGTTGCTTCGCGACCGTTGCCGCAGGATAGCCCCGCTACTTGAAGCTATCCATACTCAACACGTTAGATCACCGCCGACCTTTATTCACGTCTCCCGATTCCGTTTCCGCCGCCGGTGGGAAGCGCCCCCGGAACGGCAGGGAAGATGGGAACAGTGTTACGTGCAGGGGCCGGTGTTGCGGCAATAACCGCCGCGCCGCGGACCGTGGCGCCGGCCGCCCGGAGAGCCCGCACGGCTTCGGCAAGGGTGGCTCCCGTAGTCAGGACGTCATCGAGCACCAGGCAGTCGATACCGGCAAGTGCCCCGGGAGGACCTGCTGTCATGGTGTTCCGGACATTTCGTCTCCGGGCGCTGCTGCCCAGTCCCTTTTGCGTCCCGGCCGGGACGGATCTGCCGGACCCACCTGCACCGCCCGGACGTGCTGCCCCGCTGATCACCCGCGGAAGTTTTTTCCCCATGCCGTGCCCGGCCGACACGGAGACCAGGGAGCTAACGGTGCAGCCCGCCGGCAGCAGCTGATGGTGCTGAATCCGCTTCAGAAGCAGCACCAAAGGAACGTAGCCCCGTTTGCGCAGTGAGGCGCTGGTACCGGGCACGGGAACAAGCACCAACGGATAAACTCCCCGGTTCTGGTACGCATCCAGCACTGCGGCCTGCAGTGCTCCCGCCAGCACCGGGGCCAGGAAACCAGCCAGGTCGGTGTGTCCCCGGTTCTTGAAGGCCAGCAGGGTCTGCGCCAATCCGCCCGCATAAACGCCGGCAGCCAGCACGTGCAGCGGGGCAAAGGGCGCTTCGGCAGGCTCCTGGCCGGCGGCTACAGGCGCAGACTGCGGGTCCGGGTGTTCCGGCGGTTCCTCAGCTGGAAGTGCTCCTGCGCCGTCCTGGGCAAAATACGGGTGCAAGGTACCGCGCCGGATCCTGGCTGCACATCCGCCGCACAGGCACTGGTCCGGAGCGCCGCACACCACACAGGAGACCGGCACCAGCACAGCGGCAAGGTCGGATACGGCGGCGGCAAGGGCCCGGCCAGGGCCGGAGTAAAGCAACCGGTCCAGCTGCCCGCGTAGTGTGCCCAGTGCGCCCATCCATCCACCCTGCTGCCGGGGGGAACCATCGGGTGACGTCACGGGCCACGCCGGGGATATCCCCGGCGCGGACCCGCCGCATCAGAACGCTGTGGAGGAAAGCAGCGCCGGGTCAGCCCGGGAACCCCGGGTCGCGTACCCCTTCGGTCCGCAGCGTCCAGCTGTTGCCCACCTTGCTGAAGATTCCCTCGCCGGTCTGGATGAAAATGTCCTCCACGCCGTTGCCCGCGCTCAGTCCAGTAATCCCCTGCTTCGGGGAAAGCACGTCAGCTTCCTTCCGTCCGGGGCCAAGGATCACTGGAGCAGCCTCCTGCACGCCGGCCTGGACCGCAACCACCGTGTCTTCCGAAGCCCACTTCACCCGGTTCACCTCTCCCGCCGCCGAGGGCACCTGAAGAGTCATCGGAGCCGTCAGGGAAACGGGAACGCCCTCAGCGGAGCGGACGACGCCGGCAACCATCACCTGGCTGCGGCCGCCCTGGTTGGCAGCGACGAGAGCACGGCTGCCGTCGCGGGAAATCCTCAACTCCGTCACCGTGAGCCCTTCCAGCCACGGCGCCGAGAGAACGGCCGCGGAACTGCGGTCGCCATCAGGCGGTATCGCGAGGACCTGGTAACCGGAGCCCGCGGGCCGGGCTGTCCAGACCCATTGGCGGGGGTCGATGCTGGGCGGTGTCAACCGGTCGGCCTCGGCCGCAACCCGGACATCCTGCCCGGGTCCCGTGATCCGCAGGGTGCCCTCCCGGCTGTCCAGGAAGGCAATGACCGATCTGTCCACAGACATGGCCGGATGCCGGGGACCGTATTCCGCCACGGAAGGGATATCCGCTATCGGCTCGAGACCGTCGGCGTAGAAGGCCAATTCCTCCTGATGGACCACAATCTGGGTGGCTCCGGCCGACGGGTCCGCGATGGCGGACCGCAATTCACCGCTGCCCTTGCCCAGGTCGACGTCCCGCTGCGCCACCGTCATCCTCACCGACGTGCCGTTGTTCAGGCTCCGCAGGTTCTGCTCAAGCTGCTTCACCATCTGTTGGCGGTTCAGGTCGCTGGAATCCCGCAGCGATTCGGACGTGAAATCTACAGTTGCTTCCCCTGCTGCTACCGGCACTGCGTCCCGGGCCAGCGCGGTTCCCGCGGGGAAGGCACTGACGACGGCGCCCTGCAGGTAGGGAGCGGGGCCAAGCAGGAGTGCCTTGATGATGTTGGCCGCGATACCCGAGCGCTGGACGAACCACCGGGTATCCGGCACCCAGTACTGGTAATCGCTGGAGTAGAAGTAGAGGTTGTGGTCAATGAACAGCGCGGGGAAACTGGCCAGGGACACGATGATTCCGTTAGGAACCTCGCTGATCCGCCACTGCCCGTCCACTTTCTCCAGCCGGACGGGATATGTTTCGGTGGTTCCTTCGGGCTCGTCGGTCCGGATGCCCTGGGCATTCACGCTTCCCTGGACTTCCAGCTGAATCTGGAACTGGTCAGGTTCGGGCATGGCCACGATCCGGGAGGACCGGTAAATAGTTACCCGCTCCGTGGGCGACCAGGTGCCGGCCAGCTCAGGTGCCAGGAACTGCCGGGCGACACTGTAGTCGTCGACTGCGCCCCTTCCCGCCTCCATGAAGCCACGGATGATGTCCTGCTCCGAGGCGTCCACCCCCGGGCCTTCAGGGGAGAAAACGGCGTCTTCCCCTGCTTCTCCGCCGTGCTCGGCCGATGCCGTGCCCACCGGCCCCACGGTCGGAATGGATGAGCAGCCAACCAGGACGAGGACAGCACTGAGCCACAGCACCAGCAGCCTTCCCGGCTGCCCCGGGCGCCTCGCGGGCACCACGCTCTTGCTAATAGACATCGGGATCCTCTTCCCCGGCCGCTGCCGCTGCCGTGAGCGCGCGGGGGCCGGCCATAACGTCGTCCGGAGACAAGGGCACCGGTGATGATTCAAAGTCCACGCCGTGACGGCGGGGAAGCGTCAGCCGGAAGCATGATCCATTCCCGGGTTCGCCCCAGGCCTCAAGCCAGCCGCTGTGGAGGCGGGTGTCTTCGGTGGCGATGGCCAGGCCCAGGCCGCTGCCGCCCGTAGTACGCGCCCGCGCCGGATCCGCGCGCCAGAAGCGGTCAAAGACGCGGCCCGCGTCGTCCTCTGTCATCCCGATACCGTGGTCGCGGACGGCTATGCCCACCGCGTCTGCGGATGCTGCCACGGCAATTTCGATGGGTTCGCCCTCGCCGTGCTCCAGCGCGTTGACCAGCAGGTTCCGCAGGATGCGTTCGATCCGGCGCGGATCGGCGTCGACCACGCAGCTCGACTCCGAGGACACCACCACAACCTCGGACCCGAGGTTGTTGGCCAGGGGTTCCGTCGCGTCAATGACGTCCCGGATGATGTGGAAGACGTCGGTGGGTTCCAGGTCGAGGGCCGCCGCTCCGGCGTCGAACCTTGAGATCTCCAGCAAATCGGCCAGCAGCGCCTGGAAGCGTTCCACCTGGTGATAGAGCAGCTCCGTGGAACGCCGGTACATCGGATCGAAGCTCTCGCGGGCGTCGTAAAGCACCTCCGCGGCCATACGCACGGTGGTGAGCGGCGTCCGGAGCTCGTGGGAGACATCGGAGACGAAGACCTGCTGCATCTGTGAGAGCGTGGCCAACTGCGTGATCTGGTCCTGCAGGGTGCCGGCCATGCGGTTGAATGATGCAGCCAGGCGGGCGACCTCATCCTCGCCCTTGACCTCCATGCGCTCCTGCAGTTCGCCCGCGGCGAGTTTCTCGGAGACGGCGGCCGCGTCGCTGACGGCGCCGAGTCCGGCCTTGGTCACGATCCACGCGATGGTGCCGCTGATGGCGAGCAGCAGGAATCCTGCAATCCAGAGAATCCGGTGGATGTCGTCGAGGGTTTCCTGCATGGACTGCAGGTCGTAGATCAGGTAGAGGGCATATTCCGAGTTGTCCGGAGGCAGCGTGACTTTGGTGCCAAAGGCAATGCCGGGCTCGCCATTGGCCAGCTCCAGTGGAGACCAGAACACGTAATCCGTCTCGGACTCATCGGCTTTGCTGGCGACGACGGCATCGCTCAGTGTTACGGGAATACCACTGGCGGTGATGTTTCCGCTGTTGACCGAGGACGTGACGTACAGGGGGTCCTTCGTCGGCAACGGGGTGAGCAGGTAGGTCCGTTCGGCGTCTGCCCCACGGCCCTGCAGCAGCGGAAGCGTGTCCATGACCAGGCGGTCTGTGCTTTCGCGGTCGCTCGCGGCGGTGTCGCGGAAGTTGTCCTTCACACTGGTCAGGCCTGTAGTCGCCTCGGTCCGGAACTGTGCCAGGCGCTCTTCATAGAGGGAACCGGCAATCTGGTGCGAGAGGAACGCGCCGATCCCCGCACCCGCCAGCGCCACCAGCAGAAGCGTGGACACGATGGTCTTGAACTGAAGCGACCGCCGCCATTGCCGGGCTATCCGTTGAAGGGTGGCCCGGCGGAAGGAATCGCGCAGGCGCACGAAGCCCTGCAGCGTCTTGTCGAATCTCGGGTCCCCGGCCATCCCGGCCAGGAAACCCGGCACCTTAGCTCTGGCCCGCTTTGTATCCGACACCGCGCACCGTCAGTACTATCTCGGGTGCTTCGGGGTCGCGTTCAATCTTGGAGCGGAGCCTCTGCACATGCACATTGACCAGCCGCGTATCGGCGGCGTGGCGGTAACCCCAGACCTGTTCCAGCAGCATCTCGCGGGTGAAGACCTGCCACGGCTTGCGTGCCAGCGCGACGAGCAGGTCAAATTCCAGCGGCGTCAGCGAAATGCTGTCGCTGCCCCGGGTCACCGAGTGGCCTGCGACATCAATGGAAACTTCGCCGATCCGCAGCGTTTCCGGTGATTTCTGGTCTCCCGGACGCAGGCGGGCACGGACCCGCGCGACCAGTTCCGCGGGTTTGAAGGGCTTGGGCACATAGTCGTCCGCACCGGATTCAAGGCCGCGGACGACGTCGGAGGTATCCGACTTTGCCGTCAGCATCACGATCGGGGTATCGGACTCGCTGCGGATCTGCCGGCACACTTCGATGCCGTCGATGCCCGGAAGCATGAGGTCCAGCAGGACCAGGTCCGGCCTGCTGTTGCGGAACACTTCCAGCGCGGAGGAGCCGTCGGCGCAGAAGACCGGTTCAAACCCGTCATTGCGCAGCACGATGCCGATCATTTCGGCGAGTGCTTCGTCGTCGTCTACGACCAGTATGCGTGCCTTCATAGCTCCCTGTTTTTCGCTGCTTGCGTCCACGCGCGCCGTTGCGCGCGTCGGGCAGCATCGGCTGCCGCTCCCCCACGGCGTGCAAAGCCGCCTAGGTTAATCCCTATCATCCTAAGGGACACATCCCCCGGCACGGCTCGCCGGGTGCCCGGTGAAGGCGGCCCCACTATAGTCGAAACAGCAAACGCTGATGTCCGCGGCGGAAACGGGGAGGGATGAGCGAGCAAGAACACACGTCCGGCGCAGGGTTTCTTCGGCTTACGCCGCCGGGAAAGCCGTAGCCGTGGCCTCCATCTACCAGCAGGTCCTCGGCTCGGAATTCCGCCGGCTGCAGCCGCAGCTACAGGACTATTTCAGCCTCGCTCCGGACGGGGGACGGTCCGGGGAAGGGCACGGCGTCTTTAGCCGGGCCGGGTGCCCCCGGACATGGCTGCGTCCCGTGCTCCCGCTGGTTCCGGTGACCAACGCCTTCTTCCCGGAGTACGGGACAAACGTTCCCTTCACGATCCGCAACTATCCGCACCGTGACCCGTGGGGGCGGCCGGCGCTGACCGCGGTCCGCAGCTTCGATTTCCCGGGCAGGACCCGGATCTTCGAGGACACCACAGTCCTGACGGCGCCTGGAATCCTCACTGACTATCTGGGGCGCCGCCGCAATCTTGCCACCGGCCTGCAGCTGCGGGTGGACGCGGACGGGCACCTGCACATGACGTCCCCCGCCAGCCGGCTCTTCCTCGGTCCACTGCGGCTCCCCCTGCCCGCCGTCACTGCGGCCGATGCACAGGTGGAACAGTGGTGGGACGAGGAGCAGCAGCTGTTCCGGATCCGCGCGCGGGTGATCCAGCGGCAGATCGGTACGGTTTTCGAATACGACGGCGCCTTTAGCTACCGGTACCGGGATTTCGACGGCGTCCTGCCCGCAGACGCCGAACCGGAGCACTGGGAACACCGGACCTAGACCCGTTCCGGCGGCGCGGGTTCACCCCTCGGCGACCACCTGGTCCAGCGCGGAAGCCGTCTGGGTGAGCCGGGCCAGGACCTTCTGCGCTGCCGCGGGCGAAAGGTCAGCAAGTCCTTCCGCGGGTGTGAGGCGAAGTGCCGGCAGCTCCTGCAGCGACAACCCCAGCTTCCGCCAGGGACGCAGCACACGCTCGACGAGGACGCTCACCTGGGGCAGTTCCGTCCCGCTGGCCGGAACGGGCAGGATGCCCAGCCAGATCCTCCGGCCGCCTTCGACAGCTTCCGCGATGGCTTCCCAGTCACGCGCGTCCAATCCGTCGGCAGCCAGGGCCGCACCCCGCGCTCCGGCGCTGACCGCCAGTTCAAAGGGAGACTGCGTTCCGGATCGGAGCGGGCCGAATGCCTCCGCCCGCGGCAGGGCAAAGACAGCGTCCGCGCCAGTGGCCTCGACCGCTTCACAGACCTGCTGCCAGGCACCCGACACCTCGGAGGACGGGACGGAACGCAGGGTGCGGTAGCCGCTGGCGGTGGGGATGCCGCCGGCCAGCACCGCGGCGATGTCGGGTTCGTCGATCTGGACGGTGATCCGCGCGCCGGGGGCCGACGACGCGGCCCGGGCCACGTAGTCCCCCAGCCCGGCAGTGAAGGACTGGAGGAGATCCCGGCGTGCCCCGGCGTCGGACAGTGCCCGCTCACCGTTGTGCAGATAGAGGTTTGCCGCAAGCGAGAGGGGTCCCCGGAGGGAGATTTTCAGCGCTTCGCCCGTGCGCTCCTCCGCTCCCACGACGTCGGCAAGGACGTTCAGGTCCTGGCCCAGGAGGGATACCGCGCGCCGGTGGTCCTTGCCCGGGCGGTCCACCAGCCGCCACCCGTGCGGCTGGATGTCGACGAACAGGTCCACCAGCAAGGCGGCACTGCGCCCGAGCGCGTCCGCACCCGGGCCGCGCTGCGGCAGTTCAACAAGGAAAGGCAGGTGGGGATCCCCCAGTTCGCCGCGGACCACCCGGCTGGCCTCGATGGGATCGGTCCCGGGCCAGCTGCCCAACGCCGTGGCTGTGACCATCCCGTTCCGCGCCTCGGGGCGCGGCACCTCCCGGGCGGCGTCCTGCGGCCCGTTCGGGTCACTCGCCTGCGGCATCTGTTCCACCGTTGCGGGTCTGGGAAATCGCCTGATGGTGGCGGATGACCTCGCTGATGATGAAGTTCAGGAATTTCTCCGCGAAAGCAGGATCGAGGTTGGCATCCTCGGCGAGGCTGCGAAGCCGTGCAATCTGCGCCACTTCACGCCCCGGGTCCGCGGGCGGCAGGTGGTGCTCTGCCTTCAAATGGCCCACCCGCTGCGTTGCCTTAAATCGTTCGGCAAGCAGGTACACGAGGGTGGCGTCGATATTGTCGATGCTGCTGCGCATGGCGAGCAGCTCCTCCATGACGTCGGGTGCCACTTTCCCCGAAAGGGAACTTGCACGCGGGTCGAACTCGGCGTCCGGTGATTCGCTCATTGGTCCTGTCTGGCTCATTGGTCCAGTTTAGGTGGACACGGCACCGAACCCGGAGCAGGTTACGCCGGGCTTACCGGCGGGACCCTGGGCCCGGTTAGGAAACCGCTGCCGGATCCCACTCAAGGGAACGGGCCGAGTCGATGGTTGCCTGACCCAGCACGCGGGTCCCCTGGTACAGCACCATGGACTGGCCGGGGGCAACCCCGCGCAGGGGGTCGACCAGGCGGACCACAAGCTCCGGGTGCGTGGCTCCGTCCGGTCCGTCGGCCACGTCTTCCATCCAGCCGGTGGCTGCCACGGGGTCGCCGTGCGCCCGGACCTGCACCATGCACTCGAACGGTGTCCGGGCCGCGATTTCCGGGATCGGCACCCCGGCCCAGGAGATCTTGATGCCGCGCATCTGGTCAATGTTCAGCAGCTGCTCGGGGCCGACCACCACCTTGTTTTCCTTCGGGCGGATTTCCAGGACGAAGCGGGGCTTCCCGTCGGCTGCAGGAGTCCCGAGTTTCAGGCCGCGGCGCTGGCCGACAGTGAACGCGTTCGCTCCCGGGTGGGTGCCGAGCTTTTCGCCCGTCTCGTCCACGATGTCACCCTCGGTCATGTTGATGCGCTCTTCGAGCCAGCCCCGGGTGTCGCCGTCGGGGATGAAGCAGATGTCGTGGCTGTCCGGCTTGTTGGCCACGGACAGTCCGCGGCTCTCGGCTTCGGCCCGGACTTCGGCCTTCGACGGCGTTTCGGCCAGCGGGAACATGCAGTGCCGCAGCTGCTCTTCCGTGAGCACGCCCAGCACGTAGGACTGGTCCTTGGCCCAGTCTGCGGCGCGGTGAAGCTCAGGGTTGCCGTCGGCGTTGGTGATCACCTTGGCGTAGTGGCCGGTGCACACGGCGTCGAAGCCCAGCGCAAGCGCCTTTTCCAGCAGGGCGGCGAACTTGATCCGCTCGTTGCAGCGCATGCAGGGATTCGGCGTGCGGCCGGCGGCGTACTCGGCGACGAAGTCGTCCACGACGTCTTCCTTGAACCGCTCCGAGAAGTCCCAGACGTAGTACGGGATGCCGAGGATGTCGCAGGCGCGCCAGGCATCCCGGGAGTCCTCGATGGTGCAGCAGCCTCGGCTGCCGGTGCGCAGGGTGCCCGGCATCCGGGACAGCGCCAGGTGGACGCCGACGACGTCGTGTCCGGCCTCAACTGCCCGTGCCGCGGCCACGGCGGAGTCGACTCCGCCACTCATTGCTGCCAATACCTTCATGAAGTAAAACCTGTTCCTGCGGTTTGAATGCTGCTTACGTGTCCGGCCATACCGGCCTTCTTGGCCCGCTCATACGCTTCGGGTAGTGCTTCCAACAACGTGTCAACGTCTTCGGCAGTGGTTGTATGCCCGAGGCTGAAGCGCTGCGCTCCGCGTGCCTCGGTTTCGCTCAGGCCCATGGCCAGCAGGACGTGGGACGGCCGCGGGACGCCGGCGGTGCACGCGGAGCCGGTGGAGGACTCGACGCCGGCCAGATCCAGCAGGAAGAGCAGGGAATCGCCTTCGCAGCCGGGGAACGTAAAGTGCGCGTTGCCGGGCAGCCGACGCCCGCCGCCGTCGTCGTCCCTCGCACCGCGCAGCACAGCGTCCGGGATGGCCCGCTCGACGCCGGTAATGAGGTAGTTGCGCAGGGTGCGGAGGCGTTCGGACTCATCCGGCAGATGTTCCGCTGCGTCCTGGGCCGCAGCAGCGAATGCCGCGATTCCCGCGGTATCGAGGGTGCCGGAACGGATGTCGCGTTCCTGTCCGCCGCCGTGCTGGACGGGAGTGAGCTTGACCGCCCGCCCGACGACGAGTGCACCTACCCCTACCGGACCGCCGATCTTGTGGGCACTCAAGGCCATGGTGTCCAGTCCGGCGGCGCGGAAGTCCACCGGCAGTGCACCGAAGGCCTGCACCGCGTCCGAGTGGACGGGCACACCATACTCGTGGGCCAGCGCCGCAATGGCCCGGATGTCCTGGACGGTACCCACCTCGTTGTTCGCCCACATGGCGCTAAGGAGGGCCGTGCTGTCGGCGTTGGACTCAAGTTCCCGGCGGATGTCGTCCAGGGAAATCACGCCGTCGGAGTCCACCGGGATCCATACCGGCACCGCGCCTTCATGCTTTTCCAGCCACTCGACGGTATCCAGGACGGCGTGGTGTTCGATGCCGGAGACCAGGATCCGGGTGCGGGCCGGGTCGGCGTCGCGCCGGGCCCAGAAGAGGCCCTTGACGGCCAGGTTGTCCGCCTCGGTGCCGCCGGAGGTGAAAATAATCTCCGAAGGGTGGCAGCCCGCTGCCGCGGCCAGGATTTCGCGGGAGTCCTCCACCACCATCCGGGCACGTCGGCCCGAACCGTGCAGGGACGAGGGATTGCCGCTGCGGCTGAGTTCTGAGGTGAGTGCGGCGAGGGCCGAAGCCGAAATCGGCGTGGTCGCCGCGTGATCTAGGTACACGGGCACCAGCTAATTCTAACGGCCGAAGCGCCTGTAGCCGATTCCGCGGGCTGGGACTTTCCTGACGGTGAGCTATGGCTGCGGCGACACCGGGCCCGGACCGGCTCCAAACGGGCCCCAGACCGACCGAGGTGCCTCTTGCTGTCCCGGAAGCCGGTGCCGGGATCCATGGCAGACTGACCCCGATGGAGACCCACAACCCGGCAGCCGCCCGCCTCCTGCCCCGGCAACCCGCCCGGAAGCGGGACGCCGTGATTTCGGATCTGGCCGCGGTGCTGCTTTCCGCACGGCCCGGTTCCCGCCTGCTCGCAGCGGTCGACGGGGTGGACGGAGCAGGCAAAACCACCTTCGCCGACGAACTCGCGGCCGCTCTCCGTTCCGCCGCCGGCACCCGGGGCCGTCAGGTCCTGCGGATCGGCATGGACGACTTCCACAATGTCCGCTCGGTCCGGTACCGGCGTGGACGCCGGTCGCCGCAAGGTTTCTGGCTGGATTCCTACAATCTGGAGCAGTTCCGGGAATACGTCCTGGAGCCCCTGGCCACCGGTGCCGACCGGTTCCGTCCCCGCGGCCATGACCTTGCCGCCGACGCGGTCCTGGATCCGGAACCGGTTCCGGCCGCCCGCGATGCCCTGGTCCTGGTGGACGGAATGTTCCTGCACCGGGAGGAACTCAAGGGGTCCTGGGATTTCTCGGTGTTCCTCGACGTGCCGTTCGATGTCAGCGCCGCGCGGATGGCACGGCGGGATGGTGTCCGGCAGCCCGCGGGCGCGCTCAGGTATGTCGGCGGGCAGCAGCGGTATTTCGCTTCCGCAGACCCCGCCGCACGGGCGGACCTGGTGCTGGACAACGGCGATGAACGGACACTGCGGGTCATCTCCGCCGGGGATGTCAGCTACCGCTTGGGCAGCCGATGAAACTGATCTGCCGGGACCGCGTCCTGGAGACTGCGCTGCCCGGACCGGCAGCGTCCGCCGAACTCTTCATCCTCCGGCAGCGCACGGCACCGCCCGGTAGAATTGCCGCACCCGGCCCGGGGCCTGCCCCCGCCGCCGCCCGACCGGAACGAGCATGCCGCACCCGCCGAGAGGAACCACCGTGAACCCGTCTGACCGGACGCTTTACGAGGTGCTGGGGCTGAAGCCCGCAGCCTCGGCGGTGGAGATCAAGGCCGCCTACCGGAAGGCCGCCCGAAGCTCCCATCCGGACCAGGGCGGTACCAGCGAGCGCTTCCACCGAGTCACGGAGGCCTACCGGGTACTCTCGGATCCCCGGCGGAAAGCCGCCTATGACCGGCAGCTGGGCCACGGCACGGGTGCGGGCAGCGGGGCGGGAGGTGCGGCCAGCGGGACCGGCGCTCCCGGTACCCCGGCCGGCCGGGCTGCAGGTACCCGGTCCGCCCCGGAACGTACCGCCGCGGATCTGGACCGGCCGCCGGTGTTTGTCCCGGATTTCTCCCCAAAGAATCCTCCCCTCATCCCCCTCACCCTGGCCGGCCAGCAGATCCATGGAACGCCGCGCCGTCCCGGTTTCTTCTCGCGGATCCGTTCCCACGCCGCAGGGCGCTTCGAGGCCGAGAACCGGACGCTCCGCCTGCTGGACCGGGAACTGCTGGAGGACTACCCCGCCGCCCGGCTCGTCAACGGCCTGCACATTCCGGACACCGGCCCGCGCGGCGGCAACCTCGACGTCGGCCACGTCCTGCTGGGCGGCTACCGCATGGCCGTCCTGGGTTCCCTGATGGCCTCCCCCGGCAACTACCGGTGGGACGGACGGCACCTGCTGCACCGCGGCCGGGAGACCACCACCCTCCGTCTGGCCGATGCTGTGCGGACCCTGCAGATGCGCTTTCCCGAATGCAACGTCACCGGCTGGCTCGTCCTCCACAGCCCCAACGGCAATCCCTTCGAGCCGATAATCGATTACCCGCCGAATCTCAGCCGGTCAGCGCCCGCGGCCCTGCATGCTGCCAACCCGGGCGGCCTGCTGCGGGAGCTGCGCCGCTTCTTTGCCGAAGGCCCCCAGCCGAACACCGTCCAGCTGCCGGTGCTGGCACCATTGATCGACGCGTCCACCCGCTGACCGATGCGTTCGCGTCCCGGGGCCGGGCATAGGATGGTGCTGTGTTCCGTATCCTTTTCCATTCCCCTGAAATCCCCGGCAACACGGGAAACGCGATTCGCCTTGCCGCCATTACGGGAGCCGAGCTCCACTTGGTTGAGCCACTCGGCTTCAGCCTGGAGGACTCGAAGCTGCGCCGCGCCGGCCTTGACTACCACGACCTCGCCGTCCTCCACGTCCACGCGAACCTGCAGGACGCCTGGGAAGCGCTGAAACCGGAACGCGTGTACGCCTTCACCTCGGACGGTGACACCTCCTACACGGATATCGAGTATCGTGCCGGAGACGTCCTGATGTTCGGCCGCGAATCGGTCGGGCTGTCGGACGAGGTGAAGAAGGACCCGCATGTCACCGCCCGGGTCCGGCTGCCCATGCTGCCGACCCTACGCTCACTGAACCTTGCAAACTCCGCCTCCATAGCCGTTTACGAAGCCTGGCGCCAGCACGGCTTCGCCGGTGCCCAGCTCTAGCGAAGGACACTTCCCATGCCTGAACTCCACATCGGCAACGCGTTCGACGACGGCGCCGCCGACTTTGAGCGGCTCGCGCCCTCGCTCTGGAATCCCATGGGAAATGCGCTCGTCGCCGCAGCGGACATCACGCTCGGCGACCGGGTCCTGGACGCAGGCTGCGGCAGCGGAGCAACCACCATCCCGGCCGCGCAGTTCGCCGGTCCGGACGGCGTCGTCGACGGGGTGGACCTCAGTGCAGGGATGCTGGCCCTGGCCCAGGCCAAGGCAGACACCCTTGCACTCAACAATGTCCACCTTGCGCAGGCCGACATCGGATCCTGGCACGCAGATGCGCCCTACGACGCCGTGGTCTGCGCCTACTCCCTGTTCTTCCTTCCGGACATGGATGCCGGAGCCGCACATCTGGTGTCACTGCTCCGCAGCGGCGGGCGCTTCGCCCTCAGCACGTGGGCCGAAGGATCCTGGGAGCCCTTCCGGGAACTGCTGTGGAAAGCCTGCCTGCAGGAACGGCCCGATCTCGAGGCCCTTCCCCAGTCCGGAGCGGAGAACGCGCAGCGGCTTCAGACCCCTGAAAGAGTCACGGCATGGCTCGAATCCCTCGGGCTGACGGACATCACCGTCGCTGCTACGCCCGGACAGGTCCAGCTCAATCCGTCCCTCGCCTGGTCACTGGTGCTCGGCGGCGGTTACCGCATGCTGCTGCCCCAGGACCCTGACGCATTGGAGCGGGTCCGGACGGCGTTCCTCGCAGAACTCGGCGAGGACTTCGCGCTCAACACCGACACGCTGATCGCCACGGCGGTCCGCCCCTAGCCTGCCGCCCGCGGGCCCCGGGCAGGAACGGCGGCCGCTGTAACCGTCAGAACCCGGCGATGGTCTCGGGAGTGTTCACGCCAACGGCGTGGAAGGTTTCCGCGCTGGCACCCTCAGGCAGGCCGTGGCGGCGGGCGTTGTCATGCAGGAACCCGCGCACCGATGCGTCCATGCCCTCAATATCCGGATGCTGGCTGGCGTGGACACGGATGGCCGCCAGTTTGACGTCCACGGTGGAGCTGACATCAACTGCGGTGTTTTCCCGCCCGCGCGGCGCACCGTAAAACCACAGCCAGGGCACCTTGTACGCCTGGAGTCCGCGCTCCGCGAGTTCGGGATAGGCAAAGGGATTTTCGGCCGCCGGATAGACCGCCCGGGTGACAATTTCGCCGCAGGCCAGATGGTCGGGATGGCTTGCCTGGAGCCGGTCCCAGTTCCGCTCGGGGTGCATGGACAGCACGACGTCGGGACACACCCGGCGGATCTGCTCCACTACCTGGGCGATCACCGCGTGGGTGGCCTCCAGATAGCCGTCGCGCTCCCCCAGGAAGACGACGTCGCGCACGCCTACCTGCCGGGCGGCCTCCCACTGCTCCCCGCTGCGTACGGCGCTGACACTGGAACGGTCCGCGGGATCGAACCCGCCGGCGTCGCCGGACGTCATGATGCAGTAGGTGATTTCGGTGCCTTCACGGGCCCAGCGCGCCAACGTGCCGGCCGCACCGAAGTCGATGTCATCCGGATGCGCGGCGAAAGCCAGGACCCGGGCGGGAGCCGACGTCGGGAACATGTCAGGCCCTGCGCTTCCGGATCTCTTCAGCGGCCTGGGGCAGCACGGAAAACACGTCGCCCACAATGCCGAAGTCGGCGATCTCGAACACCGGCGCGTCTGCGTCCTTGTTCACCGCAACGATGACCTTGGCGGTCTGCATACCGGCCTTCTGCTGGATGGCGCCGGAAATACCTGCGGAGATGTACAGCTGCGGGGAGACCGTCTTTCCGGTCTGTCCCACCTGGGCGGAATGCTCGATCCAGCCGGCGTCCGTAGCGGCACGCGAGGCTCCCACCGCTCCGCCGAGCAGATCGGCCAGTTCCTCCACGGGGCCGAAGTTGCCGTCCATGCCGCGTCCGCCGGCAACGATCACCCGTGCTTCGGCCAGCTCGGGGCGGCCGCTTACGCGCTTGCCGGAGCGGCCGGTGACCCGGGCTGCCGGACCGGCTGCCGAGAGCGGCACCTCGACCCGCTCAAGGGACGTGGCCGGGACCTCCGGTGCGGGTTCAACACTGTTGGCCTTAACCGTGATGATGGGCGTCCCGGTCCGCACCCGGCACGTCGAGGTGTAGGACCCGGCGAGGACGGACTTGGTGACGGCAAGGTCAGGTGCCACCGCAACGGCGTCGGTAATGACCCCGGAGCCGAGCTTGATTCCGGCGCGGGCGGCAATCTCCCGGTCCTCGAAGGAATTGCCGAGCAGGATGGCGGCCGGCTGCTCGGCGTTCGCGGCGTCCGCCAGGAACGCGGCCTTCGCGGCGACCAGGACGGTATCCAGCTCTCCGGCCGGCTCGTAGACTTTCACCGCACCGTTGGCGGCAAGCGCCTCCAACATGGCGGGCTCGGCGCGGTGCGCAGCGGCGACCACAGGTTCGCCCACCGTGCGGGCGAGGGTCAGCAGTTCACGGGCAGCCCGCGGCAGGGGCAGGGCTGGAACATCAAGAAAAACCAGGACGGACGCCATGATGCGCTCCTTTGGGACGTAGGCGGGGGCGCCTGCAGGCGCCGGTTCAATGCAGGAAGTTAGATCAGTTTCTGCGCGGCGAGGTACTCCACCAGCTGCACGCCTGCGGTCCCGTCATCGGTGATGATGGTTCCCTGCGAGCGCGGCGGGCGGGGAGCCGAAGCCGCTACCGCCGTCCAGGCACCGTCGAAGCCCACCTGTGCAGGGTCCACCCCGATCTCGGCGAGCGTTAGTACGGTGACGGGCTTCTTCTTGGCTGCCATGATGCCCTTGAAGTTCGGGTAGCGCGGGCTGTTGGCCTGGTCCGTGACCGAAACCAGGGCCGGCAGCGGTGCCTCCACGGTCTCGGTGAAGGAGTCGCCGTCGCGGCGGGCCTTCACGACGGGCACGCCGTCGACGTCCGCCACGTCCAGCTCGGAAGCAAAGGTCACCTGTGCCAGCTGCAGCCGTTCGGCGAGCTGGGCCGGCACCAGGGAAGTTTCGCCGTCCGTGGAGGCCATCCCGGTGATGACCAGGTCCACCGGTCCCTGCGAATCGGCGATGGCCCGGACCGCGGCGGCAAGGGCCAGCGAGGTGCCGGCGGCATCGGAGCCCGCCAGGGCGTCGTCGTTCAGGTGCACGCCCGCGTAGGCGCCGATCTGCAGGGACTTCTTCACCGCGTTGACTGCCGCCGCCGGGCCCATGGCCAGCGCGGTGACCCGGTTGCCCGCAGCCTCTCCGCCGCGGGCCTCGGCCAGCTGCAGCGCCGCTTCGAGGGCGTACTCGTCCAGTTCCGAAAGGATGCTCTCAGCACGGTTCAGGGTGTGCCCCGGCCCGGTGAGGTGCCGGTCAAACTGCGCGTCGGGGACATGCTTGACCAAGACGACGATGTTCAGCGGATGGGTGGCTGACTCCTGCATTCCGGCCTTTCCGGTAGGAAAATCGGTTCCCGGCGGCCGGGAAATCCTCCCGCCGACGCCCCCCGCCTGTGGGCGGTGCGTTTAAAGCTAATCACACACTGGCCGGGGTTTCCCTTCACCAAACAGAAGGGCCGCCTCCCGGTGCTCCGGGAGGCGGCCCTTCTGTTTGCGTTCAACGCGGCCGGTGAAACGGACACTCTTACTGCTTGGCGGAATCTCCGAGCGTGACGTCCGTCGTGTCGGCGTTGCCGCCGCGCGTGTAATCGACGGTGGCCTTGCCGCCGGCCGGCTGCATGCGGATCGCGGCGGTCAGTGACTGGGCATCGGTCACCGGAATGCCGTTCACCGACGTCACGACGTCCCCCTTGCGCAGGCCCGCCTTCTCGCCCGGCGATCCGGACACCACGTCGGCGACTTCGGCGCCCACGGTGAAGGACGACGACGATTCGGACGCGGTTGCCGGCGTCACGGAGACGCCCAGGTAGCCGTGGGTGGCGGATCCGTTGGCGATGATCTCCTCGGCGACCCGCTCCGCATACGTGATCGGGACGGCGAACCCGACGCCGATGTTTCCGCTGTCCTCGCCTGCGGCACCCGAGGCGGCCGAAGCGATGGCAACGTTCACGCCGATGACTTCGCCGTCAGAGTTGACCAGCGCGCCGCCGGAGTTGCCGTGGTTGATGGCGGCGTCGGTCTGGATGACGTTGAGGAAGATCGAGCTCTCCGCGGAGCTCTGCTCCTGCGACTGTCCATCCGGCGGAGCGAAACGGAAGCCGAAGCCGTTGTCTTCCGGTTCGTCCGAGCTCTCGGATTCCTCCGGGGCGGCCGAGGACTGGACACTGATGGTGCGGTTCAGGGTGGAGACGATACCGTCCGTGACGGTACCTGCCAGGCCAAGCGGCGCACCGATGGCGATCACGGTGTCACCGACGTTCAGTTTTCCGGAATCCCCCAGGGCGGCCGGCGTCAGGTCGGAGGCATCCACCTTAATGACTGCGAGGTCGGATACGGGGTCCGTGCCGACAATGGTGGCGGTCAGGACCCGTCCGTCCGACGTCTGGACTTCGACCACGGGATCGCCGGCGGTCCCGCCCAGCGTCACCACGTGGGTATTGGTGAGGATATGCCCGTCATCGTCCAGGATGATCCCTGACCCGGTGCCGGTGCTGCCGGAGGCGGCCACTTCGATGGTGACCACGCTCGGTGAAGCCTTCACGGCCGCCGCAGTGACGGCATTGACGCTGTCCTTGTCGTTGACAACGACGGTCTCGGACCGGCCGGACTGGCCGGCAGTGTTGTTGCTGTCCATCAATGCTTCGGCTCCGACTGCCACCCCGCCGCCGAGCAGCCCGGCAAGCAGCATGCCGGTGACCAGGGTTCCGGCTCCGAACTTCTTTGCCCGGGACTCCCCGGCCGGTGCGGCCCCGGCCGGGCTGGAGAAGGCGCTGCCCTGGGATCCGTAGGGCCCGTAGGTTCCCCCGGGTGCGGCAGTGCCGTATCCGGCGCCCGCCTGTCCCTCTGTGGACCCCGTGTATGACGACGGCGGCGTCGCCGGCCGGGGAGGCAGCGGGCGCTCCGGTACGTCATGCCCGCCGTGTTGCTCAGTCATGTGGGTTGTCCTTTCAAGGTTCGGTTACCCATGGTGTAGCCACAACATTGTTGTAACCACTATGACAGCGTCGGCTGGGACATTCGGGGACGAATGCTGGATGTCCGCTGTGAAAATCCCGGACGCCGCGGCCCAGGGTGACCGTTCGCGGGATTCAGTAAAAGCGCAGGTCAGGCGATCATTGCGGCCCTCCCCCGGGTGGACCCGCCGCCCGGACCCGGTGGACGGGGCATGGGGCGGCCCATAGAATCGGTACCAAGGTCCGGGGGGCCCCATCTGCACCCCTCCCCTGCGGTACCGAGCACCGAGCACCGAACGAGATAAATAACCAAAGGAAAAGTTTATGCGGTCACGGAACAGCTGGGCGGCCGTACTCGGCCTGAGTGCAGTTACGGTCCTGCTCCCGGCCGCTGCCGTTGCCGGACCCGCGGATGCGGCCGCTGCCGGGCGCACCGGAGCCGCACTGGTCCCTGCGGCGGTCAACGTTCCTGCCGAATCCCCGGTCCGGATTCCACCGGGCGAGTACGTCGTAGACCCCGCCGATGTTCTCGGCAGCGATGCTTCCGAGGTGGAAGAGGCCATTTCCGAGGTACAGCGGAACAGCGGCTACACGCTCTACGTCGTGTATGTGGATTCCTTCACGAATCCCTCCGACCCCGTCGCCTGGTCTGAACAGGTAGTCCGCGGCAAGGGTATGGGCAGCAAGGAAGCGCTCCTGAGCATCGCCACGGAGGACCGCAAGATCGAGGTGTCCACCGGGGACCAGAGCGTCCTGACCCAGGCGCGCCGCAACGCCATCCTCGCCGCAGCCACCGACCCGCTGCTGGGTTCGCAGGACATCTCCTCCACCCAGTGGGCAAACAGTGCGGTGAACGCCGCGGAGTCGTTGGAGGATATTGCCCGCGGCGGAGACGGAGAAGTTGCCGCCGCGGAGGAATCCGGCGGAGCCGACGTGGCGCCCCTTCTGGTCGGCGGCGTCGTCGTCGCAGGTGGACTGGGTACGGCCCTGCTGATCCGCAGCCGCCGGCGCAAGTCTTCAACAGCCGTACCCGTGCAGCAGCAGGGACCGGTGGAACCTGTGGACCCGCTGGACACCATGAGCGTGCCGGACCTCCGCAAGCGGGCCGGAAGTCTGCTGGTGGCCGCCGACGATGCGATCAAGTCCAGCGAACAGGAACTCGGTTTCGCCATGGCAGCCTACGGGGAGGACGCCGTCACCACCTTCTCCGAGGACCTCGCCGCCGCACGGGCGCATATGGGCGAATCGTTTAAGCTGCAGCAGCAGCTCGACGACCACATCCCGGACACGGAACAGCAGCAGCGCACCTGGCTGAAGGAAATCATCCGCCGGTGCGAGGCAGTCAACGAGTCGCTGCAGGCGCATAAGGAAGAGTTCGATTCCCTCCGGGAACTCGAGAAGAATGCACCTGCCGCCCTGTCGTCGGCCAGGGCGGCAGCGGAGGAAACCTCTTCCCGCCTCAGCACCGCGGCCGCGACGTTGGATGCGCTGCGCTCACGTTACGCAGCCTCGGCTGTAAGCCAGGTCAGCGACAACATCGACCAGGCCCATGAGCGGCTGGCCTTCGTGTCCAGTGCCGCGGCAACGGCGAACGAAAAGCTGGCCGAAGGCGACACGTCATCCGCGGTGGTTTCCGTACGAGCCGCGGAAGAGTCGGTGCACCAGGCCAACGTCCTGCTCGATGCGATCGACAAGCGCAGCCAGGAGCTCGACTCGGCACGGCAGGAACTGCAGCGTGCCGTGGCTGATGCCAATCAGGACCTGGCACAGGCGGGTGCCATTGCCGCCGGCGGCTCCACTCCCGGGCTCGCGGGGCCGGTGGCGGGGGTCCGCGCCGCACTGGACGCCGTGAAGCAGTCAACCTCCGCCGGCCCCATAGATCCGGTTGACCTGCTGCGCCGGCTGGAGACAGCCAACAGCCAGCTTGACGCTGCTTTGGAGGGGATCCGGGACCGTCAGGAGCAGGAGCGGCGGGCCCGCGATTCCCTGCAGCACGCCATCATGGCCGCTCAGGCCCAGATTTCCGGCACGTCCGATTACATCAGGGCACGCCGCGGCGGTGTGGGCAGCGAGGCACGCACCCGCCTGGCCGAGGCCGAACGGAACCTCCAGCAGGCCATCGCCATGCAGTCCGGCGATCCGGTGAGTGCCCTTGCCTACGCCCAGCAGGCCAATACGCTGGCAGCGCAGGCTGCGGAAATGGCGCAGCAGGACGTAGACGGTTTCGGCGGCGGCGGTGGCTTCGGCGGAGGCGGATTCGGCGGCGGCGGCAACGGGCTGGGCGGCGCACTCCTCGGCGGTATCCTCATTGATTCGATCCTCCGCGGCGGCTCGCACGGCGGCGGATGGGGCGGCGGCGGATTCGGCGGTTTCGGTGGAGGCGGATTCGGCGGCGGCGGCGGCGGCTTCGGCTCGTCCGGTGGAAACTTCTAGCCTGCCCGGGTCAAAGGCGCAAAACTACACCAAGATGTACCCGTAACGTTTCATGGCGAACGCGGGATTTTTCCGAGCACAGCAGATTGAAAGGCAGACACCGTGGTTAAGCAGTCGATTTTCGGACGTATCACTCAATTGGCCAAGGCCAACATCAACGCCATCCTCGACCAGGCCGAGGACCCGCAGAAGATGCTCGACCAGATGGTGCGGGATTACAGCAACAACATCGCCGAAGCCGAGAGCGCCGTCGCCCAGACCATCGGTAATCTCCGGATGCTCCAGGACGACTACAACGAGGACATCCAGAACGCCCAGAACTGGGGCAACAAGGCCCTGGCCGCTTCCCGCAAGGCTGACGAGTTCCGGGCTGCCGGCAACACCGCCGACGCCGAGAAGTTCGACAACCTCGCCAAGGTGGCCCTTCAGCGGCAGATTGCCTCCGAAAACGAAGCCAAGGGTGCGCAGCCGACGATCGCCTCCCAGGAGGAGATCGTTGAACGCCTCAAGACCGGACTGAACCAGATGAAGGGCAAGTTGGACCAGCTGACCAGCAAGCGCGATGAACTCATTGCCCGCGCCCGCAATGCCTCGGCCCAGACGCAGATGCACGATGCCATGAAGAGCATCGACGTTATGGACTCCACGTCCGAGGTTGGCCGCTTCGAAGAGAAGATCCGCCGCGAGGAAGCGCGCGTCCGCGGCGCCAACGAGCTGGCCTCGTCAAGCCTTGACGCCCAGTTCGAGTCCCTGGAGGATCTCGGCGAGCAGACCGAGGTGGAGGCGCGCCTGGCCGCTTTGAAGTCATCCGGCACGCAGCAGTCCGCCATCGAGGACTAACCGCTCCACTTCCGTACAGCAGAAGGGCGGGCACCGTTACGGCGCCCGCCCTTCTGCTGTCCTACTGATCGGCTCTGCGGCGCCGCAGGGCACGCCGGCGCAGGACAAGGGGCAGAAGCAGCCAAAGCAGGCCGACCATGACCGCCACGGACACTGCGGCTACGGCGCCCGCGGCGCCGTCGAGCACCAGGTCGAATACCAGGCCGATGGTGCCCACGAGGATCAGCCCGACCAACACCAGCGTGATGCGCAGCAGCAGGTCGGCACTGTCGACGAGATCCCTTTTGATCCGCCGCTGGAAGAATGTACGGTGCATAACCACCGTCGACAGCAGCAGGGCCGTGACAAGGACCGACAGCACCACCAGGGACAGGTAGATTCCCACCTGGACCGGGTTCAGGGTGGTGAAGCGCTGCTGGAACGGCAGCGTCAGCAGGAAACCGGTCAGGATCTGAATTCCGGTCTGGA
Organism: Arthrobacter sp. zg-Y877; assembly: GCF_030373105.1. Taxonomy (NCBI): domain Bacteria; kingdom Bacillati; phylum Actinomycetota; class Actinomycetes; order Micrococcales; family Micrococcaceae; genus Arthrobacter; species Arthrobacter sp. zg-Y877. The sequence continues at coordinate 242,435 of NZ_JAUCPU010000002.1, forward strand.
GCACCCGGAGTTCCTGAAGCAGGTCCGTCCAGTTCCGGTCCTGTTTCTGCAGCGGGGTTTCATCGCGTTCCGGGTCCCGTTCCGCCGGGGTATTGCCCATAGTGCAGTGTAGTTCCTGCTCACCGGGGCAAAACAAAAGTCCCTCGAGGTTCCTTTCGGATCCTCGAGGGACTTTCCTTTGTTGCGGGGGCAAGATTTGAACTTGCGACCTCTGGGTTATGAGCCCAGCGAGCTACCGAACTGCTCCACCCCGCGGCGCGATATCTAACTCTACCCGCCGCTGGTCCCGGGTGCAAACCGCTGATGCGGGAGCCTGCAGCCCCGCGGAACTCCGGGGGGCGTGGGGGGCCGGCGGCGGAGATCAGTCCGCCGCCGGCCGTTCCCCGCGGCCGCTGTGCTAGCTGCCGCCGTCGCCGTCCTCCGCCGGGGCGGTGGCACCGGATTCGTCGGCGCCTTCGCCGCCTTCCATGCGTTCCTGGGCTTCGGTGGCCCGGGCGATGGCGTCCTGGAGCCGGCTCTGCGCCTCACCGTAAGCGGCAAAGTCACCGCGTCCGAGGGCGCTCTGGCCATCCTGGATAGCCTGGCCCGCATCGGACAGCGCCGTGGCCAGGTCGGACTGGGCCGTTCCGTCTCCCCCGCCCTCCGGCGCCGGAGGGGTGGCACCGACATTGCCGGCGTCACCCGTGGCGGCTCCGGAGTCTCCACCAAAGATCTGGTTCAGCGCTTCGTCGAGGGTCGGCGCGAAGCCCACCTTCTCGCCGAAGTTCACCAGGACCCGCTGCAGCGTCGGGTAGGACGCTTCACCTGAAGACTGGACGTAGACGGGCTGGACATACAGGATGCCGTCGCCGACCGGCAGGGTCAGCAGGTTGCCGTTGATGACTTCGGACGCACCCTGGCGCAGGAGGTTCAGGGCGTTGGACACGGTGGGATCGGAGTTGAAGGTGTTCTGCGCCTGTCCCGGACCGGGAACGGCCGTGTCCGTGGGCAGCGCCAGCAGCCGGAGCTTGCCGTAGTCCTCGCTCCTGACACCCGGTTCCCCGGTGCCTGCGTCCGCCTCCGCGGAGAGGAAGCCGTAGAGCACGTTGCGCGGATCTCCGCCTTCGCTCACGAAGGGGATGAACGGCGTCGTCAGCGAGAAGGTTGCCTCATCCTGTCCCGGCATCTGCAGCGACAGGTAGTACGGAGGCTGCTTGACGTCGGCGTTGCCGCCCGTGGGATCGCTCGGAACGCTCCACGCGTCGTCGTTCTTGTAGAAGGAGTCAGGATCGGTGACGTGGTATTTGCCGAGCAGTTCACGCTGGACCTTGAACTGGTCCTCCGGGTAGCGGACGTGGGCCATCAGGTCCGCGGACATGTCGCTGTACGGCTTCAGCGTGGAGGGGAACACACTCTGCCAGGACTGCAGCAGGGGATCCTCGTCATCCCAGGCATACAACTCGACGGAGCCGTCGTAGGCGTCGACAGTCGCCTTGACGGCATTGCGGATGTAGTTCACCTGTTCCTGCGGGAGCGCTGCGGCACCCGGGGTCAGTGAGTCCGTGGTGGCGTCCTGCAGTTCCTGCTGGGTCGAGTAAGGGAAGTACTTGCTCGTGGTGTAGCCATCCACGATCCACTTCACGCGCCCGTCGATGACCGCCGGGTAGGCATTGCCGTCCACCGTCAGGTACGGGGCGACCTTTTCGACCCGCTCACGCGGGTCCCGGTCGTACAGGATCTGCGATTCTTCATTGATGGCATCCGCGAGAAGCAGTTCCGTGGACTGGAACTTGATTGCGTAGACCAGCTGATTGAAGAGGTTGCCGACGCTCGGGCCGCCTTCACCACTGAAGGTGGTCTGCGACTCTTCCTCGGAGTTGCCGGTCTGCGGCCGGTCGATCTCCACCGGGGCGGCACCTTCAGGGGCACCGACCACGGAGTACTGCGGAGAGTTTTCGCCGAAGTAGATCCGCGGCTCGTAGTCCCCGCCGTCGGTGAGGACGCCCGTGGAGGGAATGCCGGATTCCATGAAGCTCGGCTTGCCGTCGGGAGCGACTGTGGAACCGCGCGCCGCGACTACTCCATAGCCGTGGGTGTAGAGGACGTGTTCGTTGACCCAGCCGCTGGGAACGCCTCCGACGTTCAGCTCACGGACAGCGATGACGGTGTCCTGCACCTCGCCGTCAATTTCGTAGCGGTCCACGTTCAAGGTCTGGGGGAACTGGTAGTACTGGCGGAACTGCTGCAGCTGGCCGAAGGCGTCGGAGACGACATTGGGGTCCAGGAGGCGGATGTTGGTGGTGGTCCCGGCGTCCTGTTCCAGGGCCCCCGCGTTGGCGTTCACCGTGGCGTCGTAGGGAATGACCTCGGTATCGGCGAGCCCGTAGGCTTCCCGGGTCATGTCGATATTGCGCTGGATGTACTCGCGTTCGAGGCTCAGTTCCGAAGGCTGGACCTGGTAGCGCTGGACAATCCACGGGTAGACGCCGCCCGCGACGATGGCCGTGATGATCAGCATTGCGGTGCCGATGATGGGCAGGCGCCAGCGGCCGATGACGGCGGAAAGGATGAACAGCACTGCGACTATCACCGAGGCCACGGCCAGGATGGCCTTGGTCGGGATGACTGCCTCCACATCCGTGTAGAGCGCGCCGGTCCAGGTCCCCGAGGTGCTCAGGAGGGTGTCGTAGCGGTCAAGCCAGAAATTGACGCCCTGCAGCAGGAGGAAGGCTGCGGCGATGATGGCCAGGTGCAGGCGGGCGGGGCGGCTGACAAACACGCCCTTCTCCTCCAGGCGGATGCCGCCGTAGAGGTAATGCGTCAGGAGGCCGGCAATCCCGGAAATCACCACGACGCTGATCAGGAAGCCCACCAGGAAACCGATGAAGGGCAGGGTGTTCAGGTAGAAGCTGTAGTCCAGGTTGAACTGGGGGTCGGTTTTCCCGAAGTCGCGCCGGTTGAAGAAGAGCAGCGCCTGCTGCCACATCGACATGGCCGCCGTGCCGGCGAAGCCGCCGACCACGAGCGGAATACCGATCATCAGCAGCTTGCGGACCGGCTCAAGCTGGGCCTGGTACCGGTTCAGGTTGTCCTGGAGGGCGCTGTCGGGCGCGTAGATGGGCCGCGAGACGTAGGCAACCCGGATGCTGGTGAACACTCCGGCGGCCATCACGAGGAAGGCCGCGAGGAACATGGAGATCCGGGTCAGGTTCTCCTTGACGAACACTTCCAGGTAGCCCAGCTGGTTGTACCAGAGGACGTTTGCGTAGACCTGGGAGAAATACACAAAACCAATGACAAGCACGGCAACGACGATCAGCGTCGCGATCAGCGGACTCCGCCGTCGTCGCCTGCCGACGGCCGTGGCCGTGCCGGGTCGGGAAAATGGGCCGTTTGGTCCGGAAGTCACAGTTACCTCATCGTTCGGTGCGTCGGCTGGCGGCCGCTCCGGACTGCACCGGCGGGAACAATGCCAGGACATATATTCCGGCCCTGTTTGCCCGCCGGACGGCCGGAAGCCGTCCGTGAATCATTCTGCCTTGGATTGCTCTTTGGCGGCCACTTCGATCCGGTGCCGGAAACAACCTTGTCCCGATCGTAACTAGGCACGGCCGTCCACTTCTAGGGGGTGCACTGCGGGAGGTCCGACGCGCTGCCGCCGGCGGCGAGCTTTTCCACCGCCTGGATGGCCTCGTCCAGGGTGGACACCCGCACCACGTCCAGGCCGTCGGGAATGTGCCCGACGACCTCGCCGCAGTTGTCCGCCGGGGCCAGGAAATACTCGGCCCCGGCATCGGAAGCGCCAATGAGTTTTTGCCTGATTCCCCCGATGGGCCCAACATTTCCCGCCGCGTCGATGGTTCCGGTTCCGGCGAAATGCCTGCCGTCCGTCAAAGCGCCCGGAGTCAGCCGGTCCACGATCCCGAGGGCGAACATCATCCCCGCGGACGGGCCTCCCACCTTCTCCATGCCTGCACCGATGCTCACGTCAAACGGGAACTCAAAGGAAGTGGCCAGTTCGATGCCGAGCTGGTAGGCACCGGAGTCGGACTGCCGCGGGGTGACGGATTCGGAGACCTCGGTCCCGTCCCGCCGCACCGTGAGCTGCGCGGCTGACCCTCCGCCGTCGTTCAGGGCGGCACGCAGGCTGTCGATGCCTTCGATCCTGGTCTCCCCCACCGCAACCACTGTGTCCCCCGGCTGCAGCACTCCTTCGGCAGGTGAGCCTTCCACCACGGCCGCCACAGTGAGTTCCTGCGTAAAGCCGATGTCGAGCTGCGTAAGGGCAGCAGCAACTGCGGATTCCTGGGACGACGTCATGGCGGCGGCATTCTCCTCATCCACCTCGTCGCTGGTGGTTCCCGGAGCGTAGAGGAATTCGGTGGGGTACACGACGTCGTCCTGGTCCACCCATCCGCCCACAGCCTGGAAGATGCTGATGTTGGTGCTGGGGCCACCGGAAACGTACACGGTGGTCAGGTCCAGTTCACCGTCCGTCGGATACGTCCGCTGTCCCTCGATCTCGATGATCTCCGCGTCCCCGGCGCTGCCCAGTGTGTTGAACGTCGGCCCGGGAGATTCCACCACGTACTGCGCCGGCAGCAGCAGCCCGGCGGCACCGAGTACGACGGCGAGCGCTCCGGAAACAAGGATGGCCCGGGTGCGCGGCGTGCGCTTGGCCGGTGCCGGGCGGCCGCTGCCCAGGCCCTGGTATGGGTAGACGGAGTAGCTGCCGTCCGGCTGCGGGGCCGGTGCGGCCGGTGTGCCCGGCCCGTCCTGCGCTGCGGTGCTGCTGTCGTCGTGAGAGTGGCGCAACTGACCAACCTTTTCCTGCGCTCGTGTGCTGTACGGAGCCGGCACCCGATACCCGACCGCCGACCCTGCAAGCCTACGCCCGGCAACCGAACCGAACGTGCAGGGCCGGCTTTGCCTACAGCGAACGAAAACACGCTGTGCGGGACAGGTGTTGGGCACTGCCGGTAACGTAAGGAGAAATATGCGCGGCAGTGCCGGGCATCGCACAACAACCGCACGCAGTATGTGCACGCAGGACTTTCCGCTTTATCTTCTTCCACAGGACCGGTGGTATCCCATGAGTTCCAATCCATCCGACCGCGGGGACAACCCGCAGGATCCGCTGTCCGAAATGCTCGCGCGCCTGTTCGGCGCCGGCGGGGCCGGAGGCATGGATCCGTCGGAACTGGCGAAGGCTGCCGGACTGCCCTCGGACCCCAATGCCATGGCCATGATCTTCCAGCAGGTGCAGGCCATGTTCAGTGCTTCATCGGACGGGCCGGTGAACTGGCAGCTGGCCAAGGACAATGCCCGGCGGGTCGCCGCAACCGGCAGCGATCCCTCCACCGGCCCGACGGCGGCCCGCGAGGTTGACGAGGCGCTGCACCTGGCCGAACTCTGGCTCGACCCGGCCACGGATTTCGCGTCCACCGCAAGTCTTGGCCGGGCCTGGTCCCGGGCGGAATGGGTGGAAGCGACCATGGATTCCTGGCGCCGGCTCACCGAGCCCGTAGCCGTGAGCATTTCGGAAGCGCTTTCCAACGCCATCACCGCGCAGATGCCCGAAGAAATGAAGTCCATGATGGGCGGGGCGTCCTCCATGCTCGCCAACATGGGCGGGGCGATGTTCGGTATCCAGCTCGGCCAGGCCGTCGGCGCGCTGTCCAAGGAAGTGGTGAGCTCCACCGACGTCGGGCTGCCGCTCGCCGCAGGCACCATGGCACTGCTTCCGGCCAACGTTGCCGCCTTTGGAGAGGGACTGGACATTCCGGAGGCAGAGATCCGGCTGTACCTGGCCGTCCGGGAAGCGGCCCACGCCCGCCTCTTCGCACAGGCCCCGTGGCTGGCACCCCATCTCTTCGGCACCATTGAGAGTTATGCCCGCGGCATCCACATCGATATTTCCAAGATCGAGGAAGCCGCACGGGACATCGACCCTTCCAATCCCGAGTCCATCCAGGCTGCCCTTTCCGGCGGGGTTTTCCAGCCCCAGCGCACGGGCGCCCAGGAGGCGGCCCTCGAACGGCTGGAAACCGCATTGGCCCTGGTGGAGGGCTGGGTGGATGAAGTCACAGCCGCCGCCACCGCGAACCTTCCGTCCGCCGGTGCCCTGCGGGAAGTGATCCGCCGGCGCCGTGCCAGCGGGGGTCCGGCCGAGCACACGTTTGCTTCCCTGGTCGGGTTGGAGCTCCGGCCGCGGCGGCTGCGCGATGCAGCGGCCCTGTGGGCGCACCTGACCGAAGAGCGCGGCATTGAAGGCCGGGACGCCATCTGGGAGCACCCGGACCTGCTTCCCACCTCGGAAGACCTGGACGACCCCAAGGGCTTCAGCCGGCGGCGGGAGCTCCTGGAAGCTGCGGATTCCGATGTCGATGCTGCGCTGAAACGCCTGCTTGACGGTGGATTCGATACCCCGGCCGGCGACGGTGCACCGGGAGCTGAAGAGTCCGGAACCGCCGGCGACGCGGACACTTCCGCGGATACCGACGGCGGCACCGCGAACGGCAGCGATACGGGAAACGACAATGACACCGACGAGGGCGGCAAGCCCGGCGCACCCTAGCGGCGTGTGTTCCGGCCGGCTTCCGTGCGGACCGGAACTTTGCCGGTAACAACTACTCCAGAGGCAGCAGCCTCTGGAGTAGTTGTGTTTTGCGGAGCCGTTAGTCCTCCCCCATTTCCCCCTTCAGCCCCCGGGCGCTGGCGAACGCCGCTCCTGACAGGAAAGCCTTTGCGGTTTCCGTCTGCGGATAGGTTTCCAGCAGCCGCCAGAAAGCCGGACCGTGCGAGGGTACGAGCAGATGGGCCAGCTCGTGGAGCAGCACGTAGTCGACGACCCATTCGGGCATTCCCTGCAGTTTGTCTGACAGCCGGATGGTGCCCCTGCCCGGCGTCGCCGAACCCCAGCGTGAGTTCTGGTTGCTGACCCAGCGGACCGACTGTGGACGTGCCTGTCCGGAAAGATAGGTCCGGGACAGTTCCGCCGCGCGCAGCATCAGTTCGCTTTCGCTGGCCCCGGGATCCGGCTCGGTGGAGGACCGTTCCTCCAGCCGGGCCACCATCCGCCGCACCCACTCCGCTTCCTGGGCGGTGGAGAAGTGTGCCGGGATGGAGATCAGGGCCACGCCGTCACGGAACACGGCATTGACTGTCCGTTTCCGCCGGGCGGACCGGCGCACCTGGATCGGTATTCCGGTGCTGGTTGTTGCCGGAATCGAAACGTCGGCGGTCCGGTGCGGAGAAGGCATATTCCCAGCCTAGCCGCCGCCGCTGACAGCCCTGGAACCTGTGGATAACTCCGGGGGCCGCGGGCTGCCGTGTCAGCATGGTCAGCAGCCGGAACAGACCACGGGAGTCGACACGGGAGCAGGCCAATGCGGATCAATCCTGGAATTCATGTGCTCGAAGTGTCGCCTGGTGCCCGTCAGCTGGGCATCGGTTCGGGGTCCCTGCTCCTGCGCAACCTCCAGGACGCCGACCTCGCTTTCCTGGCGGCCCTGCACAGGGGTGTTCCGGATGGATCGGAACAGGCCGCCGCAGCGGGATTGTCCGTTCCTCAGGACCGGGCGGCTTCACTGCTGCAGGTTCTCGGCCCCCTCCTGGTGCCGCATGAGGCCGCCGCTGAGCCCATCCCCTCCCTGCGTACGGAACGTCTGCTCCCGGACACACAGCGTCTCTCATCCGCCTACAGCGTCAACGGCGAAGAAACGGTGCGGCGGCGGGCCGCCGCTGCGGTTTCCGTGGACGGGCTGGGGCGCGCCGGTGCCCTGCTGGCACGCGCGCTCGGCTCGGCAGGTATTGGAACCCTGCTGCTCACGGATCCGGACGTGGTTTCCCCGGCCGACGTCGGAACGGCCTACGCCATGACCGATATCGGAATGAACCGGGCCGCAGCCGTCAAACGGCACCTTTTCCGGGTGGACCCCACCCTCCAGGTGCTGACGATGCCGGGTACCAGCCGTGGAGCTGCCGGTCGCCGTCCGTCCCCGCCTGCCGTGGACCTGGCCGTGACCATCCGCGCGGTGGCTGCAGTGCCCCGGGCGGGGGAACGCCTACCGGAACCGGCGGAGGACGACGGCAGCGTCCCCCGGCTGGTACTGACGGCACAGGAAAGCGGGTGGGACATCGGCCCCCTGGTGGTTCCCGGCCTCACGCCGTGCCTGGAATGCCTGGACCGCCACCGGGCAGAGACCGATCCGGGGTGGTACGCCGCCAGGGAGGCCCTGGCAGCCAGCCGGCCGGAAGCCGCGGACAGGCAGGACGCTGCGGGCGGGCTGTTTTCGGGTCCCGAGGGTGAGGAGCTCGCCGGCTCGGTGCTTGCCGCCGGAGCGGCAGCCATGGCGGCACTCGTCTTCCTGGACGGCATCAACCAGCCTGCCGTGTTGTCCGCTGTCCTTCGGCTGCGGACCTCCGACGGCTACCCGCAGCTGCGGAAACTGGACTACCACCCGGCGTGCGGCTGCCGGCTGCAGCGCCGCGGAAACCAAGTGGCCTAGCCCGGCCCCGGAGCCGTGCCCCGTGGCCAGGGATCCGGGCGCCCGGGGCTAGGCGCATGGGCGCCCGGGGCTAGGCGTCGGAGCTCACCGAAAGCACCTTCAGTACGGCCTCGCCGTAGCGCTCCAGCTTCGATGGACCCACTCCGGGGAGGGTGGCCAACCGGTTCAGGGACGGCGGACGGTCTTCGGCAATGGCCACGAGGGTCGCGTCCGTGAAGACAACGAAGGCGGGAATGCCCGCTTCGGCGGCGGCTGCCCGGCGCCATTCCCGCAGTGCGTCGAAGGTCGCTTCCTCGTACGTCACGGGGCAGTCCCCGCAGCGTCCGACCTTGCGTTCGGCACCCGTGTTCAGCAAGGAACCGCAGCTGCGGCATTTCGCCGGGCCGGTGACCTTGCGCCGGGCCTGCTTTGCCGGTCCCGCCGTGCGGCCGGCGTCGCGCTCGGTGCGCGGGCGCAGACCGTCCAGGAACCGTGAGGGCTTCCGGTTGGCACGGCCGCCCGGTGTCCGTGCCGTCGACCAGGACAGCGCCAGGTGCTCCCGTGCACGGGTAATACCCACGTACAGCAGGCGCCGTTCCTCGTCGACGGCTTCGGGAGTGTCCGCGAAGGAGATGGGCATGAGGCCTTCACTCAACCCGACCAGGAACACTGCATCCCATTCCAGGCCCTTCGCCGAGTGCAGGGACGCGAGGGTTACGCCCTGGACGCGCGGGGCGTGCTGCGCCGCTGCACGTTCCTCAAGTTCGGCCACGAAATCCTGCATGGTGAAAATGCTGTCCGGATCGCGGGTCCGGGTGGCCTGCAGCTCCTCGGCCAGTGACACCAGTGCGGCCAGGGATTCCCACCGCTCGCGGGTGGCTCCACCACCGGCGGGGGCTTCGGAGGTATATCCCAGCGAGGCCAGGATGTCCCGCACCAGCTGCGGCACCGGTTCGTTCCCGACGGACCGTGACGCAGCACGGAGCTGCAGCACGGCGTCGCGGACCTCGCGCCGGGCGAAGAACCGCTCGCCGCCCCGCAGCTGATAGCCGATGCCGGCCGACGCGAGCGCCTGCTCGTAGGCCTGCGACTGCCCGTTCGTCCGGAAGAGGATGGCGATCTCGCTGGCCTGGACCCCCTGTTCCATGAGCGCCTTGATGGAGGTGGCGACCTGTGCGGCCTCCGCCTCGTCGTCGGCGCACTCGGTGAACGTCGGTTCCGGTCCCGCCGGCCGCTGGGCCACCAGCTCCAGCGGTGTGGGCCAGGCCGGAGCGGACCGGTTCCGCTCCCCCTCGGCGGTCCGGGCCGCAAGGATCCGGTTCGCCAGGCCAACCACCTGGGGTGTGGAACGGTAGTCGCGGACGAGCTTGACGACGTCGGCCCCCGGGAACCGCTTGGTGAAGTCGAGCAGGTGCCGCGGCGTGGCGCCGGTGAAGGAATAGATGGTCTGGCTGGAGTCGCCCACCACGCACAGTTCATCCCGGGCGCCCAGCCAGAGGTCCAGCAGCCGCTGCTGCAGCGGCGAAACGTCCTGGTACTCATCCACCACAAAGTGCCGGTACTGGTCCCGCACCATGGCTGCGACCCGTTCGTCCTCCTGCAGGATTCCCACCATGATCAGCAGGACATCCTCGAAGTCGATGATGTTCCGGTCCACCTTCACGTCTTCGTAGGACTGGAAGATCCGTGAAATGGCGGTCAGGTCGAACCCGGCCGGGGGTTCCCGGTCTCCGGCAGCCCGCACGTAGCTGTCCGGAGTGAGCATGGAGACCTTCGCCCACTCGATTTCCGCGGCGACGTCGCGGATGGCCGCCCGGTCGGTGGACAGCCGGAGCCGGCGGGCGGCTTCGGCAATGATCTGCGCCTTATGGTCCAGGAGACCGGGCATGGTTCCGCCCACGGTGTGCGGCCAGAAGTACTGCAGCTGCTTCAGCGCCGCGGCGTGGAACGTCCGCGCCTGCACACCGCCGGATCCCAGGTCCCGCAGCCTGGTCCGCATTTCCGCTGCCGCCCGCGCGGTGAAGGTCACCGCGAGGACCTGCTGCGGTTTGTAGACGCCGGTGGCCACACCGTAGGCCATCCGGTGCGTGATGGCGCGGGTCTTGCCGGTCCCTGCACCGGCCAGGACGCACAGCGGACCCGTGAGGGTGGTGGCAACTTCGCGCTGCTCGTCGTCGAGCCCGGCCAGGATTCGTGCTTCGGGTGATTCGCTGCTCATGCGCGGGTGTTGGCCTCCGGTTCAAGAATGGACCCGCCGTACCAGCGTTCGATCAGGTTACGGGCAATGGAAATGGGACCTGCAATGGTGATTTCTCCGCTGGACACGGCCTCGGCAAGCTCGGCCCGGCTAAACCAGCGGACGTCGGACATTTCGACGCCGTCGGCCTTCGCCTCCGCGTTCTCGGCGCGGGCAGTGAAGCCCAGCATCAGTGAACACGGGAACGGCCACGGCTGCGAACCGAGGTACTGCGGGGTGTGGACAACAACCCCGGATTCTTCGGCCACCTCGCGGATGACAGCGGCCTCCAGCGACTCCCCCGGTTCAACGAAACCGGCGAGGGTGGAATACCGGTTCCCCGGCCAGGCCGCAGCCGAGCCGAGCAGGATGCGGTCCTGCTCGTCCACAACGGCGACGATGATGGCCGGGTCGGTGCGCGGGAAGTGGGAGCTGCCGTCCTCGGGGCAGCGGCGGACCCAGCCGCCCTGCTCGGGAACGGTGGGGGCGCCGCAGCGGGGGCAGTGGGTGTGCACGGCGTGCCAGTTGGCGACGGCGGCAGCCTCTACGAACAATCCGGCGTCCAGGGCGCCCAGATGGGTGGCGGACTCGCGCAGGCTGACCCACGCGGCGCCGTCGACGGCTAATGCGGGATCCGGCTCGGGCAGCGTCATCAGGACGATGTCGGTTCCCAGGGGCACCTGGGCGTCCTCGAGGGTGCGTCCCAGATAGATGGGAACATCTCCGAAGCCGGCAGCCGGCGGATCAAGGAGCACCAGCACGCCCTCGCGGACCAGGGTCCGTCCCCCGGCCAGGTACATCACGCGGGTGCCGCCGTCGGCGCGGATGGTGTCGAAAAGATCGGCGGCGACACGGCGGTCCGATCCCCTGTCCACGGCCGTCCGGGCCAGCGGTAACAAACCCAGGGGTGAAACTTCTGCTGCCGGTGCCGGGATACTCATACCACCTACCGTACTGACTCTCTCCCCCCAAACTGTAGTTGGCCCCCGGCGCCGTGCCCGGCATGAGCTTTTCCTCACGGTTTAGGCGACTCGCCGCCCACGGATGGTTATTCGGACCACATCTACCCATACGGTTGAAGATGTGAAACGGACTCCCATGGAATTGGCTGCAATGGCCAGCGCTGCCGTCCCAGGGCTGACCCCTACCGGCGTTGCCGGTTCCCCGGACGATGCCGCCGATTTTGACGCGGCGCTGCTCATCGACGACGCCGGACGCAGGTGGCGCGTCCGGTCCCCCAAACACCTCGAGGCCAGCATGCGCCTGGAGACCGAGCTCCTGGTCCTGCGGACGTTTGTCCCCGCGGTCCGGGCCGAACTGCCGTTCGCGCTTCCGTATGTTGCGGGCACCGTGCGCCAGGGCGAGCTGTGCACCTTTGTCTATTCCCACCTTCCAGGCGCCATCCGGAGCATCGACACACTGATGACGTCCGGGCGTTCCGTAGCCACGGAAATCGGCCGGGCCATGGCTGCCATCCACGCCATTCCCCGGGAACTGGTCACCAAGGCTGACCTGCCCAGCTACAGCGCCAACGAGTTCCGCCAGCGCCGTCTGAATGAGCTGGACCAGGCCGCCACCACCGGCAAGATCCCAGCCGTACTGCTGCGGCGCTGGGAGCACGCGCTGGAAGACGTCTCGCTGTGGCGTTTCAAGCCCACCGTGGTCCACGGCGACCTGCATGAAGACAACATCCTGCTCACCGGCGAACGGGTCAGCGCGGTCACCGGCTGGACCGATCTCCGGGTGGGCGACCCCGCGGATGACTTCGCGTGGCTGATCGCGGCCAACGATCCCAAGTTCACCGAGACCGTGCACGCTGCCTACTTGGAAGCCAGCTCCGATCCCGAGGATCCGCACCTGATCCGCCGGGCAGCGTTGTCTGCCGAATTCGCCCTCGCGCAGTGGCTGGTGCGCGGCGTCGCCGCAGAGAACTCCACCATGGTCGACGAAGCCGTGGAAATGCTCGGAACCCTCGAAGAAGACGTCCTGGCGCAGGAAGCGTCTGACCGGCGCGACAGCCAGGCCCGCACTGCCAATGCCCGGGCGGCGGAAGCCGAAGCCGCGGCGGCAGTCCGGCCGGCTGCCGCCAAGGTTACCGTTGCTCCGATTACTCCCGAGGCGGCCCCCGCGGCGTCAGGCTCCGACGACGCCGCCCCGGACACCGGCAGCGTCAGCCGCGTGGTTGGTACCGGAACAGGGTCAGACACGGAAAACGGCGCCGATACCGCAACGGACAGCCCCGAACCCGGCGAATCGGAGCGGGCAACGGTGCGCGCAGTGGAAGCCGAAGCCGAAGCGGATGAAGCCGCGGTCTCCGGCGTGGACGCTGAGCCCGGGAACGATCCGGAATCCGGCAACGAACCGGTTGCGGACAGTGCTCCCGGTGACGGCGCCCCGCGCGACGGACATAGCAGTCAGCCGGGCACGGAAACCACTGCCCTCCCGCTGACCCCGGTTCCGGACAAGTAACCGTTTTCCGCAAGCCCGGGCTCCGGTGCCCCGCCGATTTTTCGGCGGGGCACCTTTTTTCTTTCACACCCCCTTGCCATGTCCCGGCTCCGCCGATAGGTTAGTTACATAACTAATGAACCAAGCAAGTAGTGAACCGGGCACTTAGGTCCCGGGGATGAAACCACGGGAGCCGCTTTGATAGATGACAGCAGGCCGATCTTCCAACAGATCGCCGAACGCGTCGAAGGCGACATCCTTGACGAAACCCTCAAGGAGGAAAGCCAGGTGCCTTCCACCAACGAGTTCGCAGCCTTCTACCGGATCAACCCGGCGACGGCTGCCAAGGGCATCAATCTCCTCGTAGATGAGGGAATCCTCTATAAGCGCAGGGGCATCGGCATGTTTGTGGCGCCCGGAGCCAGGGAAGCCGTCCTCAAGAAGCGGCGGGAACAGTTCTACGAGCAGTACGTCCGTCCGCTGACAATCGAAGCGCGGAAGCTGGGTATTGACGGCGCCCAGCTCGCCGGATTGATTCAGCGCAGCGCCGTCGACACCGAAGGGAGCATGGCGCCATGAATGCCGGCACCACGAACGTGATAGAAACCCGGAACCTCACACGCCGTTACCGGGACCAGCTAGCGCTCGACAACGTTAACCTGGATATTTCCGGCGGCCGCATTTACGGGCTGCTCGGTCGCAACGGGGCGGGCAAAACAACCCTGATGTCCATCCTCACGGCCCAGGGCTTTGAGTCTTCCGGCGAGGTACGGGTTTTCGGAGAACATCCCTTCGAAAATGACCGTGTGCTGCGCCGGCTGTGCTTCGTCCGCGAATCGCAGAAGTACCCGGATGATTTCACCGCGGCAAACGCTTTTGCATCCGCCGGGTTGCTGTATCCCAACTGGGATGCCCGGTTCGCCGCCTCGCTCGCGGAGGAATTCCGCCTCCCGGTCAAGCGCCGGTTGAAGAAACTTTCCCGCGGCCAGCTTTCCGCCGTCGGAGTGATTCTCGGACTGGCCTCACGGGCGGAAATCACTTTCTTTGACGAGCCCTACCTGGGGCTCGACGCCGTGGCCCGGCAGATTTTCTACGACCGGCTGGTCGAAGACTTCGCAGAGCATCCCCGCACCATCGTGCTTTCCTCGCATCTGATCGACGAAGTCGCCCTTCTCCTGGAGCACGTGATCGTGATCGACAGCGGCAGGATTGTCCTGAATGACGACGCAGAGAACATCAGGGGCAGTGCCGTAACCATCACCGGCACTGCGGACGTCGTCGAGTCCTTCATCACCGGGTACCCGGTGCTGCACCGCGAATCCCTGGGGTCCCTTGCCTCGGCGACCGTAGAGCATCGGCTGGACGACGCCGGGCGCCGGGAAGCCGCCGAGCTTGGGTTGCAGCTGACCCCGGTATCCCTGCAGCAACTCATTGTCCGCAAGACGCTGCATGCCGATGGCGTAGAGAAGCCGTCCGGCACTGCGGCAACAGACAGCCTGGAGGCCTTCCAATGAACCGTGCAGTAGCCGTGGCGAGAATGCAGCTGACCAACAAATGGATCTACCTGTGGATTCCGCTGATCATCCTGGTCGCCTCCACGCTGATATCGCTGGCAATCTTCGCGATGATCCCGGACGACGCCTCGAACGTCATTTCGGGCTCCGGGCAGGCCGTGATGTGGTACTTCTTTGCCCTGGGCATCCAGGCCATGACCCTGCTCTTCCCCTTCTCGCAGGCCCTCAGCGTCAGCCGGCGCGCCTTCTACATCGGCACCATCGGATTGTTCTCACTGGTCGCCCTGGCTCTCGCGGTCCTGTACTGGGTACTGGGCCTGGTGGAGCAGGCGACCGACGGCTGGGGCATGAAGGGCGCCATCTTCGCCATCCCGTGGATTGCCGAGGGCGCCTGGTACACCCAGATCCTCTTCTATTTCGCGGTCACCATCCTGCTGTTCCTGCTGGGCTTCTGGAGTTCGACCATCTACAAGCGCTGGCGGACTATTGGACTCACGGCAGCGCTGGTGGGCGCCGGCGCCGTCCTGCTGGGAGTCATCGCCCTGATCACCTGGCGGGAGGCCTGGCCCTCCGTCGGCGCCTGGATAGTGCAGCTGACGCCGATCTCCCTGGCCGGTTGGCTGCTGGCTGCCGGTGCGCTGCTAGCCCTGACGTCCTACGCCACGCTTCGGCGTGCCGTTCCCTGATCCTCCCCGCCGGTTCAGCTCCCCGAACCCCGCCCGCCGGACTCAGAATCCGGCGGACGGGGTGTTCGCTGCCTCCCGGATGATCTCCTCCAGCTCGGCCTCCCCGGCCAGGTTGTACGGCCGGATCAGCATGTCGGACGCCACGTAGTAGAACGCGGCCCGCACCTTCTCCAGCGGAACCCCCTTGAGCCGGGCCCAGGCCAGCCGGTACACGGCGAGCTGCACGGACCGCACATCCAACTTCTGGGACGACGGCGGCGCACCGGTCTTCCAGTCAATGAGGTCCCAGGTGCCGTCGGCGTCCTGGAAGACGGCATCAATGCGTCCGCGCACGACGACGGTGTCCACCTTGGTCTCCACCGGCACCTCGATGAACGCAGGGGTCCGCTGCGCCCAGTCGGAGGCCTCGAACGTGGCAATCATGTCCCCGAGCTCATACGCCTCGTCCACGTAGGCATCGGCTGCACCGGGATACTCGTCGATGTCCAGCATTCCGCTGGTGCCGAAGAATTCCTCGACCCAGGCATGGAAGGCCGTGCCCTTGCGGGCGGCCATTCCCGGCTGCCGTGGAACCGGCCGGCGGAGCTGACGGGTGACTTCCGCCGGGTCGTCCTTCAGGTCCACCAGCATGGAGGCCGAAATATGGGCCGGAAGCTCGACCTGGACCACTTCGTTCGGCGGCCGGTGCCGTGCCAGCACCAGTTCCGTTTCGCGGCTCCACCGCCCCGGGGCCTGTTCCCCGCTCCACCCGGGGGCCTCCCCGGCCCGGCTGCCCGCGGACTGGAGCACGGCCTCCGCCGCGGTTTCCATCGCCTGCCGGCGCGGACCAAGCGGATCGACCGGCCACCGTGCCCGTTCAGCCTCGGCGTTGGCCGGGTTCTCCGTCCCCTCGTCTTCGGGCATAACCCACGTCAGGAGCCGGTATCCTGCGGCACCGGACTGCTCCAGCTCGTAAAGGTCCTGCAGGTACCGCGACACTCCCAGCGGCTTGGACCGTCCGCCGCCCCAGGCGGAGGAGGTGCAGATCAGCACGGACTTGGCGCGGGTGAACGCGACATAGGCCAACCGGCGTTCCTCGCGCTCGGCATGGCCCTTCGCGTCTTCGCTGAAGAGCTTTTCGCTCTCCAGCCAGGACTTCTGGTCCACCTGTTCCCAGTCCCACTGCGGAAGGTCCAGGCTGTCGCCGCGCAGGGTCCACGGCATCGCGGAGTCGCCGCTGCTCCAGCGGGAATCCTTGTCACTGGGGAACGACGCTTCGTTGAGGCCCGGAACCACCACGATGTCCCACTCCAGACCCTTGGACGCATGGACGGTGAGGAGCTGGACCGCTTCCCTGCTCGGCTCGAGCGGAGTCACGGGCAGGCCGTTCTCCTCGGAGTTGGCTGCTTCCAGCCACGCGAGGAACGCGGCCAGGTCCACCCGCTCCGCGGAGGAGCTGAAGGTGGCCGCCGCGTCGATGAAGGCGTCCAGGTTCCGCCGGGACTCGTGCAGGGTGACACCCGGCTTGGCGGCTACCTCGAGGTCGAGCAGGATCCTCCGCTCCACTTCGCCGATCAGCGTGGTCAGGTCCTCCCCCACGAAACCGCGCAGGTCCCGCAGCTCGTTCCGCAGCAGCTTCAGGCGCCGCAGTCCTTCCTCGGAAAGGGACCGGCCGGCATTGGATACCCAGCCGGGCCGCGGCAGGGAGTCCACGGCTTCCACCAGGCTGCCGGCTTCCACCAGGTCGGCTTCCACCACGAGGTCCGGGCCTTCATCAGGGCCGTGGATATCGGCGGCATCGGCCACCCGGACGGCTCGTTCACGGACCCGGACCAGGTGCCGGGACCAGTCGGCCAGCGCCATGAGGTCCGCCGGCCCAATCCGCCAGCGTGCTCCGGCCAGGATCCGCAGCATGGAATCCGAACGCCCCGGGTCGCCCAGGACACGAAGGACCGCGAGCAGGTCCACCACTTCCGGTGTGGACAGCAGTCCACCAAGGCCCACAATCTGCACCGGGATCCCCCGCAGCTCCAGCTCCCTGCGGATCGGTTCAAACTGCTTGCGGCCCCGGCAGAGCACCGCCACGGTGGGCGTCTGTTCCTTCCCCCGGTCATCAAAGCCGCCGAGCTCTGCCCTGCGGCTGCGGTGGAAAGCCACCTGCTCGGCAACTGCCTCCGCTTCCCCCACGATCCGGTCGGGGGTTCCCCTGCCGGGCTCCACGGAGACATCCGACAGGTAGCGGCCCAGATACACCTCACCTACGGGGGCGTTGGGCTTTGCCTGCAGTTCGGGCACGTGCGGCAGCCGCTGGTGCTTCAGCCAGGGCGCGACGCCGTTCAGCGGGGTGGAGACGGTGTTGGCTGCCGCCAGGACCGAGGTGGAGTTCCGCCAGGCCACGGAGAGGTTGGCCAGCGGTGCCAGCTCCCGGCCGTTGTCGGTGAACAGCGGGAATTTCTCCCGGAAGGTGCCCAGCTGGCCGGCCGAGGCCCCGCGGAACCCGTAGATGGATTGGTGCGGGTCCCCGACGGCAGTGACGGACCGGCCGTCGCCGAACAGCTTGGAGAAGAGCACCATTTGCGCGTGGGAGGTGTCCTGGAACTCATCCAGCAGCACCACCTTGTATTTTGCCCGTTCCATCTCCACGGCTTCGTCGATGGTCGCCGCAATCCGGGCGGCGAGCTCCACGAGGTCGCCGAAGTCCAGCTGCCGTCGTTCGGCCTTGGCCCGCCGGTAGGCTTCCACCAGTTCGGTGACGGAGATGCGCGTACGCAGCCGGTTCAGCAGCTTTCGTGCCGCCTGGGTGGGTTCCTTCGGCTTGCCAAACTGGTACGGCAAGGCAGAGACCGCTGCCACGTGAGCCTCAAGTTCCGCGCGGACCTCCGCTGGCGTGCGCAGGTGCTCCGAGCATTCGCCGGCCATCTGCAGCACGGCACCAACCAGGGTGGATTTGGCGGCGGTGAAGTGCTCGTAGTCGCCGGAATAGGCTTCGACCACCTCATTGGCCAGCTGCCAGGACTGTGCGCCGCCGAGCATCACGGAATCGCGTTCGACGCCGATCCGCAGGCCGTAGTCGTTCACGATGCCGTTGGCATAGGAATGGTAGGTGGAAACGCTGGGTTCCATCCGTTCCTCACCGCCGCCGGCAGTATCCGGATCCGCGGCCCCGCCCGGACCGGCGTCGAGCTGGCGGTACAGCAGGTTCAAGCGGGCACGGATGCGGGTGGCCAGTTCCCCGGCTGCCTTCCGGGTAAAGGTAACCCCGAGGATCTGCTCCGGCCGGACCAGTTCGTTTGCCACCAGCCAGACCACCCGGTCCGCCATCGTTTTGGTTTTGCCCGACCCCGCGCCGGCAATGACCAGCAACGGCTCGAGGGGACCTTCGATGATGCCGGCCTGGTCGTCGGTGGGGTACTGCACCGGTGACTTCGGATCGGTGTGGAGCAGCTCCGCCAGTTCCCGTGCCGAGTACTTGGGGGCGGGTGCAGGCTGCGGCAGCCCGCCGGGCACTTCGTCGGTTACGGACGTACTCACTCGGTTACCTGCTTTCCTTCAGCGCAGAGGGGGCATATTTCGGGCAGACGGCAGCCGTTGCCGCCAAACCCGCTGCGGCCGGGATCGTGGACCGTCTCGAAGAAGGCCGCGGACATCAGTGCCGCCGCATCGCGGACCATGTCCCGCGCAGTGGTGTCCTGCGGATCCAGCGGCGGCTGTTCCTGCACGGAAACGCCCTTGTTCGTGGTGCCCAGCTGCACCAGCGCGGCTCCGCCCGGCACCCGCGGAGCGTCCGGCAGCGCGCCCTCGCGGACAGCTTCCTGGTACGCCGCCAACTGCGGGTGGCCCTGCAGGTCATCCTTCTTCGGGGCGGATTTTCCGGTCTTGAGGTCCACGATGAACAGCCGGCCGTCCGCGTCGGCTTCCAGCCGGTCGATCTGCCCGCGCAGCAGCGCGGTCCGGACGGCGCCGTCGATCTCCACCGGCAGCTCCACCTCGAAATCCTTTTCGACCGCCACGAGGGAACGCCCGCTGCGGCGCATGGTGATGACGTATTCAGCCAGTTTGCGGACCATGGTTTCGGCCCGCTGGTAGTCCATCTGTCCTTCCCAGTTGTCCTTCATGCCCAGGGACGGCCAGCGTTTCTGCAGCTCCTGCACGTATTCGCTGCCGGCGGCGTCGGGCATATCCTGCGCAATGGCATGGACCAGGGTGCCGAGGGACCGGGCGAAGTCGGTGGCCTGTTCGCCGCCGGCCGCTGAGACGAACCAGCTCAACGGCGACTTGAGTACGGCGTCAACCTTGGAGGGTGAGACCGGGATGGGCGCATCCAGGGGCAGGATGGCAGCGGTGCTCGACAACGGGGCGAGCCCCCACCACTGGCCGGGGTGGGCTCCCGGAACGGGAACCGGGTGGTTCAGCATGGTACCCAGATGGTGGACGGCTTCGGCTGCCGCTTCCGGGTCTTCTTCGGGCTGCTGGGCGTACCGGCGAAGTTCCGCGACCAGCGAGCGCAGCGTGTGCGGGCGAAGGACTTCGGTGCGCTGCCGTTTCTCCGCGCCGGGTTCCAGGGGTGCCACGAGGTCCAGGAAGGAGGAGGGCTGCTCGTCTTCGGAAGAGACGGCCGTGCAGATCAGCACCTCGCGGGCACGTGAAATGGCGGTAGAGAAGCTGCGCAGTTCGTCGAAGCGGATGGACTGCATCAGCGTCAGCGGGCTGCGGTGGGCCCGGAAGTTGTCGCCGTGCTCGACGGCGGCCACCAGTTCCCCGCTGCCCAGCAGCTCACCGCGCAGGCGGAGGTTGGGCCAGACATCCTGCTGGATGCCGGCGACAATCACCATGGGCCATTCCCGGCCGGCGGCGCTGGCCGGGGTGAGCAGCTCCACCGCCTCGCGGCGCTGCGCCCGGGCGGCCAGGGTGTCCATGGGCAGCTCTGAGCTGGTCAGGTAATCCAGGAACTGTGCCGGGGTGGAGCCGGGCAGCTGGTCAACGTAGCGTTCAGCGGTCTGGAACAGGGCCATGATGGCGTCCAGGTCACGGTCCGCCCGGGACGCTCCCGGACCACCGGACAGAGCGGTTTCCGCCCAGCGCTTGGACCAGCCGGAGACGGACCAGAGGGCCCAGAGGACGGTTTCGGCTGTAGCCCCGGGCTCCCGGGCGGCTTCCCGTCCGGCGGCCAGCATGGCGGAAATGCGCTGGGCCGCCGGGCGGGCATCCCAGCTCAGGCCGGCCAGGGCGCGGCCGGAGTCCGATTCGGGGTCAAGCAGCGACTCCACCAGCAGTGCGTCGCTGGTCCGTCCGCCGCCGGCGCTGCGTTCTTCGCGGCGCAGCGCCTGCCGCAGCCGGCGCAGTTCCAGCGTGCTCGCACCGCCGATGCGCGAGGTCAGCAGCGACACCGCCAGCTCCGGGGTCAACAGGTCCGGGTCCAGGACGACGGCGAACGCGTCCAGCAGCGGGCGCACGGCGGCCTCGTCCCGGACGGCGCGTTCGGCCACCGGGACCTTGACCTCGATCCCCTGGCCGGTGAGATAGCGCTGGAGGGCGGCCAGCTGGGCACCGGTGCGGACAATGACGGCGATGTCCTCCAGCGACCGGCCCTGCAGCAGCTGGGCTTCAAGGATGCGCTGCGCTACGTAGCGCTGCTCATGCATGGGGGTATCCACCACGTGTGCCTCGGCCGTGCCCGCTGCCGGAACAGAGGCGGCTGCCGAAGCGGCGGAGTCCGAAGTGCCGGTACCGGATCCGCCAGTGTGTGGTGCGTCGGTTCCCGGTACTTCAGACTGCGGTGCATCGGCGGGGGTTCCGCCGTCGGTTGGAGCATTCACTGCGGCCGTCCCGATGAACCGCGCGTCCGCCACGGCGGTGCGGTAGGAAGGCAGCTGGCCGACGACCGAAATGCGCGACGCCGTCCGGGTCCAGGCTCCGGCCAGCGAGCCGGTCAGGCGGTGCGAGGTGGTCAGGACCCGGGTCTCGAGACGGCCGTCAAAACGCCGTCCCAGCTGGCCCACCAGGTCCGGGCGGGCACCGCGGAAACCCTGCACCACGGTGTCGGGGCAGGCTGCGGCGATGGAATCTCCGGTGCCTGCCAGCAGTGCATAAAGGCTGTGGATGGCCGGGTTGGCTTCCTGCAGGTCATCCACCAGTACCAGCTGCTGGCGTTCCCGCTCCGCGGCCAGGAACTCCGGGTCCGAACGCAGGATGTTCAGGGCCGACGTAATGATGCCCGCCGGGTCGAAGGACTCCGGCATGCGCAGGTCCAGGACGTCCCGGTATTCCGCGTAGAGCCCTGCGGCTGCCACCCAGTCCGGGCGGCCGTGCCGTTGGCCCAGTTCGCGCAGTTCTTCGGCGGAGATGCCGTACTCGATGACGCGGTCAAAGAGCTGGCGGATTTCCTGCCGGAAGCCGCGGGTGCCCAGGGCCAGGTCCAGACTGTCGGGCCACGGCAGCTCCGGCACACCCTGCTGCCCGTGTCCGGCCAGCAGTTCCTTGATGATGACGTCCTGTTCGGCGCCGGAGAGGAGCTTGGGCGCCCGGGTGAGGTAGGGCAGCCGGCCTTCGGTCTTCGCCCGCCGGATCAGGTCGAAGGCATAGGAGGCCCAGGTCCGGGCGGGTGCCGTGCTCAGTGTTCCCTGCAGCCGGGCGGACAAGGCGTCCCGCAGCCCGGCGGCGGCAAGCCGTGAGGGGGCCAGCATCAGCAGATGGGACGGATCCAGTCCGTCGCGTTCAATCCGTGCCACGGCGGCTTCCACCAGGACGGTGGACTTGCCGGTTCCTGGCGCTCCAAGGACGAGTACAGGGCCGCTGCCCGTGGGCAGATCCACCACGGCCTGCTGGTCCGCGCTGAGCCGGGGCGCGGAAAGTGCGCCTGCAGCCGGTCCGACGAGTTGGAGTTCAACGCTCATGGGTCCACTTCATCATGTCCCGCCGACATTCCCGATATCGGCGCTGCCGGCCGCCGCCGCCCGCTGCCGCCGGCAGTCTGTGGGGCAGCCGACGGGGTAGCCGACGGGCCAGCCGACGAGGCAGTCTCGGTGCCTGCACGCAGGGCGTCGTGGAGGTCCGCACGGAGGCCGTCCAGGCGGTCCCATTCCGCTTCACCGGGCTGCCAGCGGGCGGCCTCGATCCGTACCCGGTAGCCCGCGCCGTCGTCGTCCGCCGTCCCGCGCACCGGGGTGCCCTCGAGCCGGTAGTGCTCCCAGGCTCGTGCCTCGTGGCTTCTGGGCGGCTGTCCCGAAGACCGCAGCACCCGCCACCAGCACACCTCGGAACCGCGAGCGGACATGACGGCGCCAACCTGGCGCGGCCCGCCGGCGTCCAGCAGCTCGGCAATGTCACCGTAGGAGAGCACCTGCCCCGGCGGTATGAGATCGGCCACAGCAAGCACCGCATCGGCGTAGTCCCTGCGCATATCCAGTAGGGTACCGACGCCGCGGCGGCCGCCGCCAATCCCGGGAATGTCACCGCTCCCGGATAGGTTTGGAGCATGAACAGCTGGCAGAACCTTCCCCGTGCGGCCTTCGATCTGGAGACCACCGGCCGCGATCCGCAGACCGCGCGGATCGTCACCGCATCCATCATCCTGGTCAATGGCGTGGGCGAGACCCTGCAGCACCACGAGTGGCTGGCCTGCCCTGAAATCCCGATTCCCGCGGAGGCGGCCGCCATCCACGGCATCACCAACGAGCGGGCCCGCGCCGAAGGTGGGAACCCGGCCACAGTGACCGCTGAGGTGGCGGAGGTGCTGGCCGGCATGTTCGCCGCCGGGATTCCGGTCCTGGCCTTCAACGCCTGCTACGACTTCACGGTCCTGGCCCGCGAATGCGAGCGTTTCGGCCTGGTGGCCCCGAACCCGGCTCCCGTGATCGATCCGTACATCCTGGACAAGCAGGTGGACCGGTTCCGCCGCGGCAAGCGGACCCTCACTGCCATGGCGGAGCACTACGGAGTGGGGTTCGACAATGCGCACACTTCGGCGGCCGACGTCGCCGCGACTCTCTCCGTGGCCGCAGTGATGGCGCAGAAGTATCCGGAGCTGCAGTGCGATGCGCAGACCCTGCACGATTTCCAGGTCGGCTGGGCCGCCGGCCAGGCCGCCAGCTTCCAGGAATACCTCCGCCGCCGGGACCCGGAGGCCGTGATCGACGGCAGCTGGCCGCTGCGTCCCGCTCCGGACCACGAGCCCGGGGCCGTCCTGAATCCTGCCTGACCGAAGACTGGCACCGTTCCCGGCGGCACTCCCCCAGGCGGCTTCGTCCCCGCCGGTTTTCCCGCCGCCCCGGCGGCGTTGACGGGCCTTCACAGGCCGTCACTTTGTCGGGGCGCCACGGCCAACATGCGATACTGGTTACTGTGTCAGGCGCTGATGGCGCCCCAGGCGGACCCGCGTTTTGACGCGCGCGTACCGTCTCGCGCCACGAGATTGGCAGGCACCCTCCGCACGGCCGACAAAGAGGCACGGCATAGACCCGTGCTTCTTTCCCCATGCACCGGTCCGGCCATTCAACGCATATTACGAGGACGAATGATCACAGTTACCGACCTTCGCAAGGTCTACCGACAGGGCGACCGCAACGTCACCGCACTGGACGGCGTGAGCCTGAGCGTACCCAAGGGTTCGATCCACGGGATCATCGGCCACTCCGGAGCCGGCAAGTCCACTCTGGTCCGCTGCCTGACCCTGCTGGACCGGCCGACGTCGGGCTCCGTCACCATTGACGGCCGCGAACTCACCGCCGTGAAGGACTCCGAGATCCGTGCGGCCCGCCGCCGGATCGGCATGGTCTTCCAGCACGCGAACCTCATGGACTCCCGGACCGCCGCCGCCAACATCGCGCATCCGCTCGAACTGGTCGGCACGAAAAAGAGCGTCATCGACGCCCGGGTGAAGGAACTGCTGGCCCTCGTGGGCCTTGAAGGCAGTGCCGGGGCGTACCCCGCCCAGCTGTCCGGCGGGCAGAAGCAGCGGGTGGGAATTGCCCGGGCGCTGGCCGCCGATCCGGATGTGCTGCTGTGCGATGAACCCACCTCGGCCCTGGACCCCAGCACCACGGATGACATCCTGGACCTGATTTCGGACCTGACCCGGCGCCTGGACCTGACCGTGCTGATCATTACGCACGAGATGAACGTGGTGAAGCGGATCTGTGATTCGGTGTCGCTGCTGGAGGCTGGACGGGTGGTGGAACACGGTCCCCTGCGCGAGGTCGCTTCCGATCTCCGCGGCCGGCTGGCCAAGCAGCTGATCCCGCTGCCGGTCACTCCGCCCTCCCCCGGCGGTCCGGTCCTGGAACTGCTGTTCACGGGCCAGACCACCTCGGATCCCGTCCTTTCCGCACTGACCCGCCGGTTCGACACCGACGTCAACGTCCTCGCCGGCAGCGTGGAGCTGCTGGCCGGAACCCGCTTCGGACGGCTGCGCATCCAGTTGGACACACACACCGACATGGCCGCCGTCCATGAATACCTCGCCCTGCAGGGCGTCACCGTGGAGGTGGCAGCATGAACTTCCTGACCGGACTCTTCGACAACCCCGGAATCACCAAGGCCCTGCCCGAGGCCGTTATCGAAACCCTCCAGATGGTGGGCATTTCCGGCTTCTTCACCCTGCTGGTCGGTCTGCCGCTGGGCGTTTTCCTGCATGTCACGGCACCCGGGGGCCTGCTCCCGATGAAGATCATTAACCGGATCGTCAGCGACATCATCGTCAACATCACCCGTTCCGTGCCCTTCGCCATCCTGATGGTCACACTGATTCCGCTGGCACGGCTCATCACCGGCACCTCGATCGGCCCCGTGGCAGCCTCCGTTTCGCTGAGCATCGCCACCATCCCGTTCTTTGCCCGGCTGGTGGAAAACGCGCTGCGCGACGTTTCCGGCGGCAAGATCGACGCGGCCCTCGTGATGGGGTCAACGAAGATGCAGGTGGTCACCAAGGTGCTGCTGCGCGAGGCCCTTCCCGGACTCGTCGCGGCCCTGACCACCACGCTGGTCACCCTGGTGGGCTACTCCGCCATGGCCGGCATCATCGGCGGCGGCGGCCTCGGCCGGCTGGCCTACAACTACGGCGTCCAGCGCTTCGACACCCAGGTCATGGTGGTCACGATCGTCATCATCGTTGCCCTGGTGCAGATCATCCAGATCGGCGGCGATTTCGCCTCCCGCCGGGTGGACCACCGCTCGGCCTCCGGTACCGGCCGGCGCAGCCGTCCGGCCGGTGCGCTGGCTGACCCCGGCACCGGCCCCGCCGCCCGCCCGGAAACGGACCGCACACTCGACAAGACCACGGTCTAGTCCAACTCTTCGGCAGGGCCGGGGCACGCCCCCGGCCCTGCCGGACCTGCAGCCAGTAGCCGCTAGCTGCACATTCCCCGGACGGCGGAGTTCCGCTTCCCGGGTTACGTGAAAGGAACGCATTCGATGCGTAAAGCACTGACCCTCGTTGCCACTTCAGTGGCCACGGCTCTGGCGCTGACGGCTTGCGGAGGATCTGATTCCTCTTCCAGCGCCGTGGAGAGCCTTGACCCTGCCAACCCGGTAACCCTGACCGTGGGCGCCAGCCCGGCACCGCACGCCCGGATCCTCGAGTTTGTCCGGGACAACCTCGCGGAAGACTCCGGCCTGGAGCTGGAAATCCAGGAGTTCGACGACTACATCACGCCGAACATCTCCCTGAACGACGGCGACAGCGACGTCAACTACTACCAGCACCTGCCCTACCTGGAATCCCAGATGGAAAGCCAGGGCTACGAGTTCGAGCACGGCGCCGGCATCCATGTGGAGCCGTACGCCGCGTTCTCCGAGAAGCACGACGACGTCTCCTCCATCAAGGAAGGCGCCCGGGTTATGGTCACCAACGACCCCTCGAACCAGGCCCGCGCCCTGAAGCTGCTGGAAGAAGCCGGTCTCGTGAAGGACATCCCCGGGGACGCCTCGGTGCTGACCCTGACCGACGAGCAGAACTTCATGGACCTGGACTTCCAGGAAAACCAGCCCGAACTGCTCGTTAATGACCTCAAGGATCCCACCGTGGACCTGGCCATCATCAACGGCAACTACATCCTCGAAGCCGGGCTCAGCACCGACGACGCCCTGCAGGTGGAATCCGTCGAAGACAACCCGTATGCCAACTTCCTGGTGTGGAAGGCCGGCAGCAAGGACGCACGGATCGACAAGCTCGAAGAACTGCTCCACTCCCCCGAGACCAAGGCCTTCATCGAAGAGACCTGGCCGAACGGTGACGTGACGGCTGCTTTCTAGGCAGAGGCACAAAAAAACCCCGCATCTCCCTCGAGGGACGTGCGGGGTTTTTGCTTGTCCCGGGCTGAGCCGTTACGGCTTCGCAGCTGCGGCGGCCGCCGCGGCTGCCGGCAGCGCGTCGTAGATCCGGTTCATCGCGGCGTCGTCGTGGGCGCCGGACAGGAACCAGGCCTCGAAGACCGACGGCGGCAGGTACACGCCGGCGTCGAGCATGGAGTGGAAGAACGGCCGGTAGCGGAACGCTTCCTGTGCCTGGGCCTGCTCGTAGTTGTGCACGCCGGTGGCGGAGGTGCCGAAAGCGACGCTGAAGAGGCTGCCGGCGCGCTGGATGCTGTGGTCGACGCCGGCCTTGTCCAGTTCGGCGGACACGGCGTCGGAGAGCTCCGCCGAGCGGGCATCCACGGTGGCGTAGACCTCGGCCGTGGCGGCCTTGAGCGTGGCGACGCCGGCTGCCATGGCGATCGGGTTACCCGAGAGGGTTCCGGCCTGGTAGACCGGGCCCAGCGGCGCGAGGTAGTCCATCACGTCGGCACGGCCGCCGAGGGCTGCGACGGGCATGCCGCCGCCGATGACCTTGCCGAAGGTGAACAGATCCGGCGTCCAGCCTTCCTTAGCGCCGGTCAGGCCCCAGTAGCCGCCCGGGCCGGTACGGAAGCCGGTGAGTACCTCATCGAGGATCAGCAGGGCACCGTGCGCCGAGGTGATCCGTGACAGTGCCGCGTTGAAGCCCTCGTCGGGGGTGACCACACCCATGTTGGCCGGAGCAGCTTCGGTGATGACCGCGGCGATGTTGGCGCCGTGCTCGGCGAAGGCCTTTTCGACGGCGGCAACGTCGTTGTACGGCAGCACCAGTGTTTCAGCGGCAGTGGCTTCGGTGACCCCGGCCGAGCCGGGCAGCGCCAGGGTGGCCAGGCCGGAACCGGCGGAGGCCAGCAGCCCGTCGAGGTGGCCGTGGTAGCAGCCGGCGAACTTGATGACCAGGTTCCGGCCGGTGAAGCCGCGGGCCAGCCGGATGGCGGTCATGGTGGCTTCGGTGCCGGTGGAGACCATGCGCAGGCGCTTGACGCCCGGCACCCGGTCCATCACCAGCTGCGCCAGCTCGGCTTCCGCCGGCGTGGACGCGCCGAAGGACAATCCATTGTCGACGGCGGCGTGCACCGCGGCCAGGACGTCCGGGTGGGAGTGGCCCACCAGGGCAGGGCCCCAGGAGCAGACGAGGTCCACATATTCGCGGCCCTCGGAGTCCGTGATGTACGGGCCCTTGGCGGACACCATGAAGCGCGGCGTACCGCCCACGGAGCCGAAGGCCCGGACCGGGGAGTTCACGCCTCCGGGCATCAGGGCCCGGGCGCGGTCAAACAGTTCTTCGGACGTCGAGACAGGTGAGGACATTACTTGCTTTCCTTCAGCCAGGCCGCCAGCTCGGTGGCCCAGTAGGTGAGAATCATATTGGCGCCGGCCCGCTTGATACCCAGCACGGACTCTTCGATGGCCCGGCGGCGGTCAATCCAGCCATTGGCGGCGGCAGCTTCAATCATCGCGTACTCGCCGGAGATCTGGTAAGCGCCCACCGGCACCGGTGACATGGCGGCGACGTCGGCCAGCACGTCGAGGTAGCTCATCGCGGGCTTGACCATCACCATGTCGGCGCCTTCCTCAAGGTCCAGTTCCACCTCGAGGATCGCTTCGCGGCGGTTGGAGGCGTCCATCTGGTAGGTCCGGCGGTCGCCTTGGAGCTGGGAGTCCACGGCTTCACGGAAGGGACCGTAGAACGCGGAAGCGTATTTCGCGGCGTAGGCGAACAGGGAAACATCGGTGTACCCGGCCTCGTCCAGTGCCTGCCGGATGACGGCGATCTGCCCGTCCATCATGCCTGACGGGCCCAGTACGTGGGCACCGGCGCGGGCCTGCTCCACGGCCATCC
This sequence comes from Arthrobacter sp. zg-Y877, assembly GCF_030373105.1. NCBI lineage: Bacteria > Bacillati > Actinomycetota > Actinomycetes > Micrococcales > Micrococcaceae > Arthrobacter > Arthrobacter sp. zg-Y877. The sequence continues at coordinate 270,937 of NZ_JAUCPU010000002.1, forward strand.
GGCCGTAGATCTCCAGGGTGGTGTCATTGTCCACGACACCGTTTTCGTCCAGCACACCGCAGTGGCCGTGGTCGGTGAACTCATCCAGGCAGACATCGCTCATGATGACCAGCTCGTCGCCGACCTCCTCGCGGACGGCCCGGATCCCTCGGTTGAGGATGCCGTTCGGGTCCGTGCCGGCGCTGCCGACGGCGTCGCGCTCGGCCGGGATGCCGAACAGCATGATCCCGCCGATGCCCAGTTCCACTGCTTCAGCGGCGGCCTTCTTCAGGGAGTCCAGGGTGTGCTGGACGACGCCGGGCATGGACGTGAGCGGGTTGGGCTCAGTGATGCCCTCACGGACGAAGACGGGAAGGATCAGCTCGGCGGGATCCAGCCGGAACTCCGCGGTCAGCCGCCGCATGGCGGGGGTGGTGCGCAGACGGCGGGGACGGTGCTGGGGGAAGCTCATGGAAATATTCTGCCTTCCGGTAAAAATGGGGAACTAGTTGGTAGGACCCGTAGACATAGCAACCGAGAGTGCCTGTGCTATTCCCGCCGGGGTTGGCTGCTTCGCCACGGCGTGCGGCCCCACCCCCAGCTCGCGCATCCGTGCAGCTGTGCTCTCGCCGATGGCCACCAGGAGGGTTCCGTCCGGCACCGGCGCGCATCTGCGCACGAACCTGCGGGCGATGCTCGGTGAGGTCAGGACGACGGCGCGTTGCCCGGCAGGTGCCGCCGCGGCAAAGGCTTCCGGGTCCAGCATGCCTTCACCGGTTGCCTCCGGTGTAAAGCGCACACCGGTGGCCGGATAGTCCACGGTGCAGTACGCGGTCACGGCACGGACGTCCCAGCCCAGGGAGGTTAAGGCCTCGTGCAGCGACGGGTCGGCAACATCGGCCTGCGGCAGCAGCACCCGCAGGTCGCCGCCTTCCGGGTCCGAGCCCAGCGGGTCCGGCCAGGATGCCGCGAGGCCGCGGGCGGACTGGTCTGTGTCCGGAAGGAAGTCAATGTCGAAGCCGACCTCCTCCAGCGCCTGCCGGGTTCCGGCACCGACGGCGGCGATGCGGGTATCCGGAGGCACGACGGCGTCCGGGCGGATGCCCAGGGCGGCGCACCGGCGGGTCACGGCCCGGACCGTGGTCACGCTGGTGAAGACCACCCAGGCGAACCGGCCTGCCTTCAGCGAATTGAGGGCACGGTCCAGCAGGTCGGTGTCTGTGGGGTACTGGAAATCGATCAGTGGCATAAGGGCCACCGACGCGCCGCAGTCCTGCAGCTCCCGGACCATGGCCGAGGCCCGGTCCGGGGTGCGCGGCAGGACGACGAACAGTCCGGCAAGGTCCGGACCGTTTTGACTGGCCGCCATGTCAGCAGCTCCGGAGGTGGCGCATCAGCTGGCGGGGAGATCCGTGAGCTGGGCGGCACCGGCCGCGAGCAGCTCCTCGGCGATCTGTACACCCAGTGCGCGGGCGGCGTCTTCGGTGAGCTCGGCGGTGACGGCGGAGCGGCGCATCAGGCGTGTGCCGTCGTCGCTGCAGACCACGGCCTGCAGGGTGATGCCGTCGGCATCCACGCGGGCCAGTGCTCCTACCGGAGCCGTGCAGCCGGCTTCGAGGCGGCCGAGCATGGCCCGTTCGGCAGCCACGGTCAGGCGGCTGTCGAAGTGGTCGTACGCGGCAAGCGCCTTGCCGAGGTCTCCTTCGGCGGCGTCGGCAGCACGGCATTCCACTGCCAGGGCGCCCTGGCCGGGGGCCGGGAGCATAACGTCGGGGTCAATGAACTCGCTGACCATGTTCAGCCGTCCCAGCCGGGCCAGTCCGGCAGCGGCGAGCACCACGGCGTCAAGGTCCCCGGGAGCGCCTTCCACCAGTCCGGCCACGCGGCCGAGGCGGGTGTCAACGTTGCCGCGGATGTCCACAATCTCGAGGTCGGGACGGGCGGCGCGCAGCTGGGCAGCCCGGCGCGGCGAGCCGGTACCGATCTTCGCTCCGGCCGGAAGTCCGGCCAGGGTCAGGCCGTCGCGGGCACACAGGACGTCGCGGACGTCCACGCGTTCCGGAATGGCACCGAGGGCCAGGCCTTCGGCCGGTGAGGTGGGGAGGTCCTTGAGCGAGTGCACCGCAACGTCGCAGTCTCCGCGCAGCAGCGATTCGCGCAGCGCGGCGACGAAGACGCCGGTGCCGCCGATCTGCGACAGTGCGGCCCGGTTGATGTCACCCTCGGTGCGGACGCGCACCAGTTCGACGTCGAACCCGCCCAGGCTGGACAGTGCTTCGGACACGGTGGTGGTCTGCGTGACGGCCAGGGCGCTGCCGCGGGTGCCGATCAGGACAGGCGAATGCGCCACTATTCGACGCCCACAGTGGAATCGGCGCCTGCAATAGTCGGCTTCTCGCCGCGCAGGTTCGCGCAGCAGCCGGGGCGGCAGACGTCGTACCACGGGCCGAGGTCGGTCATGGCGGGGCGGATGGCGATGTTGTTCTCCAGGGTGCGTTCCTGCAGCAGGTCCACCAGGCCGGACACGAAGGTCTCATGGATGCCCGGTGTCGGGGCCCGGTCTGCGGCCAGGCCCAGCTCCCTGCAGGTATCCATGGCCTCGGTGTCGAGGTCCCAGAGGACTTCCATGTGGTCGCTGACGAAGCCCAGCGGCACAATCACCACGCCGTTGACGCCCTTCGCAGGCAGTTCGGCAATCGCGTCGTTGATGTCCGGTTCCAGCCAGGGGATGTGCGGGGCGCCGGAGCGGGACTGGTAGACCAGCTGCCAGTCCAGGCCCGCAGCTTCGGGGATCCGTTCCATGATGGCGCGGGCGTTGGCCAGGTGCTGGGCGACGTAGGCGCTGCCTTCTTCGAACTCCCGGTCGCGCGGACCGGAGGCTTCGGCGTCGGCGGTGGGGATCGAGTGGGTGGAGAAGAGGATCTCGATCTTCTCGTTTTCCACGCCCTTGGCGGCCAGCTGCGCGCGGACGTTGGCCACGGACTCGCGGACGCCTTCGACGAAGGGCTCCACGAAGCCGGGGTGGTCAAAGTACTGGCGGACCTTGTCCACGTGCAGCTTCTTGTCCAGGCCGGTCTTGATCAGGTTCATGCCCAGGTCTTCGCGGTACTGGCGGCAGCTCGAGTAGGACGAGTAGACGCTGGTGGTGACCATGAGGATGCGGCGGTGACCGGCGTCGTAGGCCTCCTGCAGGACGTCCTTGATGTAGGGCGCCCAGTTCCGGTTGCCCCAGAGGACGGGGAGTTCGACGCCGCGGCGTGCCAGCTCCCCTTCCAGTGCCTCCTTCAGCGCACGGTTCTGCTCGTTGATGGGGCTGATGCCGCCGTTGGCCCGGTAGTGGGTGGCCACTTCCTCCAGCCGCTCGTCGGGGATGCCGCGGCCGGCGGTGACGTTGCGCAGGAAGGGAATGACGTCTTCCTGGCCTTCCGGGCCGCCGAAGGAAGCCAGCAGGATGGCGTCGTAATGCTTCGGGGCCATGCGGCCGTTTTCGTCGACACCCTCAAACGGGTCGAAGACGGGCTCGTTGGAAACAGCGGATGTCATTTGAGTACCTCGGCAACTTCGGCGGCCGGAATACGCCGGCCGGTATAGAACGGGACTTCTTCACGGACGTGGTTGCGGGCCTCGGTGGCGCGCAGGTGGCGCATCATGTCGACGAGGTCCACCAGGTTGGGGGCTTCAAGGCCCAGGATCCATTCCCAGTCACCGAGGGCGAAGGAAGCCACGGTGTTGGCCAGGACCTGGGGGAATTCCCGGCCGAGCATGCCGTGGTCGCGCAGCATCTTGCCTCGTTCCTCGGCGGGCAGCTGGTACCACTCGTAGGAGCGGACAAACGGGTAGACGCAGATCCAGGTCTCGGGGTCGATGCCCCGGGCGAAGGACGGCCAGTGGTTCTTGGAGAACTCCGCGTCGCGGTGAACGCCCATGGCGGACCAGGCGATCTCGGTGCCGGCAAACAGCTCGGACCGGCGGATCTGCCGCAGGGCCGCCTGCAGCGCTTCCGGCGCGCTGCCGTGCAGCCACACCATCACGTCGGCATCCACGCGCATGGCGGAGACGTCGTAAAGACCGCGGAGCGTGACGTTGCTGGCTGCCAGGTCCTTGGTCAGTGTTTCGAAGGCATCAACTGCACCGTTCGAAACAGGCGCTTTCGGCATGGAGGACCGCTTGAAAACGGTCCAGAGGGTAAAGAACTGTTCGTCGTTGCCGGCCGTTCCGGCGGCACTGCGGTCCATCGTCTCACTCATGTTTAACAGTCTGCCCTTTGCGTATAGGTAAGTCGAAACACCGCACTTCTACAAAGTGTAGAAAGTGCGGAACATCACAGGAGGGCGTTGGTTAGCCCTGCCATGCGGATGCGGGTGTCCGCGGTGACAGCTGCCAGCCCGGTACCGGCCAGCCAGGCGCCGACCGCTTCCAGTCCATGCGCTTCAGCCACGGCCGCGCGGACAGCACCCACCCGGTCCTTATGTCCGACGGCGGCAGAGGGCAAAGCGCCCACCCAGCGGACAACGTCCCAGCCCACGACGTCGTCGGCCTTGATGTCCACCTGCAGCAGGCCGGACGCGTCGGCCACTGCCTGCCGGAACAGGTCGTCATCGGCGCGGTCCACGTGCGCGGGGTGCGCGGCGGACTCCTCCGCCGACAGGGCCCGCCCGTAGGACAGTCGGAGCACATGGGTTCCGGGCCCGGTGGAATCCGCGAGCCACTGCCATTTGGCGGTGGCATGCGTCAGCGCCTTGGCATCGATGCCCTCCACTTCCCGGGCCACCAGGACCCCGGTGCCGCGCGGCATGGCATCCAGCTCAGGCAGGTCCACCACCAGGGTGACCAGGGCAACGCCCGGACCCGGCTGCGGCCGGTATGCCGAAACCTCGGGCAGGGCGGTACTGATGAGATCCACGGCGGCCGGCCCCTCGGCGGCAACCACCACGGCGTCCGCCGCCAGCTCTTCCCCGTCACTGCAGCGGATCCGCCACTGTTGCCCGTCACGGGACAGGGCTTCGGCCCGTACCCCCGTACGCAGGAGTGCTCCGGAGGTTTCCAGGTCGGCGACCAGCGCCTCGGTCAGCCTGCCCATTCCGCCGTCCAGCCCGGCCACGGCCGACCCGGCAGGGGCCGCAGACCGCAGGGCGCCTACTGCAGCGGCAAGGGAACCGTGCCGTCCCACGGCGTCGCGCAGTCCCGGGGCCACCGAATCGACGTCGAGCACGTCGGGGTCGGCCGAATAGACGCCGCCGACCACCGGGGTGACGAGCCGGCGAAGCACCGCCTCCCCCATCCGGGTCCGCACAAGCTCACCCAGGCTCATGGATCCGCGGCGGTTCAGGGAACCCACCGGAAGGACCTTGTCCATAGCTGCCCGTGCCGCTCCGGCGCGTCCCAGGGCGCGGACGATGTCCGGGTGCCGCGGGTCGGCGGGGATTCCTAGCAGGCCGCTGCTGGGCATCCGCTGCGCACCCGAGGGCAGGTCGTCCGCTGCCAGCTGCAGCCACGAACCCGCCGGGTTGGGCGGGACCACATCAGCGGCCAGGCCGAGCTCCGCAATCAGGTCAGGGACGGCCGGTGACCGCGTGGCAAAGGATTCGGCACCGCTGTCCAGGACAACGCCGGCCACCTTATGCCGGCCGACGCAGCCGCCGAACCGCTCCGCTGCTTCCAGTACCGTGACCCGGATGCCGGCGCGCTGCAGGTCCCTGGCCGCGATCAGGCCGGAGACGCCGCCGCCGACGACGACGGCACTGGGACCGGCGGGCGCAGCAGCTGAATGCTGGGTACCGGTTTTTCCGGACGGCTTGTCCGCTTTGGCGGTTTTTTCCGGCTTAGCGGTTTTTTCCGGCTTAGCCGGCTTTTCCGCTTTGGCGGTTTTTTCCGGCTTCGGGAGGAAACGGCCTGGCATGGTTACGGCTCCACGGAGTGAATAAGTTCAACCACCCGCGTCAGGACGCTGGCGTCGGTTTCCGGCGGCACCCCATGGCCCAGGTTCACCACATGGCCGGGGGCGGCTGCGCCGGCGGCGAGGACCTCACGGACATGGGCTTCCAGGACGTCCCACGGTGCGCTGAGCAGCGCCGGATCGATGTTGCCCTGCAGCGGCGTCGTACCGCCGAGGCGGCGGTTGGCTTCATCAAGGGGCAGGCGGTAGTCCACGCCGACAACGTCCACACCGACGTCGCGCATGGCCACCAGCAGCTCGGAGGTGCCGGTGCCGAAATGCACCAGCGGCGCGCCAAGGCCGCGGACGTGGTCCAGGGCACGGGAGGAGGCAGGTGCCACGTGCTTGACGTAGTCGGCCAGGCCCAGGGAGCCGGCCCAGGAATCGAAGAGCTGCCCGGCGCTGGCGCCCGCTTCCAGCTGCGCACGCAGGAACATGCCGGAGGCATCCGCGGCCCAGGCGGTCAGTGCCTGCCACGCATCCGGATCCGCGTGCATCATGGTGCGGGGGCCGAGGTGGTCACGGGAGGGTTTGCCCTCCACCATGTAGGCCGCCAACGTGAATGGCGCACCGGCGAAGCCGATCAGCGGCTTGGAGCCGAGCTCGGCCACGGTCAGCCGGACCGCTTCACGGATGGGTTCCAGCGCTTCTTCGGTCAGCCGCGGCAGGGCGGCGACGTCGGCGGCGGTCCGCACCGGGCTGCCCAGTACGGGGCCAACGCCGGGAACAATATCCACGTCCACGCCCGCAAGTTTCAGTGGAATGACAATGTCGGAGAAGAAGATGCCGGCATCCACGTCGTGGCGGCGCACGGGCTGCAGGGTAATCTCCGCCGCCAGTTCCGGGCGGAGGCAGGATTCCAGCATGCCGATCCCCTGCCGGGCCTTAAGGTACTCGGGCAGGGACCGGCCCGCCTGGCGCATGAACCATACCGGGCGGCGGGTGGGGGTGCCGCCCCGGTACGCGGTGATGAGGGGCGAATCGGCCGTGCGGCCATCCAGCAGCGGGTGAGTGGCGCTAAGAGTCATACCTTGATTCTCTCCAAAATCCCGGGCAATCGATAACCGGCGCCTTTTCGGCTGCCACGGTGGCGCTTCTCACAGCTTTAAAGAGGTAATTCCGGCAGGGCCGATTGAAGGTATCCTCCCGGGCGTGGCTACTATTGACCTACTGTGGTTCTACTTTCCCTCATTGCTACGCACACCGACGTAGACCTGGAGACTGTCGCCCGGCTGAGCGCCGGCGCATCCGAGGTCTCGTCTTCGCTGGTCGATTCCGGAACCGCCGTCTCCGGCTCCGTGGTCCTCGCTACCTGCAACCGGCTGGAGGTGTATTGCGAAACCCCCTCCGATGCCGATATTGAAGCCGCGCGTTCCGCCGTTGTCGCGGAGATCAGCCGGCACTCCGGCATGAGCGAGGAGCAGGTGTCCCGCTCCTTTGCCACCAACACCGGTGAATCCGTTCCCCAGCACCTGTTTGCCGTCGGCGCCGGACTGGATTCGGCCGTGGTGGGCGAACGGGAAATTGCCGGCCAGGTACGCCGCGCCCTCATCGAAGCCCAGGAAAGCGGAACCGCCAGCGGCGGCCTCACCCGCTTATTCCAAACTGCATCCCGCACCGCCAAGGACGTCGGTGCCCTCACAGCCCTCGGTAAACGGGGGCTTTCCATTGTGTCGGTTGCCCTGGGCCTGGCAACGGATCTGTCCGAAGCCCGGGACTGGTCCCGGAAGTCGGTAGTGGTTTTCGGCACCGGCGCCTACGCCGGCGCCACCATGGCCCTGCTCAAGGAGCGCGGCTGCACCGACATCAGTGTCTATTCGTCCTCGAACCGGGCCGGGTCCTTCACTGCCTCACGCGGCGGGACACCCTTGACCCGGGAGTCCCTGCCCGCCGCCCTGAAGCGGGCCGACGTCGTCATCGGCTGCAGCGGCAGCGACAGCCAGGTCAGCGCCGAAGATGTCCGCCGCGTCCGTGAGGCCGCCGGCAAGCCGCTGATCATCATCGACCTTGCCCTGACGCATGACTTCGATCCGGAGGTCCGGGAAATCGACGGCGTCGAGCTGATCACCCTCGAGTCTGTCCGCCTGGCCGCACCGGCCGAGCAGGCCGAGTCGCTGAAGCAGGCGAGCACCATCGTGGCCGACGCCGCCCGGAACTTCTCCAAGCAGCAGCTCAGCCGCGAGATGGATTCCGCCATCGTCGCCCTGCGCCGGCACACCCTGGATGTCCTGGAATCGGAGCTGGACAAGGTCCGTGCCCAGCACGGCTGTACCGGTGCCGCCCAGGAAGTGGAGTTCGCCATGCGCCGGATGGTTAAGCAGCTGCTCCATGTCCCCACCGTGCGCGCCCGCGAACTGGCCGCCAGTGGCCAGCAGGAAGAATACATCCGGGGCCTGGAGGCCCTGTACGGCATCACCGTGGAGCGCGGCGAGGCAGCTCCCGCCAAGGACGGCGGCCCCACCCCCGGCGAGGACGACGCCGAGCCGAAGTCCGCGTAGGGGCTTACGCGCAGGCAGCTCAGTAGACCGGCTTCTCCGGTTCCACCCGGCGTACCCATTCCAGGATTCCGCCGGTGACGTTGTAAACCTGCGGATAGCCGGCACGGCGCAGATAGGCGGCGACCTCCGCCGACCGCACACCCGATTTGCAGTGCACATACACGGGCCGGTCCCGGTCAGGCCGGAACTCCCCCGCCAGGACTGAAGCGCGCGGCGCCAGCCGGGCGCCGTCGATACGCACAATCTCGTATTCGCCCGGTTCGCGGACGTCCAGCAGGTCGAATTCCCGTGCTCCGGCGGCGCGTTCGGCCAGGAGGTCCCGCAGCTCTGCCACGTCCACTTCCGCTCCTGCCGGTGCAGGTTCAGCCGGGGTCAGGCCGCAGAAGGCCTGGTAGTCGCTCAACTCCGTCACCGGAACAGCGTCCGGATCCCGCCGGACCCGAAGTTCCCGCCAGCTCATTTCCAGGGCGTTGAAGACCAGGACCCGGCCCAGCAGGGTGCGGCCTGTCCCGGTAATGAGCTTGATGGCCTCATTGACCATGACCGAACCGATCTGCCCGCAGAGCACGCCCAGCACACCGCCCTCCGCGCAGGAAGGCACCGATCCGGCCGGAGGCGCCTGCGGGAAGAGATCCCGGTAGGTGGGTCCGTGTTTGCCCCAGAACACGCTGACCTGCCCGTCGTAGCGGAGGATCGAGCCCCACACGTACGGCTTGCCCAGGATTTCCGCGGCGTCGTTCACCATGTAGCGGGTGGCGAAATTGTCGGTGCCGTCCACAATCAGGTCATATCCGGCGAAGATCTCCAGGACGTTGGAGTTGTCCAGCCGCTCGCGGTGCAGGACCACCTCGACATGCGGATTCAGTTCCGCCACGGACCGGGCCGCGGACTCGGCCTTCGGCGTGCCGACGTCGGATACCCCATGAATCACCTGGCGCTGCAGGTTGGAGACGTCCACGACGTCGTCGTCCACAATTCCCAGCGTGCCCACTCCCGCGGCCGCCAGGTACAGCAGCGCCGGAGATCCGAGCCCGCCGGCTCCTACAACCAGCACGCGGGCATTCTTCAGCCGGCGCTGGGCGGTGGACCCGAAGCCGGGAATGATCAGGTGCCGGGAGTAGCGTTCGGTTTCCTCGCGGGTAAGTTCAGGACCGGGCGCCACCAACGCAGGTAGTTCCCCTCCGGATACGGGTGCGCTTGCTAAGGTCATGAAGTCCAATCTAAGCCACGGGTATGGCGGCGGACCTATCGGATCGAATACCCGCAGGTAAACTAAGGGTCATTGTCCGTGCAGCTCAAGCGCTCCGGAACTGTTGAGAGGTCCACCAGTGAGTAACCAGGCAGCCGGCAAACCGGTTCGACTCCCGCGGGAGGAACGCCGCCGGCAGCTGCTCAGCGCAGCGCAGGAGGTCTTTGTCAGCAACGGTTTCCATGGTGCGGCGATGGACGAGATCGCCGAAGCGGCCCACGTCAGCAAGCCCGTGCTGTACCAGCACTTCCCCGGCAAGCGGGAGCTGTACATGGCCCTGCTGGACAACCACCTGAACACCCTGACGGAGTTTCTGGGGACCGCGCTGAAGTCCACCACGGACAACAAGCTCCGCGTCCGCGAAACCATGCGTGCCTATTTCCGTTTCGTGGCGCAGGACAGCCAGGGGCACCGGATGGTTTTCGAATCCGATCTCACCAGCGACGCCGAGGTCAGTGCCCGCATTGAGGAATTCAATGCCCGCTTCGCCAACAGCATTGCCGGCGTCATCGCCGAAGACACCAAACTTTCCCACCATGAGGCCACCCTGCTGGGCCGGGCCCTCGCCGGAATGGCACAGGTCAGTGCCCGCTACTGGCTGGAAACCGACGGTGACCTGGACATCGATGCGGCAAGCGAGCTGGTCTACCGTTTAGCTTGGCGCGGAATCAGCCGGTTCCCTAAGGAAATCTAGAGTAGATTTTTCGATAAGTTCGAAATCGTTAACAGGAGGCACCACGGTGGAAGTAAAAATCGGCATTCAGAATGTAGCCCGCGAGATTGTCTTCGAGTCCGGCCAGAGCGCCGATGAGGTTGCCGATGCGGTGGAGCAGTCCCTCGCCAGCGGTGCCCTGCTGCGGCTGAAGGACATCAAGGGCCGGCTGATCGTCGTTCCCGGTGCCTCCATCGGCTACGTCGAAATCGGTGCCGAGGAAGTCCGCCGGGTCGGCTTCGGGGCCCTCTAGAGCGCATGCTCAGCCTGATCCTGGTTACGTTGACCGCCGTCGCCGCGGGTTTCGCGGTCTGGGCCGCAGACCGCCATCGGGACCGGTACGGTGCCCTGCTGCTACCCGGCATTTCGGTGGGCGCTGCGGTCCTCACGTGGACGGCACTGCAGGCCGCCGGAGCCGCTTCCTTTGAATCGGAATGGATCGGCTGGGCCATCCCCGTGGCAGTGGCCATCCTGGCACCGCTGGTGGCGGTTGTGCCGATCGGGAACAGCCGGGCCAAGGCCGACACAGCGGAGTCTGAGCGCATTCTGCGGATGTGATCCGGAACGGCGCCCGGCAACTGGGCTTTTGATAGAACCGCGTAAACCGCGGATAGACGAAAAGGGGCGGTGCTTCGGCACCGCCCCTTTTCGTGTCCCACTCCCCCGGCTTCCGGAACCTTTTCCCGGGCCGGAGTGGCGCCGCCCAGGGAGTCAGGCGGTGAGACCGAGGAGGTTCATCCGCTTTGAATGGTTCCGGGTCAGCTGGGCCGTAAGCGACTTGATTTCCGCGTCAACGGCACCTTGGCCGCCGTCGTCAACCAACCCGCTCAGGAAGGCCCGCTCCATTAGTACCCGCTGGGCCTGGGTCAGGGCTTCGCCTACCAGCCGCCGGCCCCAGAGGGCCAGTCTCGACGCGAGGCGCGGATCATCCGCCAGCGCCTCCCGCAGCCTGCCGAGCAGGATCTCGCCGGGCTGCTCCGTGGCCTTCAGGCCCTGGAACAGGCTGTTGGTATCGGCGTCCAGCCGTGATGCCACCGCGGAGTAGAAATCGTCCGAGATTGCGTCCGTGACATAGAACTTCATCAAGGACTCGTACCAGTCCGCCGGCCGGGTGCGGTCATGGAAGGCATCGACGGAGGACTGGAAGGGCCGCATGGCCTCTTCCGGGTCCACGCCCATACTGCTGAGCCGGGCGCAGATCAATTCGAAATGCGCATACTCGTGCACGGCCAGGCGCCCCAGCGTGGCGCGGTCGTGAAGCGTGGGCGAGAACCGGGCATCGGAAGACATGCGCTCAAAAGCCGAGAGTTCACCGTAGGCAATGGCCCCGAAGAGGTCCGTGAGAAACCGGTGATAGGTGTCGCCGTCGTGCTGTGCGGCCGCGCCGGAAGCGGCCGGATGGTCCGAATGGTGCCCGTTAGTCATACCCGCCAGCGTACCTTCCGGCGTCGCGGTGGACCGCGCCGTGGTCCCGGATGCGCGGCGATCAGCGCCGTACGGGTAGACTGGGAAAGTAGTAACTGGATGCCCGGTCGTCTGTCATGTGATTTGTTGTAATTGTCATTTGAAGTAGTTGTATTGACCAGACCCGCAAACCCTACGCGATCTTGAATTTTCGGCCGCCGCTGTGGCCAATGGAGCACAGGCGGCCCGCAGTTGTTAGCCCGCGATCGGCTTCCGCTGGACGCACCGTGTGCGTGCCATCCGCTCCGGGATGGGCTGTAACAGCCACTCGTCGAGCCTGGCGCCCCCGCGCTGCCTAAACTGAACGGTATTTAATTGAACACTGAACTTTCCCAGGTTGATGACGATCGTCACCTCACAGCCGATGACAGCACCGAAGAACTGCAGGTTGCCGACACCCTGGCCGTCAAGGCCGAGGCTGCGGAAATCCCCGAACTGACCTTCGCCGATTTCGGCGTCCGTGCCGACATCGTCGAGTCCCTCGCCGACGCCGGCATCACGCACCCCTTCCCCATCCAGTCGATGACCCTGCCCGTGGCCCTCAGCGGCCACGACATCATCGGCCAGGCGAAGACCGGTACGGGTAAGACCCTCGGCTTCGGCATTCCCGCGCTGCAGCGCGTGGTGGGCCCGGAGGACAAGGGCTACGCCGAACTCGCCGTCCCCGGCGCACCGCAGGCCCTGATCGTGGTTCCCACCCGTGAACTGGCAGTCCAGGTGGCCGGCGACCTCACCACGGCTGCACGGCGCCGCGGCGCCCGCATTGTCACCATCTACGGCGGCCGTGCCTACGAGCCGCAGACCGAGGCCCTGGCCGCCGGCGTCGAAATCGTGGTCGGCACCCCGGGCCGCCTGATCGACCTTTACAACAAGAAGCACCTCTCGCTGAAGAACGTGCGGATCGTGGTCCTCGACGAGGCCGACGAGATGCTGGACCTCGGGTTCCTGCCCGACGTCGAAACGCTGATGGCTGCCACGCCCACCGTGCGCCAGACCCTGCTGTTCTCGGCCACCATGCCCGGCGCCGTCGTTTCCATGGCCCGCCGCTACATGACCAAGCCCACCCACATCCGGGCCGCTGATCCCGACGACGAGGGCCTGACGAAGAAGGACATCCGCCAGGTGGTCTACCGGGCGCACAACCTCGACAAGAGCGAAGTCGTGGCCCGCATCCTGCAGTCCCGCGGACGCGGCCGCACCATCATCTTCACCAAGACCAAGCGCACCGCCGCGAAGCTATCCGAGGAACTGGTGGACCGCGGTTTCGCCGTGGCCGCAATGCACGGCGACCTGGGCCAGGGTGCCCGCGAACAGGCCATGCGCGCCTTCCGCAATGAAAAGGTGGACGTCCTGGTGGCCACCGACGTCGCCGCCCGCGGCATCGACGTCGACGACGTCACCCACGTGATCAACTACCAGTGCCCCGAAGACGAGAAGACCTACCTGCACCGGGTGGGCCGCACCGGCCGCGCCGGGAACAAGGGCACCGCCGTCACCTTCGTGGACTGGGACGATGTCCCCCGCTGGGGCCTGATCAACAAGGCCCTCGGCCTGGACCAGGCGGAGCCGGTGGAAACCTACTCCTCCTCCCCGCACCTGTACACGGACCTGGATATCCCCGAAGGCACCAAGGGACGCCTGCCCCGCAACAAGCGCACCCACGCCGGCATCGATGCGGAGAAGATCGAAGACCTCGGCGAGACCGGCAAGTCCGGCGGCCGCGGCACCTCCTCCTCCCGCGACGGCGGCCGTTCCGGTTCCAGCCGGGATACCGGATCCCGCGGCGGTAACGCCCGCAGCGGCTCCCGCGACGGATCCCGTGACGGATCCCGGCGCGGCACCTCCCGTTCGGGCGGAGACCGTCCTGCTGAAGTGCGGACCCCGGAATCCCGTCCGGCGGAAACCCGTGCCGCGGCACCCGCCGCGGACGGTGCCGCCACGGACCGCCCGCGCCGCAGCAGGACCCGCCGCCGCAACGGCGAGGTTGTTCCCAAGACCAGCCCGGCCGCTGAATAGCGCGACCGTAGGCCGGCAATGAGCACCCCTTCGTGGACGCCGGACGGCGGGTCGCTGGTGGTACACGCGGACAACGCGGAATACCTCCCGACCCTGCCGGACGGCTCCTTCACCATGATTTACGTTGACCCGCCCTTCAACACGGGCAGGTCCCAGCGCCGCCAGCAGACCACCATGGTCCGCAGCGCGGACGGCAGCGGCGACCGGATCGGCTTCAAGGGCCGCAGCTACAGCACGGTCAAGGGGCTGCTTTCGAGTTACGACGACGCCTTCGAAGACTACTGGGCGTTCCTGGAGCCCCGGCTCGCGCAGGCCTGGCGGCTGCTGGCCGACGACGGCACGCTGTACGTGCACCTCGATTACCGTGAGGTGCACTACGCCAAGGTAATGCTGGATGCCTTGTTCGGCCGGGACTGCTTCCTGAACGAAATCATCTGGGCGTATGACTACGGCGGCCGCGCGAAGAACCGCTGGCCGGCCAAGCACGACAACATCCTGGTTTATGTCAAAAACCCGGATAAGTACCACTTCGACAATGCCGAGGTGGACCGGGAACCCTATATGGCCCCGGGCCTGGTGACACCCGAAAAGGTGGCACTGGGGAAGCTGCCCACCGATGTCTGGTGGCACACCATCGTCTCCCCCACCGGCAGGGAAAAAACCGGGTATCCCACGCAGAAACCCGAGGGGCTGCTGCGCCGGGCGGTCGCTGCCAGCAGCCGCGAGGGCGACTGGGTCCTGGACTTCTTTGCCGGGTCGGGCACGCTGGGAGCGGTGGCAGCCAAGCTGGGCCGCCGCTTCGTCTGCGTGGACGCCAACCCGCAGGCCATCGACGTTATGGCCCGCCGGCTCGGTTCCGCGGCAACCGTGGTCTCCGCCGAAACGGAATCACCGCTGCCCGCCGCCGGGGCGTAGGTTTTATCCGGGTCCGGACCTTCGGGTCCGGGCCCGGGCTTTTGGGTCCGGGCTTCCTACCGCGGCAGGGGGCCGACGACGGCGGTACCGGTCGCCAGCCCGGCAATACGTTCCAGCACTGACGGTTCGGTGGTGAATTCGCCCAGGAGGTTCGGTTTCCCGGTGCCGTGGTAGTCACTGGAACCGGTGACCAGCAGGTCATTGTCCTTCGCCAGCCTGCGCAGCCATTCCCGGCCCTGCTCAGGGTTGTCCCGGTGGTTGACTTCCACACCCAGGAGGCCGGCGTCGATCATTTCGGCGAAGGTTGCCTCCCCCACCACGCGGCCGCGGGAGGACGCGACGGGGTGCGCGAAGACCGGCACTCCGCCGGCCTGCCGGATCAGTTCCACGGCGCGGGCAGGATCCGGAGCGTAATGCGCCACGAAGTACGGCGACCTCGCCGTGAGGATCCCGCTGAACGCCGCCGAGCGGTTCGGCACCACACCCGCAGCCACCAGGGCGTCGGCAATGTGCGGCCGCCCGATCGTCGCCCCTGGCGCCACCTGCTCCTGCACCGCCTCCCAGTCAATGGGGAAATCCTCGGCCAGCCGCTGCACCATCAGCTCCGCCCGGGTAACCCGGGCCGCACGGGATTTGGCAATTTCTTCGAGCAGTCCAGGATGCGTTGGATCGTGCAGATAGGACAGCACATGGACGCTGATCCCCTCGCTGCTGCGGCAGGACACCTCCATGCCCGGCACAAAGGTGATGCCCCGCTCCAGGGCGGCAGCTCCGGCGTCGTCCCAGCCCGCGGTCGTGTCATGGTCGGTCAGGGCAACGGCATCCAATCCGGCCCTCACCGCCGAGGCGATCACGCCGGCCGGCTGCTCGGTGCCGTCGGAGACGCAGGAGTGGGTGTGCAGGTCGATTCTCACGCTTTCAATCTACTCGCACCGGACACTGCCTCCCGCCCGGGATAGTCCCCGCGGTACCTGGGGGTGTTTTGCCCCTCCCGGAGGCAGTGAGACGATGGAGGGGTGACTACTGAAGCGAATTCGACGACATCCCTGCCCGAGCCCTCCGAAGGCCAGCCGCTCGAAGACCGGGTCAACAACCGGTCCCAGCGTCCCTCCTCGGAAGCCTTCAAGAAGTTCATGTCTTCCGGCTGGGCTGCGGAATCCGGTGAGCTGCCCGAAGCCGACGCCGTGGCGCCGTACGCAGCCCGCCGCCGCCGTGCCCTTTCCGAGCGTTTCCCCGGCGAACGGCTGGTTATTCCGGCCGGTCCGTTGAAGGTCCGCTCCAACGACACCGATTACCGTTTCCGGCCGCACTCCGGCTTTGCGCACCTGACCGGCCTCGGCGTGGACCGCGAACCCGATGCCGTGCTGGTGATGGAACCCACCGAACCCGGTGCCGGCGACGACGGCGGCAACCACACCGCCGTGCTGTACTTCCGGCCGCTGGCCGGCACCGACAGCGACGAGTTCTACTCCAACGCCCGCTACGGCTCCTTCTGGATTGGGAACCGGCTGGGCCTTGAAGAGGTCAGCGCACTGATCGGCCTGCCCACCCGGCACCTCGACGAGGCAGAAACCGCCATCACCAACAACGTTGGCGACCCGCAGTTCGGCGGCATTTCCGTACGCCTGCTGCGCAGTGTCGACGAGATGGTCGACGCCCTGGTGGACACCGTCCGCTACAACACCGCCCTGGACCCGGAAAACGCCGACCTCAGCGCCCTGGATGCCCTCGACGGCGAACTGACCGAAGCCCTGTCCGAACTCCGCCTGGTCAAGGACGAATGGGAGATCGAGCAGATGAAGGCTGCCGTGGCCGCCACGGTCAACGGCTTCACCGAAGTGGTCAAGGAACTCCCCCGCGCGATGTCCCACCCCCGCGGCGAACGCGTCGTCGAAGGCGCCTTCTTTGCCCGCGCCCGGGAAGAGGGCAATGACCTCGGCTACGACACCATTGCCGCCTCCGGTAACAACGCCACGGTCCTGCACTGGATCCGCAACAACGGCGCCGTCCATGCCGGCGACCTGCTGCTGCTGGACGGCGGAGTCGAGGCCGAAAGCCTCTACACCGCGGATATCACCCGCACCCTGCCCGTCAACGGCACCTACACCGAGGTCCAGCGGCGGGTCTACCAGGCAGTGCTCGACGCCGCCGACGCAGGATTCGAAGCCGCCAAGCCCGGGGCGAAGTTCCGCGATGTCCACGCCGCAGCCGTGAAGGTGCTGGCTGAAAACCTGGATGCCTGGGGCCTGCTGCCCGTGCCGCTCGAGGAAGCCCTGTCCCCCGAAGGCCAGCAGCACCGCCGGTGGATGCCGCACGGCGTCAGCCACCACCTGGGCATGGACGTGCATGACTGCGCGCAGGCCCGCGCGGAGCTGTACCTGGACGGAACCATCACCGAGGGCATGGTCTTCACCATCGAGCCCGGCCTCTACTTCAAGGACACCGACCTCGCGGTGCCCGAGGAATACCGGGGAATCGGCGTGCGGATCGAGGACGACGTCCTCATCACCGCCGACGGTCCCGTAAACCTCAGCGACGCCCTGCCGCGCAACCCGGGCGACGTCGAGGACTGGATGGCCGGCATCTACGCCTAACCCTCCGGTTCTCCGCAAAAGGTCCGTATCCCCGAAAGGGATGCGGACCTTTTGCATGGCGGCAGGGTTTGCCTCACCGGCGTGAACCGCCCACACGAAAAAGGCCCGCATCCCCCAAAGGGGTGCGGGCCTTCTTTACGTCCGGGGCCTAAGGCTTGCCGGGGCCTCCCGACGGACGGTCTTGCCGACGGGGCCTTACTGGCGGGGCTGCTCGTCCCGGGGGACGTCCTGCTGGTGGGAACCCTGCTCAGTCGAAGCCGGCTCCGTTGAGCGCTGCTCCGTGGAAGCTGGCTCGATTGGGGCCGGCTGGCCCGGCTGGACGGCTTCCTGGGCAGCTTCCGGCTGCTGGGCCGGCTGCGCAGGCCGGCGGACACCGTACTGCGGGCGGCCGTCCGGAAGGTCGGGGAACTGCCCCCGGGGCGTGGTGTTGCCTGCGGGGTCGGCCTCTGCGGGGTTCTGCTGGCCGGCACCGGCCGGGGACTGCCCGGCGGGATCGGAGTCCGGGGAAGGCTGTCCATACGGGTTGGCCCAGCCCGAAGGCCGTTCCGGTGCCTGCGGACCGCCGGCCGGCGGGCGCAGGGCCTCATGGCGGGGGGCCGACGCCGGTGCCTGGGGATGTCCCGCCTGGCCGACCATCGGCAGCCGGTGCAGGAGCTGGCGGGCATCGTTGGCTGCCTCGGGCGCCACGATTACGTCATAGCTGGTGGCAATTACCTGGCTGGTGGAGGTGAAGTCCCTGCGCCCCCGCTGTAGAGCGTAGGCAAGGACACCGAAGAGAACCCAGAACACGGCGCCCAGCGCCATGGACGGAATGAGGGAAATGGCTGCGGCGCTGCCCCCGAACAGCATCAGGGCGAGCCCCACAAAGAGGCCGAACCAGGCACCCGTGGCGGCGCTGGATAGTGCAACCCGCGGGTACGTCAGGCGGCCGGTCACCCGTTCCACGGACTTGAGTTCGTTGCCGACAATCGAAACCAGCTGAACCGGGAACTTGTTGTCGGCAAGGTAATCCACTGCCTTCTGGGCGTCGAGGTAGGCCGTGTAGCGGCCAACTGTTTCGCCCTTGGGCAGGCTGCGGCCCGCATCACGCGGAGGTGTGGCACCAAATAGGTTCGACATTGCTCCATTCTCGCGCATGCCCGCCAAAGAAGGTGAACGTATCGCTGGCAGTGAACGGGAAAGCGTCCGCGTACCCGTTAATACGGCGTTAGGACCGGGCACAAAGTAGCCTAAGAATGTGACTACAAATCCAACCCGTGTCTTTATTGCGCGCCTGCTGGGCCTTGACGTCTTCGACCCCCTGGGTGATCGTCTGGGCAGGCTGCGCGATGCGGTCGTGCTTGACCGCGGGCCGGGTCTCCCGCCCCAGGCCGTGGGCATCGTGGTTGAGGTCCCCGGAAAGAAGCGTGTCTTCGTTCCGCTCACCCGGATCACCTCGATGGATCCCGGACAGATCATCTGCACCGGGCTGGTCAACCTTCGCCGCTTCGAACAGCGTGGAGCAGAGATGCTGGTGGTCGCGGAGCTCTTCGACCGCCGCGTCCAGCTGCGCGACGGCAGCGGTGAAGCCACCATTGAAGACATTGCCATTGAGCAGAACCGCGCCGGGGACTGGTACGTCTCCAACCTTTTCGTCCGCCGCGGCGGCACGGTCTCCCGTCTGCGGTCCCTGCGCCGCCGCGGGGAGCAGATCATCCTGGACTGGAAGGACATCGCCCACTGGGATGCCACCGGCCCCCAGGCCGCGACATCCTTCGTCGCCCAGAACGACGATCTCAAGGCCGCGGACTTCGCCGATGCACTGCACGAAATGAGTGGCAAACGCCGCATCGAAGTAGCCAGCGAACTGCAGGACGAACGCCTCGCAGACGTCCTGCAGGAACTGCCCGACGACGACCAGGTCCAGATCCTGCAGTCCCTGGACGTCGAGCGTGCCGCCGATGTGCTGGAGGAAATGGACCCCGACGACGCCGCGGACCTCCTCAACGAGTTGCCGGAGGAGCAGAAGGAAGAGCTCCTGGCGCTGATGGAGCCCGAAGACGCCCGCGACGTCCGTCGTCTGCTGAACTATGAAGAGGACACCGCCGGGTCGCTGATGACCCCCGTGCCGGTCATCCTTCCGCCGGAGGCAACCGTGGCCGAAGCGCTGGCCCACGTGCGCCGCGAAGAGCTCACGCCTGCCCTCGCGTCCTCCATCTATGTCTGCCGCCCACCGCTGGAAACGCCCACGGGCAAGTACCTCGGCGTCGTGCACATCCAGCAGCTGCTGCGCTCGGCACCGCCGGAGGCACTGGGCAACATCCTGGACTCGGACCTCGAGCCTGTCCGGGACTACGCCACCATCAGCGAAGTGTCCCGGATGCTGGCCACCTACAACTTGAACTCACTGCCGGTGATCAACGACGGCGGACGCCTGGTCGGGGCGGTAACAGTGGACGATGTGCTGGACCACCTGTTGCCGGACGACTGGCGCGTCTCCGACGAAACCGGCCCACTACCGCAGCAGGGAAGGACACATGGCTGAAAAAATCAAGTCAACAACCACCGGCCTCGACACTCCCCGCTCTGCACGGACCCGATGGCTGCCGCGGCTCTCCCCGAACCCCGACGCGTTCGGGCACGCCACGGAGAACTTTGCCCGCTTTATGGGTACTCCGCAGTTCCTGGTCTACATGACGGTTTTTTGCCTCGTGTGGCTGGCGTGGAACACCTGGGGACCGGAGTCCGCCCGCTTTGACAGTGCCGCCCTGGGCTTTACCGTCCTGACGCTGATGCTCTCGCTCCAGGCTTCCTACGCCGCTCCCCTGCTGCTGCTGGCGCAGAACCGGCAGGATGACCGGGACCGCGTCTCCGTCCGGCAGGACCGTGAACGCGCCGAGCGCAACCTCATGGATACGGAATACCTCACGCGGGAAATTGCCGAACTCCGGATCGCCCTGCGTGAAGTCGCCACCCGCGACTATGTCCGCTCGGAAATGCGGAGCCTGCTCGAAGAGCTGCTCGAGGCGAATGACGACCGCGAGGACGGCGGATCACGCCGTCGCCGCCGCAGTGGGGAAAGCACCGACAGCATGCCGAAACTGAATCCCGGCGGGAGGGAACGCTAGAGCCGTGCCAGTATCCGAACCGGCTTCCGGACTGGAAGCACAGGTGCTCCGCGCCCTGGACACTGTCCAGGACCCGGAACTGCGCCGGCCCATCACCGAACTGGGCATGCTCAAGGACGTCCACGTGGATGCCGACGGCGGCGTGGCCGTCGACGTGCTGCTGACCATTGCCGGCTGCCCGCTGCGCGGCACCATCACGGCCGACGTCGAACGCGCACTGGCTGCGGTTCCCGGCGTCGGCGCTGTGACCGTGAACCTCGACGTGATGACCCCGGAGCAGCGCAACGCGCTCAAGGACCGGCTGCGCGGCGGCGACCCGGTGCGGACCATCCCCTTCAACCGCCCCGATTCGCTGACCCGTGTGTACGCGGTGGCCAGCGGCAAGGGCGGCGTGGGCAAGTCCAGCGTCACGGTAAACCTCGCGGCGGCCATGGCCTCGCTCGGACTGCGCGTGGGAATTGTCGACGCCGATGTGCACGGGTTCTCTGTGCCGGGCCTGCTCGGAATCACGCGTCCGCCCACCCGGGTGGACGAGATGATCCTGCCTCCCGTGGCCTACGGCATCAAGACCATCTCGATCGGCATGTTTGTGGACGGCAACCAGCCGGTGGCCTGGCGTGGACCCATGCTGCACCGCGCGCTGGAGCAGTTCCTGACCGATGTGTACTTCGGTGACCTGGACGTCCTGTTCCTCGACCTCCCGCCCGGCACCGGCGATATCGCCATTTCCGTGGGACAGCTCCTGCCCGGCTCGGAAATCCTGCTGGTCACCACTCCGCAGAGCGCAGCCGCGGACGTTGCAGAACGCGCGGGCAGCGTGGCGACGCAGACGGGCCAGAAGGTCACGGGCGTCATCGAAAACATGTCCTGGCTTGCCCTGCCCGGCGGTGAACGCCTCGAGGTGTTCGGATCCGGCGGCGGCGCTGCGGTGTCCGGCCGGCTGGGAGACACCCTGGGCTACCCGGTTCCCTTGCTGGGCAGCATTCCGCTTGATGTTGCGCTCCGCGAAGGCGGTGACGGCGGCCTGCCCGTCGTGCTCGCGGATGCCGTTAATGCTGACGGCGCTGCGGCTAATGCTGACGGCGCTGAAGGAGCCGTGGCCCCGGCTTCGGACACGGCTGCTGCGGAACTGCGGCGGATCGCCGCTGAGCTGGCCCACCGGCCGCGCGGCCTGGCCGGACGGAGCCTTGGGGTCAGCCCGGTCTAGGACCGGGCTACGTGGCTTCCACGTCGAACGGGGCGGGCTGTCCCTCGGCGAGGCGTTCCAGCGGTTTCACCGCAGGGGCCGCTGGAGCTGCTGCGGTTGCCGGCGCGACCGTGGAGGATCCGGCGGACTGCGGTGTGGGGGAAGCTGCGGCGGAAGCGGCCGGCACCCGGGGGGCCGGCGCGGGGCGCCCGCTCACCAGTTTGGCTGCCTCGTCGAAGTCGTCCAGCAGCGCTTCCTTGATGATGCGCCGCGGGTCATATTGCCGCGGGTCCAGCTTCCGCCAGTCCACCTCGTCAATTTCCGGGCCAACTTCTTCCCGCAGTTGTTCGCGGGCTCCGCTGGCCATCCGCCGCACTTCCCGCACCAGCCGGGCAAGCTGCGAGGCGTATTCGGGCAGGCGTTCAGGACCCAGCACCACCACGGCGATTATCGCCAGGAGGATGAACTCGTAACCGTTGATTCCTACCACTCTTGAAGACTACCTTTTCCCGGGAGCAGGGAGCCACTTGCCGGCATCCTAGAGGCTCCAGCCGGTCCGCGCGAAGATGGCGAGCCCCCGGGCTATGCGTTCCATCGGCTCGGGGTCGGCGCCGGCACGGGCCAGGCGCGTGGATTCGAAGCGTGACAGCTCTTCAGCCGCACGGGGCATCGACTTCACGGGCAGGCTGGAATCCAAGGTGTAGGTGACGCTGCCCGCGGCCACTACCTTCTGGCCGGGATGCTCCCCGGACCCAAAAACCGCTGCGCCGGCCGGCGATCCGGCCACGGCAAAGCCATCCGCTGCAACAGTCTGTCCGGTCACGGCATTGATCACCGGCTGATGGTCTTCCCCCGGCAGCGGATGCTGTTCCACGAGCCGGATCCGTTCGCCGTCCCCGGCTAAAATCATTTCGACGGCGGGACGCCCCTGAACGCTCAGGGAACGGGCGGACTCCACGCTGAGTCCAAGCTCGGTGAATTCGGGGCAGGCCCAGCCGTGTGCCCGCAGCAACTGGAGCTGATCCGCTCCGAGGGCCCCTTTACCGGCGACTTCATCCCACCCCGCCCCTACGGCGGCGCGGGCCCCCGCCTGCACCGGGGTTTCGAGGATGCTGCCGGTGATATAGGCGCCGCCAAGAAGCACTGCCCCGGCGGCGGCCACGGCGCCTGCAGCGGCGAACGCATGGCTCCGCCGGGATACCAAAGCGCGCCGCCCGGGCTTCAGCCCGGCAGGTTGCAGCCCGGCAGGTTGAGGACCGGCGGACCGGGCAGCCGCAGCCGCACTCTCGGCTATCCGGGCGGCGAGGTCAGGACCGGCGTCGGGCACCCGAAGCGAACGCAGGCGGCTGCGCAGACGCCGCTCTTCGGAGAGGGCAGCGCGGCAGGCGGCACAGCGAGAGAGGTGTGCCTCAATGGCCTGCTGGCGCCGGGGGGAGTTTTCGCCGTCAAGGTAGTTACGGAGCTGACGCGTGGGGTGTCGCACTACTCAGCTGGCTCCAGCGACACGGGGCAGCGTGAGCCGTGGACGGGCAGCCGGCCGGAGCTGCGGGTCCCGGTGCGCAAGCTTCTCTTTCAGCATTGCGCGGCCGCGGTGGATGCGGGAACGGACCGTGCCCAGCTTGACGTCCAGCGCACGGGCGACCTCATCGTAGGAGAGGCCCTCCAAATCGCACAGCACAACGGCGGCGCGGAAGTCCGGGGGCAGTTCTTCCAGTGCGCGGGCAATATCCACGTCGAGGTTGTTGAACTCGAAGCTGCGCTCCGGTCCCGGGCCGTTGCTCGGCAGCTTGCTGGAGGTTTCCTCAGTCATGCCGTCGAAACGTATCCGGCTGCGGCGCCTTGCCTGGTCCAGGAAGAGGTTGGTGGTGATCCGGTGCAGCCACCCGTCCAGGGTGCCGGGCTGGAAATTGGCCAGCGAGCGGAAGACCCGGACGAAGACTTCCTGGGTCAGGTCCTCGGCGTCGTGCTTGTTGCCGGTCAACCGATAGGCCAGCCGGTACACCTTGGCCGAGTGCGCCTCCACCACTTCCTCCCAAGTGGGACGTACCCATTCCGCGGCCATGTCCGCGGCTGCCGTATTCGGGGTCGTTGCCATAGTCTTCCTCCTTCCTTCCGATCAGAATCACTGCCAAGATCACTCTCAAGACCGGTGCCTGGTCCGGTGCCGCTGCGGGCACGCATCACTGATTAACAATGTTTACGCAACAATCTGGGAGTTGGCTGTTAGCACGCTTCCAGTACTGGGACAAGGCGCCTCCGGCCGTGCGTGCCCGCTTACGCCCGCCTTGCCCTTAAGCTTGTAGAAGCAGGAATTCCTCCGGACCGAAAGTGAAAAAACCCATGCGCGCCGACAAGCAGACCAGTTGGTCCTACACGGAGGCCCTGCCCTCTGAGGATGAGGTGCTGCTCCGCGCGCGTGAACGGTCCTACGAATTGGGTGTCAGCGCCGTCTCCAGCGGTGTTGGTGCCGCCTTGACCGTCCTGGCCGCCGCGAGCAAGGCCACCACGGTCGTCGAAGTCGGCACCGGTGCGGGTGTCTCAGGCGTCTGCCTGCTGCGGGGCCTTGGCCGCAACGCGGTACTGACCACCATCGATTCCGACGTCGACCACCTCCGCGCTGCGCGGGAAGCGTATGCGGAAGCGGGTATTCCGGGCAACCGCACCCGGACCATTTCCGGCCGGGCGGCCGAAGTCCTCCCCCGCCTCACGGATGCCGCCTACGACATGGTGTTCATCGACGCCGACAAGCCCTCCTTCCCGCTCTACGTCACCCAGGCCGTACGGCTGCTCAAGCGTGGCGGACTGCTGGTGGTCAACGATGCGCTGGACCACGGCAAGGTCACCGACCCGGCAGTGCGGGAAGCCACCACTAACACCATGCGCAAGGTGGGCAAGGCCATCCGTGACAATGAAGACCTCGTCTCCGCCCTGCTCCCCACCGGCGACGGCCTGCTGCTGGCAGTGAAGACCGCGTAGAGCCCACTCCACCAGGGCGGCCCGGAAGCGGGGCACCAGGAAAGGCACCACATGATCGAGATCCTGAATCCAACCGAACTGTCCCGGGCGAGGGAAACCGGCGCCCTGGTCGCAGATATCCTGCAGACGATCAAGGGCCGCACCGCGGCCGGCACCAATCTGCTGGACATCGACCGGTGGGCCAGGACCATGATCCTCGAGGCGGGTGCCAAGTCCTGTTACATCGACTATGCGCCGTCCTTCGGACGCGGGCCGTTCGGGCACTACATCTGCACGTCGGTCAACGACGCCGTACTTCACGGACTGCCGCATAACTACGCGCTTGCCGACGGTGACCTGCTGACACTGGACCTGGCTGTCTCCCTCGGCGGAATCGTTGCAGACTCGGCCATCACTTTCATCGTGGGCGGTGTCCAGTCACCGAAGAACGCCGCAATGATCGATGCGACCGAGCGGGCGCTGGCCGCCGGCATAGCAGCGGCCCGGCCCGGTGCCCGTATCGGCGATCTTTCCGCTGCCATCGGTTCGGTCCTCACCGAGGCGGGCTACCCGGTCAATACCGAATTCGGCGGGCACGGTGTGGGATCCACGATGCACCAGGACCCGCACATTGCGAACGCAGGGCGTCCCGGCCGCGGTTATAAGCTGCGTCCCGGACTGCTGCTGGCCCTGGAGCCGTGGGTCATGGCGGATACCGCGGAACTGGTCACCGATGCGGACGGGTGGACCCTCCGCAGCGCCACGGGCTGCATGACGGCGCACAGCGAACACACGGTGGCCATCACCGCCGACGGCGCGGAAATCCTCACCCTCCCGAAGGGATCCGCCGCCTAGCCTGCCTGGCGCAGGCCGGCAAGGTAGGACAGCAGCAGCCGCACCCCGAACCCGGTGGCCCCCTTGGTCAATTCGCGGCTGTCCTTAGTGGCACGCGACGGACCGGCAATGTCGACATGCGCCCACGGGACGCCGCCGGTGAACTTCTCCAGGAACAGTGCGGCAACAATCGCGCCGGCACCGAACTTCGCTTTGACGGGCGCAATGTGGGAGACATCGGCGATATCGGAGTCCAGCACGTAGCCGTACTCGGCCACCAGCGGCAGCTGCCACACGGCGTCGCCCGAGCTCTCGCCTGCAGCCTCCAGCCCGGCCAGCAGCCCGGGCGCATTACCGAACAGGGCCGCATGGTGCATTCCAAGCCCCAAGGCGGCGGCACCGGTCAGTGTGGCCACATCCACCAGGACATCCGGAGCCAGTTCCGCTGCGGCGTAGGCCAGGGCGTCGGCGAGGACCATGCGGCCCTCAGCGTCGGTATTCCCGACCTCAACGGTGGTCCCGTTGTAGGTGGTGACGACGTCGGCGGGCCGGTAGGAGGCGGCGCCGATGGCGTTCTCGGCCAAGGCCAGTACGGCCGTGACCCGAACGGGAAGCTGCAGCACGGCCGCAGCCTCCGCCACCGCCAGTACGGCTGCGGCACCGGCCATATCCGTCTTCATGGTCATCATGGCGTCCCGCGGCTTCAGCGAGATTCCGCCGGAGTCAAAAGTGATCCCCTTGCCGACGAGCACCACGTGCGGCAGGTCCTCGCCGTCGGGCAGGTACGCGGCTTCCACCAGCCGGGGCGGGTGCTCGGATCCGGAGCCGACGGCCAGCAGCCCGCCAAAACCTTCGGCACGCAGTTCGTCCTCGCCGCGCACGCGCACGGTCAGCCCGCTACGGCCGGCTATTACGCGGGCCTGCTCCGCGATCCACTCCGGGGTGGCTGTTTCGGCCGGCGTGTTCGTCAGGTCGCGTGCCGTCCAGACGGCCCGTGCGGTCGCGAGGGCACGTGCGGCTGCGGACCCGTCCAGGCCGGTCAGCTCAAGGTGCTCCGCGATGGGGGCCGGCGCCTTGGTGATACCGGACCGGGGCGGACGGTAACCGCCGAGCAGGAACCCTTCAATGAAGGCTTCCTGGGCAGCCGGTTCAAGACCGTCGACGACGCTGGCACGGACCCGGCGGGCACCCATGGTCGCGCGGGCAAGACCGGCACCGGCGCGGCGCAGTTCGGCCGGAGATTCATCGCCGGCGCCCACATAGATCAGCTTTCCGGGCAGGCCTGCGTCCTCGCGGGGAGGTTCGATCACCAGGATGTCGCCGGCTTTGCCGGTGACCTTGGCGCTGCGGGCGCGTGCGGCGACGTCGGCCCCATACCGGACCGCCGCCTCGACAGCGCCGCGCCGTGGCTGCGGAACCGGGTCCGCCGCCTCGTCCATGTCCTCCGGTCCCGACCCGGCCGGTGGCGGAGTCATGGCCACGGCGAGGATATCCACGCCTTCAGCCGGGTCAGGCTTCAGTCCGGTGCCGGACTCCGCCCTGCCCGTGCGCATGTTCAACCCTGCCAGGGCAGTGACTTCCGGCAGTGATGCGGTGACGTAGGGCGATACCGGAGCAGATCCGGTCCTGGCTGAAGACTTTGGAGGCAGCTGCATGGATTAAAGGCTAGCCCGTAACACCCAGAAGGCAGTCCTTCAGCTTTCCGGCTTCTTCCACATTAAGCTCGACCACCAGGCGTCCGCCCCCGTCTATGGGCACCCTCAAAATGAGGCTGCGCCCTTCCTTTGTAACCTCCATAGGCCCGTCGCCCGTACGTGGTTTCATCGCAGCCATTTCGAGATTCCCCTTTCACAGCGCCCGGTTTACCCGGACTACCTGTAATCCGCTGCCGCTGGAAGTAAAATATCCGCCCGGCAATTGCTGTCATTATTCCGCACAAGTAGCCGGCAAACGAAATTTCGTGTGTTGCGGGCCACAGACTAGGGCGGATAGTCCCCGCCACCGGGTAATTCCGTCCACCTCCACAGCCATACCACCCAGACAATCTGCAGTACGGCGAACGCTGCGGCAACGGTCCCCCGGTACGCCCTGGACCGGCTCAGCCAGGCCGCGGAGAGCGCCAGCGGAAACAGCGGAAGCAGAAGGCGGAAGGTACTTGTCTGCGGATTCAGGAATACCAGCAGATAAAGGACATAGGCCGCACACCATAACTGCAGTTCCAGTCCCAGCCGCCGGACCGGTTCCGACGTGAGGTAGAGCGCCACGGCCACCAGCAAAGCTCCCAGAACCACGGGACCGAACAGCGGCCCAAAGAGGTTCCCGGTCATGGTCAGCCAGGGTTTGAACGGCACGAGATTGCCGAACCGCCAGGCACTTTCCGTGTCGGTATAGGCGCGAAGGTCTCCGGTGGACACCCATGCGATCACCGGCCAGGCCAGCGCCGAGACTCCGGCCGCACCGGCAAGAGCCAGAAGCCGCCAGGCCTGCCGGGCGGGAAAGCCGACCTGCCGCCTGCGGAGGAACCGAACCGCCAGCACCAGCCCGACCGCGAGCGCAAAGGGAACGCCGACGGGCCGGGAAAGGCACATCAGCGCCACCACCGGAATGGCGGTGAGGTAGCGGCCGGCCACAAACAGATACAGCGATCCCGCGAGCAGGAGCAGGTTCAGCGACTCCGCGTACGGAACCTGCAGGATCGGGGACACGGGGAAGACGGCCACAAACAGCACCGCCCACATCGCGGTGCCCTTCCCCGCACGCAGCCGGAACAACCGGTAGATGACGAGTGCGGCGGCAAAACCGGCGGCAGTGGCCGCCACCGGGGCCAGGACATTCCAGCCCAGGCCGGTACCGGCGTCGAGCACGCGCACCAGCAGCGGAAACAGCGCGTAGAAGGCCCACTCGTTCTCCACCGCGTTACCGGCCGCGTCCCGCGGGACGCTATCCGGATAGCCGTCCGCGAAGATCCGTGAATACCACTCGCCATCCCAGATATTGATGAATTCCCAGTACGACGGCGACGCGTCCCACCACGGTCCGGCAGGCTGGAACCGGGCGGCGGCGGCGAGCACCGCACAGGAGAAGAGCCGGGCGGCTGCCCACAGCGAAAGGACCTGCAGATACCAGGGCCAGCGCGTCAGGGCTGCGCCGGCACGGCCCGCCGCCGCCTTTGCCCGGTGGACCGTGTCCAGGGGTGCTTCAGCTTCCATCGCGTACCCAGCAGTCGGCGAGGTGGTCGTTCACGTAGCCGGTCGCCTGGAGCATTGCATAGGCGGTAACCGGCCCTACAAACCGGAAACCGCGTTTTTTCAGGTCCTTGGCCAGGGCGGCGGAGTCCGGGGTCGCTGCGGGGACGTCATCAAGGGTCTTCGGCGCGGGACTGTCCGCCGGGGCGCGGTACCGGGCCAGCAGGCCGCCGAGGCTTTCGTTGGCAGGGAGCTCCAGAAGGGCCCGCGCATTGTTGATCACGGCATCGATTTTGGCGGCGTTGCGCACTATCCCGGCATCGGCCAGCAACCGCTGCCGGTCGGCGTCGCCAAAGGCTGCCACCGCCCGCGGTTCGAAGCCGGCGAAGGCGGCACGGAACGCCTCCCGCTTGCGCAGGATGGTGATCCAGCTCAGCCCGGACTGAAAGGCTTCAAGGCTCAACCGTTCGAAGAGGGCTGCCTCGCCCTCCACGGCACGCCCCCATTCGGTGTCGTGGTAGTGCTGGTAGTCCGCACTGGCGAGCGCCCAGCCGCAGCGCAGCCGTCCGTCGGCCCCTGGTTCTGCGCTCATGAAGCGTCTCCGCCGGGAGCGGCATCCGGTCCCGCAGCCTCCAGCCGGGCGATGCGGGCGTCCCGTTCGGCCAGGGCGCCGGCCAGCCGGTCCAGCACCGCATCCACCTGGTCCATCCGGTATCCGCGCAGGGCCACCGAGAACCGGAGGCGGGACACATCACCGGCCGCGGGGTGCTCCGGCAGCAGCACGGGCGGCAGGCGGGGATCCGGCTCCGGCAGGCCCTGGGCGTCCGTGATGACGCCTGCGCCGGGGATTCCGGGGCGCAGCCTTCCGATACCGAACACGGCCGCCACACCCAGCACGGCGATGGCAAGGAATACCAGCAGGAGAGTCACAGGACAATCGTGCCAGATGCGCGGGCCTGCGGGCCGTGGCGGCGGGGGTCAGGGTGAAACGTGTCCGGCGCTGTCGGCAATCATCAGCCGCACGGCGTCGGCCGGGTCGTCCACCACGTGCAGCAGCTTGAGGTCGGCTTCGCCCACCATCCCCTCGGCCAGCAGGGTCTCCCTGATCCACCCAAGCAGCGGATTCCAGAACTCCGTGCCGATCAGCACGATCGGGAACGAGGTCACCTTCTGCGTCTGCACCAGGGTCATGGCCTCGAAGAGCTCATCCAGGGTCCCGAACCCGCCCGGCAGGACGATGAAGCCCTGCGCGTACTTGACGAACATGGTCTTGCGTACGAAGAAGTACCGGAAATTAACCCCCAGGTCCACCCACTCGTTCAGCCCCGTCTCGAAGGGGAGCTCGATGCCGAGGCCCACGGACAGGCCGTCGGCGCCCACCGCCCCCTTGTTCGCGGCTTCCATGGAACCCGGTCCGCCGCCGGTAATCACTGCCAGGCCTGCCTCGGCCAGCAGCCTGCCCACCTCTTCGCCAAGCTTGTAGTACCGGGAGCCGGGAACGCTCCGCGCGGACCCGAACACGCTTACGGCTGGCCCGAGTTCGGAGAGGGTGCCGAAACCTTCCACGAATTCGCTCTGGATCCGCAGCACCCGCCAGGGGTCGGTGTGGGTGAAATGGGTTCCGTCGGACGAATCCAGCAGGAACCGGTCCGACTGGGGGGCCAGGGCCGCGCCCCGGCGCAGCTCCACCGGCCCCCGCTTGCGCGGATGATCAGAAGGTGTGGGACGGGGGTCTTCACTCATAGGCATTCCTCTAGGCTAGCCGTGATGGCGCCGCTGGCAACGCGGCCGGCGACGTCGGCCGGCGCTGCGCCGAACAGGTTGCGCTTACGTCACAATTACCTCCCCTGGTGGCCCGTGACACACGCCGGCAATAAACAATGGTTAGATTTTCCTTATGACCAGTGACACATCCCCAGGTATATCCGTGCCTGAATCCGCTGCACCGCTTGTTTCGCTGAAGAACGTGAACAAGCATTTCGGGGACCTCCATGTCCTGCAGAACATCAATCTCGACATTGCCCGCGGCGAGGTAGTGGTGGTGATCGGGCCCTCCGGGTCCGGCAAGTCAACCCTGTGCCGTGCCATCAACCGGCTCGAGACCATCGACGACGGCGAAATCACCGTTGACGGCGCCGTCCTGCCGTCGGAAGGCAAGGCGCTTGCCAAGCTGCGCGCCGACGTCGGCATGGTCTTCCAGTCCTTCAACCTGTTCGCCCACAAGTCCATCGTGGACAACGTCTCCCTGGGTCCGGTCAAGGTCCGCAAGTCCAAGCCGGCCGAAGCCAAGAAGCTGGCCATGGAGCTGCTCGAACGCGTGGGTGTTGCCAACCAGGCAAACAAACTCCCCGCACAGCTCTCCGGCGGACAGCAGCAGCGTGTGGCCATTGCCCGCGCGCTGGCCATGAAGCCCAAGGTCATGCTCTTCGACGAGCCCACCTCCGCCCTGGACCCGGAAATGATCAACGAGGTCCTGGACACCATGGTCGGTCTGGCGAAGGACGGCATGACCATGGTCGTGGTTACCCACGAAATGGGCTTCGCCCGCAAGGCTGCGGACCGGGTGATCTTCATGGCCGACGGACAAATCGTCGAGGAAGGCACCCCCGAGGAATTCTTCACGAACCCGAAGAGCGACCGCGCCAAGGACTTCCTGGGCAAAATCCTCTCCCACTAAACCGTTCCAAGCACTACACGCTCCACCAGCAGTACCGGGGTTTCACCAGTTGGGGGCAACCCTTATGAGGCTAGGTCCTCCGCTTTTGCGCGGAGGACCGCAATGCAAGGAGAAAAACATGCGCAAGACCCGTTACGCCGCAGCGGCCATCGCCGCCGCCGCAGCACTGACCCTGTCCGCCTGTGGCGGCGGTTCCGATGAGGCCGGCTCCGAGTCCGGCAGCACCGAGGGCGCCGGCGAGCAGATCCGCATCGGCATCAAGTTCGACCAGCCGGGCCTGGGCTTCGACGAGGGCGGCAGCTACTCCGGCTTCGACGTCGACGTCGCCAAGTACGTCGCCAACGAGCTGGGCTACCCCGAGGACCGGATCGAGTTCATCTCCAGCCCCTCCGCCCAGCGCGAGAACATGCTCGAGAACGACCAGCTGGACATGATCTTCGCGACCTACTCCATCACTGACGCCCGCAAGGAAAAGGTTGCTTTCGCAGGACCCTACTTCGTGGCCGGCCAGGACCTTCTGGTTCCCGCCGACAGCGACATCACCGGACCCGACGACCTGGACGGCAAGAACCTTTGCTCCGTCACCGGCTCCACGTCCGCGCAGAAGATCAAGGACAACTACTCCGCAGGCGTAAACCTGCTGGAGCAGCCGAGCTACGCCGAGTGCGTTACCGCCATGCAGGGCGGCTCCATTGACGCCGTCACCACTGACGACATCATCCTCGCCGGCCTGGCGTCCACCGACGCCAACAAGGGCGAATTCAAGGTTGTCGGCAACACCTTCTCCGAGGAGAAGTACGGCGTCGGCCTGCCGAAGGCAGGCGGCCTCGTCAAGTGTGAGGACGTCAACGCAGCCATCACCAAGATGGTCGAAGAGGGTGCGTGGGAGGAAGCCATCAAGAAGAACACTGAAGGCGCCGACTACAAGTTCAACGAAGACCTGAACCCGCCCACGCCGGACGCCTGCGCCTAGTTCCTGAACGTTCCACCCCCGCGGGGAAGCCGGATCCTGGTCCGGCTTCCCCGTTGCGGGTTTTCTTCCACCGTAAAGAGGTGACACATGGAGGGTTTCACTGCCCTCTTCGATCAGTACGACGTCGTCGGCGCTTTCTGGGTCAATATCCAGCTCGCGTTCTGGGCGGCGCTCTGGTCGCTGATACTTGGTACCGTGCTGGCACTGATGCGGATCTCACCGATCCCCAGCCTGCAGTGGTTCGGTGCCGCCTATGTCAACATTTTCCGCAACACGCCGCTGACCATCATCATGGTGTTCGGTTCGCTTGCGCTGTGGTCGCAGCTGAACGTCAGCCTCTCGAGCGACTTCACCACCAACTTCTTCCGCCTGGCCGTGCTGTCCCTGACCATTTACCACGCAGCGTTCTTCTGCGAGGCCATCCGCAGCGGCGTTAACACCGTTCCGCTGGGACAGGCTGAAGCCGCACGTGCCATCGGACTGGGCTTCCTGCCGGCCGCCGGCCTGATCATCATGCCGCAGGCCTTCCGCGGAGCCATCGCCCCGATGGGCAACGTGCTGATTGCCCTGGTGAAGAACACCACCGTGGCTGCCACTGCCGGTGTTGCCCTGGAAACCTCCAGCGTGATGAAGACAATGATTGAGTTCTCCCCCAACCTGATGACGCAGATCTTCCTCACCTTTGCGATTGGCTACGTCATCATCGTCATCCCCATCGGCCTGCTCACCACCTGGGCTTCGAAGAAACTGGCGGTCGCACGATGAGCGCGCAGAATGTCCTGTTTGATGCTCCCGGTCCCAAAGCCCGCCGGAACATCAGGATCGGCAATGTCCTGGGCGTGCTGCTGATTGCCGCACTGCTCTGGACGGCTGTCTCCGGGCTCGCGGACAAGGGCCAGTTCGACGCGGCAAAGTGGACGCCCTTCCTGGAATGGCGGACGTGGGAGTTCTTCCTGCTTCCGGGCCTGCTTTCCACGCTGAAGGCCGCCGCCGTTGCCGTGGTGACGTCGGTTGTTTTCGGCCTTCTCTTCGGCATTGGCCGGTTGTCCAGCTTCAAGCCGGTCAGCTGGGTCTGCGGGATCGTGGTGGAATTCTTCCGCGCCGTTCCCGTCCTGCTGATGATGGTGTTCTTCTACCAGTTCCTCTCGAAGAACACTTCGGTGGAACCGGCACAGGTTCCCTTCGTGGCGGTGGTCATTGCCCTGACGCTCTACAACGGTTCGGTGATTGCCGAGTTGGTACGCTCCGGCGTCTACGGGCTGCCGAAGGGCCAGCGCGAGGCAGGCCTCGCCATTGGCCTCACCCCCGGACAGTCGCTGCGCAGCATCGAGATGCCGCAGGCACTGGTTGCCATGCTGCCGGCACTGCTGAGCCAGTTCGTGGTGATCCTCAAGGACTCCGCCCTGGGCACCTTCATCGGCTACACCGAGCTGCTGGACTACGCCCGGCGCCTGGCGGCGGGTGAAGGCAACATCCTGCCCGCCCTGCTGATTACCGCGGCAATCTTCATCGCCCTCAACTGGCTGCTCACCTTCGCTGCCGGACGCCTCTCCCGGCGCCTGGGCGCCCGCGCGGGCAAGGTGCTGAAGATCGAGGAGACCCTCGAACCCGAAGGCGTTACTCCGGTACCGGCTACGGCACCGGCAAAGGGTGCGGCCAACTAGCCCCCACCCGGACACAGAACACAAAAGGAGGGGACCGGCACTGCCGGTCCCCTCCTTTTGTGCTGTTTTCCTGCCGGCGGTCCTAGCCCAGCCAGGAACGCAGTGCCGCGCGGCAGTCCCGGATGGCGCCCGCGCGGACGTGCTCGTTATCCGTGTGGGCGAGCAGGGCATCCCCGGGACCGAAGTTCACTGCCGGGATCCCCAGTTCACTGAACCGGGCGACGTCGGTCCAGCCGTATTTCGGCTTGGGCTCGGCACCCACCGCGGCCACGAACGACGCGGCGGCCGGGAGGTTCAGCCCCGGCCGGGCTCCGGCGGCGGCGTCCGTGCGGACGACGTCGAACCCTGCCAGCAGTTCGCGGACGTAGGCGTCGGCCTCCTCGATGCCCTTGTCCGGGGCAAAGCGGTAGTTGATCTCCACCGTGGCCGCGTCCGGGATCACGTTGCCGGCGCTCCCGCCCCAGATCCGCACGGCGTTCAGGGATTCGCGGAAGTCCAGTCCCTCCACGGAAACCGTGGCCGGTGAATGGTCGCGCAGCCGTACCAGGATCTCCGCGGCTGCGTGGATGGCGTTCTCCCCCATCCAGGCCCGGGCCGAGTGCGCCGCCCTGCCGGTAGTGGTGGCATGGAAACGCATGGTGCCGTTGCAGCCGCCCTCGACCGTGCCGTTGGTGGGTTCCAGGAGGACTGCGAAGTCCGCCTTCAGCCAGTCCGGGTGGCTTTCGGCCAGCCGGCCGAGTCCGCTGAGCGAGGCCTCCACTTCTTCGTGATCGTAGAAAATGTAGGTGACATCCCTGGCCGGGTCGGTAAGGGAAGCCGCCAGCGCCAGCTGGACCGCCACGCCGCCCTTCATATCGGTGGCGCCGCGGCCGTACAGGATCTCCCCGTCCCACGACGACGGCACGGTTCCGCGCGAGCCGGGCACCGTCGGCAGCGGCACGGTATCCAGGTGCCCGGCGAGGATGACCCGCTCGGCCCGCCCGAGCCGGGTCCTGGCCACAACGGAGTCCCCGTCCCGGGACACCTCAAGGTGCGGGTAGGCGCGCAGGGCGGTTTCAACGGCGTCGGCGAGGGCGGTTTCGTTTCCGGAGACGCTCTCGTAGTCCATCAGGGCGGCCGTCAGGTCCGCCACATCACCGGCAAGGTCCAAGGATGGCAAGGCTGCAGAAGTCACCACCCCACAGTACCGCTCGGTAGACTGGGGCCCATGACTTCAAGCGCTGCCCCCACCCCCGCTGAAACCATCCGCACCGCCTCGGGCCTTGGCCTGGCCACCGTCACTTCCGACGGTGTTGTGCTGGATACCTGGTTCCCGCGCCCCCTGCTGGGCGCCTCCGCTTCCGACCCGGCCCTGCAGGCCGACCTTGAAGCCGCGGCCGCTGCCATGGCCGACGGCATCCGCGGCACGCACGGCGAGGTGCTGTCCGTCCAGGTGGACCTGGACGCCGCCCCATCGGATACCGCCGACGCCTACCTTCGCCTGCACCTGCTCTCCAGCCGCCTGGTGCAGCCGAACAGCATCAACCTGGACGGCATTTTCGCCGCCCTGCCCAACGTCGTCTGGACCAACTACGGCCCGTGCGCGGTCGCCGACTTCGAGGCTGTCCGCCTGCGGCTGCGCAGCCGCGGCCCCGTGACCGTCTTCGGCGTGGACAAGTTCCCCCGTATGACCGACTACGTCCTGCCCTCCGGTGTGCGGATTGCCGACGCCGGCCGGGTCCGGCTGGGAGCGCACCTGGCCGAAGGCACCACGGTGATGCACGAAGGCTTCGTGAACTTCAATGCCGGCACCCTCGGCACCTCGATGGTCGAAGGACGCATTTCCGCCGGCGTAGTGGTGGGTGACGGGACCGACGTCGGCGGCGGAGCCTCCATCATGGGCACCCTTTCCGGCGGCGGCAAGAAAAAAATCACGCTGGGTGAACGGGTGCTCCTGGGCGCCAACTCCGGCGTCGGCATCAGCATCGGTGACGACAGTGTGGTCGAGGCCGGCCTGTACGTCACTTCCGGCACCCGGGTGTCCGTGCAGGACGGCGGCGAGCCGCGGCTGGTGAAGGCTGCTGAACTCTCCGGCGTGCCGAACCTCCTGTTCCGCCGTAACTCCACCACCGGTGCCGTAGAGGCACTCCCCCGCAACGGACGCACCGTGGAGCTGAACTCCGCGCTGCACGCGAACTAGCAGGCCAGTCCGATGCAACTGCTCCAGCAGCATGAGACCCGCAGCTTCCGCGTGCTGGTCCTGCTGCTGGTGCTGTGCCTCGCTGCGTTCGCCGCGTTGTTCGCGGCGTCCGCGCTCTCGGGCAGGAAGCAGGCGCCGGTGATTGCCGAACGCTGCATCGCTGTCGTCGGCGGCGCGGAATACCGGCTGACGCTCGAGCAGGCCGCGCACGCCTCGACTATTTCCGGCGTGGCGGTGGCCCGCGGGCTGCCGCCGCGCGCCGTCTCGATAGCCCTGGCCACCGCCCTGCAGGAATCGGGGCTGCGCAACGTGGATTACGGTGACGACGCCGGCCCGGACTCCCGCGGACTCTTCCAGCAGCGCCCCTCCCAGGGCTGGGGCAGCCAGGAACAGATCATGGACCCGGTGTACGCCGCAAACGCGTTCTACAACGGGCTGGAGCAGGTGCCCGGCTACCTGGACCTCCCGATCACGGAGGCGGCCCAGACCGTCCAGCGCAGCGCCTTCCCGGATGCCTACGCCAAACACGAAGGACCTGCCCGGGCCTTCGCGTCCGCCCTGACCGGGCAGACCCCCGCCGCCCTGTCCTGCACCCTGCACACCCCGACTGCCACCGCTGACCCCGCGCAGAGCGCTGCGGCCGTCGAGGAAGTCTACGGGCCGCTCAACGGTTCCGTCCTGGGCCCGCTGTACCTGGCCGACGTCGAGGGCGCCTACGGCTGGTCCATTGCGCAGTGGTTTGTCGCCAATGCCAAGGCGCTCGGCATCGAGTCGGTGGCGTACGAGGGGCGGACCTGGCATCAGGGCAGCGCTGTCTGGGAGGAATCGGACGCCGTCGCCGGGCAGGTTGCCGTCACCGCGTTTACCCTCCCCGCGGAATAATCCGGCCGACCCAGCGGCCTTCCACCGCGGATGCCGCCGGGCAAGCGTTTAGGCTTAGAAGCATGCGCATTCTAGTCACCGGTGGCACCGGTTATATCGGATCCCACACCACGCTGGCCCTGCTCGAAGCGGGCCACGACGTGGTGGTTGTGGACAACCTCCTGAACTCCAGCGAAGAGTCACTCCGGCGCGTCCAGGAGCTGACCGGCCGTAAGGCCGAGTTCATCAAGGCAGACCTGCTGGACGAGGCCGCGCTGGAGGCGGTTTTCGACAGCCGGCCCATCGACGCCGTCATCCACTTCGCCGGGCTGAAGGCCGTGGGCGAATCCGTGGCGAAACCGCTGTATTACTACTCCAACAACGTGGTCGGCACCATCAACCTGCTGCACGCCATGGACCGGCACGACGTCCGGACCATCGTCTTCAGTTCCTCGGCGACCGTCTACGGGGCATCCGAAGAGGTTCCCCTCACCGAGGACTCCCCCATGGACGCCGTGAACCCGTACGGCCGCACCAAGGAGCAGATCGAGGACATCCTCAGCGACCTCGGTGCCGCCGACGAACGGTGGAACGTTGCCCTGCTGCGCTATTTCAACCCCGCAGGCGCCCACGAGTCCGGCCGTATCGGCGAGGACCCCACCGGCACCCCGAACAACCTGCTGCCGTTCGTGGCGCAGGTAGCCGTCGGCCGCCGCGAGAAGGTTATGGTCTTCGGCAACGACTACCCCACGCCGGACGGCACCGGCGTCCGCGACTACATCCACGTGGTGGACCTCGCCGCCGGCCACCTGGCCGCCCTCAACTTCCTGGGCGAAACCCCGGGCGTCCACCGCTGGAACCTGGGCACCGGCAACGGCTCCTCCGTCCTGGAGGTCCTCTCCGCCTTCTCCGCCGCAGCCGGTAAGGAAATCCCGTACGAATTCGCCGCCCGGCGTCCGGGCGACGCAGCCGTCAGCTACGCCGACCCCGCCGCAGCGCACGCGGATCTGGGCTGGCGAGCCGAGCGCACGCTGGAAAGCATGTGCGAGGACCACTGGCGCTGGCAGAAGAACAACCCCGAGGGTTACGCCGCCGAATAATTTCTGCGTTGCAGGCCCTGCCAGGCGCCGGCAGCAAAGGCAGGCGCCGGCAGCAAAGGCAGGCGCCGGCAGTAAAGAAAAACAGAAGGTCCCCGGAATTTTCCGGGGACCTTCTGTCTTTTATGTTTTTGCGTGTTTTTGCAGTGGATCAGCGCTGCGGGTAGCTGCGCTCCGGGGCACCCGTGTAGAGCTGGCGCGGGCGGCCGATCTTGGTCTGCGGATCCTGCATCATTTCGCGCCACTGGGCAATCCAGCCCGGCAGGCGGCCAATGGCGAACAGCACCGTAAACATCTTCTCGGGGAAGCCCATGGCCTTGTAGATCAGGCCCGTGTAGAAGTCCACGTTCGGGTACAGCTTGCGCTCGATGAAGTAATCATCGGCCAGGGCCTTCTCTTCCAGGCGCATGGCGATATCCAGCAGCTCGTCGTTGCCGCCGAGCTTGGCGAGGATGTCGTGGGCGGTGGCCTTGACGATCTTGGCGCGCGGATCGTAGTTCTTGTAGACGCGGTGCCCGAAGCCCATGAGCTTCACGCCGTCTTCCTTGTTCTTGACCTTCTCCATGAACGCCTCCGGCTGCATGCCGGTGGACTGGATGTCCCGCAGCATGTTCAGCACGGCTTCGTTGGCACCGCCGTGGAGCGGGCCGAAGAGGGCGCTGATGCCGGCGGAGACGGACGCGAACATGTTGGCGTTGGAGCTGCCCACCAGGCGGACAGTGGAGGTGGAGCAGTTCTGCTCGTGGTCCGCGTGCAGGATCAGCAGCAGGTCCAGGGCCTTCACCAGGTCGGGATCGATTTCATACGGCTCGGCCGGCAGGCCGAAGGACAGACGCATGAAGTTCTCCACCAGGTTCATGGAGTTGTCCGGGTAGAGCATCGGCTGGCCGATGGACTTCTTGTGCGCGTAGGCAGCAATCACGGGCAGCTTCGCCATGAGGCGGACCGTGGAGAGCTCCACCTGTTCCTCATCGAACGGGTCCAGGGAGTCCTGGTAGAAGGTGGAGAGGGCGCTGACTGCCGAGGACAGCACCGGCATCGGGTGCGCATCGCGCGGGAATCCGCCGAAGAAGCCCTTGAGGTCTTCGTGGAGCAGGGTGTGGCGGCGGATCCGCTGGTCGAAGTTCTCCAGCTCGGTGGGGGTCGGCAGTTCCCCGTAGATCAGCAGGTAGGAGGTCTCGAGGAAGCTGGAGTGCTTTGCCAGCTGCTCGATCGGGTAGCCGCGGTAGCGCAGGATGCCCTGGTCGCCGTCGATGTAGGTGATCGCGGAGGTGGTGGCCGCCGTGTTCATGAAGCCGGGGTCAAAAGTGACGGTGCCGGTCTGCTTCAGCAGCTTGGAAACGTCGTAACCGTTGTTTCCCTCAGCTGCGGCAACGCGGGGCAGTACAAGCTCATCTTCCGGGTTTGGCCCGTACTGGAGCTTGGCACTTGGTTGCTCAGTCATTAATTCTCCTTTAGGAGTTTTCGAAACCGCCGCTATGTACATCCGCTTCCGGCGGACATAGTGCATTCCACTAAACTATTTCGCTAAAACGCTACCGGTTTCAGTGCCCTTACCACTAATCGGGGCGGGTACTGTTGTACAAGCGCAACATGGGCTGCCGCGTTATGCCGGTGCAGTGCCTAATACTATTCCCGCGCGGTCGATGCTGCGTGCAGGCGGTCTGCGGCTGCATTGACGCCCTCGTCCGTGCCGGTCAGGGCGATCCGGACAAAGCCAGCCCCTGCGTCACCGTAGAAAACACCCGGCCCCACCACTATGCCCAGTTCCGCGAAGCGTGCCACGGTTGCCCAGGTGTCCGCTCCCGCACTCGCCCACAGGTACAGCCCGGCCTCGGAATGTTCAATCTTCAGTCCGAACGCCTCGAGCGCCGGCACCAGCCGGTTCCGGCGGGAACGGTAGAGGTCCTTCTGTGCGGCCACGTGCACATCATCGCGCAGTGCTGCGGCCATGGCCGCCTGCACCGGTGCGGGCACAATCATCCCGGCGTGCTTGCGGCTGTTGACCAGGTTGGCAATGAGCGCCGGATCGCCGGCGGTGAAGGCGGCACGGTAACCGGCCATGTTCGATTGCTTGCTGAGCGAATACACCGCGAGCAGGGAGTCGGTGCTCCCGCCGCTGACCCGCGGATCCAGGATGCTGGGGACGGGTTCTCCGCCAACAGCAGGGTCCCACTGGCCCCAGCCGAGTTCGGCATAGCATTCGTCGGAGGCGACCACGGCGCCCACGGCCCGCGCTTCTTCCACGAGCGCACGCAGCGACTCGGCCGAGCGCACGATTCCGGTGGGGTTGCCCGGGGAGTTTACCCAGACCAGCCGTACACGGGCACGGGTCTGTTCGTCCAGGTCAGAGAGGTGGTCGGCGGCCACCGCCGTCGCGCCGGCAAATACCGCGCCCATGTCGTAGGTGGGGTAGGCGACCACGGGACGGACGACGACGTCGCCCTCCCCCAGTCCCAGGAGCAGCGGCAGCCACGCGACGAGCTCCTTCGAGCCCACGGTGGGCAGCACAGCCTCGGGATCCAGTCCGGGGACGTTCCGGCGCCGGGCGAACCACTCCACGACGGCGGCACGCAGATCTGCGGTGCCGTGCGTGGTGGGATACCCCGGGGCGTCCGACGCCGCCGCCAGCGCCTCACGGACGACGGCGGGAGTGGGGTCCACGGGCGTGCCGATGGAGAGGTTCACGGCACCGCCGGGATGCTCGGCGGCCCGGCGCTGGTATGGCGCCATGGCGTCCCAGGGGTATTCCGGCAGGTCCAGCCCGAAAGCCCGGGACGCCGCCACGCTCATGCCTGGTTCTGCGGCGGCAGGGCCGCAATGATCGGGTGGTCCATGTGGGTGTTGCCTACCTTGGCGGCACCGCCCGGCGAGCCAAGCTCATCGAAGAACTCAACGTTGGCCTTGTAGTAGTCGGCCCATTCCTCGGGAGTGTCGTCTTCGTAATAAATGGCCTCCACCGGGCAGACGGGTTCGCAGGCGCCGCAGTCGACGCATTCGTCCGGGTGGATGTAGAGGGAGCGTTCGCCTTCATAGATGCAGTCCACGGGGCACTCTTCAATACATGCCTTGTCTTTTACATCCACGCACGGCTGCGCAATTACGTACGTCACGTCCCTTGCCTTCCTGATCTGCGGACCGTCGGCCGGTAGGACGGCGGGTCGCTGGGTGTTGGTTCCACGTTAGTAGCCTTGTCCATTATCTCCCAGCCGGAGCGTCCCCGTGACTACGGCCCCGCCATAGGATGGGAGCATGACCTCCTCCGAACCAGCCGCCGTGCTGCGCGGCCTGCAGCCCGGGGTGCGCGTGGTGGTGCGATACCGCATCGAAGGCGGCCTGACCGATGCGCTCGGCACGCTCAGCAGCATCGGGGCCGGCGAGTGCACCGTATCCACCCGGCGCGGCGACGTCGTCATTCCCTACCCCCTGGTGACGGCCGCCAAGACCGTACCGCCCGCTCCCCCTCGCCGGGCTGCCCGGACGCGTCCGCTCTGACCCTGAAGATCCCATGACAAAGGCCGCCGGAACAATGTTCCAGCGGCCTTCCTACATACTTTTTGGGTTCTGCGGCGCCTAGGCTGCGGTCCCGGCTGCGCGGTCGCGGCCCAGCACCCGTGCACAGGCCAGCACAGCGATGACCGTGGCGACGGCCTGGCCGAAAAGCCACACCACGCCCGCGGTAACCACCGGAGGCTGTTCCTCCGCAGAGGAACCGGTCACGATCAGCGGAACCTCGCTGACGAGGTCCAGGGAGAAAAGCCCCAGCAGCAGGTAGGTGATGACGCCGGTCGCGGCACTCAGCAACGCGCTGCGCTGCCACAGCCCGACCAGCAGCGCCACGGCACTGCTGAACACCACTGCCAGCAGGGCACCGACCGGCAGCCCGTTATCGCCGGCGTAGACCACGTGACTGTGCAGGGACGTACCCAGCACCGCCGCGAGGAGTCCGCCGGCAACGGCGGCAAGAGGCCCCCGCCAGCGCGGGGACCTCTTGCCGGATTCAGCCGAAGTGGAAATGACTAGGCCTTGGCGCGGGCGCGGTTGGCCTTGGCCCGGTCGTTGGCGTTCAGGACCAGCTTGCGGATGCGGATCGCTTCCGGGGTGACCTCGACGCATTCGTCCTCACGGGCGAATTCAAGCGACTCTTCCAGGGTGAGCTTCCGCGGCGGGGTGAGGTTCTCGAAGGTGTCCGAGGACGCAGCACGCATGTTGGTGAGCTGCTTTTCCTTCGTGATGTTCACGTCCATGTCATCGGCGCGGGAGTTCTCGCCGACGATCATGCCTTCGTAGACCTCGGAGGTGGGCTCCACGAAGAAGGAACCGCGTTCCTGCAGCTTGATCATGGCGAACGGGGTGACGACGCCGGAGCGGTCGGAGATCAGCGAACCGTTGGTGCGGTACTCGATCGGGCCGGCCCAAGGCTCGTAGCCCTCGGCGATGGACGAGGAGATGCCGGCGCCGTGGGTTTCCGTGAGGAACTTGGTGCGGAAGCCGATCAGGCCGCGGGCGGGAACGATGAATTCCATGCGGACCCAGCCGGTGCCGTGGTTGGCCATGTTGACCATGCGGCCCTTGCGGACGGCCATCAGCTGCGTGACCGCACCCAGGTATTCCTCGGGTACGTCGATGGTCATGTGCTCCATCGGCTCGTTGACCTTGCCGTCAACGATCTTGGTGACCACCTGCGGCTTGCCGACAGTCAGCTCGAAGCCTTCGCGGCGCATCTGCTCCACGAGAATGGCCAGCGCGAGCTCGCCGCGGCCCTGGACTTCCCAGGCATCCGGACGCTCGGTCGGAAGAACCTTCAGCGACACGTTGCCGATGAGTTCCTTGTCGAGGCGGTCCTTGACCTGGCGGGCGGTGACCTTGGCGCCCTTGACCCGGCCGGCCAGCGGCGAGGTGTTGATACCGATGGTCATGGAGATCGCAGGATCATCCACGGTGATCAGCGGCAGCGGCTTGGGGTTGTCGACGTCGGTCAGGGTCTCACCAATGGTGATGTCCTCGATACCGGCGACGGCAACGATCTCGCCCGGTCCGGCGGATTCGGTCGGAACCCGGTCCAGTGCCTTGGTGGCCAGCAGTTCGGTGATCTTGACGGTCTTCATGGTGCCGTCGTGGCGGGCCCAGGCAACGGTCTGGCCCTTGCGCAGGGTGCCGTTGAAGATACGCAGCAGGGCCAGGCGGCCGAGGAACGGGGAGGCATCCAGGTTGGTGACGTGCGCCTGAAGGACACCTTCGGGATCGTACGTGGGGGCGGGGATGTGCTCGAGGATCGTCTGGAACAGCGGTTCCAGGTTGTCATTCGCGGGAGCGTCGCCGTCGGCCGGCTGTTCCAGGGAAGCGGCACCGACGCGGGCGGCGGCGTACACAACGGGAACGTTCAGGATCAGGTCAAGGTCAAGGTCCGGAACTTCGTCGGCGAGGTCGGAGGCGAGGCCGAGCAGCAGGTCCATGGACTCGCTGACAACTTCGTCGATCCGGGCATCGGGACGGTCGGTCTTGTTGACCAGAAGGACTACCGGCAGCTTCGCGGCCAGCGCCTTACGCAGCACGAAACGGGTCTGCGGCAGCGGGCCCTCGGATGCGTCAACGAGGAGGACAACGCCGTCGACCATGGACAGGCCGCGCTCGACCTCGCCGCCGAAGTCGGCGTGGCCGGGGGTGTCGATGACGTTGATGGTGATGGTTTCACCCTTGGCAGCCGGACCGTTGTAGAACACGGTGGTGTTCTTGGCCAGGATGGTGATGCCCTTTTCGCGCTCCAGGTCACCGGAGTCCATCACGCGGTCTTCCACGTCACCGTGGGCGGCAAACGAGTTTGTCTGCTTCAGCATGGCGTCGACGAGGGTCGTCTTACCGTGGTCAACGTGGGCCACAATCGCAACGTTGCGGAGATCGCTTCGTACTGCGGTATTTACAGCCGTGTTGGTTTCTGACATGCGTGAGGACTCAATTCATAGGAGATCAGTTCGGGGTGTATCTTTTTCGGCCGGATTGGTACCGGCGTTTTCCGGCTGTTCTGTACGAATGCTGATTCAATCGCTTGCTCAATCACCAGTCAGAATCCACCGAAGGCCCCGCCGTCAGCGGGCACGCTAACATTCTAGTCGCAATACCATACGATCCCTAATGCGGCCCGCAGGAACGATGCACAGTACGCCCGGCGCCGGGGTGTACGGACCCTGCACCGGCGGTGCAGAGGTTCCCACGCCGGACACAGTGAAGGCGGGGAACCCGGTCCGGTTCCCCGCCTTCATCGCGGTGCTGTTCAGCGGTTAGGCAACTTCCGGCGGCAGTTCCAGCCGGGATCCGGGGATGGCTGCCAGCAGGGCCTGCGTGTAGGCCTGCTTCGGTGCGTCAAACACCTCGTCCGTGGTGCCGGTTTCCACCAGCTTGCCCTTCTCCATAACGCAGACGAAGTCCGCGATCTGCCGGACCACAGCAAGGTCATGGGTAATGAACAGGTAGCTCAATCCCAGCTCCGACTGCAGGTCCGCCAGCAGGTTCAGGATCTGCGCCTGCACGAGTACGTCCAGGGCCGATACCGCTTCGTCACAGATCACCACCTCGGGATCCAGTGCCAGTGCCCGGGCGATGGCGACGCGCTGGCGCTGGCCGCCGGAAAGCTCGTTCGGGAACCGGCGCATCAC
Source organism: Arthrobacter sp. zg-Y877 (assembly GCF_030373105.1). Lineage (NCBI taxonomy): Bacteria > Bacillati > Actinomycetota > Actinomycetes > Micrococcales > Micrococcaceae > Arthrobacter > Arthrobacter sp. zg-Y877. Next base: position 315,670 of record NZ_JAUCPU010000002.1, read on the forward strand.
CGAGGAGGGCAGGGCCACCTGGTCAAGGAGCTCGCGCACCTTGGCCTCGCGGCTCTTGGCCGTACCGATCTTATGCACCCGCAGGGGTTCTTCAATGGTGCGGAAGATGTTGTACATCGGATCCAGCGAGCCGTACGGGTCCTGGAAGATCGGCTGGACCCGGCGGCGGAATTCGAACAGCCGCTTGCTGTTCAACGTGGTCATGTCGACGCCGTTGTACAGGATGGAACCGCTGGTGGGCGTTTCCAGGTTCAGCACCATACGCGCCACGGTGGACTTGCCCGAGCCGGACTCCCCCACCACGGCGGTGGTGGTGCCGCGCTTGATGTTGAACGAGACGTTGTCCACGGCGGTGAAATCCGTGGACCGGCCCAGCCCGCTGCGGAGCTTGAAGACCTTGGTCAGGTCCTTGACCTCAATAACGTTGTCCGCTGCCTTCAGCTTCGCATCGTCCTCGGAGGTCAGCAGATCCGCGCTCTCCAGGCCCAGGTGCTTGGCGGAGTCGATGCGCTTCGACGCAAGCGACGGCGCTGATTCCACAAGCTTGCGCGTGTACGGGTGGCGCGGGTTGGTGAGGATCTCCAGGGCGGGCCCGGATTCCACCACGCGTCCCTTGTACATCACCACTACCTTCTGGGCACGTTCGGCAGCGAGGCCGAGGTCGTGGGTGATCAGGAGGACCGCTGTGCCGAGTTCGTCGGTCAGCGTATCGAGATGGTCCAGGATCTGCCGCTGGACGGTGACGTCCAGGGCCGACGTCGGCTCATCCGCGATCAGCAGGCGCGGCCGGCAGGACAGGCCGATGGCGATAAGCGCCCGCTGGCGCATGCCGCCGGAGAATTCGTGCGGGTACTGCTTGGCACGGCGTTCCGCGTCCGGCAGTCCGGCCTGTTCCAGCACCTTGGTGACGTCCGCCGGAGCGTGCGGCAGGCCGTTGGCCCGCAGGGTCTCCTTGACCTGGAACCCGATCTTCCAGACCGGGTTCAGGTTGGACATCGGATCCTGCGGAACCATGCCGATTGAGTTGCCGCGCAGTTCCTGGATCCGCTTCTCGCTGGCTTGGGAAATATCCTCGCCGTCGAACAGGATCTGGCCGGCGCTGACCCGTCCGTTGCCGGACAGCAGGCCGATGGCAGCCAACGCGGTGGTCGACTTTCCGGACCCGGATTCCCCGACAATTGCCACGGTTTCCCCGGGCATGACGGTCAGGTGCGCATTCTTGACGGCCTCTACATTGCCGTTGGCCGTGGCAAAGGTGATTGCGAGGTCACGGATTTCCAGCAGCGGCTGCACGGGCGTGTTTTGGATATTGATGGTCATCGTTTGCGCGCCTTCGGATCAAGAGCATCACGGACAGCGTCACCGAGCATGATGAAGCTCAGCACGGTAAGGGACAGTGCTGCGGCGGGCCAGAGCAGTGTCGAGGGGTTGGACCGCAGCGACGTCTGGGCCGCTGAAATGTCATTGCCCCAGGACATGATGCTGGGCGGCAGGCCAATGCCCAGGAAGGACAGCGTTGCTTCCGCCACGATGAAGGTGCCCAGCGAAATGGTGGCGATCACGATGACCGGCGCCATGGAGTTGGGGATAACGTGCTTCATCAGGGCGGAGAACTTCGAGACTCCCAGGGAGCGCGAAGCGACCACGAAGTCTGCGTTCCGCACCGAGAGCACGGCCCCGCGCGTAATGCGCGCAACCTGCGGCCAGCCGAAGATCAGCAGGGTGAACACCACCGTCAGGACGGTGCGGTTCTCCCGGAAGGCGGGCAGCTGCATGATGATGATGGCACCGAGGATCAGCGGCAGGGCGAAGAAGATGTCACCGATGCGGGCGAGCACTGCATCGAGCCAGCCGCCGTAGTAACCGGCCAGGGCACCCAGGATGCCCCCGATGATCACGACGGCGAGCGTGGTCAGCACGCCTACCATCAGCGAGGCGCGGGTTCCGTAGATGACCCGTGCGTAGACATCGCAGCCCTGGAAGGTGTAGCCGAGCGGGTGCCCGGGTGCGGGGCCGCCGTCGGAATTGGAGAGCATGCACCCTTCGTCCGGCGAGGCGCTGGTGAACAGGCCGGGGAAGGCCGCCACCGTCAGGATCAGCATGATCAGCAGTGCGGAGATGATGAACAGCGGCTGCGTGCGCAGGTTCCGCCAGGCCTCCCCCCAGAGGCTAAGCGGCTGGACATCTTCCTTGACACTGTCGGTCTCGGCCAGAGGGGTCTCCTCCAGCGGAGCAACGTAGTGCTCGATGTGTGTGGTGTCTTTATGCATAACGGATCCTCGGATCAAGCCAGGCGTACAGGAGGTCGACGAGCAGGTTGGCGATCACGTAAACGAAGACGAGAACGCTCACGATCGAAACGATCGTCGGCCCCTCTCCCCTGACGACGGACTGGTAAAGTCGCTGCCCCACTCCGGGGACGTTGAAGATGCCTTCGGTGACGATGGCGCCGCCCATCAGCGCACCCAGGTCCGCTCCGAGGAAGGTCACCACGGGAATCAGGGAGTTGCGCAGGATGTGCACGGTGACCACGCGGGGCCGGGAAAGCCCCTTGGCGGTGGCGGTGCGGACGTAGTCGGCGTTCATGTTTTCAATGACCGACGTACGCGTGAGGCGCAGTACATAGGCGAAGGACGCCAGGCCAAGCACCAGTGCCGGAAGGATCAGGTCCGTAAATCCGGCGTCGCCGCCGACGGTGGGAGACGTCCATTGGAGTTTGACGCCCACCAGGAACTGGAGCAGGAAGCCAAGCACGAACACCGGGATGGCGATCACGATCAGGGAAACAACCAGCACCGTGCTGTCGAAGATCTTGCCCTTCTTCAGGCCGGCGATGAGGCCGAAGGCAATACCGAAGACGGCTTCGAAAACCAGGGCCAGGACGGCAAGGCGCATGGTGACCGGGAAGGCCTGGGCCAGAACGGCCGAAACCTCGCGTCCGGAGAAGTCGACGCCGAGGTCAAAGGTGACCAGGTTCTTCAGGTAGAGCAGGTACTGGACAATGAAGGGCTCGTCCAGGTTGTACTGGTCGCGCAGCTGCGCGGCGACGGCCTCATTAACCGGCTTGTCGCCGAAGAGCGCGGCGATGGGGTCTCCCGGCAGGGAGAATACGAGGAAGTAAACGAGGAAGGTGGCCCCGAAGAAAACGGGGATCATTTGGAGGAAGCGTCGGATGACGTAGCCGGCCATTAGGGGTGGCCTCCTGCCAGCTGTGGGGGATTCTTATCTCGCATTTTTTGTATGCCTGTTCTTGGTATAGAACCCGAACAAGCCGGGGCCCGGCCATCTGGCCGGGCCCCGGATCGGTCGGTCTAGATACTGCTACTTGGCCGTGACGTTGTAGTAAACCGGAACGCCGTTCCAGCCGGTCTCAACGTTGTCCACGTTTTCGCTCCAGCCGGACTGTGCCACCTGGTACCACAGCGGGAGGACGGGAAGATCCTTCAGCAGGACTTCCTGGGCCTTGTTGAAGATCTTGGCTCCTTCTTCGGGAGAAGAAGCAGAGAGGCCTTCGCTGAGGAGGTTGTCGAACTCTTCGCTCGAGTACTCGCCGTCGTTGGAACCTGCCCCGGTGCCGTACAGCGGGCCGAGGAAGTTGTTCAGCGACGGGTAGTCAGCCTGCCAGCCGGTGCGGATGGCGCCGGTCAGGGTCTTGGCCGAAGCATCTGCGCGCAGTTCCTTGAACGTTGCGTAGGGCTTGCCTTCAGCCTGGATGCCCAGGTTGTTCTTCAGACCGTTGGCGACGGCGTCAATCCACTCCTTGTGGTTGGCGTCGGCGTTGTAGCCGATGGTGAAGGGCTTGTCGGCGGGCCAGGGGGAAACCTTTTCGGCTTCTTCCCAGAGTTCCTTGGCCTTCTCGGGGTTGAACTCGAGCACCTCGTTGCCGGGGACGCTGTCGCTGTAGCCCTCGATCACCGGAGCGGTGAACTCGGTGGCCGGTTCGCGGGAACCCGAGAACACGACGTCGGTGATTTCCTCCCGGTCGATGGCCATGGAGATCGCCTGGCGGCGGAGCTCGCCGGCTTCACCGGAGAACTCCGGCAGGTAGCCGGGGATGGTGATGGTCTGGTTACCGGCGTACGCCTTCTCGGAGTAGCGGCCTTCACCCAGGTCGGTCTTGAAGGTCTTCAAGGCGGCGGTGGGCATGGTGTCCAGGATGTCCAGGTTGTTGGACTGCAGGTCTGCGTAGGCTGCATCGAAGGAGGAGTAGAACTTGAAGGTCACTCCACCGTTCTGCGGGACACGGGTACCGGTGTAATCCGGGTTGGCAACCAGATCGATCTGGACCTCGTGCTGCCAGGCGCCCTCGCCGTCGAGCATGTACGGACCGTTGCCGATCGGGTTCTCACCGAATGCGGCCGGGTCCACAAGGGCCTCGGCGGGCAGCGGGAAGAAGGCCGTGTAGCCAAGACGCTGCGGGAAGTCGGACTCGGGCTGGCTGAGCTTGACCGTGAAGGTGCTGTCATCCACAACGGTCAGACCGGTCATGGTCTCTTCCGTGGCGCCTTCGGCGCTGACCACGTCGTAGCCTTCGATGCTCTCGAAGAAGTACGAGTTCAGCTGGGCGTTCTTCGCGGCTGCACCGAAGTTCCAGGCATCAACGAAGGACTTGGCCGTAATGGGCTCGCCGTTCGTGAACTTCTGGTCGGCCTTCACCTTGATGGTGTAGGTCTGGGAATCTTCGGTCTCGATGGATTCCGCGAGCTCGTTGACCGTGTTGCCGTCAGCGTCGTAGCTGACGAGGCCTTCGAAGAGCAGGTCCATGATGCGTCCGCCACCAACTTCGTTGGTGTTTACGGGCATCAGCGGGTTCTGGGGCTCGGTGCCGTTGGCCGTGATGATGGCGGTGGAGTTACCTTCGCCCTCATTCGAGCCTTCGGCCGATTCGTCGGATCCCCCACCGCAGGCGCTCAGCGTAAGTGCGGCGAGGGCCGCTACGCTCAGCATTTTGGAAGTGCGTGTGACGCGCATTCCGCCTCCTAGTTCTGTTCGGTGCCGGCGTTGATGACGCCGGCGTTGCGGCTCTGCCAAATGGTGAACCGACTCACAAAGCCAAAAGCATAAGCCCACATTGTTGCCTCCAGGTAACAAACTGTGAGGCAGCACTCTTTCCGGAGGCGGGTGGGGCGCCCTGCCGCCAGAAAAAACGGCCCCTCACGTGCATTTTCGTCACCGGATGGGCCTCGGTAACGATTTGGTAACCGCGGTGCGTAATACATGCAACGGCATGTCACATTTGCGGACCGGGTGACAGACTGGCGGCCCTGTGCCGCGCGCCTTGCACTCGATGAGCTCTCCGCCGATTGGCGAGGCAACGCAGTCCGATCCGAACACTGTTCGCTGAGGCACCGCGAAAGCACCCCACTCGCCGTGCGCATAGCAACCACGGACCACAACATTTGTTCGTGCAGTGTCCTGAGCTATCCGGGGACGACTCGATCCATGAGGCGTGCAGGCAGGAACCGCGCCATTGGCAGCGTGAAGGCGGCATCCAGACCAAGGCCGTATCGGGTGCGGGGACGCTTGGTGGTAGTAATCTTCCTGATCTTTTTCGCGGCCTGCTCTGCCGTCATCGCCCGCTGCAGAAACGAGGACTGGAAGGTCACGGTCGAAGAGATCAAGGCCCCATAGAGTCGGGTGTGCTCCACATTCATACCCTGCGCGAGTTTGAGAGAGAGCGGCCCGCTCTTGGCGGCCATCGGGGTCTTCACGCCGCCGGACTGGACGATCACTACCTGGATGCCCTGCGGGGCCACTTCCCGTCGCAGGGCATCGCTGGCGGACTCGAACGCGGCCTTGGATCCGGCATACGCGCCGTAGATGGGCAAAGTGGCCTCCGCGCCGACGGAGCTGATGTTCACCACACGCCCCCGGCTTTGCCGCAGGGCGGGCAGCAACGCCTGGATGACCCGGATGTGCCCGAAGAGGTTGACCTCGAACAGCTCCCGCCATGTGTCCAGCGGGAGGACCTCGATAGGAGCGTTGATCTCGATCCCGGCATTGTTGATCACCGCGCGCAGCAGTCGCCTCTTGGAATCAAGGGCTATCCGGCTGGCTAGCGCCTCGACGTGTTTGCCGATCGTAATGTCCAGCATCACCGGTTCAATGCGCGCAGCGCGGATAGCATCAGCGTCCTCGTCCCGTCTGACGCCGGCGAGGACGTGGTAACCGCGGGAAGCGAGCTCGCGCGCGGTGGCAGCACCTATCCCTGTCGAGGCGCCCGAGACGACGATCAGTTCCCCCGTCGACATGGACGTAACGCTGCACCGATCCCGAACTGTCATGTACACAATGTAGGCACTGCCTACGTATGTTGTCGATGCCTACTGCCCGGCTATTGTGGTCCCATGAGCGAACGGACAGAACAGCGCCGGTATCACCACGGAGGGCTCCGCGCAGCTCTCCTGGAGGCTGCCGAGCGCAGCCTGCGGGAACGAGGCACTGAGCAACTCTCCCTGCGCGACCTCGCCCGGGAGGTGGGCGTGAGCCACGCCGCCCCGCGCCGGCACTTCCCGGAGCGTCAGGATTTACTCGATGCCCTGGCAGAGTCAGGATTCCGTCGACTCGGCGAGAGGATCCGCCACGCCGTCGCGAACGGGGACGCCGACTTCGCCTCCCGACTCGGGCACGCGACCGCAGCGTTCGCGGACTTCGCGACGGAGAACCCGGCACTCCTGCAACTGATGAATGCGACAAAGCACCAGCCGAACAAGGCAGAGGTCCGGCTCTCGGCGGAGAGAGCCTTCGAGCCCCTTGTGGACCTTATTCGCGAAGGCCAGGACAGTCACATCCTTCAGGCGGGTCCCTACGAAAAGATCGGAATCATCCTTTATGCCACGATCAACGGTCTCGCCACCCTCATCAACAGCGGACTCGTCGACGCGGAACAACTGGACGAGTTGACCGAGGCAGCCGTGCAGCAGTTCCTTAAAGGAACCGCACCATAGGACTATGGGCGACGCCGACCTTGAACGGAACGCACTCCGACGCGGAATAACGCGTGAATCGGTGCCAGGCCGTGCTCCACAGACAGTGGGCCATTGGGTACCTCAAGTGCGCTCGATCGGGAACCAGAGTTCGCACGTGGCCGTGCTGAAGTCAGGGGCATGATCAAGCACCGAGACGATGGACGGACCGGGGCGCAGCCTCCACGGGTTGGAGGGGAACCAGTCCGCCGCGGATGCCGCGTATGCCTCCTGTAGGGCGGCGGGATGCGGACCCGAGACACGGAAGACCACCCACTTCCCCGCGTCCACCTCGATCACGTCGAGGTCGTCGGGAACGTTGGCTCCGATGTCGACCGCCACGCCGTGCAGGTAGGTTAATTCGCTGCCCTCAGCGTAGTCGGCATCGACATCGGCACTGACCTGCAGCAGCCCCGAAGGCTCAGTGCCGCTGAGCTGCTTCAGACGCTCGTGCTCGGTGACGGGCAGGGAAGCGATGTGCCGCTGGATGTGAGGGTTGACTCCCTCGTAGATCAGCGGCACACGGACGGCGTGGCCGATGAGATGGAAGGTGGGGCGTTCGATGATTCGGGCATCCATGGGGGTACTCCCTTCGACGGTCAGGCGGAACCTGAGCAACGGTTGGCTTTGAAGGGGACCGCCCTGACGACGGACATCGCCGTGACTTGCGCCGTGCACGGCACGAAAAGCCCGCCCGAAGGCCTCTGTCGAACCGTAGCCGTAGCGCACTGCGATCGTGAGCAGATCCTCATCCCCGACCACATCAGCCGCTGCGACGGTCATGCGCCGCCGTCGCACATACTCCGACACCGGCATGCCAGCCAGCGCCGAGAACATGCGCCGCGCGTGATAGCCCGTCGTTCCCATAGTTCCGGCGAGTTCGTCGATGTCCAGGTCTTCACCGAGGCGCAGCTCGATCTCGTCGACGAGGCGGTTGAGGATTTGTATCACATTCGTTCCCTCCGCTATCCACTCTCGCTGGCACGGGATCGCTCCGCCCGACTTTTCCGGTTCGATTCTGCCGGGTGCCGGCGAAAAAACCATGCGTGCGTGGGCATCGAACCCCTGGCTAGGCCTAGTCGATGATCCGGTCGAGGCAGCGAAGACAGAAAGGCCCGGGATGCAATAGGCACCCGGGACCTTCCTCACGCAATCAGTCGAGTACTAAACGTTGAAGCGGAATTCCACCACGTTCCGTAGCCGAATACCCACTGGAAGCTGGCAGTCGAGCCCGAGGCAAGGGAACCGCCCACCTCCGGCTTCAAGGCACCCGACACGTCCGCATCGGCTCGCAGCCGCATATCCAGGTCGGAAGGCGCGTCATAATCAGCCAACTCCTAATTGCGTATATGGTTCGAGGGGACTTGACGCGGCGACCTGTTGTGACCATTCAACACCGCGGAATTCCGAAGGCGTTTCGACGTCGAACGAAACTGGAGACTTAATCTTAATGAACTTTTTCAAAGCACGGGTTCCACTTTGGACTCTCCTACTGATCACCTTCTTGGTTCTCGCGGGAACGGGCGCCGCTTTCGCATTCGGTGGACTCAAAGGTCTCGCTCTCAATTCGCTGTTCACCAGCAGTTCGAACGAACGCGATTCGCAGGTGGTTCAGTCCGTCACGCAAATGCAAGAGGTCGCCTTGCTGAGCCTTTACATCGAGGGTATCGAGAGACAAGAAAGCAATGGCGAGATTTTCGGCATGGCCATACCCGCGAGCGAGAAAACGACGCTGATCCAGTACAATTTCGACGCAAAATTAGGCATCGACGGGTCACAGGTGAAGATCGAACCCACCGGCGCAGGGTCGTTTCACGTGACTATCCCTGAATTCATCGGCATCGGCTTTGACGATCCCGTGTTCGAGGACCCCCTCGAGGACAACAACGCGCTTGGCTGGCTGGCACCGCCAGCCGTTCAAACCCGCGTGATCACCAACATTCTCAGCGACGAGAACAAGCAGGAGTACATCAGCCAAAACGAAGCAGCATTGAAAGAGCAGGCCAAGGTGTTCTACTCCGGAATCATCGCAAGCATCGATCCCGAGATCACCATCACCTTTGATTTCGCAGGGTAGATGCCCGCAGCGCCGCGTCCTTGTTTAGACTAGGTTTTTCGGGCGCCTGCGGGCGAGAAATCCTGATTGGTGGTGTAAGCATCGTCGGCAAGCAGTCGAAGGTAACCGACTGGCGCCTGCCGGAATAGACACTTATCAAAGCTTGCCCCCGATATAGAAATGCCGCCCTCTTACGTTTTCGCGGAGGGCGGCATTTCTATTGATTCAGAAGAGAAATCTATACATTAAACCTAAACTCCACCACGTTCCGTAACAAAGCAACGTCTGAGCTAACCGGGGTTTGTCGGTTTCGGGGTCAAGGCCGTCTTCGGTCAGCCCCAGCTGGTCGGGGCCGGTGTCTCTATCAGCATCAACCGCGGCGGTGCTCGAGTGCCGCGTTTCGAAACGGGAAGGGTCTAGTGAAAAAACTCCTCCTCATGGGTTTGCAGAACCCAGTCCTGGTCGGCGCCCCCTGACATCTCCCGAGCTTCAAGCGCCGCTTGCAGGTCTATTGCGTGCTTTCCCACGAACCGCAGCTGCTGTTCCTTTCCCGCAAGCGTGACGGAGACGGTCACGCTTCCCCGCTCTCCTACTTTCTGGGTGAGCAGGTCCTCCCGAAGCTCCTCAACGGGAGTTGAGCAGGCGTGCCTGTACTTCGCGGCGCAGGTCGGACAGAGTGCGAGTCTGTTCTCGGTGAGGTCCTGTGTTACATCACCGGCAAATTGCACTGCCTCGAAGTAGTACTGTCCACTCACCTTAAAAGGCATTTCCGTGTTGCAGACCTGGCACACCATGATTCCGTCCTCGTTCGAGTACAGCTCGGTCAAATAGCTTTTTGCAGTGCTCCGGAACCCGGGCTCCTGAATGCGGACTTGTCGAATGCGCTCCGCGTACTGGCGCAAGGGTGCGTCGGTTGCTTGCTCGCGGACTCGCTGAGCGCGACGCTCTGGCGTTGGCGAGGGTCCTTCGGGCAAAATAGGGCCCTTCTCCTGCTGTTTGAATGCTTGGAACAAGTCCCAGTCCTTGAGCATCTCCTTGGCCTTGAGAGCGGCCTCGGGAGAAGGGAAACCAAGGACCTTCGCTGCGTCCTCCTCTCCTCGCTCCTTTTGCGCGTGCAAGAGGGCGGGCCGTCCGAAGTGTGCTCTTTCCAAAAGAGGTGAATCAGGATGAACGGCCAGCCCGTCGGCGAGATCCTCAGCAGTTGTGTCGGCGGGTAATCGAAGGTTGCCATCCCGGTCCAGGATCCAAGGCACCGTAGTCAGGGCCTGCATCAGCTGCGATTCAATTCGATGACTGGCAGCGGACGCATTGGCCCGATAGATCGCTCCTGCTTTGTCCATCCCAGCGCGTGCAACGACGTCCCAGAGCCCCTGAAGAAGATTTGCATCATGGGTTTCGACGATGGCGGCGAAGTCGGGTATGACCCAGTCCTGATTGATAATTTTACTGGTCTCACGGTTCTGGAAGCGCCAAGAATTCTGGAACTGTGCGTTACGCCATATGGGTGTCCGCTTGATCGTGATTCCTGTTATCGCGCCGATCTCCCCGGCCAGTGCAGCAACGTCGATCTCGAGCTCATCGTAGGCGGCGACGAGTTGCAGCGGGGGGGTGCGGCCCAATGAGTCTGATCTGTAGAGCGCTGATAGTCCGGATGCTCGGAAAGGGCTGTCGATGAAAGTGTTGGACGGCGCTGACCAGCTAAGAGATCCATCCACCCGTTCTGCCACAAGGATGGGCGCATTCGCGTAGGAAGTGGGAGCGAGTGCTCGCTCGCTGATCAGTTGTTGGAGGTTGACGAGATCCTCCACGTGCAAAGGAGTGACCTCTGCCGGCACACTCGAGTAGGTGCGGAAGCGGGCGCTGAGCCGGGCGGCTGCATCCCATTTCTTAGTTCCAGCCGAGGCGTAGAACTGGCGAAGGGCAGCGGCCTCCGGTCTCTGCCCCCCCTCGTCGTCCTCGTCAAAAGCGACAAGTGAGTCCAGGACAAGCCCAAACGCTTGCAGACCGGCGGCGGCCGGTAAATAGGCTTTGGGGCCGGCTACGTGTTCAATGCCTTCGCTACCCTGCACTCGAAGGACAGGTATGGTGCGAAGACTGTCTGAGAAGGTGTCGTCGTAGCTATAGGAGCGCGGGTCACTGCTTCGATAGGGATTGCGAACGCTCGTAGCCAACCGTCCGAGTGCCGTGTAGAAGGACCTGAGCCACGGGTCACTCTTATCGGCGATCCACGAGTGCCAAGCCCGGAGTTCGGCTCGATACTCCTCCTCTTCCTCCTCGACATATTCCTCGGCCTCATACTCCCCGGCGTCATCGCCCCATGATTCGATTTGCTCGCTGATCTGGCTGATGCGTTCGAAGGCGTCGCCAAGCTCGCTCGTCGCGAAGTCGATCGCATTTAGTGAGTTGAAGAACGCGCGAGGCCTGCCTTCCCGTTCGGGAAGCCACCCCGTCGCAGGATTGTCCTCTATATTGACCGAAATGCTTCGGAGGAAGTCGGCGTCTTTCAAGTCGAGAGCTGCACGCAACGGGCTTACTGATCTGATGAGGCGGGTCGAGTTGTCGTAGTTGCTGCCACTCAGGACTGGCGTGATTGGGGTTGTCTCGAAGGCCCAAATGATGTGTTTTCGAAGGGGTTCGTATCGGCGCGGAAGGTCATCGCTCTTGTTGGGCAGTGCGCTGAGCAGTCCGTCGTCGAGTAGCCCTGCGTCCCGCATGTGGGGTAAAGCGTTCGCCACGAGAGCGGCAATCCCTTCGAGGAGTTCGTCGTTGCCGTCCCCTTCACGGACGCTGTCTCGAGCGACGGTGGATGCGAAGGGCGCGTGAATATGGAACTTGAGTCCGGAGGTCTCTTTGACTGCAGGGAAGTAGATGAATACGCGTCCATCGACGGGTTCCACGGTGAAGTTGCGTGCATCGAGCGTTGTGCTCGAACGTGACCCCCCGATGCCCTTGTCGGCCATCTTGTCTCCTTTGGTCAAGGAGAATGCGGCCGCGATGGGAAAGGTCGTGCCGTCGACGGGTGCAGTTCCTTGAATCCGGTACCAGTAGCTTGGTCCTGAGTCCCCATGCAGGCTGTCGATCTCGATGATATGTTCGTCTAGATCTCGACGTTCGAGCAATCGGACGTTGCCATCGAGGAAGGTGGTGGCAATGAGACGGATGTTGTCGAGGAACAGCAGGGTGGACCGGGAGATTTCGGTGAGTGCTTTACTTACCTCAACGATGGCTTGCGCTGCGTTCTTTCCCGGCCGGTCGAAGGGAAACCAGAACGTCGTCCGGTCCGGATTGCGTGCGAACGGTTCGGTACGGGTGGGCACAAACAGGTCCTGGATAGCGAAGGCGTACTCACCGGACTGGACCTGGGGCGTCTGCGTGTAAGCGAAAACCGCTTTGAACCCCACCCCGAACTTCCCAATGCTGGTGGCTTCATCGGCCTTGGTAGATTGACCGATTCCGGTGATTGATTCGATGTCTTGCAGATTGAAGATCCGGGAGCCGTCGTGTTCGACGAGGAGACCGTCGTTTCTCAACTCGAAGTTCACTTCTCGGGCGTGAGCATCCTCTGCGTTCTGCAGGAGTTCGTAGATGAAATGGGCGTTGTCTGGGTACAGATCGGCGAGGAGCTTACGGAGACCCTCTTCGAACCCGTTGCTTCGTGCGGCGTCTATGTAGGCCCGGCGGTTCGCGGTAAGGGTATCGAACATTGTCATGGGGCTACTACTCTCAGCAGGATGCTGGCGACGTGGCGCGAGGCGAGGTCTGCTCGGCTAGCAGCTTGCCGTTGAGCTGAAATGAGCCGGTCGAATGATGCTTCGGCGCTTGTCCGCTCGCCAGCTTTCATGACGATTATGTCGGGGTGGGTTGCGGACTCGAGTTGGCGTTCGATAATGCTGAGCCGACGAGCTTTCTGGGATGAAAGGGCAACGGTGCGACGCTCGACTGCTGCTATGTGTTGGCTCTGGTGCTTTGCTCTCGCCTGCGTCCACACCGTTGCATGTCGCTCATCTAGTCGGGCGCTCTGCACCTCTTCAATGTGTTTGCCTCCACTATCGGTGCAAGCAGCGAGAAGTGATGCTGCTCGTTCTTCGATTGCCTCGTTCTCGGCCACGAATCGGTATGTCAACGAATCTCGCACGCCGAACCTTGTCCATGCGTATACAGCGACAGGGTAGTCGCCGGGTTCGACCTCCTTCGAAGTGACGACCGCGGAAACATGAACAGGATCAGACAGGTGAAACCGTCTAGCTGCCAGGAGTACAAGGGGGTGGCTAGGACTTAGGAGCTCGACGTTCCCCGCCTCTTCTGTAAGTTCCGGATCGGTAGTCATGCTCAGCACGATCCGGTCCCCGCGGAGCAGCCGCTTCAGGTGACGGGCATCGATGTTCTGGGCGTCGAGCTCGTCGATTATTCGAGCAGCAGCCTCCGCGTTGAGTGGTACTCGTGCGATGCGGCCTGGACGGAGTGCAATGGATCGGCCTGGCTGTACTGATTCGAAGTATCTTCTTACAACGGCGGAAATCTTGCGGGCGCTCAGCCATTCACTGGATGCTTCCGCTACGTTCTCTTCAAATGAGGAGCCGGTGTATCCCAGTAGGTCCGCTTGTTGATCTTCTAGCCGTTGCTCTTCCTCAATGCGTGCGATGTCGTTGTCCGCGAGTTGTCGGAGCGCAGCCTGTCGTTCGTGGGGCTCCATCTGAAGGTTGGTGGCGATGTTGACAATGGCGGCAGTGACGTCGCCGAGGATCTGCTCGCTTCCTCCGATCGCATGGTGAAAGACGCCGATGCGGGAGAGGCACCGATCGTAGATCTCCGCTTCGATGGTGCCGTGCGTCAGGATGTTGATGATAGCCACAGCTTCGCTTCGCTGGCCCCGGCGGTCGATGCGCCCGATGCGCTGCTCGATACGCATCGGGTTCCAGGGGATGTCGTAATTAACCAGGGTGTCGCAGAATTGGTAATCGAGGCCTTCGGTTCCTACCTCGGAACAGATCATGACGTCGATGGCCTGTGGATCTGAGCGGTCGAGCTTGAATCGGCGGCGAATAGCCTTGCGGTCGTCGTCGGGTACTCCGCCGTGCATGACTGCAACGCGCACTCCCCACATGCGACACCGGGTTTCGAGGTACCTGATGGTGTGCCGGAAAGTACTGAAGATCAGGACCTTGTTGTTGGCGTCCGCCGTCTTGCCGTCGATGATCTCTTTGAGCAGTTCGGCTTTCGGGTCAAGCTCGTCGTCGAGCCGCTGGGCCATCTCTTGTATCGAGGACGCCTCTACCCGAAAGCCCTCAATCTGCTCGGGAGTGAAGGAAATGACCTCCTCCTCGCCGTCGACGTCCGTACCAGTCAGGCGGTTCTCGAAAAGGTCCGTGATCAGGGGCGCCAGTCCCGTTATGGAACTTGCTGCCTGCCGGTGAAGGGTAGACATCAAGAACTTGACCGAAATCCCTGGTGTCCGCAATGTTGCGATCTTCTCACCCAGCGCGAGTACAGCGTCATAGACAGCTTGTTGAGCATCGGTGAAATGGACCGTGGGGGATGACGGCTTTCGAGTTGTGAATTCGCCAATGTCACGCCGCCGGGTCCGGGTGACGATCTCAGAGAAGGTGTTAAGTGCCTCAACCGAGCGGATGACCCTGATGCGAGCTCGATCATCGAAGGGCGCGTCGTTCAGTAGCTCACGCACCTCGTCCACGCGACGATCCAGCGCGAGTACATCTCGGCCCCATTCCGTCTGCAGCGCTTTCTGCAGGTGGCCTTTGACGTCAGCCTGCCAGTCATTCTCTGCGGTGCGTGCTGCTCGGGACGCGTTGAAGAGGTGCTCGTTGGGCTCGAGCATGACGCGGAAGTCATTCCAGTCGAGGACGAGGTCGTCTCGCAGGAGATTGACGATCGTGAAGAGGTCCTGACTGTGGGTCTGGATAGGGGTCGCGGAGAGCATCACGACGGCTTCGGCGGCGTCGACAAAGCGTTGAACGCACTGATAAGCCTTCGTCTCACGGTTTCGGATGTGGTGTGCTTCATCGACAATTACGAGGTCGAAGCCCAACTCACCGGCAAGGTCATTGAGGCTTGCTACCTTCGTCTTAGAACCAGTCCGCGTACCAGTCAGGAGTGTTTCATCGAGCAAGGAGAAGGGGAGAATCGCTTTTTGGTAGCGAACTGGCCAAGACCCGTCCCGAAGGGTTTCCTCGAGGCACCAGCGGAGCGTCTTGCTATCCAGATGAACAAAATCCTCGTCAAAACGCTTTAACTCGTCTCGCCACTTATCGTCGACCACGAGCGGACGCGGACAGATCACGAGAACGGACTCAGCCCTCTTTCGTGCTTGAAGCTCCTTAATGATCAAACACGCTTCGATCGTCTTACCGACACCCACGTCATCGGCGATCAGGATGCGAGGGCGGTCTGACTGGACAAGTTTAAGGACCGGCCGGTACTGATACGGCTCGAAGTCGACTCGTCCTGCGTTCCGGGAATGAAGGTAGTCGCTGTTGGGATCAAGCAGCAGTAAAGCAGTCAGCGCCGCATGGAGCTCGCTCGCAGTTACCGATGCAACTGAATCGTTCTTAGAAACCGTTTCAATCTGAGGGGCAAAATATTGGTGCGTCGCTCCGTCATGGAAGACTGAGTAGCGAATCGCCCCACCCACCTGATCTGTTCCTAAAACCGCCCCACTGACCTCGGGACGGGCGATAAGACGAACGAGCGTACCGGGACCAATCGTTGATTTTTCGTCGACAGACATGACGCAATTCTTCCTTCCATTAGACATTTTCGAGACCAGTCCACCGGCGAAGTGGTGTACATTGATCTCGTTTCAGCCTTTCTCCTTCTTTGCAAGGAAGAAGCCCAAGAATTCACCGTCCTGATGCATCCCGCCGAAGCGATCCTCTGATACGAAACCAATCGCTTACAACAATTACAATCGCAATTCTGACTCGCCCAGCGTGCTACGCGACTGTTGGGCGCTGCCTCCACGGGAGTAGGGCGAGACCTGAACGACCTTTGTCTGTGTACCGTCAGGACCGAACTTCTGCAGACGCTGGTGCCCGTTGACCATATGTTCGTTGGGAGACTTTCTGCTCGGCTCCTCGCCGATGCCCTCGGAAGCCGGCAACGTAGACGCGGGGACTCGCTCCGCGCCCGCGGAGCTAAGCTGCTCGGTCCCCTTCGTCCGGCCTCGATGTCAAGAGCGTGACCCCAACAGCAGCCATAAGACCGACAACAGCAAGGCCCGGTTTGAAAGCTCTATGCTCCTTGATCCGCTCCCACCGGCTCGGAATCTGGCTCATATCTTGTTCGCCCGTCTTCGCCTCATGCTTGCGCACACCAATGGACTCAGACTTTGCTGGTTTGTCCTTCGGCTGCCCAAGTGATGATGGCTCGAGCGGCCGATCCCCGTCGAACGGGTCTTCTTGATCGAGGTCAGGCACTCGGTCACTCTATCCTTATGTCGGTAATTCCGGTTGCACACACGACTGGGCGTGAGCACGAATCCGCCCTAAGCATTGATCCTGCATGCAGAAAACAATGCATCAGTGACCTCAAAGCAAGAGTTGCACATTTAGGACTCCGTGTCCCAGTCAGTCTCGTCTTCGACTTTTTCGTCACATGACGTGCAGGTGAGCGTCAAGACGGCCCTCCTTCGGAGCCTGGTTTTGGCCAGTCCCAACATACCGGGCTAGTGAATGGGGAACAATACGAACTGTCGTGGCGTTCGGAATAGTCGGTCATGTTGGCGGTCGGCTTGCCACAGTTCGGACAGGGCCAGTTGGGACCCTCACAGGTGCGACTGTTGTGGCCTTCAAATCCGCACGCAGCACAAGCCATTACAACTCCCCTTGACCATAATTCAGCAGCACGTCAACAAAGACACATTTAACCATACCGGCGTGCTATATAGCGGTGAGGCACGACGACCCGGAACCATCAAGCGGCGCATCCGCAAGCCTTATCTAGGGCCATTCGTTCAGGTATTGTATTGGAACTCGAACAGGGCTTAGCACGAGCCACCCACTAGAGCGACTTCAATTGATTTCGCGTCGGCATTTCCTTACAGTGAGTCCGATTGTTTGAACGTGTGCAGCATGTATCGGTTGCCTAACCCAAGTGGCTTAGGTGGTCGAAGTGCGTCACCACCCCACAATTGATCGGGTCGACGCTCGATTACGCATTCCGGCTATGCTGTCGTTGCACCCAGTACTATGCCCGCCTTGGGGAGGTGGCCTCCGTCGTCCGCACATGGTGGCTGAATACCCACCGTTGGAGGACCCGTTGACCACCGCACCTGAGACAGCCGTCACCTACTCGACGGTCGATACGCCCCGTGACGCCATCGACCTGGCGGCATTCCTTTGCCACCCGGAGCGGGACCACCCGGTCGTGGTGATCTCCTCCACCAAGGACGGGCCACGGATTGATCCGGCCGCCGTCGCCGGGCGTCTCGGAAACAAGGCCACGGTCTACCTCCTGGCCACACCTGCGGTGGCTTACCCCTTCGATGAGGCCATGCCTGAGGAGACATCCGTCTACGGCGGCGCCGCCCGCTCCTACCCGACCGGGAGTGCATGGCACAGCAACCAGAGGATTTCCGTCCTCCGCCTGGCCTACGCGGACGCTGAAGCCCGCGACGCTGTCGACCTCCTCGCCCAAGACGTCGACAAGATGGACCCGTACGCGCCTCCGGTCACCACTTCAAGCACACCGGCCCGCTCGACGGTGCCCCAAGTTGTTGGGTGCGAGGTCTCCATGCTGCTGCCCCCGGACGGGGTGCTGGTGAAACTGGCTCACGGCATGGCCCGCATCGACACCGCCACCCTGGCGCCCGGAATCGAGCCGGAGCGCCTGTTCACGCCTGGCCAGAAGCTGACCGGCACCGTCCAGGACGGGCTGCTCACCATCACCTCCGGCATCCATACCGTCGCCGAAGCCGTCGCCCACGCCCCCGCCGGCACCATCTACCCGGCCTTGGTCCTGAACGAGAAGCGCATCGCCCTGTTCCCCGGCCTGGTCGTCCGCCACACCTCCCCACGAGAGCCGGGCAGTGTCATTGCCGTCCGCGTCGAGCTTTCCGGCCGTGCCGATGGCAAGGGCTGGAAGTTCTCCACCGCGGAGGACCCAGAACCGGAGTCAATCACACCGGCCCTGCCGTTCTACGTCGGCGACGAACCCTGGATCGTCTGGAGCCCTCGGGCCGCGCAGCCCGTGGAGATCGCTGAGTCCGATGAGCCCGCGGAACCGAAACCGGGTCCAGAAGGGGAAGAACACGCCCCAACTCAAGACAACGCGCCAGCCGCGGCCGACGATGGTGAGACGCCGCCTTCGTCGGCGCCCCCTGCTGCTGCGCACACCGACGTCACCTCCGCCCTGGAATTGATCCGGACGACACTTCACGATCTCGACGAAACCAACCGCCGCCTTGAAGCCGAGGCCACCGCGTTGCGTCATACGGCCTCAAATCAAAAGTCGGCAGGCCCCGTGCCCTCGCCCGGGCCCGGCGGCGCCGCCCTGGACCAGGCCCAGCGGCAAGTTGCCCTGCTGACACGGGAGCGGATCGAACTCGTCGGGGACCTCACCCGGGCACTCGGTGATGCGGACACCCTAGCCGCTGAGAACACCGCCTTGGCCCATGAGAACGAACGCCTGCGGGAAAGTGTCCGTACGGAGCAGACCCGTGCTGCCCGTGCCCGTCAGCTCTCCCGGGAAATCTCTGCTGGCGTATTCACCGGACCGCTGTTCGCCGACCCCGCCGAACAGTTCCGCCACGATGTCTACCTAGAGTGGGCGACTCGGATCCCGGCCGCGTCCAAGGCCGAAACACCTCTTGCGGAATACGGCTTCACGGAAAAATTCCTGCAGACTGTCGACCGGATTCAGGGCGTCGACCGGTCCAAGATTGTCGCTGTCGTTGTGGAGGTTCTCACCGGCATCGCCGACACATCCGCCGGCCGCGACATGCACCGGCTCCGCGGTGGGCCCAAGGCTGGAACCGGCTTCATCGAGGACGCAGAGTACGGCACCGCCTGGCGGGTTGCCCTGCAGGTCGCCACCGCATCGGCCCGCCGGCTGCACTTCTGGCGCGGCACCGACGGCAAGGTCATGTTCGCCACCGTCGGTGTCCACGACGACATGGGCATCTGAGCTGAACGGGCCCGTCGGCGGGATGTCCGGGGCTCTCCCCGCGGACATCCCGCCGACGGGGGGGCTTCCTGATCCCCGCGCGGCGGCAGACAGTCTGCGCATGTAATCGCGTGTCTCAAGGTTTTCCGACCAGCTCCCGGCAAGCATCTCTACTGCGGCATCGGCAACATTAATGGTGGCTGCAGGGCCTGCAGCGCAGGACAACCCCGCATGCCGCGGCTGCAGACGCTCAAGGCCGTAGAAAAAGTCACATCCTGCGACCTGTACCGAGCCGTTCGCGAACTTATCTATTCCGCGTTCACCAACACCGAGTGAGACCTTCATCGCGAGCCTTGTGGACTACGGCTGTTTTCCCGTGCCAAGGCCCGCCTGATTGCTGTACCGGTCTGAACCCTCAGCGACCTGCGACATTAGAGGGCCGCTTCGAGTTCCGTCCAGGAGTACCCGAACATGTAGTCCTCATCCTTACCGTTTGAGGCCCAGATCTGAGCAGCTTCGTAAACATTTAGCGTCTCGCTGTCGTCATCGCTGTCGTCATCGTCATCGTCTAGGCCGTAGCGGCAGTCGAGGCAGTACATCTCGGAGTAGACAAATCTCTTCACCAAGGGAGTTCCACAATTGGGACATGGGGGCGTTTCACCCACGTAGACATTGATCTCGTCCCAGCTCTTTTCCTTCTTCGAAAGGAAATCAAATAAACCCAAAAGACCTACCCCCATTCGGCCCGCCGAAGCGGTCCTCTGGTTTGTGAGACCAACCGCTGACGACAAGCAAACCGCACTTCTAGACACGGCCAGTATGCCATGCGCCTGTTAGTCGCGGCCCCCTCGCAAGTAAGACGAGATTTCAACGATCTTAGCCTCGGTGCCGCCGGGACCGTCACGCGGCAATCGCTGGTACCCATTGACCACGTGCTTGACCGGAGACTTTCTGCTGG
Source organism: Arthrobacter sp. zg-Y877 (assembly GCF_030373105.1). Lineage (NCBI taxonomy): Bacteria > Bacillati > Actinomycetota > Actinomycetes > Micrococcales > Micrococcaceae > Arthrobacter > Arthrobacter sp. zg-Y877. The sequence goes on from NZ_JAUCPU010000002.1 coordinate 335,768, forward strand.
CCACCTCGGCAAGGGAATGAAATGCCGTCTCCGTATACTCCGGGACTTTCGCCAAGGCTACGGTGCTGACGCCCCCCCCCCAATGCCACAGTCAGGCCGGCGTAGGTGGTTTCTTCCTCGTATTCACATGGATCAGCATGAAGGAAGACTCATGGGCCGTGGGTGCCATCTGCGCAAAAGGAATACGTTCCAGAAACGATCGTCACCTAGGGGACTAGCGGGCACGCGTCCGAATCATCGCCGGATTCATCAACGATTTCAATATCCGCCACTAGCGCGGACAGAACCGATCGCACAGTTGCGACGATTTCCGATACGAGCGGATCGGCGACTGAGTGATGCTCACGGAGCGCATCAGCCAGCCTCTCCCCCACTTCATCTTCCGTGAGCAGCCACTTCGAAACCTCGGCGACCGTAACGTGCACGGCATCGTACGCGACGCTGAGCGCGACTTTCCGAACGACCGGCTCGTACTCCGCCCGCCACTCAATTTCAGCGTGCTCCCGAGCTACCTCGATCTCCAACTTGCGGACCATGGCCTGCTTTTTGGCTTCGACGAGTCGCTGGACGGCCGCGTTCCAGTTAGAGTCCGTCATTCGAATTCCCCCTCACAGTGAATCCCAGAGCGATCACGCTCTCTGGGCTCTTAGCTTTGCACAGATGGCACCTACGAGCACTTAATGTCACAACTTGTACAGTGCCAGTTGTCCACTTTCTGGCACCAAGAAAAAGTAGTGGCTCCACAGCTAATGCATTCACCGTGGGGAGCATCTTCGAGGTCCATTGGTTCTCCTTTCCGTACAGGAAGACAAGATTGCTTGAAGTCGATAACAAAAACCCGAGATCTGGTCACCACTGGTACGGTTGACCGCAAGGTAGGGGTCGCCCACACCGCGCCTTCAGAAGTTAGAGCACAAACCTAAACTCCACCACGTTCCTTAACCGGATAACGTCGACTGCGGAAGTCACTGGACAACGAGCTCAGGATGCTGACTAGGGCTGCGAAGGAATGAAAAACCGACGACCCCACTCGCAGCATCACCGTCATTCACGGACGTCAGTGATAGCAAATCAGCAACCTGGCAGGGCAGAGACTCTACTGCCCGTAGCCTCGATCAAAAGAACGAATTATTGGGGGAAGATATGACCGCATCACCGAATTGCAAGCCTTGGTGTGACGACCACCAAACCGATTCCGAGGATAACTCCTGCTGCACGCGTTTCGTTATCTACGATGACGGCAGGCAAGAGGCAACTCCACCCGCGATGGCGCAACGACTCGAGGCTCTAGGCGGAGGTGGACTTCCACCAGAAATCTCGTGGGTAGCCCTCAGCGCATCCCAGGACGAAGAAGACGCGCAGCCCCTCCTGCGCTTCCAGTTCTACGATGCGGGTGATGACCCGCAGGAGAGCGCGAACCTATACATGAATCTCGATGGCCTGAGAGCCTTCCACTCCAGCCTCGGCGCCATGCTCAAAGGTCTGTCGCAACCGAGCTGAGTGGCGAGGCGGTAACGTGATTCAATTTCGCACAAAAAATGCCGCCCCACATTCGCGGAGCGGCATTTCTATTGATTCAGTCGAAGAGACTAGACGTTGAACCTAAACTCCACCACGTCGCCGTCGGCCATAACGTAGTCCTTGCCTTCGATGCGGACCTTGCCGCGGGACTTGGCTTCGGCCATGGAGCCGGCGTCGACCAGGTCGTCGAAGGAAACAACTTCGGCCTTGATGAAGCCGCGCTGGAAGTCGGTGTGGATGACGCCGGCAGCCTGCGGGGCGGTGTCGCCCTTGCGGATGGTCCAGGCGCGGGTTTCCTTGGGGCCGGCAGTCAGGTAGGTCTGCAGGCCGAGGGTGTGGAAGCCGACGCGGGCCAGCTGGTCCAGGCCGGATTCCTCCTGGCCGTTCATTTCCAGCATTTCGCGGGCCTCTTCTTCGTCCAGCTCCACCAGGTCGGCTTCGAGCTTGGCATCAAGGAAGATCGCGTCCGCCGGTGCCACGAGTTCGCGCAGCTCGGCCTGGCGGTCCGGGTTGCCCAGCACGGCGTCGTCGACGTTGAACACGTAGATGAACGGCTTGGCGGTGAGCAGGCTCAGCTCGCGCAGGTGCTCCATGTCCAGCTTGTCGCTGGCCACCGAGGAGAAGATCGTGTCGCCGCGCTCGAGCACAGTCTGGGCCGCCTGCATGGCAGCCAGCTGCGCGGCGTCGCGCTTCTTGATCTTGACTTCCTTCTCCACCCGCGGGATCGCCTTTTCGAGTGTCTGCAGGTCCGCGAGGATCAGTTCGGTGTTGATGGTTTCCATGTCCGAACGCGGGTCCACCTTGCCGTCCACGTGGATGACGTCGGGGTCATCGAACACGCGGATAACCTGGGCAATGGCTTCCGCTTCGCGGATGTTGGCGAGGAACTGGTTGCCCAGGCCTTCACCTTCGGAAGCGCCCTTGACGATCCCGGCAATGTCCACGAAGGACACGGTCGCCGGGAGGATGCGCGCCGAACCGTGGATTTCGGCCAGCTTGGCCAGCCTCGGATCGGGAAGGGACACGACGCCGACGTTCGGTTCGATGGTGGCGAACGGGTAGTTCGCCGCCAGCACGTTGTTGCGGGTCAGCGCATTGAACAGGGTTGATTTGCCGACGTTGGGCAGGCCGACGATGCCAATAGTAAGAGCCACGTTAGTAAATGATACCGGGCGCTAGGACTCGTCGGCACGACGGCGGCCGCCCAGGCCGCGGGAAGAGTCACCCATGGCCTTCAGCGTGGCGCGGATTTCCTTCGGCAGGGAGAAGATGATGTCCTCCTCGGCCGTCACTACCTCTTCGACGTCGCCGTAGCCGTACTGGGCCAGGAGGTGCAGCACATCCTGGACCAGGTTCTCCGGAACGGAGGCACCGGAGGTCACGCCCACCGTGGCGACACCCTCGAACCAGCTCTCGTCCACCTCGTTGGCAAAGTCCACCCGGTAGGAGGCCTTGGCGCCGTATTCCAGTGCCACCTCCACCAGCCGGACGGAGTTGGAGGAGTTTGCCGAACCCACCACCAGCACCAGGTCCGCTTCCGGGGCAATCTTCTTGATGGCTGCCTGCCGGTTGGAGGTTGCGTAGCAAATGTCGTCGCTGGGCGGATCCTGCAGGGAGGGGAAGCGTTCGCGCAGCAGGTTCACGGTGTGCATGGCTTCGTCCACGCTCAGCGTGGTCTGGGACAGCCAGATGACCTTGTCCGGGTCCCGGACGGTGACCTTGTCCACGTCTTCGGGGCCGTTGACAATCTGCATGTGCTCCGGCGCCTCGCCGTAGGTGCCCTCGACCTCTTCGTGGCCTTCGTGTCCGATCAGCAGGATGTCGAAGTCGTCGCGGGCAAACCGGACGGCTTCGCGGTGCACCTTGGTGACCAGCGGGCAGGTGGCATCGATGGTGCGCAGCTGCCGGTCCGCCGCGGACTGCACGACGGCGGGAGAGACGCCGTGGGCGGAGAAGATCAGCAGCGAGCCCTCGGGCACCTCGTCGGTTTCATCCACGAAGATCGCACCCTTTTCCTCCAGGGTGGTCACCACGTGCAGGTTGTGGACAATCTGCTTGCGGACGTACACGGGCGGCCCGTAGGCCTCCAGCGCCTTTTCGACGGCGATGACGGCCCGGTCCACTCCGGCGCAGTAGCCGCGCGGTGCAGCCAGCATCACGCGCCGCGGACCGAAAACGGGAGCGGCAGCGGCCACTTCCTCGGGGGTGCGGCGCCGCCGGGGCACGGTGGGCATAGGCACGGAGATAACTGTGCTGGTCATGCACCCATGCTATCGGGTGGACCCGGCCATCCCGTCCCCCGCGGCGGTGGGTACGCTCACAGCAGACCTACCGCCGCGAACGCCTGAGGGCCCGTGCGAGCATCCCCACCACGAAGGCCGCGGCTCCGGCCAGCATCAGGCCGACGGTCCAGCTCCTCAGGCTTCCGATTGCCTGCCCGGCAAAGGCTTCGGCGAACGCGGATGCCACCGGACTGCCGAGCTGCTGCGCGACTAGCCGGACGGGCACCAATCCGGCTCCCAGCCACAGCACTCCCCCGGCGACCGCCACGCCAAGCCCGAGCATCGCGAAGGTGGTGGACCGGCGTCGGGCCGCGATCAGGGCCAGGAGGCCTGCAACGGCGGCGGCAAGCGCCAGCAGCGGCCAGGCCTCGCCGGCCCGCTGCACATTGGAGATCAGATCCGCCTGCCCCGCTCCCCCGATCTCCACCGGAACCTGCTCCGGGGCGGGCACCGATGCGCCCAGTTCCCCGCCCACGCTGCCGGTGACAAGTCCTACCAGGGGCGCGACGTCGAGCGTCACCGCGCTGCCCGTCCCCTCCGCGGCGTTACCGAAGGTCAGTGCATGCGAGCGGCGCAGCGTCTCACTCCAGGCCTCCGGGTACTCCGGCAGCGACTGGACCTGTTCCACGGCCGTGGTGATCAGCGGCCCCACCAGTCCGGCCAGCGGCGCGGGAACATCCACCGACACGGCGCCGGACAGGGACGTGGCGAGTTCACCCTGGAGGGATTCGTCCTGTGCCAGCGGCTCCCCCAGCGCGGCAAAGCCGGTTTCCGAAACCACATTCGTGTTCAGCCATGCACCACAGAACGCCGCCGCGGCGAGCAGGACGGCCAGCAGTCCGAAGACGACGGAGGCGAAGTTGCGCATAAGAGAAAAAGTTCCTTTGTCCATGGGGTTCCGCACACCCTTGACGGGCAGGCGGAACCGGACCGGGGGAAGCACCTGATAGACATTAAGCCTGCGCCGGTTTCTTCCACCGGCCCGAGAGCCAGTTCCAATCCACTGCGGGAGCATCCAGATGCAAGATGACAGCGGACCATTGAGTCCCGAGAATACCCCGGAGCAGACCACCCTGCCCGCCACGGCGGCTGAGACGTCCCCCGAGAACCCCTGGCCGCTGGCGCTGCTCTCGAAGAACCTCAAAAGCTACATCGACCGCGCCCCCGCCACCTGGGTGGAGGGCCAGGTGATCGAGCTGAACCGTCGCGCCAATGCCTCCTACATCACCCTGCGCGACGTCGACGCCGAGGTCTCGCTGTCCCTGACCGCGTGGAGCACGGTCATGAACCGGCTCGAGCTTCCACTGGAACGCGGTGCCCGGGTGGTGGCCCTGGTGAAGCCTGATTTCTGGGTCAAGACCGGACGGCTGTCCATGCAGACCCGGGACATCCGGCCGGTGGGGCTGGGTGATCTGCTGGCACGGATTGAACGCCTGCGGCACGCACTGGCGGCCGAAGGCCTCTTCCGCGAGGACCGCAAGCTGCCGCTGCCGCTGCTGCCTGGCAGGATCGGCCTGATCACCGGCCGGAACTCGGACGCCATGAAGGACGTCATGCGCAACGCCGCGCTGCGTTGGCCCGCGGTGGAGTTTGAAGTCCGCGAAGTCGCGGTGCAGGGCGTCAATGCGGTGGCCGAGGTCAGCCGTGCCCTGGCAGAACTGGATGCCATGCCCGAAGTGGACGTGATCATCATTGCCCGCGGCGGCGGCTCGCTGGAGGACCTGCTGGCTTTCAGCCACGAGGACCTGGTCCGGGCAGTGTCAGCGGCGCAGACTCCGGTGGTCAGCGCCATCGGGCACGAGGCGGACCGTCCCCTGCTCGACGAAGTGGCCGACCTGCGCGCGTCCACGCCCACCGACGCCGCCAAGCGAGTGGTGCCGGATGTCGGCGAGGAGCTGGCACGGGTCCGGCAGTCCCGCGCGCAACTGCGGCGCGTCCTCACCACCCTGCTGGGCCGGGAAACCGACCGCCTGGCGCATATCCGTTCCCGTCCGGCCCTGGCCGCACCGCTGTCCATGGTGGACCGGCGGCAGGAAGAGATTTCCCGGCTGCGGTCCCGCGCCATGTCCGCCGTGACCGCGGAGGTCCGCCGGGATGCGGACCGGATAGGCCATCTGCGGGCGCAGGTGCGCGCACTGTCGCCGCAGAACACGCTGGACCGCGGCTACGCGGTGGTCCAGCTCCAGGACGGCTCCGTGGTGCGCGACGCCGCAACGGTGCCCGCCGCCGCACAGCTGCGGATCCGCGTGGCCGTCGGCGAACTCACCGCCACCGAAGGCACCCGGTAGCCGATACCGGCTGCCCCTTGATCATTACCGAAAACGAAGAGGACCAGACATGAGTGAAACACCCGCAGCACAGGCCACACCGGCAGTACCCGAGGACATCCAGGCCATGAGCTACGAGCAGGCCCGCGACGAGCTGCTCGCCGTGGTGGGCCGGCTCGAAACCGGCGGCGCCAGCCTCGAGGAGTCCCTGGCCCTCTGGGAACGCGGAGAACACCTTGCCACCCGGTGCGAATCCTGGCTTGAGGGCGCCCGCCAGCGTCTGGACGCTGCCCGCACCCAGGCTTCCGGCGAGTAACCGCAACAAGACTGGGGCACTCCGCAGCCCCTTAGCGCGGCGAACCTCGCTGACCGAACCTGCGCTGCTAAGGCGCGGGCGGGGCTGGGACAGCCCGTGAGCCCCGCATCGCCGAGCGAGGAACGAGCGGGGAAGCAGCGAACCAGGGTTCCCTGACTGAGCTTGCGAGGCCAGGGTGGGTTGGCTGCGCTAAGGGGCGGCGGGCTGTCCCCTGCCCCCGCCCCACCCACCTACGGCTTGTAGCTACTCAGGAACTCCCCCAGCCGGTTCATGGCGTCTTCGATGTCCTCCACGTTGGGCAGAGTGACCATCCGGAAGTGGTCCGGGCGCACCCAGTTGAACGCCGTCCCCACCGACACCAGGATCTTCTGCTGCTTCAGCAGGTCCAGGGCGAACTGCTCGTCGTCCTTGATCGGATAGACGTCCGGATCCAGGCGCGGGAACAGGTACAGGGCACCCTGCGCCAGCTCACAGGTCACGCCGGGGATGTCGTTGAGCATCTGGTGCGCCTTGTCGCGCTGGGCGCGCAGGCGTCCGCCGGGCAGGATCAGGTCATTGATGCTTTGGTAGCCGCCCAGTGCGGTCTGGATGGCGTGCTGGGCTGGAACGTTCGCGCACAGGCGCATGTTGGCCAGCAGGTTGATGCCTTCGATGTAATCCGCCGCCGCGGCCTTCGGGCCGGAGATCGCCATCCAGCCGCTGCGGTATCCGGCTATCCGGTAGGCCTTGGACAGGCCGCTGAAGGTCAGGCACAGGACGTCGTCGCCGGTGACCGTTGCAGAGTTCACGTGCACGGCGTCGTCGTACAGGATCTTTTCGTAAATCTCGTCCGAGAAGATGATCAGCCCGTGCTTTCGCGCCAGGTCCACGATGGACTTCACCACGTGCTCCGGGTAGACGGCACCGGTGGGGTTGTTCGGGTTGATCAGGACAATGCCCTTGGTGCGGTCGGTGATCTTCGAGGCCAGATCGTCGACGTCGGGCCACCAGTGCTCGGATTCGTCGCACAGGTAATGCACCGCCGTGCCGCCGGCCAGGGACACCGAAGCGGTCCACAACGGGTAGTCCGGGGCGGGCACGAGGATCTCGTCGCCGTTGTTCAGCAGCGCCTGCATGGAGAGGGTGATCAGTTCACTGACACCGTTGCCCAGGTACACGTCGTCGACGTCGATGTTGTTGATGCCGCGGCCCTGGTAGTACTGCACGACGGCGGTGCGGGCGGAGAAGATGCCGCGGGAATCGCTGTAGCCCTGGGCCTTGGGCAGGTGCCGCATCATGTCCACCAGGATGGCCTCGGGCGCTTCGAAGCCAAACGGCGCGGGATTGCCGATGTTCAGCTTGAGGATCCGGTGCCCTGCTGCTTCCATCCGCTGCGCGTGTTCCAGCAACGGTCCACGAATGTCATACAGGACGTTGTGGAGTTTGTGCGACTGCTTGAATTCGACCATTTCCTTAGGATGCCACAGGGCGGCGTCCCGGCAGCGTATGTTTCGCTGCACGGGACGCCGCGGCCGGTTCCAGGAGGCGCCGCAGGCTAGGCCAGGCCCTTTTCCTCCAGCCAGTCCTGCGCGGCTTCGGAAGGATCGAGCTTCTGGTCGCCGCTGACGGCCTGGTTCAGCATGATGAGGTCCTCAGTGGTGAGCTGGGCGGAAACCTTGTCCAGCACTTCCCGGGCCTCGTCGCTGACACGGTCATCGGCGATCAGCGGGATGACCTGCTGCGCCGGCCAGTTCTGCTTCGGGTCCTCCAGGACCACCAGGCCGTTTTCCTCGATGGCGGGGGTGGTGGTGTAGATGTCTGCCACCTGGACGTCGTTGTTCAGCAGGGCGTCGACGGTGAGCGGCCCGCCGCTGTCGCCGATGGCGGTGAATTCCTTGAATTCGCAGCCGTACTTCTCCTTCAGGCCGGCGAGGCCCTGGGTGCGCTCGGCGAATTCGGCAGGTGCGCCGAGGGTCAGTTCACCGCACACCTTCGCCAGGTCTTCGATGCTTTCGAGCTGGTACTTTTCGGCCGTGGCTGCGGTGACCACCATGGCGTCCTTGTCCTGAGCCTCGGAAGGCTCAAGGACCACCAGGTTCTCCGGCAGCTTTTCGGTGAGGGAGTCGACAATCTCGCCGGGCTCCACGAGGTCCGTTTCCGGGTCCACCTCCACCAGCAGGGCCCCGGTGTACTCGGGAATCAGGTCGATCGAACCGTCTTCGAGGGCGGGGATGTAAACCTCGCGGGATCCGATGCCCAGCCGGGTTTCGGCGGGGATGCCTGCTGCGTTGAGGGCACCGGCATAGATTTCGGCGATGGTGCTGCTCTCCGGGAAGTCCGCGGACCCGACAACCAGTGCCTGTGCGGTGCTGCTGCCGGAGGGCTCCGGCGCGCTTTCATTCTCCAGCGGGTCCCCGCCTCCGCTGCAGCCCGCGAGGGCCAGGGCCATTCCGCCGGCCAGGACCGCCAGGGCCTGCCGGGAACTGCGGCGCGCGTGGTGCTTCATCATTTTCCTCCTTGTGCTCCGGCGGCGGGAACTCCGCTGCCGCTCGATTTACCGGTCGCCTCCGGGCGGCCGAGTCCTGACGGGATCAAGAAACGTGATCCCAGCGCGATGACGCCGTCGACCGCGAGCGCCAACAGGGCAATGATGACCGCCCCGCCAAAGACCCGCCCGTAGTCCCCCACCGCCAAGCCGTCGATGAGATAGCGTCCCAGCCCGCCGAGGTTGATCGTCGCAACCACGGCCGCTGTGGCCACCACCTGCAGGGTGGCACCGCGCAGCCCGCCCAGCAGGACCCGCATGCCGTTGGGGATCTCTACCCGGAACAGTACCTGCGCTTCATTCATTCCCAGGCTGCGGGCGGCGTCCACGACGTTTGGCTCCACGGATGCAATTCCGGCATAGGTGCCGGCCAGCAGCGGCGGGACGGCCAGGAGCACCAGGGACCAGATGGGCGGCATCAGGCCCAGCCCGGCGAGCAGCACGAACAGGGTGAGCATGCCCAGGGTCGGCAGCGCCCGCAGCAGCCCCGAGACCGCCACCACCGCCACACGGCCGCGCCCGGTGTGCCCTATGAACAGGCCCAGCGGCACCGCGATGAGCGCGGCGATCAACAGGGCGAGGCCGGTGTACTGCAGGTGCTCCAGGGTCCGCACCGGGATGCCTGCGGCTCCGGACCAGTTGGCCGGGTCCGTGAGCCATTCCCACCCATGGCCGAGGGGGTTGGTGCTGGTGTAGTCGGTGCGCGGGATGCCAACCATGCCTAGGCCCCCTTCAGTGCGACGTCGGGTGCGGCCGCCACCGGCGCCGGCCGGAGGGTGGGTACCGGGCCGCCGCCGTCCGTGCCGCCGCTGCGGTTGGTGCGGCCCCGCGCGCCCCGGCCGGTGACGCCGGCACGGGTCCAGGGCGTGAGCAGCCGCTGCACCAGGACCAGGAGCAGGTCCATCAGGAAGGCCAGGACGAGGGTGGCGATAATCCCCACCACGATCTCCGTCAGGAAATAGCGGCGCAGGCCGTCGCTGAAGAAGAAGCCCAGGTTTTCGACGCCGATCAGGGCGCCCACGCTGACCATGGAGATGTTGCTGACCGAGACCACGCGCAGGCCGGCAATCAGCACCGGAACGGACAGCGGCAGGTCCACCGTCAGGAAGCGGCGCAGCGGCCGGTAGCCCATGGCCACCGCGGCCTGGCGGACGCCGTCGTCAACGGAGTCGAACGCGTCGATGCCTACCCGCAGCATCAGGGCCACGGCGTAGATGGTCAGGGCCACGATGATGTTGGCGAGGTCCAGGATGCGGGTCCCCAGAAGAGCCGGCAGGGTGACGAACAGGGCCAGCGACGGAATCGTGTAGAGCAGCGAGCCTGCGGATAGGACAAAGCCGCGGATTTTCCGCCGGCCGCGCACCAGCTGTGCCAGGGGAAGGGCAATCAGCACGCCGATCACCAGGGGCAGTATCGATTGGTAGAGGTGCAGCCCGCTGAGCCGAAAGACGTCATCGGTGTGGGCCAGGAACCATTCCATGTCAGCTCCCGGTCCGCTGCAGGCGCGCGGCCTCGATCAGGCCCAGGATTTCCGCCGCCTGCACGACGCCGGTCACCCGCCCGTCAGCGTCCACCGCGACTCCCAGCCCGGACGGGGACGAGAGGGCTGCGTCCAGGGCCCGGCGCAGGCTTGTCCCCTCCGGGTAGAGGGATCCGCCCGGCACCAGGCCCGAGGTTCCGGTGATTGCGTCGCGGCGGTCCGCAGGCACCCAGCCCAGCGGGGCGCCGTCGGCATCTACGCACAGTGCCCAGCTTCCGTCCACCCTGGCCGCCGGGTCCGGCAGCCGTTCCGCGGCAATGACCTGCACCGGGTGGACGGGCACGGCCGTCCCGTCCTGGAAGGACAGGTGGCGGAAACCGCGGTCCCGTCCCACGAAGCCGGCGACGAAATCGTCCACCGGTGCCCGGAGGATTTCCTCCGGGGCGGCATACTGGGCGAGCCTGCCGCCGGTGGCGAAGACCGCCACCTTGTCGCCCAGGATAGTGGCTTCGTCAATGTCGTGGGTGACGAAGACGATGGTTTTGGACAGGTCCTGCTGCAGCCGCAGCAGTTCCTCCTGCAACTCCGCACGGACCACCGGGTCCACGGCACTGAAGGGTTCGTCCATCAGCAGCACGGGCGGATCGGAGGCGAGGGCCCGGGCCACGCCCACCCGTTGCTGCTGGCCGCCGGACAGCTGGGCGGGATACCGGTTCCCGAGGGTCGGATCCAGCCCGACGACGTCGAGCAGTTCCGCGGCGCGGCGCCGCGCGTCCCGCCGCGGGGTACCGTTCAGGCGCGGAACCGTGGCCACGTTGTCCAGTACGGTCCGGTGCGGCAGCAGGCCCGAGGACTGCATCACGTAGCCCATGGATCGCCGCAGCTGGGCGGCCTTGACGGTGGAGATGTCCACGCCGTCCACTTCGATGCTGCCCGACGTCGGCTCCACCATCCGGTTGATCATGCGCAGCGAGGTGGTTTTTCCGCAGCCCGACGGGCCCACGAAGACGGTGATGGATCCGCGCTCGATATCCAGGTCCAGGTTCCGGACCGCCGGTGCGGCATCGCCGTAGGTCTTGGTCACCGCCCGGAACCGGATCATCGGCGTGCCGGGTGTGGCGTCCTGCGTGCCGGCGGCAATACCGGAATGCGGGCCGGACTGCCGCGTGGAGGAATCCGTGCGGTCAGGGGTAGCGGGGTCTGGCGGCGGGGTCATGGTGCATGCCTTCCGTGGGGATGCCGGTATGCCGGGCAGCTCGCGACGTGCCGTGAAGCATCACGGTATTTCACACCTGCAGCGGTAGTCCAGCGTCAAGCGGGACGGGTTAGTGGATGGGGCGGGCCGGGTCGAGGGGTGGTGCGGACCCGTTGGAGGTGTATGTACCTGCGGCCAGCAGGCGCAGTCCCACGTCCACCAGGCCGGTCCGGTCCAGGGCCGGAACCTCGTCCAGTGGCACCCAGGCGGCTTGGTCTGTGCTGCCGTTTTCTTCATCGCGGAGGGCGCCGTCCACGACGTCGGCGCGGTAGATGATCCGCAGGCCGTGCAGCATCCGGGGTTCGCCGTGCATGCGCTGTTCGGGCGGAATGAAGATGCTGTCCACTCCCAGCAGGCCCTCAAGGCGCGCTTCATAGCCGGTCTCCTCCCGCACCTCCCGCACTGCGGCGGCCGGAGCGTCCTCGCCCCGTTCAAGCCCGCCGCCGGGCAGGGTCCAGTGCGAGTTGCCGTGCTCGTTCCAGTGCGCCAGCAGCAGCATCCCGTCGCGGACAATCACGGCGTACGCCCCCACCCGGACGTCGAAGTCAGCGGACATTGCCGGCACCCAGCAGGTAGGCCACCCCGAACACGGGGTCTGTGGTGAGGAAACGGATGTCGGTCAGTCCTGCTGCGTTCAGCCGGGTGCGGAGCAGGTCCTGCAGCAGCGGCTGGTGCATGCCCAGTCCCCCGCCGATCACGACCGGGCCGGGGATCTTCAGGAGGCCGGCCACGTCGAGGATGAGTCCGGCCAGGTGCTCCGCCGCCTCGCCCACGATGTCCACGGCCGCCGGATTTCCTTCCTGCGCGGCGTCGAAGACCAGCCCTGCCTTTCCGGCCCAGTAGGGGCGGTCCGTCGCACCGTGGAACAGGCTGATCAGCGCGTCGGGGTTCTCGGCGCCGCATTGCCGCATCAGGGCAACGCTGAGCGGATCCGGTTCCAGTTCCAGGTTGCTGCGCCGGAGCGTGTGCCGGACGGCTTCGCGTCCCACCCAGTAGCCGCTGCCTTCGTCGCCCAGCAGGTACCCCCAGCCGCCCGAACGGGCCTCCCGGCCGGAGCCGTCAATCCCCCAGGCCACGGATCCGGTGCCGGCAATGACCGCGATGCCGGACGGAGCTTCGCCTGCGGCGAGAATCAGTCGGGTGTCGTGCACAACCTCGACGACGGCGTCGGGCACGTGTTCGGCAATCAGGGCTCGGAGCGCGGCGGCGTCCTGTTCGGTGTCCACTCCCCCGGACCCGGCAATCACCCGCCCCACGCCGTCGGTCCCCAGCGCGCCGAAAACCTCTGCCAGGGACGCCCGGGCAGCCTCCACCGGAACGTTCTGGACATTGGCGCTGCCGGCAATGGCTTCGAGGGTGCCGACGCCGCGGTGCAGCCGGATGCCGTGGGTCTTCGTTCCGCCAATGTCGAGGCCGATGGTGTCCGGGCCGGCGTAGTGGGGAGCCGGAGGTGGAAATGCATGCATTGGACCACCCTACTTTCCCGCGGGCGTCCGGCGAACCTAGCCGGCGGCGGCCCGGCGCCGGTTCCGCCGCAGGCTCAGGACCGCCAGGACGAGGCACGCCGCCGTGATCAGTGCCGAGAAACCGGCCACCGAAGCGTCCAGCCCCCAGATCCCGCCCGCTGCGCCGAGGCCCAGCACGGGAATGGCGCTGCCGAGGTAGGTGATGACGTAGACGGTGCTGATGATCCGGGCATGTTCGGCGGCCTCAACCGCTGCGGCGACCTCGTTGAACACCACCCGGAAAGCCATGCCCTGGCCGAATCCGGCCAGCACGCAGGCGACCGTCAGGAGTACGAGGCTCCCGGTGCCTCCGGCCACGGGAATCAGTGCGGTGCCGGTACCCATCGCAGCGAGTCCGATGGGTGCGGTGTAGCGGCCCCGGATGCCGGTCAGCTGGCTGACCGCTGAGGCGCCCAGGGCGAGGGCGGCGAGCAGCCCGATCGCGGGCCGCCACGTGGTTCCTGCAATGGAGGAAAAGTAGGTGGGCGCCAGGGAGAGGCAGAACCCGAAGACCGCGAAGCTCAGGAACCCGGTGGTTGACGCAATCCAGAACTGTGTGCGGGCACGATGCGAGACGGCCGGTTTCCGCGGCCGCAGCATGGCCAGCGGCGGGCCTTCGGCGAGGGAGATGGCCGGCCGTGCCTTCAGCATGCAGAGCGGAATCAGGAGGGCTGCCAGGACCGCGGAGTGGATCAGGAAGGGCGTCAGGGTGGGCGCGGGCAGCAGGGACAGGAGGCCGCCGATCACCGGGCCGGCAGCCACGCCACCGGCGGACACGAGCAGGGTGAAGCGGGTGGCCCATTCGGGTTTATGCGGCAGCAGTTCGCGCAGGGCGGCCGAGCTGGCGCCGGTGGCGAGGGCTACCGAAGCGCCCTGGAGGGCACGGCCGAGCATCAGGGCACCTACGTCGGTGGCGGTGCCGAAGATCAGCCCGCCTGCCAGGGAGACGACGGCGGCCACTACGAGTGCCGCACGGCGGCCAATGTAGTCGGACCAGTGCCCTACGAGCAGCAGACCGGCGACCAGGACGAGGACATACGAGGCGAATGCCAGCGTCACGCCGAAGTAGGAGAGGCCAAGGGAGTCGCCGAGCAGCGGATACAGCGGGGTCGCAAGGTTCGCGCCGATGAGCAGCGTGCTCATTACGGCAAGCGTCAGGATCAGCCGGGGCCGGATGGCCGCGTCCCACTCCTTCCGCCTGGTGCGGGCGGCGGGCTGCATGCGCAGCTCACTGAGCACTGTCACGGGGCACTTCCATCCTATTTGTAGCTAATGCTCCTACAGGATGAAGTGTCGCCAAGCAGCAAAGACACATTAGAGTGATCTTTTGATCGAAACGCTCAATTTAGTTCGGTGCTACTGACAGGAGATGCGCTAGATGGCCAATCTGGACCCGCTCGACCGCCGGTTGCTGCTGGAACTGGTTCGGGATCCTCGGGCGCAGATCAGCGACCTGAGCGAGCGGCTTGGTGTTGCCCGCAATACTGCCCAGGCCCATGTCCGGCACCTGCTGCGGGCCGGAGTCATCCGCCGGTCCGGCCGCGACGTCGACCTTTCGCAGCTCGGCTACGACGTGCAGGCATTCATCACCATCGAAGTGAACCACCGCGAGCTCGACGGCGTGATCGCCGGACTCCGTACCCTCCCCCAGGTGCTGGAGGTCCACGAGATTTCCGGCCGGGGTGACGTGTGGTGCCGGATGACCGCCACGGACACCCAGCAGCTGCAGCAGGCCCTGCGCTCCGTCCTTCGGATCAAGGGCGTGATCCGTACGGAAACGGTCCTGGCCCTGCACGAGCACATCCCGTACCGCACTGAACCGCTGCTGGAAAAACTGGTCCCGCCTGCGGAGTGAGCCGCTGGTCCGGGGCTGCCCTACTGCTGGGCTTCGCGGAGCAGCCGGCGCGCGGTATCCAGCCTGAGGACCGCGTTCCGGCCGCGGCTCACCCCGCGCCGGGCCCGTGCGCCCGCCACCAGGGTCAGCACGACGCCGGCGGCCCTGGCGTGCAGGGCGGCCGGGTCCACGGCCTCCTCGAAAACCCGCCGGTAGTCGGCCAGGGCCTGTCCCAGCTGCGGCCGGTCCGGATGTGCCGCCGCCAGGACCGCCAGGTGGCCCAGCAGGCAGGCCAGGTCATCGACCCGGTGCCCCGGGCCGAGCCCGTCAATGTCGAGCAGGCCCGTAACCGTCCCGTCGGAGAGCAGCAGGTTTCCCTCGTGGAAGTCGCCGTGGACCGGAACCAGCGGTCCCGCAGGCGCGGATTCCAGGACCTCCCGGATTTCACCCGCAAGTTTCCAAATGCTGTCTGTTTCGGCAGGGACCGCAGCAGCAGCCGTCCCGGCATACTCCTCGACGCGGTCCGCCCAGCTGAGGCGCAGCGGCAGGTCCAGCGCCCCGGACGGCAAGGCGTCCAGCAGTTCCAGGAGGACCCCGGGACGTACCCCGGCGGCGCCGTCGTCGACCAGGAGCCGGAACAGGGAGGTGCCGGGCAGGGCGCCGAGGACCACCGCGTCCCGGGCGGCCGCGGAATCCGCCGGCAGCAGCAGCGGGGCCGGCACCGCGCTGGCCTCCAGCAGCCGGTGGCGCCGCCGCAGGGCAGGCAGCTGCGCCGGTGGCAGGAGTTTCAGGTAGGCGGTTCCGTGGGCGTGCTCGGCCCGCAGTACGGCCCGGCGCAGCGGGCGGTAGGCGGCGAGGGCGAGCCGTCCCGGTTCGGCCGAGGCAAAGACGTCCCTCGCTACGGCTGAGGCATCGGTCGCCCAGGGCAGGGACCGGAGGACGGGGTCATGGGGATGGAACCACAGGCATAGATCCAGGCCGGCGATCCGCGCGGCTGCGGTTTCCGGTCCGGCGGCGTTCAGTGGGGTTTCCCCGGTTTCAGCGGCACCGGCCGTGGTCGCCCCGAGGTAAAGCGTCAGGTCCGCGGTGCTTCCCGCTCCCGCCGGAGGCACCGGCCCGGCCGGACGGCACCGGACCCGGTACAGGGCGGAGACGGCTCCCCCGGGCCGGTGGTGGCTGCGCAGGTGCTCCCAGTGGTCCAGCCGCAGTCCACGGGACCGCAGCAGGTCCTGGAGCGGGCCGCGCATGGCCGCGCCGCCCAGGACGGCGACGGCGTGCGCCGCCCGGCTGGAAAGACGGCCGGGGTGCCGTTTCGGATCGTCGGGCACAGCGGGCGCCGGCGCGTTCAGGCCCTTAGGCCCGCCGGCGCTGCAGGACGTCGTCCAGGTTGATCTTGCCGGTCTCCGGACGTGCCTGGTCCGCCTGCGCGGGCAGGGCCGGGGGCGTAGCAGGACGCAGCGGAGTCTTGGACAGGGACCGGGGCGTTTCGGGCAGGACGATCGGCTCGGGCGCGGGCCGCTCGGCCTTGGGCGCATCAACGTAAACCGGCTTCGGCAGCTCAACAGGCTGCCACGGTGTGGTGCTGGGCCGCGGCGGCATGTGCACAGCGGCAGCTACCTTCAAGGCTTCGGCCCGCAGCTCCTCGGCTGTTAACCTGGGCGCAGCCTTGGCTTCGACGGCGGTTCCGCTGGGTGCAGAGGTGGATTCGCGGTCGAAAAGGACCGTTTCGGGCTGCGGTTCGGCCGGCACCGCAGGGGCCTGCGCTTCTGCCGGCAGCTCGGCGGCTGTCCGGCGCTGGCGCGGTTCCGGTCCCATGGCGGCCCGGAAGGCGTTTTCGACCTTCCGCCGGCGGTCCCGCAGCGCGAGCGAGCGAAGCGCTGCGACTACCGCCGCCAGACCTGCCAACCCTGCGGCGGGGAGGAGCCAGGACACGGAGGTGAGTGCCGCGAGGAGCGTGCCGCCCACCACTGTGAACACAGCGAGGAGTCCTGCGGCAGCGAGGACTGTCCGGCCCATACGGATACGGAAGACCGGCGCCGGCTGCGCCTGGGGCGCAGGCTGCTGACCTTGGGTGGAAAACTGCGTAGACCCGCCCCCGCTGGGTGTATTGCTGATGTTGTTCATGATGATCCCCTGGGACCCCTTGTCGGGTGAGGCGGGCGGGTGGATGGACTTGGCGGCCGGACGGACGCGGGCAGCCGATGCGCTGAAAACAGGTGGACGGCTAAGGAAATAGGGACCTACCCACACCAGCCACAGTGCAACGGCAAGCGCCAGCACCAGTGAGCTGTTCACGGAGTGATAAAGAGGGAAGTCCACATCTACGACGGTAGAAGCTTGGAGGCGCGCCCACCTGCATTCGGACCGGTGTGTCGGCGTGTCTGCTGTGAAAATAGTTAACTAGAGTGCCCTGCGGGACTTCCAGCGGTTCAGGAGGCCCTCGGGGACCTCCTCGGCGGTAAGGGCGAAGCTGCGGTGGTCTGCCCAGTGGCCGTCGATATGCAGGTACCGTTCGCGCAGTCCCTCGTCCCGGAATCCGAGTTTTTCCACCACCCGGAGGCTCGGGGCGTTCTCGGGGCGGATGTTGATTTCCATCCGGTGCAGGGCCAGTGCCTGGAAGCAATGGTCCGTGGCCAGGGCCACAGCCGTGGGGACAATGCCGCGGCCGGCCCGCTCCTGGTCCACCCAGTACCCCAGGGTGGCCATCCGGGCCGACCCCCAGACAATGGTCGAGACGGTCAGCTGCCCGACGATCGCCGGCTGCCGGTAAGGATCGCGGCGCTCGGTGATAACGAAGGGCAGTGCCGAGTCCTGGCGGGCCTGGCGGTTGAGGCTCCGCACCATGTCGCCGTAGGTAGGCGGTTCCCCGCCCAGGACGGGATTGCTGGCCTCCCACGGACCCACCCAACGGGCGTTCCGGGACCGGACCTCGGTCCATTCCCGCCGGTCGCGGTGCCGGATCGGCCGGAGAATGACGTCGTCACTCTCCAGCGTCACCGGCCATGCGCCCTGCATTGGTACTTAGTCTTCGAGAGTGCCGGTGAAGTCCTTCAGCCAGTCCCTCAGGGCCGGTCCAAGGTCCTCACGCTCGGATGCCAGGGACACCACTGCCTTGAGGTAGCTCAGCTTGTCGCCCGTGTCATAGCGGCGGCCGCGGAAGACCACGCCATACACGCCGGCACCTTCGCCTTCGGCGGCAGCCAGTGTCTGCAGCGCATCCGTCAGCTGGATTTCCCCGCCCCTGCCGGGTCCGGTCTCTTCAAGGACTCCGAAGACCGACGGGTGCAGCACGTAACGGCCGATCACGGCAAGGTTGGAGGGTGCGTCCTCGACGTCGGGCTTTTCCACGAGCTTGTTCACGCGGACGTAATCCTCGCCCTCGACCACGGAAATGTCGGCGCAGCCGTAGGCGCTGATCTGTTCCGGATCCACTTCGATCAGGGCGATCACGGATCCGCCGGTCTTGGCCTGGACTTCAACCATCTTTTCGAGCAGGTCGTCGCGCGCATCGATCAGGTCGTCTCCGAGGAGGACGGCAAAGGGTTCGTCACCGATATGCAGCTTGGCCCGCAGCACTGCGTGGCCCAGTCCCTTGGGATCGCCCTGGCGGAGGTAGTGGATCTCCCCGAGCTCGGATGCCGCCCGCACCATCGCGAGCTTTTCAAGGTCGCCCTTGTCTTCAAGCGTCTTTTCGATGAAGGGAACACGGTCAAAGTGGTCCTCGAGGGAGCGCTTGTTGCGTCCGGTGATCATCAGGATGTCGGGCATGCCGGCATTGACTGCTTCTTCGACCACGTACTGGATGGCGGGTTTGTCCACCACGGGGAGCATTTCCTTGGGCATCGCCTTGGTGGCAGGCAGGAAGCGGGTGCCCAGCCCGGCGGCTGGGATTACGGCTTTGGTTACAGTGCGTCGTGACGTGGTCATGCTGGTAAGCGTACCCAACACCGCTCACGTTGCACCAAATAAGCATGCGGGTAGAGAGAATAGGGATATGCGCTCGTTGAACAAGGAACAGGCCCGAAGGGACTATCTGCAGTCGCGCCGGGAGTTGACCGAGACGGAGAGGGCCGAAGCCGCCGCAGGTCTTGCCCGCCTCGGGCTGCGCGGGGTGCAGGAAGTGGTGCCCGCCGGTGGCACGGTGGCCGGTTACCTCTCGACCGGGACCGAACCCGGCACGGGAGCCTTGCTGCAGGAGCTCTTCCGGTCTGGATACCGGGTGCTGGTGCCGGTGTGTGAACCCGGCCGCCGGCTGTCCTGGTGCGAATGGTCACCGGGGATAGAGCTGGCGCCTGGACTGCATGCCTCGCTTCTGGAGCCCGTTGGCCCGCGGCATGCCGTCTCCGACTTCCCGGACCTCGGGCTGGTTTTCGTTCCCGCGCTGGCAGCGGATTCTTCGGGCGGACGAATGGGTAAGGGCGGCGGATACTATGACCGATTCCTGGCCGGACTGAGGGCGGACGGCAATCCGGCCCCGGCGGTCGCGGTGGTTTTTGAGCACGAGTATGTCCCGGCCGGAAGCTTTGAAACGACACCCCTGGATGCCGCCGTGGATGCGGTCCTGACGCCGTCCAGCTGGCGGGGGGTGCCCGCCGGGCACATGTATACTTAGCACTCAAGGCTTGAGAGTGCCAGCCTGAGAGTGTCCAAGGAGGATTACCAGAGTGCCCACGTATGCCTACGCCTGCAAGGACTGCACCCATTCGTTCGATATCCAGCAGTCCTTCAGCGAAGACTCCCTGACGGTCTGCCCCGAATGCGGCGGCCGGCTGCGGAAAAAGTTCAACAGCGTCGGAGTTGTTTTCAAGGGCTCCGGTTTCTACCGCACCGATTCACGTGAGGCCGCCTCCAGCGTTCCGGCTACCCCGTCCAAGACCGAGGGTTCCACGGCTTCGGCACCTGCGTCCACGTCCACGTCGGGCAGCAGTACCCCGGCAGCGTCGCCCGCTTCAAGCTCCACCGGTTCCCAGGCCTAAGCACCGCCTTTTCCGGCACGGTTACCCAGCCGGGTCTTCCGGCGGCCTACCCAGCCGGCTCTTCCGGCATAGCTTTCCCAGCCGGCCTCCCGCAGCTTTTCGCAGCGGAGTTTTTCGCAGCCGAGTTCCGGGCCCGCATCCAGACTTCCGGCCGGCCGTCCTGCTTCGACTTTGCCTCCACATCGGCGCCGGGGTGCAGGTCGGCCGCTCCGGGACCACATCCGCGGAAGCTGCACCTGCCCCGGGATGCCCGGTGGCTAGCGTGGCGGCATGTCTTTGCGCCGCTCCCCTAGCCGAAATACTTCCGGCACTGCCGCGTTTCCCCGGCCGTCCGCAGGCTCCGTGGACCGCCTCTCCAGGTTCCGGCGCTTCCTTGTCCGCCACCGCCGCCTGCTGGCAGCCTTGGCCTGCTGCGCCGCGGCAGGGTCGGCAGTAGAGTCGCTGGTCCCCGGCACCGCGGAGCGCTCCGTACTGGTCCAGGCCGCCCGGGACCTCCCCGCAGGTACGCTTCTGGACGCCGGGGACTTGGAGACAGTCCGGGTGCCCGCCGACGCGGTGCCGCCTGGCGCCCGGAACCATCCTGATTCCCTCATTGGCCAACGACTCGCGACTCCGCTGCTCCGGGGCAGTCCCGTCACACAGCTTTCCCTGGCCGGACCAGGACTCCTGACCGGTGCTCCGGCAGGTTCGGTGGCCGTGCCGCTCCGCCCGGCAGACCCATCCGTCCTCGGGCTCCTGAGGCCGGGACAGCTGGTTAATGTGGTGGCGGGCGCCGACACCGCATGGAATACGGGGATATCCCCTGAGGACGGAAACGGTGCGGTTGTCCTGGCCTTCTCTGTACCGGTGCTGTGGGTGTCCGGAGCTGAGCCTGCCGGCGGCTGGCCGCGAAACGGCGGCGGCGAAGGCCTGGTGGTCGTGGCTGCGGACCGGGAGAACGCAGCCCGGCTCACTGCCGCCTCCGGGACGGGCGGCATCCATCTGGTCCTGACGGGCTAGCTGTCCGGATCAGCCGGACTGCCGGAGTCCGGCCAGCAACCCGGGCCGCACCGGCAGGCGTCCGGTAGGCTGCCGGCTACTCCCGGGACACACCGGCAGGCGCCCGGTTATTCCCAGTGCGGGGGGCGCTGCTCCCGCAGCCAAGACTCGGTATCCCCGGTATCCTCTGTATCCTCGGGCGGGGCGCCCCAGGCCCGGGGATTGTCTTCTTTGGCCGACACCGGCAGCACGCCGGCGGGACCCGCCGAAACCGCGCGCCGGTTCCCGCGCCTGCGGGGTGCGGCCGAGGGCCCCGGAGCCTGCGGCTCTGCCGCGGCTCCGGGCTCCCCCGCTTCTTCAGGCCGAACTGGATCGTCCGTCATAGCTCACTCTCCTGCGGCGGTGTCGGGGCCTGACCCCGCCCTCCGTTCGCGCATGCGGCTGCTTCCGTGCGGGGTGACCTTGACCTGCTTGCCTACCCGGGGATCTTCCGCGGGGCGGGTCCGGCCGGAACCCTCCCCGGCAGTGCGGGGTACGGGCTGCTGGCCCACGGGGATTTCCGGCAGCTCAAGGGAGCGGCTGACCAGATCGGCGCAGGCGGACGGGTCGCTGAAGACTTCAATAGTCCACAACGGCATGTACCTCCAGCCGCGGCGTTCCAGCAGCTGCGGCCGGAGCCGGCTGCGTTCGCGGACGGACATGGCCCGGTACCGTTCGGTGCCATCGGATTCAATGGCCAGCGGCGCGGGATTGCCCGTCGGGTCCGCCGAATGCGGAGCTGCCGCAACAATGTCGATGGCGCCGCCGTCGTAGTGGTCCCACACCTTGGCGCCGCGCTCACGCAGGCGGCCCACCAGGTCCGCGACCAAGGGATCTTCTTCCAGGATCCCGCCGCCGGTTGGTGCTTCCCGGCTGCCGGTCTCCGGCTCGAGCTCACGCTTGATGAGTTCGTAGAAGTCCAGGGCACCGTAGCCCAGCCGGGTCCGGTCCAGGTCTGCGGGCTGGAAGCAGGTCAGCACATGCTGCTTGTAGCGTGCCCGTGTCATGGCCGTGACGAACTTCTTCCGTCCGTCCGGTGCCGAGAGCGGGCCGAAGTTATGCAGGGCACGGCCATGCGGAGTCCGGCCGAACCCGAGGGAGAAGATCACGCAGTCCCGGACCATGCCGACGGCACGGTCCACCGGAACAACCCGGAAGGACTCGGCTTTCGCCGTGAAGAAATCGGCCGCCCAGGGGAAGTTGGCCATCTGGACCCGGATCGCCTCTGCCACCCGTACCGCATGGCGCGGGCTGGCGGTGATGACACCCAGGGACTGGTGCGGGCGCCGCCGGATGTGTTCGAAGACCAGGTCAACCACGCGGTTGACCTCGGCTGCGACGCTTTCGACGCCTTCGTGGTCCGAGCTGGGCATGCCTGTGCCGTCGGGCAGGTATTCCACCGAGAGGGAACGGTGGCCGGTGGTGACCTCGTCCGCACTGGGAATCATGGAGAGCCGGCCGCCATAGAAGGAATCGCTGAGCTGGCGCAGCAGTGCCTTGTCGGTGCCCCGGTAGACGGTGGAGAGGCACCGGGTGGGCAGGACCCGTTCCAGCGCTTCGAAGGCGCTGACCAGGTCCACGTGCTGCGGCTGGGTCCCGGCGGGTTCCACGCCAATCGTGAACGGACGGGGACCACCGAGGCAGCTGTCGCCGAAGGCAATCACCTGTGAGGCGCGGGCCAGGGCCGGGATAGCGGACTGCAGGCTGGTGGACTCGGCGTCGAGCAGGACCACGGTGTCGAAGCGGCGGTGCTCGGGCAGCAC
Source organism: Arthrobacter sp. zg-Y877 (assembly GCF_030373105.1). NCBI lineage: Bacteria > Bacillati > Actinomycetota > Actinomycetes > Micrococcales > Micrococcaceae > Arthrobacter > Arthrobacter sp. zg-Y877. Next base: position 358,508 of record NZ_JAUCPU010000002.1, read on the forward strand.
CATCGGAAGCACCAGGGGGCTTGCCGCCCAGACCGGCAGGAGGGCCGAGACGAGTTCCTCGGACTCTTCGGACAGGCTTTCCAGGGAAAGCTCGCCGTCCTTGATGAGCTCACGCAGGTCCTCCGCCGCGCCCCTTGATGCCGCGACGCCGGCGCGCCAGCGCGAGGCCAGGCTCCAGCGCAGGCGGGAGCCGCCGGAGGCGATATGGGCGTTGTCCGCCAGCCGGTATTCCGCTTCCAGGCGGCGCAGGCTGTTGCCGTCGGACATGGCCAGGTAGTCGTCTCCGCTGATCATGGCTTCAAGGGCGGACTGCCACCAGGCCAGTTCCAGTTCGTAGCCGACGTGGCGGGGCTGGACCTCGCGTTTGGCCAGATCGTCCAGCAGCTCCCCCAGGCCCTGTGCACGCATTTCGTCGAGCAGCAGGGTCCGTTCGGGCAGCGTCTCGAGGGTTTCGCGGTCCCCCGCCAGCTGGCTGAGCTGCTTCTCGAGTTCGTCCAGCTGCAGCGAGGCCAGGTCCGGATGCTGCGGCGTCTCCGCCAGGATGCCGGTGAGGGTATCCAGCTGGCGCTTCACCAGAAGGTAGGAGCGGTTGATTTCCGCCAGGCCCGTGGGCACCGACGGGTGGCGCTGGGTGGTCGCGTAACGGGTCCAGACGGCACGCTGCTGCTGGACCTCCGCCAGGGAGGCGTGCAGGTCCGAAATGTGCACGCCGGGACGGACATATTCCTTGGCCACGCGCCGCAGGCGGGAGCGGGTCATGGAGCTCATGTCGATGCCGCGCTCACGGCGCCACGACGAGGATGCGGTGGCGGAAATCAGGTCGGTTACCGGCCGGTCGAAAATGTCCGGGGTGAACTTATCCAGGCTTTCGCGCACGGCCACCAGCAGTTCCAGCTGCTCGCCCCATTGGGCGAAGGTTTCACCGAGGCGGATTTCGGAGTGTTCGGCCACGTCCTGGACCTTGGCGCGCAGGGCGGGCAGGTCCGCGGCAAGGGTCTGGGTCAGCTCGTAGGCCTCTTCCGTTTCCTTGCGGTTGAGCAGCTTGGCGCCGTACCACGGGCTCGCCGTGGCAGCCCGGCTGAAGCTGCCGAGCTCAGCGGCGCGGCGCAGCCGGCCGCCAAGTTCGGTGCGGTCGGTGATGCTGTCCAGGACACTTCGCTTGAGCCGGACGGTGGTGGCCGGTGCCGGGTTCATCGAGGTCAGCTCGGCCAGGGACTGCATGGCCTGGTACGGCGAGCAGCCCCAGCGGCTGCGGACGTTGTGCAGCGACTTTACGTGGTCACGCAGCTGGTGGCGGTTCTCGAGCAGGACCTTGTGCAGGCTGTTCAGCTCCGGAGCCTGCGACTTTTCGTTGCGCACGATGGCCCGGACCAGCTGGTCCTTCAGCTGCTGCTGGGTGAGCCCGGCGTTGACCTGCAGGACCAGTGAGCCCAGCTGCAGCGCGTCCAGTTCGGAAACGAACTGGTTCAGGGTGCTGCGCCGTTCGGCCACAACCAGCACCGACTTGCCGGCGTTGGCCAGGGCCGCGACGGCGTTCAGTGCGGTCTGGGTCTGTCCCGTGCCTGCCGGGGCGGAGACCACCAGCGACTGGCCCGCATTGATGCGGTCCAGGACTTCCTGCTGCTGCCGGTCGGCGTCGAGGATGAGCAGCTCATCCGCGGGGTCGCGCTCATCCAGTGCCGGCAGGTCCAGCGGTGCGGCGGTGGCGGGGCCGGCGGAGCCGTCCCGGGCCGCGTTGATGAGTGCGCGGAGGATCGGATGCGCGGGGTCCAGCGCGGGGTCTTCGCTGGGGTCGGAGAGGTCGGCGAAGGTCGATACCAGCAGCCGGTGCTCGATGTTGATCCCGCGGACACTGCCGGTGACGGCGCGGAGCTTTTCCAGCACCGGGTGCGGATCAAAGCGTGCCGTGCCGTAGGCGAGCCGGGTGAGGGCGTCGACGTCGATGTCCAGGCCCTGCTCGTGCTGCAGGTGGCGGACCAGCGCGGGGTTCAGTGCTGCCTTTTCGGTCAGCTGGAGCTCGTAGTCATCCTGCGAAGCATGGACCGTCAGTGCTACCGGAGTGAGCAGCACGGGGGCGGTCAGGGACTCGGGGCGGAGCGCTTCGTCCGAGGCGTAGCGCCAGGACGCCGTGCCGGCAGCCATGTAGCCGACGTCGATGCCGCGGTCGGTGCCCAGCTCGTAGATCTTCGCACGCAGCAGGCGGCCTGCCTTCATGGCGGCACCGTACTGGTCGGGATCGCGCAGCAGGGTGGACAGGCGGGTCCGGCGGCCGGCGAGCAGCTGTGCCAGCCCGGAAGGATGCGCGTGCGTCAGGTCGATGCTGTTGGCGGCGGACGGGGTGAAATGGAGCAAGGTGTCCGTTCCGGCATGCTGTCCCAATTGTCCCAGCCACGGCAGCAGGAAGTCCGAGGGATTCTCCCCGGTATTCTGCTCAGACACTAGTGCCCTCTTTTCTGCACTTCCGCGCGTTTTCGACCAAATTGGCATACCTTCAAAACTATCGCGTCGGGCGGGGTTTCCCGAACATAGCAACGCGGGGACAGCTCAGGGACAACACAGGGGACGGCCGAAACGGCCGTCCCCTGTCCCCTTTAGGCTATTCCCACTCGATTGTGCCCGGCGGCTTGCTGGTGACGTCCAGCACAACGCGGTTGATTCCGTCCACTTCGTTGGTGATGCGGTTGGAGATGCGGGCCAGCAGATCGTACGGGAGGCGCGACCAGTCGGCGGTCATCGCGTCTTCACTGGAGACCGGCCGCAGCACGATCGGATGGCCGTAGGTCCGGCCGTCACCCTGCACACCGACGCTGCGGACATCGGCCAGCAGCACTACCGGCATCTGCCACACTTCGTCGTCCAGCCCGGCGCTGGTCAGCTCGGCGCGGGCAATCGCGTCCGCGCGGCGCAGCAGTTCCAGCCGCTCGTGCGTGACCTCGCCCACAATGCGGATACCCAGGCCGGGGCCCGGGAAGGGCTGGCGTCCAACAATTTCGGCCGGCAGGCCGAGCTCGGCGCCCACGGCGCGGACCTCGTCCTTGAAGAGTGCCCGCAGGGGCTCAACCAGTTCGAACTTCATGTCTTCCGGAAGCCCGCCCACGTTGTGGTGGCTCTTGATGTTGGCTGCTCCCTCGCCGCCGCCGGATTCGACGACGTCCGGGTACAGGGTGCCCTGGACCAGGAAACGGATGGGTTCGCCTTCTGCCTCGGCCTTGGCCATGATGGCCCGCTCGGCTTCTTCGAAGGCACGGATGAATTCGCGGCCGATGATCTTGCGCTTGGTCTCCGGGTCGGAGACGCCGGCCAGGGCAGTGAGGAAGCGTTCCTGCTCGTTGGCAACGTAAAGGTTGACGCCGGTGGCAGCCACGAAGTCCCGCTCCACCTGTTCGGCTTCGCCTTCACGGAGCAGTCCGTGGTCAACGAATACACAGGTGAGCTGGTCCCCGACGGCGCGCTGCACCAGGGCTGCGGCCACTGCGGAGTCCACGCCGCCGGACAGGCCGCAGATGACGCGGGCGTTGCCGACCTGGGCGCGGATGCGGGCGACCTGCTCTTCGACGATGTTGCCGGTGGTCCAGCTGCGTTCGAGCTTGGCGCCCTTGAAGAGGAAGTTCTCCAGGACGGCCTGGCCATGGGCCGAGTGCTTGACCTCGGGGTGCCACTGGACCCCGTAGAGGCCTTTCGCCTCGTTGGCGAAGGCAGCGACGGGCGCGCCGGCGGTGCTGGCCAGGACGTCGAAGCCCTCGGGTGCTTCCTGCACGCTGTCGCCGTGGCTCATCCAGGTGTTCTGCTCCTCGGGGGTGCCTTCGAGGATGGACCGGGCGCCGCCGACGACGCGTGCGTCGGTGGACCCGTATTCCCGCAGCCCCGTCTTGGCGACCTTGCCGCCCATGGCGGCAGCCATGGCCTGGAAGCCGTAGCAGATGCCGAAGACCGGCACGCCGGCTTCGAACAGGTCGGCATCAACCTTGGGGGCGCCCTCGGCGTAAACGCTTGAGGGGCCGCCGGAAAGAATAATGGCAGCCGGGTTCTTCGCCAGCAGCTGCTCGGTGCTGTAGGTGTGGGGAACCACCTCGGAGTAGACGTCTGCTTCGCGCACCCGGCGGGCAATCAACTGGGCGTACTGCGCTCCGTAGTCCACAACAAGGACGGGCCGCTCTTCAATGGGATCAGTCGCGGGATTAGTCACGTTCCAAGGATAGTCGGCCTGCCGCCGGGCATGCACACCGGCGCGGAGCCGCCGGCCCCGGGGACCGGCGGCTCAACACTGCCTTAGTAGCGCTTGGCCGCTTCAGGATGCGCTTCGAGCTCGGCCAGCACCTGCTTGTGGATGCGGCCTTCGACCACAAAGGAGAGGAACGGCACAACGCCGCCGAGCGCAATCAGGATGAACTTCGAGAACGGCCAGCGCATCAGCTGCCACAACCGGAAGTCCGAAAGCAGATACACCACGTACATCCAGCCGTGCAGGATGAGCACGCCGATGGAAAGATTCACTCCGCCGACAATGATCTCGGTGTCAAAGCCGTACTTGGCGATCATTTCCACCACGAGGGCGAGCAGCAGTACACCGGTGACGTAGGAGAAGACCTTGTAGAACTTCAGGGCCGAGCGGATCTGGGCGTGGGTACCCCCAAACCGGCGCTTCTTTTTCCTGGGTGCCTTGGCGGTGCTTGCGGATTCGGTCACTTGGTTACCTCGCTGCTGGGATGGTCGTTTTCGGGTTCGGATGCGTCGTCATACTCGTCGTCGTACTCGTCCTCATACTCGTCATCCTCGAGGCTGCGGCGGTGCTCGTCGGCGACCAGGCGCCACCAGAGGAAGACCGAGAAGCCGGCGAAAACGATCCATTCCAGGGCGTAGAAGATGTTGAGCCAGTTGACCGGGGTGTCCTCCGGCTGGGCACCCACCACCACGGTCTCCATGCTGCCCTGGTCGGCCGCTGCGCCGTCGACGGTGATCTCCGTGGCGGTGACGAACGCCGCGTAGGCGGGAGCATCCCACAGGTTGATCAGTTCGGCGGTGGAGAGCGCGGACACGCGGCCGTCCTCGGGTGTGGCGGGCAGCGGAGCCTCGGAAGGCAGCAGGCGGCCGACGACGGCGGCGGCGCCGTCGGGTGCCTCGGTGACGTCGTCCGGATCGGAGACCCAGCCGCGGACCACCGGAATGAATTCGCCGGCGGGTGCCCCGTCGACGTTGAAGGCGGTCACCGCCCAGTAGCCCATCTCGCCGTCCTGGAGCCGCTCCTCCACGAGGACGGACCGGGCGGGGTCGAATGTCCCGGTCAGGGAGACCATCTGGTCGGCTTCGGTTTCGTACATGGGTTTGCCCGGTGTGAAGGCCTCAGTCAGCGGCCGAACGTCTTCGGTGGCCCGGGGTTCGCCGGAATCTTCCGATTCGGCACTGGAGAACTGCCATTGGCTCAACAGCACAAAGACCGTCGAGATAACGAGGGCAAAGAGCAGGCCGGCGATCCATCGCGGCTGCAGGGCAGTTTTGAGCACTCGTTAACGGTACTTCGTCAAGCTGTAGAAAACCCAATGCCCGCTCCGGGCCCCGCAGTCAAGGACACCTCGGCACCCAGGAAGCCTCAGTGGTCAAAAAAGACGAGGGAGGAGTTGATCAGTTCGGAAATGACCTCCGCATCGTTGGCCCGGCGCAGGGAATCCCGGAAGGCCGGCCTGAACAGGGACCGGGCGAGGGTGGCCAGGACCTCCAGGTGATGGGAGAAGGAGGCCTCCGGGGTTGCGATCAGCAGGACCACGGTCGCAGGGCCGTCGGACGCGCCGAAATCCACGCTGTGGCCGTAGCGGGTGATGCCCACCGCTATGGAGGTTTCCTTGACATAGCCACTCCGGGCATGCGGCAGGCCGATTCCGCCGGGCAGGCCGGTGGCCATTTGGTGTTCCCGGGCGCGGACCTGCTCCAGGAACCCCTCCAGATCGGTGATCCGCCCGGCCCGGTACAACCGCTCGGCCAGCTGCGCCGCGGCATCGTACCGGTCTGCGGCTTCCATTTCGAGGATCACGAGCCCGGGCTCGGTCAGCACCGCCCCCGATTCGTGCAGGGAGACTTCTCCCGTCCGGGAGTCCGGAGGGCTTTCAGGGGCCGGAGACTGTTGTTCGTTCAAGGAGCATTCTTCGTTTCCGTGGATCCGCAGCAACCAGCGCTAGATGCGCGGGGCGATGTCTTCGGCGGCCAGCCGGGCGGCGTCGGCACTTGTGTCGTCCGGCTGCTCCTGGCTGAGGCGCTCCGCGTCGACCCGCGCCAGATAATGCGCGACTTCGCTTTGCACCCGTTCCAGGTCCCATCCCAGCAGCGGTGCCATCAGGTCCGCGGCCACCGGAGCGGCCGAGACGCCGCGGTCAAAGGCCTCAATGGAGATGCGCGTACGCCGGGCCAGGACGTCCTCGACGTGCCGGGCACCTTCGTGGGTGGTTGCATAAACCACTTCCGCGCGCAGGTAGTCGTCGGCTCCGGGCAGCGGTTCCGCGAGGGTCGGGTCCGCCTTGATGAGTTCAAGCAGGTCATAGGCCATGGAGCCGTAGCGGTTGAGCAGGTGCTCCACCCGCACCACATGCACCCCGTACTCATCAGCCGTGCGGTGCCGGCGGTTCCACGCCGCCTTGTAGCCCACCGCACCCAGGAGCGGGATGGTCTGCGTGCAGCTTTCGGGGACCTTCTCATCAAGTGCCCGTGCCGCCTCGTCCACGGCGTCCTTGGCCATGACCCGGTATGTGGTCCATTTGCCGCCTGCCACCACCACGAGTCCCGGGACCGGGTGGGCCACCACATGTTCGCGCGAAAGCTTCGCGGTGGAATCGTTTTCCCCGGCGAGCAGCGGCCGCAGGCCGGCGTACACACCCTCGACGTCCTCGCGGGTCAGTGGGGTCTTGAGCACCAGGTTGACGTGCTCCAGGATGTAGTCGATGTCCGCCGAGGTGGCCGCCGGATGGGCCTTGTCCAGGTTCCAGTCGGTATCCGTGGTGCCGATGATCCAGTGCCTGCCCCAGGGGATCACGAACAGCACGGATTTTTCGGTCCGCAGGATCATGCCCACGGTCGACTGGATCCGGTCCCGGGGAACCACCAGGTGGACACCCTTGGAGGCACGGACCTTCAGCTGTCCGCGGTCGGTCACCATGGCCTGCGTTTCATCCGTCCACACACCGGTGGCATTAACCACCTGGCTCGCCGCGATGTCGAATTCCTCACCGGTCTCCTGGTCCCGGACGCGGGCACCGACCACGCGCTCCCCTTCGCGCCGGAAGTCCACGACGGCGAGGCGGTTGACGACGGCGGCTCCGTAGTGCGCGGATGTGCGGGCCATGGTGGCCACGTACCGGGCATCATCCACCTGGCCGTCGTAGTAGCGGATGGCGCCCACCATGGCGTCATCCTTGAGGCTTGGGGCCATCCGCAGGGTCTGGCGCCGTGTGAGGTGCTTCTGCCTCGGCACCCCGCGGGAGTTCCCCGAGGTCATGCCCATGGTGTCGTACAGGAAAATGCCGGCGCCGACGTAGGGCCGCTCGATGAACCGCCGGGTCAGCGGATACAGGAACGCCACAGGCTTCACCAGATGCGGGGCGATGCGCTGCAGCAGGAGGCCGCGTTCCTTCAGTGCCTCCTGGACCAGGGCGAAGTCCAGCATCTCCAGATAGCGCAGCCCGCCGTGGATGAGCTTGGAGGAACGTGACGAGGTCCCCGACGCCCAGTCCCGGGCCTCCACCATGCCGACCTTCAGCCCCCGCGTCACCGCGTCCAGGGCCGCGCCGGCCCCAACCACACCGCCGCCGACAATCAGGATGTCCAGTTCATTACCTGGCCGGGTGGTGGCCCGGAGCGTGTCCATGGCCTCGGTCCGGTACTCGGGGCTCAGGGCATCTGCAGTCATGGTCCAGGTTCCTCTCTAGGGTCCTGCCGTAGCTGCGTCCACTCTAGGCACTGCGCACCCGCTTTGTCAGCGCTGCCGGAATTCCTGCGCTGTAAGGAACTACAGGTTGTACTGGTACGGCGAAACCAGCACTTCAATACGCTGGAACGCCTTCAGGTCCGAGTACCCGGTGGTGGCCATGGCCCGCCGCAGCGCACCCATGAGGTTCGAGGTGCCGTTGGTGTGGTGGGAGGGACCCCAGAGGACTTCCTTCAGCGGTCCGACGGTATCCAGCCGGACCCTGTCGCCGCGAGGCAGCTCGCTGTGGTGCGCTTCCTGGCCCCAGTGCCAGCCCTGGCCGGGAGCCTCTTCGGCGCGGGCGAGTGCGGAACCGAGCATCACGGCGTCTGCGCCCATGGCGACGGCCTTGATGATGTCGCCGCTGGTGCCCATGCCGCCGTCGGCAATCACGTGCACGTAGCGTCCGCCGGACTCGTCCATGTAGTCACGCCGTGCCTCGGCAATATCGGAGATGGCGGTGGCCATCGGGGCGTGGATGCCCAGGGCCCGGCGGGTGGTGGTGGTCGCGCCGCCGCCGAAGCCGACGAGGACGCCGGCTGCGCCGGTACGCATCAGGTGCAGTGCCGGGGTGTAGCCCGCCGCGCCGCCGACGATCACCGGGACGTCGAGTTCGTAGATGAACTGCTTCAGGTTCAGCGGTTCAACGGACTTGGACACGTGTTCGGCCGAAACGGTGGTGCCACGGATAACGAAGACGTCGACGCCGGCTGCCAGGACGGTCTTGTAGAACTCCTGGGTGCGCTGCGGGGTCAGGGACCCGGCAACCGTCACCCCGGCGTCGCGCATTTCGGCCAGGCGGGAGCTGATCAGTTCGGCCCGGATGGGAGCCGAGTAGATTTCCTGCAGGCGGGCGGTGGCTGCGGGGTTGAAGTTGTCGCTGCTGAGAGCCGCGATTTCATCCAGCAGCGGCTGCGGATCCTCGTAGCGGGTCCACAGTCCCTCGAGGTTCAGCACACCGAGGCCGCCGAGCCTGCCGAGCGCGATGGCCGACGCCGGCGACATCACCGAGTCCATCGGCGCACCGATCACCGGCATCTCGAACTGGTAGGCATCGATCTGCCAGTTGATTGAAACATCCTGTGGGTCGCGGGTGCGCCGCGAGGGCACTATTGCCACGTCATCCAGGGAATAGGCCCTGCGCCCATGCTTGCCTCGGCCAATTTCAATCTCGTTACTCACGTCCCCTAGGTTATCCCAGTGCGGGGCGTACGCCGGAAAGTTCATGTGGCCAGACGGTAACGGCATGATGCGCCGGGGCGGAAGTTCCTGCCCTTAACCCGCAGGGGCAGCCCTGCGCGGTGTGCGCAGAAGCTGCCCTTGGCGGTGAAGCGGTGTTACCGGCGGCCGTAGTTCGGCGCCTCGGCCGTCATCATGATGTCGTGCGGGTGGGATTCCTTCAGGCCGGCCGGTGTGATCCGGACGAACTTGCCCTTGGCCTTGAGCTCGGGAATAGTGCGTGCGCCGGTGTAGAACATGGTCTGGCGCAGGCCGCCCACCAGCTGGTGCGCCACGGCGGACAGCGGGCCGCGGTAGGGCACCTGGCCCTCGATGCCTTCCGGAATCAGCTTCTCGTCACTGGGGACGTCGGCCTGGAAGTAACGGTCCTTGGAGTAGGAGGTGTTCTTGCCCCGGGACTGCATGGCTCCGAGCGAGCCCATGCCGCGGTAGGACTTGAACTGCTTGCCGTTGACGAAGACCAGGTCGCCCGGGCTTTCCGCCGAACCGGCGAGCAGGCCGCCGAGCATCACGGTGTCGGCGCCGGCCACGATGGCCTTGCCGATGTCGCCCGAGTACTGCAGTCCGCCGTCGGCGATCAGCGGAACACCGGCGGGGATGGCTGCCTTGGAGGCTTCGTAGATCGCGGTGATCTGCGGAACGCCCACACCGGCAACCACACGGGTGGTGCAGATGGAACCGGGTCCAACGCCTACCTTGATGGCGTCGGCGCCGGCGTCGATCAGTGCCTGGGCGCCCTCACGGGTGGCTGCCTGGCCGCCGATGATGTCAACGTGCGCGGCGGCGGGGTCCTTCTTGAGGCGGGCGATCATTTCCAGCACGCCGGCGCTGTGGCCGTTGGCTGTGTCGACGACGAGGATGTCGACGCCGGCCTCGACCATGGACATGGCCCGCTCGTAGCCGTCGCCGAAGAAGCCGATGGCCGCACCGACACGCAGCCGGCCCTCGTCGTCCTTGGTCGCCAGCGGGTACTGCTCGGCCTTGTCGAAGTCCTTGACGGTGATGAGGCCCTGCAGCTTGCCGGCGTCGTCCACCAGCGGCAGCTTCTCGATCCGGTTCTTGCCCAGCAGCTCCATGGTCTCTTCGGCGCTGATGCCGACCCGGCCGGTGATGAGCGGCATGCGGGTCATGACCTCTTCGACCTTGCGGTTCGGGTAGTCCGAACGGGGAATGAAGCGGGTGTCGCGGTTGGTAACAATGCCCAGCAGCGTGTTGTCCGCGTCAACCACCGGCAGCCCGGAGACCCGGAAATGCGCGCAGAGGTCGTCGAGTTCCAACAACGTGGCGTCGGGGGAAATCGTCACCGGGTTGGTGATCATGCCGGATTCACTGCGCTTGACCCGGTCAACGTGTTCGGCCTGGTCGGCGATCGAAAGGTTGCGGTGGATGACGCCGAGGCCGCCCTGGCGGGCCATGGCGATCGCCATCCGGGATTCGGTCACGGTGTCCATCGCGGCAGAGAGCAGCGGGGTCTGAACCGTGATGCGTTTGGACAGCCGTGAGCTGGTGTCGGCTTCGGAAGGGATAACATCCGTGGGGCCGGGCAGCAGGAGGACGTCGTCGTAGGTCAGGCCGACGAAGCCGAACGGATCATGTTCTGGGTACTGCTGGCTCAAAGCTGCGCCTCTTTCGGGGGGACGAGAGGAAGGAGAAGGCCCATTTTAGCCTGCACCTATCGTAAAACGAAAGGGCGCCTACCCCTATTCCATCCCGAAGGTATTCACCGCCTGTGAGAGACGCCACGGGAAATGCACAAGGCCCCGCTTCCGGAAGCAGTTTCCGGAAGACGGGGCCCAGGATGCGTTCCGCACTGATATGTGCGGTCAGCGGTTAGTGCTGGCGGCCGGAGCCTTCATCCTCTTCGGCGGGCTTCTCCACCACGAGGGCTTCGGTGGTGAGCACCAGCGAAGCGATCGAGGCGGCGTTGCGCAGTGCCGAACGGGTGACCTTGACCGGGTCGATGATGCCGGCGGCAATCAGGTCTTCGTATTCGCCGGTGGCGGCGTTGAAGCCGTTGTTGACTTCCAGCTCGCCGACCTTGGCAACGACGACCATGCCTTCGGAACCTGCGTTCTCGGCGATCCAGCGCAGCGGCTGGGCCAGTGCACGGCGGACCAGGCCGACGGCGGTGGCGGCGTCGCCTTCCAGCTTCGTCACCTCCGGATCGGTGTCCAGTGCGCGGGCAGCGTGGACCAGTGCGGAACCGCCGCCGGCCACGATGCCTTCTTCGAGTGCGGCACGGGTGGAGGAAACAGCATCTTCGATGCGGTGCTTCTTTTCCTTCAGTTCCACCTCGGTTGCCGCACCGACGCGGATGACGCCGATGCCGCCGGACAGCTTGGCCAGGCGCTCCTGCAGCTTCTCGCGGTCCCAGTCCGAATCGGTGCGCTCGATCTCGGCGCGGATCTGTGCCACGCGGTCGGCGACGTCGGCTTCGGAGCCGGTGCCGTCAACGATGGTGGTGTTGTCCTTGGTGACCGTGATGCGGCGGGCGGAGCCCAGCACCTCAAGGCCAACCTGGTCCAGCTTCAGGCCGAGGTCGGGGCTGACCACCTGTGCGCCGGTGAGGGTCGCGATGTCCTGCATCATGGCCTTGCGGCGGTCACCGAAGCCCGGCGCCTTCACAGCGACGACGTTCAGGGTGCCGCGGATCTTGTTGACCACCAGGGTGGACAGGGCTTCCCCGTCGACGTCTTCGGCAATGATGAACAGCGGCTTCGAGGTCTGCAGCGCCTTTTCCAGCAGCGGCAGGAACTCGGCAACGGAGGAAATCTTGCCGGAGTTGATCAGGATCAGTGCGTCTTCGAGGACGGCTTCCTGGCGCTCCGGATCGGTGACGAAGTACGGCGAGAGGTAACCCTTGTCGAACTGCATGCCTTCGGTGATGGCCAGCTCGGTCTGCGTCGAGGAAGACTCCTCGATCGTGATCACGCCGTCCTTGCCGACCGTGTCGAACGCCTGGGCCAGCAGTTCGCCGATCTCGGTGCTCTGTGCGGAGATTGCGGCAACGTGGGCAACCTGGTTGCCTTCAACTTCCTTCGCGTTCTCCAGCAGGCGCTTGGCAACGGCGTCCACGGACACCTCGATGCCGCGCTTGAGCTGCCCGGGGGCAGCACCGGCTGCTACGTTGCGCAGGCCTTCCTTGACCAGCGCCTGGGCCAGCACGGTGGCCGTGGTGGTGCCGTCGCCGGCGACGTCGTTGGTCTTGGTGGCTACTTCCTTGGCCAGCTGTGCGCCGAGGTTCTCGTAGGGATCCTCCAGCTCAACTTCGCGGGCGATCGTGACGCCGTCGTTGGTGATGGTGGGAGCGCCCCAGGTCTTGGCCAGGACGACGTTGCGGCCGCGCGGGCCGAGGGTCACCTTGACGGTGTTGGCGAGCTTATCGACGCCGGCTTCGAGCGAGCGGCGGGCGGAGTCATTGAACTCCAACTGCTTTGCCATGTGTGTGTCCTTTCCGACAACTACATCTGCATCAGAAAACCCCGGCCAGAATCTTGGCCGGGGTTTTCCAGGGGAACTACTTTACGACGACGGCCAGCACGTCGCGGGCGGAGAGAACCAGGTATTCCTGGCCGCTGTGCTTGACTTCGGTTCCGCCGTACTTGGAGTAAATGACTACGTCGCCTTCGGCAACGTCAACCGGGATGCGGTTGCCGTTGTCGTCAACGCGGCCGGGTCCAACTGCAACTACTTCACCCTCCTGGGGCTTTTCCTTTGCAGTGTCCGGGATCACGAGGCCGGAAGCAGTGGTCTGCTCGGCTTCCAGCGGGCGGACAACAATACGATCCTCAAGGGGCTTAATAGAGACCGACACTCGGGCTCTCCTTTGCGTAGTTTCTAACGGAATGGGGCCGTTGGTCTGGCGCTGGCCGTCGTCGCGGTGCCGGTTCGCGCTTTCCCTTCGGGAGTTAGCACCCTCACGTGCGGAGTGCTAACTCAGACTTTATGCAACGGTTAGCACTCGGTCAAGGCGAGTGCCAGCGAGTAGCGCAAACAGCGGGGCCCTTCCCTACCTGCCGGGGCGCCCCCGACGAAGGGGGATTTGCTTAGGTTTACCTCACCGGGATAGTTTTCATCTGCGCGCACCATTAGAAAACATTTCTGTGACCTAATCCCCGGATAGGCACATCGACTCTCACCGGAGCCCCCATGATCATCAAGTCCCGCCTGCTGGCCGGAACCGCCCTTGTGTCCCTCCTTGCGCTCAGCGCCTGCTCCACCGAAGCAGCAGACGCCAATGCCGACGCCGAGTCGACCCAGGCCTCGACGGTGACGGTCGAGCACGCACAGGGAAGCACCGACGTACCGGTGAACCCGGAGACCGTCTACACGTTCGACCTCGGTGCCCTCGACACGATGGATGCCCTCGACATTGACGTCGACGGCGTGCCCGCCGCCAATTTCCCCGAGAGCCTGTCCCAGTACGGTGCCGAGGAGATCACGAAGATCGGCAGCATGAAGGAGCCGGACTTCGAGGCGATTAACGCCGGCGCCCCCGACCTGATCATCATTTCCGGCCGGGTTGCCGACTCCTATGAGGAACTGAGCAAGATTGCTCCCACGATTGACCTGAGCGTCGACAACGCCGATGCCTGGAACTCCTTCAAGAAGAACACCCAGACCCTGGGCAGCATCTTCGATAAGGAAGATCTGGTCGAAGAAAAGCTGGATGCCCTCGAGGGCAAGGTCGAGGACACCAAGGAACTGGCGGCCGACGCCGGCAACGGCCTGATTGTGATGACCAGCGGCGGGGAAATGACTGCCTACGGCGCCGGTTCGCGCTTCGGCATCATCCACGACGTCCTCGGCGTGACACCCGCAGCCGAGGTCAAGTCCGAAGGAACCCACGGCGAATCGGTTTCCTTCAACTACATTGCAGACACCAATCCGGACCACCTGTTCGTGATCGACCGCGACGTTGCCGTCGGCACCTCCGGTGAAGCCGCCTCCGCAGTGCTGGACAACGAGCTGGTCAAGAGCACCAACGCTTCCCGGAACGGCAAGATCGTTCCGCTGGATTCCGCCAGCTGGTACCTGGTCGGATACGGCCTGAACAACGTGGACACCATGGTTAACACCGTCCACGACGCTCTCTAACCGCACCTCTGCGCTCCGCTGCCCGGAACCTGCCGTTCCGGGCAGCGGAGGAACTGGATATCCCCATGACGGTCCCCTCCACGCCGGCGCCTGCACCGGCTCCTGCCTCCGCCGCCGCTCCCCCGGAACGGCGGCGCTTTGTGCGTTCAACCGCCGCGCTGGTACTGGGGGTCTGCGCCGTCGTCGTGCTGGCCGCCGTCAGCCTTTTCGTAGGGGTTGGAGACCTGTCCCTGGCCTCGCTGCTGGCCGGGGATCCCACCACGGCCATGCTGTTCTGGGTCAGCCAGCTCCCCCGCACGCTGAGTATTGTCCTGGCGGGCATGGCCCTGAGCGTGGCCGGCCTGATTATGCAGCTGATGGCCCGGAACAAGTTTGTGGAACCGTCCACCGTCGGGACGGTGGAATCGGCACAGCTGGGAATCCTCGCGGTGACCGTGCTGCTGCCGGGCGCGTCCATGTTCCTGAAGATGTCCACAGCCTCCGTCTTTGCCGCCGCCGGAACCGCCCTCTTCCTGCTTATCCTGCGCCGGATCCCGCTGCGCAACACCCTGATCGTTCCGCTCGTGGGCATCATGCTCGGCGGCGTGATTTCCGCCGTCACCACCTTCTTTGCCTACCGCACGGACCTGCTGCAAACCCTGAACAGCTGGATGATCGGGGATTTCTCCGGCGTCCTGCGCGGCCGATATGAGCTGCTCTGGATCGTGGGGGCCCTGACGGTGATCGGCTACCTCGCGGCGGACCGGTTTACCGTCGCGGGCATGGGGCAGGACTTCACCACCAACCTCGGGTTGAACTACAACCGGGTGATGGCCCTTGGGCTCGTCATCGTCTCCCTGATCAGCGCCGTCGTCGTGGTCAGCGTTGGTTCCATCCCCTTCCTCGGGCTGATTGTGCCCAACCTGGTGTCCCTGCTGATCGGCGACAATGTCCGCCGGGCGGTGCCCTGGGTCGCCGTCTTCGGAGCGGGCTTCGTCCTGCTGTGCGACATCATCGGGCGCACCATCCGCTACCCGTATGAAATCCCGGTGGGTGTTGTGGTCTCCGCCGTCGGCAGCGTCATCTTCCTGTACCTCCTCCTGCGTAAGCGCGGTTCCCATGCCTGACACCTCCACCAGCGCGCTGCCCGCTGCACTCACCCAGCACCGCGGCCGGCCGGTCCGGACCGTCCCCGCAAAGTTCTGGATTATCGCCCTCGGGATCACCGCGGCCGCTTTGGTTGCGGTTTTTATGACCATTGAGCTGCGCGGCAACCTCGGCTATGCGCTGCCCCGGCGGGCCGTCAAGGTCGGGTCCATGATCCTGGTGGCCTACGCCGTGGGTGTCTCCACGGTCCTGTTCCAGACAGTCACCGCCAACCGGATCCTGACGCCGTCGATCATGGGCTTTGATGCCCTGTATGTGCTGATCCAGACCGTCCTCGTGTTTGCCCTGGGCGGTGGGACGCTGCTGTCCCTCGGCGCTCCGGTGCGGTTCTGCGTGGAAGTGCTCCTGATGGTGGGTTTCTCCTTCCTGCTGTACCGCTGGCTGTTTACCGGCGGCGGGAAGTCCCTGCACCTGATGCTGCTGGTGGGGATTGTCTTCGGCACCATGTTCCGCGGCTTCTCCTCGCTGCTGCAGCGGCTGATCGACCCGAGCGAGTTCATCATCCTGCAGGACCTGTTCTTCGCCAGCTTCAACAATGTCGATGCGGCCCTGCTGGGCTATTCAGCGGCCGCCGTCGCGGTAGTCAGCGCCGTTGCCTGGCGGATGCGCCATTCCTTCGATGTCCTGGCCCTGGGCCGCGAAACCGCTGTGAACCTGGGCGTGGACCACAAACGGGCAGTCACCGCCACGCTGATCATCTGCTCCGTGCTCGTCGCAGTGTCCACCGCGCTCGTGGGTCCCGTGACCTTCTTCGGCCTGCTGGTGGCCTCGCTGGCCTACCAGCTCTGCACCAAGTTCCGGCACGCCGCGGTGCTGCCGATCGCCGTCCTGCTGGGAATCATCGCCCTGGTGGGCGGGCAGCTGGTGCTGGAACGGATTTTCGACTTCGACACGGCCCTGAGCATTGTCATCGAGTTCGTCGGCGGCATCGTGTTCCTCATCCTGCTGCTGAGGGGTTCGGTCCGATGACTGAGTCCCGCCTGCGCCATCCGAAAGGCCCTGCCTCATGATTTCCGTCAACGGCGCCACCAAGCGCTACTCCTCCGCCGTCGTCGTGGACGGGGTGAGCTGCGAGATCAAGGAAGGCGGCATCACCTCGATCATCGGACCCAACGGCGCGGGCAAGTCGACACTGCTCTCCATGATCAGCCGCCTGCTGCCTCTGGATTCCGGCACGGTCACCGTGGACGGGCTCGACGTCGTTTCCACCCCGGGCCGGGACCTGGCGCGGAAGATGGCGATCCTGCGCCAGGACAACCAGCTCACCGTCCGGCTGACGGTCCGCGACCTCGTGGGCTTCGGCCGCTACCCGCACAACGGCGGCCGCCCCGGCCCTGACGACAAAGTCCGCATTGACCAGGCCATGGCCTACCTGGACCTGTCCGAGCTGGCGGACAGGTTCGTGGACGAACTCTCCGGCGGACAGCGCCAGCGGGCGTTCATTGCGATGGTGCTGGCGCAGGACACGGATTACCTGCTGCTCGACGAGCCGCTGAACAACCTGGATATGAAGCACTCGGTGGAAATGATGCGGCTGCTGCGCCGGCTCACCGACGATTTCGGGAAGACCGTGGTCCTGGTCATCCACGACATCAACTTCGCCTCCTGCTATTCGGATGACATCATCGCGATGCGCGAGGGCCGCCTGATCCATCAGGGGCCGCCGGCCCGGATCATGCAGCCCGCGGTCCTGCGGGACATCTACGACATTGATATCCGCATTGAGGAAATCGACGGCAACCGGATCGGCGTCTACTTCGCCTGACGGTCCTGCCGAGGCCACCCGGGGGGCTGTTTGGCCATCCCGGCCCGGCCACAGGCAGAATCTGTACTGCCCGGGGGGGCAGTATGGGCCTGGTGCATTGTGCCGTGCTGTCCGGCACTCCTAGGTTGGAATCCGTCGCACTTTTGCGGCCCTTCGGGGAAGGACCGGCCATGGAGCCCAAACTGCGTGTCGGCATCCATTTTGACCTTGATCGCCGCACGGCACGGCTGGAAGTCCGCGGCATGGTCACCGAGCAGAACTGCAGGGTGCTTTACGTGCTGGTGCGGAGGGCGAACAGCGCCCTTCCCGGCCTCACTGTGCTCCTGGACCTGCGCCGGGCGGCGGTGACGGAGGATGCAATGGCCGGCTTGGTCCGCAGTTCGGAAACCGGGTTCCTGCCCGTGCCCGTCGTGCAGGTCAAGGGCGGGACACTGGCTCCCCGCCAGCCGAGCATCCTCGCTCCGGCCTGATCCGGGCACCTGGCCACGGACCTGACCTGTAATGCGGGGCCCGCTACGCGTGGGACCGGATACCGGCCAACCGCTCCAAGGCCTCGGTCAGGACCTCCGGGGAACAGGCGAAGTTCAGCCGGGCGAAGCCTGCACCCGCGCGCCCGAACCGCAGACCCGGTTCCAGTGCGACCCGCGCCTGGTCCAGGGCAAGGGCGGCGGGATCCGCGTTCCAGCCCAACGCACGGAAATCGAGCCAGGCCAGGTAGCCTGCCGACGGCGGCCGGTACACCACGCCAGGCAATAGGTCTGCCAGCAGATCCCCCAGCAGCTGCCGGTTATCCGCCAGGGACGCCATGACTCCTGCCAGCCAGGGTCCGCCGTCGTTGTACGCGGCGGCCGAAGCGTGCAGGCCCAGGATGCTCGTCCGTGCGGAGACTTCCTCGGGCATGGAGGCCAGCATCAGCCGGGTCCGGTCGCTTTGGGCCACCATGACGGCGCATTTGGTGCCCGCAATGTTCCACCCCTTGCTGGCCGCAGTGACGCAGATGCCGTACTCCCGGGCACTGTCCGACACGGTCAGGTACGGCGTGAAGGCCCCTGGTTCATAGGTCAGCGGGGCGTGGATTTCATCGCTGACCACTGCCACGCCGTACTGGGCCGAGAGGTCTGCGAGCGCCCGGAGGGTCTCGGCGGAGTGGACCAGCCCCAGCGGGTTGTGCGGGTTGCACAGCAGCAGGGCGTCCGCTCCGCGGGCAAAGGCCCGTTCAATCCCCGCCAGGTCCAGCCGCCAGCCGTCGTCCGTGGGCAGGAGCGGCACTTCCACCACGGAGGCATCCGCTTCCACCGGCAGCTCAAAGAACGGCGGGTAGACCGGCGGGGTAATGATGACGCTGCCGTCCACCGGCACCGCCTGCCGCAGGCACTCCACGATGCCCACGCTCACGTCCGTGGTGCTCCGGACGTCCTCGGGAGCCACCATCCACCCCCATGTACGTCCGGCATACCCGGCGAATGCTTCCGCCACCGGCTCCGGTCCGGCGATATACCCCGTGTCGGAGGCCAGCACCCGGGCGATGATTGCCTGCTGCACCGGTTCCGCCAGCGGGTAGTCCATCTCCGCCACGAACAGCGGCAGCACGTCCTCCGGATAGGTCTGCCATTTGAAGCTGGTCCGTGCCCTCAGCACTGCCAGCGGCTCGGCGGCGATCTTCCTCATGGCGCCAACCTACAGCTAACGCGGCGGGAGGCGGAACAACTAGGCTGGAGGGCATGCCCGATACTTCCCTTGCACATGTTCTGACTCCCGAGGGATGGCAGCTGCTGAACTCGCTTCCCCCCTACCTCGAGTCCGAATCCCTGAAACTCAACACCGACCTGCGCAAGGCCGGGCACTCCTCCGAGCTGGTGGCGGCCGTCCTGACCCAGGCGAAACTGAGGATGAAGGCCCGGGGCAAGTTCGGGCCGTTCGCCGAGCACATGGTCTTTACCTCTCCCGGCCTGGAGCAGGCCACCCGGCTGAATGTGGCTGCCCTGCATGCCCGCCGCTTCCAGGACGCCGGACTGGAAAAGGTTGCGGACCTTGGCTGCGGGATCGGTGCCGATTCCCTGGCGCTGGCCACCCTCGACCGGCAGGTGACCGCCGTCGAGCTCGATGAGATCACAGCGGCGGCCGCCACCATCAACCTCATGCCGTGGCCGGAGGCAACTGTGGTCCAGGGCAGGGCGGAGGAATTCGACCTGTCGGGGTTCGACGGCGTCTGGCTGGACCCGGCACGCCGGACCACATCGACGTCGGGCACCACCCGCATCTTCGACCCGGAAGCCTTCTCCCCTCCCCTGTCCTTTGTGGAGTCCCTGGCCGATTCCGGCCTGCCCGTCGGCGTCAAGATGGGCCCCGGCATCCCGCACGAGGCGCTGCCGGCCGGCTGCGAGGCGCAGTGGGTGTCGGTGGACGGGGACGTCACCGAGGCAACCCTGTGGTTCAATTCCCTGCGCCGCGACGGCGTCCGGCGGGCCGCCCTGGTGATCGGGTCCGGGGGTGCGGCGGAACTGACCTCACCGGTGGACTACGACGCCGGTGCGCAGGACGTGGCCATGGGGCCTGCCGAGGGATACCTGTATGAACCCGACGGCGCAGTGATCCGCGCCGGCCTGGTGGCCGACGTCGCTGCCACCCTGGACGGGCACCTCCTGGATCCCCACATTGCCTACATCTGCGCACCGGAACTGCGCGAGACGCCCTTTGCCCGGGCCTACCGGATCCTCGAAGTGCGCCCGTACAACGTCAAGGCACTCAAGGCCTGGGTCCGGGAAAACCGCATCGGGGTCCTGGACATCAAAAAGCGGGGAATGTCCGTGACCCCGGAGGAGCTGCGCAAGGCCCTGCTCACCGGCTCCGGCAAGGGGGGAAACAAGGGCGAAAACAGAGCCACGCTGGTCCTCACCCGGATCGGCGAGGACCGCGTGGCCCTGGTGGTGGAACCGGTTCCTTCCGCGTAGGGTCTCCGCCTAGGCGGAACGGTGACCGGCCGTCCGGCTCCCGGAAACCGGGTCAGGAGCGGGAGAACTCGCTGGCTTCGCGCACCTGGTCCGGTGTCGGCCGCACCCCGGTGTAAAGCACGAACTGTTCCTCGGCCTGGATGGCGATGACTTCCGCCCCGGTGATCACCGGTTTCCCTGCGGCGCGGGCGGCAGTGATCAGCGGGGTTTCCGCGGGCAGCGCGACGACGTCGAACACCACCCGTGCGGCGGCGACGGCCTCGTTGCTGAAGGCCTGCACATCCTCGTCCTGTCCGGACATGCCCAGCGGGGTCACGTTGATCAGCAGGTCCGCGGTGGAGGTGCCCGGCTGCGGCTGCCAGGCGAAGTCATAGAGGTCCGCGAGCGCCCGGCCGGCGGCCTCATTGCGGGCGACCACCGTGACGTCGGAGAATCCGGCGTCCCGCAGCGCAGCTGCCACAGCCTTGGCCATGCCGCCGGAACCACGCATCAGCACCGAGTGCGTGGCCGGGACCCGGTGGTCCCGCAGCAGCCGGGCGATGGCGAGGTAGTCGGTGTTATAGGCGGTGAGCACACCGTCGTCGTTGACGATCGTGTTGACGGAGTCGATGGCCTTCGCCGACGGATCCATCCGGTCCACAAGCGCAATCACGTCCTCCTTGTACGGCATGGACACGGCGCAGCCCCGGATCGGCAGGCCCCGCACGCCGGCAATGGCCTGGGCCAGGTCCGTGGGCGCGAACGCCTTGTAGACGTAGTTCAGGTCCAGCTGGTCATAGAGGTAGTTGTGGAAGCGCGTACCAATGTTGCTGGGCCGCGCGGCCAGGGAAATGCACAGGGTCATGTCTTTGTTCAGGATCGGCATCCCCCCATTATGTCCGGACAGGGGCGGCACCTTCCGGTTTCCGTGCAGGTTCCGGGCCGGGGACGGGCACAGGCGCCTGCGGCTATAGGATTAGTGAGGTTCCCAACGCAAAGATGCGGGTCCGGGAACTGGAGTCAGCAACGCACAAAGCAGGAGACAGTTTGGAAATCGAGTTCGCCAAATCGGCCCAGTCAACACTGGGAGTCGAGTGGGAACTGGCCCTTGTGGACGGCACCACCGGAGACCTGGTCTCCGTGGCGGATGAAGTCCTGCGCGGTGTGAACGTCAATGACCCGGCACTGCATGAAGACGATGAGCATCCGCACATCAAGCAGGAACTGCTGGAAAACACCGTTGAGCTGGTGACCGGCATCTGCAGCACCGTAGCGGAGGCGAAGGCGGATCTGTCCCGCTCGCTCGCGGCGGTCCGGCGGGTCACGGACCCGATGGGCGTTGAACTGTTCTGCGCCGGCTCGCACCCCTTCAGCACCCCGCGTTCACAGCCGGTCACGGACAAGGAACGCTACGCCAAGCTCATCGACCGGACCCAGTGGTGGGGCCAGCAGATGCTCATTTACGGGGTGCACGTGCATGTGGGGCTGGACAGCCGCGACAAGGTTCTGCCCGTCCTGGATGGACTGGTGAACTACTTCCCGCATTTCCAGGCCCTCTCGGCGTCCTCCCCCTTCTGGTCCGGCGAGGACACCGGCTACGCCTCCCAGCGCGCCCTCATGTTCCAGCAGCTGCCCACTGCCGGGCTGCCGTTCCAGTTTGCGTCCTGGTCGGAATACGAGTCCTACGTGCAGGACATGTTCACCACCGGCGTCATCGATTCGATCAGTGAAATCCGCTGGGATATCCGGCCGGTGCCCGGTCTGGGCACCATTGAAATGCGGGTCTGCGACGGGCTGGCGGATATCCGGGACGTGGGCGCCATCGCGGCGCTGACCCAGTGCCTCGTGCACGAGTTCTCCTCGATCATCGACGCCGGCGGCACCATCCCCACCATGCCGCCCTGGCACGTGCAGGAAAACAAGTGGCGCGCTGCGCGGTACGGTCTCGAGGCGATCGTGATCCTGGACGCCGAGGGCAACGAAAAGCTCGTCACCGACCACCTGCTGGAGGACGTCCTGCCGCGCCTGGAAGCAGTGGCGGAGGAGCTGGGCTGCAGCACCGAACTGGCCGATGTTCGGACCATCATTGAGCGCGGCGCCGGCTACCAGCAGCAGCGCCGGGTCGCGGCGGAAAACGACGGCGACCTGCGCGCGGTCGTCTTCGACGGCATCCGGCAGCTCCGCGGCGCCTGAGCCGCAGACAGAACCGCATAAGGAAAGGGCCCCGGCGAACTGAACTGGTCTAAAACCAGCGCCGGGGCCCTTCTGCATCCGCGGTGGGTTAGGCCCGGGCGGCCGCCACATGGATGCTGGTGACCGGCAAGGACGGATCCGTGCCGAAGCCGATCCCCGACGGTTCGCCGCCGGCCATCACCACCTGCGCACCCAGTGCGGCAACCATGGCGCCGTTGTCGGTGCACAGGGAAATCGGCGGGACCCGCAGTTTGATGCCCGCCGCGGCGCAGCGCTCCTCAGTCAGGGCCCGCAGCCGCGAGTTGGCAGCCACTCCCCCGCCGAGGAGCAGGTTGGTGATGCCGTGCTCCGTGCAGGCCAGCACCGCCTTGGCCGTGATCACGTCCACCACCGCCTCCTGGAAGGACGCGGCAATGTCGGCACCCGGCAGGTCCTGGCCGGCAGCCTCGTACTGCTCCACGCAGCGGGCCACGGCGGTTTTGAGGCCGGAGAAGGACCAGTCGTAGCGGTGCGGTCCGGGGGCCTCCGCCGAGCCCATGTACTTGGGCTGGGTCAGTCCACGCGGGAACCGGATGGCCTTGGGATTACCCTCGCGTGCCAGCCGGTCAATGGCCGGTCCGCCGGGGTAGCCCAGGCCGAGAATGCGTGCCACTTTGTCATAGGCCTCGCCCGCGGCGTCGTCGATGGTTGAACCCAGGAGTTCCACGTCGCTGGTGAGGTCCGCGACGCGCAGGATCTCGGTGTGCCCGCCGGAGACCAGGAGTGCGCCGAGGTTCTCCGGCAGCGCGCCGCCGTCGAGCACGCCCACGCCCACGTGCGCCACCAGGTGGTTGATCGCGTAGAGCGGCTTGCCGGTGGCCAGGGCCAGGGCCTTCGCGGCGCTGACGCCCACCATCAGCGCCCCGGACAGGCCGGGGCCGGAGGTGACGGCAATTGCGTCCAGGTCATCGAGCGTCACGCCCGCTTCGGCCAGGGCCGCCTGCAGAGCGGGAACCATTGCATCGAGGTGGGCACGGGAAGCGATCTCGGGGATCACGCCGCCGAACCGGACGTGTTCCTCCATGGAGGAGGAGACGGTGTTGGTCAGCAGCTCGGTGCCCCGGACAATGCCGATGCCCGTCTCGTCGCAGGAGGATTCGATGCCGAGCACCAGGGGGTCGGTGCGGTTCATTTACTGTCCTTCGTTTCTGGTGCAGTCCCGGCCGCCGTCGGCGCTCCCGACCACCCGGCCAGGGTCAGGCGCATAATCAGGGCGGAGGCGCCGTCGCGGTAATAGCGCGGCCGGACGTGGATTTGTTCAAAGCCGAACCAGCGGTACAGGCGCTGGGCGCGCGGATTGTCGTCACGTACTTCCAGCAGCACGTCCTCCGCGCCGCGCCGCTTGGCCTCATCCACCAGGATGGCGAGCAGCCGCGATCCGATGCCCGCACCCTCGCTCTCAGGGACGACGGCGATGGTCTGGACGTCGGCGATGGGCAGCACGCACATCAGGCCGGCATAACCGATGACGGTTCCGGCGGAATCCACCGCCACGTAGTAGGACCGGGTGGAGGCCTGCGCCAGCTCATCGTGGAACATCTGCAGCGGCCACGCGTCGACGGGAAACAACCTGCGTTCCAGGGCATCCACGGCGGGAATGTCCCCGGCGTCCATGGGCCGGATGCGCACGTTCTCGGCGGCGGTCACAGGGCGCGCTTCCGCGGGCCGGGGACCTTGGCGTCGGACTCGCGCAGGTACAGCGGGGTGCTGGGCAGCAGCGGCAGGCCGCGGACCAGGCGGGCGGCGGCGGTGCGCCCCAGCGCCTCGGCCGTCGGCTGCGCATCGGCGAAACCCTCCACGGCGTGCAGGGTATCCGGGTACAGGCCGGCTCCGGCACCGTAGACCGGCAGGGCCGGGACCTGGGCGGGATCCGTCACATGCGGACCGTCCAGCAGTTCGGGGGTTCCGCCGGTACTGCGGTAGGCGGCCCAGTACACCTCTTTGCGGCGGGCATCAGTGGCAACGGCGAATTCGTCGATGCCCAGGCGCCAGGCATCCAGGGCCGCATCCACGGCAAGGGCATCCAGGCTCATCACCCCGTGCAGCGGTTTGTTCCAGGCGAAGGCGAGGGTCCGGGCGGTGGCGATTCCGGCGCGGAGTCCGGTGAAGGGACCGGGGCCCACCCCTACAACCACCGCGTCGAGGTCCGTTCCGGCGACCCCTGCCTCGGCCAGCAGGCCGGCAATCCCGGGGGCGAGCACTTCGGCGTGGGAGCGGGTGTCCTCGGTGGCGAAGGACGCCAGCGTCTCTCCGTCCCCGTTGAGCAGAGCCGCACTGGCAATGGCGGAGGTATCAATGGAGAGAATCAGCACGGTGTCCATTCTACGGCGCTGTCCGAAGGACCCGTTTTCCGCAGCCGGCAGCGCCGCCGGGCTCAGCCCAGGTCCGGTGCCTGCTGCCAGCGCGGACCGTAGCCCGCCAGGTGGATGGTGCGTTCCTCGTCCGTGTCTTCCGCAGAGAAGTCCGTGGAGAAGTCCGCGGAAAACTCGCTGGCCGGATTGGTTCCGCCACGGGGTTCCTGGTCCGGCGTGGAGTCCCCACCCGGGGTGTCTGCGCTGCCCGGAGCGGACTGTCCGCCCACTGCCCGGATGAGCGTGATTTCCAGCCGGCTGTCGGAGAGGTGCTCCACCAGGCCCCGGCCCCACTCGACCACCGTGACGGACCGGTCCATGGAGGCTTCGAGGTCAATATCGTCAACCTCGCCCTCGGAACCGAGCCGGTACGCATCTACGTGGATGAGGTCCGGTCCGGAGCCCAGGTTGGGGTGCTCCCGGACCAGGACGAAGGTGGGCGAGATGATGCCCGGCCGTACGCCCAGGCCGGCGCCGAGTCCCTGCGTGAAGGTGGTTTTTCCGGCACCGAGTTCGCCCGTCAGCAGCAGCAGGTCGCCGCGGCGCAGGATGCCGCCGAGCCGTTCGGCGAGCGCCTGCGTCTCTTCGGCGCCGGCAGTCCGGTATTCGGCTTCCCAGGCTGGTGTTTCGGTGACCGTCACGGGGCTTCTACCGCCTGTGCTGTCTGCGGCTCCGGGTCCGTGGCCCCTTCCGGGGCCGTAGTACTTTCCGGCGCTGCCTCCAGGGCAATGGGCAGCCCTTCGGTGTCCCCTGCCCCGCCGAGGGGTTCGCTGTCGATGTAGGTGCGAGGGACGCGGCCGCCGATCCTGCTGATGATCTCGTAATTGATGCTGCCGGCTGCGGAGGCCCACTCGTCGACGCTTGGCTGGCCCTCGCCGCCGAAGAGGACGGCTTCCCGTCCCACGAGCGAGTCCGGGGTGCCGGCGATGCCGGTCCGGTGCAGGTCAATCACCATCTGGTCCATGGCAACGCGTCCCACCACCGGGTACACCTGCCCATCCACCTGCACAGGACCGCCGGTGGCGACACGCGGGATACCGTCGGCGTACCCCAGCGGGATGAGGGCCAGGGTTGTCGGCTCCTGCGTACGGTAATGCAGGCCGTAGGAAACACCTTGGTTGGCAGGTACTTCCTTGCAGGCCGCAATGGTGGTCTTCACAGTCATGGCCGGCTTCAGGCCCAGTTCCGCCGAGCTCTGTCCGGCAAAAGGCGACAGCCCGTATATGCCCAGTCCAATCCGCACCAGGTCAAAGTGTGCATCGGGACGGGACAGGGCTCCGGGGGTGTTCGCGATATGCCGCACCTCGCGGTCCACACCCGCGTCTTCGGCAACCGCGACAGCGTCACGGAACTTCCGCAGCTGCTCATCGGTTTCCGGACGGTGCGGTTCATCCGCTACGGCAAAGTGGGAGAAGATCCCCACAACCCGCAGCAGGCCTTCTTCCTGGTAGGCCAGCGCCCTGCCGACGAAGGCTTCCCAAAGGTCTTCCGGGCAGCCGTTGCGGCCCAGTCCGGTGTCGATCTTCAGGTGTACGCGGGCCGGCATTTCCAGTTCCCGGGCGGCCGCGACCACCTCTTCCAGATCCCAGCCGGAAACCCCCAGATCCACGTTGGCCCGGATGGCTTCGCCGAATTCCGCCTCACGGGTATGCAGCCAGGCAAGGACGGGTTCGGTGATGCCGGCCGAGCGGAGCGCCAGTGCTTCACTGATGTGCGCCACACCCAGCCAGGCGGCACCGGCGGAGACCGCTGCCCGCGCAGTCTCCACCGCGCCGTGGCCGTAGGCATCCGCTTTGACCACCGCCATAACGCGGGCGGGGCTGACCACATGGGCCAGGTGGCGGACATTGTGCCGGATGGCAGCCAGGTCGATGACGGCGGAACGCTCGGCCGGCGGCGGGAATTCAGGGTAGTTCACGAACCTATTGTTTCACTCCTGCCAGCCGCCAGGGTGCGGTACATGATGTGCAGCCCGGTGAACCCCTCGGTTGGATGCCGGAAGGCTTCGGGCACCGTGGCAAGGATGCCGAACCCGAGGGACTGCCAGAGCGCCACCGCCCGCGTGTTGGTTTCCACCACGGCATTGAACTGCATCGACCGGTAGCCCCGGCGCACAGCCTCGTCCAGGACGTGTTCGGCCAGGGCCCTGGCGATGCCCTGTCCGCTGAACTGCGGGGCGGTCATGAAGGAGGCGTTGGCAACGTGGCTGCCGTTCCCGGACCGGTTGGGGTGCAGCTGGGCGGTGCCTGCCACCACGCCGTCCTTCTCCGCGACGAACACCACCGTGGGGGCAGGCTCCAGCCACAGCTCACGGGCCTGCTCCCCGGTGGTTCCGGTGTCCCAGCAGTACGTTTCCCCGGCACGCACAATGGGTTCCATCAGCGACCAGATGGCCGGCCAGTCAGCGGCGCGGGCCTCCCGGATGGCCAGTGCGGCCATTTACGCCTCGAGGGCTGCTGCCCACAGGTTGATCTTGGAATCGACAGCAAACTCGTCGATGCGGCGCAGTTCATCTGCTGAGAACTCCAGGTTGTTCACTGCTGCCAGCGAGTCCTCCAGCTGCTTCACGCTCGAGGCCCCGATGAGGGCGGAGGTGATGGGTGCGCTCTCCGGCCGGGCGCGCAGGACCCAGGCGATGGCCATCTGCGCCAGGCTCTGGCCGCGGGACTCGGCGATGCCGTTCAGGCCGCGTACCCGTTCCAGGTTCTCCTCCGAGAGCTGGGACTGGTCCAGGGATTTTCCGGCTGCGGCGCGGGAATCCTCCGGCACACCGTTGAGGTACTTGTTGGTCAGCAGGCCCTGCGCCAGGGGCGAGAAGGCAATGGAGCCGGCACCCACTTCATCGAGGGCTGCGAAGAGGTCCGGGTCGCCGTCCTCCACCCAGCGGTTGAGCATGGAGTAGGACGGCTGGTGGATGAGCAGCGGGGTGCCCATTTCGCGCAGGATCCGCGCCGCTTCAATGGTCTTTTCCGGGGAGTAGGACGAGATGCCGGCGTACAGGGCGCGGCCCGAGCGCACGGCGGTGTCCAGTGCCCCCATGGTCTCCTCCAGCGGGGTTTCCGGATCGGGACGGTGGCTGTAGAAAATGTCGACGTAGTCCAGGCCCATGCGTTCCAGGGACTGGTCCAGGGAGGAAAGCAGGTACTTGCGGGATCCCCAGTTGCCGTACGGGCCCGGCCACATGTCGTAGCCGGCCTTGCTGGAAATCACCAGCTGGTCGCGGTACGGACGGAAATCGTCGCGGAAGTGCCGGCCGAAGTTGGTTTCGGCGGAGCCGTAGGGCGGGCCGTAGTTGTTCGCCAGGTCAAAGTGGGTGACGCCCAGGTCGAAGGCCCGTCGCAGGATGGCGCGCTGCGTCTCGAAGGGTTTGTCATCACCAAAGTTGTGCCAGAGTCCCAGCGAGACTGCCGGGAGCTGGAGCCCGCTCTGTCCGACGCGCCGGTAGGGCATGGATTCGTATCGGTTTTCCGCAGCAACATAAGTCATGGCACCATACTGCCACTGTTGCGTGGGTCACCGCTCGGGCCTGCCCTTGCAGGGCGTTAAAGCCGGACCGGCCGGGACAGGCTGATGCCCGTCCCGGCCGGTCCTGCGGCTTGGGGTGACTTAACCGGCCAGGATGGCCGCGCCGTACGCGGGCAGCTGCACGGCGTCGCCGTAAAGCTCCACCGGTACGGTTTCCAGCAGGACTTCCGCCTGCTTACCGAACGGAAGCGGCACTTCCCGGGGCGTGTCGGCGAAGTTCATCGCCACTGCCGTGGACCCCCGCCGCATCACCAGCCAGCGTCCCACCTCGTCATAATCCACCTGGACGTTACGCAGGTCCGGGTCCATCAGGTCGGGGGTGTCCCGGCGCAGCGTCAGGAGCCTGCGGTACAGGTCCAGCAGCCGGCCGTGGTCACCTTCCTCCACCTCGGACCAGTCCAGCTTCGAGTTGGTGAAGGTCGTCGGGTCCTGCGGATTGGGCACCGTGTCCGGGTCCCAGCCCATCCGTTCGAATTCCTTCAGCCGGCCCTCCGCCGTGGCCTTCCCCAGCTCGGGTTCCGGATGCGAGGTGAAGAACTGCCAAGGCGTGGACGCCCCGAATTCCTCACCCATAAAGAGCATGGGGGTGAACGGTGAGGCCAGGCTCAGCACCGCGCCGAGGGCCAGCTGCTCGTAGCCCAGGGCCGCACTCAGCCGGTCGCCCGCGGCACGGTTGCCGATCTGGTCGTGGTTCTGGATGGCCGTCACCAGCTGGCGGGCCGTCACCTGCTCCTTGTCCAGGGGACGGCCGTGGCCGCGTTCCCGGAAGGAGGAGAATGTTCCGTTGTGGAAGAAGCCTTCCTGCAACACCTTTGCGAGGGCCTCGATGGAATCGAAGTCCTCGTAGTAGCCGCCGTTTTCGCCCGTCAGGTTGGTGTGGGCGGAATGGTGGAAGTCATCGGACCACTGGCCGGCGAGGCCGTAGCCGTTGACGCTGCGCGGGGTGATGAGCCGGGGATTGTTCAAATCCGACTCCGCGATCAGGAACAGCGGCTTGTCCAGGGCCTCGGCGCACTGATCCGTCGCGGCGGCGATCTCCTCCAGGATGTGCACGGCCCGTTCATCGTGCAGGGCGTGAACTGCATCCAGGCGCAGTCCGTCCACGTGGTAGTCGCGGAACCACATCAGGACGTTGTCCACGATGTACTCGCGGACGGTGTCGGAGAGCGGTCCGTCCAGGTTTACCGAGTCACCCCAGGTGTTCGACTTCCCCTCCGTGAGGTAGGGGCCGAACATCGGGAGGTAGTTGCCGCTGGGGCCGAGGTGGTTGTAGACAACGTCCTGGATCACGCCCAGGCCGGCCTGGTGTGCGGCGTCCACAAACCGCTGGTAGGCCTCCGGCCCGCCGTAGGTCTCCTGCACCGCGTACCAGAGCACTCCGTCGTAACCCCAGTTGTGGGTTCCGTTGAAGGCGTTCACCGGCAGCAGTTCGACATAGCGGACCCCCAGGTCCACCAGGTAGTCCAGCCGGCCGATCGCCGCGTCCAGCGTTCCCTCGGGAGTGAAGGTCCCGACGTGCATCTCGTAGATCGCGCTGCCGTCGAGCCCCGGCGAGACCCAGCCGGAGTCGTTCCACTGGTGCAGGTCCGGGTCAAAGGTCCGCGAGAGTGCATGTACTCCCCCGGGCTGCCGCCGGGACCGGGGGTCCGGCACCGGCGTCTCGGCGTCGTCAATGAGGTACCCGTAGTCAATGTCCTCGGTGAGTTCGGCGTGCTGGGCGTGCCACCAGCCGTTCTCTCCACGGGTCATGGACAGGCGCCGGCCGTCGGCCAGCAGTGTCATGGTGCCGGCTTTCGGTGCCCACACGTCAAAGTCGGTCCTCATTTGCCGTCCTCCCGAACAAGCAGCGCCACCGGATAGGTGCCCAACAGGTCAGCAGCCGCCAGCCGGCCGCTGCTCTTATGCGTGTTGCCGGTGATGACGTCCCGGTAGGTGCCGGGAGCCAGGACGACGGCGGTGTCCTGCCAGCCGCCGCTCCGTTCCAGTCCCAGCGGAAGGCGGGTCACCAGGGCCACCGCGCCGCCGCGGTCGAACCCAAAGAGGTGTTCCGCTGCGGATCCCTCCACCGCCACGGGAACGTACCCCGTGAACAGCTCGGGCCGGCCGCGCTTGAGCTGCAGCGCACGGGTGGTGACCAGCAGCTTCGCTGCCGCATCCTCATCCAGCGCGGGTACACCGGCGTCGGCGAACGACGCCGCAACCCCGCGCCGGCGGGCAAAGTCCACCTCGCGCCGGTTGTCCGGGTCCACCAGCGAGCGGTCCCAGAATTCCGTGCCCTGGTAGACATCCGGAACGCCCGGCATGGTCAGCTGCAGGAGCTTGGCGGAGAGCGAATTGCTGTATCCCGCCGCGCGGACCCGGTCGACCAGCGCGGTGATCACGGCGTTGACCTCGGGATTGTCGAACGCGGCATCGATGGCTGCATGCATGCGCTTCTCGAATTCCGCGTTGGGGGCCGTCCAGGTGGTGCTGCTGGAGGCTTCCCGTGCGGCCTTCTCGGCGTAGGCGTGGGCACGCTCCCGGCTCAGCGGCCAGGCTCCGACGAATGTCTGCCAGAGCAGGTTCGCCATCGGCCCGTCGCCCATCGGAACCAGGGAGTCCAGGCGCGTGAACGCCTCGCTCCACTCGTCCGGAATTTCCGCGAACACGGAAATCCGGGCGCGGGTATCTTCGCTGCGCTTGGTGTCGTGCGTGGTCAGGGCAGTCATGGCCGCCGGCTGTTCCAGCTGCCGGCGGAGCAGGCGGGTGTGCATGTCAAACGGCGCCACCGAGAAATGTGCCGGGTCTGCGCCCACCTCGTTCAGCGACGTCAGGCGGGAGTACCGGTAAAACGCCGTGTCCTCCACACCCTTGGCCATCACCATGCCGGAGGTCTGCTGGAAGCGGACCGCCAGCTCCCCCAGGCTGTCGAGGGACACAGCATCCGCGGAACCGTCCGCCGGCAGCGGGTTCAGCAGCGGATGCAGGATGTCCAGGGCAGCAGCCAGATCGGGCCGGCGGACCTTTGCGGCAATAACGGCCTCGGTGAGGTGGTCGGCGCCTTCGGGCAGGTAGCTGCGGTACACCGGGAAGCAGGCCAGCAGTTCAGCGATCGCGTCAGCTGCCGTCTCTGCGTCCAGCCCGGAGTCCGCGGGAAGCAGGCGCACCAGGCGCTGGACTTCCGAGTGCAGCAGGGCATCGGCAATAACCCGCTTGGTGCCGTGGATCATGTCCGCATACGGCTCCATGGGCACCAGCGCAGTCAGTGTTTCGTTGCCCGCAGGGTCGACGAACAGCCGGTCGATGTCGGCGAGCGCGTCATAGCCGGTGGTGCCTTCGGTTTCCCAGTCCGCGGCGAGCTTCTCGCCCGGTTCCAGGATCTTTTCCACCAGGATGTACGCGCCGCCGGTGATCTCGCGCAGGCGGGCCAGGTAACCCTTCGGATCGGCCAGGCCGTCCGGGTGGTCAATGCGGAGTCCGTCCACGAGGCCTTCATCGAACCAGCGCTTAACTTCGGCGTGGGCCTCGTCAAAGACCCAGGGTTCCTCCACACGGATACCGGCCAGGGTGTTGACCCCGAAGAACCGGCGGTAGTTCAGCTCGTTGTCGGCACGGCGCCAGTTGACCAGCTCGTAGGACTGGCGGGCATGCACGTCCTGCGCACTGTCACCAACCGAAGCGGTGCCGGCAGCCACCGGGAAACGGTGGTCGTAGTAGTGCAGTTCATCGCCGATCAGCTTGAGCTGCTCGAGTTCGTTGCCGCCGTCGCCCAGGACGGGCAGCCGCAGCTTCCCGTCCGCGGCGTCCCAGTCGATGTCGAATGCCTCGGCATACCGGGAGTTGCGCCCCTCGGCCAGCACGGACCACCACCACTTATTCCGGTGCGGCGTGGCGATGCCCATGTGGTTGGGCACAATGTCCACCAGCACGCCCAGTCCGGCCGCGTGGGCGGCGTCGGACAGGGCCTTCAAGCCCTCCGCGCCGCCCCGGGTCGGATCCACTGAGGAGGGGTCGGTCACGTCATAGCCGTGGTCCGAGCCCTCCTCGGCGGTGAGGATGGGTGAAAGGTACACCCAGTCCACGCCGAGGCCGGCCAGGTACGGCACCAGCTCCGCGGCGTCGAACAGGGTAAAGGACGGACGGATCTGCAGGCGGTACGTGGAGAGCGGTGTCCTCATTCAGCAGCCTCGGTGTTCTGGGCTGCCATGGCGGCGAGGGACGCCGCTACGGAGTGGTCGTGCTCCTCTTCCTCTGCATGTGCCCGCAGGACCACCATCGACTTGGCGGCCACGGTCAGCTGGCCGTCAGCGGCAACCGGCTCGGAGCCTGCGTATTCACCGGCGGTGTCGATGACAGTGTCCCACATCGGGGCGTATTCCTTGGACGGAAGGGTGATCTTCACGGCTTCGTCGTGCGCGTTGAAGTACAGGAGGAAGTTCAGGTCAGTGATGCGCTGTCCACGTGCATCCTTGCCCGAAATCCCCTGGCCGTTCAGGAACACGCCCAGGGAACGGCTGACCGGGGTGTCCCAGTCATCCGGGGACATGGTGGAACCGTCCTCGTTCAGCCAAACGATGTCCGGCAGCGCCTCGCCCTCGCCCCGGCGGACGGGACGGCCGTCGAAGAAGCGGCGGCGGCGGAACGTGGGGTGCTCGGCACGCAGCGTGTTGACGGCGGCGGTGAATTCCAGGAGCGGGGCGTCCATGGTATCCCAGTTGATCCAGCTCAGCTCGGAGTCCTGCGCATAGGTGTTGTTGTTACCCTGCTGCGTCCGGCCCAGCTCGTCGCCGTGGGCGATCATCGGCACGCCCTGCGAAAGGAGCAGGGTGGCAATGAAGTTGCGCTGCTGGCGTGCCCGCAGCGACAGGACCGAGGGATCATCCGTGGGGCCCTCGACGCCGCAGTTCCAGGACCGGTTGTGGGATTCGCCGTCGTTGTTGTCTTCGCCGTTGGCCTCGTTGTGCTTTTCGTTGTAGGACACGAGGTCATGCATCGTGAAGCCGTCGTGGGCGGTGACGAAGTTGATGGACGCCACGGGGCGGCGGGCCGAGGACTCGTACAGGTCCGCGGAGCCGGTGATGCGGGAAGCGAACTCGCCCAGCGTGGAAGGTTCTCCACGCCAGAAGTCGCGGACGGTGTCCCGGTACTTGCCGTTCCATTCGGTCCACTGCGGGGGGAAGTTGCCCACCTGGTAGCCGCCGGGGCCAACGTCCCACGGCTCGGCGATCAGCTTGACCTGGGAGACTACCGGGTCCTGCTGCACCAGTTCAAAGAAGGCGGAGAGGCGGTCGACGTCGTAGAACTCGCGGGCCAGGGTGGAGGCCAGGTCAAAGCGGAAACCGTCAACGTGCATTTCGGTGACCCAGTAGCGCAGCGAATCCATAAGCAGCTGCAGCGAGTGCGGGTTGCCCACGTTGAGGGAGTTACCGGTACCGGTGTAGTCCATGTAGTACTTCTTGTCGTCCTCCACCAGCCGGTAGTAGGACGCGTTGTCGATGCCCCGGAAGGACAGCGTGGGGCCCATGTGGTTACCCTCGGCGGTGTGGTTGTAGACCACGTCGAGGATGACTTCGATGCCTGCCAGGTGCAGCGCACGGACCATGGCCTTGAACTCCTGGACCTGCTGGCCCTGGTCGCCGGTGGCGCTGTAGGTGTTGTGCGGGGCGAAGAAGCCGATGGTGTTGTAGCCCCAGTAGTTCGACAGCCCCTTTTCCTGCAGGGTGGAGTCGTTGACGAACTGGTGCACGGGCATCAGTTCGATGGCGGTGATCCCGAGCTTCTGCAGGTGTGCGATCACGGAAGGATGGGCGACGCCGGCATAGGTGCCGCGCTGGTCCTCGGGCACGTCGGGGTGCGTTTCGGTGAGGCCCTTGACGTGCGCCTCGTAAATCACGGTCTGGTGGTACGGGATCTTCGGCTTCCGGTCCCCGTCCCAGTCGAAGAACGGGTTGATCACCACGCCCATCATCATGTGGGGGGCGGAATCCTCGTCATTGCGTGAGTGTTCGTCGCCGAAGTTGTAGCCGAACAGCGCCTGGTCCCAGTCGATCTCGCCGGCAACGGCCTTGGCGTAGGGGTCCAGCAGCAGCTTGTTCGGGTTGCACCGGTTGCCGTTCTCCGGGTCATTCGGCCCTTCCACACGGTAGCCGTACTTCTGGCCCGGCATCACCTGCGGCAGGTAGCAGTGCCAGACATACCCGTCGACCTCGGTCAGCCGGACCTGGTGCTCCGTGCCGTCCTCATCGAACAGGCACAGGATTACGGAATCCGCCACCTCGCTGTAGAGAGCGAAGTTGGTGCCGTTTCCGTCGTAGGTTGCGCCCAGCGGATAGGCATCTCCCGGCCAAACTTCCATGTAGTGCTCCTGAACTAGTTCCCTGACAACACAAAATTGATATGTCTACTTACTTTTTTACCTCAGACATGGATCTTACTTGAATTCGGGTACTCCCCTGTCGGGTGAGTTCCGCAACAAGCGCCTGGATCCGCGGCCCGAGCTGTGACGGCTGAACGGGACCATCGGCGGCTGCAAGTGCTCCTGCGCGGCCGTGCAGGTGGGCTGCGGCTGCCGCCAGACGGGCATAGTGTCCCGGTCCCCGCGCGTCCTCCGGGGTACGGTCGGTCGCCAGCAGCGCCCCGAGGATGCCCGAGAGGGTGTCTCCGCTCCCCGCCGTCGCGAGCCACGGTGTGGCGTCGGCCTGGCTGTACACCTCGCCGGTGGGTGCTGCCGCCACTGTCGCCCACCCCTTGAGCAGGACGGTGGCGCCGGTGCGGGCGGCCGCGAGGCGGGCGTAGCGGAGCGGATCGGCTTCGATCTGCACACGTTCGGCGTCCTCGCCCAGGGAACCCAGCAGTGCTGACAGTTCCCCGGCGTGGGGAGTGAGCACGACGCCGGGGTGCAGCCCGGGGCGGACGGCGCCGATCGCGTCGGCGTCGATGGCTGCGGGCAGCCCCGAGGCCATGGCATCCTCTGCCCGGCGGCGCTGGTCCGCGTCGTTGCCGGCGCCCGGACCGGCGAGCCAGGCCTGGACATGGGTCTGCGGAACACTGCCTGTTCCGCAGACGGCCTCCGGATGCGCCAGGTTGATCAGCCGGGCCACGCTCTCCGGTCCCAGGTAGCGGACCATGCCGACGCCGGTGGCCAGCGCCGCCCCGGCAGCCATCAGCGCGGCCCCGGGATAGGTGTCCGACCCTGCGGCAATGCCGAGGACTCCGCGGCTGTATTTATGGTCCTGCGGCGCGGGTAGGGGGATCAGTTCCGCCAGGTCCTCCGCCTGCAGCCGGTAGGCGTCCGGGCTGCCCAGATAGGGGCCGAGCCCAATATCGACGCAGTGGATTTCTCCGGCGGCGACGGCGCCCGGTCCGGCCAGCAGGCCGGTCTTGACGGCTCCGAAAGTGACGGTCAGGTCCGCCCGCAGGCAGGTTCCGCCTGTCCGGCCGGAATCGGCATCCACCCCGCTGGGCAGGTCGCAGGCGACGACCAGCGGCGACCGCCCCTGCAGCCGTGCCGTGTTCAATGCCTCGGCCAGGTCCCGCACCGGGCCGCGGAGTCCGCCGCTGCCGCCGGTGCCGAGCACGCCGTCGAGCACGGCGTCGGCTGCCAGGGCCCCGCCGGCAAGTGCTGCGGCATTGTCTTGAGTGAGGCTCACGGTTGTCCCGCCGGCCGCCTGGAAGGCGGCCAGCGCCTCGGGATGCGCGTGGGCGGAGGTCAGCACCGCCGTCGCCGAGGCTCCCCGCCCGAGGAGCCGGGCTGCGGCAAACAATGCGTCTCCCCCATTGTTGCCGCTGCCGGCCAGCACAACAACCCGTGCACCGTAGATCCGGCCGCGGCGGGCTCCCAGCCGGGACACCGTGGCGGCGTACAGCCCGTAGGCTGCACGCTGCATCAGTTCCCCGCCCTGCCCGGCGGCGAGCAGGGGGGCTTCGGCCCGGCGGACGGCCGTCCCGGTGTACGCACTGATCACGCGCCCGGTCCTAGCCTTCGGCGATGACCATTGCCGTAGCCATGTCCCCGTCATGGCTCAGTGACAGATGCCAGGTCTGCACGCCCTTGCCCTCGGCGACGGCGGCGACAGTGCCGTCGATCTTCAGCTGCGGCGCTCCGGCCGAATCCAGCAGGACCTCGCAGTGCTGCCAGTTCATGCCGGCCGGGGCGCCGAGCGCCTTGGCCACGGCTTCCTTTGCCGCGAACCGCGCGGCAAGGGAGCGCAGGTTCAGCTCACGTTCCGCCGGGGCGAAGAGCCGCGCCCGCAGACCGGGCGTGCGCTCCAGCTGACGGCCGAACCGCGGCACGTCCACTACGTCGACGCCGATTCCGATAATCACCGGTAATGCTCCTTATTCCACTGTGACGGACTTGGCCAGGTTGCGCGGCTGGTCGACGTCGAAGCCCTTGGCCGTCGCCAGCTCGCAGGCAAAGATCTGCAGCGGCACGGTCGTGAGCAGCGGCGCCAGCAGCGGCGGGGTTTCCGGCACGTAGAAGATGTGTTCCGCGTAGGCCTTGACGGCGTCGTCGCCCTCTTCGGCGATCACGATGGTCTTGGCGCCGCGGGCGCGGATCTCCTGGATGTTGGAGACCACCTTCGCGTGCAGGGAATCGCGGCCGCGCGGCGACGGAACCACCACGAAGACCGGCTGGCCTTCCTCGATCAGGGCGATCGGGCCGTGCTTGAGCTCGCCTGCGGCGAATCCTTCAGCATGGATGTAGGCCAGTTCCTTCAGCTTCAGTGCGCCTTCCATGGCTACCGGGAAGCCCACATGGCGGCCCAGGAACAGGACGGAGCGGGTGTTGGCCATCAACTGGGCCAGCTCCTTGATCTGCTCGGAGTTATCCAGCACCTGCTGGATCTTGTCCGGCACCTTTGCCAGGTCCGCGAGGATGTCCTTGATCTCGCCCTGGAACTTGTTGCCGCGGATCTGTGCCAGGTAGAGGCCCAGGAGGTAGGCGGCGGTGATCTGTGCCAGGAAGGCCTTGGTGGAGGCCACGGCGATCTCCGGTCCTGCGTGTGTGTACAGCACGGCATCCGATTCCCGCGGGATCGTGGAGCCGTTGGTGTTGCAGATGGCCAGGACCTTCGCGCCCTGCTCCTTGGCATAGCGGACGGCCATCAGGGTGTCCATGGTTTCCCCGGACTGGGAGATGGCGACAATCAGTGTATTCGAGTCCACAATCGGATCCCGGTACCGGAACTCGTGGCTGAGCTCCACCTCGACCGGCAGCCGGCACCAGTGCTCGATGGCGTACTTGGCGACCTGGCCGGCATACGCGGAGGTGCCGCAGGCCAGCACCATGATCTTGTTGACGTTCTTCAGCTCCTCGGGGCTGACACGCAGCTCGTCGAGGGTGAGGCGTCCGTCAACGTCGGACCGGCCCAGGAGGGTGTCGCCCACGGCCTGCGGCTGGTCGTTGATTTCCTTCTCCATGAAGGAGTCGTAGCCGCCCTTTTCGGCTGCGGCGGCGTCCCAGTTCACGTGGAACTCGGTGCCTTCGGCCGGTTCTCCGAAGAAGTCCGTGATCTGGACGGAGTCGGGAGTGATGGTCACTACCTGGTCCTGTCCCAGTTCGACGGCGCGGCGGGTGAAGTCGATGAAGCCGGACACGTCCGAGCCGAGGAAGTTCTCGCCCTCGCCCAGCCCGACGACGAGCGGGGAGTTACGCCGGGCGGCAACCACTGTTCCGGGGGAATCCATGTGGACGGCCAGCAGGGTGAACGCACCCTCAAGCTGTTGGCAGGCGAGCTGCATGGACCGCGCAAGGTCCCCTGCGCCTTCGCCGCGGTAGATCGACGCCAGAAGCGCAGCGGCCACCTCGGTGTCGGTTTCGGAGACAAACACGGCGCCCGCGGCCAGCAGTTCGGCCTTGAGTTCGGCGAAGTTCTCGATGATGCCGTTGTGGATCACGGCCAGACGGCCGTTGTCCGCGAGATGCGGGTGGGCGTTTTCGTCCGTGGGGCCGCCGTGGGTCGCCCAGCGGGTGTGTCCGATGCCGGTGGTGGCCGGAGTCAGCGGTGACGACTCCAGTTCAGCCACCAGGTTGGCCAGCTTGCCGGACTTCTTCCGGTACTCGACGCCGAGGGGAGTGAGAACGGCGACACCTGCGGAGTCGTAGCCGCGGTATTCCAGCCGCCGGAGGCCTTCCATCACTACGTCAAGGGCACCATGGCCCCGCGCATTGATTCCTGCACCGGCGTCCGGACGGCCCGCATATCCAATAATTCCACACATAGCACTAAGCGTACCGGGCCGCGCACCGGTTGCCGAAAGCACCGGGGCGGGCGCGAAGCCGCAGCGCGTGCGGGCCGGTCGGGCCGTTTGGGTTTGCCTGCTGTTCAGGGCAGAATTCCTTACGTGACCGAACGCCATGTAAAGTCCTCCGCGGCAAACCCGCCCGAGAGCAGTTTTACCCCCTTTGTCGAACTGGACCGGAAAACCTGGTCGCGTCTGTCACACGAGATCCGTTCTCCCCTGAACCAGGAGGACATCCTGCGGCTGCGTGGCCTTGGCGACCAGCTGAACCTCGAAGAAATCCGGGAGGTCTACCTCCCGCTCTCGCGGCTGCTTAACCTCTATGTGGCTGCGGCCGGCCGGCTGCACAGCGCCACCACCACGTTCCTCGGTGAGAAGACCACCCGCACGCCGTTCGTCA
Organism: Arthrobacter sp. zg-Y877; assembly: GCF_030373105.1. NCBI lineage: Bacteria > Bacillati > Actinomycetota > Actinomycetes > Micrococcales > Micrococcaceae > Arthrobacter > Arthrobacter sp. zg-Y877. Next base: position 397,365 of record NZ_JAUCPU010000002.1, read on the forward strand.
TCGGAGTGGCCGGTTCCGTGGCGGTAGGCAAGTCCACCACTGCCCGCGTCCTGCGGGAGATGCTGCGCCGGTGGCCGGAAACCCCAAACGTGGAACTGATCACGACGGACGGTTTCCTGTACCCCAACGCCGAACTGGAACGCCGCGGCCTGATGCAGCGCAAGGGTTTTCCGGAATCCTATGACCGGCGCCGGCTGCTGCGCTTTGTGAGCGAGGTCAAGAGCGGCGCCGAGGAAGTGCGGGCGCCAAAGTATTCACACCTGACGTACGACATCGTGCCGGGTGAAGAGGTGGTGGTCCGCCGTCCCGACGTGCTCATCGTTGAGGGCTTGAACGTCCTGGCTCCGGCGCGGATTCGTGCGGACGGACGCACCGGCCTCGCACTGAGCGATTTCTTTGACTTCTCCATTTACGTGGATGCCCGGACCTCCTACATCGAGGAATGGTATGTCCAGCGTTTCCAGTCGCTGCGCACCGGGGCCTTCGCCGATCCGGCGTCGTACTTCCACCGCTACGCAGACCTCACGGACGAAGAAGCACGGGCCACCGCGCTGGACATCTGGAAGCGGATCAACGAGCCGAACCTCACCACCAATGTCCGGCCCACGAGGGGCCGCGCCCAGTTGGTGCTCACCAAGGACGCGGACCACTCCGTGCGGCGGATGCTGCTGCGGAAGACCTGACCGAAGCGCCGGCCAGGTTCCCCGCTAGACTGCTGCGCCGGCGTCGGCGCTGAGCGCCAGGTTAAGCTCGACCGTTTCCGCGAGGCGGCGGGCCGTTTCAGCGGCGGTCTCCATGTCCGCTGCCTCCACCATGACCCGGACCACCGGTTCGGTTCCCGAGGGGCGCAGCAGTACCCGGCCGGTTTCGCCCAGGGCCTGTCCTGCCTGCTCGACCGCACGCTGGACCGTCTCATTCGAGTGGACGGCGGACCGGTCCACCCCCTTGACGTTAATGAGCACCTGCGGAAGCTTCTGCATCACGCCGGCGAGCTCTTTGAGGCTCTTTCCGGTCCGTGCCACCTGCGCGGCAAGCTGCAGGCCGGTGAGGACTCCGTCTCCGGTGGTTGCGTACTCGGAGAAGATCACATGCCCGGACTGCTCCCCGCCGAGGCTGTAGCCGCCGCCGCGCATCCCTTCGAGCACGTAGCGGTCCCCCACACCGGTTTCGATCACCTGGATGCCTGCGTCGCGGAGGGCGAGCTTCAGGCCGAGGTTGCTCATGACAGTTGCCACCAGGGCATCGTCCTTCAGCTTGCCGGCTTCCTTCATGGCCACGGCCATGATCGCCATGATCTGGTCGCCGTCGACGACCGCGCCCTCATGGTCCACGGCCAGGCAGCGGTCCGCGTCGCCGTCGTGCGCAATGCCCAGATCGGCGCCGTGTGCCACGACTGCCGCCTGCAGCTGCTCCAGGTGTGTGGATCCGTAGCCGTCATTGATGTTGATGCCGTCCGGCTCCGCACCGATGACCACCACCTCTGCGCCTGCGTCGGCAAAGACCTGGGGCGAGCAGCCGCTGGCCGCCCCGTGCGCGCAGTCCAGGACAACCTTCAGGCCCTCAATCCGGTTCGGGAGGGTCTGCAGCAGGTGGACCACGTAGCGGTCCTCGGCGTCGGCGAAGCGGTGGATCCGCCCCACCTCGCTTCCGGTGGGACGCATGCTGGGAAGCGCCATCTCTGCTTCGATGGCGTCCTCGACGGCGTCATCCAGCTTCTGCCCACCGCGGGCCAGGAACTTGATGCCGTTGTCGGGGGCCGCGTTGTGGGAAGCGGAGATAACGACGCCGAAATCGGCACCGAGGTCGGCGACCAGGAATGCTGCGGCCGGGGTCGGGAGGACACCGGCGTCGTACACGTCCACGCCGGAGCTCGCAAGGCCGGCTTCCATGGCAGCGGAAATGAAATCACCGCTGATGCGCGGGTCACGCGCCACAACGGCCACCGGACGGCGGCCCTGTTCAACGCGGCGGTGGCCCAGCACGACAGCAGCGGCTTGGGCGAGCCCGAGGGCCACTTCGGCGGTAATCAGCCCGTTAGCCAGCCCACGGACGCCGTCCGTTCCAAACAATCTAGTCATTACGAATCCTCAAGCAGGTTCTAGCCACGGCGGGAGCCGCCCACGGGCAACTTACTGGCCCATTCTGCCACCGCCGGGCCCCTGCCGCCGAAACGGCAAAGAGCAAAGTACGCGGTTGGCGGGTAAATACCGCCGCGGGTGTGGTGAACCCAACGTGGCGGCAGCACTTAAACGCCAAAAGGCAGCCGCCGTAGCGACTGCCTTTTGATCAAACCCCGGCACCGAACCGGCTCTTGTTCACAAACCCCGATGGGCGGCGCTTGTGGAGCCAAGCGCCAATTCAGCGCGAGGGACCCTTCGTGCGGTCGCTCCAGCGACTGCACGAAGGGAAGCGCTGAATTAGCGCTTGGAGTACTGCGGTGCCTTACGGGCCTTCTTGAGACCGGCCTTCTTACGCTCGATGACGCGGGCGTCACGAGTCAGGAAGCCTGCCTTCTTCAGGGCGGGGCGGTTGTTCTCGCGGTCGATCTCGTTCAGCGAGCGGGCAACACCCAGACGCAGCGCGCCGGCCTGGCCGGAGGGGCCGCCGCCGTGGATGCGTGCGATGACGTCGTAGGCGCCTTCGAGGTCAAGAAGCTTGAACGGCTCGTTGACTTCCTGCTGGTGCAGCTTGTTCGGGAAGTAATCCTCGAGCTCGCGGTCGTTGACGATCCACTTGCCGGTACCCGGAACAAGGCGCACGCGGGCAATAGCCTGCTTGCGGCGACCCACGGCGGAACCGGGGACGGTCAGGGCGGGGCGTTCCTTGACATCGGCCTGAACCGAGTCAGAGGATTCCGAGGTGTAGCTCGAAAGCTCCTCGGTGTTTTCATTCAGCTCTTCAGTGTTCTGAGCCACGATTCTCCTTGAATTAATTTCTTAGTTGGCGGGCCAGAACTACTGGGCGACCTGGTTGATTTCGTAGGTCTTGGGCTGCTGAGCGGCATGCGGGTGCTCGGCACCGCGGTAGACCTTCAGCTTGCTGATCTGGTCAGCAGCCAGGGAGTTCTTGGGCAGCATGCCGCGGATGGCCTTCTCAACTGCACGTACCGGGTTCTGCTCCAGCAGTTCGGCGTAGTTGACGGAGGACAGACCGCCCGGGTAACCCGAGTGGCGGTAGGCACGCTTCTGTTCGAGCTTGGCGCCGGTGAGGGCAACCTTCTCGGCGTTGATGATGATGACGAAATCGCCCATGTCCATGTGGGGAGCAAAGGTCGGCTTGTGCTTTCCGCGCAGCAGTGTTGCGGTCTGGCTGGCAAGACGGCCTAGGACAACGTCGGTGGCGTCAATGACGTGCCACTGGCGGTTGATGTCGCCGGGCTTCGGGGTGTACGTACGCACGGTGTTTGCCTTCGTTTCTTCTTCTTAGGTGGCGCGCCGCCCATGGATGCCATGGACAGTGCAGCTTCTCTATGCGTTACCGGATGGTCAGGTGAGGACTGAATTAACCAGTGGTCCTGATATCTCGGCTATTTCCCCGGGGCCAGGTGGCTCTGCAACTGAGCCGCTCCCGTGGGCATAGGCCTATCGAGGTAGGACACGCACAACGACTATAAACAATAGCCTGCTTACGTAGTCTGGTCAAAAGCTGCCGGGCGCCGGGATATGGGATTTGCCCCCATTTTACGACCCAAACGCCGGGATGCGCTATTTGCGCTGCGCCCGGGTCAGCTCGGCCCTGAGTGCCAGGTGGGCGTCCGCCGGGTAGCGGACCTCTTCCAGCACCAGCGGGTGGGGCGGCGCCAGGAGCGATTTCGAGTCCCGGACCCGGGCAATCAGGCGTTCGGCCAGCCACTGGGGCCTCCGCTCCCCCGCGCCGACCAGCAGGGAACCGCCCACCAGCGACCGGACCATATTGTGACAGAAAGCATCTGCCTGGATGTGCGTGGTGACGATCCCGTCGGCTCCCCGGCGGAAGTCGAACTCCAGGAGTTCGCGCGTGGTGGTGGAGCCTGTCCGCGGTTTGCAGAACGACAGGAAGTCCCGGATCCCGAGGACTCCCGCGGCGGCTTCGTTCATCCGGTCGACGTCCAGGGGTGCTTTGAACCAGAGGGTGGTGTGCCGCGACAACGGGTCCCGGCTCTCCGGCAGGTCGCAGATGCGGTAGCTGTAGCGCCGCCACAGTGCCGAGAAACGGGCGTCGAAGCCTGCCGGGGCGGGGGCGGCCGACAGAACTTCCACGGCACCGCCCAAAGCGTCAATGGCACGCCGCTGGAGGCCGGCCTGCCGTGCCGGCATCGTCAGTTCCTTGTTCAGCACCCCGTGCAGCCTGCGCCGCAGGGACACCCCCGGGTCAAGGTCCCGTCCCCGGGCCAGTTCATGCCATTCGGCTTCGGTGAGGTCGAAGTGCACCACCTGTCCCCGGGCGTGCACGCCGGCGTCGGTCCTGCCCGCCACGGTCAACCGGACGTGGCGGCGCAGCAGGACTTCCAGGGCGTCCTCCACCAGGCCCTGGATGGTCCGCAGGCCAGGCTGGGCGGCCCAGCCGGAGAAGGGGGCCCCGTCATACGCGAGGTCCATCCGGACGCGGAAAGGCCCGCCGTCCATTTCGGGGACGGCGGGCCTTTCAATAGTCATAGCACCCATATTAAGGGCACCGGGACGTCAGCGAAGAATTACTTCTTCTCTTCGGTCTCTACGACTGCTTCGGGTGCCTCTTCAGCGGAGTCGGCAGACTCAGCGGAATCAGCGGAATCGGCGGACTCAGCGGAATCGGCAGATTCTGCGGAGTCAGCAGACTCGACGGCCGGAGCCGGAGCTGCGGCGGCTGCGGCGGTGCTGGCTTCAGCAACAACCGACTGCTTGGCCGAAAGGGGTTCCAGTACCAGTTCAATGACGGCCATGGGAGCGTTGTCGCCCTTGCGGTTGCCGATCTTGGTGATACGGGTGTAACCGCCGTCGCGCTTCTCGACTGCCGGAGCAATGTCGGTGAAGAGCTCGTGGACGATGCCCTTGTCGGAGATCAGGGCCAGGACGCGGCGGCGGGAGGACAGGTCCCCGCGCTTTGCGAACGTGATCAGGCGTTCTGCGTAGGGACGCAGACGCTTGGCCTTGGTCACCGTGGTGGTGATCTGCTTGTGCTCGAACAGCTGCGCGGCAAGGTTGGCCAGCATCAGGCGCTGGTGTGCCGGGCTGCCTCCGAGGCGCTTACCCTTGGTGGGTGTAGGCATTACATTTTCTCCTCAAACGGTGCCGTGCGGTGCTTCATAAGCCCGACGGCAAGAATTTGCTTCAGTTAGAGCTCGTCGTCCGAATACTCGGACTCGTCCTCTTCAATAGCTGCGGCACGGGCGGCCAGATCGAACCCGGGAGGGGAATCCTTCAGGGACAGACCCAGTTCAACCAGCTTTGCCTTCACCTCGTCGATGGACTTCGCACCAAAGTTGCGGATGTCCATCAGGTCAGCCTCGGAGCGGGCTACGAGTTCACCCACAGTGTGGATGCCTTCACGCTTGAGGCAGTTGTACGAACGCACGGTCAGCTCGAGGTCTTCGATCGGCAGTGCCATATCGGCTGCCAGTGCGGCATCCGTGGGGCTCGGACCGATTTCGATACCTTCAGCGGCGGTGTTGAGTTCACGTGCCAGGCCGAACAGTTCAACCAGGGTGGTACCGGCAGAGGCGACGGCGTCGCGCGGTGCAATGGCATCCTTGGTTTCGACGTCGACAATCAGGCGGTCGAAGTCGGTGCGCTGCTCAACGCGGGTGGCCTCCACGCGGAAGGTCACCTTCAGGACCGGCGAGTAGATGGAGTCGACCGGGATGCGGCCGATCTCCTGGTCACCGGACTTGTTCTGGCTGGCCGACACATAGCCGCGGCCGCGCTCGATGGTCAGTTCGAGTTCGAACTTGCCCTTCGAGTTCAGCGTGGCAATGTGCAGGTCGGGGTTGTGGAACTCCACGCCGGCCGGCGGAGCGATGTCCGCAGCCGTAACCACGCCGGGGCCCTGCTTGCGCAGGTAAGCCACAACGGGTTCGTCGTGCTCGGAGGAAACCGAGAGGTTCTTGACGTTCAGGATGATCTCGGTGACATCTTCCTTGACGCCGGGAACCGTCGTGAACTCGTGCAGCACGCCTTCGAGCCGGATGCTGGTTACAGCGGCACCGGGGATGGAGGACAGCAGGGTACGACGGAGGGAGTTACCAAGGGTGTACCCGAAACCGGGCTCCAGGGGTTCAATGATGAACCGTGAGCGGTTGTCGGCTACGACTTCTTCAGTGAGGGTGGGGCGCTGTGCAATGAGCACTTGCATTTCCTTTCAGCGAGCATCCGCTATATGACGCAACACAAATGGTGGAAACGACGACGACGGGTCTTCCGCGGGCGTCTTGGACGGCTAACAGCCAGCCCGGGACCGGGGACCTGCGGCGGGCAGGCCACTTCGGAAAGTGGCCGTGCCCGCCGGAGGAAACCCGGAACCGCAGTGCTGCTTATACGCGGCGGCGCTTCGGGGGACGGCAACCGTTGTGCGCGCTCGGGGTGACATCCGAAATGGAGCCAACCTCCAGGCCGGTGGCCTGGAGCGAGCGGATAGCGGTTTCGCGGCCGGAGCCCGGACCCTTCACGAAGACGTCGACCTTGCGGACGCCGTGCTCCTGTGCGCGCTTAGCGGCAGCTTCAGCAGCCATCTGAGCAGCGAACGGGGTGGACTTACGGGAGCCCTTGAAGCCAACCTCACCGGCGGAAGCCCATGAGATAACAGCACCGGACGGGTCCGTGATGGACACGATGGTGTTGTTAAAAGTGCTCTTGATATGCGCCTGGCCGAGCGCGATATTCTTCTTATCCTTGCGACGCGGCTTGCGGACCGCTCCACGAGTCTTGGGGGGCATTACTTCTCCTACAAAGAGTTTGGTTTAGGTGGCCCGGATTCGGGCCGTGGCCGAAAGACCGCTTATTTAGCGGCCGGCCTTCTTCTTACCGGCAACGGTGCGCTTCGGGCCCTTGCGGGTACGAGCGTTGGTCTTCGTGCGCTGTCCGTGGACGGGCATGCCGCGGCGGTGCCGGATGCCCTGGTAGCTGCCGATTTCGACCTTGCGGCGGATGTCGGCGGCCACCTCACGGCGGAGGTCACCCTCAACCTTGAAGTTGCCCTCGATGTAGTCACGCAGCTGAACGAGTTCAGCATCCGTGAGGTCCTTGACGCGAGTTTCCGGGCTGATGCCGGTCTCTACAAGGGTCTGCTCTGCACGGGTCTTGCCCACGCCGTAGATGTAGGTAAGCGCAATCACTACCCGCTTTTCGCGGGGAATGTCAACGCCAGCGAGACGTGCCATATCGGCGGTTCTCCTTTGGTTATTACCGGAGGTCTGAAGCAGTGCGTCCCTGTTGCCAGGTCCCCGGCCTCCGTACCGGGGGTATGCGTCACGCGTATAGACGCTGCACTGCCATATTGAATTAACTACGCGTGGGCTGATCCCTGAATCAGGGGCCCTCTTACCGTTGCCCTTGCGGACTCCGGAGCAGAAAGGCTGATTAGCCCTGGCGCTGCTTGTGGCGCGGGTTCTCGCAGATCACCATGACTCGACCGTTACGGCGAATCACCTTGCACTTATCGCAGATCTGCTTGACGCTCGGCTGGACCTTCATGGTTTTCCTTTGCGTGGTTGCAGGGTTGAGCTTGAACGGCCGGCACACCGGCAGTGCCGGTACGCTGTCCGTCTTTGCAGCGGTTTATTTGTAGCGGTAGACGATGCGACCCCGGGTGAGGTCGTACGGGCTAAGTTCCACCACAACGCGGTCTCCTGGGAGGATGCGAATGTAGTGTTGACGCATCTTTCCCGAGATGTGTGCGAGCACAATGTGGCCGTTGGCCAGCTCAACGCGGAACATCGCGTTGGGCAGGGCTTCGTTTACCGAGCCCTCGATCTCAATGACGCCGTCTTTCTTGGCCATATCCTCCGCTAACGTCTGTGTCCCCGGCAGATCACCGGAAACGGTTTTTCGAATGTGGCAGCTCCACCTGCCGGGCCAACCGCTTCGGCACACAAGGCATCGAAAGCGGTCAATCCGGGCACGAATGTAGAGACAACCAACAGATAACTCTACGGGAAGACCCCCCATAAGTTAAATCGCCCGCGCTGTCCAGTTCCTGCCGCGGGTGTTTCCCCACTCCGTCAACGCCCCGGTGCGGTTGGTGATAATCCCGTCCGCCCCCGCATCCGCAGCCGCCGACCACTGCGCCGGGCGGTCCAGCGTCCACGGATACACTGCCGGCCCGTCGGCACGCATCCGCGGGCCCGCGGCTCCGGCAGCCGCCGCCGCGGCAAACGCCGGAAGGGTGTTCCCCGTGGCATCCCGCGTTGTTCCCAGAGCCTGTTTGTCCACGGGCTGGGCGGGGCCCGTCCCGCATCTGCCCCGCATAAACAGTCAGGCCCCGCTCCTGGGTGGGAACGGGGCCTGACTGTTTATCCTGCTGTATCCGCATGCTGTATCCGCCTGCGGATACAGCTGCGGCGGATTCCTACGGAATCGGAACCGGTGTGACGCCCAGCGGTTCGAGCCGGGAGGCGCCGCCGTCGGGCGATGTGAGCACCCAGATCCCCTTTTCATGGATCGCAACGGAATGCTCCCACTGGCTGGACCGGCTGCCGTCTTCAGTGACAACCGTCCAGTCGTCATCGAGCGTGCGGGTGAGGATCTTGCCGCGCACCAGCATCGGTTCGATGGCCAGGCACAGCCCCGGACGCAGCTTGGGGCCGCGGTGTCCGGTCCGGTAGTTCAGCACATCCGGTGCCTGGTGCATTTCGCTGCCGATACCGTGGCCGACGTAATCCTCCAGGATGCCCAGGCGCTTGCCCGGGACGCTGCTGACGTAGTCATCCACCGCCTCGCCGATGTCACCTACGAACTTGCCCTTCGCGGCGGCGGCGATGCCGTGCCACATGGCGTTCTCGGTGACGTCGGACAGGCGCTGGTCCTCGGGGTCGGGGGTGCCCACAATGACGGTGCGCGCCGAGTCCGAGTGCCAGCCGTTCACCACGGCCCCGCCGTCAATGGAGATGATGTCGCCGTCCTGCAGGACCCGGTCCCCCGGGATGCCGTGGACAACTTCCTCATTCACTGACGTGCAGACCATGGCCGGGTAGTCGTAGTACCCCAGGAAGTTGGAGGTGGCTCCCGCTTCCTTGAGCACCCGGGCAAACACCGCGTCGATTTCCCGGGTGCTGACTCCCACGTCGGCGGCCTTGACGGCTGCGTCGAGAGCGGAGATCAATACCAGGCCGGCGTCGCGCATGATGCGCATCTGCTCGTTGGTTTTGTATTCGATTCGGGGTTGGCCGAACATGAGTCTTCTAACTTTTTCTAGCGGATAACTTGCAGCGCCGGGACTTCTTAGCGCAGGTCCTTCAAGGCTTCCATAACGCGCTCGGTGACTTCATCGATGGCACCGAGGCCGTCCACCCGCGTCACGATTCCGCGGTCCTCGTAGCGGGCCACGACGTCGGACGTCTGCTTCTTGTAGAGGTCCAGGCGGTGCCGGATAACGTCTTCGTTGTCGTCGCTGCGGCCTTCAACCTCGGCACGGCGCAGCAGACGGGCAACCAGCTCGTCGTCGTCGGCGGTCAGCAGCAGCACTGCGTCGAGCTTCTGGCCGTTGCCGGCGAGGATGTCGTCCAGCTCCTCGACCTGCGCCACGGTGCGCGGGTAGCCGTCCAGGAGGAAGCCGGGCTCGACGTCGCCGTCGGCCAGCCGGGTGCGGACCATGGCGTTGGTGACGCTGTCCGGAACGAAGTTGCCGGCGTCGATGTACTTCTTGGCCTCTACGCCCAGGGGTGTTCCGCCCTTGACGTTCGTGCGGAAAATGTCGCCGGTCGATATTGCCGTGACACCGAGGCGGTCGGAAATCCGAGCAGCCTGAGTTCCTTTACCGGCGCCGGGAGGCCCGATAATGAGCATTCTTGTCATCGCAATAACCCTTCGTAGTGACGTTGCTGGAGCTGCGCGTCAATTTGTTTAACCGTTTCCAGTCCCACACCAACCATGATGAGGATTGACGTTCCGCCGAACGGGAAGTTCTGGTTAGCTCCAACCAACACCAGAGCAATCAGCGGGATCAGGGCGACAAAGCCCAGGTACAGGGCGCCGGGCAGCGTGATCCGGGAGAGCACGTACTGCAGGTATTCGGCGGTGGGGCGGCCTGCCCGGATGCCCGGGATGAAGCCGCCGTATTTCTTCATGTTCTCCGAGACTTCGTCCGGGTTGAACGTGATGGAGACGTAGAAGTACGTGAAGAAGACGATCAGCAGGAAGTACACCAGCATGTACAGCGGGTGGTCGCCGCTGACGAGGTAGTTGTTGATCCATACCACCCAGCCCGGAGGCGTTCCTTCGCTGGGCGTATTGAACTGCGCCAGCAGGCTCGGCAGGTAGAGCATGGAGGACGCGAAGATCACGGGGATCACGCCGGCCATATTCACCTTGATGGGAATGTAGGTGTTCGTGCCGCCGACGGTCCGCCGGCCGATCATCCGCTTGGCGTACTGCACCGGGATGCGGCGCTGCGACTGTTCCACGAAGATGACCAGGGCAACCGTCAGGACGCCGACGGCGATCACGGCCAGGAAGATGGTCCAGCCCTGGGCGCTGAGGATGGCACCGAGTGCGCTGGGGAAGGATGCGGCGATCGAGGTGAAGATCAGCAGCGACATGCCGTTGCCCACGCCCTTCTCCGTCACGAGTTCGCCCATCCACATGATGACGCCGGTACCGGCGGTCAGGGTGACGATCAGGAGGAGGATGGTGACCAGGTTGTCGTCCGGGATGACCGGCAGGGTGCACTGGTTGTTGAAGAGTGCACCCGAGCGGGCCAGGGAAACGACGGTGGTTGCGTTAAGCAGGCCCAGCGCGATGGTGAGGTACCGCGTGTACTGGGTCAGCTTGGACTGCCCCTGCTGGCCTTCGTCATAGAGGGCCTGGAAGTGGGGGATCACGACGCGCAGCAGCTGAACAATGATGCTGGCGGTGATGTACGGCATGATGCCGAGGGCAAAGATGGAGACCTGCAGCAGCGCACCGCCGCTGAAAAGATTGACGAACTGGTAGATACCACCCGAGGTGGCACCCAGATTCAAGCACTGCTGCACATTGCCGTAGTCAACACCCGGGGCCGGGATAAAAGCACCCATGCGGAAGATAGTGATGATTCCCAGCGTAAACAACAGCTTGCGTCGCAGATCCGGCGTCCGGAAAGCCCGGCCAATAGCGCTAAGCAAGCGTCCTCCTGAGGTTTGGAAAGTCCAATGCGGACTTGTGACAGAAACAGAGTCTAGCCGCTCGCGGCCCGTACTGCGTTAACGGCGTACGGAGCGCGGTAGTTGCCTTAAACGGAACTGAACTCCCGGCGGACCGGGTTGGGTCCGCCAGGAGTTCAGTGGTGAATCAGTGGATCGTGCAGCCCTCCCCCGCCGGGGCGCCTTACGCGTCCGGCAGGGGTGGGCAGCAGAACCGCCACGCAGGTCTTTAGACCGCGGTGGTGGATCCGCCGGCTGCAGCGATCTTTTCGGCAGCGCTGGCGGAGAAGGCGTTGGCGGAGACATCAACCTTGACGGTGATGTCGCCGGAGCCGAGAACCTTCACGGGCTGGTTCTTGCGAACCGCACCCTTGGCAACCAGTGCTTCGATGGTCACGGCGCCGCCTTCGGGGAACAGCTCCGAGATCTTGTCCAGGTTAACAACCTGGAACTCGACCCGGAACGGGTTCTTGAAGCCGCGCAGCTTCGGCAGGCGCATGTGCAGCGGAAGCTGCCCGCCTGCGAAACCGGCCTTGATCTGGTAGCGGGCAGCCGTACCCTTGGTACCGCGGCCTGCCGTCTTACCCTTGGAACCTTCACCGCGGCCTACACGGGTCTTGGCCGTCTTGGCACCGGGTGCCGGACGCAGGTGGTGGACCTTGAGAGTCTTGATTTCTTCGGGCATGTTACTTCGCCTCCTCAACCTTCACGAGGTGCGGAACCGTGTTGATCATGCCAACGGTCACGGCATCAGCAGTACGGACAACAGAGTCGCCGATGTGCTTGAGGCCAAGTGAACGCAGCGTGTCGCGCTGATTCTGCTTACCACCGATGGTGGACTTGATCTGAGTGATTTCCAGCCGAGCCGTGCTAACGACAACGTTCTTCGGAGTCGACATCAGGCACCTGCCTTCTGCATGTTGCGGAGCATCGCGTAGGGAACAACCCGGTCGAGCGGAAGGCCGCGGCGTGCTGCCACTGCCTGGGGCTCTTCGAGGCGCTTCAGCGCGTCAACCGTGGCGTGCACGATGTTGATCGCGTTGGAGGACCCGAGCGACTTGGACAGGACGTCGTGGATACCGGCGCATTCGAGAATGGCACGGACCGGACCACCGGCGATAACGCCGGTACCCGGGGAAGCCGGACGCAGCAGGACAACGCCTGCGGCAGCTTCACCCTGGACGAGGTGCGGGACGGTTCCACCGATGCGGGGGACGCGGAAGAAGGACTTCTTGGCTTCTTCAACGGCCTTCGCGATAGCGGAGGGAACTTCCTTTGCCTTGCCGTAGCCAACGCCGACCATGCCGTTGCCGTCTCCGACAACAACGAGGGCGGTGAAGCTGAAGCGACGGCCACCCTTGACCACCTTGGCAACGCGGTTGATGGTCACGACGCGTTCAATGAACTTGTCCTTCTCATCGTTGCGTCCGCCGTCGCGGCCACCGCGGCCACCGCGTTCTCCGCGGCCTCCACGGTCGGAGCCGCGCTGCTCGCCCCGACGTCCGCCGCGGCGGTCGTCAGTGGCGGGAGCTGCAGCGTCCTTGGTCTCAGTTGCCTCAGCAGCTGTAGCTTCAGTCACCTGATTTTCCTTTTCCTTGTTTACCTCGGTCACAGTGCCAGCCCACCTTCACGTGCGCCGTCTGCAACTGCAGCAATACGGCCGTGGTAGCGGTTACCACCGCGGTCAAAGACAACGGCTTCGACGCCGGCGGCCTTGGACCGCTCAGCGACGAGCTCGCCGACGCGCTTGGCCTTGGCGGTCTTGTCGCCGTCCAGTGCACGCAGGTCCGCTTCCATGGTGGAGGCGGAAGCCACGGTTACGCCGCGGCTGTCATCGACAACCTGGACGAATACGTGGCGGGCCGAGCGGTTGACCACGAGGCGCGGACGAGCCGCGGTCCCGGAAATCCGCTTGCGGATACGCAGCTGGCGACGGCTGCGCAGGGCAGACTTGCTCTTGCTGTTTCGCTTCTTATTAATGCTGATGGCCATGGTTACTTACCAGCCTTTCCGACCTTGCGGCGGACAATCTCGCCGGCGTAACGAATACCCTTGCCCTTGTACGGGTCGGGCTTACGCAGCTTGCGGATGTTGGCGGAAACCTCGCCCACCTGCTGCTTGTCGATACCGGACACGGTGACCTTCGTCGGGCCAACCACGGTAAGCGTGATGCCTTCGGGGGCCTTGACGGGGACCGGGTGGCTGTAGCCCAGGGCGAACTCGAGGTCCGAACCCTTCGCTACAACGCGGTAACCGGTACCAACGATTTCCAGGTCCTTCTTGTAGCCCTCGGTCACGCCGGTGATCATGTTGCTGATCAGCGTGCGGGTCAGGCCGTGGAGGGAGCGGGATTCGCGCTCGTCATTCGGGCGGGTAACGGTGATGGTGCCGTCTTCAAGCGATGCGGTGATCGGGCTGGGCACAGTGTGGCTCAGCTCGCCCTTCGCGCCCTTGACGGATACAACGTTGCCGTTGATGGCGATATCTACTCCGGCAGGAACCGGGATGGGCAGACGTCCAATACGTGACATTTTTCTTTCCCTTCCCTGCTACCAGACGTAGGCGAGGACTTCCCCACCTACGCCCTTCTTGGCGGCCTGACGGTCGGTCAGGAGACCTGACGACGTCGACAGGATTGCGATACCCAGGCCACCCAGCACGTGCGGCAGGTTGGTGGACTTCGCGTAAACACGGAGACCGGGCTTGGAGATGCGGCGAACGCCGGCGATGGAACGCTCGCGGTTCGGACCGAACTTGAGATCCAGGGTCAGCTTCTTGCCAACCTCGGCCTCTTCTTCCTTCCAGCCGGCGATGTAGCCCTCGGCCTTCAGGATGTCAGCAACGCGCGCCTTGAGCTTGCTGTAAGGCATGGACACGGAATCGTGGTATGCCGAGTTTGCATTGCGCAGACGCGTGAGCATATCTGCGACAGGATCTGTCATTGTCATTTGGGCTCTTGCCCTCCCTCGTAACGGTTTCCTGCAGGAGTTCCGTGCGGCTTGGCCTCACGGGTCTCCGTCGGACCTGTTACGTAGTAATTAATCTTCGGATTTGAACGGGAAGCCGAGCGCCTTCAGCAGCGCGCGTCCCTCGTCATCGGTCTTTGCAGTGGTAACCACGGTGATGTCCATGCCGCGTACGCGGTCGATCTTGTCCTGATCGATTTCGTGGAACATCGACTGCTCGGTCAGACCGAACGTGTAGTTGCCGTTGCCGTCGAACTGCTTGCCGTTCAGGCCGCGGAAGTCACGGATACGGGGCAGTGCCAGGGTGACCAGACGGTCCACGAATTCCCACATGCGGTCGCCGCGCAGCGTAACGTGCGTACCGATCGGCATGCCTTCGCGCAGCTTGAACTGGGCGATGGACTTGCGGGCCTTGGTGACCTGGGGCTTCTGGCCCGTGATCTGGGTAAGGTCGCGGACAGCACCGTCAATGAGCTTGGAGTCCTTGGCGGCATCTCCAACACCCATGTTCACGACGACCTTGACGAGGCCGGGAACCTGGTTGACGTTCGAGTAGTTGAATTCGTCCTGCAGGGTCTGCTTGATCTCCGCTGCGTAGCGGGTCTTCAGACGGGGAACGATCTTGGTGACAGTCTCAGTCATTAGAGGTCCTTCCCAGAGCCCTTGGCCACGCGGATACGCACAATGCGCTCACGGCCATCTTTTTCGACGGTTGCGGTGCGGAAGCCAACGCGGGTCGGCTTCTTCGTCTCCGGGTCGACAATGGCGACGTTGGAAACGTGGATCGGGGCTTCGACAACCTCGATGCCGCCGGTCTTGGAACCGCGGGAGGACTGGCCAACCTTGGTGTGCTTGGTGACGCGGTTGATGCCTTCAACGAGGATGCGGTTGCTCTCGGGGAAGACCTTCAGAACCTTGCCCTGCTTACCGCGGTCGCCGCCGCGCTCAGCCTTTGCGCCGGTGATGACCTGAACGAGGTCACCCTTCTTGATTTTTGCCATGGACTACAGCACCTCCGGAGCCAGCGAAATGATCTTCATGAACTTCTTGTCGCGAAGTTCGCGGCCAACGGGCCCGAAGATACGGGTACCACGGGGGTCGCCGTCATTCTTCAAGATCACTGCAGCGTTCTCATCGAACTTGATGTAGGAACCGTCCTGGCGGCGGCGTTCCTTCTTGGTACGGACGATGACGGCCTTGACCACGTCGCCCTTTTTGACGTTGCCGCCGGGGATTGCATCCTTGACGGTGGCAACAATGGTGTCGCCAATGCCTGCGTAGCGACGGCCGGATCCACCGAGAACGCGGATGGTCAAGATTTCCTTGGCACCCGTGTTGTCGGCGACCTTCAGTCGCGACTCCTGCTGAATCACTTATTACTCCTGTCGTCGCGCCGGTTCTCTAATGAGCCTTGCGGAACGGATATGGGTGGACCCCGTAATACTGGTACTCAACGCCGGCTCTGCGGGCCACACGCCAGTGCGGCCGCGTTGCGGCGTCGAACAAGATTATCGGGCTTTTGTCTCATTCGGCGGTGAGGAAACAGTGCCGGGTTCTGGCCGGATTCCTCGTCGGACTTCCGACCGGACTCTGGACACACTTCCGCACCACACAGACAAGATTTCAAGTTTATCGCGAAAAGGCCCCGGATGCGAAATCGAAGATGATAACGCGGCCGGGGCCCTCACGCTGTGGACGGTGCCGGTGTGTCCCAGACTCAAAGCCTGGTTCACACCGGCGGGCCGGCCGGTACTTCTTACTACTAGGTTACTTGGCCTTTTCGAGGATCTCGACCAGGCGCCACCGCTTGGTAGCGGACAGCGGCCGGGTCTCGGCGATCAGCACGAGGTCACCAATGCCGGCAGCGTTCTGCTCGTCATGGGCCTTGCGCTTCTCGGTCCGGCGAATAACCTTGCCGTAAAGGGCGTGCTTTACGCGGTCTTCAACCTGGACGACGATGGTTTTGTCCATCTTGTCCGAGACCACGTAGCCGCGTGCGGTCTTCCGGTACCCGCGGGCATCGGCGCCGTTTGCGTCAGTTGTCACTGCTGCCTCATTCTTGTTTTCGCTCACTTGGCATCATCCTCAGCGACCTTGGCTTCAGCTTCAGACTCAGTAGCCTTCTTCTTGGACTTCTTCGGTGCCTCAGCTGCTGCTTCCGGTACGGAAACGGCAACGTCGGGACGAATGCCCAGTTCACGCTCACGCAGCACCGTGTAGATGCGGGCGATGTCGCGCTTGACTGCGCGCAGACGACCGTGGTTCTCCAGCTGGCCCGTGGCCGACTGGAAACGGAGGTTGAACAGCTCCTCCTTGGCCTTGCGCAGTTCCTCTACGAGACGGTCCTTATCGAAGCCGTCCAGCTGCTCAGTAGTCAGCTCTTTTGATCCAACTGCCATTTCTATTCACCACCCTCGCGACGCACAATGCGTGCCTTCAACGGCAGCTTATGGATCGCCAGGCGCAGTGCCTCACGAGCTACCTCTTCGGAAACACCGGAGAGTTCGAAGAGAACCCGGCCCGGCTTGACGTTTGCAACCCACCACTCCGGAGAACCCTTACCGGAACCCATACGGGTTTCAGCAGGCTTCTTCGTCAGCGGACGGTCCGGGTAGATGTTGATCCAGACCTTACCGCCGCGCTTGATGTGGCGTGTCATGGCAATACGTGCAGCTTCAATCTGGCGGTTGGTGACGTATGCAGGCGTCAGAGCCTGGATACCCCACTCGCCGAAGCTGACGGCAGTGCCGCCGGTTGCAGCGCCGGAGCGACCCGGGTGGTGCTGCTTACGGTATTTGACTCGACGTGGGATAAGCATTTAAGCCTGTCCTCCTTCTGCTGCGGGGGCAGCTGCCTCAGCGGCCGGAGCCTCTGCAGCAGCAGGCGCGGCGGCTTTGTCGCCACGCTCGGGACGACGACGGCGGTCGCCGCCACGGTCACCGCGGTCGGCCGGGCCGCGGCCCGGACGGTCGTTGGTGCGTCCGCGGGACGGTGCAGCAGCCTGCTGTGCAGCCAGTTCCTTAGCGGTAACGTCGCCCTTGTAGATCCAGACCTTTACGCCAATGCGGCCGAAGGTGGTCTTGGCTTCGAAGAAACCGTAGTCGATCTGCGCGCGGAGGGTGTGCAGGGGCACACGGCCTTCGCGGTAGAACTCCGAACGGCTCATTTCAGCGCCGCCCAGACGGCCGGAGCACTGGATACGGATACCCTTGGCGCCTGCACGCTGTGCGGACTGGATGGCCTTCTTCATCGCACGGCGGAAAGCCACGCGGGAAGAGAGCTGCTCAGCAACACCCTGGGCAACCAGCTGTGCTTCCATCTCGGGGTTCTTGACCTCGAGGATGTTCAGCTGGACCTGCTTGCCGGTGAGCTTTTCGAGCTCGCCGCGGATGCGGTCCGCTTCGGCGCCGCGGCGGCCGATCACGATGCCCGGACGTGCAGTGTGGATATCCACACGGACACGGTCGCGGGTGCGCTCGATCTCAACCTTGGCGATGCCGGCGCGGTCCATGCCGGTGGACATCAGCTGACGGATCTTGATGTCCTCGCGGACGAAGTCCTTGTAACGCTGGCCCGGCTTGTTGCTGTCAGCAAACCAGTGCGATACGTGGTCAGTGGTGATGCCGAGTCGGAACCCGTGCGGGTTTACCTTCTGTCCCACTTAGCGTTCCTCCTCGTTCGTAGGGGTTGCGACTACCACGGTGACGTGGCTGGTGCGCTTGTTGATGCGGTACGCGCGGCCCTGGGCCCGCGGCTGGAACCGCTTCATGGTGGGTCCTTCATCAACAAATGCTTCGCTGATGAAGAGGTCACCTTCGTCGAAGGCCACGCCGTCACGGTCCGCGAGGACACGTGCATTGGCCATAGCCGACTGAACTACCTTAAGTACCGGCTCCGAAGCTGCCTGGGGGGCAAACTTCAGAATTGCCAGAGCCTCATTCGCTTGCTTGCCACGAACAAGGTTGACGACGCGCCGGGCCTTCATAGGCGTTACGCGGATATGACGCGCAATTGCCTTGGCTTCCATTGCTTTCCTTCTCTCGTCTTCTGCCGAAAGAGCAGCGCCTAGCGGCGCTTGCCCTTGCGGTCGTCCTTCACATGGCCGCGGAATGTCCGCGTCAGAGCGAATTCGCCGAGCTTGTGCCCGACCATCGACTCGGTGACAAACACCGGAATGTGCTTACGTCCGTCGTGTACGGCGATCGTGTGCCCGAGCATGTCGGGGATGATCATCGAACGGCGGGACCACGTCTTGATGACGTTCTTGGTGCCCTTTTCGTTTTCGGCCGCTACCTTGAGAAACAGGTGCTGGTCGACGAAGGGGCCTTTCTTCAGGCTGCGTGGCATGTTTCCAGGCTCCTATCGCTTGTTCTTGCCGGAACGACGGCGACGCACAATGAGGTTGTCGCTCTCTTTATTGGGACGGCGGGTACGGCCTTCGCGCTTACCGTTCGGGTTGACCGGGTGGCGTCCACCGGAGGTCTTACCTTCACCACCACCGTGCGGGTGGTCGACCGGGTTCATGGCGACACCGCGGACGGTCGGGCGAACGCCCTTCCAGCGCATACGGCCGGCCTTGCCCCAGTTGATGTTCGACTGCTCGGCGTTGCCGACCTCGCCGACCGTGGCACGGCAGCGCACGTCAACGTTGCGGATTTCGCCGGAAGGCAGACGCAGCTGGGCGAAGCGGCCTTCCTTTGCAACGAGCTGAACGGATGCACCGGCGGAGCGGGCCATCTTGGCGCCGCCACCCGGACGCAGTTCAACGGCGTGGATGGTGGTACCCACGGGGATGTTACGCAGGGGCAGGTTGTTGCCGGGCTTGATATCAGCACCGGCACCGGCCTCTACGAAGTCGCCCTGCTTCAGCTTGTTCGGAGCAATGATGTAACGCTTGGTGCCATCAACGTAGTGCAGGAGCGCAATGCGGGCGGTGCGGTTCGGATCGTATTCGATCTCTGCAACGCGGGCGTTAACGCCGTCCTTGTCGTGGCGGCGGAAGTCGATCAGACGGTACTGACGCTTGTGTCCACCACCCTTGTGCCTGGTCGTGATCTTACCGGTGTTGTTACGGCCGCCCTTTTTGGGCAGCGGACGTACCAACGACTTTTCCGGCGTCGACCGCGTGATTTCGGTGAAGTCGGCTACGCTCGAGCCGCGACGGCCCGGGGTAGTCGGCTTGTATTTACGGATTCCCATTATTTATTCCTCGTTAAAGTGGTCTCCGCCCTAGCTGAGCGGACCGCCGAAGATGTCGATTGTGCCGTCCTTGAGGGTGACAATGGCGCGCTTGGTGTTCTTGCGCTGTCCCCATCCGAACTTGGTCCGCTTACGCTTACCGGCACGGTTGATGGTGTTGATCGAGTCGACCTTGACGGAGAAGATTTTCTCCACGGCCAGCTTGATCTCGGTCTTGTTCGAGCGGGGGTCGACCAGGAAGGTGTACTTACCTTCGTCGATCAGGCCGTAGCTCTTTTCCGAGACGACGGGTGCAAGCACTACGTCGCGCGGGTCCTTCACGGTGGTCGCACTCACTTGGCGTCCTCCTTGACTGTGTTCTTGCCGACGAACTCGTCGTAGGCAGCCTTGGTGAAGACCACGTCGTCGGAAACCAGCACGTCGTAGGTGTTCAGCTGATCTACGTAGATCACGTGAACTTCCGGGACGTTGCGCACGGACAGTGCAGCAACATCGTTGGCGCGCTCGATGACGACGAGCAGGTTCTTGCGGTCCGAAACCGAACGCAGGGCGCTCAGTGCATCCTTGGTGGACGGCGCAGTGCCGGCAACCAGGGTTTCGAGGACGTGGATACGGCCGTTGCGTGCCCGGTCCGACAGGGCGCCGCGCAGTGCAGCAGCCTTCATCTTCTTGGGGGTGCGCTGGCTGTAATCGCGGGGCGTCGGTCCGTGGACCACACCGCCGCCGGTCATGTGAGGAGCACGGATGGAGCCCTGACGAGCCCGGCCGGTGCCCTTCTGCTTGAACGGCTTGCGGCCTGCGCCACTTACCTCGGCGCGCGTCTTCGTCTTGTGCGTACCCTGGCGGGCGGCTGCAAGCTGAGCAACTACCACCTGGTGGAGCAGCGGTACGTTCGTCTGAACGTCGAAGATCTCTGCGGGGAATTCAACAGTGGTTTCGTTAGCCATGAGACTAATCTCCCTTCACGGCGGTGCGTACGAGGACGACCTGGCCGCGGGCGCCGGGAACGGCACCCTTGATCAGCAGGAGCGACTTCTCGGCGTCCACACCGTGAACCGTGAGGTTCATGGTGGTGTGACGGACGCCGCCCATGCGGCCCGCCATCCGAACGCCCTTGAAGACGCGGCCCGGGGTGGATGCGCCACCGATGGAACCCGGCTTACGGTGGTTCTTGTGCGCACCGTGGGAGGCACCGACGCCGTGGAAGCCGTGACGCTTCATGACGCCTGCGAAGCCCTTACCCTTGGAGGTTCCGGTGACGTCGACCTTCTGGCCGGCAGCGAACATCTCGACGGAGAGTTCCTGTCCCAGCTCGTAGGTGTCGGCATCGGCGGTACGCAGTTCAACTACGTGGCGGCGCGGCGTGACGCCGGCCTTTTCAAAGTGGCCAGCCAGCGGCTTGGTCACCTTGCGCGGATCGATCTGGCCGTAGCCGATCTGAACGGCGGTGTAGCCGTCCTTTTCCGCGTTGCGCAGCTGCGTGATGACGTTGGAGTCAGCCTGGACGACGGTTACGGGGATGAGCTTGTTGTTCTCGTCCCAGACCTGGGTCATGCCGAGCTTGGTGCCCAGCAGTCCCTTTACCTGGCGTGTAAGTGAAGTAGACATAAGTATCCGCTCTCCCCTACAGCTTGATTTCGATGTTCACGTCTGCAGGCAGGTCGAGACGCATGAGCGAGTCAACGGCCTTAGGCGTGGGGTCAATGATGTCGATCAGACGCTTGTGCGTGCGCATTTCAAAGTGCTCGCGGCTGTCCTTGTACTTGTGCGGCGAACGGATAACAACGTAAACGTTCTTTTCCGTGGGCAGCGGCACGGGGCCTACTACCGTTGCGCCTGCACGCGTGACCGTCTCAACGATCTTCCGTGCTGATACGTCGATGACCTCGTGGTCGTACGACTTCAGCCGGATGCGGATTTTTTGTCCCGCCATGGCGTCGTGCCTCTTTCTTCGAGTATTGCTCTCTGTACAGTTTTTGCACCGAACTGCCTTACGGCCTGGCGCCCCTCCAACAGACTGAATCCGGATAATTCCGGGTTCCTCACCCTGCCGAGGCTCCGACCCCCGCGCTCGGGCGTGTCGCGGTGTTGAGACCAACGACGCCGAGCAAGAATAGGGGCGGGTTATATATGGGCTCTTTCCCTGAAGGATCCGACCCTGCATCAGGCATTATCCTGACCGGGACGCAATCTCACCACTGCCTTGCTCCTGCTCATCGCAGGAACCTGGGCGCATGTGGGCACAAAAGCGCTTGAACAACTTCTCTAGTCTGCCAGACTCAGGCACGGATGGCTAATTGGCAACCGCCCCGAAGGGGTTCCTGAATCCAGCGCACGCTGTCCCCTGTGGTTCCGTCTCCGGGGTGGAACCCTGGAGCTGGTCCGGGCACGCACTGGATGGGCAGCGTGTTACTGCGACCAGTCTAACGCACCCCCGGCAGGGGCGGGAAAGTCAGGCCCTGCCGTCCCGGTTGGCCCGGCGGATGCGTTTCGCCCGGTCGATCTCGGGACGGAAGCGTTTCCGGGACCACGCCGTACCTGCGGCGACTGCAGCCACGATGACCAGGAGAATAAGGATTTCCATCCTCCGAGCCTAGCGGAGGTCCAGTGCGGCGTCAGCGGGAGCCCCCGCAGGAGACCGGATCCGGCGCGCCCGTATCCCTGTCTGCAGGAAGGCTGTTCCAGCCCGCATAGCGAACTGGTAGCGTCGGCCCACGACGGCTCAGCTGGAGGAGCCCGGACGACAGGAAGGCCTTGCGGCCATGTATCTTTCGGTCCTCGGAACGCACACAGGTATTTCCGGAACGGTGCAGGTTCCCAACTCCAAGTACCACGCCCACCGGGCACTCATCCTGGCTTCGCTCGCGCCCGGAACCACCCGCATTTCCGGCCTGACGGACGCACGCCATGTGCAGTACACGGTGGCGATGCTGCGGCAGCTCGGCACGGTGGTCGAAGCACAGGATGACACCTTCGTGGTCCACGGCGGGCCGTATCAACCGCGGCGGTCCAGTGTTTCCGCCGGCAGCTCCGGAACCACCCTGTACTTTATGGCCGGACTTGCGGCGCTGGGGACGCGCGACGTCGTCGTGACCGGCCAGAAGTACTTCCAGCGCCGTCCCCTGGGGCCATTGCTGGCTGCCCTCCGTGCCATGGGCGTGGACATTACCTCGCCCGATGACTGCCCTCCCCTCCGGGTGGTTCACGGACGGCCACAGGGCGGCGAGGTGCGGATAGCCGGGACGCTGTCGCAATGGATTTCGGGCCTGCTGCTGCTGGCACCGTTTGCCCGTTCCGAAACCACCGTGGTGGTGGAAGGAGAGCAGAACGAAAGCAGCTACATCGAACTCACGCTCGCCATGATGGCCCACTTCGGATTGCAGGTCGAAGCTTCTTCAGACTTCCGGCGCTTCCGCGTCCCACCGAACCAGCAGGCCGTTCCCGCCGATCTGCGGATGCCGCCGGATATCGGATCCGCGGCCTTCGGCCTGGCCGCTGCAGCCCTGCACCCGGCCGACGTCGCCCTCGCCGGCCTGAGGTCCACCTCATCTGCAGGCTCGGACCATCCCGAGGCGGACTTCCTGGACCTGGCCGGTGACATGGGGGTGCCCATGACCTACGACCAGGCTGCGGACGCGGTGCGCGTCCGGCATTCCGGCCTGGACCTGCAACCAATCGACGTGGATTGCCGGCGTGTGCCGGACATGCTTCCGGTCCTGGCGGTCATGGCCTCCTTCGCCCGGGGCCGCAGTGTGTTCCGGAACATTGACCACGTTCGGATGAAGGAGTCCGACCGGGTCGCTGCCATGCTGCAGCTTAACTCCATGGGTGCGGACCTGGCTGTGGAGGGGTCCACCCTGACGGTGCGCGGTGCCGGCGGCCTGGGCGGCGCCGATCTCTCCTCCTTTAACGACCACAGGGTGCTGATGTCCCTGGCCGTGGCCGCTTCCGCCGCGGAAGGACGGAGCACCCTGACCTACCCGAACGCGTACCGCATTTCCTACCCCGAGTACCTGCAGGCCATGACCACCTTCGGACTGCGGATGCAGGTGGTGGAGGGCACCATCCGCCGTCCCGGCCCCAGGCGCCCGGTCCGGACCGCGCGCGGAAGCCGCCTCCGGACCATTACCGGCCCGGCGGACGTGGACGCTGCGGCATCCGTGCCCGGGCCCGACTGGGTACGCCGGTGGGCGGCGGAGCGGCCCGGCGAAACGGCAGTGGTCGACGGCGGTGCACGCGCCTCCGGGCATCTCACCTGGGCGGAACTCGACCTGCAGGCCGACCGTGCCGCGGCGGCGCTGGGCCGGCTGGGGGTGCAGCCGGGCGAACGGGTGGCCTTCCAGCTGCCCAACCGCAGCGAGTTCGTTGTCCTCACCGTGGCCATCCTGCGCCTGGGCGCCGTCGCGGCCCCCATCATGCCGATCTTCCGCCAGCGGGAGGTCGCGTTTGCGCTGCACCGGGCCCGCGCCCGCGTCTTCGTGGTGATGCAGGAATACCGGGGGCGGCGGCCTGCTGAGGAACTGGCGGGTCTGCTGCAGGGCGGTGACGGAACCGAAGCCACCCGGGACCTGTCCGTAGCGGAGATCCTTGTACTGCGCGATCCGGAAACACCCGCTCCTCTCCCCCAGTCGACCGGAGGACGGCGGTTCACGGACTGGGACGCGGCACTGGGAGCGGCACCCGAGGGATCCGGCGCCCTTCCCGGACCGGCCGCGGGAGGCCCGGCGGGCCCGGCCGCCGGCGATCCGGCCCAGCTGCTTTTTACCTCCGGAACCTCCGGGGAGCCGAAAGGCGTGGTGCACCGGCACGGAACCCTGAGCCGGGCCGCCGCCATGGAGGCCGCGCATCTGGGCCTGACCAGCGACGACGCGGTCTTCATCCCCTCACCGCTGGCCCACCAGACCGGTTTCCTTTACGGCATGTGGCTTGCGTTCGTGCTGGGCTGCCCGCAGGTCCTGCAGCCGGTGTGGGATGCCAAACACGCACTGAAACTGATGCGGGGCTGGCGGGTGACCTTCGTCCAGGCGGCCACCCCGTTCCTCACGGACCTGGTCCACGCGGTTGACGGCGGCGCGCCCGCACCTTCCAGCCTGCGCATCTTCGTCGCCACGGGTGCAGCTGTTCCCAGGCACCTGTCCGAGCGGGCCACCCGGGTCCTGGGCGCCGCCGTCTGCGGTGCGTTCGGCACTACTGAAACCTGTCTGGGTACGTTGGCCTCGCCCCGGGATGAGGCCGTAAAGGTGTGGGGCACCGACGGCCGGGCGCTCGAAGGAGTGCGGACCCGGATTGTCGACGACGACGGGCATCTCCTGCCGCCCGGGGTTGAAGGCAACTTCGAACTTCTCAGCCCGACCGTCTTCGACGGCTACCTTGACCGGCCGGACCTGACCAAGGAAGTGTTTACCGAAGACGGCTGGTACCGCACCGGCGATACGGCCGTCCTCGACGGCACCGGCTTCCTGCGCGTCACCGGGCGGGTACGCGACATCATCAACCGTGGAGGGGAGAAAATCCCAGTGGCGGAGATTGAGCAGCTGCTCTACCGGCATCCCTCGGTCCGGGATGTTGCACTCGCTGCCATGCCGGATGAACGGCTCGGTGAGCGGGCGTGCGCCTTCGTAGTCCCGGTCCCGGGGGCGGCTCCTCAGCTGGCCGATCTCACTGTCTTCCTCGACCGGCACCGGGTTTCCCGGCACTACTGGCCGGAGCACCTCGTGCTGGTCGAGGCCCTCCCCCGCAACGCCGTCGGCAAGGTGCAGAAGTACCTGCTCCGGGAAGCGGCGCGGGGTTTTTCCGGCTCGAAGCCGGCAGGTGTGTTTCCCGTAGACAGGAGCAGCCAATGACCGCCCCGGCCATGAGCGCCGACGGCCGGGGCAGCAGTATCCCGGAACCGGAATACCGCGCTCTGCTGGCAGCCGTGACGGCATGGGTGGAAGGTCCCGGTGAGGACTGGGCCACCCGCATTGAAGCCACCGGCTGCGTGCCCGATGCTCTCTGGAAGGAGCTGCGCGGGGCCGGTTTCCTCTCCCTGGCAGCCCCGGAGGTCCTCGGTGGCCGGGGGCTGAGCTTCCTCCAGTGGATGGGACTCATGGAGGTCTTCTCCCGGTCCCACGCCTCAATCCGCATGATTGTCCACGTGGTCAACGGCACCTGGCGGGCCATGAATCCGTATGCCGATGAGGTGCAGCGGGAAAAGTTCGTCCGTCCGTCCGTCACCGGGGACGTGGTGGTTGCGTTCACGCTGACCGAGCCGGACAACGGCACGGGTGCAGACATTACCTCCAGCGTGCGGCGGGAAGGCGCCACTTATTACCTCACCGGCCGCAAGCACCTGATCACCTTCGGTGTGCGCTGTGACTACTGGCTGCTTTTCGCCCGGCTCGCGGGGACCACGGGCAGCGACGGCACCGTGGCGCTGCTGGTGGACCGGCATGCGCCCGGCATCGAAGTGGAGGACACCTCGCAGACCATGGGGGTCCGCGGCACTGACCATGCCTCCCTCGCTTTCACGGAAACTCCCGTTCCCGTCACCAACCGCCTGGGGACGGAGGGAGACGGCCTGGCCGTCGCCCTGGGCGGTTTCCTCACCCCCAGCCGCATCTCCGTCGCCATGAGCTGCGTCGGGCTGGCCCAGCGTGCCCAGCAGCTCGCCGTCGCCTATGCCCTGGAGCGCACCACCTTCGGGAAGCCGCTGGCCACCCGGCAGGCCGTTGCCTTTGCCCTGGCGGAAAACGCCGCCGACATCGAAGCGGCCCGCGCCCTGACCCTGCACGCGGCCTCCGCCTGGCAGGACGGTACCGCCGACGCCGGGGCGCTGTCCTCCATGGCCAAGCTCACCGCCGTCGACATGCTCACCCGGGTAACCGACAAGGCGCTTCAGGTCCACGGCGGCATTGGGTACTGGAAGACCACGCCCATCGAGCGCGTTTACCGCGACGCGCGGGCGCAGCGCTTCGAAGAAGGGACGAATGAGATCCAGAAAACGGTGATAGCCCGGAGCATCTTCAACCAGGCCCGGCTCCAGCCACCTCCATCCGGTGACGGTCCTGCGCTTTCCCGGCCCGCAGCGGCACCGGCTGCCCGCCCCTGACGGCGCAGATGCTGGACCGGGTCTTCTCCCCTGTTTCCCTCGGGCCGCTCCGGCTGGACCACCGGATCGTTATGGGGTCCATGCACCTGAACCGAGAGGAGGACCCGTTGGCCCTGGCGGCGTTCTACCGGGAACGGGCCGCAGGCGGTGCCGGACTCATCGTGACCGGAGGTGCGGCGGTCAACCGCGCGGGTGCGGGCGGGGCAAACTACCTGCTGATTAACGAACCCGGCGCGGCAGCCCTGATGTCACCGGTTCTCGACGCCGTGCATGAAGCAGGCGGCAGGCTTGCCCTTCAGTTGTTCCACGCCGGGCGCTATGCGTGGGAGGCCACCTACGGCATCCGCCCCACAGCACCGTCGGAAATCTACTCGGACTTTTCCCGCTGCCTGCCCCGCGCCCTGACGTCTCGGGAGGTCGAGGACACAGTGGGGGATTTCGCTGCAGGTGCCGCCGCTGCACGCGCCCTGGGCTTCGACGCCGTGGAAATCATGGGTTCCGAAGGCTACCTGATCAACCAGTTCGCCTCTCCCCTGACCAACCGGCGGCAGGACCGCTGGGGTGGGGATCCACAGCGGCGGCAGTCCTTCCCGCTTGCCGTGCTGCAGGCTGTCCGCGAAGCCGTCGGAGCTGCCTATCCAGTCATTTACCGCACGTCCGGTGCCGACTTCGTGACGGGCTCCAGCACCAGGGAGGAGTCAAGGGACCTGGCTGTGGCGCTGGCCGTGGCCGGCGCTGATGCGCTGAACATCGGCATAGGCTGGCACGAGTCGCGGGTCCCTACTGTCCAGGGCCTGGTTCCGCACGGGCGGTGGATGGAAATTGCCGGCGGCATCCGCACGGCCCTGGCGGCTGCGGGACAGCCCGTTCCGGTCATCGGCAGCAACCGGATCAACTCGCTGGAGCTTGCGGAGCGTTCCCTGGCCGCCGGGCACGCGGACCTGGTTTCGATGGCACGCCCTTTCCTCGCCGACGCGGCTATCGTGGCCAAGACCCGGCGCGGAGAGTCGAACCTGGTCAACACCTGCATTGCCTGCAACGAGGCCTGCATCGACCGGTCGCTGGGCGCCGAACCTGTCTCCTGCCTGGTCAACCCGCGGGCCGGCCGTGAAACGGAATTCCCGCTCCCGCTGCGGCCGGACCGGCGGCGCGTCAGTGCCCCGGTACGGGTTGCCGTGGTGGGAGCAGGTCCCGCGGGCATGCAGGCTGCCGCAACGCTGGCGCAGTGGGGACATCCGGTGGACCTCTATGAACGGGACAGCTCCATCGGCGGCCAGTTCCAGCTGGCCGGCCGGGTCCCGGGCAAAGAGGACTTCCTGCAGACCATCAGGTATTTCAGGAACGAACTGGCACGGCTGGGGGTGCGTGTGCTGACCGGCGCTCCTCCGGGGGCCGGGGACCTGGCAGGCTACGCCCACGTGGTCCTCGCGACCGGTGTGCTGCCCCGTCCCGTTCCGTTGCCGGGTGCCGGCCTGCTTCCCGTGCTGGACTACCGGCAGGCGTTCGCAGACGTGGAGCGGCTGGGAGCGCGCGTGGTGATCGTGGGAGCCGGTGGCATAGCCGTGGACCTGTCCCGCCTGCTTTCCGACCCCCGGGCTCCGGGCGGTCCCCGGAACGTCACGATCCTGCGCCGCGGCATCCGGATCGGCGAAGGCATCGGCCCGTCCACCCGGTGGGCGGTGCTGCAGGACATCCGGGCGGCCGGAGTCCGTACGCTGTCCGGCACCGTTCCCCTGAGCGTCACCCCAAAAGGCCTCCGGGTCCGGGACCGCACGGGCGGGAGGATCCTGCCGGCCGACGCCGTCGTCCTCGCTGCCGGACAGGTTCCGCATAATCCCCTGCAGGCACAGCTGGAGGACCGCGGCACGGCTTTCACGGTGGCGGGCGGTGCCCTGGATGCCACCGGGCTGAACGCGGTCCGTGCCTTCGACCAGGGACTCTCCGCAGGTACCGCCGTGGCGCGGTTGCTGGCCTGCCGCACCCGCAGCCAGCGCGAGGGCAGCGGCAGAGGGTAAGGCACGGACTCCAGCTGACAGAAGGGTTAAAAGGAGCAGGGCCCCGCTGCCGAAGCAACGGGGCCCTGCTAAGAACCGAAACGGTTCAGGCTAAATCATCAAATTACTTGATGATCTTGGTGACGCGGCCTGATCCAACGGTGCGGCCGCCTTCGCGGATAGCGAAGCCGAGGCCCTCTTCCATAGCGATCGGCTGGATGAGCTCAACGGTCATCTCAGTGTTATCGCCGGGCATAACCATTTCAGTGCCCTCGGGGAGGGTGATGACGCCGGTTACGTCCGTGGTACGGAAGTAGAACTGCGGGCGGTAGTTCGAGTAGAACGGGTTGTGGCGTCCGCCTTCATCCTTGGACAGGATGTAGACGTTGGCTTCGAAGTCGGTGTGCGGGGTAATGGAACCCGGCTTTACGACAACCTGGCCACGCTCTACGTCTTCGCGCTTGATGCCGCGGAGCAGCAGGCCACAGTTCTCGCCGGCCCATGCTTCGTCAAGCTGCTTGTGGAACATCTCGATACCGGTAACCGTGGTCTTCTGGACCGGACGGATGCCGACGATCTCGACCTCGGAGTTGATGGCGAGGGTACCGCGCTCGGCGCGGCCCGTGACAACGGTTCCACGACCGGTGATCGTGAAGACGTCCTCGATCGGCATCAGGAACGGCTTGTCCTTGTCGCGAACCGGGTCCGGCACGTTGTTGTCAACGGCTTCCATGAGCTCTTCGACGGCTGCAACCCACTTGGGGTCGCCTTCGAGAGCCTTGAGGCCGGAAACGCGGACGACGGGAGCGTTGTCGCCGTCGAAGTCCTGGGAGCTCAGCAGTTCGCGAACTTCCATTTCCACGAGGTCGAGCAGTTCTTCGTCGTCAACCATGTCGGACTTGTTCAGTGCGACCAGCAGGTAGGGAACGCCAACCTGGCGGGCGAGCAGAACGTGCTCGCGGGTCTGGGCCATCGGACCGTCAGTAGCGGCAACCACGAGGATTGCGCCATCCATCTGAGCTGCACCAGTGATCATGTTCTTGATGTAGTCAGCGTGGCCGGGGGCGTCTACGTGTGCGTAGTGGCGCTTCTCGGTCTGGTACTCGATGTGCGAGATGTTGATGGTGATGCCGCGCTGGCGCTCTTCAGGTGCAGAGTCGATAGCAGCGAAATCGCGCTTTTCATTCAGATCAGGGTACTTGTCAGCAAGCACCTTCGAAATGGCAGCGGTCAACGTCGTCTTTCCATGGTCAACGTGACCAATGGTGCCGATGTTGACGTGCGGCTTAGTCCGCTCGAACTTTGCCTTCGCCACGGGTTCCTCCTAGAGAGTTAGAAGACTCAATCTCCAGCCGCGCTTTTCGCAACTGAAACTGATGTAAGTCTACTTGGGGCTGTTTATTTGATGAAATTGCCGATTTCCGCAGCAGCCTCGTAAGGCCGCTCAGTCTGGCTATGCGCCCGGTCCGGGCCGAAGCCCGGACCTGGCGCACACGGCGGGTTTCCCGGTCGGAACCGGTCCACCCTCCAAGTTTTACTCGCCGCGCGTCTTCTGGATGATCTCGTCGGCAACTGCCTTCGGGACCTCGGCGTAGCTGTTGAAGGACATGGAGTACACGGCGCGGCCCTGGGTCTTGGACCGCAGGTCGCCGATGTAACCGAACATGCCGGACAGCGGGACGTGTGCCCGGATGACCTTTACGCCGGCTGCATCTTCCATGGACTGCATCTGGCCGCGACGGGAGTTGATGTCACCGATAACTTCACCCATGTATTCCTCAGGGGTGCGGACCTCAACATCCATCAGCGGTTCAAGCAGGACAGGGCTCGCCATACGGGCGGCTTCCTTGAAAGCCTGCCGTCCGGCGATCTTGAACGCCATTTCCGAGGAGTCAACATCGTGGTAGGCGCCGTCAAGCAGCGTCGCCTTGATGCCGACTACCGGGTAACCGGCGAGCACACCGTCAGTGAGCGCGCTCTGGATACCCTGGTCAACGCTGGGGATGTATTCGCGGGGAACACGACCACCGGTGACCTTGTTCTCGAACTCGTAGAACGTGCCGTCGGAAGTATCCAGCGGCTCGATGGCGATCTGGATCTTTGCGAACTGACCCGAACCACCGGTCTGCTTCTTGTGCGTGTAGTCGTGCTTGGCGACTGCACGGCGGATCGTTTCGCGGTAGGCGACCTGGGGCTTGCCCACGTTTGCCTCGACGCGGAACTCGCGGCGCATGCGGTCCACCAGGATGTCCAGGTGGAGCTCGCCCATGCCGGCGATGATCGTCTGGCCGGTGTCTTCGTCGAGGGAGACCTGGAAGGTCGGATCCTCTTCGGAGAGCTTCTGGATGGCCGTGGAGAGCTTCTCCTGGTCACCCTTGGTCTTCGGCTCGATGGCCACGGAAATCACGGGCTCCGGGAAGCTCATGGATTCCAGCACGATCGGTTCCTGAAGGTCGCACAGGGTATCGCCCGTGGTGGTGTCCTTCAGGCCGATGGCCGCGTAAATGTGGCCCGTCGTGATTTCCTCGACCGGGTTTTCCTTGTTGGCGTGCATCTGGAAGAGCTTTCCGATGCGCTCCTTCTTCTGCTTGGTCGCGTTCATGACCTGGGCGCCGGAAGCAGCGTGACCGGAGTACACGCGGATGTAGGTCAGACGGCCGAAGAACGGGTGCGTCACAACCTTGAAGGCGAGAGCCGAGAACGGAGCCTTGGCATCAGCGGCGCGCTCGAGGATGACCTCTTCGTCGCGGATGTCGTGGCCCTTGATGTTCGGGACGTCAAGCGGGCTGGGCAGGTAGTCGACGACGGCGTCCAGCATCGGCTGCACACCGCGGTTCTTGAAGGCAGAGCCACAAAGAACCGGGTAGACCTCGGAGTTGATGGTCAGCTTACGGATGCCGGCCTTCAGCTCGGCAATGCTGATCTCTTCGCCTTCGAGGTACTTGTTCATCAGTTCGTCGCTGGCTTCAGCAACGGTCTCGACGAGCTGTGCGCGGTACGATTCGGCCTTTTCCTGCAGTTCTGCGGGGATCGGTTCGATTTCGTACTTGGCGCCCATGGTCACGTCACCCTTGGCGTCGCCGCGCCAGGTGAGTGCACGCATTTCGATGAGGTCAACGACGCCTTCGAATTCGCTCTCGGAGCCGATCGGCAGCTGGAGGACCAGCGGCTTGGCGCCGAGGCGGTTGATGATCGTGTCTACGGTGAAGTAGAAGTCAGCACCGAGCTTGTCCATCTTGTTGACGAAGCAGATACGCGGAACGTCGTACTTGTCAGCCTGGCGCCAGACAGTCTCGGACTGCGGCTCCACGCCTTCCTTGCCGTCGAAGACAGCAACGGCGCCGTCGAGGACGCGCAGGGACCGCTCAACCTCGACAGTGAAGTCAACGTGACCCGGGGTGTCGATGATGTTGATCTGGTTGTTGTCCCAGTAACACGTAGTAGCTGCGGAGGTGATGGTGATGCCCCGCTCCTGCTCCTGTGCCATCCAGTCCATCGTGGACGCACCGTCGTGGGTCTCGCCGATCTTGTGGTTGACACCCGTGTAGAACAGGATGCGCTCAGTGGTAGTTGTCTTGCCGGCATCAATGTGGGCCATGATGCCGATGTTGCGGACCTTATTCAGGTCGGTAAGCACGTCAAGTGCCACGGTTTCTCCCTTTTTTGGTTGCTTCCGTCAACGGCGCTTATCCGGCTGAAGCCCTGCGGCCCGCAAATGCGGGCCACAGGGCCTTCAGCGGCTGCCGTCAGCTTGGCGTATTACCAGCGGTAGTGGGCGAAGGCCTTGTTGGACTCGGCCATCTTGTGGGTGTCCTCGCGGCGCTTCACAGCTGCACCAAGACCGTTGGAAGCGTCCAGGATTTCGTTGCGCAGACGCTCAGTCATCGTCTTCTCGCGGCGGGCCTTGGAGTAGCCGACCAGCCAACGCAGAGCCAGTGCGGTTGCACGGCCCGGCTTGACCTCGACGGGAACCTGGTAAGTGGCGCCGCCAACACGGCGGGACTTGACCTCAAGGCTCGGCTTGATGTTGTCCATTGCCTTCTTCAGGGCTGCAACCGGATCCTGTCCGGTCTTCTCCTGGGCGCCTGCAAGTGCACCGTAAACGATGCGCTCTGCGGTGGACTTCTTGCCGTCTACCAGAACCTTGTTGATCAGCTGCGTGACCAGCGGGGAGCCGTAGACGGGATCCAGTACGAGCGGCCGCTTGGGGGCCGGACCCTTGCGGGGCATATTACTTCTTCTCCATCTTCGCGCCGTAGCGGCTGCGAGCCTGCTTGCGGTTCTTGACACCCTGGGTATCGAGGGCACCGCGGACAATCTTGTAGCGGACACCGGGAAGGTCCTTCACACGACCGCCGCGCACCAGCACGATGGAGTGTTCCTGAAGGTTGTGACCCACACCGGGGATGTATGCAGTTACTTCGATGCCGCCGTTGAGGCGGACACGGGCAACCTTACGCAGAGCCGAGTTCGGCTTCTTCGGGGTGGTGGTGTAGACGCGGGTGCAGACACCACGGCGCATCGGGCTGCCCTTGAGGGCAGGAGCCTTGGTCTTCGAGACCTTGGGTGAGCGGCCCTTGCGGACCAGCTGCTGAATCGTAGGCACTTTCGTGTTCTCCGTTTTTTCTCGAGATAATTCTCTGGTTGCCTCGTCCCGCTGCCAGCTGAAAGCCGGACCGGGGCGACGCGCTTCAAGTCGTTGCCGCAATGCCCCGAGAAGTTCCGATTTTCTCGCCGAAAGCGACCGTAGGCGTGCAAAAGTGTGGCATTCGTTGCGCAAGGACCCCGCAACCCGGAAACAGGCCCGCCCATTCCTTTCGGAATGCATTCCTCCGAGTATCTCACCACGGAGGGCACGCGAGCGGCCTTCATCCACTGCCACACAAACAATTGGTTTTCAGTCTAGCAGACTTAACCGGTCCCCGCGGAAAGTGCGGGCGAGGTCACTAACTGCGGGCAGCCAGCGCCTCGGTGATCCGGGCAGAAGCCCGCTGCAGGTGCGGCAGGACGCGGGCGGCCGCCTCGTCCAATGTCGGAGCATTCAGGCCCATGGCCGCCTGCATGGATGTGTTCAGGGCCGCCACGACCGATCCCTGCGGATCGCGCACGGGAACGGCGATGGACCGCAGGCCCAGCTCCAGCTCCTGGTCCACGACTGCCCAGCCCTGGTCCCGTGCCTGTGCCACCAGTGCACGCAGCCGGTCCGGATCGGTTACGGTCCGCTCCGTCAGCGGGAGCAGTTCCGCCGTCGCGACGTAGGCCTCGAAACGCTCCTCGGGGAGCCCGGCCAGCAGCACCCTGCCCATGGACGTGGCATAGGCGGGGAACCGGGTGCCCACGTTGATCCCCACAGTCATCAGGCGCCGCGTGTGGATGCGGGCAATGTAGACGATCTCGCCGCCGTCCAGCACCGACGCCGATGTGGACTCCGAAATTTCCCGGGAAAGGTCCTCCAGCACGGGCTGTGCCAGCCGTGGCAGGGACTGGCCGGATAGGTAGGAATACCCCAGCTGCAGCACCAGTGCCGTCAGCTCGAAGGCCCGGCCGTCGGTGCGGACGTAGCCCAGCTCCACCAGCGTGAGCAGGAAGCGGCGGGCGGTGGCCCTGGTCAGCCCGGTGCGGCGCGAGACCTCGCTCAAGGTCATCTGCACGTGGTCGGCGTCGAAGGCCCGGATCACCAGGAGCCCACGCGCCAGCGACTGCACGAACTGGTCGCTGGACTGTACCGTGTCGCCCACCTGTCCCCCCATATGTTTGGTTACTGCTGTTTGCCGGCTGCGGCGCGGACCAGCGGAATGTCCATCTTCGCAGCGAGTTCCTCGAACGTCGTGCCGAAGGTCTCGCGCACGTGGACGCCGCCGTCCTTCAGCAGGAAGACCGCCTCATTAGTGTAGACGCGGGTGACGCAGCCGACGCCGGTGAGGGGGTAGCTGCATTCCTTCACGAGCTTGCTGAGGCCGTCCTTGGTGAACAGGGACATCATGACGTAGACGTCCTTGGCGCCCGTGGCCAGGTCCATGGCGCCGCCCACCGCCGGAATGGCATCGGGGGCACCGGTGTGCCAGTTGGCCAGGTCACCCGAGGCGGAGACCTGGAAGGCACCCAGGACACAGACGTCAAGGTGTCCCCCGCGCATGATCGCGAAGGAGTCGGCGTGGTGGAAGTACGCGGCGCCCGGCAGTTCGGTGACCGGAATCTTGCCGGCGTTGATCAGGTCCGGGTCCACCTCGTCGCCGGTGGCTTCCGGCCCCATTCCCAGCATGCCGTTCTCGGTATGAAGGGTGACGTGCTGTTCGGGCCGGAGGTAGTTCGAGACCAGGGTCGGCTGGCCGATGCCCAGGTTCACGAAGGACCCGGGGGCGATGTCGGACGCCACCAGGGCGGCGAGTTCGTTCTTGCCCAGCTTCTCGGTTGTGGTGCTCATGCTGCGGCCGGTGCTTTCTCCTGGT
The DNA here is from genome assembly GCF_030373105.1 of Arthrobacter sp. zg-Y877. Classification (NCBI taxonomy): domain Bacteria; kingdom Bacillati; phylum Actinomycetota; class Actinomycetes; order Micrococcales; family Micrococcaceae; genus Arthrobacter; species Arthrobacter sp. zg-Y877. The sequence goes on from NZ_JAUCPU010000002.1 coordinate 432,353, forward strand.
CCACGCGGACCAGGCTGTTGACGTAGATTCCGGGGGTTACCACGGATTCGGGGTCCATTTCTCCGATGTCCACGATCTCGCGGACCTGCACAATCGCGGTCTTGGCCGCGGCGGCCATGATCGGACCGAAGTTGCGGGCGGTCTTCCGGTAGACGAGGTTGCCTGCCCGGTCGGCGCGCAGCGCCTTCACCAGGGCGAAGTCGGCATGGAGCGGCGTCTCGAAGACATAGCCGCGGCCGTCGATCATCCGGGTTTCCTTGCCTTCGGCCAGCGGGGTTCCGTAGGCGGTGGGCGTGAAGAACCCGCCGATGCCGGCACCGGCGGCCCGGATGCGTTCGGCCAGGTTGCCCTGGGGCACCAGTTCCAGTTCGATCTCGCCGGCCCGGTACCTGGCATCGAAGATCTGCGAATCGGACTGCCGGGGGAAGGAGCAGATGATCTTCTTCACCCGGCCGGCGCCGATCAGGGCGGCCAGGCCCTGTTCGCCGTTCCCGGCGTTGTTGTTCACGACTGTCAGGTCCTTGGCACCCTGGCGCAGCAGCGCCTCGATGAGTTCCACGGGCTGGCCGGCGCGTCCGAACCCGCCGATCATGACGGTGGCGCCGTCGTGGATGGGCGCAACGGCCTCATCGACGTCCTGCACAATGTTGAGCACGGTTTTTCCTTACGTCTAGGTGACGGTTCTCAGTTGGCGTTTTCGAGCACGACGGCGAGGCCCTGGCCGACGCCGATGCAGATCGCCGCCACCCCCCAGCGTTCACCCGATTCCTGCAGGCGGCGGGCCAGGGTGCCGAGGATGCGCGTGCCGGAGGCTCCGAGCGGGTGGCCGATGGCTACCGCGCCGCCCCAGGCATTGACGATTCCGGGGTCGATGTCCCAGGCGTCGAGGCAGGCCAGGGACTGGGCGGCGAAGGCTTCGTTGAGTTCAACTGCCCCGACGTCGCTCCAGCTGATGCCGGCCCGCTTCAGCGCCGTGTTGGCCGCTTCGACCGGGGCGTAACCGAAGAACTGCGGCTCGTTGGCGGCCGCCCCGCGGCCGGCGATCCGGGCCAACGGCGCCAGCCCGAGGATTCCGGCCGCGTTCTCGCTGCCGAGCCAGGCTGCGGAGGCTCCGTCGTTCAGCGGCGAGGCGTTGCCGGCGGTCACGGTGCCGCCGGAGGCATCGTCCGAGACCGGGCGGAAGACGGTGCGCAGTGTGGCCAGCTTCTCCACCGTCGAGCCTGCACGGATGCTTTCATCCCGGGCCAGGTCCACACCGTCGACGGCGACCGTGAGGTTCGCGTATTTCCCGTCGTCCCAGGCCTTGGCGGCGAGGGCGTGCGAAGCGGCAGCGAATTCGTCCTGGCGCTCCCGCGTGATGCCGTACTTCTCGCGCAGCTGCTCGGTGGCCTCCCCCAGGGAGACGGTCCATTCCTTGGGCATGGCCGGATTGACCAGCCGCCACCCCAGCGTGGTGGAGGCCAGCGTCTGGTCTCCGGCCGGGTACGGCTTTTCGTTCTTGGGCAGCACCCAGGGGGCGCGGCTCATGGATTCCACGCCGCCGATGAGCATCAGGTCCGCTTCGCCGGTGTTGATCTGCCGCGAAGCGATCAGGGCCGCGTCCAGGGAGGAGCCGCAGAGGCGGTTGACCGTGGTGCCGGGGAGGGAGGTGGGCAGGCCGGCCAGCAGGGTGGCCATGCGGGCCACGTTGCGGTTCTCCTCGCCGGCGCCGTTGGCGTTGCCGAACACCACTTCATCGATGCGCTCGGGATCGAGCCCCGGAGCACGGGACACGGAAGCCTTCAGGACCTGCGCGGCCAGGTCGTCCGGGCGGACTCCTGCCAGGGCCCCGCCGAACTTGCCGAAGGGGGTGCGGACTGCGTCGTAGATATAGGCCTGGTTCACCGGTGCTCCTTGAACTGGAAAGCGAAAACTCGAATGGCTGGAAGGGACCTGCGCGGCTTAGGCCGCGTCAATCTCCCGGAAGACGCCCTGGGCCACCTTGAAGGCGGAGTTGGCGGAAGGGACGCCGCAGTAAATCGCGGACTGCAGCACGATCTCCTTGATCTCGTCCCGGCTAAGCCCGTTTCGGAGCGCAGCGCGCACGTGCATGGCGAACTCCTCCAGGTGGCCGTGCGCAATCAGGGCGGTCAGCGTGATGGCGCTGCGCATGGTCCGCGGCAGCCCCGGACGGGTCCAGATGGTGCCCCACGCGTACTGGGTGATCAGATCCTGGAAATCGGTGGTGAAGTCGTCCTTGCCGGCGTTGGCCCGGTCCACGTGCTCGCTGCCGAGGACCTCGCGGCGCACCGCCATGCCCTCGTCGTACACGTCCTGCCGGCTCTTGTTGGCATCTGCAATCACTGCGTTATTTCCCTTCCAGGTACTGGGCGCCGAAGAAATTCTTCAGCAGTTCCGCGGTCCGCTGCGGCTGCTCCACGGGGACCAAGTGGGCGGCGCCGTCAACGACGGCGGCGGTTCCGTTGGTGACGCGGTCCGCGATCAGCTGCGCGAACGACGGCGGGGTGACGACGTCGTCGGCGCCTGCGACGGCGAGGATGGGCACCGTGATGTCCGGCAGCCGGCGGCGGAGGTCAAAGGCTGCCAGCGCCTCGCAGCACAGGGCGTAGGAGAAGCGGTCCGCATCCTGCAGGGAGTGCAGGAGGGCGGCCGCTGCCCCCGGTTCCCGGTCCATAAAGCCCGGCGCAAACCAGCGCTGCCCCGAGCCGACCACCTGTGTGGGAGTGCCCTGGGCCCGTACGGTTTCCGCCCGCTGTTCCCAGCCTTCGGCCTCGCCGATCTTCGCGCCGGAGCAGAGGACTGCGATGCCGTCGAACAGTGCCCCGTGGTCCAGTCCCAGCTGCAGCCCGACGGCGCCGCCCAGGGACACACCGGCATAGAACACCGGTGCGTCGGCGGCAATGTCTCCGGCGCTGCGGGCAGCGGTGACCAGGCCGGCGACGCCGGCGGCCAGGTCCGCGACGCTGAAGGGTTCATGGGCGGCGGGGCTGACCCCGTGTCCGGGCAGGTCCCAGGTAATGACGGTGAAGGTGTCCAGTGCGGCAGCCGCGCGGCTCCACAGGGGGATGGACGCGGTGCCCAGGGATGGTCCGGCGATCAGGACCGGAGCTCCGGGGCCGGCGTCGGAGAGGCGCGAGGCCTTGATGACGGGGATGCTCATGCTGGGGTCTTTCCGGGGTAGGCGGCGGTGATCCGCTCGATGAGGGCGGTGGCCTCCCCTAGGTATTCGGCGGGGTCGAGGACGCTCTTGAGTTCCGCGTCGGAAAGGGCCCCGGCGGGAACGGCGCGGCGCAGCAGTTCTTCGAAGGACTTCCCCGAGGAGAGGGACCGGGCGACCGTTTCGGTAATGATTTCCTTGCCGCGTCCGGGCACGCCGTCGTCCAGCAGCGGTGCCACTACGGCCATGATCTTTTCGCTGACCACAAGCGGTCCGGCGGCGTCCAGGTTCCGGGCCAGGGCGTCGGTGTGCACCTGCAGGCCTTCGGCCAGTTCGGCCAGCTTTTCCGCGGCTCCCCCGGCCAGGCGCAGCAGGGACCTCAGTGCCTGCCATTCCACGTGCCAGGAGCCGCTGGGGCGTTCATCATCCGCGGCGGCGGCAGCGGCGTTCAGCTGCATCCCATAGCCGGGGGCGGCCAGGGCGGCGCTGCGGATCAGGACGGACAGGACGGGGTTCTGCTTCTGCGGCATGGCGGAGGACCCGCCGCGGCCGGCGGCACGGGGTTCGGACACCTCGCCGATTTCCGGGCGGCTCAGCAGCAGGACGTCGTTGGCGACCTTCCCGGCAGCGGCGGTGAAGTCCTGCAGGGCGGCTCCGAGGGCGGTCACGGGCAGCCGGTTGGTCTGCCACGGCGCAAGGGGTCCCACGAGGCCGAGCCCGTCGGCGAGGCGTGCGGTGAGGTCGAAGGCGGTGGGCCGTGCGCCGCCGCCGTCAGAGGAAGCGGACCCGGCGGCGAGGGTGAGGGCAGCGAGTGTGCCGGAGGCGCCGCCCCACTGCAGCTGGAGGTTGTCGGCGGCGGTGCGCAGGCCCTGCGTGGCGGACCCGACGCCGTGCAGCCACTGGGCGGCACGGAGGCCGAAGGTGGAGGGCAGGGAGTGCTGGGTCAGGGTGCGGGCCACGCACAGCGTCGCGGCGTGGCGGCGTGCCAGTTCGGCCAGGGCGGCGGCGGCCCTGCCTGCGTCCGCCAGGACCGCTTCCAGGGTTCGGCGGGCCAGCAGCATCAGGGCCGTGTCCATGATGTCCTGGCTGGTGGCACCGCGGTGGATTGCGGCGGCTGCCTTGGGATCCTGGGCCCGGGCCTGGGCCCGCAGGTCGGCCAGCAGGGGAATGACGGGATTGCCGCCGCCCTGCGCACGCTCGGCGAGGGACGCGGCGTCGTACCGGGAGGCATCGCTGACGGCGGCCACCGCGGCGGGCGCTTCCGGATCGGCCAGTCCGGCGCCGGCCAGCACCCGCACCCATTCGAGTTCAACGTCCAGCAGTGCCTGGAGCAGCTGGCGGTCACCCGTCAGGTCTGCGGCGCGTGTACCCGCCCAGGCCGGGGAGAGCAGCCCGTAATCTGCACTGTCTGTGGCACCCACCGGTCAGGCTCCGGGGTAGGTGAGGAAAACGGTTTCGTCCTCGCCCTGCAGGCAGATGTTCCAGCGCAGGCCGCCGTCGGCCTCGCGGGTGGCGATCAGGGTGCGCCGGCGGTCTTCGGGCAGCGAGGAGAGCAGGGCGTCGCGGGCCAGTGCCTCTTCGTCGTCCGGCAGGTACATCCGGGTGTGCAGCTTGTTCAGCAGGCCGCGGGCGAAGATGACGAAGGAAATGAAGGGTGCCGATCCTTCCTCCGTGGGGCCCGGGTTGACCGTGGTGAAAGTGTAGTTTCCGGTGTTGTCGACGGCGGTGCGCCCCCAGCCGGTGAAGGTGTAGCCGTCACGGACCAGTGAGCCGGTGTGCTGCGGAATGTTGCCGTCTGCGTCAGCCTGCCAGATTTCCAGCAGGGCGTCCGGAATGGTGTCCCCGGCACCGTCGGTCACGGTGCCCTGCAGGCGGATACTCCCGGGCAGGCCCGGGGTTGTCAGCTGGTTGTCCTTCTCGAAGGGGAGGGCGTAGCCGTAGAACGGTCCGATGGTCTGGCCGGGGGTGGCGGTTAGCTTCTGATCGCTCATTACTCTGCGTCCTCGTCTTCCATCCAGGTGCGGTTGCTGCCGGTGAGCACGATGTCCCAGTTGTAGCCGGTGGCCCATTCATGCGAGGTGATGTTGTGGTCGTACGTGGCCACGAGGCGGTCGCGTGCCTTCTGGTCCGTGATCGACTGGTAGATCGGGTCCAGGGCGAACAGCGGGTCACCCGGGAAATACATCTGGGTGATCATGCGCTGGGTGAAGTCGGTGCCGAAGAGCGAGAAGTGGATGTGCGCCGGGCGCCACGCGTTGTAGTGGTTCTTCCACGGGTACGGCCCCGGCTTGATGGTGGTGAACTCGTAGGAGCCGTCATCCGTGGTGATGCAGCGGCCGACGCCGGTGAAGTTCGGGTCCAGCGGAGCCGGATGCTGGTCGCGCTTGTGGATGTAGCGGCCGGCGGAGTTGGCCTGCCAGATTTCCACCAGCTGGTTGCGCACGGGGTGCCCGTCGCCGTCGAGGATGCGCCCGCGGACGATGATCCGCTCCCCCATCGGTTCGCCGTTGTGCTGGATGGTCAGGTTGCTCTCGAGGGCGTGGACGTCATGGTGGCCGAAGGCCGGGGACCACAGTTCGATGGTTTCGGGGTCCACGTGGTGCGGATCCTTGGTGGGGTGGCGCAGGAGCGAGCTGCGGTAGGGAGAAAAGTCGATGCGCGGCTGCGTTTCCTCGGCGGCGCCGTCGTCCACTCCCTTGTCGTAGTCGGCGTGGACCGAAGCGATTTCAGCCGAGATCTGGTCCTGCGAGGCCTCGGCCGCATCCAGCTTCTCGATGACATGGCTGTTCTGGAAAAGATTGTCTTCCATTTCCATGGTTATTCCTTTCAATGAAGCGCACCCTCGCGCTCCGGCTTTCCAAGCATCCACGTGGTCCACACCACGTTACACCGCTTGTTCATTGGATGTACAAGTGTTCGATATACGCACACAAGGAGGGTTTCAGCTGTTGGGCCACCCTGTATAGGCCTCTGCCAGGTAGGCGCTGCCGTGGCGGGAGGCGACGACGCCGCTGAGCTCGCCGAGCGCGCGCTTGCGTTCGAAGGGGCTGGCATCGGCACGGGTATGCAGCATGGACGTCATCCAATAGGAGAAGTTCTGGGCACGCCAGACCCGCTGCAGCGCCTTGCTGCTGTAACCGTCCAGGAGGTCCGGAGACCTGGTGGCGTAGAACGAGTCGATGGCCTCGAACAGCACCTGGACATCCGCCAGGGCAAGATTCAGTCCCTTGGCACCGGTGGGCGGCACGGTGTGCCCGGCGTCTCCGGCGAGGAAGAGGTTGCCGTAGCGCATTGGTTCGCAGACATAGCTGCGGAACTTCAGGACCGTTTTCTCGAAGATCGGTCCGCGCTTGAGTTCAAGACCGTCCGGGCCGTCCACCCGTGCCTGGAGTTCGTCCCAGATCCGCTCCTCGCTCCAGGCGTCCGCGTCCTCGTTCGGATCCGCCTGGAAGTACATGCGCTGGATCTTGTCGTTGCGCTGGCTGATCAACGCAAAACCACGGTCCGAGTTGGCATAGATCAGTTCCGGCGCGCTGGGCGCGGCCTCGGTAAGGATCCCAAACCAGGCGAAGGGGTATTCGATGAAGTTGTCCGTGCGGGCTTCCTTGGGGATCGAGCGCTTGCAGATACCGCCGGACCCATCCGAGCCCACCAGGATCCCGCAGCGGATTTCAAAGTCCCGGCCCTCGCTGTCGGTGAAGAGGATCTTCGGGGTGTCCGTCGCCAGGTCGGTGACGGCAGTATCACTGACCCCGTACCGGACATCGCCATGGTCACGTTCTCGGGCCGCGGCGAGGTCCGTGAACACTTCGTTCTGCGGGTAGAGCCACACGGACTCCCCCACCAGGTCTTCAAAATCGATGCGGTGGCTTTCGCCGCCGAAGCGCAGGTCAATACCCTCATGCCGGTACCCGTCCGTCAGCACCCGGTCGCTGACTCCGGTTTCCGTGAGCATGCGGACGCTGCCGTGCTCGAGGATGCCGGCCCGGTGGGTCGTGCGGATGGTTTCGTGGTCCCGCTTTTCCACCACGATGTTGTCGATGCCCGATTTGGACAGCAAATGCGAAAGCATCAGCCCGGCAGGGCCGCCGCCCACGATGCCGACCTGCGTTGTGAGGATTGTGCGCTCTGCACCCATCTCGTACTCCCTTGGAAAGCTATGTAGCGGACACTACATCCAAGTGTGACTGCCGGCACACACGGAGTTCCAAAGCCATTCTCATTGATTGGGAAAGCCGCTGCCGCTGCCTGCCTGCCGTTCCGGCGCATCCAGTGCCCCGGTTCACGGTGCTGCCGGCAGCGGATCCGGTTCCGCGGGAAGTTCCGACGGCAGCGGTATGCCCCGCCGCGGAACCCCCATCCGCAGCAGGAACACGCACTGGCCCAGGGCCACCGCCACGGCCAGCCAAAGCGTCGGTACGGCGCCGATCCAGCCCAGCAGCAGCGCCCCGAGCACGCCGCCCAGCACCACCGCACCCTGGGTGAGCGTGCGGCGGGTGGACGAGACCCTGGCGAGGAGGTCATCCGGAATCAGCGCCGTGGTCAGGGCCGCGCTGTTCACCATCATCAGGCCAAGCGCCAGGCCGAAGAGGGTAAAGGACAGCCCGATGCCCGGCACTGCGAGATGCGGCCAGAGCGCGGTCAGCGGAATGAGTGCGAAGTTCACCGGCATCATCACCGCCGCGAGCAGCATGGCCCGGAGCGGACCCATTGCCCGTCCCACCCGCGGAGCCAGCACCGCACCGGCAATGCCGCCAACCGCGCTGACGGACCAGATGGCACCGAAGAGGGCCGGATCCATGGCCAGATCGTGAAGGATGAACCAGGTCTCAGCCGCCTGATAGATCCCGGCTGCAAAGTTGTTGGTTGCGGTCGTCAAAATCAGCGCCAGCAGCAGGCGGTGGCCGGCAATGAACCGGATCCCCGTCGCGATGGACTCACGTACGCCCGGCCGGTCCGGCTTTGGCAGGGCGGGGTTGTCCGGGGGCAGCCGGCTAAGTCCCGCGGCGGCGATCAGCTGCATGGCTGCGCTTACCGCCAGGACGGCCGGCGCCGGAAGGAACCGCACGAGGATGCCGCCTGCCGCGGGGCCGGCCAGGGACACCACCTGTTCGGCGACCATCACTGAAGACGAAGCGTCAGCGATCCGGTGCCGGCCGACCAGGCGGGGCAATACCGAGGTGTACGCGGCCATGAAAAACACGTCCGCAATACTCACCACCAGGATCACCAGGAGCAGCTGCCATGCCTGCAGCCAGCCGCAGAAGAACGAGGCAACCGCACACGCGTAGGCAGCAGCACGGAGCCAGGTCATGGCGAGCATGGTGCGCCGCTGACCCCACCTGTCGACCGCCACTCCCGCCACCAGCCCGAAGAGGAGCGGCCCGGCGCTGCTGAGCGGGGCCGCGAGCCCGGCCTCGAACGGCGACGCTCCGAGCACGGTGATCATTCCCACCGACACGGCAAAAACGGCGATGTCACTCCCGGCATGCACCGCCGTCGTGGCGAGCCATAACCCACGGAATGCGGGCAGCGAGGCCACTCCTGATGCTGCCACTGCTTCCCCCTGCGTTGCCCGCCCTGTTCTGTTGGGCCCGGAACCGCTGCCGCCGGGGATGGTTCCCGTCCGGTAGTGCTGTGGACCCGGCACTACTATCGCCCGGGAGAGAGGCGCAGCCCTGCAGCGCCACGCTGCACTGCTTCGTTCCGCTGGAGTCTGCCGCTGTGGATTGCGGCCAGGGTCAGCGCGTGTAGTGCGGACCCGCGGCGTCGGCCCGCACGCCAAGTCCGCGCGAGATACCGCGGGCAGCGGTCATCAGGGCCGGGACGGTCGCCGTAGTGTGCTCGCTGCCCGTGGGCACCACGACGCCGATGGCCGCAACGGCCGTGCCTGAGGCGCCGAAGACGGGCACGGCGATTCCGGTGGTGTCGGGCACGACGGCACCGGGCAGGCTGGCGCTGCCCTCGAGGCGGATCCGGGTCCAGGACGCACGCAGGTCCTGCTCTTCTCGGTCTGCCAGGTTCCGCCGGAGCAGATAGGCCTCCTGCACGTGCCGCGGCGAGTGGGCCATCATCACCATCCCCGAAGAGGAGACGTGGACCGGCAGCCGGCCGGCGACCTTGGCGTGGTTCAGTACCGACCCATGGCTGGAAAGGCGCTCGATAAACAACACCTCGTCCTGCCGCAGGACGGACAACTGGGTGTGTTGCCGGACCACGGCCTGGATGTCCTCCATGTACGGCATCGCAATCTGCTTGAGCCCAAGGGCCGCCGAGCTGCGGTTGGCCAGTTCCCACAGGCGCAGGCCCAGCCGGACGCCGCCGTCGGGCTCCCGCTGCAGGAAACCGTGCCCGGCCAGGTCCTTCACCATCCGGTGCGTGGTGGACAGCGGCAGTTCCGCGCGCCGGGCCAGCACGGCCACCGGCATGGACTGGTGGGTTTCGTCGAAGGCGCTGATGATCCGGACGATCCGGCTCGTCATGGATTCGCCGCTTGGGGAATTCGCCATCCTTTAAGTCTGGCACAGCCGTTAAACGCGGCAGGTCCCGCACCCTGGGGTGCGGGACCTGCCGTTGATACCGGGCCGCCGGGAGTGCGCATGCGCACAGCCGGCGGTTCAGCCTTGGTTAGCGGAAGTCGCTGCCCATGTCGTAGTCATCCAGCGGGATGGCGTGGAACTCAGGGCTCAGACCGCCGTCAACGCCGGCGTAGTCGAAGTCGCTGAAGGCGCTGGGGCCGGTGAAGAGATTGGCCTTTGCTTCTTCGGTCGGCTCGACAGTGACCTCGGTGTAACGGGGCAGGCCCGTTCCGGCCGGGATCAGCTTACCGATGATGACGTTCTCCTTGAGGCCGAGCAGCGGATCGCTCTTGCCTTCCATGGCAGCCTGCGTCAGGACGCGGGTTGTCTCCTGGAAGGAAGCTGCGGACAGCCAGGACTCGGTGGCCAGGGAGGCCTTGGTGATGCCCATGAGTTCCGGACGGCCCGAAGCAGGCTTCTTGCCTTCCGAAACCACGCGGCGGTTCTCCTTCTCGAAGCGGCGGCGCTCGGTCAGCTCACCCGGGAGCAGATCGGAATCGCCGGACTCGATCACGGTCACGCGGCGCAGCATCTGGCGGACAATAACCTCGACGTGCTTGTCGTGGATGCCCACACCCTGGCTGCGGTACACGCGCTGGACTTCGTCCACCAGGAATTCCTGTGCCTTGCGCGGGCCGAGGATACGGAGGATCTGCTTGGGATCCACCGCACCGAAGACCAGCTGCTGGCCAACCTCTACGTGGTCGCCGTCGGCAACCAGCAGGCGGGCACGGCGCAGGACCGGGTAGGCGATTTCCTCGGAGCCGTCATCGGGAGTGACAACCAGACGCATCTGGCGGTCGGTCTCTTCGATGGTGACCCGGCCCGCGGTCTCGGAGATCGGAGCAACACCCTTAGGCGTACGTGCTTCGAAGAGCTCCTGGATACGGGGCAGACCCTGGGTGATGTCCTCAGCGGAAGCAACACCACCGGTGTGGAAGGTACGCATGGTCAGCTGGGTACCCGGCTCACCAATGGACTGTGCGGCAATGATGCCCACGGCCTCGCCGATGTCCACGGTCTTACCCGTGGCCAGGGAGCGGCCGTAGCAAAGTGCACAGGTACCGACGGCGGACTCACAGGTGAGTACGGAGCGGACCTTGATGTCGGTAACGCCGGCTTCGAACAGCTTGGCGATGAGGACGTCGCCCACATCGTCGCCGCCCTTTGCCAGGACATTGCCCTGGGCATCGGAGACGTCGGTGGCCAGCGTACGGGCGTACGCCGAGTTCTCGACCTCTTCGTGCAGCTGCAGCTCGCCGTTGGAATCCGGAACCGCGATGGTCACGTTCAGGCCGCGCTCGGTGCCGCAGTCTTCCTCGCGGACGATGACGTCCTGCGACACATCCACCAGACGACGGGTCAGGTAACCCGAGTTGGCGGTACGCAGAGCGGTATCGGCCAGACCCTTACGGGCACCGTGGGTGGCGATGAAGTATTCCAGCACCGACAGGCCCTCACGGTAGGAGGACTTGATCGGGCGCGGAATGATCTCACCCTTAGGGTTGGCCACCAGGCCACGGATACCGGCAATCTGGCGGACCTGCAGCCAGTTACCACGGGCACCGGAGGACACCATGCGGTTGATGTTGTTGAATTCGGGCATGTTCGCCCGCATTGCAGCAGCAACCTCGTTGGTGGCCTTGTTCCAGATGTCGATCAGTTCCTGGCGGCGCTCGTCTTCAGCGATCAGGCCCTTGCCGTACTGGCTTTCAACCTTGGCAGCCTGGGCTTCGTAGCCTTCCATAATGGCCGGCTTGTCGATCGGAGCCGCGATATCGGAAATGGCGACGGTAACGCCCGAGCGGGTGGCCCAGTAGAAACCGGCGTCCTTCAGGTTGTCCAGCGTTGCTGCCGTGACGACCTTCGGGTACCGCTCAGCGAGATCGTTGACGATAGCGGAGAGCTGGCCCTTGTCGGCAACTTCCTTGACCCACGGGTAGTCCGCAGGCAGCGTCTGGTTGAAGATGACCTGTCCGAGGGAGGTTTCGATGAGGGCAGGAGTGCCCTCTTCCCAACCTTCCGGAGCGGGCTGGCCTGCGCTGGGGACGAAGCCGTCCACGCGCATCTTCACCAGGGCGTTCAGGTGCAGCTCGCCCATGTCGAAGGCCATGATGGCTTCGGCCATGGAGCCGAACACGCGGCCTTCACCGGCAGCACCGTCACGCTTGGTGGTGAGGTGGTGCAGGCCGATGATCATATCCTGCGAGGGCAGGGTGACCGGGCGGCCGTCGGACGGCTTCAGGATGTTGTTCGAGGACAGCATCAGGATGCGTGCTTCAGCCTGGGCTTCGGGGCTCAGCGGCAGGTGGACTGCCATCTGGTCACCGTCGAAGTCAGCGTTGAAGGCGCCACAGACCAGCGGGTGCAGCTGAAGGGCCTTACCTTCAACGAGCTGCGGCTCGAAGGCCTGGATGCCGAGGCGGTGCAGGGTGGGTGCACGGTTGAGCAGCACCGGGTGTTCGGTGATGATCTCTTCCAGCACGTCCCAGACCTGCGGGCGGAAACGCTCGACCATGCGCTTGGCGCTCTTGATGTTCTGTGCGTGGTTGAGGTCAACCAGGCGCTTCATCACGAACGGCTTGAAGAGCTCCAGGGCCATCTGCTTGGGCAGACCACACTGGTGCAGCTTCAGCTGCGGGCCGACAACGATCACGGAACGGCCGGAGTAGTCAACGCGCTTACCCAGAAGGTTCTGGCGGAAGCGGCCCTGCTTGCCCTTGAGCATGTCGGACAGCGACTTCAGCGGGCGGTTGCCCGGTCCGGTGACCGGACGGCCGCGGCGGCCGTTGTCGAACAGGGAGTCAACAGCTTCCTGGAGCATCCGCTTTTCGTTGTTCACGATGATCTCGGGGGCACCGAGATCCAGCAGGCGCTTCAGGCGGTTGTTGCGGTTGATCACGCGGCGGTACAGGTCGTTAAGGTCCGACGTCGCGAAACGGCCGCCGTCGAGCTGGACCATCGGGCGCAGTTCCGGCGGGATGACCGGAACGGCGTCGAGGACCATGCCCAGCGGGCTGTTCGTGGTGGTCAGGAACGCGTTGACAACCTTCAGGCGCTTCAGGGCACGCGTCTTGCGCTGGCCCTTGCCGTTCTGGATGATGTCGCGCAGGTTCTCGGACTCTGCCTGCATGTCGAAGTCTTCAAGACGCTTCTTGATGGCTTCGGCACCCATGGAGCCTTCGAAGTACAGGCCGTAGCGGTCGCGCAGTTCGCGGTAGAGACCCTCGTCGCCCTCAAGGTCGCCGACCTTGAGGTTCTTGAAACGGTCCCAGACCTGCTCGAGGCGCTCGATGTTGTTGTCGGCGTCGCGGCGGACCTTGGCCATCTGGCGGTCGGCGGAGTCGCGGGCCTTCTTCTTATCGGCAGCCTTGGCGCCTTCGCCCTCGAGGCGGGCAAGCTCGCCTTCGAGGTCCTTGGCGATCGCGGCAATGTCGGAGTCACGCTGGTCGACGAGGTGCTTGCGCTCCAGGTCGTGCTCGGCCTGCAGGTTCGGCAGTTCGGCGTGGCGGTTCTCTTCGTCGACCGAAGTGATCATGTAGGCAGCGAAGTAGATGACCTTCTCGAGGTCCTTCGGAGCCAGGTCCAGCAGGTAGCCCAGACGGGACGGAACACCCTTGAAGTACCAGATGTGGGTAACCGGAGCGGCGAGCTCAATGTGGCCCATGCGTTCGCGGCGCACCTTGGCACGGGTGACCTCGACGCCGCAGCGCTCACAGATGATGCCCTTGAAGCGGACGCGCTTGTACTTACCGCAGTAGCATTCCCAGTCGCGGGAAGGACCGAAGATCTTTTCGCAGAAAAGACCGTCCTTCTCCGGCTTCAGGGTTCGGTAGTTGATGGTTTCCGGCTTCTTCACTTCGCCGTAAGACCAACCGCGGATTTCATCCGCGGTGGCAAGGCCGATTCGCATGAGGCCGAACGTGGAATCGTTGGACATGGGTCCCTGTTCTCTCTTGTTCTCTAAATCTGAATGTCTCGGGTGCGGAAAAGATTGAAGGTGACCATCGGGGCCGGCGCCAGCCGGTCCGGGTTAGGCGGCTTTAATATTCCTTGCGAGCTCTGCGAGCTAGGAATTTCGTTGCCGCCGTTCCGGACCGTCCTGGCACCGACCGGGACGGATCTACCAGCTAAACCTCTTCGACGGAGCTGGGCTCTGCACGGGACAGATCGATACCCAGTTCCTCCGCGGCCCGGAAGACTTCTTCATCCGAGTCACGCATTTCAATCGTGTTGCCTTCGGTGGAGAGGACTTCCACATTCAGGCAGAGCGACTGCATTTCCTTGATCAGGACCTTGAACGATTCCGGAACGCCGGGCTCCGGGATGTTCTCGCCCTTGACGATGGCTTCGTAGACCTTCACGCGGCCATGGATGTCATCAGACTTGATCGTGAGCAGTTCCTGCAGCGTGTAGGCGGCGCCGTACGCTTCCAGGGCCCAGACTTCCATCTCACCGAAGCGCTGTCCGCCGAACTGTGCCTTACCACCCAGCGGCTGCTGCGTGATCATGGAGTACGGTCCGGTGGAGCGTGCGTGGATCTTGTCGTCCACCAGGTGGTGCAGCTTCAGGATGTACATGTAGCCGACCGAGATCGGGTCCGGGAACGGCTGGCCGGAGCGGCCGTCGTACATCCGGGCCTTGCCCGAGGCACCGATCAGGCGGTTGCCGTCACGGGTCACGTTGGTGGAGTCGAGCAGGTTGGTGATCTCGTCCTCGCTGGCACCGTCGAACACCGGGGTGGCGACCGTGGTGGGGCCGGTCTCGCGGGGCAGGTTCGGCAGGTCCTTGACCCAGTCCGGCTCACCCTCGATCTTCCAGCCCTGCTTGGCAGCCCAGCCCAGGTGGATTTCCAGGACCTGTCCGACGTTCATTCGGCCCGGAACACCCAGCGGGTTCAGGATGATGTCGACGGGGGTTCCGTCTTCCATGAACGGCATGTCTTCGATCGGGAGGATCTTGGAGATGACGCCCTTGTTGCCGTGGCGGCCGGCCAGCTTGTCGCCGTCCGTGATCTTGCGCTTGTGCGCCACGTAGACGCGGACCAGCTGGTTGACGCCCGGGGGCAGCTCGTCGTCGTTGTCGCGGTCGAAGATACGCACGCCGATGACGGTTCCGGACTCGCCGTGGGGAACCTTCAGGGAGGTGTCGCGGACTTCGCGGCTCTTCTCACCGAAGATTGCGCGCAGCAGGCGCTCTTCCGGGGTCAGTTCCGTTTCACCCTTCGGGGTGACACGGCCAACCAGGATGTCCCCTGCTTCAACCTCGGCACCGATGTGGATGATGCCGCGCTCGTCGAGCTGCGAGAGCACCTCTTCGGAGACGTTGGGGATGTCACGGGTGATTTCCTCGGCACCAAGCTTGGTGTCGCGGGCGTCAACCTCGTGCTCCTCAATGTGGATGGAGGTCAGGACGTCGTCGGAGACCATCCGCTGGGACAGGATGATGGCATCTTCGTAGTTGTGGCCTTCCCATGACATGAATGCCACGAGCAGGTTCTTACCAAGGGCCAGTTCACCCTGGTCCGTTGCGGGACCGTCGGCGATGATGCTGTTGACCTCAACCCGGGCACCTTCGGAAACCAGCACGCGCTGGTTGTAGGCGTTGCCCTGGTTGGAGCGCTCGAACTTCATGATCGGGTAGCTGGTCTCGGTGCCGTCGTCGTTCATGACGGTGACGAGGTCAGCGGAAACCTCGGTGACAACACCGGGCTTCTTGGCGGTCACGGAGTCGCCTGCGTCAACGGCGGTGTACTTCTCCATACCGGTGCCCACCACGGGGCGCTCGGAACGGAGCAGCGGCACAGCCTGGCGCTGCATGTTCGCACCCATGAGGGCACGGTTGGCATCGTCATGCTCGAGGAACGGAATCAGGGCCGTAGCCACCGACACCATCTGGCGCGGGGAGACGTCCATGTACTCGACCTCGTTGGGCTCAACGAGGACGGGCTCACCGGAACCGCCACGGGCACGGACGAGGACGAGGTCCTCGGCGAAGTGCTGGTCGGCCTGCAGCGGAGCGTTTGCCTGGGCAATGGTGCGCTCTACTTCGTCGTCGGCGGTGAGGTAGTCAACCTTGTCGGTGACGACACCCTGCTCGACCTTGCGGTACGGGGTCTCGATGAAGCCGAAGGCGTTGATGCGGCCGTACGAAGCCAGCGAACCGATCAGGCCAATGTTCGGGCCTTCAGGGGTTTCGATGGGGCACATACGTCCGTAGTGGGACGGGTGCACATCTCGTACTTCCATGCCTGCGCGGTCACGGGACAGACCGCCCGGGCCCAGCGCGGACAGGCGGCGCTTGTGCGTCAGGCCGGCCAGCGGGTTGTTCTGGTCCATGAACTGCGAGAGCTGGGAGGTTCCGAAGAACTCCTTGATCGCAGCAACAACGGGACGGATGTTGATTAGGGTCTGCGGCGTGATGGCCTCGACGTCCTGGGTGGTCATCCGTTCGCGGACCACGCGCTCCATACGGGACAGGCCCGTGCGGATCTGGTTTTCGATCAGTTCGCCCACGGCGCGGATGCGGCGGTTGCCGAAGTGGTCGATGTCATCGACCTCGACGCGGATGTCCACGTCGTCGCCGTTGCGCTTGCCCGGAACCGTCTTCTCGCCGGCGTGCAGTGCTACGAGGAACTTGATCATGGCGACGATGTCGTCATTGTTCAGCACGGAGGCATCGGAATCCGTCAGCGGCTTGTCGATGCCCAGCTTGCGGTTGATCTTGTAACGGCCAACCTTGGCCAGGTCGTAGCGCTTCGGGTTGAAGTACAGGTTGTCCAGCAGGGTCTGGGCAGCCTCAACCGTGGGCGGCTCGCCCGGACGGAGCTTGCGGTAGATGTCCAGCAGGGCATCTTCGCGGGTTTCCGTGGGGTCCTTTTCCAGGGTGGCCCGGATGGAGTCGTACTCACCGAAGGTCTCGAGGATCTGGCCTTCGGTCCAGCCGAGTGCCTTGAGGAGCACGGTGACCGACTGCTTGCGCTTGCGGTCCAGGCGGACGCCCACCTGGTCGCGCTTGTCGATTTCAAGTTCAAACCATGCACCGCGGGAAGGAATGATCTTCGCGGTGTAGATGTCCTTGTCACTGGTCTTGTCAGCGGTGCGCTCGAAGTACGCGCCCGGGGAGCGGACCAGCTGGGAAACAACAACACGCTCGGTGCCGTTGATGACGAACGTTCCCTTATCCGTCATGAGGGGGAAGTCGCCCATGAACACGGTCTGCTGCTTGATTTCACCCGTGTTGTTGTTCATGAATTCGGCTTTAACGTACAACGGGGCCGAGTACGTAGCGTCCCGGTCCTTGCACTCCGCCATGGTGTACTTCGGGTCGGCAAACTCCGGCTCCGAGAAGCTCAGGGACATGGTGCCCTGGAAGTCTTCGATCGGGGAGATTTCCTCGAAGATGTCAGCCAGGCCGGAAGTGGTGGCAATACCCTGTTCGCCGGTCTCCCGCGCCTTTTCAACGCGCGCCTTCCAGCGCTCGTTGCCGACGAGCCAGTCGAAGCTGTCTGTCTGCAGGGCAAGAAGATTGGGAACGTCAAGCGGTTCGTGAATCTTTGCGAATGAAATCCGGGAAGCTGCGTTCTCCGGATTAGTAGCGGTTTCGTTATTAGAGGTGCTCGAGGCGACCAAGAGGGATCCTTCCACAGACCTTCAGGCGTGTTTCACGCCTCCTCCCCTGCACGATGCGGACCGAGTCCGTGTGCGTCCCAGTGTCCGGCGTAGGGCACATCCACAGGTTGCGGATACTGCCCGGCACGGAACGAAGCCCACCGCTATATGAAGGCTGAAGGTTAACAGGAGGAAGCAAATATCCACTATAGGGCATTATGGGCAGACAAGTCTAGCCGGTAATTGGACCCTGCTTCGCTCAACCCCTCCGAAAGGACGTCCCGGGTGGGATCCGGATCGACATCCAGCAGTCGGACCCAGTATCGAATTCAGGCCCGGAACCAGGCAATCGAATCCCGGCCTGAGGGGGAGCTACAGGCAACACCGGCGCACCGTTCACGCATCGGATACAGATACCTTACCGCATAAGGGCGGTTCTCCGCTCGTAGTGCGGTGGGCGGGGCCGCAGGCGCCTGTGACGGCGCTCTCCCCCGGCCCTGCGGGTTGGCGTAGCCTTATCCCTGTCTTCAATGACGAATACAACGACGAAAGCGACCCACGAGTGACAAACGCACCCATAAACACCTCCGCCGCCCGCGCAGCCGTTCCCGAAGTGGTCATTGTCGGGGGCGCACGGACGCCCCAGGGACGGTTGAACGGCCAGCTGTCCGCTTTCACGGCTGTCGAGCTTGGAGCCTTTGCCATCAAGGGGGCCCTGGATAAGTCCCGCGTAGCCGCCGCAGATGTCGACGCCGTCATCATGGGGCATGTGGTGCAGGCAGGCTGCGGACAGAATCCCGCCCGGCAGGCTTCCATCAAGGCCGGGATCGGCTGGGAGGTTCCCACCGTCACCGTTAACAAGGTCTGCCTGTCCGGTCTGGCTGCGGTCATCGACGCCGCCCGGCTGATCCGCGGCGGCGAGGCGACCGTGGTGGTGGCCGGCGGCCAGGAATCAATGAGCCGCGGACCGCACCTGCTTCCGGGCTCCCGCCAGGGCTGGAACTACGGGAATATCTCCGCCCTTGATTCGGTGGCCCACGACGGGCTGACCGACGCCTTCGACAACGACTCCATGGGCATTTCCACCGAACGCGGCAACACCAAGCTGGCCATCAAGCGGCTGGAACAGGACGAAGTAGCGGCAGCCTCGCACCAGCGTGCGGCTGCGGCCATGGCGTCGGGCGTCTTCGACGCGGAAATCGTTCCAGTGACGGTACCCCAGCGCCGTGGGGAGCCCGTGGTCCTGACCGAGGACGAGGGTGTGCGGCCCAAGACCACCGTGGAGACCCTGGCGGCTCTGCGGCCTGCCTTTGATACGGACGGAACCATCACTGCCGGCAACTCCTCTCCGTTGTCCGACGGCGCTGCAGCCCTGATCCTCACGACCCGGGAGTATGCCGACGCGAAGGGACTGGAGATCCTCGCCGCAGTCGGCATGCCCGGCCAGGTGGCCGGCCCGGACAACACGCTGCATTCCCAGCCCTCCAACGCACTGTTCGCCGCGCTGGGGCGGGCCGGCTGGAGCACCTCGGACCTGGACTTCATCGAGATCAACGAAGCCTTCGGCGCCGTCGCCGTGCAGTCCCTGAATGAACTTGGTATGGACCTGGAGCAGTGCAACCTCCACGGCGGGGCGATCGCGCTGGGGCACCCCATTGGTGCCTCCGGTGCCCGGCTTGCCCTTACTGCGGCACATGAACTCGCCCGGCGCGGCTCGGGCCGGGCCGGCGTCTCCCTCTGCGGCGGCGGCGGGCAGGGCGAAGCGCTGCTGCTTTACCGCGAAGACGCATAGCAGAGCGCAACGGGGCGCAGCAGGCTTCCCAGCAGGAGCCCGAACACACAAAAGCCCCCGTTCCTTGCGGAACGGGGGCTTTTGTCAGCGTTTTTTATGCTGTGAGGCAGTAAAAACTACTTGACGGTGACGGTGGCGCCGGCAGCTTCGAGAGCTTCCTTGGCCTTGTCAGCGGCTTCCTTGTTGGCGCCTTCGAGGACGGCCTTCGGAGCGCTGTCAACCAGGTCCTTGGCTTCCTTCAGACCCAGGGAAGTCAGGGCACGGACTTCCTTGATCACTGCGATCTTCTTGTCGCCGGCTGCTTCGAGGATGACGTCGAATTCAGTCTTCTCTTCAGCGGCTTCAGCGGCACCGGCAGCGGGGCCGGCAACTGCAACAGCAGCAGCGGTGACGTCGAACGTCTCCTCGAAGAGCTTCACGAAATCGGAGAGCTCGATGATGGACAGTTCCTTGAAAGCTTCAATGAGCTCTTCGTTGGTGAGCTTCGCCATGGTGTGGCGTCCTTCCTATAGTTGGTGCACGCAGGCACCGGAGATTGGTGGAGAAGAGGTTTTACTCTTCGGTGGCTGCTTCTGCTGCCGGAGCTTCTTCTGCAGCGGCCGGAGCCTCTTCTGCAGCCGAGGCAGCGGGGGCGCCGCTTTCCTCTTCGAGCTTCGTGCGCAGTGCATCAGCCGTGCGGGCGAGCATGGACATCGGTGCCTTGAGGACACCGGCGACGCGTGCAAGCTGGAACTCACGGGACTCAAGGGCAGCCAGTGCGGCTACACCGGAGGCATCCAGGGCATTGCCCTCGAAGACACCGGTCTTGATGATGAGCTGCGGGTTGGTCTTGGCAAAATCCGTCAGGCTCTTTGCAGCTGCAACTGCGTCACCCTTGATGAAGGCAATTGCAGTAGGTCCGGCAAGCTGGCCTTCGAACGCGTCGATGCCGGCTTCCTTGGCTGCAATGCCAGTCAGGGTGTTCTTTACGACCGAGTACTTGGTGTCCTGGCCGAGCGAACGACGCAGCTCCTTGAGCTGTGCAACGGTGAGCCCGCGGTATTCGGTTAGGACAGCAGCGGTCGATTCCTTGAAATCGGTAGTGATCTCCTCGACTGCTGACACCTTTGTTGGCGTTGCCATAACCCTCCTTCCGGGGAAATAGTGCCGGTGGATCGGGTCCCGAACATAAAAAACGCCCCGGGCAGATGCACGGGGCTTCACTCTACGGACACACTAAGTTCCGGAGTGCAGTTCGTTCACCTGCGCAGGCCGCCCTATCAAGGGACTTTCGGATGTATCTCCAACCGGGTTCCACACGTGGAGGGCTGAAGGTTCAGCCTTACGGTGGGATTGAATGCACATCGACCGACGGTCTTTGGTAGTTCAAGAGTACGGGAGATTCCGGCGGGGAACAAATCCCGGCGGCGGGGCCTGCACCGGGCAACCCCCGCACGCCCCCGCTACCCCGCGGACAGCTCCTTCTGCCATTCCCCGGAGTACCCAACGGCCCGGAATCCCAGCTGTTCGTTGATCGACAGCATGTAGCGGTTCTCCTCGGCGTTCCAGGTATAGACCCGGCGCGCTTCCGGAATGGCCTGCCGCAGCTGCACCAGGTTCGCGGCCTTGAGGAGCATGCCCAGCCGGTTGCCGCGGTGGCTGCCCAGGACCAGTGTGTCGTCCTGGAAAACCACCGCAGGATTGTTCCGGAAGACCTCCAGGACGGTGTGCCCTGCCAGCTCGCCGGAGGCAACGTGCCGTACCGCCGCAACCAGCACCTCGGCGTCCATGTCGCGGGCCTTCCCTTCCGCCTCACGCACCCGCGCCCCGTCCCACGCTTCTTCCGCCAGGTCCATTCCGCCAAGCGGCGCGTCCGTGCTCATTTTCTGCCGCAGCTGCGCGTAGGCGTCCACCAGGTGATCCGGACACGCCCCCTGCCAGAACAGCAGTTCATAGCCGGCACCCGCGGCCGACGCCGCCTGCTGCAGCGTTGCCTGCCCGGCGTCGTTGTCCGCGAGATCCAGCCGGCTCACCCGGTCCACCAGCTCCAGCCGGAAACCCAGCGCGGCCGCGAAGGCGGCTGCTGCGTCGTCCGGGATGAACGACGCCGGACCGGCTCCGGATACAGCGTCCCCGGCCAGCAGGTGGTCCGTCTCCGCCAGCAGCAGCCGGCGGTTCCCTGCGGCTGCCAGATGTTCGGCGGCCGCATAAAGCCGGGTTCCCACACCACTGCGGCGTGCAGCCGGGGACACCACCACGTTCACGGTTGCGCTGTGGAGGTTATCGGTCAGTGGAGAGTTCATCTGGGCCACTCCCACGATGCTGCCGCCGACCCTGGCAGCCAGGAGTTCGCGGCGCCTCGTTGGAGTGCTGCGGCGGCCGGCAAGCTGCGCCTGCGGCGGACCGTAAAAGTCGTTGTTGCCCCAGAATTCCTGCTGCTGGGCGTTGAGCAGTTCGGCAACGGCCATGAAGTCCGCAGCACCCGGCGCCTCCAGGCTTGAAGGAACTTGCAGGACCTCAATGTCGATGTGTGCCATGGCACACATCCTGCCCGATGACGCGGGGATGCCGAAACGGCGGGTAATCCGCACTCCCCGGAAAACACCAAAGGGCGGCCGCAGCAAAATGCTGCGGCCGCCCTTCGAGGGAAGACTCCCCCGGGTGCTACTGCTGACTAGGCGTCGGCGAGAACCTTGGTGACGCTGGGGTCAACGCTGATGCTCGGGCCGAACGTGGTGGACACGGTCGCCTTGGAGATGTAGCGGCCCTTGGATGCCGACGGCTTGAGGCGAAGGACCTCTTCCAGAGCTGCTGCGTAGTTCTCAGCCAGCTTCTGGGCGTCGAAGGACACCTTGCCGATGATGAAGTGCAGGTTGGAGTGCTTGTCGACGCGGAAGTCGATCTTGCCACCCTTGATGTCCGTGACAGCCTTGGCCACGTTCGGGGTAACCGTACCGGTCTTCGGGTTCGGCATGAGGTTACGCGGGCCGAGCACGCGGCCCAGGCGGCCGACCTTGCCCATCATGTCCGGGGTAGCCACTGCGGCGTCGAAGTCGGTCCAGCCTGCTGCAACCTTTTCGATCATGTCGTCGGAACCAACGAAGTCGGCGCCGGCGGCGATTGCCGCTTCAGCCTTCTCGCCGGTCGCGAAAACGAGGACGCGGGCCGTCTTGCCGGTGCCGTGGGGCAGGTTGACCGTGCCGCGGACCATCTGGTCAGCCTTACGGGGGTCAACGCCCAGGCGGAATGCGACCTCAACGGTTGCGTCGAACTTGGAAGGATTGGTGTCCTTCGCCAGCTCTACAGCCTCGACCGGTGCGTACAGCTTGTCCGCATCGATCTTGGCTGCAGCTGCTTCATATGCTTTGCTGCGCTTTGCCATCTGCTTTTTCTCCTTGTGCAGTTGTGGTCTGTCGGACCGCGCCGGGCCCTGCCACGCGCCGTCGCCCGTCAGGGGCGGCGGCAGTTATGTGAATGTGAAACGAGTACGGGGACTTAGCCCTGTACCGTGATGCCCATCGAACGGGCGGTGCCGGCGATGATCTTGGCAGCTGCCTGGACATCGTTGGCGTTGAGGTCTTCCATCTTCATGGTGGCGATCTCTTCGACCTGGGCCTGAGTCAGGTTGGCAACCTTGGTGGTGTGCGGGGTTGCGGAACCCTTGGCAACACCGGCAGCCTTCTTGATCAGCTGTGCAGCCGGAGGAGTCTTCGTGATGAAGGTGAAGGAACGGTCTTCGTAGACGGTGATTTCCACCGGGATAACGTTGCCGCGCTGGGATTCCGTTGCAGCGTTGTACGCCTTGCAGAATTCCATGATGTTGACACCGTGCTGGCCAAGTGCCGGACCAATCGGAGGAGCCGGGTTGGCGGCACCTGCGTTGATCTGCAGCTTGATGAGGCCGGTGACCTTTTTCTTGGGGGCCATGAAAGGGTCCTTCTCTAAATTATGTTCCCGGGGGACAGGAGCGTCCGTCCGGGGTGGTGGCTGCCATGGCTTGGCGGCCGGACGCTGGCTGCAGGTTAAAGCGGACCTGCGGACAGCGAAATCTAAAAGCTACTGGAGCTTGGTGACCTGACCGAAGCCGAGGGTCACAGGCGTTTCGCGCTCGAAGATGGTCACGAGGACCACCAGCTGCTGCGATTCGGGCTTGATCTCGGAGATCGTGGCCTGGAGCGTTTCGAACGGGCCTTCGTTGACCGTGACGGGCTCGCCGATCTCGAAGTCAACGGCAATGTTCGATGCCTGCTGCTGGGCGGGCTTGCCGGCCTCGGTCTTCGGGGAAACGATGGTGTGCTCGAGCATCGAGTACACCTCGGTCAGGCTCAGCGGAGTCGGGTTGTGCGCATTGCCGACGAAGCCGGTGACGCCGGGAGTGTGCCGGACAACGCCCCAGGACTCGTCGGTGAGGTTCATGCGCACCAGGACGTAGCCGGGGATGCGGACGCGGTTGACGATCTTCCGCGCGGTGTTCTTGATCTCGACGACTTCCTCCATCGGGACCTGGATTTCGAAGATATCCTCTTCCATGTCCAGGGTCTGGATGCGGGTCTCAAGGTTGGACTTCACGCGGTTTTCGTAGCCGGCGTAGGAGTGGATGACGTACCAGTCACCCTCCTGGCGGCGCAGCTTGGCCTTGAAGGCAACAGCCGGATCTTCTTCTTCGGGCTCAGCGTCTTCTGCGGAATCGGCGGCCTCGTCGGCTGCGTTTTCTTCGTCGGCCGATGCATCAACAGCAGCGGGCGCCTCGTCGACGTCGGCTGCGGCCATCTGATCCTCGGTATCCAGATCAGCGTTGTCATTGATCTGTGATTCGAGTTCTTGCTCGGACACGTAGATTCCTGCTTTCTTCTTCAGAGCACTATCGGGTTTGTCACTAGCTCATGGTCTCGGGTTCCCATCCCCAGCGGGCGGAACCTTAGGTCTGTGGCTAGCTTTCGCCGCCGCCCGATCCGAAGATCCACAGCGCGCCCCTGCCGAAGGCAAAGTCGAGAGCCGTGACGATAAGCATCATCACCATCACAAACGCGAGGACAACGAGCGTGTACCTCAGCAGTTCCTTGCGGGTGGGGGTGACCACCTTTTTCAGCTCGGCAATCACCTGGCGCAGGAAGAGAGCGATCCCGGCGAAGAACCCGCGCTTCTTGGGCCCGCTGGAGGGGTGTCCCTTGGAGCTGCTGGCAGCTGTCTCGGTCACCTTCGCCTCACTCATCTGTGTCGGTTCACAATCGCAGCACGCGCTGGGACTGCTCATTCCATGAAGGACTGCTGAGCTGCCGGAAATGACAGTTCTGCGCAGGGCAGACAGGACTCGAACCTGCAACCTGCGGTTTTGGAGACCGCTGCGCTACCAATTGCGCCACTACCCTATGGAGGAAAATTCCCCTACCGCACCATTGTAGCCACAGCGGACGGAAGATTATTTCGCAAATCATTCCGACCGACAGGCGCAAAACAGTGTGGTGAGGTCAACCACCGAAGAACCAGTCTACGCAAACTTTGGCGTCCCGTCGAACCGGTGCCCACCGGCCCTGACGCCGCCCTGACCTGCGGGGCGGATTGGAAGCGCCTAAACTGGGGTACGCCGCCGTCGTCCGGCAGGACAGACCTTCACAGGCCCTGTCAGACCAGGACAGACGAGAGCACGTTAGCCGCCGCCACACACCAGACGGGAATCCCATGTCTTCCACCGGCCGTATTTCAGAGCGCATTGCTTCCATTGCCGAGTCCGCAACACTCGCAGTGGACGCCAAGGCCAAAGCACTCAAGGCCGCAGGACGCCCGGTCATCGGTTTCGGCGCCGGCGAACCGGACTTCCCCACCCCGGACTACATTGTCGAGGCAGCCGTGGAAGCCGCCCGCCAGCCGCGTTTCCACCGGTACTCCCCCGCGGGTGGCCTGCCCGAGCTGAAGCAGGCCATCGCGGCCAAGACCCTGCGTGATTCGGGCTACGCCGTGGATCCCGCCCAGGTCCTGGTGACCAACGGCGGCAAGCAGGCCGTGTACGAATCCTTTGCCACGCTCCTGAACCCGGGCGACGAAGTCCTTGTCCCCACCCCGTACTGGACCACGTACCCGGAGGCTATCCGGCTGGCCGGCGGTGTTCCGGTGGAGGTCTTCGCCGGGCCGGAACAGGGCTACCTGGTCACGGTCGGGCAGCTCGAGGCCGCCCGCACGGAGAGCACCAAGGTGCTGCTGTTCGTCTCGCCGTCCAACCCCACGGGCGCTGTGTACCCGCCGGAGCAGGTGGCGGAGATTGGCCGGTGGGCTGCGGAACACGGGCTCTGGGTCATCACCGATGAGATTTACGAGCACCTGACGTACGACGGCGTGCCGTTCACGTCGATTGCCACGGCCGCGCCGGAGCTCGGCGACAAGGTGGTTGTGCTCAACGGCGTCGCCAAAACCTACGCCATGACCGGCTGGCGGGTGGGCTGGATGATTGCCGCGCCGGACGTCATCAAGGCAGCGACCAACCTGCAGTCACACCTGTCCTCCAACGTGTCCAACGTGTCGCAGATGGCTGCACTGGCTGCCGTTTCGGGACCGCTCACGGCCGTGGATGACATGAAACTGGCCTTCGACCGGCGCCGCCGTGCCATGGTCACTGCCCTGAACTCCATCGACGGCATCGAATGCCCCATGCCCGAAGGTGCGTTCTACGCCTATGCCGATGTCCGGGGACTGCTCGGACGCGAATTCCCGGGCAAGGACGGTCCGGTCCGCCCGCAGACTTCCGCCGAGCTGGCTGCGCTGATCCTGGACACCGTCGAGGTTGCGGTGGTGCCGGGTGAGGCGTTCGGCCCCTCGGGCTACCTCCGTCTGTCCTACGCACTGGGCGACGAAGACCTCGCCACCGGCATGGAGCGGCTGCAGGACTTCCTCGGTAAGGGTGTGCAGGGCTCCTAGCTCCTGGCTCCTGGCCCCTGGCCCCTAGTTCCTAGTTCCTAGAGCAGGCGGCGGTCCGCGGCCCAGCGGGTGAGTTCATGGCGTGAGGAGAGCTGGAGCTTGCGCAGCACCGAGGAAACGTGGGTTTCCACTGTCTTCACCGAGATGAAGAGCTCGCGGGCCACCTCCTTGTAGCTGTAGCCGCGGGCAATCAGCCGCATGACCTCCAGCTCGCGCGCCGAGAGGCGGTCCAGCTCGTCGTCGACCGCCGCCACGCTCACTGTCCCGAAGGCGTCAAGCACGAATCCCGCCAGGCGCGGAGAGAACACCGCGTCGCCGCCAGCCACCCGCAGGACGGCGTCGGAAATTTCCGGCCCGGAGATGGTCTTGGTGACGTACCCCCGGGCACCGGCCCGGATCACGGTGACGACGTCTTCGGCGGCATCCGAGACGCTCAACGCCAGGAACCGGGTTGCCCCGAGCAGTCCTGCGCACCCTGCCAGCACCTCTGCGCCCCCGCCTCCGTTGCCGCCCGGCAGGTGGACGTCGAGTAGGACGACGGCGGGCCGCCGCGCAGTAATCGCCGCGACTGCCGTTTCCACGCTGTCCGCTTCCGCGACGACGTTGATCCGGGCATCCAGGTCCGCGCGCAGTCCGGAACGGAAAATGGCATGGTCATCGACCACGACGACGTCGATGGGCGCCAAGGGGGCAGCCGTCATTGTGCTTGTGCTCCGTTTCTCGATGCGGCAGTGCCCGGCAGGGATTCCCCATGGACTGCGCCGGTGGCTGCCGCGGCACCGGTTTTTTCGGTGGCATGGGTTTCTGCTGTGGGGCTTCCTGCTGTGGAGTTTACTGCTGTGGCGCCCGTTGCCGGCGTGCCGTTATGGCTTGCTGCCGTGCCGTTGCGGCCGGGTCCCGCGGAGCTTTCGCCGTACCCGTTGTCGGCACCCTTGAGCACCGGCAGGACCAGCCGGACCTCGGTGCCGTCCGCGGTGCTGCGGATGGCGGCATTTCCCCCGGCACGCTGCATGCGCCCGATGATCGATCCCCTCACCCCAATCCGGTCCGGCGGCACTGCGTCCAGATCGAATCCGGAACCACGGTCCCGCACAAAGACTTCCAGCTGCTCGGGCCTGCATTCGACGTAGACCGAAACCGTGCCGCCGGCATGCTGGGCTGCGTTCAGCACTGCCGCTCTGGTGGCCGAGGCGAGGGCTTCCGTCCGCTCGTCCAACTCAGCGTCCGAGACGGCCACCAGCTCAATCGGGTGCCCATAGGCGTCCTCAATTTCAGCAGCGATCCGGCGCAGGCATTCCACCAGATGGTCTTCCGCGCGTGCACGGTCGGAGTACAGCCACTGCCGCAGTTCCCGTTCCTGCGCCCGGGCCAGCCGGATCACGTCCTGCTCGGAACCTGCACGTTTCTGGATCAGGGCCAGGGTCTGCAGAACGGAATCATGCAGGTGTGCGGCAATTTCCGCGCGTTCAGTCTGCCGGATCCGTCCCGATCTCTCGGCCTCCAGATCCCGCCAGTGCTTCACCGCCCAGGGGGTAAACACCAGCGCCACACCGGCCAGCACGGCACCCGAGGCCAGCAGCCCGGAGACCAGAATGTCCCAGCTCACCGCACCGGAGACCACCACGAGCACCCCGGCGACTACGAGCAGCAGGCCTGCCGCCACACGGATCAGGCCGGAGGTACGGTCCGCGCCCGCACTGTTCACCAACCCGGCGCGACGGCCGGCGTCGAGCTGGCTCCATGCCAGCACCGCACCGCAGGCAATCGCGGCGATCGGAAGGAACAGTCCCCAGTTCAGCTCGGCTCCCAGCCGCTGGGCAATGAATGCTGCAGCCACCAGCAGCAGCACCAGGCCCGCCGCTATCTCCCGCTGGCCGGCCTTTCCCAGCGCCCGGGCGGGGGTTGTCCCTTCCCGGAGCTGCCGCGCGTAGTTTTCGGCGATGCTGCGGGGGTTCGCCTGGACCTGCTCCTTCTTTTCCTGCTCTTCCTGCGTGGGGACCAGGATCCACAACCAGCCATAGAGTACGAGCCCGCTGCCGGCGCCAAGCACCAGCGCGGCCATGACTATCCGGGTCAGCTTCACGGGCCAGCCGAGGTGCGCGGCCAATCCGGCGCAGACGCCTGCAATCATCCGGTCGCGGGGACGCACCAAGGGTTCTCTCATGGACCTATCCAAACACGTGGAAGCTTCGCCGCACCGGCCCTGACGGCAATATTTGCTGATCTTCAGGGGACGTTCAGGGGCGGGTCAGGGTAGTCCCTGATGCGGCTCGGACGCGCCGGGGGAAGACTGGATACATGAATCCTTCCCCATCCTCCGGCCCGGCATCCGACGGCCCCGCGCCTGAGGGCCCCGCACCGCAGCCGTCCCCCCGTCCGGCCCCGGCAGGCAGCCATCCGGCTGGCAGCGGGCCGGCAGGCACCGGTTCCGCAGGCGGTTCCAGCAACGGCTCGCCCAGCACTGGACCGGCAGCGCCCGGCGAACCCGGCACCTCCCCCACTGCTGCCCCCGGATCCGGCGGATTCCACAGCGGCTTCCATCATTGGGTCCGCTCCCTAGGCATTGTGCGCGGCGAGGACCGCTGGTTTGGCGGAGTCGCCACGGGCCTGGCTGCCCGGACCGGACTGGACCCCGTCCTGGTCCGCGGCCTGTTTGTTGTCCTGGGTATCTTCGGCGTCGGCTTCCTGGTCTACGGCGTCGCCTGGGCCCTGCTCCCGGAACCCGACGGCAGGATCCATCTGGAAGAGGCTGCACGCGGAACCTGGACCTCCGGGATGACCGGAGCACTCATTTTCGCCATCCTGGGCGTGGGCGGCCCCGGCATTCCGTTCCTCGGCTCGGAGAGCTGGTTCGGGGGCGTCATCTGGACCCTGCTCTGGATCGGCTCAGGCGTCGCCTTCATCTACTGGTTCTCCACGGCGAAGGGGCGGCAGCATCTCTCCGCCCACCACCCCGCGGCGGACGGATCCGGTGCTCCCGGCACATCGCCGGGCGTACCCGGCACGGTTCCGGAAACCAGCCGCGGAGTGTCTCTTGCCAAGCCCGGCACACCCGCTGCCGGAACCGGCCCCTCTCCTGCAGGCCCGGATACTGCAGGGGCCGAGCCGGCTCCCGGAACCGTTCCCCCCGTGGCCGCACCGGGAGCCGTACCCGCCGGGATGGTTCCCCCGCTTCCCACAGCACAGCAGCTGACCGTGCCCGCCGGGAACAAGCAGCACCCAAGTGCGGCCAAGGAGGTTCCCGGCGCGCCGGGATCCTACACGGCGGCATTGTTCGGGGCAGCCCTTCTGGTGGGCGGCGCCATCCTGGCGCTGGACTACACCAATCTCCTTCCCCTGGGCAACCCGGTTTCCGTGGCCCTGGCAGGCGCCGCCGCAGTGTTCGGCGTCGGCATCGTCATCCTGGGCCTGGCCGGCCGGCATTCCGGCGGGATCGGCACGGCGGCGGCAGCGGCGCTTGTCGCGTCCCTCCTGACGCAGGGCAGTATGGCGAACGCCAATCTGGTGGTGGCCAGCGACGCCGGCTGGACACCACAGAATGCCGCTCAAGCCAGCGGTGGATACACAGCAGTCGCCGCGAATGGGACGGTCGACCTGCGCGGGACCGAGACCTCCGGCGACTTGGAAGTGCCCGCGAGCGTAGCGGCAGGCAACCTCGCCATCCTGGTTCCCGACGATGTACCCGTGACGGTGCTCTACAGCATGGCCGCAGGAAACGTGGAAGTGAACGACGGCCTGGACCGCCAGGAGTACAGCGGACTGTGGCAGCCGGCGTCGGAACGCACCCTGAACGACGACGCCGACGGCGACCGCATCACGATCGACATCCGCGGCCTCGCGGGAAACGTACTCGTTACTACTGAAGAAAGCGATCTCTAGTCATGGAGCAGGACAGCGAGAGGGACTTCCTGGGCCGGCAATACGGCCCCGCAAGCTCCGAATCATCCGGCCAGTATGTGCCCCCGGAAACAACGGTTGCAGGCAGCGGCAGCGGGAACGGGGCATCGGGACCGCAGGACCCGAACATCGCCGACCCGAACGTCACCGGCCCGCATGGCCGGGACCCGGTGGACAGCGGTGCGATGCCTGCGGCGGGCACCGCGGAGACGCCGGACGCTCCGGTCCGGCAGTTGCAGGTGGGTACCGTCGTGTGGGGGTTGGTTCTGACCACCCTTGCCGTCCTCCTGCTGCTGGTGAATACCGTGAACCTGTCCGTGGATCCGGTCCTGCTGGTCCTCGGCGTTACCCTGGGTGCCGGACTGGCACTGCTTGTGGGCGGGCTGGTGTCCGGAGCGCAGCGGGGCCGTTCCCGCTGAGGTCCGTTCCCACTGAGTTCCCAATGAGTTCAGTGCCCAATGGGTTCCGTTCCCACTGGCATCGGCCCTACATCCGCACCGGGCGGCACCGGGCCGCATCCCCCTTCGGGGGGGGGGATTGCCCTGTTTCTCCACCATTAGTTATTTCGACACCAGTAGATAAGGCTTAGACCATGGAAAAATTCTTCAGCGTCCTGCGCTCATCACCCGTCAAAAGGCAGCGCGGCTGGGTAGGCGGCGTCTGCGCCGGCCTGGCAGCAACTTACGGCTGGGATGTGTCGCTGGTCCGGATCGGGGTGCTCCTCAGCTTCCTTCTGCCGTTCGTGGGCCTGGGCACTTACCTCGTCGCCTGGCTGCTGCTGCCGAAGTCCGACGGAACCATCCTCCTGCAGAGCCTGGTGGGCATCCGAGCTTAGCCGGGGGCGGTTGGCTGGCTAGAATCAAACGCAGGACCATCCACCGCCAGCAGATCCAGGGGTAATGTCATGAAAATCGGTATCCTCACCAGTGGAGGCGACTGCCCCGGGCTGAACGCCGTCATCCGCGGTGCCGTCCTCAAAGGCATCAAAGAATACGAGGACATCGAATTTGTGGGGTTCCGCGACGGTTGGCGCGGCGTGGTCGACGGCGACATCATGGACCTTCCCCGCTCGAGCGTCCGCGGCATCTCCAAGCAGGGCGGAACGATCCTTGGGACATCCCGGACCAACCCGTTTGACGGTCCGAACGGTGGGCCGGAGAAAATCAAGGCCACACTTGAACGTCTGGGCATCGACGCGGTGATCGCTATCGGCGGCGAGGGAACCCTGGCTGCCGCGCAGCGGCTCACGGACGCCGGGCTGAAAATCGTAGGTGTGCCCAAGACCGTGGACAACGATCTCGACGCCACCGACTACACCTTCGGCTTTGACACAGCGGTGGAGATTGCCACCGAGGCCTGCGACCGGCTGCGCACCACCGGTGAATCCCACCACCGCTGCATGGTGGCCGAAGTGATGGGCCGGCATGTCGGCTGGATTGCCCTGCATACCGGTATGGCGGCCGGCGCCCACGCCGTCCTGATTCCCGAGCACCCCGTCAGCATTGACCAGATATCCCAGTGGGTCAGCGAGGCCCGGGACCGTGGACGTGCACCGCTGGTCGTGGTGGCCGAAGGATTTGTCACCACCGACATGGAGATGCCGCATTCGGAGCGCGGCCTCGACAGTTTCGGCCGTCCGCGGCTGGGCGGGATCGGCGAACTGCTGGCCCCGGAAATCGAGGCACGGACCGGCATCGAAACCCGGGCCACGGTGCTGGGCCATATCCAGCGCGGCGGCGTGCCCACGGCCTTCGACCGGGTCCTGGCCACCCGGCTGGGCATGGCGGCAGTCGATTCGGTGGTGGACAGCCTGTGGGGAACCATGGTGGCGCTGCACGGTACGGACATAGTCCGCGTCGGCTTCGAAAAGGCCCTGGGCAACCTCAAGACCGTCCCTGAGCACCGTTACGACGAGGCAGCAATCCTCTTCGGCTAGACCGGTTTTGCGGGCCGCAGCCGGCCCCGGGAGGCAGCACAGCGTCCCAGCCGGTGGGGTTATGTCCACCTGCTGGGGTCCCATCGGCCACGACAGCACCACCGGGTGGGACCCTGTGCGGGCGGCGGCCTGGAGCGCTTACGAACCCGGTCCGTTGCCGATACCGCGGGCGTTCCTGTGCATTCACTGAGATTGTGCGGGCTTCGGCAATGCGTTTGCATGGACACCCATACCGCGGTGTAGGTTGAAATGCATGAATCTGGACTCGGGAACCATCGCGATTATCCAGCTGGCCTGGTCCCGCCACCTCGGCCTGGCGGATAATGCCCTGGCGGAGAATGATGCCGGCGAACGCATCTACAGTGTCCGCGACCAGGCCGAGACAGCATACTTCCTGCGGCTTTTCGGTGCCGAGGTGTTCAGCGGCCCCGAGTGGGCTGCGGACCGTGCCCGCTCCCAAAGCGCCACCCAGCTGACCCGCCACTCCGGACTCATCCAGATGTCCATGGAACACGGAGGAAGGGCACTGGGCGCCGAGCAGCTGTTTTTCGCCGATGCGCTTCCCAGTGTGATTCCGCTGGAGGAGCTTGCAGTCTCCAACGCACCCGACCTCGCGGTAGCCCTGGAGCGGCTCTGCCCGCCGGACGACGCCGCCGAGGCGGGCCTTGCAGGCAAGGAGGAAGTTTTCATCCTGGTGGACGACTCCCTTGAGGAGCCGAAGCCCGTAGCGGGCGCCGGATACAGCATTACCGACGGAATCCTGGCGGACATGGGCGTGCTGACTGCCCCGGGCTACCGGCTGCGCGGACTCGGCAGTTACATCAGCTCCGTGGCCTTGGAGGACGCCATGGCCGCGGGCCTGATTCCCCAGTGGCGGGCACGCCTGGACAATGTCGGAGCCGCACGAACCGCAGTGGGATCCGGTTTTATCCCCGCCGGGGTCCGTACTTCGGTGGCCCTGTCGGCCTAGCCCCTGCCCCTTAGAGCGGCCCAGGCCCTAGCCGAGCAGATCCAGCATTTCCTGCCGCTTGAAGAATCCGGCGGTGTCCCGCCCGGTGGGCGATCCGGCGTCCGGGTCCGCACCTGCTTCTGCCAGGATGCGGAAGATCTCGACATATCCCTTGAACGCGGCACCGGCCAGCGGTGTCTGGCCGCGGTCATTCTGGGTGTTGACGTCTGCGCCGCGCTCCACCAGGAGTGCGGTCAGCTCCGCGTGTCCGTGGTACGAAGCGAGCATCAGGAGGTTATCCCCCGAACCGTTCGTCAGGTTTACCGGCACACCCGCGTCGAGGTAGCTGCGGATCCCTTCTGTGTCGCCTGCCCGCGCGGCATCAAACACTCTGCCGGCAAGCTCAATGACGTCGTCGTCGATCTCGGGACGGGATTCGGGGGTGCTCATGGCGCTCCTAGGTACTGTTTTTCTGGCTGTTGATCTGGAAGGAAACGGGCCTGGAAGGCTACCGCCGCGGCGTCTTCAGGAAACCGGAGGCACGTCCCACGACGGCCCCGGCGTCGGGCGCCACGATCGGTTCCTGGGCAGCGGCGTACGGTTCGCCGTCGTCGACCACGACCAGCTGCACGGACGGGTCGACGGACCGCTTCACCACTGCCAGGCCCACCGGGCCCATTTCATAGTGTGCACCGACGGAGGTCAGCGTTCCCACCTGACGCTCCCCCAGCATCACCGGGCTCCCGGCCGCCGGCAGGGTGTGCTGCGAACCGTCCAGCTGCAGGAACACCAGACGGCGGGGCGGGTGCCCCAGGTTATGCACCCGGGCAACGGTTTCCTGGCCCTTGTAGCAGCCCTTGGCCAGGTGCACGGCGGTACGGATCAGGTCCAGCTCATGCGGAATGGTTTTTTCATCCGTTTCCGCTCCCAGCCGCGGCCGCCACGCGGCAATGCGCAGGGCTTCGGAAGCCATGGAACCGGCCAGGGTCCGTCCTGAGGCTTCGATGGCGTCCGCAAACCCGGCACGGGGAATCAGATACTCGAACCAGGGCCGCTCCAGGCCGGGGTGCGCGTCCTCGGGCACAGCGGTGTAGGCAAATCCGCCGGGCCCGATGTGCGGCCACGGATCGGTCCAGCGCAGGTACTGCTCCCACTGCGGGACCTCGGTGGTGGCACCGGCAACAGCCCACTGATCGGTGACGTCGGCAATGTCGACCCGGAGCATAAACTTCATCCGGTTCAGCCATTCGGTCAGGCCGGGCGCTTCGGCGGACTCCACGAGCAGCCATGCGGTGCTGCCGTCGTCGATGATCCGGGCGTCGTAGTCGATCCTGCCCTGCACGCTGAGGAGCAGCAGTTCGGAACTCACGCCGGGCTGCAGATCCGCAACCTGCTGGGAGGACAGGGTGTTCAGCCAGCTGAGCCGGTCCGGCCCGCTGACCGTGACGACACCCCGGAAGGAAAGGTCGACGACGGCGGTTCCGCGGGCCAGGGCACGCTGTTCACGCAGGGGGTCACCGTAGTGGGAGGCCGTGCCGGCGTCGAGTCCACCGGCTTCAACTGCGCCGTGGCGGGAAAGCAGGGGGCTGGAATAGGTCATAACAGGTGCAACGTCCTAGCGGCGCGGGCCTATTCCGCTCTAAACGGTCTTTTTCAGAATGGCGGAGGCGTGGGCCTTGAGCGCTTCGCCCTCGGAGGCAACATCCCAGCGCCAGTAAAGATCACCGTTGACCAGCCCGTAGATGCGGGTGGCTGCGGAGTATTCCTTGGAGTTCACGCCGCGCATCACCAGATCGGTGGTGAGTTGGATCTGTGGTCCCTTGATCTGGCCGTAGTAGAGCTCCGCGATGCCGCCGGGGTGCACAATCGTGGCGGTGATGTCGAAGCCGCCGGCATCGTTGCGCAGATCTTCGACCTCGTCGGCGCTGCGCAGTGCCGGCACAATGTCGGCCGGGACCAGACCAGGACCGCCGTCGGCGTCGTTGAGGGGGCGGTCAAGGGCCCAGAAGCCCGTTTCAACCGCCAACGGCCGAAGCCTGGTGCCCTGCTCATCGGTGAGCCAGCTTTCCGCGGTGTACTGCAGGTAGGGCAGGCCGTTCTGGGTGAACGTGACCTTCTGGGTGAAGTACTCCGAGTCCGCCTCGCCTTCACCCAGCCGTCCGGAACCTTCCCAGGTGCCGAGCAGCCAGGACAGGGGTACCAGTTCCGGGGTCAGATCGGTGGGGATCTCCATTGGCATGGTGGAACCTGTCCTTCGGTATGACGGGGCTGGTACTGGAGGCGGTGAGGCGGTGCCGCTGACTCCCGGTCGGTGCGTTTCCGGCCTGGATGACTAGGCCTGGGTTACTTCTGGCCCTTGTACAGGCGGGAGATGACCAGGGCGGCGAATCCGGCCATCGCCAGGCCGGTGATACCCAGCAGGGCAATAAAGAAAATTTCGAGAGCAACCATGGCTACATCCTAACGCGCGGGAGGAACAGTTTCCTTCCCGCCATTCGATCACGACAGGCACCCGCAGACAAAAAATGCTTTCGGGTAAACCACCCGGAACAACGCAGCGGACCGCCGGAAGGCGGTGAAGTCCGGTGAACTCCGGTGAGGCGGTGAACTCAGGAAACGAGGAGCCGTCCGAGGAAGTAGATCACGGAGCCCAGCACCAGGACCGGGGCCAGGCCCAGGGCCAGCCGTCCGGCAGCATTGGAATTGTCGGCCCGGGAGAGCGCCAGCCTGCGGAAGGCCATTACGACGGCGGCAACCACCACGCCGCTGAAGGCCGCTGCCAGCCAGGGCACGCCGGCCGAGGCCAGGGCAACCAGCGCTGCGGTCAGCCCGCCGGCGAACAGGCCCAGGGGGGCTGCCATCCGGTCCGGGAGCGGGATCAGTGACACGGCAACGGCTGCGAGCGCGGCACTGCCGGTCATCGTCAGCAGTGCGGGATCGCCGTCGGTGCCGGCCAAACGGTCTGCCGCCACCCAGCCGGAGCCCAGGGCGGTGACAAGCACGCCGGAGATAATGCCGACGATGGATTCGAGCCGGTGTGCCTGCCCGGTGCCGCGGAGCAGCTGGATCAGGAACACGGCCCCCACGCCGACGGCCACGGCTGCAGGCAGCCAGGTCAGCATTGCGGCGGCGGGCGCGAAGTAGGCTGCCGCCACGGCGGCTGCGCCCACCAGTGCCAGGACCCCGCCCTGCGTCTTACGGGCGGGCACCCCTATCAGGTGCGGCCAGCACACGCCGCCCAGGACGGCGGCCACACCGCTTATTACGGCCACGACAGGTACGGACACGTACGAAGCGGTCACGATACCGATAATGGCAAGCGCCGCCGGCACCGCTAAGCTCCAAAGTTTCACCCTAGTTATCCTGCCTTATTACGGCGTCCAGAAGAAAAGCGACAGGCCTGAAACGTGGATGGGTATACTTTCGATCACTTCAAGCCAAGCAGATCGGCGAAGATTGTGCCCAATGGTGTGCGCCCAACATTCGGAGGACCTATGTCGCACATATTGCTGCTTACCAACAGTTCCGGTTCTTCTATTAACGTCCTGCCGGCCTTGGAGCTCCTGAACCACAAGGTCCATGTGGTTCCGGCGGAGCCCACTGCCCTGCTGGATACCGACCCCAGTGACGTCATCCTGGTGGATGCCCGCAAGGACCTCGTTGGTGCCCGCTCCCTGACCCAGCTGCTGAAGGCCACCGGACTGGACACCCCGCTCCTGCTCATCCTGACCGAGGGCGGCATGGCCGCCGTCGCGCCCAACTGGCTGGCTGATGACGTCATCCTGGATTCCGCCGGCCCCGCCGAGCTGGAAGCACGCCTGCGCCTGGCATCGGCCCGGGGCGCCGGCGCGGCGGAGGCTCCGTCCACCGAGATCAGGGCCTCCGGCGTCGTCATTGACGAGGCCAGCTACACCGCCCGCGTGAACGGCACGGCACTGAACCTGACCTATAAGGAATTCGAACTGCTTAAATACCTGGCCCAGCATCCGGGCCGGGTATTCACACGGGACCAGCTGCTCCACGAAGTATGGGGCTACGACTACTACGGCGGCACCCGGACCGTGGACGTGCACGTGCGGCGGCTGCGGGCCAAGCTGGGGCCGGACCACGAGACGCTCATCGGCACAGTGCGCAACGTCGGCTACCGGTTCACCAGGTCCCGTGCCGAAAGTACCGCTCCCGCCGGCCAGGACGCCTGACGCCGGACCTGCTTCCGGCGCCGTGCCCTGCGTAGCGGCACCAGCCGCGCTAGGCTTTCGGAATGAGTGAAGAACCGCAGACAGCCTGGCCCGTAGTCGAGACCCGTGGGACGCCGGAGCCCGCAGCCCTCGCCGACATCCTGCAACTGGTCTCCGCTGCGCAGGACGCGGACGGCAATCCGCCCCTGTCCGAGCAGACGGTCGTGGACCTGCGCTCCCCCGATGCTGATCCGGATATGCTCTCCGTCTTCACCACATATGCCAATGACACTGACACCGACAGCGGGCAGTGGCTGGCCGGCGTTGCCGTCGTGGTTTCCGCATCTCCGCAGGATCCGGGGGTGCTGGAACTGGTAGTGCATCCGAACTACCGCAGCCAGGGAGTGGGCACCGCCCTCGCCGCAGCTGTCCAGGATGCGGTTCGGGAGTCCCCGTCCGACGGCGCCCGCAGGCCCTCCGCCTGGTCGCACGGCAACCATGAAGCCGCCGTGGAGCTGGCTTCCCGCTTTGGCTACCGCCCGGTCCGTGACCTGTGGAAAATGCGCCTCAGCCGGTCCAATGCCTCCCTCCCCGAAGCGCAGTTTCCCGCGGGGGTGTCGCTGCGCGCCTTTGAACCCGGCCGCGATGAGCGTGCCTGGCTGGACGTCAATGCCGCCGCTTTCGCCCACCACCCGGAACAGGGTTCCATGAGCCTTTCCGACCTGCAGGCCCGCATGGCCGAGGACTGGTTTGATCCGGCCGGCTTCCTCCTGGCCGTGGATGAGGAGGGGAAGATCCTCGGGTTCCACTGGACCAAGGTCCACCCCGGCACCGGTGGCCATCCCGCCATCGGCGAGGTCTACGTGGTGGGTGTCAGCCCTGAAGCGCAGGGCAAGGGGCTGGGCAAGGCCCTGACCGTCGCCGGCATCGAGCACCTTCATGCCGCCGGTCTTGACGCGGTGATGCTGTACGTCGACGCGGATAATACCGCCGCCGTCGCCCTGTACCGCAGGCTCGGGTTCGTCCGCTGGGACCAGGACGTGATGTACGCACCCGCATAGGGTACGCAGCTTGTAATGTTGTTTGCAGGGCCAGGCGGCCCGCCCGTACCGCCTGCCCTGATCCGCCGCCAGCACCTCAGGAGACACTATGAGTTTCGATACCGACGCCGAGCCCCGGTCGACCTTTGGGTCTGCGGAGGCCATGTCGGCGCCTCGGGCCACGCAGGACCGCATCGACATCCCGGACTTCGGTCCGGCGTTGGTTCCCAGCGGAGACATTTCCCCGGAACGGTTCCTGGACCGGGAGATCAGCTGGCTGCACTTCAATGCCAGGGTCCTGGAGCTTGCTGAAGACCCGGAGCTGTACCTGCTGGAGCGGGTGAGCTTCCTGTCCATCTTCGCTTCCAACCTCGATGAGTTCTTTATGGTGCGGGTTGCCGGACTCAAGCGCCGCATCGCCACCGGGCTGGCGGTGCCCTCCGCCGCGGGCATGAGCCCGATTGAGCAACTCGAAGAAATCGTTGCCGCCGGCTACCAGCTGCAGCAGCGCCATGCGGACGTCTTCGCCCGCCAGATCCGGCCCGCCCTGGCGGAAGAGCAGATTTACCTGGTCAGCTGGGACGAGCTTGACGATGCCGCCAAGGCAAGCCTGCACAAGCAGTTCGCGGCGAAGGTCTTCCCCATCCTGACGCCCCTGGCCGTGGACCCGGCCCACCCCTTCCCGTACATTTCCGGGCTTTCCCTCAACCTCGCCGTCGTGGTGCGGAACCCGGTCAGCGGTAAGGAATTCTTTGCCCGGGTCAAGGTTCCGGACCAGCTCCCCCGGCTGATTTCCGTGGACGGTCCCCGCGCCGGCAACGTCGCCGGCCGCACCGCACGGTTCATTACGCTCGAAGACGTGATTGCCCAGCACCTGGACCAGCTCTTCCCCGGCATGGACGTCATTGAGCATTACACCTTCCGCGTCACCCGTAACGAAGACCTCGAGGTGGAGGAGGACGACGCCGAGAACCTCCTGCAGGCCCTGGAAAAGGAACTGCTGCGCCGCCGGTTCGGACCGCCCGTCCGGCTCGAGGTCACCCCGGAAATGAACCCGAACATCCGGGAGCTCCTCGAACGCGAACTCGGGGTGGAATCGGACGAGGTCTACGTCCTGCCCGCACCGCTGGACCTGCGCGGCCTCTCCGGCATCAGCAGGATCGACCGGCCGGACCTGCACTACCCCAAGCAGGTGCCGCACACGAACCGGCACCTGAAGGAATCCGAGACGTCCAAGCCGGCGAACGTGTTCGCCGCCATGCGGCGCCGGGACATCCTGCTGCACCACCCGTACGATTCCTTCTCCACGTCCACGCAGGCGTTCCTGGAGCAGGCTGCCGCCGACCCGCGCGTACAGGCCATCAAGCAGACCCTGTACCGCACCTCCGGCGACTCCCCCATCGTGGACGCACTGATCGATGCGGCCGAGGCAGGCAAGCAGGTCCTGGCCCTTGTGGAAATCAAGGCCCGGTTCGATGAGCAGGCGAATATCTCCTGGGCGCGCAAGCTCGAGCAGGCCGGCGTGCACGTGGTCTACGGCATTGTGGGCCTGAAGACGCACTGCAAGCTGTCCCTGGTGGTCCGGCAGGAAGTGGACGGCCTGCGCCGCTACTGCCACATCGGCACCGGCAACTACCATCCGCGTACTGCCCGCTACTACGAGGACCTGGGCCTGCTGACGGCCAATGAACAGGTGGGTGAAGACCTCACGAAGCTCTTCAACCAGCTGTCCGGGTACGCACCGAAGTCCACGTTCAAGCGCCTGCTCGTGGCGCCCCGTTCCGTCCGGTCCGGGCTGATTGACCGGATTGAACGGGAGATCGCCAACAAGAAGGCCGGCCTGAACGCCCGGGTGATCATCAAGGTCAACTCGATGGTGGATGAGGCAATCATTGACTCGCTGTACCGTGCCTCCCAGGCCGGGGTGCAGGTGGACGTGATCGTGCGCGGCATCTGCTCCGTGCGTCCCGGCGTGCCCGGCCTCAGCGAGAACATCACCGTACGCTCGGTACTGGGCCGTTTCCTGGAACACTCCCGCGTCTTCGCCTTTGCCAATGGCGGGGACCCGGTGGTCTTCATCGGGTCGGCCGACATGATGCACCGGAACCTGGACCGGAGGGTAGAAGCCCTGGTGCAGCTGGTCTCCCGGGACGACATTGCCGATCTGGTGGCTTTGATGGACCGGTACATGGATCCGGGCACGGCCAGCTGGCACCTGGACCCGGAAGGCACCTGGATCCGCCACCACAAGGATGAGGAAGGCAACCCGCTGCAGGACGTCCAGTCCTGGCTGCTGGCCTCCCGTTCCCGCCAGCGCTCGGTGTCCCGCCGCTGATGGAGGCAATCCAGGCTGCCGCCGCAGCGCCGCAGGAGGACGCCCCCGTCAAGGTAGTCGCTGCAGGGGCGTTGTGCTGGCGGGAACGCGACGGCAAGCTGCAGGTCCTGATAATCCACCGCCCCCGCTATGACGACTGGTCCTGGCCCAAGGGCAAGCTCGACGAAGGCGAAACCACGCCGGAGTGTGCGGTGCGTGAAGTCCGGGAGGAAGTGGGCATCCGGATCAGCCTGGGCATTCCGCTGCCGTCAACGGTCTATCCGGTGGCATCGGGCCTGAAGATGGTCCATTACTGGGCGTCCCGGGTGGACTCTGACAAGCCCCGGCCGGACGGCAAGGAAGTGGACGGGACACGCTGGTGCAGCCCGGAGGAAGCCGCTGAGGCACTCACCAATCCCACGGACAAACTTCCGCTCGAGGAACTGGTCCTGGCCCACAGCGAACAGCGGCTGCGGACCTGGCCGCTGATCATTGTGCGGCATGCCAAAGCGAAGCCCCGTTCCGCGTGGACGCGGGCCGAGGGCGAACGGCCGTTGGTGGCCACGGGGCTGCGGCAGGCGATGGCCGTGTCCCGGCTGCTGGTGGCGTGGCGGCCCAAACGGGTGGTCTCCAGTCCCTGGGTGCGCTGCGTGCAGACCGTACGGCCCTATGTGAAGGGCGAAGGCGCGAAGTTCAAGACCGTGGACGCGCTTACCGAGCACAGTGCCAAGCGCAAGCCCGCCAAGGCCCGCAACACTGTGGAGGGCCTGTTCGACAAGGCAAAGCCGGTTGCGGTGTGCACGCACCGTCCGGTGCTGCCCTTGGTCTTCGACGTGCTGGCCGGCCATATGCCCGCGGAGATGGCCGCCGGGCTGCCCGCCAAGGATCCGTACCTGGCTCCCGGCCAATCGATCATCTGCCAGGTCAGCAGCGCAGATATTGGCCGGATCGTGTCACTGGAAAAATACCGGGCCTTCGACGACTGACTCCAGACTGACCCCAGTCCAGCGGCGCCGCCC
The DNA here is from genome assembly GCF_030373105.1 of Arthrobacter sp. zg-Y877. Taxonomy (NCBI): domain Bacteria; kingdom Bacillati; phylum Actinomycetota; class Actinomycetes; order Micrococcales; family Micrococcaceae; genus Arthrobacter; species Arthrobacter sp. zg-Y877. The sequence continues at coordinate 473,711 of NZ_JAUCPU010000002.1, forward strand.
CGGCGCCCTGCTTAGCCGGTGTGGCCCGCGTCGCAGTGCCGCTGCCGCCGGGCCGACCTGAACTAGACTGGCCCCGTGAGCATTCCTACCCCGTATGAAGACCTGCTGCGCGACGTCATGGCCAACGGCACGCAGAAGTCGGACCGCACCGGAACCGGCACGCGCAGCGTGTTCGGCCGCCAGATGCGCTTTGACCTGAGCGAATCCTTTCCGCTGATCACCACCAAGCGGGTGCATTTCAAGTCCGTCGCCCTCGAACTGCTCTGGTTCCTGCGCGGTGACTCCAACGTCCGCTGGCTGCAGGAGCAGGGCGTGAGCATCTGGGACGAATGGGCGGACGAAGACGGCGAGCTAGGTCCCGTCTACGGCGTCCAGTGGCGCTCCTGGCCCACCCCCGACGGCGGACACATCGACCAGATTGAAAAGCTGGTGGAAGGTATCCGGAAGAACCCGGATTCCCGCCGCCACATCGTGACGGCCTGGAACCCCGCCGAGGTGGAAAACATGGCCCTGCCGCCGTGCCACGCCCTGTTCCAGTTCTACGTGGCGGACGGGAAGCTGTCCTGCCAGCTGTACCAGCGGTCGGCGGACACCTTCCTCGGGGTCCCGTTCAACATTGCGTCCTACGCGCTCCTCACCCTCATGGTGGCCCAGCAGACGGGGCTGGAACCGGGCGAATTCGTCTGGAGCGGCGGCGACGTCCACATCTACGACAACCACGTGGACCAGGTCCGGGAGCAGCTCAGCCGGGAGCCCTACCCGTACCCGAAGCTGCGCATCCGCCGCACTCCGGACAGCATTTTCGATTACACCCTGGAGGACTTCGAGGTCCTCGATTACCGGCACCACCCCGGTATCAAAGCTCCTATCGCTGTGTGAGAGGACCACAATGACCGACTCCCGTCCCGAAACACCCGTTACGGCTCCGCCCGGAGTAACCCGCTACTTTCCGGCAGGCGCAGGAACCGGTGAGGGTGCGGACCTGCACCAGGTGCTCCGGGAACGCGGCACGGTGCCCGCCGGTGAACCGTTCATCGGCATGGTGTGGGCGCAGACCGTTGACGGCGTGATCGGACGCGACGGCGGCATGCCGTGGCACCTGCCCGAAGACATGGCGCATTTCAAGGCGACGACGTCGGGGCACCCGGTCATCATGGGCCGCCGCACCTGGGAGTCCTTCCCGGCTGCATACCGTCCGCTCCCCGGCCGGACGAACATCATTGTGTCCTCCAGCGCCCAGCTGCGCGGCGATGCTGCGGAGGCCGGCGCCGTCGTCGTTGGCTCGCTGACGGAGGCCCTGGCCGTGGCGGGCACCAGCCCCGGCAGCGGGGAAACCTGGATCATCGGCGGCGCCCAGCTGTATGAAGCGGCAGTCTCCGTAGCCCATGCAGCGGTAGTGACCGTCATCAACACTGAAACCTCGGGCGACACCTTCGCTCCGCTGCTGGGCCCGGAGTGGACGTTTGCCGGTGTGAGCCCCGCCGCAGGCTGGTACACAGCGGCCAACGGAACCCAGTACCGGATCGCCCTGTGGACCCGCGACCGTGATCTGGACGACGGTGACGCAGACAACCAAGACGCAGGCGCACCGCTGGCCTAAAGTGGAACCCATGACTTCTTCCTCCATTTCTTCTGCGGGTGTTCCCACTGCAGGCTTCATCGGCTGGCGCGGCATGGTTGGTTCCGTCCTGATGCAGCGCATGCAGGACGAAGGCGACTTTGACCTGATCAACCCCGTGTTCTTCTCGACGTCCAACGCCGGCGGCGCCGCGCCCTCCTTCGCTGCGGGGGCGGGACCGCTGCAGGATGCGTACGACGTCGATGCGCTGGCCAAGCTGCCGATCATCGTCACCGCCCAGGGCGGGGATTACACGGCGGAAGTCTTCCCCAAGCTGCGCGGGGCCGGGTGGGACGGCATCTGGATCGACGCCGCTTCCACGCTGCGCATGGAGGACGACGCGATCATCGTGCTGGACCCGGTGAACCGCGACGTGATCGACGCCGGCATGGCCCGCGGCGTGAAGAACTTTGTCGGCGGCAACTGCACCGTGTCCTGCATGCTGATGGGGCTCGGCGGGCTGTTCCGCAACGGCCTGGTCGAGTGGGGCACCTCCATGACCTACCAGGCAGCCTCCGGCGGCGGAGCCCGGCACATGCGCGAGCTGCTCAACCAGTTCGGTGCGTTGAACGCCGCCGTGGCACCCAACCTGGCCGATCCGGCGTCGGCCATCCTCGAGATTGACCGCGCCGTCCTGGCGCAGCAGCGGAACCCGTCCATGGACTCCTCCCAGTTCGGGGTACCCCTGGCAGGATCCGTCATCCCGTGGATCGATGCGGATCTAGGCAACGGCATGTCGAAGGAAGAGTGGAAGGGCGGTGCGGAGACCAATAAGATCCTGGGCCGCGGCGACTCCGGCCGGATACCGTTCGACGGCCTCTGTGTCCGGATCGGTGCCATGCGTTCCCACTCGCAGGCCCTGACCCTGAAGTTGACCGAAGACCTCTCCGTGGCCGAAATCGAGAAGATCATCGACGCGGACAACGAGTGGTCCAAGGTGGTGCCCAACACCAAGGAAGCAACCATGGCCGGGCTGACCCCGGTGGCGGTCACCGGCACGCTGGACATCCCGGTGGGACGCATCCGCAAACTGGAAATGGGCCCGGAGTACATCAGCGCCTTCACCATCGGCGACCAACTGCTCTGGGGCGCCGCCGAACCGCTGCGCCGGATGCTGCGGATCGCCACCGGCAACCTCTGATTTCGGTTCCCGTCCCGGGTCCGCTCCGCTGGAGCGGACCCGGACTGCGTTAAAAGTGAGCTCTCAACCTCCGTCCGACAAAACTGTCAGTGCCGGATGGCAAGGTGTGCGCATGGAGCAGCAAAGCGTGGATTCGATCCTTAACACCTTCTTCGCCTTCAGCTGTGCCGGCAAGCAGGTGCCCACCCGGGCACGCTACCTCCGCGTAGCCCTGCAGCTGCGGCAGTACCTCGAGGCCGAGGGACCGCGCATCCTAGGCGAGGAAGACACAGCGCTGCTGGCACTTGAACGATCGCTGGAACCGGAGGCAGCTTTTGCCCGGCTGTTCGGGGCACACGAGCTCGCCTACGCGCTCAGCGGTTTCCTCGAGCCGGAGTGGCTGCTGCCGGACCTGCAGGACCGGCGCACCCAGGTAGCCCTGACGCCGCGGCTCATCCAGTGGCTCTGCAACAGCGCCCTGCTGGACGCGCGCCGGGACAGCCCCGCTATCCGGAGTGCGCGGGCAGCCGCAGCACAGGCACGGAAGGGACCTGCACGGAAAGGACCGGCGCACACTCCCCCACATCCACCATGGGAGGCAGGGGGCGCACCGGCTTCGTAGCGCGGGTCCGCCGGCGCCGGCTACATCATTACAGCGTGCAGTTCACCAGCAGGGGCTCGGGGTGGAGCCGGATGCCGAAGGCCTTCTCCACGCCCGAAGCCACCGCCCGGGCAACCACCAGCAGGTCTTCGGCGGTGGCGTCCCCGCGGTTGGTGACGGCGAGGGTGTGCTTGGTGGACAGCGCCGCCCGCCCCCCGGTGCCATCCTCGGGTGCCAGGCCGAATCCCTTCCGGAAACCGGCGTGGCTGATGAGCCAGGCGGCGCTGAGTTTCACCTTGCCCGGCTCCGCGACCGGGTAGCGGGGTGCATCGGCGGGCAGTGCGGCTGCCGTTGCCTCATCAACAATGGGGTTCGTGAAGAACGAGCCGGTGCTGTACGTGTCGGGGTCCGATGCGTCCAGGACCATCCCCTTGCCTGCCCGCAGGCGCAGCACCTCGCGGCGCACGTCCACGGCGCCGGCACGTTCTCCGATGTCCACGCCCAGGGCGCCGGCAAGCTCGGCGTAACGGACCGGAGCGCTGGTGGAGCCCTTGGTGAGGGCGAATTCGACGGTAAGCACTACATACCGGGGCGAGCCGTTGACCGTGGTGCGCTTGAGCACCGAGTCCCGGTATCCGAATCCGAGCTCGGCGTTGGAGAATTCCACCACCGTGCGTTCCCGGCGGTCCCAGGCCCGCACAGAGGTGATGGACTGGGACACGTCGGCGCCGTAGGCACCCACGTTCTGCACCGGCGTCGCACCTGCCAGCCCGGGGATTCCGGAGAGTGCCTCCAGCCCGGAATACCCCTCTGCCAAGGTGTGAGCCACCAGTTCGTCCCATGGATGCCCGGCCTCGGCGCGCAGGACGGCGGTTCCGTCCCCGGTCTCCCGGAGGTCCAGACCCCGGCTGGCTACATGGATGACGGCGCCGTCGAACCCTTCATCGGAGATCAACAGGTTTGAGCCGCCGCCGATGATCAGCAGGGGCTCTCCTGCCTCATCCGCGGCACGGACGGCAATGATCAGTTCGTCTTCGGTTTCCGCTTCGAGGTAGCGGCGGGCGGGGCCGCCCACACGTGCGGTGGTCAGGGACGCCAGCGGCATCCGGGTCAATGCCGTCACCAGACCCGCACCACTGCCTGGGCCTTGACCAGCACTTTCTGGCCGTTGAACGTCACCGTGAGGTCAACGCGTGCGGTTGAATTGTCCGCGTCGAGGGCACCGATCACGCCGGTGACCTCCACGACCGCACCGGGGGCGCCGTCAATATCCTCCACCAGGACGGGCCGGGTGAAGCGGGTCTGGTAGTCGATCACTGCTCCCGGGTCGCCGATCCAGTCCGTCACGAGCTGGACGGCGGTGCCCATGGTGAACATGCCGTGCGCAATGACGCCGGGCAGTTCCACCTCGCGGGCGAAGCGCTCGTTCCAGTGGATGGGGTTGAAGTCGCCGGAGGCGCCGGCGTAGCGGACCAGGTCGGCGCGGGAGATTTCCAGCGCGGCCGAACCGATCTCAGCACCCTTGGACAGCTCACTCAATGCAATGGACATGGCGGTTACTGCCCCTCTCCGCGGACGAGGATGGATGAAAGGGTGGTGGCGACCTGCTCGCCTTCCGTGGTGGAGATTTCCGCGCGGGTGGTGATCAGGGCGCCGTCGCCCATGGCCCGGACCGCGTCCACGTGCAGTTCGGCGACGAGTTCGTCTCCGGCCACGATGGGACGGTGGTGGGTGAAGCGCTGGTCGGCGTGGACCACCCGGGAGAAGTCGATGCCGGCATCGGGATCGGCGACAAGGAGCGCGTCAGCGCGCTGGGCCACGATAATCGCAAAGGTGGGCGGCGCCACGAGGTCCGCGTAGCCCAGTTCCCGGGCGTGGGCGACGTCGAAGTGGGCCGGGTTGGTGGCCTTCACTGCAGTGGCGAATTCGCGGATCTTTTCGCGGCCCACGGAGTATGCCTCCCCTGCCGGATAGGTGCGTCCCAGGAGTTCGGGGTTAATGCTCATTTGTTGCCCTCCATGCCCTTGATGCGGCGCCGGGTGTCCCTGGCGCGGACCACCATACCGCTCAGGTGCGTGCTCAGGCCCACCACGATCAGGGGCAGGGCGATGTACATCAGGAGCTGGTTGTCCAGGACTGCGCCCAGGAGCACCAGCAGCACCCCGGCGCCGCTGATTGCCAGGGCGCTCACAACAAGTTTCCGATACAGGGGCGAGCCGGTTTCCCAGGGGGTATTTAGCATGTCTTCAGAATACAGGGGCCGCCGGGGCCGCCCCGAACGGCCCTGCACTCAAGGGCCGGGCTAGAACAACGCGGCCTGCAGTGCCGGGACCGCGGTCCGGAAGGGACCGAACTCCAGCCGCCTGCCCTTCAGCCGGGAAAGGTCCGCTGCGAACAGCGTTTCCTCGCCGTCCACCCGCACCAGTGCGGTGGCGCCCAGCACCGCCTCAATGACGATGCCGTGCTCGCCTGTGCCGGGGTCGCACGGATACAGTTCACACGCCGTCTCCAGGACGGTGGCGAACTGGGCCGGCGGGTGCCAGGCCTCATCGGCTATCCGGAAGCCGGTGATCCCCACATCCGGCAGCATGGCCCGCACCGCACCGGCAGCCTCGGCATTGCGGGCGTCCAGTTCCCCGGCGGGCAACGGCCGGGTCAGCGCGGATGTCTTGGTTCCTGCCCGGACCGCCTGCTGGAGCCCTACGACGGCCGTGACAGCGTCTTCGAGCACCCGTACCGTCAGCCCGTCACCGGCACGGGCAACGTAGCGTGCACTGACGGCACCCTGCTCGATCAACCGGAGCTGTTTGCGCCCGTCCGCGGCGGTGCCGACCTTGGTGGATCCGTCGGCGAACGAAGCCACGTACAGCCAGTGCGGCTGGCCCAGGTAGCGCCGCAGCGCGTCGGAGATGCTGTCCACACGGTGGCTGTTATGGATTCCCCGGACCTCGTCGCGGATGAAACAGCTGCTGCACTGGTATCCGCGTTCGGCAGGAGCCTGTCCGGGACAGGGCGTATGGGACTGCACGCCGTCGTCGTTCACCTGCCACGAGCCGAGGCAGAACTTAGAGTTCCCGGCGGTGTCCGGAAGGACCCGGAACCGCAGTTCGGTACCCGGTTCGAGCCGCAGCCGGGAAGGCCGTCCGTCCGGCAGATGCAGGCTCAGGTTCGGCCCCGAGGCGTCCCAGGAGGTCCCTGAACACAGGAACCTGCCGGGGTCGGCATTCATGGGGAAACTCCCGGCTGCGGGCAAGGTTTGAACCTCCGGTTAACGCCAAAGGGCGGGGCAACGTTTTCACGTTACCCCACCCTTTGGTGGTGCTTTGGGAGGCGTCAGGCGTGCTGGCCCGCGTGTTCTCCTTCGGCGATTTCTTCGACGAGCTTGTCGTTGAAGGCCGGCAGATCGTCCGGGTTGCGGCTGGTCACGAACCCCTGGTCCACCACCACTTCCTCGTCCGTCCAGTTGGCTCCGGCGTTCTTCAGGTCCGTGGCCAGCGTGTGGTAGGACGTCAGGTCGCGTCCCTTGACGACGCCGGCCTCGATCAGCAGCCACGGGCCGTGGCAGATGGAAGCCACGGGCTTGTGTGCCTCGAAGAAGGCACGGGCAAACTGCTGGGCGTTCTTGTCCACCCGGAGGAAGTCTGCGTTCACGACGCCGCCGGGCAGGACCAGCGCGTCGAAGTCGCTTGCGTCGGCGTCGGCTACGTCGAGGTCAACGGTGAACGTCTCCCCCTTGTCCATGCCGTCGAATCCCTGGACGGTGCCCTTTTTCGGGGACACGAGGACCGGCTCGCCGCCGGCATTCTTAACTGCTTCCCAGGGGCTGGTCAGCTCAATCTGCTCCACGCCGTCGGTGAGGAGAAAAGCGACCTTCTTGCCGGAAATATCGTGCTCTGCCATGGTGACTCCGTTCGTTTCAGCTGGGGCCCGAATACCTGCGGGCCGCAGCGATGCTTCTACGGTGTTGGTGCCTGGATCCGCAAACCCTGCGGACCCGGACTCCCCACACTATGAAGAAACGGTGTTGATAAGCAACCTTATGGTGGCGCTTGCGGGAAACACCTGCAGTCCCGGAAGCGGACCGGCAGCGCCGGCGGACGCCCGATGGTGGGCGGTCCGGCCGCTGGAAACCCTCCACCCCAGGAGAATCCGGGCAACAAAAAACCCCCGGAAAACCGGGGGTTGTTTGTAGCGGTGGGGAGGCTCGATCTCCCGACCTCACGATTATGAGTCGTGCGCTCTAACCAACTGAGCTACACCGCCATAAATGAGTGAAGCCCGCCCTACATCGGCCTCTGCAGAACATACAGCCTAAGCAACGCGGGCCCTCCCATTGAGAGCCCCGACCGGGAATCGATCCCGGGACCTCCATCTTACCAAGATGGCGCTCTACCACTGAGCTATCGGGGCAACGACATAAAACTCTACCAGCAGTTTTCGGGAAGATGAAATCGAAATGGCCCATCCCCCGCAAAGGTGATGAGGGACACTCCTGCCGACCCGGGCGCGCCGTTGGCTGCTGCGTAAATGTCGCCATTTCGCCGGCTTTATCAGTATGCTTATGCTACGAGAAAGCGAGGGCACGTGAGCATAGTGCCAAACCACGTTTCAGATGGCCTCTTCCTGGGTGGAAGATACCGGCTCCTGAACCAGATTGGGGCAGGTGCCATGGGCACCGTCCACCGGGCCATGGATGAGTTCCTCGGCCGCGACGTCGCGGTGAAGATCATCCGCCCGTCAGCCACCAGCGAGATGGACCTGCGGCGCAGCGACGCCGAGGCCAAAATCCTCGCGCGCCTGAACCACCACAGCCTCGTCACCCTGCTCGACGCCGGGTCGGACACTTCCGATCCCGAATCGCCGCTGATCTATCTGGTCATGGAACTTGTTGACGGCCTGGACCTCCGAGAACGGCTGAAAGAGGGCACGCTGCCCCGCCGGCAGGCCGCGCTTCTTGGTTACGACCTCGCCATCGGTCTGGAATACATCCACGACAACGGCGTCGTGCACCGGGACGTCAAGCCCGCCAACATCATGCTGTTCGACTACAGGAGCGCCGATGCCCGGATCCGGGCCAAGCTCACCGACTTCGGCGTCGCCCTGGTCGCCAATGATCCACAGTCGCAGCACGGCACCTTCTCCGGCACCGCAGCGTTCATGAGCCCGGAACAGGCCCGCGGCGAACAAGCCGGACCCTGGAGCGATGTCTACTCCCTGGGCCTTGTGCTGCTGCAGTGCCTCACCGGCAAGCACGCCTTCCCGGGACCCGCACTGGAAAGCGCCCTCGCACGCCTTCTCCGGGACCCTGAGATCCCCGCAGAGCTGGGCGGAGACTGGGAGCCCCTGCTGCGGGCCATGACCGCCCAGGACCCCGCAGAGCGCCCCAGCGCCCACGACGTCTCCCAGGTCCTGTACGACATGATTGTCGCTGCACGCGGCAGGCACCGGGTGGATCCGGAAATCATCCCCGCCAACGAGGCACGACGGATGGACGCGGTCCGCCGCTACGACTTGCTGGACACTCCCCCGGACGGCGCCTTCGACCGGGTCACTGCACTGGCATCCCGCATCTTCGATGTCCCCGTCGCTATCGTCAGCGTGGTGGACGCCGACCGGATCTGGTTCAAGTCACATCACGGCACCGAAGCCGTTGAGATCGGCCGCGACCCGGGCCTGTGTGCCTCCGCCATCCTGCAGGACGATGTGTACGTTGTGGACGATGCCCGCCGGGATCCGCGGACGCTGGCCAACCCACTGGTGGCCGGAGACTTCGGCCTTCAGTTCTATGCCGGTGTTCCACTGCAGACCAGCGACGGATATAACCTCGGCACGTTCTGCATCCTGGATACGGAACCACGCGCCTTCTCCTCCGAGGACACTGCCACCCTGCAGGACCTGGCCGCGATTGTCATGAATGACCTGGAAATGCGCCTCGAGAGCCGGCGCGCGGGCGGCGCAGGACAGCCGGCGCCGCTGCAGCAGTAGCCACACAGCAGTAGCCACGCAGCAGGACAACAGCACAGCAGAAAGGGCGCCTCCCAACCGGGAGGCGCCCTTTCTGCTGTGCGGCCTTGTTTGTGCGGCCTTGCATGCGGCGCCGGATTTACCGGCGCCGCTGCTTCCTAGTCGCGGAAGCGGGGCTTGCGGGCGCCGGCAGCGGCACTGTCGCGGAAGCCGCCTTCACGCTTCTTGAACGGGCGGTCGCTGCCGCGGTCTCCGAAGGAACGCTCACCGTCGCGCTTCTTGAAATCCTTCTTGAAGCCGCCGCGGTCGGCGCGGTCGTTGAAGCTGCCGCCGCCTTCACGCTCGCGGGCCGGCTTGCGTCCCTTATCCAGCTCGAGGTGGATCAGCTCGCCGCCGATCCGGGTGCGGGACAGGGCACGCAGCTGGTCCTTGGAAAGGTCAGCAGGCAGTTCAACCAAGGTGTGGTCGGCACGGATGTCGATGCCGCCGATCTGCGCGGAGGACAGGCCGCCCTCGTTGGCAATGGCGCCGACAATCGAACCGGGCAGCACGCGCTGGCGGCGGCCGACGGCGATGCGGTACGTTGCATTGCCTTCGGTCAGCGGACGCGTCGGGCCGCGGGAGCCGACGCCGTCGTTGCGGCCTTCGGAACGCTCGCGCTGACGGGCCGGAGCCACCGGGATTTCCCGCAGCAGCAGATCGCGGCCACCCTGGGCCATGACGGCCAGGGCTGCTGCAACGTCTTCAGCGGGAACCTCGTGCTCGGCCAGGTACTTGGTCACCAGGTCCCGGAACACCGCGATGTCCTCGGAACCGAGGGTTTCCGTGATCTTCTCGGAGAACTTGGCCAGGCGCTTCTCGTTGACGACGTCGACGCTCGGCAGCTGCATGTGCTCCACCGGCTGGCGGGTTGCCTTTTCAATGGCCCGCAGCAGGTACTTCTCACGCGGAGTCATGAACAGGATGGCGTCGCCGGTGCGTCCTGCACGGCCGGTGCGGCCGATGCGGTGGACGTAGGACTCGGTGTCATGCGGGATGTCGTAGTTGACGACGTGGCTGATGCGCTCGACGTCGAGGCCGCGGGCGGCAACATCCGTGGCAACCAGGATGTCGATCTTGCCGTCGCGCAGTGCCTCGACCGTACGCTCACGCTGCTGCTGCGGGATGTCGCCATTGATGGCGGCAGCGCTGTAGCCGCGGTCCTTGAGCTTGTCGGCCAGGTCTTCGGTGGCAGCCTTGGTCCGGACGAACGCGATGACGCCGTCGAAGTCTTCGGTTTCCAGGATGCGGGTCATAGCATCCAGCTTGTGCGGGCCCATGACCTGCACGTAGCGCTGGCGGGTGTTCGCACCGGTGGTGGTCTTGGACTTGACCGTGATTTCCGCAGCGTTGTTCAGGTACTTCTTGGCAATCTTGCGGATGGCCGGCGGCATGGTCGCGGAGAACAGCGCAACCTGCTTGCTCGCCGGAGTGGAGGAAAGGATCTGCTCCACGTCTTCGGCGAAGCCCATGCGGAGCATTTCGTCGGCCTCATCGAGCACGAGGTACTCGAGGTTGGACAGGTCCAGGGAACCCTTGGCGATGTGGTCAATCACACGGCCGGGGGTGCCCACAACAACCTGGGCGCCGCGGCGGAGGCCGTTGAGCTGGGGGCCGTAGGCGGAGCCGCCGTACACGGGAAGCACGGTGATGCCATCCATGTGGACGGCGTAGGACGTGAAGGCTTCTGCGGACTGCAGGGCCAGTTCACGGGTGGGTGCCAGCACCAGCACCTGGGTGTCCTTGGTTGCCGGGCGTCCGGCGAGCAGGGACAGGGCCGGGACGGCGAATGCGGCAGTCTTGCCGGTACCCGTCTGGGCCAGGCCGACGACGTCGCGGCCTTCGAGCAGCAGGGGGATGGTGGCTGCCTGGATGGGGGACGGCGTCACATAGCCGACATCCTTGAGGGCGGCCAGGACGCGCTCGTCCAGTCCGAAGTCACTGAACAACACTGTGTTCTCTTCGGTTTCGGGAGCGGCGTTTTCGACGGTGCTGTTTTCCAGCGGAGCTTCAGACAAGAGGTAATCCTCATTCAATCGGGGAGCAGGCAACCATGAGGCTGCAGGACGTAAGTCCGGCGCTGTTGCAATCCCAGGCAGGACTTTCCGTCACAGCTGTGGGCCGATTTCACTGGATTGTGTCTACGACCGGTGTGACGATTTCTTTGCCGGCGCTCCCCAAAAGATGAATCTGCCCGCATAAGAAATGCGGGCCCCAACACAACGTACCGTACGGGTTTCGGTGAATATCTCGAATGAACCGCAGGAAAATAAGGGAATACCGGAGTGGGGGATGTGTTCCAGTGTACGGCATCGCGGTCTCCGGTGCATGGCCGGGGGCGGTGAGCTTCGGCACACCGGCTCCCGGACGGTCAAGGAGAGGCCGGTTCGGGCAGCGTGGACCGGGCTGTCTTCGGGGCCTGGGTGCGCAGTGCCTTGAGGATCTCCGGGGACAACACCACTTCGTCCAGCCCGGCCAGGCGCAGGTTTTCACCGAACAGGCCCGGCGGAATGTCGCGTCCCAGCTCCTGTGCCCAGTAGTCGGCGTCATCCTGGGAGTAGGCGTAGATCGCCTTGGATTCGCCGCCGTGGTGCTTGCGGCTGGCCTGCAGGTCCCCGGTCAGCCCCAGGGGATGCACCTGGACCGGGCCGTCCACGGGCCGCTTGTCGATGGCCGTGACACCGGTGGCATCCTTGGTGGGCAGGAGCCCGTGCACCAGGCAGACAGCGAGCAGGGAACCGGTTCCCATGCCGGCAGTCTAGGGCTGCGGCTCCGTGGCACGCAGCAGCTCGGGCGGGTTGTTACGCCACCAGTTGCGCGGGCGGCTTCCCCAGAATCCGGCGAACCACCAGGCCAGCAGCCCGATGCCCCAGAACACACCGAGGCTCGACGCCATCAGCCACGGCTCGGGGAGCTGGGAATCCAGGTTGGGGGCGTTGAACAGTTCGCCGATGGTCTTGGGCGAGTAAATGAAGATGACCAGCGAAGATACCAGCAGGATGAGGCCGGTGATGCGCAGCTTCCGCTGCCCCGGACCCAGGTCCATGATGTTCCGCGCCAGGACGGGGATGAAGAGAGCCACCCAGACCCAGTGGTGGGACCAGGACACAGGGGAAATCAGCAGCATCAGCAGCGCGGTGGCGGCCAGTGCGGTGAAGGTCTGCCCGCGGTTGCCGGCGATGCGGACGACGACGGCCGTGGCCGCAACGGCCAGCAGGGACAGGAGGAGCCACGGGATGTCGACGGGGAAATCCGGGCCGCCGAAGTGCAGGATCGCGCCCTTGATCGAGAGATTGTCCACGTAGCCGGCCCCGCCGATCCGGGAAGTGTCCGGCAGCAGGTCCACCCAATACGTGCGCGATTCCCGCGGAAGGATCAGGAAGCCCAGGGCGAAGGTCGCGAGGAAGCCGTAGGCCATGTTGCGCAGGCCCCGCCAGTCCCCCCGGGCCAGGAAGTACAGGCCGAAGACCAGCGGAGTCAGTTTCAGTCCTGCTGCCACCCCGGTGAGCAGTCCGGTGGGCCAGCCGTCCTTCTTGATCACGAAATCGGCCATGATCACCCCGAAGAGCAGGATATTGATCTGCCCGAAGGCGGAGGTTTCACGCCAGGGTCCAAGCAGCACGACAAGGCCGGTGCCGGCGATCGCCAGGGGCCGCAGCCAGGGGTGGCGCAGCACATCCATGGCACCGCTGCGGCGGAAGACATAGCGGACCGCCCAGACGGCGGTGGCCGCGGCAATCGCAAGGGAGATGCCGGTGAAGATATTCAGCCCCGTACCCTGCCCGAACGGGGCAAGCACGGCAAAGACCAACGCTGCGAAGGGTGGGTAGGTAAAGAGCAGGCTGCTGTCGGCGTCGTACTGGACCGCCTTCGTGTAGAGCTCTCCGGCGGCGTCGAGCACGCTCTGCCCGCCGGAAAGGTAGACACTGAAGTCCAGGCCGTGGCGCGGCGATAAATCGAAAGCTGTCCATACGAGCAGCCCGGCAACTGCCAGCGCCCCCAGGGTCGCAGCGGTCCGCACGACAGCGGATCGGTGGATCTGGCCCATTGTTCTCCCTGCAAGACTGCCGGCCGCGCCCGTGGCGCCACATAGCGTTTGTTCGCCGATATTGACTTTGGCAAGTCTACCGGCCAGCCTGCCCTGCTCCCCCGCTGGAGGGCAGGCGATAGGCTGGCCGAACCAGATCAGCAAGCGAAAGGTCCTCCATGTCCCCCGCGCTTCGAGCCTTCACCAATGCCCATGTGGTTCCGGTCACGGGCCGGCCCTTCCACGGCACGGTCCTCATTGAAGACGGACGGATCCTGGACCTGGGCCCCGGTGTCGCGGTACCCGGCGGCGCGGAGGTGTTCGATGCCGGTGGCCAGTGGCTGCTGCCCGGGCTGGTGGATGCGCATACCCACCTGGGCGTGCATGAAGAGGGCGAAGGCTGGGCGGGCAACGACTCCAACGAAATGACGGACCCGGTGATGGCAGGCGTCCGGGCGGTGGATGCGGTCAACCCCTTCGACACGGGGTTCGACGACGCCCTGGCCGGCGGCGTGACCACGGTGAACATCAACCCCGGTTCCGGCAATCCCATCGGCGGGCAGGCGGTCGCCCTGCACACCCACGGGCGCTACCTGGAGGAAATGGTGCTGCGCGCACCCAGCGGCCTGAAGTCAGCCCTGGGCGAGAACCCGAAGCGCATCTACAGCGACAAGAAACAGACCCCCTCCACCCGTTTGGGAACCGCCATGGTCATCCGGCAGGCCTTTATGGATGCACAGAACTACCTGGGCAAGGCGGACCCCAACACCCGCGACCCGCACCTGGAAGCACTGGCCATGGTGCTGCGCCGGGAAATCCCGTGGCGCCAGCACGCCCACCGGGCCGACGACATCGGCACGGCCCTGCGGCTCGCGGACGAGTTCGGCTACGACCTGGTGCTGGACCACGGCACCGAGGCGCACCTCCTGGCCGATGTCCTGGCCGAACGGGGCGTACCCGTCCTGATCGGTCCGCTGTTTACCACCCGTTCAAAGGTGGAGCTGCGTGGACGGAGCATGGCCAACCCCGGGAAACTGGCCGCCGCCGGAGTGGAAATCTCCATCATTACCGACCATCCGGTAGTGCCCATCAACTTCCTGATCTACCAGGCGGCGCTCGCCGTCAAGGAGGGGCTTGGCCGCGAAGAGGCGCTGCGTGCCGTGACCATCAACCCCGCCCGTGTGCTGGGCCTTGCGGACCGGCTCGGCTCGCTGGAACCCGGCAAGGACGCGGACCTGGTCCTGTGGAGCGGTGACCCGCTGGACGTGATGCAGCGGGCGCTGAAGGTGTGGATCGGCGGCCGGGAGGTCTACCGCTACGACCTCGAGGCCCGCGAGCAGATGGTGGCACCGCGCTGATGGGTCCCCGTTCCAGCGGCTCCGCACCGGACACTCCCCCGCGCACTCCGCCGCCCGGCATCATCAGGACTGCGGGCGCTGCCTGGCTGGTGGCTGCCGTGTTGGTGGCGACCGCCGGGGTCTCGTTTATCATCTCCGCCCGGACCCAGCACCAGGACAGCAGCGCGCTGACCCTGCTGGGGGTATTGGCCCTGGTGCTGGCAGCTGTGAGCGCCTACAGCGTGGTTCGGCTGCGGTCGGGAAAGCGCAGTGCCCGGGAAACACTGAGCAGCATCGGCGTGATTGCCGGATTCCCGTTCCTCTTCCGCGGCCCGGCGCTGGTGTCCGTGGGCGTGGTACTCCTGGCCTGCACGGCGCTGCTCTGGCTGCCGCAGAGCAACAGGTATTTCCAGCTCCGCGACCCAAAGAAGCGCAGGGCCCGCAGGGGGAACGCGCCCTAGAGCTGTCCGAGCGCGGAGTCGAGGTCAGCGATGAGGTCCTCGATATCCTCCAGCCCCACCGAAAGCCGCAGAAGGTTTTCCGGCACGGCCAGGGCGGTGCCCTTGACGGAGGCGTGCGTCATCTCGGACGGGTAGTTCATCAGCGACTCCACCCCGCCCAGGGACTCGGCCAGCAGGAACAGCCGGGTGGATTCGGCCACCTTCCGCGCCGCAGCCTCGCCGCCCTTGAAGGACACCGAAACCATGCCCCCGAAGTCCTTCATCTGGGCCTTGGCGAGGTCATGGCCGGGATGCTCTTCCAGTCCCGGATACAGCACGTGCTCCACCGCCGGCTGCTCCTTCAGCCACTTCGCCACGGCCATGGCGTTGGCTGAGTGCCGGTCCATCCGCACCGCGAGGGTCTTGAGCCCGCGGGTGGTCAGCCAGGCTTCCATCGGTGCGGATACCGCCCCAACGGCGAACTGGATGAAGCCGATCTCCTCCGCGTTTCCGTCATCATTCAGGATCACGGCGCCGCCCACGGCGTCGGAGTGCCCGCCGATGTACTTGGTGGTCGAATGAACCACGATGTCGGCGCCCAGCGTCAGCGGCTGCTGCAGGTAGGGGGACGCAAAGGTGTTGTCGACCACCAGGAGAGCGCCGGCGTCGTGCGCGGCCTGGGCCGTGGCGGCGATGTCGCTGATCTTCATCATCGGGTTCGACGGCGTTTCCAGCCAGACCATTTTTGTGTTCCCGGCCGCGACTGCGGCTGCCACTGCGTCGGCGTCGGACATGTCCACCGCTGTGTTGGTGATCCCCCATTTGCCCAGGACCTTGTTGATCAGCCGGTAAGTTCCGCCGTAGGCATCATTGCCCAGCACAATGTGGTCCCCCGGGGCCAGCAGCGCCCGGATCAGGGCGTCTTCCGCGGCCAGGCCCGAGCTGAAGGAGAAGGCGTGCCTTCCACCCTCCAGGGCAGCGAGCTGTTCCTGCAGGGAGTCCCGGGTGGGGTTGGTGCCGCGCCCGTACTCATAGCCGTTGCGGAGGCCGCCGATGCCGTCCTGGGCGTAGGTGGTGCTCTGGTACAGGGGCGGAATAACCGCTCCGGTGGTGGGATCGGGGGCCTGGCCCGCATGGATGGCGCGGGTGCTGAAGCTCGTCATGGTGTCCTTCCTTGCGCCGGCGGCAGCCGGCAGGTTGGTACTTCGCGGCGGTTCCGACCCGGGGTTGGCCGGGTCAGAGGCTCAGGTACGAAAGTAGGTCGTGCCGGGTCAGCATGCCAACGGCGCTGCCATCGGACGTAACCATGACGGCGTCGTCCTCCTTCAGCTTCGCGCGGGCGGCTGCCACCGTGTCTCCCGTGCCCACGAACGCCGGGCGCGGGCCCATGTGTTCGCTGATCCGGTCCGTGGGCTTGGCTTCGCCGCGGAACAGTTTCTCCGTCAGCGAGCGCTCGTCCACGGACCCGAGGACTTCGCCCAGGACCACCGGCGGTTCCTGTGAGAGGACGGGCAGGTACGAGACGCCGTATTCGTTGAGGATGGCAATGACGTCCCGCACGGTTTCGTTCGGGTGGGTGTGGACCAGGTCCGGCAGCGACCCGTCCTTGGTGGCCAGGACCTCACGGACGGATGCCTCTTCCCCGCCGTCCTGCAGGAATCCGTAGGAACGCATCCAGTCGTCATTGAAAATCTTGCCCATGTACCCGCGGCCGCTGTCCGGCAGCAGGACCACGACGACGTCGTTGGGCCCCAGCGGGCGTGCAACCTCGAGTGCGGCGGTGACGGCCATCCCCGAGGAGCCGCCCACCAGCAGGCCTTCCTCCCGCGCCAGCCGGCGGGTCATGGCGAAGGACTCGGCGTCCTTCACCGCAATCACCTCATCCGGCACGGACCGGTCATAGTTGTCCGGCCACATGTCCTCACCGACGCCTTCAACGAAGTAGGGGCGTCCCGTGCCGCCCGAGTACACCGACCCGTCAGGATCGGCGGCGATGACGCGGACCGGTCCCGAAGCACGGTCGGCGGAGACCTGCTTGAGGTAGCGTCCGGTGCCGGTGATGGTGCCGCCCGTCCCTGCACCGGCCACGAAGTGTGTGACCCGCCCGTCGGTATCGGCCCAGATTTCCGGTCCGGTGGATTCGAAGTGGCTGGCCGGTGCCGACGGATTGGAGAACTGGTCCGGCTTGTACGCTCCGTCGATCTCGCGCACCAGCCGGTCGGAGACACCGTAATAGGAGTCGGGACTTTCCGGGGCCACCGCCGTCGGCGTCACCACCACCTCGGCACCGTAGGCCCGCAGGACATCCCGCTTTTCCACGCCCACCTTGTCCGGCGTAACGAAGATGCATTTATAGCCCTTCTGCTGGGCCACCAGCGCCAGCCCGACGCCGGTGTTTCCGCTGGTGGGCTCAACCACCGTGCCGCCGGGCTTCAGCTTTCCGTCCCGCTCGGCCGCTTCAATCATCTTCACGGCAATGCGGTCCTTCACGGACCCGCCCGGGTTCAGGTACTCCAGCTTCACCAGGACGGTCGCACGGATTCCCTCGGTCACATGGTGGAGCTTCACCAAGGGAGTGTTGCCGATCAGGTCCAGGACAGTATTGGCATACTTCATGTGACCCACGTTACTTTGTTGTCCCGCAGGGAACAGCGGGACCGGAACACGCCGTAGCAAAAGCCACACTCCTGCCGGGTTCTGCTGCGGACAGGAGTGGGGGTGCTGCGTGCGACCATGGTTGCATGTCCTTCACTGCCGCTGTTCCAACGCTGCAGCAGACTCCCTCGGGTCCGGTGCGTTATTGGGATTCGCCCGCTCCGTACTGCCTGCAGACGTCCCTGCGGATCCTGGTCCGGGGTAAGCAGGATCCCACCATCCGGTTGGGTCCCGGGGTGGCCTGGCTGGCCTTCCTCACCCCGGAGGGCCCCGCCACCCTGAACCTGCGCGAGGAACGCGTGCCCGCACCCGGGGCACGGGTCCGGGCCCAGGCCTGGGGGCCGGGCGCGGAGTGCGCGTTGGCGTCAGTGCCTGCCCTGCTCGGCGAAGGGGATGACTGGTCCGGTTTCGACGACGACGCCTTCCTCGCCACGCTGCCCCGGATGGTTACCGAAACCCGGCGCCGGAACCTCTCCCTGCGCCTGCCCAGTACGGGCCGGATCATGGACACCCTGATCCCCGTGGTGCTGGAGCAGAAGGTGACCGTATTGGAGGCCTATTACGCCTGGCGCTACCTGGTGACCCGGTACGGGATCGATGCTCCGGGTCCGGCCCCCGCAGGGATGAAGGCCTCCCCTGCACCGGAAACCTGGTGGCGGATCCCCAGCTGGGACTGGCACCAGGCACGGGTGGACTTCTCCCGCTCCAGCACCATCCTGCGGGCCTGCTCGCAGGCGTCTTCGCTCCAGCGGCTCGCCGACGCTCCCCTGGGGAAGGACCTAACCGCCAAGCTGTGTTCGGTTCCCGGGATCGGCGTCTGGAGCGCAGCGGAAATCACCCAGCGGACGCACGGCGCCCCGGATTCCGTGTCCGTGGGCGATTTCCATCTGGCCGCCTATGTGGGCGCCGCACTCACGGGCCGGCGCACCGACGACGCCGGCATGCTGAAGCTTCTGGAGCCCTGGCGGGGCCACCGTCAGCGGGTCGTGCGGATGATCATGCTCAGCGGCTACCGCAAACCCACCTTCGGACCCAAGCTCGCCCCGATGGACCACCGCCGGCGTTGAGGCAGCGGAGCGGTCGGGTCACTCAATGCGGCAGGATCGCGAGCCGGTAGATCGATTCCGGCTCCGCGCCGAAGCGCTTGAGGACCGCCACCACTGCTTCCTCATGCTCTTCGTCGACCGCGGCCTTCACCCGCAGCCGGTCATGGAAATCGATCCGCCTCTCTTGGCTGCGGAAAGCCTCGGTCCGGATTTTGCCGGTGTAGACAGCGGCATCGGACAGCTCCAGGGAACGGGCACCCGCCATCAGTAGGGCATCCCGGAGTCCATCGACCCGTTCGGTAGAGACCACGGCGCTGACGAGGTGGCTGGGGGCGGAGCGCCTCGGGTCGGCGGTGATGCTGCCGTTCACTGCTCCCCTGCCTGCTGCAGTGGGCCGGGCCGTGACGCCGCTGAGCGAGTAGCCCGAAGAGTCCTGCTGGACGCGGTCCAGGTCCTCCTGTTCCGGCCCGGGCTCACGCAGTCCGATGGTGCGGGAAATAAGCGAGGCAATAATCCAGCTCAGCACAAAGGAGAAGAGCACTACGCTGACGACTGCGACCGTCTGGTGCCACAGCAGGAGACCTCCTCCGCCGGAGAAAACGCCGTCATCGCTGACCGGGTTCACTGCACTGTCGGCGAAAAAGCCCAGCAGCAGGGTACCCAGCACGCCGCCTACAAAATGGATGGCAATCACGTCCAGGGCGTCGTCGTACTTCAGGAGGTGCTTGAGCCGGACGGCCAGGGCGCACAGGCATCCGGCAATCAGTCCGATCAGCAGGGCCGAGCCGGTTCCGACAAAACCGGCACAGGGGGTAATGGTGGCCAGACCGGCGACTGCGCCGGAGACGGCACCCACCAAGGTGCAGTGCCCGCTGCCAACCCGTTCCACGAGCAGCCAGGTAAGCATGGCGGCTGCCCCGGCCGCGTGGGTGTTGATCAGGGCCTGCGCTGCAATGTCGTTGGCTTCCAGTCCGTCCCCGGCGTTGAATCCGAACCAGCCGAACCAGAGGATGCCTGCACCCACCAGCATCAGGGGGAGGTTGTTCGGCGAGGTCCGCAGGTTCGGCCAGCCGCGCCGCCTGCCAATCACCAGGAGAACTGCGGCGGCGGCGGCACCGGCGGAAGTATGCACCACCATGCCTCCGGCCCAGTCCTGGGCCCCAAGCTGGAACAGCCATCCCTGGGGATGCCAGAGCCAGCGGGCAATCTGCGGGTACACCAGGACCGAGAACGCAGCGAGGAAAACCACCCAGCCGGCAAACCGGAGCCTGCCTGCGGTGGCCCCGGTAAGCAGGGCTGGAGTGATTACCGCGAACATCATCTGGTAGGCCACAAAAGCGAGCGCGGGTATGGTGACGCCTGCCGCGACGGTGTGGAACTGCGGGGCGTCGAGATCCAGGAGCGCCACGGCATCAAACTCGCCGAGCACGGAGTTGCCCTTATTGCTGAAGGCCAAGGTGTATCCGACCAGGATCCAGGTCAGGGAAATGACACCGAGCGGAATGATGTTCTGCAGCATCATGGTCAGGACATTGCGGACCGGCACCATCCCGCCGTAGAAGAGGGCCAGGCCCGGAGTCATGAAGAGCACCAACCCGGCACAGGTCAGCACCCATGCGGTGTCCGCCGCGTTCATGCCGGGCACCGCAGGGGCCAGGGCCTACTGGTGGTGGGCCTCCCCGTACCGGGCGTACCCGGCCCGGATCTTCCGGTGCTGCTCGTCCCGTTGCTACCGCACATGGAGTCCCGCTTCCAACCCGCTTGCCGTTCATGGGCGTTCGGACTGCTGGGCCCCGGAACCGGTGGCCGGGGGGCCCAGGACCAGTCGAGTTTACCGCCAGGCCACGCGGCACCAGAAGGGAACGGGCACACACAGAAGCAGACAGGGCCGGTTCGGTTCCGGTCCTGCCTGCTTCTGTCCGTGCTCCCGTTACCGGGGCTGGTCTTACCGGGACGCTGGAGCCTTAGTGCGAACCGACCATGCCGTTCGGGTCAATGACGTATTTCTTCGCCACGCCCGAATCAAACTCGCGGTAGGCCTCCGGTGCCTGGTCCAGGCTGATCGGGGTGGCGCTCACGGCCTTGGCAATCTGCACCTTGTCATGCAGGATCGCCATCATCAGTTCCCGGTTGTACTTCATCACGGGACACTGTCCGGTGGTGAAGGACAGCGACTTGGCCCAGCCCGCACCCAGATTGAGACTCAGCGACCCCTTCTGGGCCGCCTCATCGACGCCGCCCGGGTCCCCGGTGACGTACAGCCCGGGAATGCCCAGCGCTCCACCTGCCGCTGTGATGTCCATCAGCGAGTTCAAAACCGTCGCCGGAGCCTCACTGCTGGAGCCTGCACCGTGGCCGCGGGCCTCGAACCCCACGGCGTCGACGCCGCAGTCCACTTCCGGCACCCCCAGGATCATCTCGATCTGGTCCCGTGGATCCCCCAGCGACACGTCCACTGTTTCGCAGCCGAAACTGCGGGCCTGGGCCAGGCGCTCCTCGTTCAGGTCGCCCACAATCACGGCAGCCGCACCGAGCAGCTGTGCCGACACCGCTGCGGCCAGGCCCACGGGACCTGCACCGGCAATGTAGACGGTGGACCCCACCCCCACGCCTGCCGTAACTGCGCCGTGATAGCCGGTGGGGAAGATATCCGAGAGCATGGTCAGGTCCAGGATCTTCTCCATGGCCTGGTCCTTGTCCGGGAACTTCAGGAGGTTCCAGTCCGCGTAAGGCACCAGCGCGTACTCGGCCTGCCCTCCGACCCAGCCGCCCATGTCCACGTATCCGTAGGCGCTTCCGGGCCGGTCCGGGTTGACATTCAGGCAGATTCCGGTCTTACGTTCCTTGCAGTTCCGGCACCGGCCGCAGGAGATATTAAACGGCACCGACACCAGGTCGCCCACGTTGATGTACTCCACGTCGGGTCCGGTTTCCACGACTTCCCCGGTGATCTCATGACCCAGGATCAGGTTTGGCGGCGCCGTCGTGCGGCCCCGGACCATGTGCTGGTCGGATCCGCAGATGTTTGTGGTGACCACCTTCAGGATGGCCGCGTGCGGAAGTTTGCGGCCGATGTTGGCAGGATTCACCCCCGGCCCGTCCTGCAGCTCGAAGGACGGGTAATCAATGTCCTGGACTTCCACTACACCCGGTTCAAGATAGGCAATTCCTCGGTTGGAACTCATGTCTTCCTCGCTGTCGTCTCGTCGTCGTTGACGTCCGCGCTCTGTGCGTTCCCCCATGCGGTGCGCCCTATGGGAGCGAGGTTACAACGGGGGCTGTGGCTGCGGTAGACGGTAATACTCCCGGATCCACAGCAGATCCGGAGAGGGTGTGTGGTTCCCGCTTAACGCACTCAGGGAGGTGTGGAACACACCTCCCTGAGAGCAAAACTATGGAGCCGGGTGCGGCTAGCCCTGGCCGTTGGAGCCGGCTGCTCCCTCGCGTTCCTGCGCTGCGATCTGCTCGTGGACCGCCTTCATGTCCAGGCCCTTGACCGCTTCCACCAGTTCGCTGAACTGGCTGGCGTTCAGGGCGCCGGGCTGGGAGAACACCAGAACCTTTTCCCGGAAGGCCATGAGGGTGGGAATGGAGGTGATGGCGGCGGCAGCTGCCAGACTCTGCTCGGCCTCGGTGTCCACCTTGCCAAAGATGATGTCGTCGTGCTGCTGGGAAACGGATTCATATACGGGAGCAAACTGCTTGCAGGGTCCGCACCAGTCCGCCCAGAAGTCGACGAAGACTATGTCGTTTTCCTCGATGGTCTCGGGGAACGTTGCTTCGGTGATGTCGATAGTAGCCATGGTCCAACGCTAGCGGTGCCGGCGTGCATTGTCTGCAACTGTTCGCTGACCGTGAAGCGGCTCAGGCCCCGGGCAGTTTCGTCAGGCGGCGGATCACCGGCAGCGCCGCCGAAAGGGACGCGCGTTCCTCGCTGCTCAGCTGCTCCAGCAGGGCGGCCATCAGCGCGGTCCTGCTCTCATTGGCTTCCTGCAGCGCCCGTGTCCCCTGCGGGGTGAGCGTGACCCGTACACCCCGGGAATCGTGCGGATCTGGACTGCGCAGCAGCAGGCCCGCGCCTTCAAGACGGATGATCTGCTCGGTGGCGCTGGGCACCTTCACGCCCAGGTTCCGCGCAATCCCACTGACGCGCATGCCTTCACCGGCGGCCATCTTCATGATGCTCACCTGCGTGGCGCTGAGATCGG
This sequence comes from Arthrobacter sp. zg-Y877, assembly GCF_030373105.1. NCBI lineage: Bacteria > Bacillati > Actinomycetota > Actinomycetes > Micrococcales > Micrococcaceae > Arthrobacter > Arthrobacter sp. zg-Y877. Next base: position 496,766 of record NZ_JAUCPU010000002.1, read on the forward strand.
TATCCGCATCCATGTTGCGGGCAATGTACAGGGCCAGCCGGAGGGACTCGCGGAATTCCTCGGCGAGGTCGTCCAGTGCGGGATCGGTACTCATGGTTAGGAAGCCTAATATCTAGTGGGGCTGGGCACAAGGGTCCGGGAACCTGAAAAACCCGCCCTCACCTAAGTGAGGACGGGTTTGTCGGTGGCAGATACTGGATTCGAACCAGTGAAGGCGTTGCCAGCTGATTTACAGTCAGCCCCCTTTGGCCGCTCGGGTAATCTGCCGAGTGTCTTCAAGTGAAGACCTTGTCCGCAGCAGCTGCGGACAAGACAACTTTACCGAAGATTCTCCCAAGTTACGAATCGGGACCCAGATGCCTGCCGGCAGGCTTTTTTCACGGCCCTCCCGGAGCCGCCACCGCGGCTTTCCTTACCTGCCGCCGGCGCTACAGGCCCCGCGCCATCCGGTCCTGGAGCTGTGCATAGAACCGGTCCGCCTGGGCCTGGGTCACCGACCCCCACTTCACCGCATTGACGAGGTCCGCGTGGATCCCTGCCAGGCGCTTCCGCATGCCTTCCGTCCGGTCCGCCTCGACGGGCGACGCCGGAGAGCAGTCCACAGTGGAAGAGACCGGTGTGATCGCGGCCCTGGCCGGAGCAGCACCAAGGACACCCATGCCTGCCGCCGAGGCAGCTGCCAGGAAGGAACCGGCTGCTGCGGTGCGGATCCGGACGGCAGCGGGACGGCGGAGGGAGGGGCGGGAAGCAGGGCTGGAAGCATGAGGGTGAGTGTTTTCCACCCCCTCACCTTTCCCCGCCCCGATGGGACGACGCCGTGTGTTGGCTGTGCGGCCGCTGGGAGTGGGGAGCCATCGGGGCGCAGACCTACTACGCTAAGTAGCAGGAAAAGTCATCAACTTAGAGGAGTTCCGAAATGGCCAGCGAGTCCACGTTCGACGTCGTCAGCAAGATCGATAAGCAGGAAGTGGCCAACGCGCTGAACCAGGCGCAGAAGGAAATCGTCCAGCGCTACGACTTCAAGGGCGTAGGCGCCGAGGTGGACTTCAGCGGCGAGAAGATCCTTATGAAGGCCAACTCCGAGGACCGGGTAAAGGCCGTGCTGGACGTCCTGCAGTCCAAGCTGGTCAAGCGCGGCATCTCCCTGAAGTCCCTGGACGCCGGGGAGCCGTTCGCCTCCGGCAAGGAATACCGGATTGAAGCCTCCATGAAGGAGGGCATCGCCCAGGACCAGGCGAAGAAGATCAACAAGCTGATCCGCGACGAAGGCCCCAAGGGTGTGAAGTCCCAGATCCAGGGCGACGAGCTGCGGGTCAGCTCCAAGTCCCGCGATGACCTGCAGGCCACCATGGCCCTGCTCAAGGGCGCCGACCTCGAAGTGGATCTGCAGTTCATCAACTTCCGCTAGGACTTTCCGGAGCACTTGCGGCGGCGCCTTTCCCCCAGTGGGAAAGGCGCCGTTTGTGCGTTCACTGTGTTTTCTCTGCGGGCCGGGGCTTGCTGCCGCAGCTAAAGCGCGACGTCGGCAGCCGGGCCGTCGTCGCCCTCATCCTTCAACTCGTCCCCACCTATTGCCTCACCCATCCACGTCAGCAGCTGCCACGGGCCGAGTCCACCGCCGGGCAGATCTTCCGCCTCCATTACGGCAACACCGGTGTTGCTGAGCGCGTTTGCCACGATAAAGTCTGCTCCCACGTTCGCGGCACGCGCGGTGGCCCAGGCCCGGATCATCGCCCCGTGGCTGAAGACCGCCGGGGACTTCAATCCCGCGGCGGCGAGTTCCCCGACCACCGCGTCAAAGCGGCCCAGTGTCTCTCCACCGTCCGGCCCACCGGGCATCCGGGCGGCGGTGTCGCCGGAGACCCAGCGGTAGACGGTCTTCAGGTAGGCAATGATTGCCTCCCGGTCGTTGCGCATTTCCAGCTCGCCGGCGGAAACCTCCCGCAGCCCGTCCCGGATTTCGACAGGGAGCCCCAGGGCTGCCGCCAGGGGTGCGGCGGTGAGCTGGGTGCGGACCAGGTTGGAGGCGAAAATACCGTCGATCGGCTCATGCCCGAGGGCTTCGGGCAGGGCCGCCGCCTGCTCCAGGCCCAGCTCCGTCAATCCGGGGCCGGGGACAGCGGTGTCCAGGTAATGCTCCACATTCGAGGGGGTCTGCCCGTGGCGGATGAGTATCAGGCGCATGCTCGAAGCCTACTTCTTCACCGGGAGATGGTTCGGCTACGCACCCAGGGTCCGGCCGGCCATGCGTTCCAGCCGCTGGATGCGGTCGTCCATCGGCGGATGGGTGGCCAGCAGGCCCCGCACGCCGGCGCGGAACGGATTGGCAATCATCAGGTGCGACGTATTGGCCAGCTTCTGGTCATTGCTCGGAAGCGGAGCCCGCTGAGTTCCGGCTTCGAGCTTGCGCAGGGCCGAGGCGAGCGCCAGCGGATCGTCCGTGAGCCTGGCGCCGTCTTCGTCCGCGTCGTATTCGCGGGTCCGGCCGATGGCCATCTGGATCAGCGAGGCGGCCAGCGGCGCCAGGACCGCCATGGCGATCATGGCCAGCGGGTTGGCGTTGCGGCGGTCGCCGCCGCCGAAGAAGAGCAGGAACTGTCCCAGCGAGGTGATCACTCCGGCGATGGCCGCCGCCACCGAGGAGGTCAGGATGTCGCGGTTGTACACGTGCATCAGCTCATGGCCGAGCACACCGCGGAGTTCACGTTCGTTCAGGAGGGCCAGGATGCCCTGCGTGCAGCACACGGCAGCATTCTGCGGGTTGCGTCCGGTGGCGAAGGCGTTAGGTGCCATGGTCGGGGAAACATAGAGGCGTGGCATCGGCTCGCCTGCCTTGGAGGAAAGCTCGCGGACAATCCGGTACATTTCCGGTGCCTGGGCCTCGGTGACCGGCACTGCACGCATCGCCCGGATGGCCAGCTTGTCACTGTTCCAGTAGCTGTAGGCGGTGGTTGCCAGGCCGATGACGAGGAAGACCCAGATGAACGTGGGGCTTCCGGTTCCGCTGGAGAGCAGCGCCCCGATTCCCAGCAGCACTGCGAAAAGCACGCCGAACAGGGCTGCGGTCTTGAGTCCGTTGAAATGTCGGTGCACGGGTACTTTGTCCTTCTACTTGGTCCTTTGCGCAGGCCGCACCGGCCTGCGCCGCATCCATGAAGTAAAGCTGATCCAAATAGTTCAACGTTTAACCAGGCGGGACTGTTCCTGCCTGTGGCGGACGCTCAGGGCTCGGGATTCTGGGCGTCGTACCGGGCGAACCGCGGCTGCATGCGCGCCAGCACGGCCACCAGGGCAAGGCAGATCAGCCCTCCGAGTACCGCTGCCCAGCCCTCGCCCACGAAGGATGCATCCACGCCCGCCACCAGGTCCCCGAGCCGCGGACCGCCGGCCACAACCACCACAAACACCCCCTGCAGCCTGCCGCGCATCGCGTCGGGGGTGGCGGACTGCAGGATGGTGGACCGGAAGACGCCGCTGATGGAATCGGCAATCCCGGCGCAGGCCATCGCCGCAGCCGCGGGGATGAGCCACCGGGACGGGACCGCGCCGTCGTTGGAGCCGGCCAGCACCACTACGACGCCGAAGGCCGTCACCGACAGGCCCCAGGCCGCTACCGACCACAGCACCGCCAGGCCCTGCCGTCGGACCAGCCCGAGCGGACCGGAGAACAGGCCGGCGAGGAAGGCGCCCACGGCCGTGGCGGCCAGCAGCACCCCCACCGTGGTGGCACCGCCGCCGAGCATCAGGGCTCCGATGGCCGGCAGCAGGGCACGGGGCTGGGCGAAGACCATGGCGCACAGGTCCACCACGAAGGTCATACGGATATTGGGCCTGGTGCCCAGAAAGCGGAACCCTTCCAGCACCGAGCCCAGCCCGGCCTTCTGCACCTTGCCGACCGGCGGCATCGGAGCCAGCCGGTACAGCGCCCACATGGCTGCGGTGAAGGTGACGACGTCGATCGTATAGGTCCAGCCGTAGCCGACGCGGGCCACGAGCACTCCCGCCAGCAGCGGACCGGCGGTCATCGCCAGGCCGAAGGTCATCATGCTCAGCGCATTGGCTGCGGGCAGCAGTTCCGGACGGACCAGGCGGGGAATGATGGCGCTGCGGGCCGGCTGGTTCAGTCCGCCCGCACCCGCATTGACGGCCACGAGGAAGTACAGCAGCCAGACGTTTCCCACTCCTGCCCAGGCCTGGGCAGCTATGCCGATGGTGCTGAGCCACAGCAGCCCCGAGGAAAGCAGTGCGACTTTACGCCGGTCATAGGCGTCCACCACCGAGCCGCCGTAGAGTCCCGCCAGGATCAGCGGCACCAGGCCCACCAGTCCCAGCAGCCCTACGTTGAAACTCGATTCGGTCAGTTCGTACACCTCAAGGCTTACCGCCACGAGGGTGAGTTGGGTGCCGACGGCGGACAGCGCGGTTCCGGTCCAGAGGCGGCGGAATTCCGGGCTTTCACGCAGGGGTGTGAGGTCAGCGAGCAGTCTTGGCACCAGAGCAGTCTAGGGTCCCGGCGGCCCCGATCCGGCGCAGTACACGCGCACCGCAATAGGAAGCATGCTTAGGATGGGGGGGAACCGATGCAGCCGCCGTTCCCGCCGAAGGAGTAACCACCGTGTTTACCCGCAATGTTGCCGATGGAATCCACCGCATCGAGCATGCCCACGTCAATGTCTACCTGGTTGAGGACGACGACGGCGTGGCGGTGATCGACGCCGGCCTGCCGGGAATGTGGCCGCACCTGACCGGGGCCCTGGACGAACTGGGCTACGGTGCCGGCGCTGTCCGCGCCCTGGTGCTGACACACGCGCATTTCGACCACGTGGGCACCGCGGCCCGGCTCCGGCAGGAATACCGCACGCCCATCCTGGTGCATGACGCCGACCGGTACATTGCCGCCCATCCCTACCGCTACCGGCATGAGACCAACCGGTTCCTGTATCCCCTGCGCTACCCCAAGGCCGTCCCCATCCTGGGCGCGATGACCCTTGCCGGAGCATTGAACGTGCGCGGGGTGACCGACGTGCACAGCCTGACCCCGGACTCCGGCGACACCCTGCCCGGCAGGCCACGGGTTCTGTATACGCCCGGGCATACAGCCGGACACATAGCCCTGCACTATCCGGACCGCGGCGTCCTGATCAGCGGCGATTCCCTGGTCACCCTTGACCCCTACACCGGATCCAAAGGACCCCAGATCGTGTCCGGTGCGGCAACTGCGGACAGTGCCCAGGCGCTCGAGTCACTGGCATTGCTGGCCGAGGCCGATGCACCGCTGCTGCTCACCGGCCACGGCGAGCCGTGGCGGGACGGTTCGGCGGCGGCAGTGGAGCAGGCGCTGGCCCGCGGCGCGTCCTAGCCCGGCGCACCGAGGCTGCGCCGGGCTAGGCTCCGCCCGGCCCGGCGCAGGGGTTAGACAGACCCGCCCGGCGCAGGGGTTACGCGGACCCGCCGCCGTCCGTGCCGGCGTCGTCGAGTTCCTGCTCCAGCACGTCGAGCAAACGGGAATCCCCGATGGGCCGGAAATGGCCCATGGACTCCAGCTGGACGTTCCGCGCACCGGCCAGGTGGCTGCCCGCGGGGATATGCGGATCGAAGCTGCTGTAGACAGAGGTAATCCGGGCGTTCACGTCCTCGTTGCGCAGCAGTCGCTGCAGGAACGCATCCCGGGGCGAGAAGGCGCGGATCGATGCCAGCGGAAACAGGTTGGCGTACACGGAGCCGGAGAAGGGCGTGTTCACGGCAATCATGCGCGCCACCCGCGCTCCGCCGTCGGGCAGGGTCATCAGGTGCTTGCCGATCAGCCCGCCCTTGCTGTGCGCCAGGACCAGGACGTCCTGCAGGTCCTGGTCCACCAGGTAGCGTTCCACCAGCTCGGCCATCCGCTCAATGGCGCCGCGGTTGTAGCCCAGCGGCGCCACGGTGTGCACCGGATGGCCTCGATCGTAGAGGTAGTCGGCCAGCGGGCGCAGGAACTGCCAGTTCTCGTAGACGCCGGGGATCAGCACCACCGGAGCCCGCACCTCGCCCTCCGGATGCAGGTACGCCGCAGGGTCGCGGCGGAAGAGGAGGCCGTGGACCTGCCAGTAGGCCACGTAGAAGTAGTCCGAGGCCCAGCCCCGCGCCTGGCGCGCCCAGCGGAAGATCCGTCCCTGCCGGCGCGGGCGGACACCCGGGCGGAGCGTGCTCACCGTACCGCTGCTGCGGAACGCATCAGTTCGGCCGTCTCCTTTGGCCGGGTGTACATCATCACGTGCGGCTGGCCGGGGATTTCCGCGGTTACGGCACCGGGGCGGGCAGCGGCAAGCCGGGCCACCCAGTCGGCGCGCACCACGGGATCCTTGCCGCCGCGCACCAGCAGGACCGGCGGCTTCACCCCGCCGATCCGTTCCTCCATCCGGTGCCGGATCATCACGGGCAGCGTGGACAGGTACCAGCGTGGACCCGCACGCAGATAATCCGTGATCAGCAGGTAGTTGACCGCCGGGGGTTCGACCAGGCAGTCCTGCATCAGCCGCAGCGCCTGCAGCGGAGCCGAGCGCTCGGCGTCGTTGATGGTTGGTCCCAGCAGGACCACCGAGGAAGCGGCCTCCGGGGCGGCGAGCGCCATTTCCACCACTACCTGGCAGCCCATGGAATGACCCACCCACTGCGCACCGTTGATGCCCGCGGCATCGAGTGCCTGCACGGCAATGCGCCCAAAGTCTTCCATCTGCAGCTGCCTGCGCGGTTTGGGAGTCGAGCCGAAGCCCGGCAGTTCCAGCGTGTGCACGGTGGACGTGCGCGCCAGTTCCCAGATCAACGGTCCGTAGTACCGCTCCGAAGCTCCGATCCCGTGCACCAGGACCACCTCGCTGCGGGTCTGCGGCCACTCCGGCGTTCCGGCGTCGTCAAAGCGCCGGTAGGTACGGATATCCACGTGTGTCTCCCCTACCGCCACGCGCTGGTATCCGGTTCGAACTTCTGCTGCCGGCACTATGCCTCCGCTTGATGTTCCGTTGAATCAATCTCCGCCCAGCGTACCGGGACCGTGGCAGGTAAGGCGATCCTTATTATGAGTAACTCAAAATAAGGCTAGGATGATGAGCATGACCGAAACCGCAGCAGCAGAGGAGGCCACCGCCAGGTGGTCGGACGAGCTGCGCGCCCACGGCCGCCGCGTCACCAAGCAGCGCCTCGCCGTACTCCGTGCCGTCGACGCTGCACCGCACTCGGTGGCGGACGACGTCGTCGTCGGTGTCCGTAGGGAGCTTCCGGACATTTCACTGCAGTCCATCTATGTGGTCCTCGCGGATCTCACTGAGACCGGCCTGCTGCGGAAAATCGAAACCCCGGATTCCCCGGCCCGGTACGAGACCCGCGTGAATGACAACCACCACCACGCGATCTGCACCGGCTGCGGCCGGATCGAGGACGTGGACTGCGCCGTCGGCCACGCCCCCTGCCTGACCCCCGGAAATACCCACGGCATGACCATCCAGATTGCGGATGTTCTCTACCGCGGGCTCTGCACCGACTGCGCCGCCGCAGCCGCGTCCTAGCCCACCCTGATCCCCCTTCACCTTTTTTGCCAGCACCAGAGAAAGAACAAGTATGTCTAACTTCACCACCACGCAGACCGGCACCCCGGTTTCCAGCGACGCACACTCGCTGAGCACCGGCGCCGACGGCGCCGTTGCCCTTCACGACCGTTACCTGGTCGAGAAGCTGGCCCAGTTCAACCGGGAGCGCATGCCGGAACGCATCGTGCACGCCAAGGGCGGCGGCGCATTCGGTGAGTTCGTAGTCACTGAGGATGTCTCCAAGTACACCCGTGCCGCTGTTTTCCAGCCGGGCACCGTGACCGAGACCGTCCAGCGGTTCTCCTCCGTCGCCGGCGAAATGGGTTCCCCCGACACCTGGCGCGACGTACGCGGCTTCGCGATGCGTTTCTACAGCACCGAGGGCAACTACGACATCGTCGGCAACAACACTCCGGTGTTCTTCATCCGCGACGGCATCAAGTTCCCGGACTTCATCCACTCGCAGAAGCGCCTCCCGGGTTCCGGCCTGCGTGACGCCGATATGCAGTGGGACTTCTGGACCAACTCCCCCGAGTCCGCGCACCAGGTCACCTACCTGATGGGTGACCGCGGCCTGCCGACGTCGTGGCGTGAAATGCCCGGCTTCGGCTCGCACACGTACCAGTGGATCAACGCTGCCGGCGAGCGCTTCTGGGTGAAGTACCACTTCACGTCCAACCAGGGCAACCATGAAATCACCGGTGCCGAGGCTGAAAAGATTGCCGGCGCCGACGCCGACTACTACCGCCGCGACCTGTACGAGGCCATCGAGGCCGGCAACTTCCCGTCCTGGGACCTGCACGTGCAGGTTATGCCGTACGAAGATGCCAAGACCTACCGGTTCAACCCGTTCGACCTGACGAAGGTCTGGCCGCACGCGGACTACCCGCTGATCAAGGTGGGTACCCACACCCTGAACCGCAACCCGGAGAACTTCTTCGCGCAGATCGAGCAGGTTGCCCTGTCCCCCGCGAACCTGGTTCCCGGCATCGATGCCAGCCCGGACAAGATGCTGATGGCCCGCATCTTCTCCTACCCGGATGCCCAGCGTTACCGCATCGGCGCCAACTACAACCAGCTGCCGGTCAACGCACCGAAGGCACCGGTCAACAACTACTCGCAGGACGGCGCCATGCGCTTCTCCTACAACTCCCCGGAGACCCCGGTCTACGCACCGAACACGCTGGGCGGCCCCGCGGCCGACGCAGCGCTTGCCGGTGCGGGCAGCTGGGAGAACGACGGCGCCCTGGTGCGTTCCGCCGCGACCCTGCACTCCGAGGACAGCGACTTCGGCCAGGCCGGCACGCTGTACCGCGAGGTTTACGATGACGCCGCTAAGCAGCGTTTCCTGGAAACCATCACCGGTGCCATCTCCGGCGTGAAGCGTCCGCACATCCGCGAAGCTGCGATCCAGTACTGGACCAACGTTGACGCGGTCCTGGGCGAGAAGCTGCGCCTCTCCCTGGCACAGGGCGAGACCACGGCCAACGAAAAGGCCGAGTTCGTGGGCGTTGCCGAGTAACTTCAGCACCCTTTAGACACAGCAGCGGCCGGTCCCTTCGGGGGCCGGCCGCTGTTGCGTTTCGGGAAGTTCTGCTGCTGGTTTGGGAAACTGTTGCCGGTTTGGGTTTCTACTGCCGGTTTGGGAAAGTGCTGCCACGCCGCACTGCAGCGATCTCACATACCGGTCGAATTTTCCCAAACCGGAGCAAACCGTTGTGGGTGGACCCCGCGCCCGGCCACCACGAGGAATTGCACGTTACCGTGCCGGCCAGTACCAGATGATCAGCAGGGTCACGAGGAATCCGGTGAGGAAGTTCAGCTTCAGGAACCGCTTCCAGCCGGAGTTGGCGGCTGCGGAACCGGCGTCGGTGATCCGTAGGAACGGAACCAGGTTGAGGATGTAGGGCAGCGCCAGCAGGCAGCCCAGGACCGCCGGCCACGGGGTGAAGAGCATCAGCAGGCCCGCAGCAAGGTAAGCGGCTGCGGCGAGCCACACCACCGGCCGGGCCCCGAGCACAGTGGCGATGGACCCGATGCCGCCTTCCCGGTCCGGCACCACGTCCTGAACAGCGCCGAATGCCTGGCTGGCCATTCCCCAGAGGAAGAAAGCCCCAAGGACTGCCCAGAGTTCCGGAGTGAATACCGCCCCGGCCAGGACCAATCCGTAGACCGCCGGGCTGACGAAGTGCGTGCTGGAGGTCATCGAATCCAGGAAGGGCCGTTCCTTGAACCGCAGTCCCGGGGCGCTGTACGCAACCACTGCAAAGACGCTTATGGCGAGCACCAGCCAGGACAGCGGACTTCCGAGCAGGACCAGGGCAATCAGGAACGGCACATTCGTGAGGACTGCCGCCCACAGCGTGGTGCGGTGGAACCCGCGGTCCAGTACGGCGCCTTCCACTCCCCCCTTACGCGGATTGTGCAGGTCGGACTCGTAATCGAAAACGTCATTGATGCCGTACATCGCCAGGTTGTAGGGGACCAGGAAGTAGAGGGTGCCGATGACCCAGGCCAGGTCGATCCGTCCGGTGGTGAGCTGGTAGGCGGCAGCAAACGGGTAGGCCGTATTCACCCAGGAGAGCGGCCGCGAGGACACCAGCAGCATGCGCAGGGTTCCCGTCGTTCCGGTGGCGGCAGGGCTCACGGTTGCTCCTTCGGGTGCGGTTTCCCGCTGGATGCTCTGGAGCCGGCTCCGCGGCCGGGCCCGGCTCCGGAGACAGGGCCGGCTCCGGGGGCGGGGGCATGTCCGGGCAGCAGTACCCAGAGCGCGGGAAGCAGCAGCACGGCTGCAAGTGGATAGGCGAAATCTTCCAGCGGGGCTGCCCCGGCGAAGGCTCCGGAAATACGGTCCTCGTTGTACCAAAAGAGGCCGGCGCGGATCATAACGTTGTCGAAGAGAGCGGTCAGGGCCAACAGGACGACGGCGGTGACGGCTGCTGCCGCCGCGAAGTAGCGGGGACGGCGGCGCGGGCGCAGGAGGGCTGTTGCGGCGGCCAGGGCTGCCGGCACCAGGAAGAAGGCATTGAGGGTCCAGTACGTCACGGCTGCCTCCCCACCGCATGGCCCGGGTGCCCGCCAGGGAGGTCCGGATCGGGTCCGGCCGTCTGGTCCGGGGCTCCGCCGGGGAGGTCCGGGGCTCCGGCAGCCCGTTCCGGGTGACTCCTGGTCCGGTCCGGGGCGGCGTCAGCCCGGTCCGGGGTGTGTCCGGCGCCCCGTTCAGCGGCCCGCCCGGCAACCAGACGCACCAGGCCGAAGACCACCATGGTCAGGTAGCAGAGGAAGGCCAGGAAAAAGATCTCCTCCACGGGCAGGTGTGGTGCCAGGGTGAGGCCAAGCATGAATGGAGTCTCGCCCCGGTAGAAGATATCGGAGCCGATGCCGGCCAGGTCCCAGCCGGTGAAGAACACCACGCCTGCCGCCAGCACTATGGCGGCCCGGCGCGCATCAGCAAAGAAGAACAGCCGGAACCGGTGGTCCAGGAGCACCATGCAGCCCAGGGACAGCAGCAGGAAGAGCAGGTACAGGACGCCCATTACGCTCCCGCCCCGGGAGAAGAGGGTCCGGCGGGCGGCCTGCCGGCAGCGCGCGGCATCGCGGCCTGAGGCGATCCCGGCAGCGTTTCCACGGCCGTTTCCACGGCCGTTTCCGCGGCCGGTTCCGCCGACCCGGGTGCCGACCCGGGTGCGGGCTCGGGCAGCGCCTCGGTGCCGGTGTCTCCGCGCAGCCGCTTGAGGACCAGCTCGGCGCTGATCAGGCACATCGGCAGGCCGATGCCCGGCAGGGTGGACCCGCCGGCATACAGCAGTCCGTCGACCTTCCTGCTGGCGTTCGTGCCGCGGAAGAACGCGCTCTGCTTCAGGATGTGGGCCGGCCCCAGCAGGGTTCCCCGCCAGGAGTTGAGGTCGGCGACAAAGTCCTGCGGCCCCACGGTGCGGCGGATGATGATGCGCTCTGCCAGGTCGGGGATGCCCGCCCAATCGGAGAGCTGGGCGATGACGGCGTCGGCCATCTTTTCGATCTGTGGATCCCCGGCACCGTCAATCCCTCCGGCTCCCAGTGACGGATCGGACGACACCGGGACCAGGACAAACAGGTTCTCGTGCCCTTCCGGGGCGGCCTCCGGATCCGTGGCGCTTGGGCGGCACACGTACAGGGACGCAGGATCCGGAACGGACGTTTCCGCGCCGAAAATCTTCTCGAAATTTGCTTCCCAGTCACTGGTGAAGAGCAGTGTGTGGTGTTCCAGCTGCGGCAGTTTTCCCTGCACGCCCAGGTGCAGCAGCAGCCCTCCGGGACCGGGGACGCGCTTCTCCCAGTATTTCTCCGGATAGGTCTGGAGGGCTTCGGGGAGGAGGGCGGTTTCAGTGTGGTGGAGGTCCGCTGCCGAAACGACCAGGTCTGCGTCCAGGGAGACGAGCGTTCCGTCGGCGTCCCGGTAATCCACGCCGGCGGCCCGCGGCTTGGGGTACCGGGGCCGTACCCGGTTCCGGTCTGCGCCCGGCCCGGGTGAGGTGCGGATCCGGGTAACCTCGGCACCCGTGATCACCTGCGCGCCTTCCGCCCGGGCCAGGTCGGCAATCACCGAAACGATCCGGTGGAAACCGCCCCGCGGGTAAAGCACTCCGTCAGCCAGGTCCAGCCGGCTCATCAGGTGGTACATGCTGGGCGTAGTGAACGGGGAGGAGCCCAGGAAAACCGCCGGGTACCCCAGGATCTGGCGGATCCGCGGGTCCGTGAAGCGCCGGGCCACGAAGGTGCTCAGCGGCTCCAGCAGCAGCCGGGCCAGCCGCGGACCGCGCCGCAGGACGTCGGGGCGCAGGAGCGGCAGGATGGAGGCGAAGGTTGAATACAGGAACCGCTTCTTGGCCATCCCGTAAACATCTTCGGCGGATTCGAGGTATTCCTCCAGCCTGTCTCCGGCCCCGGGTTCCAGGGATTCGAAGAGGGCAATGTTCCCGGCCCGGGTGGCGGCTACATCCACCGGTTCGGTGCGGTCCTCGAAGTACACCCGGTACCCCGGATCCAGCTGGACCAGCTCCAGCTGGTCTGCGGCCGAGGTGCCCAGCAGCCGGAAGAAGTGGTCGAAGACCTCCGGCATCAGGTACCAGGACGGGCCGGTGTCAAAGCGGAACCCTCCGGTTTCCCAGCTTCCTGCCCGCCCCCCGGTCTCGGGCTGCTTTTCCAGCACGGTGACCTCCAGGCCGTCCCGGGCCAGCAGCGCGGCGGTGGCCAGGCCGGTGATGCCACCCCCGATCACGACGGCGGTACGCGGACGCATGCTCATGGTTGCCTTTCGTTCTGCGACCCGGGGAACCGGGACCCCGGTTTCCCTCCCCCGGGCTGCTGTGTCCGGGGCACGGCGGCCTTGCGGGTCAGGAAGGCCCGTGCCGCAATCCGCGCCTTCACCGGGTTGGGCACACGGACCCGCGTGGTGCGCAGCTCCTCGGCCGGCGTGCTGCGGAGCCGGCGGGCCAGCTCAGCGAACAGGTCCTGGGCCAGCACGACGGCGGCCCTGCAGTTTGCGGGCAGGCGTGCCACTGCGGCTCCCGAGACGAGCAGGTCGGCATCGATGCCGTCCAGGATCCGGTGCTTATCCGCCTCGCTGAAGGCAGCTACGGTGATGCCGGGGAAATAGCTGCGTCCCAGGGCCTCGAAATCCTGCGCGAGGTCCCGCAGGAAGTTGACCTTCTGGAAGGCCGCTCCGAGCCGCTGGGCACCTTCACGGAGCTGCTTGGCGTGGTCGTCGGGCAGGGGCACTCCCTGGAGGAAGCACTGTAGACACATCAGCCCGACCACCTCCGCTGAGCCGTAGACGTACTCGTTGAAGCTGTCCTCGGTATGCTCCATCTGGTCCAGGTCCGCGCGCATCGAGGCAAAGAACGGCCGGGTCAGCTCCGTCCCGATGCCGGTCTCCCCCGCAGTCAGCGCAAACGCATGGACCACCAGGTTGACGCTGTAGCCGGTACGCAGTGCCCGTTCCGTGTCCGTCTCGAGCTCATCCAGCAGTGTGCCGATCTCCGCGCGGGGCACACGGGCGGCCGCCGGCACGCCGTCGACAATCTCATCCGCCAGCCGCACCAGCGCATAAATCGTCTCTATCTGCTTTCGGGTCCTGGCGTCGAGCAGGCGGGACGCCAGCCCGAACGACGTCGAGTACGACCGGATCAGCACGGCTGACGTCTGCCGCGCGACAGTGTTGTAAAGGGGCAGGCCCTGGTCAGCTGCCACGGACTACCGTCCCCGGTTCACGGCGTCGTCAACCACCGTCGACAATGCGGCCCGCAGCCCGGGGGTCACCGCGGGGCAGTCCAGGTGCTGGCGGGCCCGGTCGGCATATTCGCGCACCAGCTGCTGCGCGTGGTCCCGCGCACCGGAGGAAACCAGCAGTTCCCGGGCACGGACGGCATCACGGGCGGTCAGCTCGGGGTTGCCGATCAGGTCCGAAAGCTCCGGCCATTCCGGCTGCCGTGCAGCATAGGAGACCAGCACCGTGCGCTTTCCCTCGCGCAGATCGGAAAAACTGGACTTGCCCGTGGCGCTCTCCGCACCGAAAACCCCCAGCAGGTCATCCACCACTTGGTAGGCGATCCCGATGTCCCGGCCGTACAGGCCCAGGGTGGTCACGACGTCGTTCGGTGCCCCGGCGAGCACGGCCCCGGCCTGCAGCGGCGCCTCGAAGGAGTAGACGGCGGTCTTGAGCCGTTCCATGTGCAGGATTTCCGCGATGGGCGGGGCGTCGGGGTGGAAGGAAAGGTCCACGTCGATCAGCTCACCACCGGCGGACGCGAAGACGGCGTCGTCCAGGATCTCGGCCAGCCGCTCCCGGACGCCTGTGTGGACCTTGGCACTGTCCAGCAGCCGGAAGGCCCCGGCCAGTGCCAGGTCTCCGGCAATGACGCCGGCGGAGAGGCCGCGGTGCCGGGCTGCGCCTGCTTCCACGCCTGCTGCGGCGGCCATCCCCCGATAAACGCCGGAGACATTTTCGTGGCCGCGGCGGGTGAAATCCAGGTCGATCACGTCGTCGTGCACGATCAGGGCCGTGTGCAGCAGTTCGAAGGCGGCGCCCACCCTGGCGGCCGCAGCTGTGTCCGTGCCCCCGAGGTTCAGGTATGCCGTCAGCAGGATGCGGGGTCGGACCCTTTTACCGCCCGCCGCGGAGTTTTCGAGGGCCTGCCAGAGGGATCCATAGGCGGGACCCAGTTTCGCCGCCCGCTCCTTCGCCTGCTCGAAGAACCGCTGCAGGACGGTCTCGACCTGGTCCTGCCCAGCGGCCAGGTCGAGCGGGGGGTGCGTATCCATAGGTAAAGTAAACACGTATGGGAGTAGGGGAAGAAATGACGGACAGCGCAGAACAGGTTGTTCTCGTCGACAATGAGGGCCGTCCCCTCGGTACCCGTGACAAAGCGAGTGTGCACACCACCGAGACACCGCTTCATCTGGCGTTCTCCACCCACGTCTTCAATACCCGCGGGCAGCTGCTGGTCACCCGCCGGGCATTGTCCAAGCGGACCTGGCCCGGTGTCTGGACCAATTCCTTCTGCGGCCACCCGGGTCCAGGAGAGGCCACTGAGGACGCGGTCAACCGGCGCGCACAGCGCGAACTCGGGCTCGAAGTCCGGGATCTGACGCTGCGGGTTGCCGATTTCCGTTACCGCGCCGTTGACGCTTCGGGCATCGTCGAACATGAGATCTGCCCCGTGTACACAGCCGTGGCCGACGCCGATCCGGTCCCCGCGGGGGACGAGGTCATGGACTGGGAGTGGGCGGATCCGCAGCAGCTGGTTCCCGCGGTGCGGCTGACTCCGTGGGCGTTCAGCCCGTGGCTGGTCCTCCAGCTTCCGCTCCTCTACCCCTGAGCCAGGATTGGGCCGCGGCTGACGCTCAGTTCGCCGGTGCCGGAGACATATTTCCCCGGAACCTCCGGCTCCACCGGACCCAGGGGTAGTCCTGCGGCCAGTGGCCGGCCAGGGTATGGAAAGCCCGGCGGAAGCGCAGCACCAGGTTAGGCAGACTCTGCACGGCGCGTGGGGCCATCCCCACGATCAATGTCCGGTCTCTGCGGCACCGCCGGCCCTGGCCGAGGTGGAAGCTGAGGCAGACGTCGTCGTGCATCTGCGCATCACTGCGGTGCACATCGCCGCGGACTTCCCTCCATGTCTGCGCGCGCAGGGCCAGGTTGGAGCCGAATAACGGCCAGTGCGCCAGAGCCGAGCCCATCGCCAGGTAATAGGACCCCAGATACAGCCGGGAGAGCAGCAGCCCAGGCAACGGGGGCATCCCGTAGAAAACTCCCGGCCCACTGAGCACTTCCAGCTCAGGGTCCTCGGCAAAGGCAACGGCAATGCGCTCGATCCAGTCCGGCGGCAGGACGCAGTCTGCGTCGCACCGGGCAATGACGGTGGCTCTTTGCCCGGAACCTGCTTCCGAAGAATCCGCTGCCGCGGCGTCGTACCCAGTACTGGCAGCGGCGGGGATCCCGGCGACGGGTTCCCACACCACCCGCGCACCGAACCTCCGTGCGGTTTCGGCGCTGGAGTCGCTGCTGTTGTTGTCCACCACCACGATTTCCCGGGGCGCTACGGTCTGCCGGGCCAGCGAAAGCAGGCAGGCTTCCAGGAGGGCAGAGTCGTTCAGGCACGGAATGACCACGGACACTGCCGGAAGCTCGGAGGGCATGGGCCGAGTTTAGCGCGGGACCGGGCTCCGCCCTGGCGCTTTGGGCGCACCCCTCCTGCGGGCCGCGGGAACCCCTGCTGCGGGCCGCGGTGCGCGGCTACCGTAGGAGGATGATCGATGCCCTGCTCCATCCCCCGGCGTCCCTGCGGGAATACCTCGCCGATGCTGTCCGTATGGCCGGAGTGGTCAGTGTCGTGGTGGCGCTGTTCCTGCTGGGGCCGGTGGAAACTGCGCTGTTCCTGCTGGTGTTACTGGGCCTTCTGGTGTCCCGTGCGCTGGCTGTCTTCCCCGGTTTCGATGCCGCGTACGGCGTGGTGCTGCTGACCGCGGCGTGGAGCAGCGTCGCGGATCTATACGCCCGTATCCCGTGGTGGGATTTGGCCGTCCATTGTGCCGCCACCGGCACCCTTGCCGTGATCGCCTATTTCCTGCTGGTGCAGTTTGGTGCTGTTCCGGCCGTCCGCCGTCCGCACCGGGCTTCACGGTCGCTCCCCGTGGTGGTTCCACTGCTGGTTCTCGCCCTGGGGCTGGGCATGGGTGTGCTGTGGGAAATCGGTGAGTGGTGGGGCCATACCTATGTGGACGCGAGTATCAACGTCGGTTACGCGGACACCATGACAGACCTCGCCGCCGGAGGGTTGGGTGCGTTGGCCGCAGGCTTGTGCCTTGGGATGGCGGTGCGCCGTTCCGGTGCGTTGCTGCTTGCCCCGTTGCCGCACCGTGCCGGCCGGTAAGCCGCTAAGCCGGAGCCGGGCAGCCGGGCTCAGCTAGCCCGGAGCGGGGCTTAACTGCGAAGGGCATCCCCGGGCAGCGCAGTGGCTGCCCGGGGATGCCCGGTTTCGCTGGCTTTAGCGCCGGCGTCTTCTAACGGGAGAGGAAACGCTCGTGCTCGGTGTGCGCACGGGCTACGGTTTCACGGATCTGCTCGATGTCCTTGACCTTGTTGCGGTACTTAAGATCCATCTTCAGGATGTCCTGCTCCTCGTCGCACAGTGCCTTGTAGACGCGCTCGCGTTCTCCGGGATCGGCAGTGTAGTGCAGGTCCAGGTAGGCATCGGCGTGGCGGCGGGCATTGTTGACCGCGGTCATCGCCTTGCCTGCCGGGCTGATCAGGGAGCCCACAACGGTGATGGCCAGTACACCCACGATGACCGAGAGCGAAAGGCCGGTGGTGACTTCGAAGACCGGGACATGCTCGCCGCCGTTGATGAACGGCAGGGTGTTTTCGTGCAGGGCGTGCAGGACGAGCTTGACGCCGATGAACGCCAGGATGGCGGCAAGACCGTAGCTGAGGTAGATCAGGCGGTCCAGCAGTCCGTCAATCAGGAAGAACAGCTGGCGCAGGCCCATCAGCGAGAACGCAGTAGCCGTGAAGACGATAAAGACGTTCTGCGTGAGACCGAAGATTGCCGGGATGGAGTCCAGCGCGAAGAGGATATCCGTACCGCCGATGGCCACCATAACCAGCAGCATCGGAGTCAGGACGCGCTTGCCGTTCTCCATGGTGAAGAGCTTGTCGCCGTCGTACTCGTCCGAGGTGTGGAAGATCTTGCGGGCCAGGCGGATGATGAAGTTGTTGGCTTCATCATCGCCCTCGGTGCTTTCAGGCTTCAGCAGGTTGCCGGCGGTGATCAGCAGGATCAGGCCGAAGAGGTAGAAGACCCAGGAGAAGGAGTTGATCAGAGCGGCGCCGAGGAAAATAAAGGCAGTGCGGGCAATCAGCGAGAAGACAATGCCGAAAAGAAGGACCTTCTGCTGGTCTTCACGCGGCACCCGGAAGCTCGCCATGATGATCAGGAAGACAAACAGGTTGTCGACCGACAGGGCTTTCTCTGTGATGTAGCCGGCGAAATACTCCGTGCCCATCTGGTTACCGCCGAAGACCCAGACAACAATGCCGAACACGATGGCCAGGCCCACGTAGATGGCGGACCAGATGGCCGCTTCCTTCAGCGTGGGAATGTGCGCCTTGCGGATGTGGAAGAAGTAATCAAAGGCCAATAAGGCCAGAATGACCAGAATGGTCACTCCCCAGATCAAGGGGGAAACAGTCATAACCGTCTGCTTTCGTAGGGTACGCCGAAGGAGCATAGGTCTCTCCCGCCACCCAAACAGGCTGGCCGCGAATCCGGCGGAGCGTCGGTGCTCCACGTGTTGACGGATATCTGCGTTTTGGGATACTCCCCTACGAAGCCATCAGTCTAACAGGACGGATCCGATTCGCTGTCCACGTCACGCCCATCGGCCAGGTCGGAGCAGTCACCGTCCGGGTCCTCAAAAGTTTGGGGCTTAAACAGGAAGCCGCCGCACCTCAGTGGCGCGGCGGCTCATGTTTCGTTGGTCAGCCTTCACAGTCCTTGCAGTACGCCAGGCCGTTCTTTTCCACGGCCAGCTGCGAGCGGTGGCGGACGAGGAAGCAGGAGTTGCAGGTGAACTCGTCTTCCTGCGGCGGCACCACACGGACCAGCAGTTCTTCACCGGACAAGTCGGCACCGGGCAGCTCGAATCCTTCGGCTGCCTCGGTTTCATCCACGTCAACTACGGCAGACTGCTTGTCACTGCGACGGGCCTGAAGCTCTTCAATAGAGGCTGGTCCGGCCTCTTCCTCAGTCTTGCGCGGCGCGTCATAATCTGTAGCCATGTTCTCGGCTCACACTCCAAATCCGTAGTGGTGTAGTTTCCGGGGCACTCGATAGTAGCCGAAGATAACGGACGGACGGGTGTGTAATATTCCCATCGTCGGTTTCCCTCGGCCTTTTTCTTTTCCGGCCGTTCCAGACAGTCCCCGGAACGGGCGGTCCCCCCGGGCGGTCGGACGTTCCGTTGCGGGTTCCGTCCGCGTCTCGCTGCGCCCTTGCCTACCCAACGTGCATCCCGCCACACAGGTTCCGATGTTCGGTCGGACGTTCCGTTGCGGGTTCCGTCCGCGTCTCGCTGCGCCCTTGCCTACCCAACGTGCATCCCGCCACACAGGTTCCGATGTTCGGTCGGGATTTTCCGCTGGCGCTTCGGTGAAGGGTCCGGGCCGCCCGCGACGGGTAACGGCAGGTAACGGCACGCCGCACCGGCCTGCGCCGGGTATATGAAAACACCGGACGGGTGAGCTTTCGCCCACCCGTCCGGTGCCGGACTGCGTGTTGTGCTTAGGCCTCGGGCTGCGGTTCAGCCGGGGACATCTTCTGCTCGCCACCGGTGGTGTAGGAACCGTTGGTTTCCGTGCCACCTGCAGCGGAAGAACCGGTGGAGGAGCCGGTGGAACCGGTCGAGCTGGAGTCCGTCGAGCTGGAGCTGCTGGAACCCGTGACCTTGGACGCGGCGTCCTTGGCGACACCGGTAACCTTGTCCTGCAGGCCCGGAGCCTTGTCCTTGGCCCATTCGGTGCCGTGGGAAACGGTTTCCTGAACCTTAGGGTCGTTCCAAAGCTGCATCAGCTTTTCGCGGCCGCCCTTGGAACCAGCCAGGTAGCCGATACCCGCACCGGCCAAAAATACAAGCTTCTTTACCATGGTCGTCCTCTTCTCCTGCCCTTACCGGGCCTTGATAAGTTCTGTCCCCTTGCACCCTACCGTCCAAAACGGCAGGTTCAACAGTCAGCTTACTATTTGGACCCGGGGTCGAGGAGACGGGACCTGATGAGGAAGCGTTTGCCTTCGGGTGCTTCCACAGAGAACCCGCTCCCCCGGCCGGACACCACATCTACGGTCAGGTGTGTGTGCTTCCAGTACCCGAACTGTTCCCGCGACATCCAAAACTCCAGGTCCTCTCCGTCCAGGTCGAAGACGCCAAGGAGCACATCGGCGTCGCCCGTAAGGAACTCCCCGTGCGGATAACACATGGGAGATGACCCGTCGCAGCAGCCGCCGGACTGGTGGAACATAAGCCTTCCGTGGGTTTCGCGCAGCCGCAGCAGCAGCGCCAAGGCAACAGGCGTCAGCGCCACCCGGGAAAAATCCTCCCCGGGCAGCGCGGCAGCCGCTTCCAGCCCAGGTGCAAGCGAAGAATCCATCAGTATCCAATCACCACACGGCCGTCTACACGGCCTTCTCGGAGTTCAGTCATCACATCATTGATCTCTTCCAGGTTGCGGACGGTGATGTTGGGGTGGATCAGTCCGCGGTCGTAGAAGTCGATCGCCTCCGCCAGGTCCTGGCGGGTACCCACGATCGATCCCCGGATAGTGAGGCCCTTGAGGACAGTGTCGAAGATCGGGGCCGGGAAGTCCCCCGGCGGCAATCCGACAAAAACAATCGTTCCTCCGCGCCGGGCCATGCCGATGGCCTGCCCAAAAGCTGTCGGATGCACCGCGGTGACCAGTATTGCGTGGGCACCGCCGATCTTCTCCTGAATGACCTCGGCGGGGTCCTCGTTGCGCGCATTGACCACAACCTCGGCCCCGTACCTCTTGGCCAGTTCCAGCTTCTCATCGGCGATGTCCACGGCGGCGACGCGCAGTCCCATGGCAATGGCATACTGCACCGCTACGTGGCCCAGACCGCCTATCCCTGAGATGACCACCCATTGCCCGGGTCGTGCATCGCTGACCTTCAACCCCTTGTAAACCGTGACTCCGGCGCAGAGGACAGGGGCGATCTCCTGCGGATCGGCCCCTTCCGGGATGCGCGCAGCGAAGCGCGCGTCCACCAGCATGTACTGGCCGAAGGAGCCGTCCACGGAATAGCCGCTGTTCTTCTGCTGCTCGCACAGGGTTTCCCAGCCTGTCCGGCAGTACTCGCAGACACCGCAGGCGTAGGCAAGCCAGGCGTTGCCCACCATGTCGCCCGGGTGCAGGTCGGTGACCCCCTCGCCGACCTGCACCACCTCGCCGACGCCCTCATGCCCCGGAATGAACGGAGGAGTTGGCTTTACGGGCCAGTCCCCGTCCGCCGCGTGGAGATCCGTATGGCAGACACCCGTGGCCACCAGCTTGACGAGCGCCTGGCCCGGACCTGGTTCAAGCACCGCCATTTCCTCGATGGAGAGGCCCTCACCGAGACGGTTCACTACTGCTGCCTGCATGCTGGTCATGGGGTCCTCTTTCCATCAAAAGGAACTACGGTTCAAGTGGAAGGCGAGTGACACCCCAGCCTAGGCATGTGCGAAGGCCGCTTAGAAGAACCCCTGCTTGATTTCGGCGTAGCTCACCAGCAGGTTTTTGGTCTGCTGGTAGTGGTCCAGCATCATCGCGTGGTTTTCGCGCCCGATTCCGGAGGACTTGTAGCCGCCGAACGCGGAATGCGCAGGATAGGCATGGTAGTTGTTCACCCATACCCGTCCGGCCTGGATGTCCCGCCCCGCCCGGTAGGCGGTGTTGCCGTCCCGGGACCAGACACCTGCGCCCAGTCCGTACAGGGTGTCATTGGCGATCGCCATGGCCTCCCCATAGTCGGAGAAGCGGGTCACGGAGACCACCGGCCCGAAGATCTCCTCCTGGAAAATACGCATGTTGTTGGTGCCTTCAAAGACCGTGGGCTGGACGTAGAACCCGCCGGCAAGGTCGCCGTCGAAATGCGCGCGCTCGCCGCCGGCAAGGACTTTCGCCCCCTCCTGCCTGCCGATGTCCAGGTAGGAGAGGACCTTCTCCAACTGGTCGTTGGATGCCTGCGCCCCCACCATGGTGTTCGTATCGAGGGGATTGCCCTGGACCATCAGTGCTGTGCGGGCCAGCGCGTCCGCCATAAACGAGTCGTACATGGAGTCCTGGATGAGCGCCCGGGACGGGCAGGTGCAGACCTCGCCCTGGTTCAGGGCGAACATGTTGAAGCCTTCGAGGGCCTTGTCGTAGAACGAGTCATCGGCGGCAGCGACGTCGGCGAAGAAGATGTTCGGGCTCTTCCCGCCCAGCTCGAGGGTGACCGGAATCAGGTTCTGGCTGGCGTACTGCATGATGAGCCGGCCCGTGGTGGTCTCCCCCGTGAAGGCGATCTTCCGGATCCGGTTCGAGGATGCCAGCGGCTTGCCCGCTTCCACACCAAACCCGTTCACGACGTTGAGCACGCCTGCCGGCAGCAGGTCCGCGATCAGCTCCATCAACACCAGGATCGACGTCGGCGTCTGCTCCGCAGGCTTCAGCACGACGGCGTTGCCGGCGGCGAGCGCCGGAGCCAGCTTCCAGGTGGCCATGAGGATGGGGAAGTTCCACGGAATGATCTGCCCCACCACTCCCAGGGGCTCGTGGAAGTGGTACGAGGTGGTGTTGTCGTCGATCTGGGAAATGCCGCCTTCCTGGGCCCGGATGGCGCCGGCGAAGTAGCGGAAATGGTCAATCGCCAGCGGAAGGTCCGCGGCGAGGACTTCCCGGATGGGCTTGCCGTTGTCCCAGGTTTCGGCGACGGCCAGGGTTTCCAGGTTCGCTTCAATGCGGTCCGCGATGCGGCTGAGGACCAGGGCCCGCTCAGCCACCGACGTCTTACCCCATGCCCCTGCGGCCTTATGTGCGGCGTCCAGGGCCAGGTCGATATCGGCCGACGTCCCACGGGCCACTTCACAGAAGGCCCGCCCATTCACGGGCGAGATGTTTTCGAAGTACTCCCCCTTGACCGGGGCCACCCATTCCCCGCCGATCCAGTTGTCATACCGCGGCTTGAACGTGATCAGCGATCCTTGGCTGCCGGGCTGTGCGTAAACGGTCATTTTGCGCTCCTTGTGCGTTCGACGTCGGTGTCGGTTGCGGACACCACAGAGGCTACGGAGCGCAAGGTTGCAACCGGGTTGCACTGGGCGGCAGGCTGCTACGCCAGGTCCCGTTCGATCCGTTCCAGGGCGGCGACGACGGCGGCCCGGCGAGGCGAACGCGGCGGAAGCACCCGCAAAGCCAGCTGCCAGGCCTCGGCGTCATGGGCTGCCTCCGGCAGCTGGAGATACTGCAGCAGCGTGTCCGTGCCGGCGTCGGACAGTATGGCTTCGCGCAGGACGGCCGAAACCTCGGTACGCAGCCGGACGACGGCGGGGGCCTCCGAGCGGGAAAGCACCGGTCCGCCGTACGTCCGCAGCGCAAGGCGGTACGCACCCTGTTCGAGGAACCGCAGGACCTGGACGGCGTCCACCGCGAGCGGACGCGCCAACCTGTAGGGACGGGAGCGTGGGACAAGCGGTTCAGCCGTTGTCCCTGCGGCCGCGGCTTCCATCAGGTTGCGCAGCCGCACCATCTCGGCCCGCACCGTACCTGCGTGTGCGTCCGGGTAGGCCAGTGCGGCAAGTTCCTCGGCAGTGAGGCCAGCGGGGTGCAGAGCCAGTACGGCCAGCAGTTCGCCGTGGCGGGCACTCAGTTCCACCGCCCTGCCACCCGTGTGCAGCAGGGCACGGTCCCTGCCCAGCACCTCCAGGTTCTCCGCAAAACCTGGGGTGGGTATCCTCCGGGTACGACGGCGGGACGGCTGGGGTGCGCGGTCTCTGCTGCCGGATGCCTGCGGCCTGCGGGCTGTGTCCCGGTGTGCCTGCAGGCGCTCGACCTGGAGCCGGGCCTCTGCCGCCGCGACAGCCGCCCGGACGAGGGCCAGGGTATGCGGTGCCACCGCCTCGGAACCTCCGGTCACGTCCACGACGCCGAGCACGGCACCGGTGTCCGGGTCATGGACGGGTACCGCGGTACAGCTCCAGGAGTGCACGAGCCGGCTGAAATGCTCGGGTCCGGCAATCTGCACCTCGGATGCGGTGGCGAGGGCCATCCCGGGGGCACTGGTTCCGACCGTGCGTTCGGACCAGTCCGCGCCGGCCATAAACAACATTCCTTCGGCACGCCGTCGCAGGACCGGATCTCCGTCCACCCACAGCAGCCGGCCCAGCTCATCCCCCACGGCCACCAGGAGACCGGAATCCTCTCCCGGTTCCACAAGCAGACGGCGGATCACCGGCATTACGGACGAGAGCGGATGGGCGGCACGGTGGCGGACCAGGGCGTCGCCGTCGAACACCAACTCAGGACGTGGAATGTCAGGGTCCGGGTGGTGCTGGAGCGAACGCTGCCAGGATTCCCGCACGGAGGGGCGCAGCCGTTCCAGCCATCCGGTGCCCGCGCCCAGCGATTCGTGCGCCCTTACGGCATTACGCTGCAGGATGTCCGCAGGTACCCGCGGCAGGACGCCGGACTGCCCGGTTCGGGACACAGATTCATTTCGTGCCGCAATGCGCACGGCCCCCGCCTATCCACGCTGATAAACGAACACCGTCCAGCACGTCGGACGCTGCCCGGTGAGGGAACACATCATTGCTGGATATGCTCCCACGCGCGGACCGGCGGAGGCCAGAGAAACTGCGGTTTACTTCGGGACTGCTACTCGCCGCGGGAGATGCGGGTCATCTCTTCGCGGTCAACCACCTTCACGCGCTCGCGGACGAGTTCGCCGGTCAGCGGATCAGGGTGGATATAGGAAGCGCCGAGGCTGCGCTCGTAGGCATCCAGCTTCAGCCAGCCTTCCCAGGTGGTGTACTTGACGCCGCGCTCTTCGAGCAGGTCGATGATCGACGACGGGTCCGGGTGCGTGGCGGCCGGCAGGTTCAGCCGGTCCTCGAGCAGGAAGCCAATGGTTTCCAGTGCGTCGCCCTTGGTGTGGCCGATCAGGCCCACCGGACCGCGCTTGATCCAGCCGGTGGTGTAGATGCCCGGCACCGGAGCGCCGTCTTCGTTGATGACGCGGCCGCCCTCATTGGGGATCACGCCGCGCTGCTCGTCGTAGCCCACTTCGGGCAGCTCGGAGCCGAAGTAGCCGATGGCCCGGTAAACAGCCTGGACGGGGTAGTCCACGATTTCACCCGTACCCCGGACGTTACCGGTTCCGTCCAGCTCCGTGCGCTCGAACTTCATGCCGGCAACCTTGCCCGGATCAGCGGGATCCTCGTAGATCTCGACCGGGCTGTGCAGGAAGTGCAGGTGCAGGCGGCGCGACGCTCCGGTGTCCTGTTCCTCCACCAGCCAGTTGGTGAGGGTGTTGACCATGGTCTTGGTCTGGTTGTTGGTGCGGATCTGCTCGTCGGAGCCCTCGTCGAATTCGAAGTCCTCGGGGTAGAGGACAATGTCGACGTCGCGGGAATGCGAGAGTTCGCGCAGTTCCAACGGAGTGAACTTCACCTGGGCCGGGCCGCGCCGGCCGAAGATGTGCACGTCGGTGACGGGGGACTTCTTCAGGCCCTCATAGACGTTGGTCGGGATCTCCGTGGTGAGCAGGTCGTCGGCGTGCTTGGAGAGGATGCGTGCGACGTCGAGGGCCACGTTGCCGTTGCCGATCACTGCAACTTCCTTGGCATCCAGCGGCCATTCCCGCGGAACGTCCGGGTGGCCGTCATACCAGGACACAAATTCCGCACCGCCGAAGGAGCCCTCGAGCTCTACTCCGGGGACGTTCAACGGGGCATCCTTGATGGCTCCCGTGGCGAAGATGATGGCGTCGTAGAAGTGGCGGAAGTCCGCCAGCGTCAGATCGCGGCCGTAGTTGACGTTGCCCAGGAAACGGATGTCTCCGCGGTCCAGGACCTTGTGCAGGGCGTTGACGATGCCCTTGATCCGCGGGTGGTCGGGGGCCACTCCGTAGCGGATCAGGCCGTAGGGGGCCGGGTACTGGTCAAACAGGTCAATGCTGACCTCGAAGTCCCGCTCGGCTTTGGTAAGGATGTCGGCGGCGTAAACACCGGCGGGGCCTGCGCCGATAATGGCGACCCTCAAAGGACGCTGGGCGCTGTCCGCGGCAGGGTTAGTCACTGATAGTCCTTCTTCTCTTCTGAGCTCTAGGGTGCGTAATTAACACACAGTTGTTTATTCTAAATGCCGGGTTCGCCCGTCGTCTAAACGGCACCGGAAAGCCTTCCGGGTGAGGTGCGGGAATACGCTCCGGGAAACGTGCGTTAAGCCCTTCGTGCCATTCTCAAAGCCCGTCCCCGCCCTGCGCGCCGTACCTACCGCATCGCCGGACGCCGGCGTCGTGGATTCCCCGAGTCCATCCGGATCTGCCGCCCCCACACAGGGGACCGGCCGCGAGAACCTGCCCGGCATTCTCTTTGGGATCGGCGCCTATGGCCTGTGGGGCCTTCTCCCCCTGTACTTCATGGTCCTCAAACCGGCCGGCGCGGTGGAGATCGTTGCCAACCGCGTGGTCTGGTCGCTGGTGTTCTGTGCAATCCTGCTGACCGTCATGCGCGCCTGGAAGCCGATGCTCGCTGCGGGAAGGAACCCACGGACCGTCGCAACCCTTGCAGGGGCGGCCCTCCTCATTGCGGTCAACTGGTTGACGTACTCCTGGGCCGTGCTGAACGAACATGCGGTGGAGGCCGCCCTGGGCTACTTCATCAACCCCCTTGTCTCTGTTTTGCTGGGCGTACTGGTACTCAAGGAAAAGCTTCGTCCGCTGCAGTGGGCCGCCATGGCCGTTGGGTTCATCGCGGTCCTGGTCCTGGCCGTGGCCTACGGAACCGTGCCGTGGGTTGCCCTGGCCCTGGCCTTCAGCTTCGGGTTTTACGGCCTGGTGAAGAAGGGCGTCGGCTCCCGCGTGGATGCTGTTTCCAGCCTGACAATTGAAACGGCGGTCCTCACCCCGATCGCCGTGGGCGTGATGATCTGGCTTTCCATGACCGATGCTGCCACCCTGACCACCAACGGTGCCGGGCATCTTTGGCTGCTGGTGGCCTCGGGCGTCATCACCGCCGTGCCGCTGATCTTCTTCGGTGCGGCTGCCCGCCGGCTTCCGCTGTCCACGGTGGGCCTGCTGCAGTACCTGGCGCCCACCCTGCAGTTCATTCTGGCCCTTACGGTCTTCAAGGAAGCCATGCCGCCGGAGCGCTGGGCGGGCTTCGGCCTGGTCTGGGTGGCGCTGGTGATGCTGACCATCGATATGATCGGCGGCCCCCGCCGCAACCGCAGGCTTCGAGCTGCCGCTGCTGTTTCGTAGGGGCGCCTAGAGCGGTTCTGTTTCTGGGGATTCCTAGGCGGTGACATCGGGGACGATGCACGCCCGTGGCTCGTTGCTGCCGCGGGCGTCCCCATGCCCCACGGCCATCAACTGCGTTCGGCGCCCGCATGCCCTGCGTTCGGCGCCCGCATGCCCTGCGGTACGTCCGCGGCTGATGGCCTCCTCTGGCTGGGTTTCCCGTACTTGTCCTCCACCGCCAGCGCCGGCTCCGGGCGTCCGGCTTGTTATCCCCACCCCTTAGGCTGCTCCACTTCAGTGATGGTTTGCGGCGGCAGAATTGGTCCATGGCTGTGGAACCTTTGGACGTGGTGATGTTCCCGGCGGATTCCTCCGCCGGGGCTCCCACCGGCACGCTTATTCAGTGTGTGGAATCGGTGCTGGGTACAGCCAATGAGCTTCGCGAAGCCGCAACCGACTCGTGGGGTCTGTTGGGACTGCAGGAAGCGGTGGATTTCGCTTCCGCTGTCGAGGATATTTCGCGGATTACGGACTACTTGAAGCTGACGGCGGCTGCCGCCATTGACCAGCAGCGTCCCGCGTCCACCCTCGCATCCTCCGCTGCGGCCGGACCCACGGCGGAACCCCTCCGCGTCGCGGATGGGCTGGAGGATGTCTTCGGACCCGCATCCACTTTGCCCGGCCTCATCCCTTCGTCTGGCGGGTACGGCGCTTGCTCCCACACGGAGCCCACGGTGCTGCCGAAGAGCGGCGGCCGACGCCTGCGGGAATTCCGAAGTACTGCGGATTTTCTGCGGGCCCGCTTACGAATCTCCCGGGCCGAGGCCCGCCGTCGTCTGGCCATGGCAGCGGCGCTCCTTCCCAGGCCCACACTCACGGGTGACGTACTCCCGCCCGCTTACCCCCGGGTCGCACAGGCCTGCGCCGATGGAGTGTTGGCGGCAACCGACGCGGATGTCATCGCACGGGCGCTGGAGGAAGCAGTTCCGCGCTTGGAACCAGAGGCGCTTGAAGCCATGGAAAAGCAGCTCACAGATATCGGCACCTACCAGGACCATGACTTCCTGGTACGCGCAGCGAAGCATTGGACCGCGTTGCTGGACCAGGACCGGCCACCCACCGAGGAAGAGCTGAACCAGTTCCAGGGCATTTTTCCTGGCAGGCGGCGCAATGGTTTGAACCACCTGCACATTTACTGCACTGATGAACAGCACGAGGCCCTCACGACGCTGATCAACAGCGCAACCAACCCCCGGAACCATGTCCAGCCGGCACCCGCTTCAGCAGCCGGGGGCGGCGCACCGGACCACAGCGGGATGCAGGAGGACAGCAGCACGGTGCCGGAAGGATGCACGGCACCGGAACAAGGCGGTCCGCCCGTCCAGGGAACCTCCCCTCCGGAAGGTGAATTCGGGGGTGTAGCGCTGTCTGCTCCAGACCCGAACACGCAGGACTCCCTTGCCGAGCCCAAGGTCATGGATCTTCTGCCGAGGCCAACTCGTCCCCAGCTGATGCTCGAGGGCCTGCTCGGCGCGGTCCGGGCCGCTCTCGCTTCAGGCGGCCTGCCCGCAGCCGGCGGGCTTCGTCCCCAAGTCATGGTGACGATCAGCCACGACTCATTGCTGAGGGAGCTGGCGAATGCACCAGGTGGCATGGGCATAAGCGGCCACCGCGACCGGACGGAGGGCACAGGCAAAACCCCCAGCGAAGCTCCCCCAGGAAACCCAGCAACAATAGACGGGTTGGATCACCCAGACAGTCCCGGCAACGGAGGAAACGAAGGCGACCGAGGCGGCAACGCCGGGGGCTCAGGCAACGCAGGGGGCAGCAATGCCGGGGGCAGCAACGCCGGGGGCAGCAACGCCGGGGGCAGCAACGCAGGCCACGCAGGCCACGAAACCAGGTCAACGAACTCCCAGATGCCGGGTACCGCTGCGTTCTCCGGGCCTATCGACGCACGCTCAGTTCGCCGGATAGCCTGCGACGCGGACCTGATCCCGATGGTCCTGGGATCCGACGGACAGGTCTTGGATCTCGGCCGGGCTGCACGACTGTTCCCTCCGCATCTGCGTAAGGCTCTGCACGCCCGAGACGGAGGCTGCGCGTTTCCAGGCTGCACGGTTCCCGGGCCCTGGACCGAGGCACACCACGTGACATTCTGGGAGCAAGGCGGAGGCACCGGTATCGACAACGGTGTGCTGCTGTGCTCGTTCCACCACCACTTGATCCATCAGGGCAACTGGCAGGTATCCATGCGCGCTGGCATCCCCTGGTTCCTCCCGCCCCACTATGTTGACCCCGATCGCCGGCCACTGCGGAACGTCTATTTCCATCCGGAATTCCTTGCCGGTGGAGCCTCCGGCCCCGTTTAAAGCGGGCACCCCGTTTTTCCGGCGTCTCAGCCCCCTGGGCGTCTCAGCCCCTTGCCCGGACAGCAGCCTCCAGCACGGTCAGCCCATCGAGCAGCAGTTCATCGCCGATAGTCAGCGGCGGCAGCAGCCGGATCACATTGCCGTAGGTGCCGCAGGTCAGCACAATGACACCTTCCTGCAGACACTCTGCCGCGATTGCCTTCGCGGTCTCGGCGTCGGGCGTCTTGGTACCGGGCCTGACGAATTCCATCGCCAGCATGGCCCCGCGGCCACGGACATCGCCGACGGCACCGCCCTCCACCTGCAGCGCGCGCAACCGGGGCAGCGTGAGCTCCTCGATGTGCCGTGCACGGCCAGCCAGGTCCTGCGCGACCATGGTGTCCATGGCTGCGAGGGCAGCAGCGCAGGCCACCGGGTTGCCGCCGTAGGTGCCGCCCAGGCCGCCGGGATGGACGGCATCGAGCAACTCCGCGCGTCCAGTGACGGCAGAGAGCGGAAGCCCGCCGGCAATGCCCTTGGCCATGGTGACGAGATCGGGAACCACTCCTTCGTGCTGTACGGCGAACCACTCGCCCGTGCGGCAAAACCCTGACTGCACCTCGTCGGCGATGAAGACCACGCCGTTGGCCCGGGCCCAGTCCGCCAACCGCGGCAGGAAGCCCTCCGCTGGAACAATGAATCCGCCTTCGCCCTGGATCGGTTCGATCAATAGAGCAGCCACCTGATCCGCACCGATCTGCTTTTCAATGGCCAGAATTGCCCGGTCAGCAGCCTCGGCGCCGGTGAGGTCCGGATTCTCCTCACGGAACGGATAGCTCATGGGCATTCGGTAGATTTCCGGAGCAAACGGACCGAACCCGGTCTTGTACGGCATGGCCTTGGCTGTCAGCCCCATGGTGAGGTTGGTACGGCCGTGGTAGGCATGGTCGAACGCGACGACGGCGTCGCGTCCGGTAGCCGATCGGGCAATCTTCACGGCGTTCTCCACCGCTTCCGCGCCCGAGTTGAACAGCACGGTCCTTTTGTCGAAGTCCCCGGGCGTTACCGCGGCCAGACGCTCGGCAACAGCCACATAGCCTTCGTAGGGCGTCACCATGAAGCAGGTATGCGTGAAATGTTCCACCTGTGCCTGCACCGCTGCGACAACGGCCGGGTCGGTGGCACCCACGCTGGTCACGGCAATGCCCGACCCAAGATCGATGAACGCGTTGCCGTCCACGTCCAGGATGATTCCACCGTCAGCGTCGGCGGCATACACGGGAACGCTCGACGCAACACCCTTTGCCACCACTGCTGCCCGGCGTGCCTCCAATGCGACGGACTTCGGGCCGGGAAAAGCTCCGGTGATCCGGCGTTTCTGTTCAAGGCGGGCACTCGGTGTGATGACGGGGATACTCATGCGATTGCCTCTCGGTGCTGCTGCGGAAGAAAGGAAGAAACCGGGACAGGTGCACCGCTACGCATCGAGTGCGCTCATCACGTGCTTGATGCGGGTGTAGTCCTCCACCCCGTACATGGAGAGGTCCTTGCCATAGCCGGAACTCTTGAACCCGCCGTGCGGCATCTCGGCGGTGAGCATGATGTGCGTATTAATCCAGACTGCTCCAAAATCGAGGTCCCGGGACAGCCGCATAGCGCGGCCGTGGTTGGTGGTCCAGACACTCGAGGCGAGGGCGTATTCAACATCGTTGGCCATGTCCACGGCCTGCTCCTCCGTATCGAATTTCTGCACCGTGATCACCGGACCGAAGGTCTCCTTCTGCACCACGTCATCGTCCTGCCGGGCGCCGGTGATGACGGTGGGCTCAAAGAAAAAGCCCCTGGACCCGGCTCTCCGGCCCCCGGTTTCCACGCGGCAGTGCGCAGGCAGCGCTTCGATCACGGCATTGACCGCGTTGAAGTGGTTGATGTTGTTCAGTGGACCGAAGTAGTTCTCCTCGTCGTTGTCGCTGCCGGTTTTTAGTTCCTTGGCAGCGGCCACGAGTTTCTCCACCAAAGCATCGTGCACGGAGTCCTCCACCAGCACACGGGTGATGGCCGTACAGTCCTGGCCGGCATTGAAGAACGCAAATTCGGCGACGGCGGTGGCGGTCCGGTCCAGGTCAGCATCCGCGAAAACGACTGCCGGCGCCTTGCCGCCCAGTTCCAGGTGGGACCGCTTGAGCGTTTTGGCGGCGCCGGAGGCCACGGCAATACCGGCACGGACGGACCCGGTGATGGAGACCAGCCCGGGCACAGGGTGTTCGACCATCAGGGCACCGGTATCCCCCGTGCCCAGGACCACGTTGAGCACCCCGGCCGGGAAAATCTCCCCCGCAAGCCGGGCCAGGACCAGGGTGGATTCCGGGGTGGTGTCCGAAGGCTTGAGCACCACGGTGTTGCCCGCCGCGAGCGCGGGGCCGATTTTCCACACAGCCATGAGCAGCGGATAGTTCCACGGGGCCACCTGCGCGACGACGCCGATCGGCTCGCGGCGGATGAAGGACGTGAACCCTTCCATGTACTCTCCCGCGGACTTTCCCTCAAGGACCCTGGCTGCGCCCGCAAAGAAGCGGAGCTGGTCTGCCCCTACAGCTACTTCCTCTGCGGCAATCAGGGAGCGCACCTGGCCGGTGTTGCGGTGCTGCGCTTCGACCAGTTCGCCGGAATTAGCCTCGAGAGCGTCCGCCAGGCGGAGCAGCATCCGCTGCCGTTCGCTTGGAGTGGTCCGCTTCCAGGTCCGGAACGCCGCAGCGGCAGCATCCATGGCGGCATCGACGTCCGCCTGCACGGAGACCGGTGACACGGCAACAACGTCGCCATTGGTCGGATTCACGATGTCCAGCACTTCGGGACCCTTGGACGGCACAAACCCGCCGTTGATGAAGTTCTGCAGTGTCTCGGCCATTCCGGATGTCCTTTCGCGGCGGGCGGGTACGAACCCGATTACGGCTAAACCTACTGCGCTGCGTGGATCACATCCATCGTCTCTTACACGAGACACGGCCTCCGCCGAGCCGGTACACCTGTACCTTGCGCCGAATGTACGTCATCTGGGCAGTTAACCTGTAGGGATGACTACCACCGCGAAGGCCAGGACCATCCGCTGGCAGGGAGAGGATGATCCGGACCGCATGGATACGGCAGTGGTGTCCTTCCGGGACCGGGAGCTTGCTGCCGCCGGCACCTCGGTCGCACCGGAATACCGCGCGTCGTGGACCCTGTCCACGATCCCCGGCTGGGTCACCCGGCGGCTGACGGTACAGGTGACGGGCAAAGGCTGGTCCAGGTCCCTGCAGCTCGAGCGCAGCGCCGAGGGACGGTGGAGCGCCGAGACAACAGTCTCCGGCCTCACGGACCTGCCCGCGCCGGGGATTGCGGACACGCGCACACTCGACGAAGCCCAGGACTGCGACCTCGGACTGTGCCCGCTGACCAACACCATGCCGATCCTGCGGCTGGACCTGCTCAACGAGTCCGCTCCCCCGGACGAAACACAGCTCACGATGGCCTGGGTGGAGATGCCCAGCCTGCGGGTGCTGCCCAGCAGGCAGGTCTATTCCCAGGTCCGGCCTTTCTCGCCCGACGCCGGACACGCCGTCGTCCTCTACAGTTCAGCCCACGGCGGGTTTACCGCCGAACTCACCGTAGACGAGGACGGCACCGTGATCGACTATCCCGGACTGGCCACGCGTCTGCCCTAGCCCGCAGAGTGCACCAAACCCGGCGCCACGGCAGACATGGTTGGGAACTCCCGCACGCTCCGCGCGGACTCCGGGAACCCGACCGCGTCCGGACCCCGTCCGTGTCCCGGCTAGGATTGGAATACATCCACTCAACGCACGCTTGGAGACCACATGAGTGAAATTTTCCTGGATCGATTCCGCGCCCTGGTCCCCAAGTACCTTGAGGACAACTGGCGGGAAGAAGACGGCATCCCCGAGCAGGAGCTCGATTCGATGCTCGCTGCCCACGATTTCAACATCCCGCTGGTACTGCGTGAGTTCTATCTCGCTCTCGGAGGCTGCGAGGACCTGATGGAGGCCTTCCACTTCTTCTGGGATCCGGACGAGCTCGAGATCGAAGACGGTTACCTGCTTTTCCTCGAGGATGAGGACGAGAAGTTCGTTTGGGGCATCCGTGCGGATCAGTTGGACGTTCCGGACCCCATAGTCTGGCGCCGCAACAACGCACGCGGTGACTGGCAGAGCGAGGAAGGCACCCTCAGCGAGTATGTCCTGGACATGTTCGAGTGGGTTTTCGAAGAGGACGAAGACGAGGACTAAGCCTTCGATGAAGGACGTTTTCCGCGAAGAAACCTGGAAAAGCCACGCACCGGACGGCTATGAGTGTCCGTTCTGCGACATGGCATCCGGGGAGTTCCGCTACCCCGGCAATCTGTGCGAGCCCGGGGACCTGATCTACTCCGATGACCTGGTGCTTGCGTTCATCGCCTCCCACGGCTTCGACCCGGAACCCGGACACGTGCTGGTCACCCCCCGCGCGCACTACGAGCTGCTCTATGAGCTGCCCGACGACGTCGCAGCGCGGATCATGCTGGTGACCCGGGACATGGCCGTAGCCATTAAGAAGGCCTGGAATCCCGACGGCGTCACCACCCGGCAGCACAACGAACCTGCCGGCAGCCAGCACGTCTGGCACTACCACCAGCATGTGCTTCCGCGCTGGACCGACGACGGCCTGTACTTCACGCCTAAGCGGCCCATCGTGCCGCCCGCTGTCCGGGCACGCAAAGCAGCGGAGCTGCGCGCCGTCCTTTAGGCAGGACACTCTCCTGCGCAGCTGGCAGGCGCGGCATCTGGCGGCCCTTGGTGCGCAGGACAATGAGGGCCGCGCTGGCGGCAGCCCGGCAACAGACCGTCAGACCTCGCGGTTGACTACAGCCCGGGCAAACGCGGCGAGGGCTTCCTTCACTACGGAGTCCGGCAGCGGTGCGAGGGCAGCCACGGCGTCTTCGGACCAGCCGCGTGCCACTTCCCAGGCATCCTGGGTCACCGGACTGCTGCGCAGGGCGGCTACGGCTTCCGCCAGAGCCTCATCCGAGCTGAGGTCACGGTCCACCAGTTCCAGCACCGCAGCAGCGTCCGTGTCTCCTCCGGCCGCAGCGCGGCGCAGCAGCAGTACGGGCAGCGTGGGGACACCTTCGCGCAGGTCCGTGCCGGGCGTTTTCCCGGACTTGACCTGCATGCCGGTGACGTCGATGACGTCGTCGGCGAGCTGGAAGGCAATACCCACCTTCTCGCCGTATTCGACCATGATGTCGATGACGTCCTGACCGGCACCGGAGAAGAGGGCACCGAACTGGCCGGAGGCGGAAATCAGCGACCCGGTTTTGTCCGCAATTACGGACAGGTAGTGTTCCAGCGGATCCTGGCCCTCCGCAGGGCCGACGGTTTCATGCAGCTGGCCCAGGCACAGCCGCTCAAAGGTGTGGGCCTGAATAGCCAGGGCTGGACCCCCGAGGGCGGAAACGAGGCTCGACGCACGGGCAAAGATCAAGTCGCCGGTCAGTACAGCCACCGAGTTGCCCCAGATCTCGTGCGCAGTCGGTGCTCCGCGGCGGTACGGAGCCTCATCCATCACGTCGTCGTGGTAGAGCGTGGCAAGGTGCGTCAGCTCAACAACGACTGCCGACTGGATGACCTTCTCGGGCGCATCCTCCGCACCGAGATGGGACGCGAGCAGGGTCAGGAGCGGACGGATCCGCTTCCCGCCGGCCTCCACGAGGTGCCGGGACGTGACATCGGCAAAGGGATCGGAATTGGCGACAGCTTCACGCAGCCGCGTTTCCACCTGCTCCAGGGACGCGGCCATCGACGGGCCCAGCCTGGGGTCCTCCGCCAGCAGAGCGAACCCCGGCGGCAGGGCGGAAGTGCTCGGCGCGGTCTCCGGGCTGGTGTTGGTGGATTCAGTCACTGTTCAAGACTAACTATTTGTCGGAACGGGTGGACAACAGGCATCTAGCGTCACGGCAGCTGCGCGGATTGCCGGGAGGTCCCCGGCGTTCCCTGGTTGCTTGCCGCAGGAACCAGCATTTCCAGTAAGGCAATAACTCTATCCTCTATGCCTTTGGAGCTGCGGTCCGTGAGGTTCGCGAGCATACGCACCACAAACCGCATCAGCACCGGAATAGGCATCCCGGTGCGGAGAGCCAGTTTCATGATTGCAGGACGGCCGATCATGGAGGCGAAGATACGGCCCAGGGTGAAGTGGCTGCCCCACTCTTCCCGCACATGCCCTGCATAGCCGCGCAGCTCGCCGTCGAACGCGGCACGGGACGTAAGCAGGCCGGGCGTGAGGGCAGCACCTTCGCCCTCGATGATGTGTTCGGCGGCAAATCGAGCCGATTCCATGGCGTAGGAGATGCCTTCGCCATTGAAGGGGCTGACCATGCCGCCCGCATCACCGAGCAGAAGCAGCCCGGGTGAATAGTGCGGAGTGCGGTTGAAGCCCATGGGCAGAGCTGCACCGCGGATTTCGCCCACTTGGTTTTCGGGAGTGAAACCCCACTCTGCGGGCATGCCCGCAGTCCAGTCGCGCAGGACCTTGCGGTAGTCCAGCTTCCCGAATTCCTTGGAGGAGTTCAGGATGCCCAGGCCCACATTGGAGGTTCCGTCGCCGACGCCGAAGACCCAGCCGTAGCCGGGCAGCGGATTGCCGGCGGCGTCGGGAAGTTCCAGCCAGCCTTCCATCCACTCGTCATTGGTGCGGGGGCTCTCAAAGTAGGTGCGCACGGCCACGCCCATCGGACGGTCGTCGCGCTTTTCGATGCCCAGGCTCAAGGCTGTGCGGCTGGAATTTCCGTCAGCAGCCAGCACGACGTCGGCAAAGAACTCCCGCCGTTCGCCGGTACGCCTTCCGTTTTCGTCCAACACGTTGGCGACGGCGCCTTCCACCCGCCCGTCGTCGGCACGGATCGCGGAGACCACCGTATGCCGCTCAAGGATTTTCGCTCCAGCCGCCTGCGCGTGGCGGGCCAGGGCCTCGTCGAAACCGAGTCGGGTGCGGATCAGGCCGTAGTCCGGGAAGTCCGAAAGTACCGGCCACGGCAGCTCAAGGGTCCGGCCGCCGGCGATCAGGCGCAGCCCCTTGTTCCGGCGCCACCCTTCAGCCTCTTCGTGCGGCAGCCCAAGGAACTGGATTTCGCGCACCGCACGGGGAGTCAGGCCGTCGCCGCAGACCTTTTCCCGCGGGAAAGCAGTCTTCTCGAGAACGGTGACGTCCACTCCGGCAGAGGCGAGGTAGTACGCGGCTGTGGAGCCGGCGGGACCGGCACCGACAATAAGGACCTTCACTTTGCCGGCTGTCCTCCGGGCTTGACGGCGCGGTGCACGGCGACGATTCCGCCGGTGAGGTTCCGGTAGGCCACATCCTGCCAGCCGGTTTCGGCGATCCACGATGCAAGGCCGTCCTGGTTCGGCCAGGCCCGGATGGATTCAGCCAGATAGACGTACGCATCCGGGTTGGAGGCAACCTTGCGTGCGATCGACGGCAGGGCACGCATCAGGTACTCGGTGTACATGGTGCGCCACACCGGAACCACCGGGGAGGAGAATTCAGCAATGACGAGGCGTCCGCCGGGCTTGGTTACCCGGAGCATTTCCGCCAGGGCCTTCTTCGGCTCGTTGACGTTACGCAGGCCGAAGGAAATGGTGGAGGCGTCAAAGGAGTTGTCCTCGAACGGCAGGTTGGTGGCATCGCCGGCCACGAAGTCAATGTCGGGACGACGGCGCTTGCCTACCTTGAGCATGCCAAGCGAGAAGTCGCAGGCCACGACGTCGATCCCTGCGTCGGCATAGGGCTCGCTTGAGGTGCCGGTGCCGGCGGCCAGGTCCAGGACCCGCTGTCCGGGCACGGCCCCCACGGCGTCCACCACAACACGGCGCCAGCGGCGTGTCTGTCCCAGGGACAGCACGTCGTTCACGACGTCGTATTTAGGTGCCACGTCGTCAAACATGGCAGCAACTTCATCCGGGCGTTTTTCCAACGATGCGCGGTTCACTCTGTCATTGTCTCAAACAATGCAGGGGCCACCGAACCGGGCGTCCCTTGTCGTGTTGCTCTCAGCCCCGGGGCCCCGATATCCGGCCTGCACCGGCGGCGGAGTACTGTGGAAGCACTATGACCACCCTGCGTTCTGTGACAGTGCCCGTCGGTGAGCTTTCCGCCGCCATGGGTCTCCTGGAGTATCTGGTTCTCGACGAGCAGCTGTGCTGGATCCGGCGCCAGGAAGGACTTGTCGGCTTCGGAGAAGCCGCCCGTTTCACCTCCAGCGGCCCCGAGCGCTTTGCCCGTGCACAGCAGTGGTGGCGGTCCATCCTGGCGGAAGCCGAGGTCGAGGACCCCCTGGCAGCCCCCGGCACCGGCGTCGTCGCCTTTGGCTCCTTTGCCTTCTCCAAACGTTCCCCCTTTGAATCCCGGCTGGTGATTCCCGAAATTATCGTGGGGCTGCGCGACGGCGAGGGCTGGGTAACGTACACCACCGCCGATCCCGACGCCGACCTCAACGCCGAGACGGCGAAGGCGGCACTGGCCCGCTATCTGGAGGATCTGCCGGTCTACCGCGAGAGTGATACGTCGGACCGGGTCCTGCCGGGCATGTTGAGCGAGTCCGAGTGGAAGAACGCCGTGGCACGCTCCGTGGCCCACGTCGCCGCCGGAGATCTCAGCAAGATTGTCCTGGCCCGCGATATTGCCGTGAAGCTGGGCAGCCCGGTCGTCTCCTCGCAGGTACTGCGTGAACTGGCCGTACGTTACCGCGACTGCTGGACGTACTCCGTGGATGGACTGATCGGCTCCACCCCGGAGATGCTGATCCGGGTCCGGAACGGAACCGCCGAGGCCCGGGTGCTGGCTGGCACCCTGGACCGTGCAACGGCACCCGAAGATGATCCGGACTACGCCCAGCGGGTGCTGGCGGGGTCCGATAAGCAGCAGCACGAACACCAGATCGCCATCGATTCGCTCACCCGCTCCCTGGAGCCTTTCACTTCTTCGATGACTTCCCACACGGAGCCGTTTGTCCTCGAGCTGCCCAATGTGTGGCATCTCGCCTCGGATGTCCGGGCCGCGCTTGCTCCCGACGAAGGCGGCCTGATTCCTACACCGCTGACGCTGGTGGAAGCACTGCACCCCACCGCGGCCGTCTGCGGGTTCCCGACCAGCGTTGCGGGCGAACTGATTAGTGAACTTGAACACATGGACCGCGGCCCGTATGCAGGACCGGTGGGCTGGATGGATGCCGCCGGAAACGGCGAGTGGGGCATCGCCCTGCGCGGTGCGGTGATCGAAAGTCCCACCGATGTGCGGCTCTATGCAGGCTGTGGAATTGTCGCCGGCTCCAATCCTGCGGCGGAACTAGAGGAAACTTGGAGCAAGTTCCGGCCGATGCTTGAGGCCCTTGGCCTCGGCCGGCCCGGCGCCAGGGCGCAGCGTATTCCCGACTTCGCCGCATCGCCGGCAGGGTTCTGAGCCACCACTGATGTCCCTCCCGGGACCGGTTGCATAACCGTATGGTCCTTTGCATAAATTTACAGTGGGTAGAATAGAAACTCGGAAGTGGCCCTCACGGGTCTTTCCGCCTGATGCCGCTCTGGAGACGGTTGGTTTCCGCCTGCGGCTTGATCTATTCCTGCCGACCAAAGGTCTGAATTCCCATGCCGCACAAAGTCCGTACCACCGTTGCTGCCCTCCTGGCTGTCGGGGCACTCGCCCTCACCGCCTGTGGCGACTCCACCTCAGCTGACGAATCCGGCCTTGCCACGGTCAACGAGGGGTCCCTCACGGTTTGCTCGAATGTTCCCTTCAAGCCCTTCGAATACGTCGTGGACGGGGAATACACCGGATTCGACATTGAGCTCACCCGCGAGATCGCCAAGGGCATGGGCCTGGAGCATGAGATCCAGAATGTTGGCTTCGACGGCCTCCAGAGCGGTACCGTCCTCGCGGCCCGTCAGTGTGACCTCATAGCTGCCGCCATGTCCATCACTGAGGAACGTGCCGACAAACTGGCTTTCTCCGACCCGTACTATGACTCGCCGCAGACCCTGCTCGTTCCTGCCGATTCACCGGTTGCCTCCCTTGCGGATCTGAAGGGCAAGAAGATAGGCGTCCAGCAGGGCACCACCGGCGAAACCTATGCACGGGAAAATGCCGGCGACGCGGAAATCATGTCCTTCCAAACCGATGCCGAGCTTTTCCAGGCCATTCAGGCCGGAAACATCGACGCGGTCCTGCAGGACCACGCCGTGAACCTGGACCATACCGAGGATGGCAAGTTCCGGATTTCAGCCACCTTCGAGACCGGGGAGTCCTACGGCTTTGCCATGAAGAAGGACGGCAGCGAGGACCTGGTCGCAAAGGTGAATGAACAGCTCGCGGCACTGCGGGAGAATGGGAAGTACCAGGAGCTCCATGACCGGTTCTTCACGAAGTAGGCGCAGGCAGCAGCAGGCCCGCAGCACGGCATCCGCCGGGCACGGGCCGGCGGCCGGAGCCCGCGGACATATTGCCGAAATATGTACTGAGTACGCTCTAGACTGCTTCCCAATACCAAGCTACGGGTGAGTCCGCTCACACCGTCCTACGTTAGGTTGTATACCAATGCCGCACAAAGTCCGCACCGCTGCCCTCACCTTTCTAACCATCGGCGCCCTCTCCCTGACCGCCTGTGGTGGCGACGACGCCGGAGCCTCCGACGACTCCGCCAACGGTTTTGATCTGGTTTCAGAAGGCACCCTGACGGTCTGCTCGGACATCCCGTT
The DNA here is from genome assembly GCF_030373105.1 of Arthrobacter sp. zg-Y877. Lineage (NCBI taxonomy): Bacteria > Bacillati > Actinomycetota > Actinomycetes > Micrococcales > Micrococcaceae > Arthrobacter > Arthrobacter sp. zg-Y877. The sequence goes on from NZ_JAUCPU010000002.1 coordinate 536,995, forward strand.
CGTGCCGTTCGAGTATGAAGAAAACGGTGAATACACCGGTTTCGACATGGACCTGGTCAAGGAGATCGCAACGGGCCTGGACCTTGAACTGGCAGTCCAGGACGTTGGATTCGAGGGCATTGCCAGCGGCACCGTGCTGGCTGCGGGCCAGTGCGACCTCGAAGCAAGTGCCATCACCATCACGCCGGAACGCGAAGAGGCCATGGGCTTTGCCGATCCGTACTATGACTCGCTGCAGTCCCTGCTGGTCCCGGCGGATTCCGATATCAAAACCATCGCTGACCTGAGCGGAAAGAAGCTCGGCGTCCAGCAGGGCACGACAGGCGAAGCGTACGCGCGGGAGAACGCTCCGGACGCTGAGATCGTCTCCTTCCCGTCAGACGGCGAACTGTTCCCGGCCATTCAGTCCGGTAACGTCGACGCTGTGCTCCAGGACCTGCCGGTGAACATTGGACACACGGAGGATGGTGACTTCACCATCGCCGAAGAGTATGAGACCGATGAGTCCTACGGCTTCGCCATGGACAAGGACAACACCGAACTCATCTCCGCCGTCAACGAGCAGCTCACAGAGATGCGCGACAACGGCAAATACCAGGAGATCTACGACAAGTACTTCACCGAATAACGCCTAGACCACTGCGTCGTCCCGGGCCGGGCGCCCGGGACGACCCCTTTTCTTCCCCGGAAGGCCCCCACTTTGAAACCCTCCACCCGCAGACGCCTGTTCCGGGGCGTCCTGTATGCCGTTTTTGTCATCGCGCTGGTAGCCGTAGTCCTGGCTGCCGACTGGGAAGCTATCGGTGAGAACTTCTTCGACGCCGAGGTGGCCCGTGAGGCTTTCCCCACCATCGTTACGGTGGCGGTCAAAAACACGATTATCTACACCATCATCGCTTTCGCCGGCGGGCTCCTGCTGGGCCTGCTGCTGGCCCTGATGAAGCTCTCCCCCGTCGCTCCGTACCGCTGGGCCGCCACGGCCTACATTGAACTTTTCCGCGGGCTGCCGGCCCTGCTGGTGATCTTTGGTTTCGCCTTTGCCGTCCCCATTGCCTTTGACTGGCGTCCGCCGGGAGGCAGCGCCGGCGCCGGGCTCCTCGCCCTGATCATCGTGTCCGGTGCGTACATTGCCGAGACAATCCGCGCCGGCATCCAGGCAGTACCTTCCGGCCAGGCCGAGGCCGCCCGGTCCCTCGGCATGGGTCCGGCCTGGACCATGATCTCCGTGACCCTGCCCCAGGCCTTCCGGATCATCACGCCGCCGCTGACCAACGAGCTCGTCATCCTGATCAAGGACACCTCCCTGCTCTTCATCGCCGGCATGGCCCTGCAGGACCGCGAGCTGACCACCTTTGCACGGGACTCCGTCTCCCAGACCGCGAACGCCACTCCGCTGGTGCTCGCCGCACTGATGTACCTGATCATTACGCTGCCGCTGACCCAGCTGGTGGCAAAGCTTGAACGACACAACCAGAGAGGCAGGTAGCAGCAATGAGCGTTCCGAACACCAACGCCCCTGCCATCGAGGTCCGTAACCTTCACAAGTCCTTCGGAAGCAACGAGGTACTAAAGGGCATCGACTTCCATGTGGACCAGGGTGAGGTGGTCTGCGTGATCGGCCCCTCCGGTTCCGGCAAGTCCACCCTGCTGCGCTGCGTCAACCGCTTGGAGGAGCCCACCAGCGGCACCGTCCTGGTGGAAGGCGTGGACATCACCCATCCCGACACGGACCTGGACAAGGTCCGTACCCGGATCGGCATGGTTTTCCAGCAGTTCAACCTTTTCCCGCACCTGAATGTGCTGCGCAACCTGACCCTGGCGCAGCGCCGGGCGAAAAAGCGCGGCCAGGAAGAGGCTTCCAAGATCGCCATGAAGAACCTCGCAAAGGTTGGTCTGGAGGACCGCGCCACCGCGTTCCCCGCCCAGCTGTCCGGCGGCCAGCAGCAGCGTGTGGCCATTGCCCGCGCGCTGTCCATGGACCCCGACATGATGCTCTTCGACGAGCCCACCAGCGCCCTGGACCCGGAGCTGGTTGGCGATGTGCTTGCCGTAATGCGCCAGCTGGCCGAAGAAGGCATGACCATGATGGTGGTGACCCACGAGATGGGCTTCGCCCGCGAAGTAGGCGACCGTGTGGTCTTTATGGACGGCGGCGTAGTGGTGGAGCAGGGACGTCCCGAGGATGTCCTGGGCAACCCGCAGCACGAACGCACACGGGCGTTCCTCTCGAAGGTTCTCTAAACCGGCTCCCTTGGACCGTGGGCCCTGTCCTGTGTCGGGCCCGCGGAGACCAGTGACGTTCCGCCGGCACGGCCCGCACCTTCTGGTGCGGGCCGTGCTGCGTTTCGGAGGCAGGGTTTCGCGTGTTTCAGGGTCCCCACAGTTGTGTCCCGGGTTTCCAAGGCGTCTAAACGCCCTAAGGTGTCCAAATGCCCTAAGGTATCCAAACGCCCCGGGTGTCTCCGCTTCAGCCCAGTGCGAGTCCGTGTTCGGCCAGGGACTGTTCTACGATGCGAAGCGCCTTCGGACCCATGCCATGGAGCGAAGCAAGCTGCTCCCGCGGGACGCCGGCCAGCTGGCGAAGTGAGTCATAACCTGCCCCGGTCAAGGCGCGGGCCGCAGGGGCTCCAACCTTCGGCAGGGCATCGAGCGGTGTAGCCATGCAGCGAGGCTACGCTTCAGCCAGGCGGGACGTATAGGCCTTGTCTGGGCAGCATCTCCGCGACTCTAGCCGCTCGCTCATATATCCGCGGCTCCGGCGCAGCTCCTCTCGTCGCGGCTCCGGCGCAGCTCCTCTCGTCGCGGCTCCGGCCGCAGCCCTTAACTCCGCGGCATCTCCGCGGCTCCGGCGGCAGCTCCTCTCGTCGCGGCTCCGGCCGTCACCTCTCCGCAGCGCTCCCAGCCGCCCGTTATTTCCCCAGCGCTGCCGTCACAGCGCTCTGGACCTGACGGTGCAGGCCGCGCAGCGTTTCCCGCGCGGTGCAGACTTCCAGTACCGAGCGCCCATTGACCGGTTCCGCCAACGCAGCTTCGAGTTCATCCGCAGACCGGATCAGTTGATGGCGCACTCCATAACCGCGGCACAACCCGGCGAGGTCTGCGCGGTGCGGTGTTCCGAAGAAGCGTTCCACCAGTGCCGCATACCGCGGATCCTCCCCCAGTGCTCCGTGTTCCAGCACCGAAAAGATGCCGCCTCCGCCGTCGTTCAACACCACGATCTGCAGATCAGGCTCGGTCTCCCCATCACCCAGGAGCAGGGCACCGGCGTCGTGCAGGAAGGTGAGGTCCCCCAGCAGCAGCCGGGTCGGAATGCCGTTCGCCAGCGCGATGCCCGTTGCCGTGGAAATCGTTCCGTCGATCCCGGCGAGCCCGCGGTTGGCGTATACGTCCAGCGGATGCCAGCCTGGGGAGGCGACCAGGTCCATGTCCCGGATCACGTTGGAGGAGCCAAGCACAAGGTTCGCATCCGCAGCGTCCCAGACCAGGTCCGCCACCTGCAGCCCGGTCAGCTGGTCCTGCTGCTCCAGCAGGTTGGTCAGGGTGTTCAGAGCAGCCTCGGATGCGTTGCGCCACTCCTCGAGCCAGCCGGGTGCACCGGTGCCGGCGAATTCGAAGAGTCCGGGGATGTCGCTGATGATGGTTTCCGGACGCCGGCCCGGAGCGAACCAGTTCACCGGCCGGGGCAGATACAGGGCCTTCTCGACGTCGGTACGTGCCAGCAGCGCCGCTACCGGCCGGGAGAGCGTGGGCCGGCCAAACACCACAACGCGTTCAATCCTCGAACCCAGTTCCGGCAGCAGCAGGCGGTAGGCGCCCACTGCATTGGGACCAAAACGGGCGTTGGAGGACGGCTCGGCCAGCAGCGGAAGCCCGGCACGCAGCGCGAACAGCGCCGCAAGCTCCCCGGCGCCGTCGCCCGCCACCACCACAGTGCGGTGCATCCCGGGAATTGGCGGATCGGTTGCCGGGACCCGATCCGGGAACGACGCCGGCGCGGGCAGCGCCGTGCGGTCCGCCGCGGACTCCAGGAACAGCGGATCCGACTCCCCGGGGGTCAACGGATCACGGAACTGGAGGTTCACGTGGACCGGCCCTACCGGCATGGCGTCACCGAGCCCGGCCAGCGCTGCGGAAATCGGCCCGGCGGGATCGGTCCCTGCCTCCACATCGGCGGAAGCCATGGGGAAACCGGCGAAGATTCCCGGCTGCACGGTGGTCTGGTTCGCGCCGGTGCCGTGCAGTTCTGCGGGACGGTCGGCCGAGAGGACCACCAGCGGGACGCCGCCGTGGTGCGCTTCCATGACAGCGGGCATCAGTTCGCCGACGGCGGTGCCCGACGTCGTCACCACGGCCGCGGGACGCCGGCCTCCGCGGGCCAGGCCGAGGGCCGTGAACCCGGCAACCCGTTCATCGATCCGCACGTGGACCCGCATCCGGTCCTGCAGTTCGGCTTCGGCCAACGCATAGGCCAGCGGAGCGCTGCGGGATCCGGGAGCGAGGACGACATCACGCACTCCGGCGGAAGCCAGGGCGGCAACGGCGGAGCGGGCTGCCTGGAGCGCAGTCAGGTCGGCGGAAGACGGGGTGGGGGCGTTCGAGGTTCCAGTCACCTTTCCATCCTAGGGTTCCGGGCATCAGGCCCGTAGCCGGCCCAATCCCACGGATTTCCCACCCTGGCGAAGTCCCCGTCACACCTAGCCGCGCCTATTCCACCAGTTCGTACACCCGTTCCAGCCGGTCCAGCCACCACTGTCGGCGCTCCGGCGGGGCCGCGAACCGTTCCAGCAGTTCCCCGGACACCGGTACGTCCCGCACGGCCAGAGCGCCGCCGTCGGGCAGCAGGGACTCCTCGGTCACGTCCCCTGCCATCAACGAAAGTGTGCCCAGCCCGCAGGCGTAGGGAAGCTCCGGCAGGGCCGCGGCCAGCGCGACTCCGGTGCGGATCCCCACCGAGGTGTCGATGGCGGAACTGACCACTGCTGGCAGCCCGGCCTGCGCCACAATCTGCACAGCCCGGCGCACCCCGCCCAAGGGGGCGGCCTTGATGATGATCAGGTCTGCGGCGTCCTCCCGGGCGACCTTCAGGGGATCGGATTCCTTGCGGACGCTTTCATCGGCGGCGATCAGCACCGGGATCCCGCGGCGGCGCAGCTCGGTCCGGACGGCACGCAGCCCATCGATGCCGGCGACCGGCTGTTCGGCGTATTCCAGTCCGGCTTCGGCCAGCAGGGTCAGTGTTTCGACGGCGGTGCGGAGGTCCCAGCCCGCGTTGGCGTCCACGCGGATACCGGCAGCGGGCAGCAGCCGGCGGACTTCGGCCACCCGGGCCAGGTCTTCCTGAGGAGTCTGGCCGGCTTCGGCAACCTTCACCTTCACTGCGGATACGGCCCCGAAACGGGCCAGCACGCCCTCGACCTGGTCGACCGCTACGGCGGGCACCGTTCCGTTCACGGGAATCGAGCGGCGGAGAGGTTCGGGGTAGCCCTGCCAGGCCGCTTCCAGTGCGGAGGCAAGCCAGGGCGCGGCTTCGGCATCGGAGTATTCAGGGAAGGGCGAAAACTCGCCCCAGCCGGCCGGACCCTCAATCAGCAGGGCTTCCCGGTGCAGAATGCCGCGGAACTTTACCCGCATCGGGAGGGAAACCACGCGGGCTCCGGCCAGGAGGTCAGTCAGTTCGGGGGTCTGGGGCACCCTGCCAGCCTACGCGTTGCCACCCGCATCCCGGCTGGGCCGTCTGGGCAAACAGGAAACGATCATGATCATGTGGCAATCTGGAACCAATGGATACTCGCAACTTGCTGGCACAGCGCTCCCGTGCCCAACGACCGGCTGCGCATAATCCGGCGCTCTTCCTTTTTGCCGCGCTTCTCTGTGCTGCCGGCGTTGCCGCAACCTATTGGTTTTTTGTCCGCACCACGATTGGCCAGCTCGCCGATGAGTCGGCCTTCAAGGAAGCCGAGCTCATTGCCCCGGGAACCGGCCGGCCGGTGCTCGCCTTCCTGGACAACCTCCCGCTGATCTCGGTGTTCATCGCGGTGATTGTGGTGGTGTTCGTGTCCATCCTGCGGCACCGGATTTCGCCGGCAGTGATTGCCCTGGGCACGTTCGCAGCCGCCAATGTCAGCAGCCAGCTGTTGAAACGGACCGTGCTGGACAGGCCCGACCGCGGGGTGGTGACCCTGGATTTCAACTCGCTTCCGTCCGGCCACACCACGCTCGCGGCCTCTGCCGCTGCCGCTGTGTTCCTGCTTGCCTCACCGCGTTGGCGGCCGCTGACCGCGCTCTTTGGCGGCAGCTATGCGGTGCTCGCAGGTGCAGCCACCTTCCTGAACCTCTGGCACCGCCCCGCCGACGTCGTCGCCTCGCTGCTCGTGGTCGCGGCATGGACACTCGTGGGCGGCCTGGTCATGATGCGGACGAATCCTGAATGGAACCGGTGGCCGGCCAAGGGCGCGGCGCAGGGCTCCGCAAAGGCTGTTGCCCTGCTCTGCGCCGTCCCGGGAGTGCTCGCCACGGCTGCAAGCCTGGGCCTGTACTTCTATGCCCGCTGGGATCATACGGCAGTGACCACCTCCGCGCCGCTGTACTTCTGGGCGGGACTGGCCCTGATTGTCGGCGTCGGTTACCTGGTCAGCGCCCTCGCCTGCTGGCTCTTCAGCCAGCAGGCCGGAGATCCTGCCCGGCGCTAACGCACTTCGCGTACGCCGGACGGATTGCCGGTGGCTTTCCGTCCGGGAACCCAGAGCCAGAGCACAACGGCACCCAGCAGTCCCAGTCCGGCTGTCGCCCAAATGCCCGCCGAGAGGGACACGAGAGCGGTGACGGCCGAGAGGATGCCGGGCCCACCCATGGTCCCGATATCCGCCAGCAGCCGCCAGATCCCGAGGAACTGCGGACGTCCCGGAGAGGGTGAGAAGTCCGCGCCGAGAGTCATAACGATTCCGGATCCGATACCGTTGCCGAACCCAATCAGCAGTGCAGCAAGGAGCAGACCGGTGGCCCCGGAGGCCAGCGGCAGCAGCGCGAGGCCCAATCCCATGATCAGCATGCAGGGTACCGCCACCGAGCGTCTCCCCCAGAGGTCCATGGCCTTGCCTGCGGGGTAGAAGATCAACATGTCGATGGCACCGGAAAGCCCGTAGATCAGTGCCGTGGAGGTGGGATCGAGACCAATGTGCTGGCCCCAGAGCGGAATCACCGCCTGCCGGGTGGCCCGGACGGCTGCTATCAGCAGTACCCCTATCCCAATGGTCCGGAACACCCGTGCATGGCTGCGCAGGATGGACCGCACGGTGGGCGCCGGGGCGGAGTCCAGGGGTTTCACTCCCTGTCCCGCCCCTCGCCCGGAACGGACGGCCAGGTCCGGCACTTGGAAGCTGAGGATCCCTGCCCCGACGGCAGCCAGGGCCCCCACCCAGTAGGCGCCCGTGGTACCGAAGAAATGGATTGCTCCCGCAGCCGCGAAGGGCCCGATGAACACACCGATCCGGTTCACCCCGCCGAGCGTGGACAACGCCCGGGCCCGGAAGTGCACCGGCACAGCTTCCGTCAGGTAGCTTTGCCGGGCCAGTCCGAACACCGATCCGGCCATCCCGACCATAAACACCGCCACCGCAAAAACCCACAGCACCGGGACCGAGGCCGCGAGGACCATCGCCAGCGCGGACCAGGCAGAAGCAGCGACAAGGGCCCATTTTTCCCCGAAACGCGTGGTCACGATGGTCGCGGGGACATTAGTCAGCAGAGAACCCACGCCGGTAAGCGTGATAACGAGGGCTGCAAGGGCCACAGTGGCACCGAGGCCACGGGCGCTGAGCGCGATCACCGGCAGGATGGCTCCGGTCGCCAGCCCGTAGAGGAGGGTGGGACCGTAGGCCGGGATGGCTATTTTCCGAAGGCTGAAATCGTCCGCTGGCACGGCCCCAGACTATCGCTGACGGCGCCTGCTTCCGGTCCGGGCTACTTCGGGTCTACCTCCGGGCTATTTTCGGGCTGATTCCGGCCTATTTCCGGAGCCATTTCCACCGGGCCAGGGTCCGCAGCCGGGTGAGCAGCGCCCGGGACTGGTCCGGACCGTACGGCAGGATGGGGATGGCTTTCGTCATGTCCACGGACGCCTGGTCCATGGCGCTGCGGGTGACGGCGACGGCGGTGCGCATCTTGTTCATCTGGGTGGTCACGAAGTCGACCGTGACGGGTCGCCCGTGGCCCGGAACGAAGACCGTGTACAAATCTTCCAGGGCGGCGACTTTACCCAGGGTGCGGATCCAGTCCTTAGGGAAGGAATCTTCAAAGGCCGGATCTGCGCCTTGTTCCACCAGGTCACCGGTGAAGAGCACATCGCCGGCTCCAACCAGCAGATCATGGTCGGTGTGGCCGCGGCCGAGCTGGAAGAGCGTCACGGAGATACCGCCCAGATCCAGGTCAACGGGGACGTCCTCCACCAGTTTCGTGGGCTCGGCAATTTCCGTGTGGGCCCCCATGGCTGCAGCCATTTCCGGTTCCGCATCGGCGGCCTGGGGCCGGTGGCTGTTTCCGTTTTCACGGATGCTGGCGGCGCAGCCGGCGGTTGCCCAGATGTCCTCCACACCCTTGGCAAGCAGCAGGGCGTTGCCGAAGTAATGGTCGAAATGCGCATGCGTGTTAACTGCTGTCAGCGGCAGATCGGTGAGTGCCCGCACAGCGTCGTAAATCTCCTGCGCCATGCCGGGCCCGGCACCGGTGTCAATAAGCAGGGCACGTTCGTCCCCGATCACGAGCCCGGTATTCACGGCGAAGGCAGCGTTGGAGCGCACCCATACCCGGGGCGCCACCTCCTGCCAGCCGAGCTGGCCCGTGACGTGCTGCGGTGTTTCAGTCATGTCGCTTTCCTTTCCGCTGGCCGGTCTCCAACCTATCCCGGGTGGTTGCTCCCGGCCCGTATTAGAGGTCCGCAAGGACACGGCCTGGGTTTTCGACGGCGTCGGCAACGTAGCGCAGGAAACCGCCGGCGGTCGCGCCGTCGCACACGCGGTGGTCGAACACCAGGGTCAGCTGGGTGACTTTCCGGACGGCAAGCTGGCCGGAGACGACCCACGGCTTGTCAATGATGCGTCCCACGCCGAGGATGGCCGACTCGGGATAATTGATGATCGCGGCGCTTCCGTCCACGCCGTAGACACCGTAGTTATTCAGGGTAAAGGTGCCCGAGGAAAGCTCCCCCGGGGTAGCCCTGCCGTCCTGCGCAGCAGTGGTGAGGCGGCGGATCTCTGCATCCAGGTCCCGTGTGGACAGGGCGTCTGCCCGCCGGACGGAGGGAACCATCAGCCCGCGCCCGGTCTGGACAGCGATGCCAAGGTTAATGCCGTCGAAAGCCTCAATCGCAGCTTCGTGTTCCTCCCCCTCCGCCGGGCTCCCGGAGCTGTCCCCCGCGGCCACGAAGCGGGTGTTGAGCGCCGGGAACAGGGCGAGACCGGCGAGCGTGAACCGCGCCAGGAAGGCCAGCAACGAGGGTACGTCCTGCCGCTGCTCCGACAGGACGTCACGCAGCTCCATGAGGGGCGTCGCATCCACATCCACCCAGACGGTTGCTTCCGGTATAAGACTCCGGCTCCGGCTCAGGTTCGCAGCAATCGTGCGCCGGACTCCCCGGACGGGCGTGCGCGAGATGACGCCGAGCCCCGTCCGGACGTCTCGGGCAGCCCGGACGTCTCGTGTCTCCGCGGCGTCCCGGGCAGCCCGGCCGGCTGCCTCAACCACCTCGCCCTCGACCACCTCACGCTGGGCCACCTCATCCTGGGCCACCCCGCTCCGGACGCCCTCGGCCACCCGTGCGGTAGCCGCTGCCCGGCTGGCCACCTCGGCCTCGACGTCGCGCCGGAGGATCAACCCCTCAGGACCAGTCCCGGAAAGATCCGTCAGCTTCACTCCGGCATCGCGGGCCATCCTGCGGACCAGCGGGGACACGCACCGCGGAGCTTCGGTCCGGACCGGGACCGCCGCAACCGGGGCAGCAGGCGCCGCCATCCGCCGGCGGGGTGCCCGGGTGCGCCGGGGTGCCAAGCCGGATTCCGGGGTCCCGTAACCGATGAGCACATTCCCGGACCCGGCCCTCTCTTCCTGCCGGTACGCCTCTCCCTCCGGCGATGCCCCAACACCCGCTTCAGGCGCCGCCGCCACAGACGTTTCGGGTGCTGCCGCCGAGGTCTCCACCGAGATCAGTGGACGCCCGACGTCGATGCTGTCGCCGGCCTCACCGTGCAGCCGGGCGATCGTGCCGGCAAACGGCGACGGAACCTCGACCAGGGATTTGGCGGTTTCCACCTCCGCCACAGGCTGGTCGACGACCACCGTGTCTCCTTCAGCCACGAGCCAATTCACCAGCTCGGCTTCCGTCAGTCCTTCGCCCAGGTCCGGCAACAGGAAGGTACGCACGCTCATCGGCGGGCCTCCGAACTGCGGGTTTCCAAGCTGCCGGCTTCCATGCTGCCCGTTCCTTCGTTTTCAGCTGCGGGCTCGTCCCACTGCAGCTCATCCACGGCGTCCAGGATCCGGTCCACCCCGGGCAGGTACCAGTGCTCCAGCTTCGGTGCCGGATACGGAACATCGAACCCGGTCACCCTCAGCACCGGGGCAGCAAGGGAATGGAAGCAGCGTTCCTGGATACGGGCAACGATTTCAGCGGCCACGGAAGCGAAACCGGGGGCTTCGGCAATAACCACTGCCCGCCCGGTGCGCCGGACCGACGCGTCCACGGTGGCGTCGTCGTACGGGACAATCGACCGCAGGTCGATGACTTCCAGGGACCGTCCCTCGGCCTCGGCGGCTGCCGCGGCAGCCAGTGCCGTCGACACCGACGGACCGTAGGCGACCAGCGTCGCATCCGTTCCGGTGCGTGCCACCGCAGCTGTACCGATGCCTCCCGGAACCTCCCGGCCTGTGCGTACTGCCTCATCGGCTGCCTGCCGCAGGGCGGCAAGGTCCACCGTTTCCTTGCTCCAATAAAGCTTCTTCGGCTCCAGGAACACCACCGGATCATTCAGCCGGATGGCGGCGCGCAGCAGGGAGTAGGCATCGGCCACGGTTGCCGGTGCGACGACGGTCAGGCCCGGGGTGTGTGCGTAGTAGGCCTCCGACGAATCGCAGTGGTGTTCCACTCCGCCAATTCCACCGGCGTACGGAATGCGGATCACCATGGGCAGCTTCACCTTCCCGCGCGTCCGGTTGGACATCTTCGCGACGTGGCTGACCACCTGCTCGAAGGCGGGATAGGCGAAGGCGTCAAACTGCATTTCCACCACCGGCCGCAGTCCGTTCATCGCCATGCCGACAGCCATTCCCATGATCCCGGACTCGGCCAGCGGAGTGTCGAAGCAGCGGCCTGTTCCGAACCGTGCCGTCAGCCCGTCGGTGATCCGGAAGACCCCTCCGAGCGGCCCTACATCCTCGCCGAAGACCACCACCGTCGCCTCGGCAGCCATTTCGTCGGCGAGCGCCGCATTGAGTGCCTTGGCGAAGGTCAGGGGTTCAGGCCCGGAAGGTGCATCGGTGCCTACCAGTTCCCGCGCCTCGGGGCGGGTGTCCGTAGCGTTTGCTGCCATGGTGCTGCCTTTCCGATGGTCAGCGCTGGGCGCTGGAGGTGCCGGGGGTTTCCGGGTGGGAGTTGGCAGCGGGGCTGCCGCCCGGTTCCGCGTCCGGTTCGAGGGCAGGTTCGCTGTCGCTGCGTTCCGGTTCACCGTTTTCCGGTGCATCTCCGCTGGGTTCGCTGCGGCCGATTTCACCGCGCAGAAGCTCGGCCTGCTCATCCAGCTGCGGTGTGGCCCGGGTGTAGACATGCTTAAACAGGGCCATCGGATCCGGGTCGACGTCGGTGTTCAGGCCTTCCCGCATGGCCGCCGCGAGGGCTTCGGCCTCTGCCGCCAGTGCTTCCTCGCGGGCATCATCCAACAGTCCGGCGGCGCGCAGGTAAGTCCGTGCCCGCACCACCGGGTCCCGGGAAACCCAGCCCTGCACTTCCTCTGCCGAGCGGTACCGGGTGGCGTCGTCGGCGTTGGTGTGGGCCTGCATGCGGTAGGTGTGCGCCTCCACGAGCGAGGGGCCGCCACCCTCGCGCGCCCGCTCCACGGCCGCACCCAGGACGGAAAGGAGCGCGGCGACGTCGTTGCCGTCCACCCGTTCCCCCGGCATGCCGTAGCCGACGGCTTTATGCGCCAGGGACGGAGCCACCGATTGGTTTTTCAGCGGCACCGAGATGGCATATTCGTTGTTCTGGATGAAGAAAACCACGGGCACATGGAACACCGCAGCGAAGTTCAGCGCCTCATGGAAGTCACCCTCGCTGGTCGCGCCGTCACCGCACAGGGCCAGCACCACAGTGTCCTCGCCCTTGAGTTTGGCCGCATGGGCGACGCCGACGGCGTGCAGCAGCTGCGTGGCCAGCGGGGTCGCCTGGGGTGCCACCCGGTACTCATACGGGTCATATCCGCTGTGCCAGTCCCCGCGCAGCAGCGTCAGCACCTGCAGCGGATCCACGCCACGTGACATCACGGCAACACTGTCCCGGTACGTCGGGAACAGCCAGTCCTGTGCCTGCAGCACCGCGGCGGCGGCCACCTGGCAGGCCTCCTGCCCGTGGGAAGAGGGATAGACAGCCAGCCGGCCCTGCCGCACCAGCGCGTTCGCCTGGTCGTTGATCCGGCGTCCGGCCACCAGGCGGGCGTACGCATCCAGCAGCATGCCGCTGCCCGGCAACGGGTAACGGGGATCGTGGTGTTCCTTGCCGTCCAGATCAATCAGCTGGACGGGAACATCCGAGGGAAGCAGCGCGTGCACGGGTCCGGAACCGCTTTCGGCAGGCACATCGGCCTGCCGGGTCCTGCCGGTGGAGATGGTCATTACGAGCCTCCGTCTGCCAGCACCGCGGCGCCGTTGCACGCGGGATGTACTGTCTTGCCAGTATGCTTTCGGCGGTACTTTCGGGACCAGCATTCCCGTAAATCTTGGACGGCAGCGCACTCCAGGCGTATTCTGATGGACACCTTGCAAATGTGACGCAGATTACTTGGGGAGAGCGTGGACATTATGACTACAACGCAGGTGCAGCCGCTGGACGACGTTGACCGGAAGATCCTGGCCGTCCTGCGCTCCGACGGAAGGGCCTCGTTTACGGCCGTCGCGCAGGCCGTGCACATATCCCGGGCGCATGCCTACTCCCGGATTGCCCGGCTCACCGAATCCGGGGTACTCAGCCGCTTTACCGCACTGGTGGATCCGGAGAAGGCAGGGCTAGGCTCCTCCGCGTACGTCACCCTGAAGGTCCGCCAGCACGCCTGGCGGGAATTGAAGGACCGCCTCAGCGAGGTGCCGGAGATCCACCACATTGCCCTGGTGGGTGGTTCCTTTGACGTTATAGTGCTGGTCCGCGCCGAGGACAACATCCACCTGCGCAGGGTCATCTTTGACCAGCTGCAGTCCATACCGGGTGTCCTGGACACCCAGACGTTCCTGGTCTTCGAAGAACGCGACACCCGATAGGTTCCGGAACCTACCAGCAAAGACAGAAGAGGCAGGGCCTGCAGCTGCAGGCCCTGCCTCTTTCATTCGGCGGTATCAGTTCGCCGGTATCAGCCGGCCCGGTCACCGTGGTCAGTCGGGTTACTTAGTCCGCCCCGCCACTCTGGCCAGTCCGGTTACTTTGGCCAGTCCAGCCACTCTCGTCAGCCCGGCGACCCTGATCTGCACCGCCGCTCTGGTCAGAGGCCACCCCGTTCAGCCAGTGAACGCCGGCCGACCGAAGGATCAGTTTTCGTCGTGCCCCTGGTCGGAGCTCATCTGGTCCTCTGCCGGAGGGGTCTCTCCCGGGGGAACGCCGCCGCCGGGCTCCAGGCCGGTGATGTTGCCATCCAGCGGATCAGGATTGGTGCTTCCTGCCTTCGTCTCACTGTGGGCGTGGTTGCCGGTGCCCTCCTGCGTTCCGGAGCCCTTCTGCGCGTCCTTGGGCTTGTCCGGGTTCGCCGGGTCGTTGTTCGGGTTGTAGCTGTCGGCCATGTTCCGCCTCCTCGGTTTCTCAGAGTTCTCTAGCGCCGGTAAGCACCTGTTGTAAGCATGCTTACGAGTTACTCCCAACCTAGCCCTGCGTCCGCCGCACCACAACCCGGGCCAGGCCGGCCCACGTCCCGGGTCAAGCCGGTCCCGGGTGCGAACACTGCCCCATCAACCTTGGAAAACGGGCCTGCGCTTGGCCAGGAAAGCGCTGAATCCTTCCGCGTAATCTGGCGTTGCGCTGAGCTTCTCCTGGACCGTGTTCTCCGCATCAAGCGCATCCCAGAACCCCAGGCGCCGGTCCCGGATCTCAGCCACCAGCTGCCGGGAAGCCGTATAGGCCTGGGTCGGACCGGACGCAACGCGGAGTGCCGTGGCCCGGGTGTGGTCCAACAGGTCGGCGGGGTCCAGAGCGCGGCTAAACAGGCCGGCGGCGACCGCCTCGGCTCCGGTCATCAGGTCCGCGGTGTAGATCAGGTCCAGGGTGCGGTGCGGCCCCAGCCGTTCGGTGAAGAGCCAGTGTCCGCCCGAGTCCAGCGCCGCACCCAGATTGGCGAACGGAGAGCCGATCTTCGCATCGGTGGCTGCATATACGACGTCGGTGGCCACCAACAGCCCCAGGCCCACCCCCAGGCATGCACCCTGGGCCGCCGCGAAGGTCGGTGCGGGAAAGGCCGACATCTTCTGCAGGAGCGGCCGCAGGCTGTCCACGAGGTAGCCGCGTGCATCGTCGTTTTCAGGCGAAACGGAGCCCAGGTCCCGTCCGGCACAGAAGCTCCTGCCCTCTCCGCGCAGTAACAAGGCGCGCACGCCGGCGGCTGCCGCGTCGTCGTAAGCGTCCCCGAGCTCGGCCAGGGCAGACCTGTCCAGGGCGTTGAGTTTCTGCGGGGCATTCAGGACTACTTCCGCGACGCCGTCGTTGATGCTCAGTTCAATCATCGGTGCCCTCCTAGGCGTCGTAGTCCACGCTGACTTCGCTGCTGGTGGGGCGGCTCTGGCACGTCAGGATGTAGCCACGCTCCAGTTCCTCCGGTTCCAGTGCATAGTTCTCCTCCATGTCCACGCTGCCGGAGACCAGCTTGGCGCGGCAGGTGCCGCAGACACCGCCGGCGCAGGCGAACGGTACATCAGGGCGCACCCGGAGGGCAGCATTGAGCACCGATTCACGGGCATGCACCGGGCTGGCCACCTTGCCCTGCAGTCCGTCCAGCCGGAAAGTGATGTCGAAGTTGTCCCCCGAAGTGTCGCGGAGAACGGGCCGGCCGGTGGAACCTTCCGGACGGTCTGGACGTGCCGTGGTGAACAATTCGAAACGCACCTTGGCCGGGTCAACCCCGCGCTCTGAGAGGGCATCGCGGCACAGCTGGACCAGGTCGAACGGGCCGCAGAGGAACCATTCGTCCACTTCCCCAGCCGGCAGTACCGAGTCGATCAGGGTGGTGATCTTCCCGGCGTCGAGCCGTCCGCTGAGCAGCGGCGAAATGCGCTGCTCACGGGAAAGGACGTGGTGCAGGGCGAAGCGGGACGGATACCGGTCCTTGAGGTCCGCCAGCTCTTCGAGGAACATCACGTCCATCGCGGCCTTGTTCGCGTAGACGAGATCAAAGCGGGTGGTTGGCGACGAGGCCAGCACGGTCCGCGCGATGGCAATGACGGGCGTGATGCCCGACCCCGCAGCGACCGCGGCAAACACCTGCCCATGCGCCGATCCCAGGTCGGCGGTGCCGGGAGCATGGCGGGAGATGAAACTGCCGGCCGGGCTCATCACGTCCAGCACGTCACCGGCCTTCAGATGCTCGTTGACCCAGGAGGAAAATAGTCCCCCGAGATCCCGCTTGACCGCCACCCGCAGTTCTCCCGGTATCGGTTCGGCGCAGATGGAATAGCTGCGCCGCAGCTCCGTGCCGGCCAGCACCGTGCGCAGGGCGACGTACTGGCCCGGCAGGTAGGAGTAGGACTCCACGAGTTCCGGCGGAACCGCGAAGGTGACCTCCACGGCGTCGTCCGTCAATCTGCGTACGGCGGCAACCGTCAGGGGGTGGAAGGCGCCGCGGCGGAGCGGCGCTTCGGGAAGGGCAGTCATGGGTCAGAGCACCTTGAAGTAGTCGAACGGCTCCCGGCACTCGCCGCAGACCCAGAGCGCCTTGCAGGATGTGGACCCGAAGCGCGTCAATTCATGGGTGTTCAGCGAGGAACATTGGGGGCATTTCACGCTCAGGCCCACCCGCACGGGTCCCGCAGCGGCACGGCCCGACGGCGGCGCGATGCCGTAGGCGTCCAGCTTCGCCTTTCCGGCACTGCTCATCCAGTCGGTGGTCCATGCCGGAGCTAGCTCCAGCGAAACCGAGACGGCGGGATAGCCGGCAGCGCGGAGGGCCGCGGTGACGTCGGAGCGGATGGCGTCCATGGCGGGGCAGCCGGAATAGGTGGGTGTGATGGCCACCTGGACGCGGTCGCCGGAAATCTCCACCCGCCGCAGCACACCGAGGTCCTCGATGGTCAGTACCGGAATCTCGGGATCACAGACCGTCGCGGCCACATCCCAGGCGGCTGCGGCCGCCGGGTCTGCCGGGCGCAGGACGGGAGGTTCCGGCCGCATATCCGGGGGTTCCGGACGCGCGGCCGGTGGTTCCGGGCGCAGGCGGGATTCCATCAGGCTCACCACGCGGCACCGGGATGCTGGCGGGCCAGCACCTGCATCTCGGCCAGCAGGTAGCCCAGGTGCTCACTGTGCCGTCCCTGCCGGCCACCGCCGGGGGCAGGTGGAACCGCGGGCAGCTCCACTTCGGCTTCGCGCAGCACAGCGGCGATGTCGCGGTCAAAGGCAGCCTTCAGCGACGAAGGCAGGACGGCACGGCCGCCGAGCGAGACCACGAGTTCGTCATCGTCGAACAGCTCGCCCACGTATGGCCAGGTGAGTTCGAGCGCCCGGATCATCCGGCGCCGGGATTCGTCCGTGCCCAGCGCCAGCCGGAGCACCCACTGGATGCTGTGGTCCCGGTGATAGTCCACTTCCTTGACCGCCTTGGCGGCGATCGCGGACAGGGTGGGGTCGGTGGAATGCTGCAGGGCCGAGTAAAGCCCGAACTGATAGCAGGAAACCGCCAGCTGCCGGGCGATGGTCCGGGCGAAATCGCCATTGGGCTGTTCCACCAGATGCACCGAACGGAATTCGGTCTCGTCCCGCCAGTACGCGAGGTCGTCCTCGGTGCGGCCGTCGGCGCTGCCGGCATAGCTGAGGAAGGACCGGGCATGGCCGATCAGGTCCAGCGCAATGTTGCCCAGCGCAACGTCTTCCTCCAGTTCCGGCGCCCGGGAAATCCACCAGCCCAGGCGCTGGGCCAGCACCAGGGCGTCGTCGCCAAGGCGCAGGGCGTAGGCGGCGGCGTCCGGATCGGCACGGGTTTGTGCAGCGGCAATGTCCTCCGGCCGCAGTGCGTTGCCGGGAGTGATGCGGGTAGCGCTGTCCGAACTCACAGGTGCTTCACCCCCTCGGACTTGGTGTAGTAGGTGGCGTGCCGGTAATCCTTGCCCTGCGGGGACTCGAAGAACTGCCCCTTGGCATCGGGGTCGCTGGTGATGATGGCCGACGCCGGCACCACCCAGAGCGAGACACCCTCGTTGCGCCGGGTGTAGAGGTCACGTGCGTTGCGGACCGCCATGTCGGCGTCGGGAGCATGCAGGGAACCGGCATGGACATGGGACAAACCCCGGGAGGACCGGACAAAGACTTCCCACAGCGGCCACGCGGTCCGGGAAGCCCCAGCCGTGCCGGGGTCTGCGTGCTTCGCTGCCGCTTCGGTCAGGGCCGTGCCGGTTACCGGGTCCTGCGGTGCCATACCGGCCTCACCCGCCTTCGCTGCCGCTTCCGTCAGGGCCCTGCCGGTTGCCGTGCCCGTTGCCGGGTCGTGCGCTGCCGTGGCTGTCCCGACTGGCTTGGAGCCGTCGTCGCCCGTTGTTGATCCACCGGTCATTGCTATGCCACCCCCGCTTCGGCCATGCCTGCAGTGGCACCAGCACCGGCAGGTGCCGCTTGCCGCGCGGCATAGGCCGCCGCGGCTTCCCGCACCCAGGCGCCGTCTTCATGGGCTTCCCGCCGCCGGGCCAGCCGCTGTGAGTTGCACGGCCCGCGCCCGGCGAGGACCTCGGAAAACTCGTTCCAGTCCAGGGGTCCGTGTTCCCAGCGGCCGGTCTCCCCGTTGTAGCGGATGTCCTCATCAGGAAGGGTCAGCCCGAGGACTTTCACCTGTTCCACGATCATTCCGACAAACCGGGACCGCAGTTCGTCATTGGTGAAGCGCTTGATGTTCCAGGCCATGGACTGGCGTGAGTTCGGTGAATCCTCGTCCGGTGGTCCGAACATCATCAGCGACGGCGCGTACCAGCGGTTGATTGCGTCCTGGGCCATCTCCCGCTGCGCGGGCGTGCCGTTGGCCAGTTCCAGCAGGATCTCGAAGCCCTGCCGCTGGTGGAAGGATTCCTCCTTGCAGATCCGCACCATGGCCCGTCCGTAGGGGCCGTAGGAGGCCCGGCAGAGGGGCACCTGGTTACAGATCGCAGCTCCGTCCACGAGCCAGCCGATGGCTCCCATATCCGCCCAGGTCAGTGTGGGGTAGTTGAAGATGCTTGAGTAGCGCGCCTTGCCGGCGATGAGGTCGGCGGTCATCCGGTCCCGCGGGGTGCCCAGCGTTTCGGCGGCGGAGTACAGGTAGAGCCCGTGGCCTGCCTCATCCTGGACCTTGGCCATGAGGATCGCCTTGCGCTTCAGGGAGGGTGCACGGGTGATCCAGTTGGCTTCGGGCTGCATACCGATGATTTCCGAATGCGCATGCTGCGAGATCTGCCGCACGAGGGTCTTGCGGTAGCCCTCGGGCATCCAGTCGCGCGGCTCCACCCTGGCATCCGCCGCAATCAGCGCCTCGAAGTGCGCCTGGCCGGCTGAAGGCTCTGCACTCATGGTTACTCCGCCATCCTGCTCATTTAATAATTACTGACCGTTCGTTCAGGATATGGAGGGGTGTTGTGCCCGTCAAGGGTCCGGGCTATGGAAAACTGATGGAAAGAAGTGAGGGTCTGGAGAGGATTGTGATGGCTATGCCCGAGCCCGGTGCCGGCCGCCGGACCGTTCCAGCCGGCGTGCCTTCCAGCAGCGGATCACCTGCAGGGCAGGCAGACGCCGGTCATGCAGAGGCGAAGCAGGTAGAGTCAGCGCAGGCAGAGCGGCCGTCGGTCGCCGTCGTCATTGTGCCCACCCTTCTGGGACTGCTGGGCTTCTTTGCCGTTGCGGCCGCTGTGACCGCTGATGCCGCCACCGTCAGTGTCACCGTTCCCGGGATGCTGCTGGCCCTTACCGCCCTGGTGGTGGCAGGGGTCAGCCCCCTGTGCGCCCGGAATCCCACCTGGCTGTCCCTGCGCCGCCCGGCCGCGCTGCTGGCTTTATGCCTGCTGGTGGAGGCGGCATTGTTCCTGTTCGCTCCGCAGCTGGTCCTGTTCTCGTTGCCCGCACTGCCGCTCGCGCTGGGCGGGGGTGCGGTACTGCTGGCCACGAGCCTCTGGGGACAGTTCCGCAAGGGTCCGGCAGCCGAGCCGGTGCTGCTCCCCCTGCGTGAATCGCCGCCCCGGCCCTTCACTTCGACCCTGCTGGTGGTGGCGGTGAACTGGGCGCTCTTCCTTGCGGCCGGAGCACTGTGCGCCTGGCTCCTGCTCGGAGATTAGTTCCCTGCTTCAGGCGTAAAAATCTCCTCGATGCTCCTGCCGAAAACTGCGGCAAGACGGAAAGCCAGGGGTAGCGAAGGATCGAACCGCCCCTTTTCGATGGAGATCACGGTCTGCCGCGATACGCCGAGGACTGCCGCCAATTGCACCTGCGATAAACCCAGCCGCTGACGCTCTACGGCCACAGTGTTCTGCATGCCTAGGAGTGGCAGCGCTTCAGGAGCGCATAACGCAGCGACCAGGCGGCCAGCCCGGCAGCGCAATAGACGGGCAGGGGAACATCCAGGTTCAGGAGGGTCTCGGCAAGGACGCCCACGGCGAGCAGGACCATGAGATCGACGAAGGCCCGGGACGACGCCGCATCGGACCAGGAGCGTTCCACGTCCGCCGCTGACTCCACCTCCACGCGGTCGGTTTCTGCGACATTGAACACCAGCAACCACAGTGCGGCCGCCAACACAGGCCCTGTCGCGGCGGCAAAGACGGCGGCGGAGACCAGCGGGCTGGCTCCGCTGGTGGCCGACGCCGCCCATCCCAGCAGCGCACCGGCTGCGGTTCCGCCGACGACGGCCCCGGCAACCCGAACGCGCTTGTCCACCGTGCGGATGCCCGCATTATTCTTCATGCGGGCATCCTGCTCCCTGAACGGAATTAAGTCAAGGAAGCTTTACATCCGATCGGCGGGTGGTTCCCGCCGCCGCGGGATCAGCCGCCAGCATAAAGCCCGCGGGGTCCTTCGACGCCGCCGCCGGGGTCGATATATTCGAAGCATGACTACTCCCCAGCCACCGGTTGCCAAGAAAGTCCCCACCGAACGCACCCGCCACGGTGACACGTTCATCGACAACTACGAATGGCTGAGGGAAAAGGAAAATCCGGAGGTGGTAGAACACCTCAAGGCCGAGAACGCCTACGCCGCAGCCATGACCGCCGATCAGGAACAGCTGCGCGGGGAAATCTTCAACGAAATCAAGAACCGCACCGAGGAAACGGACCTCTCCGTTCCCGCGCGCAAAAAGGGCTGGTGGTATTACACCCGCACCGAGGAAGGCAAGCAGTACGCCATCCACTGCCGCACCGCCGCGCAGGACACCGGGGACCTCGACGCCGACTGGACGCCTCCCGCCGTCGTGCCCGGAGTGGCAGTTCCGGGCGAACAGATCCTGGTGGACGGCAACGCCGAAGCCGAAGGCAAACCGTTCTTCTCGCTCGGCGGCCTGGCCGTGACCGAAGACGGAAACCTGCTGGCCTACTCCGAAGACAACGCCGGAGACGAGCGCTTCACGCTGCGGATCAAGGACCTTCGCACCGGGGAACTGCTGCCGGACGTCATTTCCAATGTCTTTTACTCGCTGGCCTTCTCCCCCGATGGAAACCGGGTGTTCTACACGGTGGTCGATGACTCCTGGCGTCCGTACCAGGTCAAGGCCCACACGCTCGGCACCCCGGTGGAGGACGACGTCGTCATCTACCAGGAGGATGACATTGCCATGTGGACCGGCTTCGACCTCTCGCCGGACCGCCGGCAGCTGCTGATCGGTATCAGCAGCTCCGAATACAGCGAATACCGGGTCCTGGACTTCGACGACCCCACCGACACCGTGCGTACCCTGATTCCGCGGAGCGAACGCATCCTGTACGAAGCTGAGCCGTTGACGCTGGACGGAACACGGCATTACCTGCTGACGCACAACCGGAACGCGCTGAATTCCATGCTCTCCCTCGTTGCCGAGGACGAGTTTTCGAAGCCGCTGGCGGACCAGCACTGGCAGACCGTCATCGCCCATGACGACACCGTGCGCGTCAACGGTGCCGCGGTAACCCGCAGCCACGTCCTGGTCTCCGTCCGCAAAGACACCACCGAGCGGGTCCAAATCCTGCCCGTGGAAGGCCTCGGCACCCCGGCACAGGGCGTCCCGGTGGAACCGGCGTTCGACGAGGAGCTGTACACGGCGAACCTGGCCAACGCCGAGTTCGATTCGCCGATTGTCCGCCTGAGCTACACCTCCTTCCTCACGCCGCCGCGGGTGTATGACTACGTCCTGGCGACCGGCGAACTGGAACTGCGGAAGGAAACCCCCGTCAAGGGCGGCTACCGCTCCGAGGATTACGTAGCGGAGCGGGAATGGGCGACGGCGGCGGACGGCACCCGCATCCCGCTCTCCGTCATCCGCCGGGCGGACCTGCAGAAGGACGGCAGCAACCCTGCCCTTGTCTACGCGTACGGCAGCTACGAGATGAGCATGGATCCGGGGTTCAACATCGCCCGGCTGTCCCTGCTGGACCGCGGTGTGGTCTACGTCGTGGCGCACATCCGTGGCGGCGGAGAGATGGGCCGGGCCTGGTACGACGACGGCAAGAAGCTGAACAAGAAAAACACCTTCACCGACTTCGTGGATGCCACCGACTGGGTCGCCGCCTCCGGGTGGGCGGATCCGGACCGGATCGCTGCCATGGGCGGTTCGGCCGGCGGGCTGCTGATGGGTGCCATCGCCAATCTGGCCCCCGAAAAGTACCGGGCGATCGTGGCCCAGGTGCCCTTCGTGGATGCGCTGACCACCATCCTGGATCCGGACCTGCCCCTCTCGGCCCTGGAATGGGAGGAATGGGGCAATCCCATCACCGATCCCGAGGTCTACCGGTACATGAAGGAATACAGCCCGTACGAGAACATCCGGGCCGTCGACTACCCGCAGATTGCCGCAGTCACCAGTTTCAATGACACCCGCGTGCTGTACGTGGAACCGGCCAAGTGGGTGGCGCAGCTGCGCGAAACCAGCACCGGCAGCGAACCGATCGTGCTGAAGATCGAGATGGACGGGGGCCACGGCGGCGCCTCCGGCCGGTACGAGGCCTGGAAGGACCGGGCGTGGGACTACGCCTTCATCCTCTCCGCCCTCGGCGCACGGGAGCTGCTCCCGGCCGCCCGCACGGAGGACGCGGCCTAGGCAGGAGACCTCGGGGCTTCCCGTTTCCCATAGACGAAAAGCAGGGCCGCTCCCCCACCGGGAGCGGCCCTGCTTTTTTGCGAAAGGTTGGTCCCACAGGCTTCGAATGCCCGGGCGACCACCGGGGGAAAGCGGATGTTACTCCGCTGCGCCCGCACCTTCGGCTTGGGTCTTACCGGAGGCGGTGTGCCCCGAGACAGTGTTACCGGGGGCAGGGTTCCCGGAGACAGCGTTCCCGGCGGCAGTGTTCCCGGCGCTGCGGCGCGGCTGGGTCTCTTCCGCCGCATCATCCTCCGGCTCATCGTCAGTGATGGCCTTGTGGGACTGCCGGATCACCTCAACGACGATCGGAATCACGGAGAGCACCACCACGGCCACGAAGATCAGGTCCAGGTTCTCCCGGACAAAAGGCACCCGGTCTCCCAGCACATAGCCCAGCAGGGTCACGCCCACACCCCAGACAAATGCGCCCAGTGCATTGAAGCCGACGAAGGCCTTGTATTCCATCTGCGCGACGCCGGCCACCACGGGCGTGAACGTCCGGACCACCGGCACGAACCGGGCCAGGACCACTGCCTTGCCACCGTGCCGGTCGAAGAAGACCTGGGCGCGTTTCACGTTTTCCCGTTTGAAGAGCCTGCTGTCGGGCCGGTTGAAAACAGCTGGTCCCGCCTTCTTGCCGATGAAGTAGCCCGTCTGGTCACCCACGAAGGCACAAATGAAGACAAGGACTCCCAGCAGCCAGACATTAATGTCGATGGTGCCGGTGGCGACGAGGAGACCGGCAGTGAAAAGCAGGGAGTCGCCGGGCAGGAAGAAGCCCACAAGCAGTCCGGTTTCAGCAAAGACAATGCCGCAGACCAGCAGGACCACCCACGGTCCGAGGGCTGGATCGGCAAGGAACACCTGTGGGTCCAGCCAATGAGGCAAAAGGGACGAAGTGGGAGGCCGCACAGGGCCGGCAACGGCTGTGGCCGCGGAGAGAGTCACCTCACTAGGGTACGTCATGCCCCCGTGGGAACGACGGACCGCCCAAAAGACGGGACAGGAGCCCAGGCCGGGCCATAACCGCGGCATTCCGGTCATCTTTCCCGCCTAGACCGCTCCGATGCCGCTCTTTGACCCCTCCTTGACAGGCGGCAGCCGCCGATATTACCTAATGAACATTCGGTAAAGAAATGAGGTCCAATGGCTGACACCGATGTCACCCGGGATTCACACCCTGCCCACCCCCTCCTGGTCAACGATGCAGCGTCGGCATGGCTGGGTATCCAGGTTCTGGAGACCGGAGGCGGCAGGGCACGCATCTCGATGCTGCTTCGTCCCGAGATGGTGAACGGCTTCGGCATCGGCCACGGTGGGATGGTCTTCGCGTTTGCCGACACCGCCTTTGCCCTGGCCTGCAACCCCGAAGCCGGCGGCCCGGCAGTACAGCGGGAGAACATCACCGTTGCCGCAGGCGCCGATATCACTTTCCTGGCACCGGTGCAGGTGGGCGAGCTGTTGACTGCGGCCGCTGAACACCGTGCAGGCAACGGGCGCAGCGGTGTGTATGACATCGAGGTACGTTCCGAACGCCCGGACGGCACCTCCGACGTCGTCGCCCTGTTCCGGGGACGGTCGCGCACCATGCGCAACCCCGCCCGGCCCGCTGCGGTCCCGGCAGGAAGCCGCGCATGAAATCGACGCCCGCTCTTCTCAAGTCCACTGCCGCCGATCCCTCGAGCCTGGACCCGGAGGAACGCATGAGCCGGGATGAGCTGGAAACCCTCCAGCTCAAGCGGCTCCAGCAGACCCTCGCGTACGCGTATGAACAGGTGCCGCTGTACCGGCGCAAGTTCGACGACGCCGGCGTGCACCCGTCGGATCTGCAGGATCTGAGCGACCTTGCGCGGTTCCCGTACACCACCAAGGAGGACCTGCGCTCGACCTATCCGTTTGGCATGTTCGCCGTCCCCCAGCAGCAGGTTGCCCGCATCCATGCCTCCTCCGGAACCACCGGTCGGCCAACCGTCGTCGGGTATACGGCAGGCGACCTGGACCGGTGGGCGTCACTGGTGGCCCGGTCGCTGCGTGCCTCCGGCGTCCAGCGGGGGTACAAGGTCCACAACGCCTACGGCTACGGGCTCTTTACCGGCGGGTTGGGAGCACACTTCGGCGCGGAGAAACTCGGCTGCACGGTCATCCCCGTCTCCGGTGGGCAGACGGAGCGGCAGGTCCAGCTCATCCTGGACTTCGAACCGGACACCATCCTCTGCACGCCCACCTACCTGCTGGCCATTGCCGACGCGATGGCAGCCGCCGGAATCGATCCGCGCTCAACATCTTTGAAGAACGCCGTCCTCGGAGCTGAGCCCTGGACCGAGGAAATGCGGCACGAACTGGAAATGCTGATGGACCTGGACGCCTGCGACATCTACGGACTCTCGGAGGTCATGGGTCCGGGCGTGGCCGGCGAGTGCGTGGAAAGCAAGGACGGATCCCATATCTGGGAGGACCACTTCCGGCCGGAGATCATCGACCCGTTTGATGACACCCGGGTCCTGGGCGACGGCGAACCGGGCGAGCTGGTCTTCACCTCGCTGACCAAGGAAGCGCTGCCGATCATCCGTTACCGTACCCACGACCTCACCCGCCTGCTGCCGGGCACCGCCCGGCCGTCCATGCGCAGGATGGGACGCATCACCGGCCGCAGCGACGACATGATCATCCTGCGCGGCGTCAACCTCTTCCCCACCCAGATCGAGGAAATCGCCCTGCGTATCCCGGCCCTAAGCCCGCATTTCCAGCTCGAAATCACCCGTCCGGGACGTCTCGACGAGCTGACGGTGCGGATCGAGCGGCGGACAGGTGCCACGACGCCGGAATCCGCCGCCGCCGCAGCTGAGCTGGAGGCACAGGTGAAAATGCACATCGGATCCTCCTGCGCTGTTCAGGTGGTCGATCCCGGGACGCTGGCACGATCCAGCGGCAAACTGCGCCGGATCTACGACCTGCGCCGCGGTCCCGACGCCGGTACGCCGCGGTGAACCGACCGTTGACGTGGGAAAATGGCGCCATGCCTGCCGCCTCCAGTCCCTCCTCTTCCGCCAACTCCGCCGCCGCTGTGGACGCCCGCACTGAATCCGTGGAGTCCGCAGCCGGGGCAGCTGTGGCCACATCCGCCGTCGACCCCGTTCCCGGCGTGGACGCCGTTCCCGGCGTGGACGCCACCGTCGATCCCGCGTCCGGTCCGCGCCGGGGCCGGCCGGGCCATGATCAGCAGACGGTGCTGAACATGGCCGTGGATGTCTTCAACCGGCACGGCTACGAAGCCACGTCGATGGGGATCCTCGCCGAAAACCTGGGCATCACGAAGTCGGCGATCTATCACCACGTGCCGTCCAAGGGCGATCTGCTCCGTCTGGCACTGGACCACGCACTGGACGGTCTTGAGGCCGTGCTGGATGATCCGCAGGCGGCATCGGGTCCCGCGGATGTGCGGCTGGAGTTTGTCCTGCGCGGCACCATCCAGGTGCTGACAGAGCGGTTGCCGTTCGTCACCCTGCTGCTGCGGCTGCGCGGCAACACCGAGATTGAGCGCAGTGCGCTGGCCCGCCGCCGGGAATTCGACCACCGGGTGGCCGGGCTGGTGGAGGCGGCGCGGAGCGAGGGGTCCGTGCGCAGCGACATTGATCCCCGCACCACCACCCGGCTGCTGTTCGGCACGATCAACTCGATCGTGGAGTGGTACAAACCCGGCGGACCGCTGCCTGCCCAGAAGCTCGCGGACAACATCATCACCATGGTCTTCGACGGGCTGCATACCCGACGGTAGTAACGCTCGCCCGGATCCCTCCCCGGTGCGCCAGCGCCGCCGGGCACCGGCAACCCGGAGGTTACCGCGCGGGTTCGGGCGCAGTAACGGGGATGTCCCGCAGCCGCAGCCAGGCCGGGGTGAGCATTGGAACCGCGGAGACCACCAGCCCGAGTGCGCCGAGGAGAACTCCGGCGCGGACCCCCAGCGTTTCGCCGATGACGCCGGCAAGCAGTGCGCCCAGCGGAATGGAGCCGTACATGACCTGCGTATAGGCTCCGGCGGAGCGGGTGAGTTCCGCGGACGGAATGAGCTGTTGGCGCATGGTCAGCGAGTAGATATTGGCGTTGCCCTCGCCGATGCCGCGCAGCAGCATCACCGCACCAATCACGGCGGCGAGCGCCCATCCGGTGACCGGCCAGACCGGAAGCAGCAGCGGAACCGCACAGGAAAGCACCAGCGAAATGGCGAAGGCCCGGCCAAGACCCGCCATGTCGGCCAGGCGGAGCGCGGTCAGGGTACCGAGCAGACCGCCGACGCCGGCTGCCGCCAGTGCAGTCCCATACGCGCCAACACCGACGTCCTGCTGCTGCACAGCCCAGAGGATCAGGTTGAGGACCAGGATCTGTTCGGCGGCGTTGTAGGTGGCCGCGTGGACCGTGAGTGCCCGGAGGTACCGGTCCCCGAACAGGATCCGCAGTCCGCTGAGGAGCGTGGGGCGTTTCTCCGGAACCTCCACCTCGTTCCGGCCCTGCCACGGTCGACTCGAGGCCACGCCAACAGCGGACGCCAGGTGGCCCAGCATGGTGGCAACCAGTGCGCCGGGAGCCCCCGCGGCCGAGACCAGCATTCCGGCCAGCCCGGGACCGCCGATTTCCGTGACCGTCCGAGTGGCCTGAACGGCCCGGTTGGCAGGCGCGAGATTCGTGTCCTGAACGAGGGAGGGCACATAGGCGAAGGCGGATAACCCGAAGGCCAGGGCACAGCAGCCGCTGGCGAAGGTAAGTGCCGCAAGCAGCGGAACACTGAGCCAACCACCGGCCCAGGCCAGCGGTATCTGGGCCAGGAGCACGCACTGGGCAAGATCGGCCGCGACCATCCAGCGCC
The DNA here is from genome assembly GCF_030373105.1 of Arthrobacter sp. zg-Y877. NCBI lineage: Bacteria > Bacillati > Actinomycetota > Actinomycetes > Micrococcales > Micrococcaceae > Arthrobacter > Arthrobacter sp. zg-Y877. Next base: position 564,580 of record NZ_JAUCPU010000002.1, read on the forward strand.
GCTGGTCCCGGCCCTGCAGGAAGTGCCCGGCCAGCAGCGAGAACAACAGATAGGGCAGGGTGCCGGCCGCGGCAACGAGGCTTACCGCTGCGGGACCGGCGTCGAGCGCGATGGCAGTCACGAGCGGAAGAGCAATGGCCGTAACCTGGGCCCCGGCACCGGCGGCGGCCTGCCCCAGCCAGTAGCGGCGGAAGCTGCGGTGGGTGCGCAGCAGCACCCAGCTGGGATCCCTCATGCCGCGGCCTCCCGCTGCACAGCTCCTGCGGACGTGAAGGGCAATAATGAAGGCATGTGCGAGATACACGCAGCAAGGCGGAGTCCGGCTCTGCCCTGCCCATCGGAAAGGTGGGGTGCAGGCCTCCGAACTGGTCCGCGCATGGTCCCCCACCTATTGTCCGTAGCAGCTCCCGCGTTGGTTACCGGTAACTTTCGATGAACGGTAACACCTCGACGAACCGGATTCCACCGGACAGCGGATACCCCGAGCCCGGCGGACGCGCACCGGCACCTGCACCGCTGCGGCTTGCCCAGGTGTTCGTCAACACTGCGGATTGCGAAGCCGGGAAAGATGCTTTGGGGAACCCCCAGGACCTTGTCGCCTGGCTGGCAAGCTACGGACTGGTTCGGGATGGTGAAGCTGCCACGGACGGGGATCTCGCCCTGGCAATCGACCTGCGGGAAGGGATGCGGTCCCTCTTCCTCACGCACCACGACGGCGGACTCCGCGGAGCCGGGCATAACGACGACGAGCACAGCGGGCACGGCGGAGCCGGGCATAACGGGGACGGACACAGGACCCCGGCGCCGGATGACGACGCCGAGGGCCTGCGGCGTCTGGACCGCGCGCTGGAGCAGCTTCCTCTCCGGGTGTCAGTGGTGGAGGGAACACCCGGCGTTGTACCGACACCCCAGCCTCCGGTCCGTGCCGCCCTGGCCCGGATAGGTGCGGTTCTGGCCAGCTCAGACCCGGCCCAGCTTCGACGCCTGAAGGCCTGCCGGCGCGACGTGTGCCGGTGGGTCTTTTTCGACAACTCACGCAACCGGGGTGGAACCTGGTGCGCCATGGAGATCTGCGGCGCGCGGACGAAGATGCAGACGTACCGGAAGCGCAACGCCTGACTCGCCGATACTTCCGGGCGTTACTTCTCGACGAGGGTCAGCACGTCGTAGGTGGCCACCAGTTCGTCATTCTGGTTGGTCAGTACGGCGTCCCAGGCCACCTCGCCGTAGTCGTCGGTTTCGCGGGGCGTGATTTTCTTGGCGGTCAGTGTGACGCGGATGGAGTCCCCCGCGGCCACCGGCGTCAGGAACCGCAGGTTTTCCAGGCCGTAGTTGGCCAGCACCGGACCGGGGGCAGGATCCACGAACAGGCCCGCGCCCCAGGACAGCAGCAGGTACCCGTGCGCCACGATGCCGGGGAAGAACGGATTCGCCTCGGCCGCTGCCGCGTCGGTATGGGCGTAGAACGTATCCCCCGTGGTCTCCGCAAAGGCAGCAATATCCTCGAGTGCCACTTCCCGCAGGTCCGACCGCACGGCGTCGCCCACCCGCAGCTCGCTGAGCGGTTTGCGGAACGGATGTCCGGCGTCGAACCGGCGGTCAGCGCCGGAATGCCAGATGCCGGTGAGAGCCGTGAGCATGTTGGGTGAGCCCTGCACCGCGGTGCGCTGCATGTAGTGCCGGACGGCGCGGATGCCGCCCAGTTCCTCGCCGCCGCCCGCCCGGCCCGGGCCGCCGTGGACCAGATGCGGCACGGGCGAGCCGTGCCCGGTGGAGGTCCGCGCGTCCTCGCGGTTCAGGAACAGCACCCGCCCGTGGTGTCCGGCAATGCCGGTGAGCAGTTCCCGGGCCACGTCCGGATCATTGGTGCAGACCGTGGCGACCAGGGATCCGCCACCGCGCGCGGCGAGACGGACGGCGTCGGCGACGTCGGTGTAGCCCACCACCGAGGCCACCGGGCCGAACGCTTCGATGCTGTGCAGCGCATCGGCGTCACTGTCCGGCCACGTCAGCAGCAGCGGTTCCATAAAGGCGCCCTCCGGCGCGGGTCCCGTGCGCCCGTCCGCCAGGACGACGTCGGGCGCGTCCAGGGATCCCAGCGCCAGTTCCGCGCCGGCAGCCAGCATCCGCTGCACGGCGTTCCGGACGCCGTCCAGCTGCTCCCGGGAGGCCAGGGCGCCCATCGTGACGTTCTCCGCGCGCGGATGACCCAGGACCACGCGGCCGCGGATGCGTTCTCCGGCAGCGGCAACCACGTCATCCACGAGGCCGGACGGAACAATGGCCCGGCGGATCGCGGTGCACTTCTGCCCGGCCTTGGCCGTGATCTCAGTGACCAGCGACCGGATGAACGCGTCGAACTCGGGGGTTCCGGGGACCGCATCGGGGCCGAGGACGGCTGCATTCAGCGAATCCGTTTCCGCCGTGAACCGCACCCCGCCCGTGGCGATCCGGGGGTGCGACCGCAGCCGCTCCGCCGTGTCAGCCGAACCGGTGAAAGAGACCATGTCCCGGTAGTCGAGGTGGTCCGGCAGGTCCCGCGCGGAACCCGAAACCAGCTGCAGGGATCCGGCGGGGAGGATGCCTGTGTCCACAATCATCCGGACGGCTGCTGCCGTGATGTATCCCGTGGGGCTGGCTGGCTTGACGATGCTGGGCACCCCGGCAAGGAACGCCGGCGCCAGTTTTTCCAGCATGCCCCAGACCGGGAAGTTAAAAGCGTTGATCTGCACGGCGACGCCCGGGATGCGGGTGTACAGGTGCTCGCCGAGAAAGGAGCCGTCCTTGGCGAGCTGTTCCGCGGCACCGTCGATGATCACGGTCGAGTTCGGCAGTTCCCGCCGGCCTTTGGACCCGTAGGCAAACAAGACACCGATGCCGCCGTCAATGTCCACCAGCGAGTCCGTCCGGGTGGCGCCGCTGCGGGCCGAGACTGCGTACAGCTCGTCGCGCTGCGCGTTGAGGCGCACTGCCAGTTCCTTAAGCATCAGGGCACGCTGGTGAAAGGTGGATTTGCCCAGTTCCGTCTGGCCCACGGTGCGGGCGTAGTCGACGGCGGCGGCGGTATCCAGGCCCTCGCTGCTCACCAGGACCAGCAGTTCACCGGTGCTGGCGTCATACACTTCCGTACCGCGCGGTCCGGAAGGATTGGGGGTCCACCAGGCGTCCCGGACATAGCTGGGAACCGTCTCGACGTCTATGGCCGTTGCCGTCATTTTCGGGCCTTTCGCTGCAGGGAAAGCCGCAGCCAGCCTCCGGAGGCACCCTCGCCTGCACGGATTACTGACCATGCGGTCGGTATCTCGCCAGCGTAGCGGAAAGCTCCCCCTGCCACACCTGTCCCGCCCTGGATCATGGCCGCCTTCGTGGGCCCTGAGTGGGCGTGTGTCGTGGTTGCCGCCCGCTCCGCACTGCGACAGACTCGTGCCTAACCGCTGTACCCGCTGCAAAGGAGCACAAAGATGAGCCCCATTCCCGCGCTGTCCCGCCGTTTGGCCGTTCTGGCTCTGGCCAGCACCGCCCTCTTGGCGGGTGGTGCCGCCCCGGCCTCCGCCGTCGGCCAGGGAGCCGATTCCCGTGGCGGACACTCAGCGGAACACCGCGGCGGGAACGGCCACGGGAACGGCGGCGGGAACGGCCACGGGAACGGCCACGGGAACGGCGGCGGGCGGGGAAACAGCGGCATCGATTATGTTGCGTTCGGTGATTCGTATGCCTCCGGCTACGGCGGCGGCCCAGTGCTGGACGCGTGCGGCCGGACCGCCCAGGGCTACCCCGCTCTCCTGGATGCCCAAAACCGGGTGGAGCTCGACGGCGATGTCAGCTGCGCGGGCGCGACCGCTCTGACGACGCCGCCCGCAGCACCCGCCGGACCGGTGGACCTGCCCGAGCAGATCGACGACGCCGAGGCCCGCGGCCTCCTGACGAAACAGACCGACGCCGTCACCGTCACGATTGGCGGCAACGACGTGAGGTTCGGTTCCGTGGTGGCCGCCTGTGCCGGCGCGCAGCTGCCGGCCACCTGCGCTCCCGCCATCGAACAGACGGCAGCCTACGCACGGAACGTCCTGGCACCCGAGCTGGCGGAACAGTTTGCCCGGATCACGGAGCTGGCTCCGAAGGCGACCCTGGTGGTGACGGGTTACCCGTACCTGTTCGAGGCCGGAACCCCCGGACCGCTCAGTACCCAGGCGCAGGCTCTGTTCAACGAGGGAACCGACGCCCTGAACGCGGTCATTGAGGAACAGGTTCCGCGTGGCGGGGTGTTCGTGGATGTAGTGGACGAGTTTGGCGGGCACGGGGTCGGTTCCACTGATTCCTGGATCCTCTTCGAGGGCGGCCAGTTCGATCTGCATCCGACGGAAACCGGTTACCGGGAGGGCTACACCGCAGCCATCCTCGAGGACGCGGGCCGCATATTTGGGGCGGACTGCCGCGGCGGGAACCGCCGGTAGCGGCCACACCACTGAGGGCCGCCGGCCGCAGCCCTCAGAACACCGGCACCGGCACCGCGTGGCCGAACCGGAACAGGTTCTGCGGATCGTAGGTGGCCTTGGCCGCCTGCAACCGCCGAAGAACCTCCGGGTCCCAGGCGGGTTGGGCTCCTGCCTCCGTGCGAACGTGTCCGCGCAGATTGATCAGTGCCCCTGCGGTGTACGGTTCGACGGCGGCGTCGAGCCTGTCTAAAGCCGCTGCAGTGGCGTCCGCAACCGGCGGAACGTTCAGCCCCAGCGAGTAGAGGCTAAATCCTGCCCCGCGGCCGGATACCGCGTCCCCGACCGGAGGGTCCAGCGCCAGGGCGCCACCCATCAGCCGGATCTCCGTCATCATCAAGGGAGTATCCGACCCCGGCCCCACCTGCTCCAGCAGGGCGTCTGCCAGGTCCTCAGGCAAGGAACCCAGCAGCGAGCCGCTGTCCAGGCTTGGTACCGGGGCGTCCGGGTCCATGTGGATGCTGTCCACTGCCCCGTAGTCCATCGGCCCGGCCGTATCCATGATCGGCTCGGATACATGCCGCATGGGTTCCAGCAGCATATTGCCGCTTTCCGGGCTGCCGAACAGTGCGAACCGCAAATGCACCGGCGCGGTTCCGCGCAGCTCCTCGGGCAGGAACGGAACGTCCGGCAGGTGCAGGAAGGCCAGGGACGCCGAGGCGTCGCTCGGCAGCTGGGCGGTCCAGACGCGGAAGGCATCGAGGACCTCCGGGCCTGCGTCTTCCGGATACATGATGCCGCCGCCGTAGAACTCCCGGAACGGGGTCAGCCCAAGCGTCATGGACGTGATGACGCCGAAATTACCCTTGCCGCCGCGCAGCGCCGCGAACAACTCGGCGTCCTCGCTGTTTCCGGCTTCGAGATGCCGCAGCGTGCCGTCGGGCGTGACCACGTCCAGGGACTGCACGTGGTCGCTGGCGAATCCCAATGCCCTGCCCATCAGCGGCAGCCCTCCGCCGGACGCGTAGCCGACCACACCGACCGTTCCGGAAGAGCCATGCGGGCCAGTGAGCCCGAGCAGCACGGTCCGTTCCAGCACCGACCGCCAGCGCACCCCGGCACTTACGGTGACCGTGCCGGCATCGGCGTCCACCGCCAGGTCCTGCAGCCGGGAGGTATTGATCAGCAGGCCCTCCTCCATCGCTGCCGCGGCACCGTGCCCGGTCGCCTGCATGCCCACGGGAACGCCACGCTGCGCTGCCCAGCGGACCGCATTGCGCACGTCCTCGGAGTCGACGGCACCCAGCACGGCGTCGGGCCGCTGGACCACCGAGGGGTTGAATCCGGCGGTGCCGTCGGCGTATCCGGGGCCGCCGCGGCTGTCCAACGGGCCGTGCACCACACGGCGGAGGGCTTCAAGGTCTGCATCCTGGAGCATGGGATTCTCCCGATCGACAGGGCAGGCCTGACAGGAGGCGTCGCGGCCTGCGTGGAGCTTGGGCTTAGACGTTAAGCACAGCCCGCCCGTTCCGGTCTACCCCTGCAGCGGATTTCCATATCTTCCTGCGGCAAATACCGCAGGCCGCGCGGCCGGGATTGTCAGGAGTCGCCGGCGAGGACTTCCTCGAGATCGAACTTCACCGGCTCCTCCAGCTGCCCGTAGGTGCAGGATTCCGGGGTGCGGTCCGGCCGCCAGCGGGAAAACTGAGCCACATGGCGGAACCGTTCCCCCTCCATATGGTCATAACGCACCTCGATCACCCGTTCCGGGCGCAGCGGGACGAAGGAGAAGTCCTTCTTCCCGCTCCAGCGGCTGCCCTCGGAGTTACGCGGGGTGCGGTTGCCCTTCTCCTGCTCCCCCTCGGCCCAGGGATGCCCGTCCTCGACGGCGACCAGAGGCTGGAGTTCCTCGAACAGCTCCCGGCGCCGATCCATGGAGAAGGAACTTGCCGCGCCCACGTTCACCAGCACGCCGTCGTCGTTGTAGAGGCCCAGCAGCAGCGAACCGATGAGGTCCGGGCCGCTTTTGTGCACCCGGTAGCCCGCGAGCACGCAGTCGGCGGTGCGCTCATGCTTGAGTTTGGCCATGGTGCGCTTGTTGGGTGAGTACGGAGCGTCCAGGGGTTTGGCCACGATCCCGTCCAGCCCGGCGCCTTCGAAGCGGGCGAACCAGTCCTGCGCGCGGTCCGCGTCGTCGGTGGCGGCGGTGACGGAGACCGGTGCCTCCGCCGTTTTCAGGGCCTGCACCAGGGCTTCCCGGCGCTCGGAAAACGGGCGGTCGCGGTAGTCGGTGTCGCCCAGTGCCAGCAGGTCGAAGGCCACGAACCGGACCGGGGTTTCCTCAGCGAGCAGTTTTACCCGGCTGGCGGCGGGATGGATGCGCTGCTGGAGCAGTTCGAAATCGAGCCGCTTTCCGTCCGGGGCCACCATCACGATTTCGCCGTCCACCACGCACCGCTCGGGAAGATTCGTGCGGAGGGCGTCGACGAGTTCCGGGAAGTACCGTGTCATCGGCTTTTCGTTCCGGGAGCCGATTTCGACGTCGTCGCCGTCCCGGAAAATGATGGACCGGAACCCGTCCCACTTTGGTTCGTAGAGGTAGTCCCCGCGGGGCAGGGCGCTGACGGATTTGGCCAGCATCGGGGCAATCGGAGGCATCACCGGAAGATCCATGTGCCCATTCTTATCCGATTGCGGGCCGTTCCCCCAGCCCTGCGGTGAAGGCGGTGAACAGGTCGCGGCCCTGCTGCCAGGACCCCACACCGCTCTTTTCGTTGATGTGGGCCACCTCGCCGGCATCGATGACGGGCACGTTCCAGGCTGCGGCCATGCTCCGTGCCGCGGGCAGGGCGCAATAGGGGTCGCTCTGGCTGGCAATCAGCAGGCCGGGAACGGGCAGTTCCTCCATCCGCGGATTCCGGAATGTTTCAACAACTTGCGGGAAGGAGGCAGCAACGGGATCCGGCGGGCTGACCAGGAACGCGCCGCGGGCGCCGTCGGGGTTCCGATGCAGCCATTCCACTGCGGCCAGGCAGCCGAGGCTGTGCGCAACGAGGACCGTCTGCCCGTTCCGCGCTCCGGCGGACCGGTCCAGGGCGGCCATCCAGTCCTCCAGATCGGGTTCGTCCCACGACGACGGCGAGATGCGGGTGGCATCGGGCAGCTCTGCCTCCCAGCGGCTTTGCCACTGCTCCGGCGGTGAGCCCTGGTAGCCCGGGATTATGGTGATGTGCATTGGAGCTGCTTCCTTTCGCTGTCCTGCATGTGAGCGGGAATACTGCCGACCGCTCCGGCGCTGGAGCTGATATGAAGAAAATAGGGTTCCTGTCCTTCGGACATTACCGGAATGCGATTGGGTCGCTGACCCCTTCAGCGGGGGACGCACTGCGTCAGCAGGTTGAGTTGACCGTCGCTGCGGAGGAGGTCGGGGTGGATGGTGCCTATCTGCGGGTCCACCACTTCGCACCGCAGTTCTCCGCACCGTTCCCACTGCTCGCGGCTATGGCCGCCCGGACCAGCCGGATCGAGCTGGGCACCGGCGTGATCGACATGCGTTACATGAATCCGATCGGAATGGCCGAAGATGCTGCAGCCACCGATCTGATCAGCGCCGGACGGCTGCAGCTGGGCATCAGCCGGGGATCCCCCGAGCCGGCCCTGCGCGGCTATGAGTCCTTCGGCTACGTTCCCGGCCCGGATTCCTCCGACGCCGAGATGGCCCGGCAGCACACGGAAGTCTTCCGGGCCGCCATAGCCGGAGCAGGTGTGGCGCAGGCCGATCCGGCCATGACCGGCAGCACCGGCGCCATGGCCGTCGACCCCCTCTCCCCCGGTCTCCCCGACCGCATCTGGTGGGGGTCCGGCACCCGGGCCACCGCCAAATGGACCGGAGAGCAGGGCATGAACCTCATGAGCTCCACCCTCCTCACCGAAGACACCGGTGTGCCGTTCGATCAGCTGCAGGCCGAGCAGATCGCCGTGTACCGGCAGGCGTGGGCCGACGCCGGGCATCAGGGCACACCGCGTGTGTCCGTCAGCCGCAGCATCATTCCCCTGGTGACCGAGGCGGACCGGCGGTACTTCGGACTCCGCGCCCAGGCCGAAGGCCGCGACCAGGTGGGCCACCTCGACGGCGGCCTGGCCCGGTTCGGCAAGAGCTACATCGGTGAACCGGACGTCATCGCCGCGGAGCTGGCTGCAGATGCCGCCGTTCAGGAAGCGGACACGGTCCTGGTGACCGTGCCGAACCAGCTCGGCGTGGACTACAACGCGCAGCTGCTGGAAAGCATCGTCAAGCTCGTCGCCCCGGGGGCCGGCTGGCGGTAAGTCGCCGGTAGGTCCCTGGGGTGCCCACCCCAGCGGGCTGGAACCTTGGCACCTTCGGGGCCTGGATCCGGCGGCAACGAAATTCCCCGCTCGCAGAGCTCGCGGAGAATATTAAAGCCGCCTCCCCCAGACCCCTTCGTGCGTCCGTCACCGTCCGCCAAGCCCTTCGTGGGTCCGCTGCTTCCCGCCCCGCCTTGGGCGTGCGTCGACTCCTGCCAAACCCCTTCGTGGGTCCGTCTCCTCCCGGCGCCTTCGTGCGTCCGTCACCTTCCGCAATGCCCCGGATGGTGAGGAGCGGAGCCTCATCCCGGCTGTCGCATCCTTCGGGCCCACCTCTGGTGGGGAGTGTGCGAGGGTATTCGGCCCCGGGACCTTCCGCGGACGGAAGGCGAGCTGCGGACTATGGCGCCGGACGGGCCGGGTTAGGCGGCTTTAATAACTTTCGCGAGCTCTGCGAGCGGAAGTTTTCGTTGCCGCCGTTCCGGTCCGCCCGGCGCACCCACCGGAACGCTCACCGCCGCACACCCGGGAATGGCCCCTGTCGAAATGTCGGCGGCCTCCGCTAAAGTAGTTTTCAGCTTCACGAGATGTGGCCTCCGCCCGGGAAACCGGGCATAAAAGCTCCGACTGGCCCCACACCAACCCCACTGTTCGGCGGGTGGTTCGGATGACGAAGCGGCCTGCTTCGTCCGTTGCAGGCAAGGACAACCTGAAAAGGAACCCACTGTGAGCATTTCCAGTGTCAGCAAATCCGGTCTCAGCAACTGCAGCGGCTTCGCGCCGGGGCACAACATCCATTGGATCCACGGCCGCCGTCTCGAGGGCTGGGAGCAGTGGTCGGACGTCGAAGCCACGGCCGATCCGCAGCTGGACCTCATTTACCTGGTGTCCGAAGGAATCCAGCACCTGATGTGGTTCCACAACGTTCCGGCCGTTGCCACCGCACTGGCGGCCGCCGTCGACACCCCGCAGTGGTGCCAGCGCTATTCCACGCTGATGGTGCCCGGCGGCTTCGAGTCCGGTGCGCGGAGTTCTTTTTTCTACTTAGCCCGGCCGGAGCGGGTGGTTCCATGCAACGGCTCCCTGGTGCGGGCACCGGAAACTGAGCAGATCGAAAAGGCCGGCTCCTAGCTGCCGTACCGCCCCGGCATCCGGATGCCGGGGCGGCTCGGTGCTACAGGGGTTCTCCGGTTTCGCCGGGCACGCCACGAAGCTGGGCGATGCGCAGCCGCAGGAAGATAATCACCAACACCAGCGCCCACACCACCAGGACTGAAACCCCGATAACCGCGAGCAGATACAAAATTCCAAACGCCGAGCCGATTGCCATGTTGTCCCCCATTGTTGCCGGATTATTGACCGGTTGGTGGCGATGCTACCGCAGTGCTCAGGCACCCACTTCTCCGGCGGCGAGGCCCGGCTACTGCTGAAGCAGCTCCGGCGGGACCGCGTACATCACCAGCACCCCCAGGAGGTTCTTCGCCGCGTGCACCCCGTAGGACAGCATGAAGTTGTTGCCCGCCCAGACATAGAGGCCGACCAGGGTGGCACCCATCGCCAGGTAAGGCACCAGGACCGGCAGGGTGAGGGATTCCTTGCCCACGACGTGGATGGACGCGAACAACAGGACCGACAGGATGCCGCAGGCCCAGATATTCCAGTACCGGCTGAGCTTGCCGATCAGCAGGTGCCGGAAGATGTACTCCTCCACAAAGGGCGCCAGCACCACGATCAGGGGAATGATCAGCCAGGGCGAGACGGACCCGACAAACCCCTGGACCGCTTCCTGGTTCGCTGCGGTCTGGACATCCCCTGTCACCAGGACAGCGGCCATGGTGGCGATGAGCATGATGATGACGCCCGCGGGAATCAGAGACAGCGTCAGCACCGGGCGGGTGGCCAGGATCTTCGTTTCCCGCACCACATACGGGCGGGCCGCAAGGAAGGCCAAAAGGCCGGCAACTGCGTAGAAGCCCAGGTTCAGGACGTAGGAGGCGGTGAGGGGATCCGGAACCACCATCACCAGCACCGGGAAAATGAGCCCCGGTGCGAAACTCAAGACCAGCAGGAACAGGACATAGAATCCGGCCGCCACGGCATCCCGCCGGGTGAAGCGGTAGGAAAGCCACGGTATCGACGCCGGTGGACGCCCCGCCGGTCCGGTCCGGTATTCGTTCGCAGTCATACCCTCAGGATATGGGCCATCCCGGAGCTATGGGGCATCCGGCGGGGATACAGGCCTGCGCTAATTCAGCTCCGCGATCACCGGAGGCATGGCGTCCAGCAATTCCCGTGCCAGGAAGCTGAGCGGCCCCCGGGAGGCTGAGAGCCGGTCCCCGCTCACGGCGTGCAGATAGGTTCCCCAACAGGCAGCCTGTTCCGGCGTCGCCCCGCGGGCCAGGAACCCGCCTACGGCACCGGCAAGGACATCCCCGGAACCGGAAGTGCCCAGACCGGAATTTCCGGCAGGAACCTCCCAGCTCTTTCCGTCGGGAGCGGTAATAACGTTGTGTGCGCTGACCACGGCGGAGTATTTCCGCGCCACTTCCAGGGACGCCTTCGCCAGGTCCAGGGAATCTTCGTCCGCCTCCTCATCCTCGAGCAGGCGGATGATTTCGGCGCCGTTCGGGGTCAGGACGAGGCGTCCGGCCAGGGCATCGTAAAGATCAGGCAGTCCGGGCAGCACACCGAGGGCATACGCATCCAGCACCACCTGTGTCTTGTCCCCGAGCAGCGGCACCACTGACCGCAGCAGCGCTGCTGCCTGGTCGGGGTCATCCAGCCCGGGGCCGATCACTACGGCCGACGCGGTTGAAAGATCGGATTCAAGCAATGCACCGGCCGCCTCGCCGTCAATCCCGCCGGATTCCTCGCGCAGTCCGACCACCCCGGATTCGGGGATCGCAACGGCCACGGCGATCGCCGCCGATTCCGCCAACCCCATGGTCAGGCGGCCGGCACCGACCCGCAGTCCGGCAAGACCGGTCAGCATCACGGCTCCGGGGGTGCGGCGGGCTCCGCCGATCACCAGTACGGTGCCGCGGTCTTCCTTGCCGGAGGCCTCGGTGGACAGCCTCCAGCCGCGCAGCAGCGCAGGGGTGACGAGCTCAGCGGGGGTGGATGTCATCAGTTTCTCCTGCATGTTCGGTTACGGGCGCTCCGCCGTCCTGCAGGTGGAGCACGTTGTTAAAGGTGTGCAGCTGCCACGGCCCGGTTCCGCTGGGACGCACCAGCCGGGTGACGGAACCGTTCCGTACGCTGTTGGCGGCGGCGGTGTCCAGCAGTTCCTGCTCGCTCATCCGTTCCAGAACGTAGCGGATCAGCAGGATCACGGCGTCATGGCAGACCACTGCCACCCGCTTGCCGTCTTCCTCGTCATCCAGATCGCGGAAGACCGAGCGCAGCCGCAGTGCGACGTCGGCCCAGGACTCGCCGCCCGGCGGCCGGTATACGAACTTGCCCAGCCAGGACCGGCGTTCGGCTTCCTCCGGAAAACGTGCCGCGACGCCGGCAGAGGTCAGCAGGTCCAAAATGCCCAGTTCCCGGTCGCGCAGGCGTTCATCAATCCGCATACCGCCGGTGATGCCGGGCAGTCCCGCCAGTTCCGCGGTCTGCCGTGCCCTCAGGTAGGGCGAGCACCAGACGGAGTCGGGCCGTTCCCCAGCGGGAAGCCCGGCAAACCAGCGGCCCAGTGCTGCGGCCTGCTGTTCGCCGTCGGCGCTCAAGGGAACGTCGGGGTCCCGCCATGGAATGTCAATGCGTTCGGCGCCCTCGCGGCCGGCGCGGGTAGCGGCCACATTGCCTGCGGATTCACCGTGGCGTACCAGAATAAGTTCAGTTGCACCCATGCTCCGACTCTACCTGCCGGTGCACGCAGACCAAGGGAAACAAAACCGGCCCGCCGGCCTGCGACACGCCCTGCCGTCACAGCGGGGCCCGGATAACCACTGGGCACCAATGGAGCCGCAACCGTTCCCGGTGTGCAGTGTCCGGCGGTATTGCCCACTGGCGATAAACTCGATTCGTGAGCTCAGAACTTCCAGCACAGGTGTCCGATATTTTCGACCCGCAGCAGTGGCGTCTTGTTTCCGGGTTCGAGGACCTGCAGGACATGACCTACCACCGCCAGGTGGAGCGCGGCGCCGACGGCACCGTAGTGCGTGACCTGCCGACGGTGCGCATCGCGTTCAACCGTCCGGAAGTCCGCAATGCCTTCCGCCCCGGGACCGTGGACGAGCTGTACCGTGCCATGGACCACGCACGGATGACGCCGGACGTTGCCACTGTGCTGCTCACCGGCAACGGCCCCTCCCCCAAGGACGGCGGCCACTCGTTCTGCTCCGGCGGGGACCAGCGGATCCGCGGCCGCGACGGCTACCGGTACGCAGAGGGTGAAACCAAAGAGACCATCGACCCGGCGCGTGCGGGACGGCTGCACATCCTGGAAGTCCAGCGGCTCATGCGGACCATGCCCAAGGTGGTCATCGCCGTCGTCAACGGCTGGGCGGCAGGCGGCGGGCACAGCCTGCATGTGGTCTCGGACCTGACCATCGCCTCACGCCAGCACGGCAAGTTCAAGCAGACCGATGCCACCGTGGGCAGCTTCGACGCCGGCTACGGCTCGGCGCTGCTGGCCCGGCAGATCGGCCAGAAGAAGGCGCGGGAAATCTTCTTCCTGGCGCGCGAGTACTCGGCCGAGGACATGGTCGCCATGGGGGCGGTCAATGAAGCCGTCGACCATGCGGACCTGGAAAAGGTGGCACTGGAATACGCCGCAGACATTGCCCGGCAGTCCCCGCAGGCCATCCGCATGCTCAAGTTCGCCTTCAACCTGGCCGACGACGGGCTGGCCGGGCAGCAGGTCTTCGCCGGCGAAGCAACCCGCCTGGCCTACATGACGGACGAGGCGGTGGAGGGCAAGGAAGCATTCCTTGCCAAGCGTGATCCGGACTGGTCCTCCTTCCCCTACTACTTCTAGGAGCGCATTGGAACTGCTCCCAGTCCTGGTGACTCCGGGTTTCGACGCCGGAATGCTGCTCTCCCCGCTGGCCGACGCGCTGGCGGGTGAGGGACCGGCCGTCGCACCGCACACCGATCCGGCCCAGACCTTTACGGGCGAACTGCCCAACGACGACATTGCCCTGGTCGTCAGCACCTCCGGTTCCACCGGCACCCCGAAGCAGACCATGCTCAGCACCGATGCGCTGGCTGCTTCCTCGATGGCAACCGCCGTCGCGCTGAAGGCGGACGGCCAGTGGCTGTCCGCCCTGCCGGTCAACTACATTGCCGGAATCCAGGTCCTGGTCCGTTCCCTGTACGCCGGCACCCAGCCGGTCTTTATGGATTTGTCCGTGCCGTTCAGCGCCGAGGTGTTCACGCGTGCCGCAGAGGACATGACGGACCGCAACCGCTTCACGTCCCTGGTCCCCACCCAGCTGCACCGCCTGCTGCAGGATCCGGCACCCGAAACCCTCCGTGTGCTGCGCCGGTTCAACGCCATCCTGCTCGGCGGCGCACCGGCCGGCGCCTCCCTGCTGGACAAGGCCCGCGGTTACGGGCTCAACGTGGTGACCACCTACGGCATGAGTGAAACGTGCGGCGGGTGCGTTTACGACGGTGTCCCGCTGCCCGGCGTCGACGTCATCCGGTGGGAGGGGCGCCTCTGGATTGCCGGTGACGTCCTTGCGGATGGCTACATGGGCCGGCCGGACCTCACCAGCGACCGTTTCCGGTTCAACTCGGGACAACGCTGGTTCCGTACGGATGACACCGGGACGGTCGACGACGACGGTCGGGTCAGTGTCTCCGGACGGCTGGATGACGTTATCGTCAGCGGCGGAATCAAGGTCTCCGCGCAGGCAGTGGCCGAGGCCGTGGAAACCGTCCCCGGCGTCGAGCAGGCGTTTGTGCTGGGCCTGGACGACGCCGAGTGGGGCTCCCAGGTGGGGGCCGCCGTCGTCGGCAGCGTTGACCCGGAACTGGTACGCGAAGCCGTGCGCTCCCGGCTCGGCTCGGCCGCAGTCCCCAAGGTGGTCCTGCTGCTTGAATCCCTGCCCCTGCTGCCCACCGGCAAGGCGGACCGGATGACCCTGCTGCGGCTGCTGGCCGCTGCGCGGCACTGAACCGCCGCTACAACACCTGTCTCGACTAAGAACTAAGGAACAACACCGTGGCTACAGCCGCCCAATGGTTAGAAGGCGCCCGCCCCCGGACGCTGCCGATGGCAATCGCGCCGGTCATCATCGGATCCGCCGCCGCGTACGACCTCGGGGCATTCCACCCCGTCCGCGCAGTGCTGGCCGCCCTCATTGCCATCCTGCTGCAGGTCGGCGTGAATTACGCCAATGACTATTCCGACGGCATCCGCGGAACCGACGACAACCGGGTGGGTCCGCTGCGGCTGACCGGTTCGCGCCTCGCCTCCCCGAAGCAGGTCAAGTACGCCGCATTCGCCTGCTTCGGCGCCGCCATGCTGGCAGGAGTCGTCCTCGTGGTCCTGGCCTCCACCTGGTCCCTGATCCTCGTGGGAATCGGCTGCGTAGCCGCCGCGTGGGGCTACACCGGAGGCAAGAATCCCTACGGCTACCTGGGCCTGGGCGATGTGTTCGTCTTCGTGTTCTTCGGACTGGTGGCCACACTGGGCACCACCTACACCCAGGCGCTGGAAATCAATACGGCTGCTGTCCTGGGCGCCGTCGGCACCGGACTGATCGCCATGGCGCTGCTGATGGCCAACAATGTCCGGGACATCCCCACGGACCGCGAGTCCGGCAAGCGGACCCTTGCGGTCCGGCTGGGCGACGGGCCGGCACGGATCAGCTACGTCATGATGCTGGCCCTGGCCCTGCTGCTGCCGCTGTTCATTGCCGGAGACTACCCGTGGATCCTGCTGGTGCTGCTCCTGATCCCGGCATGCATCCTGCCCGCCTGGCTCATGCTGACCGGAAAGAAGCGCGGCAGCCTGATCCCCGTGCTGAAGCACACGGGCATGATCAACCTCGGTTTCAGCGTGCTGTACGGCGCCGGGCTCGTCATCACCCGGCTCCTGGCCTAATAGCTGTCCGGCTTAGGGCTCCGGGGCTAGGGCTCCGGGGCTAGGGCCTGCCGGGGCTAGGCTTCGCGGCGGCGGTCGTTGTCGACCTGCACGTCCGGGTGCTCTGCCACGAGGTTGTCCTCGGCTGCTGAGTCATCCAGCTCGCCCTGGCTGCGCTTGGGTGCGCGTTCCTCGGTGAACCGGCGCTGCACGGTGCGGGCCGCTTCGTCGCGCATGTCCCGCGCAAACAGGTACGTGACGCACCAGGCCATGACGGCGGCAGCCAGTGCCGAAAGCAGGAGGCCCAGTCCGAGCAGCATGCAGATCGCGAAGAAGACGGCCACCAAACCCAGGCGGAGTGCGGTAAATTTCCAGAAAGCCACGCCTTCATTCTATGCGCTTGGCGTCCTGGGCGTTCCTTCCCCCTGCAGGCCCCCGCGGGCAGGACCCTCCACTACAATGGCCGTATGCCCCGTCTTGTGTTGTTCGGCGTCATCATCGTCGCTGCCGTGATCATCTATGCCGCCATCGACTGCGTTATGTCCCGGGCAAACGAGGTGCGCAGCATCTCCAAGACCTCATGGCTGTTCACGATCATCCTTATCCCCGTCCTGGGCGCAGTGCTCTGGTTCCTCTTCGGCCGCCCGTCCGGCGGATCCCCGGGAGGTTCCGGACCGCGCGAGCCGCGGCGGCCGTCGGCCCCCGACGACGATCCCGACTTCCTGCGCAACCTGGAGATCCGGCGCCGCCAGGCCCAGAAGGAAGCCGAGCTCCGGGCCCGTGAGGCCGAGCTGCGTGCCCGTGAAGAGGGCCGCGGCAAGCAGAACGACGACGGCAAGCCCGGAGCCTGAGACTCCTCGCCTACCCTGCGGTGCCCCTTCGACGCCCACCGGCGGCTCGAGAAGCATCAGCTCTTGAGCCCGGCCGCCGCCTGTCAGGACCAGCATCTCCCCCGCTAAGCCGGCAGGACCGGCAGCAAAAGACCCGTCCCGGAGAGTTCCGGAACGGGTCTTTTCTGCTGCTGGAGGCGTTCGGCCCCGCTGGGGCTAGACGCCTGAGTAGCTGTGCAGCCCGGAGAAGAACATGTTCACGATGGTGAAATTGAAGATCACGCAGAGGTAGCCGACAATCGACAGCCAGGCGGACCGGGTCCCGGTCCAGCCGCGGGTGGCGCGGGCGTGCAGGTAGCCGGCGTAGACCACCCAGATAACGAACGTCCAGACTTCCTTGGTGTCCCAGCCCCAGTAACGGCCCCATGCCTGTTCGGCCCAGATTGCACCGGCCATAAGGGTGAAGGTCCACAGCACGAACGCCACCGCGTTGATGCGGTAGGAAAGATTCTCCAGGCTCTGCGCCGACGGCACGATGCGCATGAAGGGCAGCCGCTCCTTGCGTCCGGAGCGGATACGGGTTTCCCGGTCGGCCTGGAGCAGCTGCAGCGCGGACATGGCGAACGTGAGCGTGAACAGTGCCGAGGCGATCACGGCAACGGATACGTGGATGATCAGCCAGTAGCTCTGGAGCGCCGGAACAAGGTGTGCCACCGGCGTCGGGAACCCGATGGTGGCGGCCATCATCATTACCAGCACCAAGCCAAGCACCACGGTGCCGAGGAAGCGCAGGTCGCGGCGGGTCAGCACCAGCAGGAACACCACGGCCACCACCAGGGCGCCGGTGGTGCAGAACTCGTACATGTTTCCCCACGGAACCCGGTGCGCAGCCATGCCGCGGGTGACGACGCCGGCCGCATGGATGGCGGCAGCCAACACGGTCAGCGCGACGCCAACCCGTGCTGCGTTGCGGCGCGGACCGGTGTAGCCCATGGCCGAGTCGGCGGTCTGCGCTTCACGGCTGCCGTCGGCGTCCCAGTCCCGGACGGAGCCGTTGCCGGCCGGGACGGTTTCCCGCACGGCCGTCTTTTGTTCCAGCCTGCTCTCCACCGCCTTGATGGTTTTGCTGCTCTTGGCCAGGTCCCAGGTGAACGCCAGGAACGCCGCCGTGTAGGCGAATGCCGCCAGCAGCATGAAGAGCTCGCTGTAACTCGCGAGGGTGTAATCGATGGAGGGCATTACCGGTCCTTATCTGATTCTTCTGCGGCGCTGCTGTCCGCCGGTGCGTTTGCGGGTACGGTAACCCGCCCAACATTGTGTCCTTCTGCGTCCTGCGGTGCCAACCACTTCGCGGCAAACTGGCCGCGCAGTGCTGCGGCTTCGCTGGTGAGGCGGGGATCTTCGCCCCGGGCCAGGAGCCCGTACTCGACCATGACCCGGCCGTCCGGATGCTGGCCGGCCCGCACCCAGACCCGCCTGCGCGCCAGGAACAGGGACGCGGCAAGTCCGGACAGGGAGAGCACGGCGAACACGAGCACGCCGGTCTTTGCCGGGTCGTAGTGGATGTCCAGTGCAGCGTACCGCTTGAGCCCGTCGAAGGTGATCGATCCCTTGCCGTCGGGCAGCTCGTAGGTCTGGTTGGCGCCCAGGACAATACCGCCGGCGTCCAGGTCGCGGTTATTCAGCGGCGTCAGGTCTTCGGTCTCCAGCACGTAAACGTTGGAGGGGACACCTTCGTCCAGCCCCAGGTCGCCGTAGTAGGAGTTGAGGTTCAGCTGCGGGTTGATCGGGTCCGGATCGCCGGAGTAGCTGACCCCGGCCTCGTCGATCATGGCGGTGGGAAGGAAGAAGCCGACGAAGCCGAGCTGGTCGGGCTTGGCATCGGGGGCCTTGACCACGGCCAGCGAGGTGTACATGGCGTCGGTGGGCACCGCGACCACGGGGCCTTCCAGCGCCACGTTGCCCTCGCCGTCGCGCACGGTCACCACGGGAGCGTAGCCGTTGCCGACCAGGTATACCCGGGTTCCGCCCAGCGTCAGGGGCGAGTTGACCTTGAGGACCTGCTCCTCCGGCTCGGCGTCGGGGTCTTCCTTCACGGTCATGTGAGCGGTGAAGTCCAGGGGCTGGCCGTAGTGGGTCTCGGATTCGCGGTCGAACTCGATGTCGAACTCATCCAGCGTGAGCGAGTACGGGCTCAGCTGGCTTTCGGAGAAGTTGGAGCCCGGTGTGAAGGTGTCGTAGCTGACCAGGGTGTTGACGAAGGACTCCCCCTCCACCACGATCTTCTGTCCGCTGTAGCCAAACAATCCGCCTACGGCAACGCAGGCCAGGACACCGATGAGGCTGGTATGGAAGACCAGGTTGCCCAGTTCCTTGGCAAACCCGCGCTCCGCGCCGACGGACGGACGGTCGCTGTCCCCATCCCGGACGTCTACCCGGTAACCGCGGCGGCGGAGGATTTTCGCGGCGTCGCGCACGGCGTCCGCCGGGGTCAGGGACGCGTTGGCCGGAACCGTGAGGGTTCCGTACTCGGGCATCCGTGACAGGCGGCTGGGCGTGCGCGGAGGCTTCGAGCGCATCGCCTTGAAGTGCGCCTTGGCCCGGGGAATGACGCAGCCGATCAGGGAGATGAAGAGCAGCAGGTAAATAGCCGAGAACCAGACGGAGGAATACACGTCAAAGAGCTGGAAACGGTCAAGCCACGGACCGGTCTCGGGGTTGTCCTTGAGGTACTGCGTCACGACGGCGGGATCGGCGGGGCGCTGCGGGAACAGGGAACCGGGAACGGCGGCGACGGCGAGGAGCAGCAGCAGGAACAGGGCCGTCTTCATGCTGGTCAGCTGGGTCCAGGCCCAACGCAGGGTGCCGAGCAGCCCCAGGGCGGGCAGCGCAACATCGTCCTTCCGGTCCTTGGCAGGGCGGGAGGGGCGGGGCGTTGTTGCTTTGTCTGTCACGTTATCCGGTCCCGGGGTCAAAGTTTTCTCATGGTTCGTCTGTTCTCATTTTGTTCGGTGTTCCGCTGTTCGGTGGTGCGCGGATCGTTCTGTGCTGCGCGAATCAGATCGGCAGGGACACGTTACCCAACCAACCTTGGAGCTCGTTGATCCACAGGTTCCAGACGCCGCTGACCATCAGCAGGCCGAGGACAATCAGCATGCCGCCTCCGAAGCGCTGCAGGGCCAGGCGGTGGCGGCGGAAGATGCCCAGGGCACCCATCCCGCGCCGGAAGCCGATGGCGATGAGCAGGAAAGGCAGCCCGAGTCCAAGGCAGTACACGAACGTCAGCAGCGCGCCCTTGGCGGCGCTGGCATCGCTTCCCGAAAAGGAGAGCAGCTGCACAGCGGAGAGTGTGGGACCGATGCACGGCGCCCAGCCCAAGCCGAAGGTGATGCCCAGCACCGGCGCACCCCACAGCCCGGCCGGGGGTTTCGCCTCGATTTTGCGGTCCCGCTGGAACCAGCTCATCCCGCCCATGAAAACAATGCCCAGCAGGATCACCACCACGCCGAGGGCCTGCGTGATCCATTCCTGTTCGGAGCCTTTCAGCCAGGCGCCCAGCTGTCCGATTCCGGCGCCAAGGGCCACGAAGACCACCGAGAAGCCCAGGACGAACAATCCGATGCCCGCGAACATCCTGCCCCTGCGCTGCTTTTGCAGGTCGACGCCGGTCAGCCCGGTGACGTAGCCGAGGTACCCCGGAACCAGGGGCAGCACGCAGGGGGAAAGGAAGGACACGAGGCCGGCCAGGGCAGCCACCGGGATGGCCAGCAGCACGGACCCGTTCAGCACGGTGTCGGCAAAGGTGTTTGCAGTGGACTCGGCCACGGGAGCCACGACGGCGGGAAGGAAGGACACTGTCCCTACGCTGCCAGCGCGTCGCTGATCAGGGCCTTCAACGTGCCCTTGTCCGCCAGCCCGAGGATGCGGGCCGCCACGCGGCCCTGCCGGTCCAGCACCAGGGTGGTGGGCACGGCCGACGGCGGGACGAAGTTGGTCATGGCCAGCAGCACGCCGCCGTCCTTATCCCTGAAGCTGGGGTAGGGAATGTTGAAGTTCCGCTCGAACGCCTCTGCGGTGGCCTTCTCGTCGCGGATATTCACGCCGTAGAACCGGGCACCTTCGGAAGTGAAGTCATCATGAAGTTCCACCAGGTCCGGCGCTTCCTTCCGGCACGGAGCGCACGCTGCGTACCAGAAGTTGAGGACGACGACGTCTCCGGCCCATTCGGCGGAGGTGACTTCGGTGCCGTCAAACAGGGTTCCTGCCAGCTGCACGGCGTCGCCGCGGTCGGAAGCGTCGTATTCGGTCACCGAGCCGTCACCGGCAATGTAATTCTTGTTGTCTCCTGCGTTTGCCTGTTCAGCCAAGGGGTCATCCGTGGAACAGCCGGCTGCGGCAGCGGCGAACGGGACAGCGAGGGCCAGCCCGGCACCGAGCCGAAGGAAGGAGCGGCGGCCGAAGGCTTCCCGCTCAACAGGGCTCTGACGGTTCTTCAAGGATTTCCAGCTTTCATCGCGGCAGGGAGGAGCCACTTCTACAACGCGTAGTAATTCTATTATGCTCCCGGAACATTTGCTGCACCGGGAAGGAGGTCGACGCTCGGCTCGGCGTAGCGCACGCCGGTGAGCACGGCGCCGTCGAACTCCAGGGTGGTGATGGAGGTCAGGGTGCACTCGCGCTGGCGCGGATCGTGCCAGAGCTTCTTGCCCTCGGCGGCAAGCCGGGTCACCCAGATGGGCAGCTGATGGCTGACGAGGACCGCTTCGGCATTGTCCCCGCCGAGTTCCACGGCGCGCATCCGCGCGTCGTCGACGGCAGACATTACGCGGGCAACCTGCTTCGCGTAGGGCTCGCCCCAGGAGGGACGCATGGGGTTGCGCAGGAGCGGCCAGTAACGGGGATTGCGCAGCTTGCTCTTGATGCGGGACATCCCTTCAAAACGGTTTTCCGCTTCGATGATCCGCTCATCCGTAGCAATCTGCAGGTTCAGTGCAGCAGCCAAAGGAGCAGCAGTTTCCTGGGCCCGGGTCAGGGGCGAGGCCACGAGGTAGACCAGGTTGGCCCCTTTGCTGCGCTCTTCTGTGAAGTGTTCCGCCACCCGGTCCGCCATCTGGCGTCCGAGGTCGGACAGGTGGAACTGCGGAAGGCGTCCGTACAGGACCTTGTCCGGATTGAAGACTTCACCGTGGCGCACGAGGTGTATGGATGAGCGGGACATGTGTCCCAGTTTCGCAGAGTTGGAGCCAGCAGCTAAATTCCGGAAGCCCACCTCGGGCATTTCACTTGAACCTTTAACCAAACCGTGCAACACTGTATGCAAATGCATGAAACGTGCCGTCGGGGTCCCCCTCCGGCACCGCTACCAGAAGGAGCTCTCCATGATCCCCAGCGGCCTCACCACCGGAACCTGGAATTTCGACGCATCGCACAGTGAAGTTGGCTTCACTGTCCGTCACGCGGGCATCAGCAAGGTCCGCGGCCAGTTCGAAAAGGTAGCGGCAACCCTGACCGTCGGCGAGACCATTGCGGAAACCACCGTCACTGCAGTGATGGCTGCTGACTCCTTCAACTCCAACGACGCCAACCGCGACGCCCATGTCAAGAGCGCGGACTTCTTCGACGCCGACCAGTTCCCGGAGGTGACCTTCACTGCCACGGGCATTGAAGCCTCAGGCTCCACCTATAAGGTCACGGGCGACCTGACGATCAAGGGCATCACCCGCTCCGTGGTCCTGGACACCGAATTCAACGGTGTGGCCGTGGACCCGTTCGGTGCCACCCGCTCGGGCTTCTCCGCCAGCACAGTCATCAGCCGGAAGGACTTCGACCTGACCTGGAACGCTGCCCTGGAAACCGGCGGCGTCCTGGTGGGCGACAAGGTCACCATCAACGTTGACGCGGCGTTCGTAGCAGCGTAACCAACCCTGGGCAGCCCCGGACCGACTGGTCCGGGGCTGCTTTTTTCCACCTAGTTTCCCGGAGCCCTGACTCACCCGTGCCTGCCGCGATACGCTGAACACCCGGCTGCGGAGGCGCCCACGGCCAGGTTCGACGCCGGTGGCGCACCCGCCCAGCCGCCTCACGACACCAACACTGAGCAGGCGGACATGACTACACCCGAGAACACACCCGAGCCAGGCCCCGGGCAGAACTACCCGACCAATCCGACCGGCCCCCTGGGCTCCGGTGGACCCATGGGCCCCGGCACCGGACCCGGCACGGGACCCGGCGCTCGTCCCGAGCCCCAGTACGGCCAGTATGCTCCAGGGCCAGACCCCTACGGCCAGCAGGCGGCCCAGCCCGCCTATGCCTATCAGCCTGGAGCAGCCAAACCGGCAAAGGGACCGGCCCCGCGCGAAGTAATCACCGGCTTCTGGCTCATTATCGCTGCGGGCGTCTTGAGCTTTATCAATAACGTCATCACCTCGTTCAGCCTGCCTTCCCTCATGACTTCCGAGGAGCAGGAGGCCTTCTCCGGTGTAGGCGTAGACGAACAGAGCCTGAACTCCTTCCTGGTTTCCTTCGGCATTGTCGTAGCGCTGATGGGCCTGGGCGTTTACGTGCTGATTGCGTTCTTTGTCCGGCGGGGAAAGAACTGGGCCCGCGTCCTGGGAACCGTATTCGCCGCCTTTTCATTGATTGGGATCTTCACCATGCTGGGCGCCTACTTCACGTCGCCGCTGAGCTTGATCTCCCTCGCTTCCAGCCTGGCTGGTATTGCAGGGATTGTGATGCTTTACCTGAAGCCGTCCAACCCGTACTTCCGCACGGCACCGCTGTACCCGTACTAAGTCGACCCCGCAGAATCCCCGAAAGTCCCGCCGGTCTCCGGCGGGACTTTCCGCTTACCGGACCAGGTTCGGCACTGGAGGGGTCACACGCGGGTCCAGCCCGCGTAGCGTTGTTTTCTCGCCCGGCGGTGCTTTGATTCGCATGACTGCCGGAGGGTGCCGTTCCGCCGTGAAGGGGATGACCGTGGCAGCACTGCTTCCGAACCCGCAACAACAAAAATCAGGCACGCCGTTGCAGTATCCAGAGCAGTTGACCGAACCGCCGGGATCCGGCCCACCCCTCCCGGATCCGCCACCCTATCCGCCGTCCGCCGCCGCGGACATCCCATCGATTATTGCCCCGGGACGCACTGCTGGCACCCGGATGGCAGCCAGGCACGTTTCGGGCACCGCCCGCGGGGAGCACGCCGTCTATCTTTGGCTCCGGGCCGGTTGGGTGGGCTTCTTCCTCTGGGTTGGAACGGCAATACGCGGCGTCTATGCCTGGCTCCGGACAGGGGTGCAGGGAGTCTACGGCTGGCTGCGCATCGGCGGGCAGGGCCTTTATGGCTGGCTGCGCATCGGCGGGCAGGGCCTTTATGGGTGGCTGCGCGTCGGCGGGCAGGGCCTTTACGGGTGGCTGCGCTCCGGCATACTAAGCGCTTATCGCAGGGTCCGGGCGGGAGGGCAGGCTGCAGCTGAATTCACACGGACCCGAGCGTACGTCGCGGCCCGCAGCGTGCGGGCGGGGACCGACCGTGTCCTCTCCGGTGCGCACACCGCTTCGGTCCGGATCCACACCGGAGCGAGAACCACGTCCCGCCGGGCGGTGGCAGGCGCCCACGTTGTCTCCACGCAGGTCCAGACCGGTGCACACGCCGTCTCAACCCGCACCCAGGCCGGTGCGCACGCAGTGTCGACCGGAGCCCGGACGGGCGCCCACGCCGTCTCAGCCGGGGCTCAAACAGCCGCGCAAGCCGTCTCCAACGGGGTCCAAACCGGTGCACGCGCCGTGTTCACCGGAGCCCGGACGGGTGCCCACGCTGTCTCGACCCGGGCTCAGGCCGGAGCCCACGCAGTGTCCAACGGGGCTCAAACAGCCGCGCACGCCGTCTCCAAGGGGGTCCAAACCGGTGCACGCGCCGTGTCCACCGGAGCCCGGACGGGCGCCCACGCCGTCTCCACCGGGGCTCAAACAGCTGCCCACGCTGTCTCGACCCGGGCTCAGGCCGGCGCCCACGCAGTGTCCAACGGGGCTCAAACAGCCGCGCACGCCGTCTCCAAGGGGGTCCAAACGGGAGCAAGCGCCGTCTCCACTCAGGTCCAGACCGGCGCACGCGCCGTGTCCACCGGGGCTCAGGCCGGTGCGCATGCAGTGTCCACCCGGGTCCAGGCCAGCGCCCACGCCGTCTCCACCGGCGTTCAAACCGGCGCCCGCGCAGTCTCCACGGCCGCCCACGCCGCGGCTGTCCGTGTCCAGCTCGGAGCTATCCGGGTTGGCGCTGCTGTGCATTCCGCGGCCGTCCGGGTCCGGTCGTTGGCTCATGCCGCTTACGTTTGGGTCCGGGCAGGGGTCCGGACCGTACAGCGCCGGCTGCCTGCGAACACCGGCAACCCGGTGCCCTCGATCGCGACAGCGTGTACCTTCGTCGCAGGCGCCGGACTGGTGAACCTTGGAAACACTATCTCAGTCGTTTCGCGCATGCCCGTGCCGGACGCGTTGCCGTCGTCCATTGCCCTTCTCCAGCGGTACGGAGTGACGGGAGCCCAATACGGCAAGGTCCTGGTGGGCATTCAGATTGCTTATGCCCTGGTGGTCCTGGGAATCGCGCTCCTGCTTGCCGTCACTCTCCGCGACAGACGCCGCTGGGCACGGATAGTCACCGCGGTATTGGCGGGCACAGCACTGTTCTACGCCTTGAATGCAGGCACGGGAATGCAGGCCGCTGCGGCCGCCTTGGGAGCGGCAGGAGCGGCCATTACCTTCACGAAGGGGGCGGCTCCCTGGTTCCGCCCACGGCGACGCCTCCAGCCGCTTCCCGTGGACCCGGTCCAGGCCGATTCACCCCAGGACGCTTGAGCGGAGCCCTCCTAGCGGGGCAGGCGGGCGCGGGCTGCAATGTCCGAGACCTGGGAGCGCTGTGCATGGTAGGCAAGGATCTGCAGTTCGGTTGCCATGTCGACCTTCCGGATCTGGACATTCTCCGGGGCCTGGAGCACCACCGGGGCGAAGCTGAGAATACTGGTGATACCGGATGCCACCAGCCGGTCACAGAGATCCTGGGCAACTTCGGCGGGCACCGAAAGTACCGCCATGTTCGTCTTCGTCTTCGCCAGCACCGTTTCAAGGGACTCCACCGGGCTGATCTTCAACCAGCCGACTTCCTGGCCGATCACCATCGGGTCCGCGTCGAACAGTGCCACTACTTCGAATCCCCGGGAGCCGAAACCGGGGTACCCGGCCAAGGCACGGCCCAGGTTGCCGGCACCTACTATGGCCACGCGCCAGTTCTGGGTCAGGCCAAGCGCCGCGGAAATCTGCCCGCTCAAATACAGCACGTCGTACCCCACGCCGCGGGTTCCGTAGGACCCGAGGTAGGACAGATCCTTCCGCAGCTTGGGGGAATTCACGCCGGCCGCTTCGGCCAGTTCGTCCGATGACACCCGCTCGACGCCGTCGGAAAGCAAGGCGGACAGCGCGCGCAGGTAAATGGTCAGACGGGCCAGCGACGCCGGCGGTATATGCCGCTGGGCACCGGCCCCGGACGACGGCGTTCGGGGTGGCTGGGTGCTGTTTTCGGTTTCCCGTTCCGGCGCGGTGCGCTCCGAACCGGCTCCTTCGGGTGCCATCACGCTCCCAACAGGCGCCGCAGCCGGGTTTCGTCGATTGTCCAGAAGTCCCGCTGAACTCCGTCAATGAACAACACCGGGATCTCCTCCCCAAAGCGCGCGGCAAGATCCGGGTGATCTTCGGCGCTGCGCTCCTGCCAGACCATTCCGAGCTCCTCCCCCACACGGTTGAGCACCAGCCGTGCGTCCTCGCACAGGTGGCATCCCTGTCGGGTAAGAAGGACAACTTCCGGTCCGGCGGATTCACTCATAGGTCCAAAGTATCCCCAATATGACGGATTTCCGCGCTCGGACCGGGTTTTGCGTAGACTCGGACCATGCCCCGAGCCACTGCAGTGCGAGCCTCCGGAACTCCGGACGCAGAGGGCAAACCCGGAGAAGCTGCGTTTTTCGACGTCGACAATACGCTGATGCGCGGCGCGAGCCTGTTCCACGTGGGCCGGAAGATGTACCAGCGAAAAGTCTTCACGATCCGTGAGGCGGCCGGATTCGCACGCAAGCAGCTGAGGTTCATGCTGCAGGGCGAGAACCTCAAGGATGTCCACTCGGTCCGGGACGCCGCGTTGGCCTTCGCCATCGGGCTCTCTTCGGAGGATGTGCGCACGTTGGGCGAAGAGGTCTATGACGAAATGATCGTGTCAAAGATCTGGCCCGGCACCCGCGCCCTCACCCAACAGCATATGAAATCCGGCCGGCCCGTCTGGCTGGTGACCGGGACCCCGATCGAAGTGGCGTCCGTGATCGCCAGCCGGCTGGAGCTCACCGGTGCCCTCGGCACGGTCAGTGAGGTTACGGACGGCATGTACACCGGACGGCTGGTAGGCGAGTTCCTACACGGACCGGCCAAGGCCGCCGGTGTCCGGGCGCTGGCCGAAAAGGAAGGCCTGGACCTGCAAAGCTGCTGGGCCTACAGCGATTCGTACAACGATGTGCCGCTGCTGAGCCTGGTGGGGCATCCGGTGGCGATCAATCCGGATGGACGGCTGCGCCGGCATGCCCGTGAGCGCAACTGGCCCGTCTACGACTTCCGGTCCGGGCGGAGGGCGGCCACGCTGGGCCTGAAGTCCGCTTCCGCTGCAGGTGCCGCCTACGGCCTGTGGCGGGGATTCACCTGGGTCCGGGCACGCTGACAACAGGGACGCATTCTTAAATACCGGAGCCCGCCTATCCGTGAGGACTGGCGGGCTCTGCCGTAGCGGGACCGGGCGTACAGCCGGGGCCCGCTGGCAACGGTCGCTGAGAAGAAGTTACTTCTTATTGCGACGCTGGTGACGGGTCTTGCGAAGCAGCTTGCGGTGCTTCTTCTTGGCCATACGCTTGCGGCGCTTCTTAATTACTGAACCCACAGAGTCCTCACAAACTTATTAGGAGTCACCGGCGCCCATCCCCTGCTGCCGTGGGCACAGGGGCTGCATGCCGGTAGTTACTGGCGACGATTAAAACGTTCCTTAACAGGGTACAGCTTCGGCGCTGTGGAAATTGACAGCTTCCAACCCGCAGGAATCAAGGGACGCTGCTGCTGCCCCTCCAGAGGTTTAAGCGGTGTCCGAACGCCGGTCGATGACGGCGTCCCGGAGCACTTTCTGAACGGCCGATTCCGGCACACGGTAGGACCGTCCGAAGCGGACCGCCGGCAGTTCGCCGGAGTGGACCAGCCGGTAAACGGTCATTTTGGAGACACGCATGACGTCGGCGACTTCCGACACCGTCAGAAACCGCACATCCGAGAAGTTTCCCTCGTCTGCCATTTATTCCCGTTCCTTTGCTCATTGCCGCCGCTCCCGCAGCATGGCAGTTAGGAGCACCTGGCTGAAGGACATCGCGTCACCGGCCTCCTGCGACGTGCGTCACTTATGGCCCCGTATGGTCCCTACTGTAGTGGCAGGAGTAACCATAGTGGAAGTTCTTTCTGCCGCTGCAGGCCCGGCAGGGCAAGGCAGCCCCTAAATCACGCCCAGGGCGAGCATCGCATCGGCCACTTTGACGAAGCCGCCGATATTGGCACCCACCACGTAGTCCCCCGGCGAACCATATTCCTCAGCCGTCCGTGCACACCGCTCATGGATATTGACCATGATTTCGCTGAGCCGGCGTTCCGTATGGTCGAAGGACCAGGAATCCCGGCTGGCGTTCTGCTGCATCTCGAGGGCGGAGGTGGCGACGCCGCCGGCGTTGGCGGCCTTGCCCGGTCCGAACAGCACTCCGGCGCTTTGGAACGCGTTGATGGCAGCGGGTGTGCAGGGCATGTTCGCCCCTTCCGCAACCGCCCGCACCCCGGACTTGATCAGTGCCAGCGCATCCGCCTCGTCCAGTTCGTTCTGGGTGGCGCACGGAAGCGCGACGCCGGCCCCCGCGTCCCAGATGGACCCGCCTGCCACATAATGCACGGAGTGCCCACGGCGTTCGGCGTACTCCGAGATCCGGCCCCGCTCCACTTCCTTGATCTGCCGCAGCAGCGGAACGTCGATGCCCTTTTCATCCACCACGTAGCCCGAGGAATCCGAGCAGGCCACCACTGTGGCGCCGAGCATCTGCGCCTTGTCGATGCCGTTGATGGCCACGTTTCCGGAGCCGGAGACGATCACCCGCTGCCCGTCCAGGCTCATGCCCTTCGTCTTCAGCATTTCCTCGACAAACATCACGGCGCCGTAGCCGGTGGCCTCGGGACGGACCAGGGACCCGCCCCAGCTGACGCCTTTACCGGTGAGCACGCCGGATTCATAGCGGTTCGTAATGCGTTTGTACTGCCCGAAGAGGAAGCCGATTTCACGGCCGCCGACGCCGATGTCCCCGGCCGGAACATCCGTGTACTCGCCGATGTGCCGGTACAGCTCCGTCATGAAGGACTGGCAGAAACGCATCACCTCGGCGTCGGACTTTCCGCGCGGGTCGAAATCCGAGCCGCCTTTACCTCCGCCGATGGGCATGCCCGTCAGGGCGTTCTTGAAGATCTGCTCGAAGCCAAGGAACTTGATGATGCCCAGATACACGGAAGGGTGGAACCTCAGTCCACCCTTATAGGGGCCCAGGGCGGAGTTGAACTCCACCCGGAAACCCCGGTTGATCTGTACCTGGCCTTTGTCGTCCACCCAGGGCACCCGGAAAATGATCTGCCGTTCGGGTTCGCAGATCCGCTGCAGGATGGCCGCTTCGGCAAATTCGGGGTGCTTGCGCAGCACCGGTGCCAGGGAGTCGAAGACTTCCACCACGGCCTGGTGGAATTCCGTCTCGCCGGGATTCCGGCGGAAGACATCGTCGCGTACGCGCGTCAGGACACGTTCCATGTGCTGCTCCTCAAGGGTTTGGGTTCCCCCTTCAGGACTACGCTAGCCCCGCCGGTACCCGGGAGGCGATGCATGACCGGACCTATGCAGCTGCAGACCGTATTCCTAGGGCCGGCCCTAGGGCCGGCGGCGGCGGAATTTGGGCAGCTGCCCGAACAGGTCCGCCGCACGTTCGGCGGCACGTCCCACCGTGCGGCCGAGGTTCTGCACGCCGGCGTCCACGGGCAGGGGCCGGGTCTCGACGGCGCCGGGCACCAGGGTGCCGGCGGCGACGGCAGCCGCGGTGGCGAGCGGAGGGCCGGCGGAAACGGAAGCCAGCCGGGGCGCGGACTCCGTGAAGGACGGGAGGTCGAACGCCCGCAGCCACAGGACCAGTTCCTCCAGCGGTGCGGTTTCCAGGGAGTAGTAGCGGCGCTGGCCGTCGGCGCGCATGGAGACGAGGCCTGCTTCGCGCAGCACCTTGAGGTGTTTGGAGACCGTGGGCTGACTGACCTCGAGCTCCTCCACCAGTGTCCCTACGGACTTGTCGCCGGTACGTAGAGCGCCGAGGATCTCACGCCGCGTACCTTCCGCGATTACTGCAAACACATCGTCAAAGACCATGGGAATTACCCTATCCGCATATGCGACCGGGAGCATCCCGGCCACACGGGGATCAGTCGAACCACGGGTCGAGCCCGTGCAGCGGGAAAAGCTCCTTGCGGGTGGCCATGACCGTCCGGTCGATTTCGTCGTTCGGGTCGTAGCCCACTTCCCAGGACCGCCACCACAGATCGGCGCCGTCACCCAGGGTCTCGCCACACTTCACGCCGTGTTTTTCCAGCACGTAGTCCCGCCATGCCGGGGGCAGCGGGGTGGAGGGACGGACCCGCCCATTGGCAGCCACGGACATCATCAGGGCCCAGGACCGCGGAACCACGGAGGCCACGTTGTAGCCGCCCCCGCCGGTGGCTATCCAGCGGCCTTCGCACAGCCGGCCTGCCAGGTCACTGATCGTGAGGGCAGCCTGCCGCTGGGCCTCCACGGAAAGCCGCAGGCTGGTCATCGGATCGTCCTTGTGGCTGTCGCAGCCGTGCTGGCTGACGATGACTTCCGGGGCGAAGGCCTCGGTCAGCTGGGGAACCACCGCATGGAACGCCCTCAGCCAGCCGGCGTCGGAGGTGCGTGCCGGCACGGCGACGTTGACAGCAGTACCTTCGGCCTCCTTGCCGCCGGTCTCATTGGCAAACCCCGTCCCGGGAAACAGGGTCAGCCCGCTTTCATGGATGGAAATGGTCATGACGCGGGGGTCGTCCCAGAATATGTCCTGTGTTCCGTCGCCGTGGTGGGCGTCGACGTCGATGTACACCACCCGCTGCACCCCGTTGGCGAGGAGCCGCGCGACGGCGGCGGCGGCGTCGTTGTACACGCAGAATCCGGATGCTTTCTCGTAGCCGGCGTGATGCATGCCGCCGGCGAAGTTCACTGCGTGCGTCGCCTTGCCGGACAGGATGGCGTCCGCCGCGGCCAGGGAGCCGCCGACCAGCCGGGCGCTGGCCTCGTGCATGCCGGCGAAGGCAGGGGTGTCCTCCGTGCCAAGTCCCAGCAGTGTGTTGCAGTTCGAGGGGTCGGCACCGGCGGCCTGCACGGCACTGATGTATTCGTAACCATGGACGGTCAGGAGGTCCGCCGCAGAGGCAACATAGGGCTCGGTCAAACGGACGCCTTCGAGCTCGAAGAGCCCCAGTTCGCGTGCCAGCCGGGCCGTCAGATCCAGGCGTGCCGGGCTCATCGGATGCCCTTTGCCAAAGTCGTAAGCCAGCATGGATTCATCCCAGACAATGCACGTCGGCATAATAGGAAGGCTTAGCCCGGAACTGATCATGCAGACAGGCTACGTGATGCGGGCGCTACTCTGATATTGGTGTCCGCGCCCCTCAGCCGGATAAGTGCTACTACTGTGCGGAACCACCGCGGAAAAGAACTGGAACCATCCATGGCATTCCCCCGGCAATCCCTGCTCGAGAAGGAGCATAGCGGTCCCGCCATTGTTGCCGGGATCCGCGGCGCCGTGGGCCGAATCCGTGGCGCCGTGGGCGGAGTGGTCAGCGGCCGGCCGGCCCGGCTGGCGCTTTTCGTCTTTAGTCTCGTCATCCTGCTTTTCACCGCTTTGCTGAGCCTTCCGGCGGCGTCCAGCAGCGGTGAAGTCACGCCGCTGCACGATGCCTTCTTTACTGCTGTTTCGGCGGTCTGCGTCACCGGCCTGACTGTGGTTTCCACGGCCACGTACTGGTCTACGTTCGGGCAGGTGCTGATCCTGATCGCCATCCAGGTCGGCGGCCTGGGCATCCTGACCCTGGCCTCGCTGCTGGCCCTGGCCGTGAACAAGCGCCTCGGCGTCCGCGGCAAGCTCATGGCGCAGGAAGGCATGAACACCGGCCGCCTCGGCGAAGTGGGCCATCTGCTGCGCATTGTCTTCAGCACCGCCGTCGTGATTGAGCTGGCCCTGGCCCTGGTCATGGCACCGCGTTTTATGATCCTGGGCGAGTCCCCCGGCCAGGCGGTGTGGCACGCGGTCTTCTATTCCATTTCCGCGTTCAACAACGCAGGTTTCACGCCGCACTCCGACGGCCTGGTGCCGTACGAAGAGGACCTGTGGATCCTGGTGCCGCTCATGTTCGGCGTCTTCATCGGGTCCCTCGGTTTCCCCGTCATCATGGTCCTCCTGCAGACCCGTGCCATGGTCAGCAAATGGAACCTGCACACCAAGCTCACGGTGCTGGTATCCACCATCCTGCTGGTGGCCGGAGCCGTACTCTGGGGCGCCTTCGAGTGGTTCAACAGCAGCACCATCGGGGACCTGTCCGTGGGGGACAAAATCATCCACTCCATCTTTGCCTCGGTCATGACCCGGTCCGGCGGCTTCAACCTCGTCTCCATGACGGACCTGGACTCCAGCACCCTGCTCATCACCGACATGCTGATGTTCGCCGGCGGCGGCTCCGCCTCCACGGCCGGCGGTATCAAGGTCACCACCATCGCCGTCCTATTCCTGGCCGTGGTCGCCGAAGCCCGCGGCGACGCCGATGTCCGGGCCTTCGGCCGCACCATCCCCCAAGGAGCCATGCGGGTGGCCATCTCGGTGACCATCCTGGGTGCCACCCTCGTCGCCGTCGCCACCTCCGCACTCCTGGTCATCACCGATGAATCCCTGGAGCCGGTCCTGTTCGAGGTCATCTCGGCCTTCGCCACAGTGGGTCTGAGCACCGGGCTCAGCGAGGCCCTGCCGCCGTCGGGCAAATATGTCCTGTCGATGCTGATGTTCGCCGGACGCGTGGGCACCATTACTCTTGCCGCGGCCCTGGCCGTGCGGCACCGCAACACCCTCTACCACTACCCCGAAGAAAGGCCGATCATTGGCTGACAGACCCCCACACAACGCACCGGTCCTGGTTATCGGGCTGGGCCGCTTCGGTGCGGCCACCGCCGAGCAGCTGGTCCGGCAGGGCCGCGAGGTCCTGGCCGTGGAACGCGATCCGGAACTCGTGCAGAAGGCCTCGGGCATCCTCACGCACGTGATCCAGGCCGACGCGACCAATATCGAGGCGCTCAAGCAGCTTGGCGCCGAAGACTTCTCGGCCGCCGTCGTGGGCGTGGGCACCTCGATCGAGTCCAGCGTGCTGATCACCGTGAACCTCGTGGACCTGGGCATCGAGCACCTGTGGGTCAAGGCCATCACTCCGGCGCACGGCAAGATCCTCACCCGCATCGGCGCGAACCACGTGATCTATCCGGAGGCCGACGCCGGCCGGCGGGCAGCGCACCTGGTGGGCGGGCGGATGCTGGACTTCATCGAGTTCGACGACGGTTTCGCGATCGTGAAGATGTACCCGCCCAAGGAGACGCAGGGCTTCACCCTGGGTGAGTCCAATGTGCGTGCCAAGTACGGCGTCACCGTGGTGGGCGTGAAGTCCCCGGGAGAGGACTTCACCTACGCACAGCCGGATACCAAGGTCTCCAGCCGGGACACCCTGATCGTGTCCGGGCACGTGGATCTGCTGGAACGGTTCGCCGCGCGGCCGTAGGGTTTCGGCTCCGGGCCTTCCGGGTCGCCTGTGGGTCGCCTCCAGGCGTGGCTCCGGCGGCAACGAAATTCCTCGCTCGCAGAGCTCGCTTGGAATATTAAAGCCGCCTCCGCCACGCCTTACGGCGATTAGCACCTGGACGCTTCGTCAGCAGCGGCGAGACGGAGCTGGTCCGGTCAGCCGCCGTCGGCCAGACGCAATAGCGCGAGGGACGGGTGCTACGCCCGGCTGGACGCAAGAGTGGGCCGGTTAGGTCCGTATGCCTACGCGGTCAGCTGCTCGGTGATTTCCTGTGCCCGGGCCGCAGCCGCACGGGCGCCGGATTCGATAATGCCGGGCAGGTTCAGTTCGTCGAAGGTGCGGATGGCCGCTTCGGTGGTGCCGTTCGGGCTGGTCACGCCGCGCCGGAGGGTGGGAGCGTCGGCGTCGGGCTCGGCCAGCATGTAGCCGGCACCGGCGACCGTCTCACGGGCCAGCAGGGCCGAGAGGTCCGGGTCCAGGCCCAGTTCCACGCCGGCACGGGCCATGGCCTCGGCCAGGTAGAACGCGTACGCGGGGCCGGAGCCGCTGACGGCGGAAACGGCGTCGACCTGTTCCTCGGGTACCTCCACCACGGTGCCGGTCGCCGAGAGGATCCGGCGGGCCAGGTCCATGGCTTCCGGTCCCGCAGAGTGTCCGGCGGAAATGGACGTGACGCCGCGGCCCAGGCGGGACGGGGTGTTCGGCATCGAACGGATCACGGGCTGGCCTTCGGGCAGCAGCGATTCCATCAGGGCCAGCGGTACGGCTGCCGCCACGCTGAGCACCACGGCGCCGCGGGGTAGGTCCGCCGCGATTTCCCGCAGCAGGTCCGCAACTCCCACGGGCTTGACGCCTACGATGACGAGGTCGGCGCCGGCCACGGCTTTCCGGTTAGCCTCCGGGTCCGCGTTCCCGGCCAGGACGGTAATCCCGTGGGCTGCGCGGAGTTCTTCGGCCCGCTCGGTGCGCCGGACGGTGGCGGTAACCTGCCCGGGCTCAAGGCCGCCAGCGAGGATCCCGCCAAGGATCGCTTCGTTCATCGAGCCGCAGCCAAGGAAAGTCAGTCGGGGATTCTGTGCCGTGTCCATGATTTCGATTCTGTCATGCTGTGCATGCGCATGGTCCGGCGGGCCTGCCAGGACCCTTTACTGGACGTCGCGGCCCGACAGCACAGCCTTGGGCCGCAGATGCTCCCGTGCGAATTCCAGGGTCTGCTTCAGCTGCTCCTCGCGCTCCCCCGCTCCCCGTGCCTTCCGGGTGCTGACCTCCACGGCCACCACGCCGCTGAAGCCGGAATCAACCAGGTAGGAGAGCGCCTCACCGCACCGCTGGGTGCCTTCACCCGGAAGCAGGTGTTCGTCCTTGCCGTTCGGGGTTCCGTCGGTCAGGTGGACGTGGCGGAGCCGTGGCCCGAGCTTGCGGATCTGTTCAAAGGAATCCATGCCGGCGATGGCGGCATGGGAAAAGTCCCAGGTGATGTTTTCGTAGGGTTGCGGCACCGGGTCCCAGTGCGGCAGGTAGGCCTTCGCCTCGCGTCCGCGGACCCGCCACGGGTACATGTTCTCCACCGCAATGGTGACCCCGTACTGTTCAGCAATGTCCTCCACGCCCTCGGCGAAGTTCTCCGCGTAGCCGGTCTGCCAGCGGAACGGCGGGTGCGTGACGACGGTGGAGGCTCCCACCTCAGCAGCCATCGCCGCGGACAACTCAATCTTCGTCCAGGCCTTGCCCCAGACCTGCTGGGTCAAGAGCAGGGTCGGAGCGTGGATGGCGAGGATCGGCTGCTGATACCGCTCGCTCAGGTCCTTCAAGGCATCCGGGTCCTGGCTGACCTGGCTGTTGGTCACCATGACTTCCACGCCGTCATACCCCAGGTCATGGGCCATGGCGAAGGTGTCGTGAACGGACAGTGGGTACACGGAGGAACTGGACAGCGCCACCGGGATGGCGGCGGAATGTCCGGACTGCGGCTCTGATAGGGACGTCGACATGTCAGCTTCCATTGAGGGAGGGACCCGCTTCCACGAGGAATTCTTCCCCCTCGACGGGACCGCGGGGCAGGTCACCGGTTGTCTCAAAACGCAGGGTATCGAATCGGCGCAGGATCAAGCCCTCACGCAGCGCCCAGGGGCAGATCTTCAGGACCGGCACGTCGAAGGCCTCCATGGCAGCCTGCGCCACCAGGGCTCCCGCAAGCATCTGGGGAGCCCGCAGCGCCGAGACGCCGTCCAGGTCGGCGCGGTCCCGTGCACTCATGGCGCCCAGCCGCTTGGTCCAGAGGGAAAGGTCCTCCAAGGTCAGCACGCGGGGCACGAACGGACCGGCGGCCGACGGCGCGGCGCCGGCAATGCGGGCCAGGGAACGGAAGGTCTTGGACGTGCCCGTGACGAGGTCCGGCCGGCCAAAGGCAGTAAACTCCCCGGCTACTTCCTCCACCATGCCGCGGATGTACTTGCGCAGCTTCTTGATGCTCTTGGGCGTGGGTGGGTCCCCGGGGAGCCAGTCCCGGGTCAGCCGCCCCGCACCCAAGGGAAGTGACCGGGCGATTTCCGGAAGCTCGTCCTGGCCCAGGGCCATTTCGAAGGAGCCTCCGCCAATGTCCAGGTCCAGAATGGAGCCGGCACCCCAGCCGTACCAGCGGCGGGCGGCAAGGAACGTCATTGCGGCTTCGTCTCCGCCGGAGAGTTCCTCCAGCCGCACCGGGGTTTCCCGGTGTACCCGGGCCAGTACCTCGGCACCGTTGGCCGATTCCCGGATCGCCGAAGTCGAGAACGCGAGCAGGTCCTGGGCACCGTGGCGGCGGGCGAAATCCCAGGCTTCGTTGATGAAGCCGATCAGCTCGTCCTGCCCGGCCCGGCTTACCCCGCCGTCGGCGTCCAAATACGACACCAGCTGCAGCGGCCGCTTGTGCGAGGCAAAAGGAGCCGGGCGGGCACCGGGGTGCGCGTCCACCAGCAGGAGGTGGACGGTGTTGGACCCGATGTCGAGGACGCCTAGGCGCATGGTTCCATTATCGCTCTACCGACTGCCCGCTACTTCTTGGCCGCGGCTTTACGGGGTGCAGCACGCTTCTTCACGGGTTTCTTGGCCGGACCCTTCTCGCGCTTCTCCGCCAGCAGCTCGATTGCCTGCTCGCGGGTCAGCTCCTCGATGGCCGTGGAACGCGGCACCGTGATGTTGGTGATGCCGTCCGTGATGTACGGGCCGAAGCGGCCGTCCTTGACCACAATCGGCTTCTCCGAAACGGGGTCGGCACCGAACTCCGCCAGCGGCGCCGCCGCCTGCCGGCCGCCGCGCTGCTTGGGCTGGGAGTAGATCTCCAGCGCCTGGTCCAGCGTGATCGTGAAGATTTCCTCTTCGGACCCGATGGAACGCGAGTCCGTTCCCTTCTTCAGGTACGGACCGAACCGGCCGTTCTGCACCGTGATTTCGTTGCCCTCGGCGTCGGTACCCAGGACGCGCGGCAGCTTCATCAGCTTCAGCGCTTCGTCCAGGGTCACGGTTTCCACGCTCATGGACTTGAACAACGAACCGGTGCGCGGCTTGGCCTTCACCGGCTTCTTCGGTGGCTTGGGCTTGCCGTTCTTGTAGTACTCCACCGGCTGGTTCGCCAGCTCTTCCTCGGTGATCTCCGGAATCAGTTCGATCACATAGGGACCATAGCGGCCGTTGCGGGCCACGATCGTCCGGCCGGTCTCGGGATCGGTGCCGAGCACGCGCTCCTCGGGGGCGGCGGTTTCCATCAGTTCCAGGGCCTTGGCGGCGGTGAGCTCGTCAGGGGCCAGATCCTCGGGGACGTTCGCCCGCTCGGGCTCGGTCCCTTCGGGGGCGTCGGCGGGCAGCGGCCGCTCCAGGTACGGGCCGAACTTGCCCACGCGCAGCACGATGCCGTCGGCAATCTCGATGGAGTTGATCGCCTTGGCATCGATCTCGCCGAGGTCGTTCACGATGGTGTGGAGGCCGGTTTCCACCCGGTCGCCGTAGTAGAACTGGTTCAGCCACTCCACACGGCCGGCTTCGCCGCGGGAAATGCGGTCCAGGTCCTCTTCGAGCTCGGCAGTGAAGTCGTAATCCACGTAGTCCGTGAAGTGTTCCTCCAGCAGGCGGACCACGGAGAACGCGATCCAACTCGGCACCAGCGCCTGTCCGCGGCTGGTGACATAGCCGCGGTCCATGATGGTGGAGATGGTGGCGGCGTAGGTGGAGGGGCGGCCGATGCCGAGTTCTTCGAGCATCTTCACCAGCGACGCTTCAGTGAACCGGGGCGGCGGGGAGGTCTCATGGCCGCCGGCGGCGATGTCCGCAGCGGTCAGGGCGTCCTGGGCCTTCAGCACCGGCAGGCGGGCGCCTTCGGTGCCCTCGGCCTCGTCGTCCTCGCGGACGGCGTCGCGGCCCTCCTCGTAGGCAGCCATGAAGCCGCGGAAGGTGATGACGGTACCGGAGGCCGAGAACTCGGCGTCGCGGCCGTCAGTGGACACCGCGCCGATGCGGACGGAAGCGGTGGAACCCTTGGCGTCGGCCATCTGGGAGGCGACGGTGCGCTTCCAGATCAGCTCGTAAAGCCGGAACTCGTCGCCGCGCAGCGACGACGCGACCTGCGCCGGGGTCCGGAAGGAGTCGCCGGCGGGGCGGATGGCCTCGTGCGCTTCCTGGGCGTTCTTGGACTTGCCCTTGTACACGCGGCGGGCTTCGGGGACGTATTCGGGGCCGTAAAGCTCCGAAGCCTGGCGGCGGGCCGCGTTGATGGCCTGGTCCGACAGCGCCGGGGAATCCGTACGCATATAGGTGATGTAACCGTTTTCATACAGCCGCTGGGCCACCTGCATGGTCACCCGCGAGGAGAAGCGCAGCTTGCGGCCGGCCTCCTGCTGCAGGGTGGAGGTGGTGAACGGGGCGGCCGGACGGCGGGTGTACGGCTTGGTGTCCACGGAACGGACGCTGAACGCGGCCGATTCCAGGCCGGCGGCAAGCGATACGGCCGCCGCTTCGTCCAGGTGCACGGCGGTCTTGGACTTCAGCTCACCGCGGTCGGTGAAATCCTTGCCGGTGGCCACGCGGGCGCCGTCGACGGCGACCAGGCGGGCCTTGAATTTCTCGGCGGCTTCGGTGGCGAAGGTTCCCACCAGGTCCCAGTACGACGCCGCGCGGAACGCCATGCGCTCCCGCTCGCGTTCCACCACAAGGCGGGTAGCGACGGACTGCACGCGACCGGCGGACAGGCCGCGGGCGACCTTGCGCCAGAGCACCGGGGATATCTCGTACCCGTACAGGCGGTCAAGAATGCGCCGGGTTTCCTGGGCGTCCACCATGGCAACGTCAACGTCGCGCATTTCCAGCAGGGCACGCTGGATGGCTTCGCGGGTGATTTCCGGGAAGGTCAGCCGGTGGACCGGGACCTTGGGCTTGAGCACCTGCAGCAGGTGCCACGCAATGGCTTCACCTTCGCGGTCACCGTCAGTTGCGAGATAGAGCTCATCGGCGTCCTTCAGTGCGGCCTTGAGCTCAGCCACCTTCTTCCGCTTATCTGCGGACACCACGTAATACGGCTCGAAGTCGTTGTCGAGGTCGACGGCGAACTTGCCGACACCCGTCTTCTTCAGCTCGGCGGGCAGATCGGAGGGCTGCGGAAGATCGCGGATGTGACCCATCGATGCCGTCACCTCGAAGCCTTCGCCCAAGTACCCGGCGATGGTCTTGCCCTTGGCCGGAGACTCGACAATTACAAGCTTCTTGCCGGTCTTCTTGTCCGTTGCCTTAACTGGCACTGTTCTCCTACGTAACAAAGGTGGTTCAAATGAGTTTAGGGGCGCTTCGTTCCGGCGCTTTGGTGCATCCGCAGTCCGGTTCATCCACAGACAGTATGCGCGATGCCCCAGCACTAGGGTAACTGGAAAGCACCGCAGGCACTGACCTGCCCGGGGACAGGTGCGCCGCCTACCAGCGGTCCGGAACGAGGAACCCGTCCAACACCAGATTACGCACTTCCGCGATCAGCTCCCGGCCAAACTCAGGATCCGGACGGTCCAGCAGGGCGGCCAGCGCCGAGATGATCTGCCCCGCGGACAGTTCGCCGTCGCACGCGGACACGAATCCGGTGAGCTCAGTGCTCATGAGGTTGGTGCGCCGCAGCCCGGCACCCTGGCGGAGCAGGATCACCCCGGGATGCTCGGCTCCGGGGCGCTGGTGGCGCTCCTCCGTGACGTCGTCGGCCACCAGGAGGTGCACGTCGGTGAGGTCGCCGCGGGCGCTGACCCAGTCGAACCGGCGGACAGCGGCGTCGAGGTGCGGCCCCATGGGCTGCTCGATGGGATGGGTGATCTCTTCGAACCGGCGCAGCGGCTCAGCCCCGGGCTTCCGTCGCCGGCGCAGCCAGAATGAGCCGAATCCCACAGTCCCGACACTCCGGGAGGCGAAGTCCTCCAGGTAGCCGGCGTACGCCGCAGCGTACTCTTCACGGTCGCGGCCCTGCGCGGAGTCACGGAGCCACATTTCGGCGTATTCGGACGGGGTGAGGGTCTCCCGCTGGATGACCCAGGCATCCGTCCCCTCCGGAAGCCACTCTTCGACCCGGGCTGACCAGTCCTGCTCCCGGTCCTCCGGGATCTCCCAGTTGCCCAGCATCTGCGCGGTGCCGCCCGGGCGCAGGACGTCCTGCAGTCCGGAGACCAGCGCGGCAACAATGCCGTCCCCGGCCAGGCCGCCGTCACGGTAGGTGTAACGTTCGCTGTCCTCACCGGTGCGCGGGGTGATGACGAACGGCGGGTTGGAGACCACGAGGTCGAATTTCTCCTCCGCCACCGGTTCCAGCAGGCTTCCCAGCCGGAGGGTGAAGCGTTCCCCGGGCTGGTCCGGATCGATGTCCAGCTGCGACGAGTTGAGCATCAGGTTGAACCGGGTGAAGGCGAGTGCACGCTCGGAAACATCCGTGGCCGTGACGTGGTCCGCGTGCCGGAGCAGGTGGAAAGTCTGGATACCGCAGCCGGTCCCGAGGTCCAGGGCGCGGCCCACGGGTGCGCGCACGGTGAGCTGGGCCAGGCTCAGGGAGGCCTGCCCGATACCCAGGACATGGTCGCGGCGGAGCACTCCGGGGCGCTGGTGGCTGCCCAGGTCGCTGGCCACCCAAAGGTCGCCGTCCGGGTTCCCGTCGGACCCTGTGCCGCCGTCGTCCGTGCCGTAGGGGCGAAGGTCCACCGCGGCGCGGAAGGTGCCGAACACGCGGCCGCGTTCAATCAGCCCGAGTTCCAGTAGGCCTTCCGTGCCTGTGCGGGGCAGCGCGCCGTCGAGTTCGGCGCGCTCCGCCGTTTCGCCCAGAAGCCAGAGCTGGACGGGAACGGCCACCCGGCGGGGGGAGGCAGCCTCGGCTTCCGCCCGGCAGGCCAGCAGCGCAGGGACCAGCTGGTCGCGCTGCAGGGCCGCCGATGCGTCCTCTCCGAGGAATTCGGCCACACCGTTCACGGTGTATCCGGCCTCCTCCAGATCGGCGGCGAGCGCCTTGAGGAGCCAGGTGTCGCGGCTGCGGGGTGCGGAAGGAACGAAAGAGAAATCACTCACATCCACAGTCTATGGCCGGGTAATCAGTGGTCCGTACCCCACCCCGTTCCGACACCCCGAGGCATGGGGCGGCCTACCCTGCCGTGGCCTGCACCGGCAGGTCGGCAGGAGCCGCGGCGGCCACCGCGGGTGCGGCGGCGGTTCCGGCCGCTGCGGCACCGTAGGCGGCGGCGTGCCGGGCGGCGCGGTAGCCGAAGACAACCGCCGGGGCGATGGTTGCCCCGGCCCCGGGGTAGGTACGGCCCATGACCGACGCAGTGGTGTTTCCCGCCGCGTATAGGCCCGGGATGACGCTGCCGTCCTCGCGGAGCACGCGGGCATCGGCGTCCGTCACCAGTCCACCCTTGGTTCCCAGGTCACCCGGGTACAGGCGTACGGCGGAAAACGGTCCCTGCTCCAACGGGCCCAGATTCGGATTCGGCTTCACCCGCGGGTCGCTGTAGTAGTTGTCATACACGGTGTCGCCCCGGTGGAAATCTTCGTCGATTCCGGTCCGGGCAAAACCGTTGAACCGTTCCACGGTGGCTTCGAGGACGGCCGGCGGAACACCCATCTTTCCGGCGAGGCCGGCCAGTGTGCCGTCCCGGACAAGCAGACCCTGGCGCTGCCACTCCCGGCGTCCCTGCAGCAGGGCATTAAACAGGTAGCGGCGGGCGTGCCGGGCTTCGAACACCAGCCACGCGGGATCCCC
Organism: Arthrobacter sp. zg-Y877; assembly: GCF_030373105.1. Lineage (NCBI taxonomy): Bacteria > Bacillati > Actinomycetota > Actinomycetes > Micrococcales > Micrococcaceae > Arthrobacter > Arthrobacter sp. zg-Y877. The sequence goes on from NZ_JAUCPU010000002.1 coordinate 606,433, forward strand.
CGGCACTTTCTTGTTGTTCTCCAGCATGTGGTGGCCGAAGTCCACATACGATTCCGACTCGTTCAGGAACCGTTTGCCCGCCGCGTCGACCACCAGGGAGAAGGGCATGGACCGTTCCGCGAGCGTGAATGTGACCTTGCCCTTGGGTCCGACGGCGGTGGGACCCCACCACGCGTCATCCATCAGGGCCAGCGCACCGCCGCGGGCAGCCACGATGTCGATTGCCTGGCCCAGGTCCCCTTCCGGTGCCGAGGAGTACTCCTTTTCCAGGCCCTGGTACTTTTCCCGCCATGCCGCGTTCCGGGCAAATCCTCCGGCGCCCAGGACGACGCCGCGGCGGGCTTTGATCCTCACATCCCGGCCCTGCCGGCGGACCACGGCGCCCAGCACCGCGCCTTCGTCGTCCTGGATCAGATCCGTCAGCGGCGCGGAAAGCCAGACGGGGGTCTGCTGGTTGCGGACGATGTACATCAGCGAGGATGAGAGGGCACCGCCCAGACCGTACAGGCGTTTGCCCCGGAGCAGGCCGCCAAGGGTGCGGAAGACAAAACGGGCTCCGCGGACGAAGCCGCTCGGCGTGGACCAGGCCCGGGAGAGCTCCCAGACATCGTCGGTGGCCAGCGGAGCGGGGATGCCCGACGCGGCTGCTCGGGACTGCTTAAACCAGGGGCCCAGCAGCTTGGTGTCGAAGGCCTTGACCTCCAGGGAACGCCCCACCATGCCGCCGGGCCGGTCCGGGTAATAGTCGGGGTAGTCCTTGGAACGCATCCACTGGACGCCGAGGCCGCCCAGGAACGTCACGACCTCGGGGATGGACTGCAGGAAGGCGAGTTTGCGTTCGCGTGAGGAGACAGGGCCGACGTCGGCAATCACCTCCTCCATATAGGTGAGGGCATTCTGCTGACTGTCCTGCACCCCCGCCTTTTTCATCAGGGGGTTACCGGGCATCCACAGGCCACCGCCGGAAATGGCCGTGGTGCCACCCCACAGCCGGGTGCTTTCCACCACCAGCACGTCCAGCCCCTCGTCCGCTGCGGTGATGGCCGCCGTTAATGCGGCCGCTCCCGATCCGACCACCAGGACGTCGACTATCCGGTCCCACTCCCTGGCTGCCGCGGATCCGGCGCCGGGGTCCGCTTCCGTGTCGGGGACCTGCGTGCCTGGCCCGTTCCCGACTGCTCCTCCTGCGGCATCCAGCGCTGTGTCAACCGTTTCCATGTTCCCCCGCCTTTGGGCCAGGCCGAGCCCGGTGCGCCGGCTGTCACCGGGCCCGGGCCGGACTCCTCACGGGCATCGCCGCCCGTGCGGGGGATGCTAACAACGCCGGTTGGGGAAGTACATGGGAAGTACACAGGCAGTGCATAGGCGCCCAAGTGGTTCCGGGTGTCAGTCGTCGCAGCCGTCGGGGCAGCGGAGTGTGGCGGGGTCGGAGGCGCAGTCCGCGCAGTAGAGGGTCAATTTCCGGCACGAGGGGTTGGAGCAGTTCTCGAACTTGCTCGTGGGCGCGTGGCAGCGGACGCACTCGCCGATGGTCACGGCGTCGTCCGTGAACTCGGTATGCATCCGCTTGTCGAAGACATACAGCGAGCCTTCCCACAGGCCCTTGTCCCCGTAGGTTTCCCCGTAGCGGACAATGCCGCCCTTCATTTGGTAGACCTCGGAGAACCCGCGGTTCACCATCAGGCTGGAGAGCACCTCGCAGCGGATGCCGCCGGTGCAGTACGTGACCACGGGCTTGTCCTTGAGGTCGTCGTACTTGCCGGATTCAAGTTCCTTGATGAAGTCGTGGGTGGTGGCTACATCGGGGACCACGGCGCCCTTGAACTTGCCGATCTGCGCTTCGAAGGCATTGCGCCCGTCGAAGAAGACCACTTCCTCACCGGCTTTTTCCTTCTCTTCAACCAGCTGGTGGAGTTCCTCGGGGCGCAGGTGGGTTCCGCCGCCGACCACACCGTTCTCGTCGACCTTCAGTTCGCCCGGTGCGCCGAAGCTCACGATTTCGTCGCGGACCTTCACGCTCAGCCGCGGGAAGTCCTCCGCCGACCCTTCGGAATACTTGATGTCCATCTTCTTGAATGGAGGGTATTCCCGGGTCGCTTTGACGTAGGCCTTGATGGCGTCGAGCTCCCCGCCGACGGTGCCGTTAATGCCGTCCTTGGAGATCAGGATCCGCCCGCGCAGGGCCAGCTTTTCGCAGAGGGCGCGCTGCCAGAGGCGGATCGCGTCCGGGTCCGGAAGAGGAGTGAAAGCGTAATACAGTGCGATTCGGTTCAATGCCACTAGACAAGGGTAGACCGAGCCGGTGGACCGCTTTTCATCTCCCATCCATACCGTTCCCCTCGGACGGCCGCTAATGTGCATCTATGAGAGCGCTGGATGACGATTTACTTGAGACCTGGGTCTCCGGGTGGGCACAGGCGAGGGGCTACCGGACCCGCCACGAGGGGCGTTTCCCTGCGGCGCTGCTGCACGACCGGACCAATGACTGGGAGTATTTCGCGCTGGAGCCCTCCCCCGACGAGTTCGCCGCCCTCGCCTCCTCCGCACGGCACAGTCCCTCCCGGCTGTTCACCATCGTGACGACCCGGGTCCGGGAAATGCACGGGGCAGCCTCGGTGTACGGGCTGCAGATCCGTTCAACCGATGAAGTGCTGATGGTCGCGGATATGGAGGGCCAGGACATCGAGGCCCCCGTGCTGCCGTGGGACACCTTCAATGCCGAAAGCACCCATGAGGACCGGGTGGGTGCCGTGACGGTGTTCGACGACGGGCAGCCCATAGCCCAGGGGCGGATGGCCGTGGTGGACGGCTACGCAGTGTTTGACCGGATCATCACCGAGCCGGGCTACCGACGGCGCGGGCTGGGCAGCTACGTGATGCGGGCCTTGACCGCCCAGGCACTGGAGGACGACGCCGAATCCGGGCTGCTCATCGCGTCCCTCGACGGCCAGGAACTCTACCGGTACCTGGGCTGGGAGTCCCTGGCGGCCGTGGTGATGTTCGAGCCCCGGCTCTGATTTTCACTGTGGGTTCCCCGGCGGTTTCCCGGGCTGGTTTCCCCCGCAGTGAACATGCGCCGCCGCGGATTGCCGGATGGGACAATGAGCACGTGGCTCTTCATGATTCCCTGATCCCGCTGCTCGGCGGCGGCGCCGAGCCCGAGCAGCTGATGCACGTGCATCAGATTCCTGCGCGCCTGGCCGTCACTGCGCCGTGGCCTTCCTGGGCACACCCCGACGTCGTTGCCGCCTATCAGGGGCTCGGCATCCAGGAGCCGTGGGCCCACCAGATGGAAGCCGCCGAGGCTGCTCATGCCGGCCAGCACACGATCATTGCCACCGGCACAGCGTCGGGTAAGTCACTGGCCTACCAGCTGCCCGTCCTCGATGCCATCCACCGCACCTCCCTGGATGACCGCGCCACCCTCGAACCCTCCGGCGCTGTCGCCCTGTATCTGGCACCCACCAAAGCGCTGGCCGCCGATCAGCTGGCCGCCGTAAAATCGCTGCGCCTTCCCACGGTCCGCGCCGAGACGTACGACGGCGACACGGACACCGGTGCCCGCCGCTGGATCCGGGACCACGCCAATCTCGTGCTCGCGAATCCGGACATGCTGCACTTCGGGGTGCTGCCGAACCATGCGTGGTGGGCCCGGTTCTTCCGCCGGCTGAAATACGTGATCATCGACGAGGCGCACAGCTACCGCGGGGTCTTCGGCTCCAATGTCGCGAACCTGATCCGGCGGCTGCGGCGGATCTGCCGGTATTACGGTGCCGATCCGGTGTTCATCGGCGCCTCGGCCACGTCCGCCGAACCCTCGGAGTCCTTCAGCCGGCTCATTGGCGCGCCGGTCACCGCTGTGACGCACGACCGTTCGCCGCACGGATCCACGACGGTGGCCCTGTGGGAGCCGCAGCTGACCGAGCTCAAGGGAGAGAACGGCGCCCGGTCGCGGCGCACGGTCGTGGCGGAGACCGCCGATCTGCTGGCCAACCTGGTGGCGGCACAGGTACGCACCATTGCCTTTATCAAGTCCCGCCGTGGGGCCGAAACGATTGCGACCATTACCCGGCGGCTGCTGGATGAGGTGCATCCTTCGCTTCCGGACCGGGTTGCGGCGTACCGTTCCGGCTATTTGCCGGAGGAACGGCGGGAGCTGGAACGGCGGCTGCGCAGCGGCGAGCTGCTGGGCATCGCCAGTACCTCCGCACTGGAGCTGGGCATCGACATTTCCGGCCTCGACGCGGTGCTGGTGGCCGGGTGGCCCGGTACCCGCGCCTCGTTGTTCCAGCAGATCGGCCGGGCCGGACGGTCGGGGCAGGACGCCCTGGCGGCCTTCGTGGCCAGCGACGATCCGCTCGACACCTATCTGGTGCATCATCCGGAAGCCATCTTTGATATTTCCGTGGAGGCGACGGTTTTCGACCCGTCCAACCCGTATGTCCTCGGACCGCACCTGTGCGCTGCCGCGGCGGAGCTGCCGTTGACTCCCGATGAGCGGGAGCTGTTCGGCCCCACTGCCGGCGGGCTGCTGGAACAGTTGGTGGACCAGGGCTATCTGCGGCGCCGGCCCTCCGGCTGGTTCTGGACGCACCCGGAAAGCGCCGCGTCCATGGTCAACCTGCGGGCGGCCGGCGGTGGTCCGATCAATATTGTGGAGACGGATACGGGCATGCTGCTGGGCACCATGGACTCTCCGCAGGCGCAGTACCAGGCGCACACCGGGGCGGTTTACGTTCATCAGGGACAAACTTTCCTGGTGGACGAGCTCAATGAAGCCGACCACTGCGCCATGGTGACCCGGACCAACCCGGAGTTCTACACCCAGGCCCGGGACATCACCCAGGTCGAGGTGCTGGAAACCGACCGGACCTCGGAGTGGAACGGCATCCAGGTCTGCTTCGGCACGGTCAAGGTGACGACGCAGGTGGTGTCCTACCAGCGCAAGGCTCTGATCTCGAACGAAATCCTCGGTGAGGAACCGTTGGAGCTGGAAGCCAAGGAGCTGTTCACCAAGGCCGTCTGGTTCGTCATCGACGAGAAGTTCCTGGTCTCGGCCGGACTGGCGCCTGCCGATTTCCCCGGTTCCCTGCATGCCGCAGAACACGCCTCCATCGGAATGCTGCCGCTGGTGGCGACCAGCGACCGGTGGGACATCGGCGGGGTGTCCACGGCCCTGCATGCCGATACCGAGAAGCCGACCATCTTCGTCTACGACGGGCATCCCGGCGGTGCCGGCTTCGCCGAGCGCGGTTATGAGGCTGCCCGGATCTGGCTCACCGCGACCCGCGATGCCATCCGGGCCTGCGAGTGCGACGGCGGCTGCCCCTCCTGCGTGCAGTCCCCCAAGTGCGGCAACAAGAACAACCCGCTGGATAAGAAGGGTGCCGTCACGCTCCTGGACGTGCTGTTGGATCACGCGCCGGACGCGCTGGTGCTGACCCCCTAGCCTCGGCTTCCTGGCGCCGGAGGACCTGGCTTCCTCCGCATGAGGCCCTCGGACTCGCTCCCTCTGGCGCTGTCGTCCTGGCCCTGGCCTCCTCCGTGCAGGTTTCTTAGCCGGGAGGCCCGGCACGTGCCGTGGCCGTGGCGGGATACGGCAGTGCAGGAACCCGCACCTGCGCTTCCACGGTGAGGATTCCCGCTTCGGGGTCCGCGCTGCACTTCCGCAGTGCTGCGTTGTTCCTTGCAGCCACTTCCCCCGCCACCCCGCAGGCGCCCGCTGGACCGGGACCGGCAGCGGCGCCGGATGCGGACCCGGTGACGGGTCCCGACCTTTGGCCCGTTGGCTGCAGACCACGCAGGGCATCGGCGCCCGCGAGCGCCGCCAGATCCGCAGCGGTGGCGGCCTGGACAGCACCCACCGATGTCTGCACCAGTACCAAGGCAGCTACCGAGAACCCCAGCAAGATGAGGCAGATACCGATCGCGGTAATCGTTCCGGCACCCCTGTCCCTCGTGTCGGTACTCCGGCTCTTCGAGTCGGTGCCGTGTAGGTCGGGGCCCGTTGTGCGGGGCGGCGGGACGGATTCAGCGCTCAGGTCTGGCCCCATCAGGCAGACCCCCATCCCCGGGAAAGGCGACGGCATCGGCGGAGAGTTCCAGCGGCAGCAGGCTCAGCACTGGAAGGGACAAAGCGCTGCGGACCTCCACTACTGTCCACTGGTCCTCTTCCGAAAGCACCAACTGAGCCGGGCTGCCCGCCAACCGCTCCACGGCAGCCTCTGCTGCTTCCCGGTCCGCACGCATGATCTCCCTTGCTGCTGCCCGGGCTGCCTCCTCCAGCCGCAGCTGTGTAACTCCCGCTGCAATGCCCGTTAACCCGCCTACAAGCACCAGCACAATGGCCGGCAGCGCCACGGCGAACTCTGCGGTGACGGCACCCCGGTCCCGCCCACCCCTCGGATCCCCCGCGGCGGTTCCCGGCATCGCCCATCCCTTCATCCGTCCTCTCATCCGAGGGTCAGCGCGGACCGGATCAGGGACACCAGCATCGACCGGACTTCATCGCTTCCCAAGACCACAGCAAGGAGCCCGGCAAAGGCCACGGCAGCCAACGTGGCGATTGCATATTCCGCTGTAGCCATTCCCGCTTCCCGGTCGGACCAGGCCGGAGCGGAAAGCTCCGCGGCGGTAGTTCGGCGCCTTACAGCGGGTTTTGCCGCCAGGCCTGCTGCAGGGTCATCTTCCGGGTGTCCTCCTGAGCCGCCTTCGCGGGGAGAACCCATGACCGGTTTAACCAGCGTGAGCCGCCGGGTAACAGGAGCAGCCCGCCCGGACAGGCTGTGCAGTCCGTGGCGTCCGTCAGTCAAAGGATTGGGGCAGACACTGCGGACAGCGGCATTTTCGTCGGTCCGCAGAGTCGCACCGACCGGCGCAATGCTGACCGCGGACTCCGCTATGCCGGCGGAATCCGCATCGTCGGAGCGCCCAGCAACGCCGGAGGACCCAACGTTTCTTTCGGGCATCGCAACCGCACCAGATCCATCGTTGCCGACGGGCTTCGCACCGGCGTCACCGGGGACGGCAAGCGGCAGAAGGTGATGAGGGATGGCTGGGGATATCCGGCCGGGGAAGGATGCGGGGATCGGTGCCATGGTATTTCCTCCTAGTGAAAAGTTCTGAGGAACTCGATCCTGTTGCTGACCGGTTCGCGATAGATGCTCAGGGGGTGCTGTTTGGAACAACCGGGTGCCGACAGAGGGCTGTGGAGGAGGACACCGTTTCCTCCCCGCCGCCCCGGGACCACAGTGCCCTGCCGGGAAATGGTCATAAACCGCCGGGCAGCAGCGACAGCAGCAGCGGCACCACCGTCAGCGCGACGAAAGCGGGAAGGGAGCACAGACCGAGCGGCACGACCAGGCGCACCCCAAGGGCTGCCGCCCGGCGCCTACTCTCGGCTTGCCTCCGCCGCCGAAGGGAGTCAGCCTGCGAATAAAGCACTGCAGCGGACGGGGCTCCGGTGGTTGCGGTAAAGCGCAGCGCCGGCCCAAGGGCCGCGAGCGCCGAGGAAGGTTGCGCGGAGGGACCTCTCTGCGCGGAGGGACCTCTCTGCCCAGCCGGCACCGTTCCCGGCGAAGCCTTGGTCTGCCCCGGGGAGCGCTTGGTCCCCCGCTGCTTTATCCGGGCGGTCCGCTGTCCGGACGCGCCGCCGCCCGCTGAAAGCTGCCATGCGGTTTCCCAGGGAACACCGAGCTCCAGTGCCCCCAAAAGACGGGTAAGGTCCCGGCGGGTTGCCGGGTCCACCCCGTCGGCCAGTATCGCCAGGGCGTAGGTCAGAGGTTGCCCGGCTTCCAACATTGCCGCTATGAGGTCAAGCATCAGGGCGGGATCGCTGATCCAACCGCTCTGAGAATGTGTAGAAGCCCTGCTGCGTTCCCGCGGCACCGGGCGCCTGCCCTCCGGCAGCAGGAGAAGTGCCGCCGCAGCCAGACACACAAAGACCACCAGTCCGCTCACCCGGGCCCCACCGAGGAGGGGCTTTGTGCCTCCCGCACCAGTCTCGCGGACCAGAGCCGCCCGGCCAGCCAGAAGCCGCCGCCCGCCACGGCTGCCGCCCATCCCAGTGGTGTGGCCGCGAGTACGTGAAGCGGGTTGCCTCCCAGCAGGTAGCCCAGCAGCATTCCGCCCGCAGGAAGCCACGTCAGCAGCCGCACGGTTGCGCGGGGACCGGCAAGGGCCGCGTCGCGGTCGGCGGACGCATCCCGGGCGGCATCCAGTTGTCCGGCATAACGGGCGAGTACTGCAGACAGCGGGGCACCGCTGCGTTCGGACACCCGGATGCATACGGCAAGTCCTGCCCACAGCTCACGGAGCAGCTGCTCATGTGGCGAGTGGGAGCGGGCGTGGGAACGGGGAGGTGCAGGTCCGGACTGCCCGGCGCGACCCGATTGGCTTGCGGCGGCCAGAACAGGAACAGGACTGAACCCCATGGAAGCAGTGGCCGCTGCCGCCTGCAGCACGGGAGTGAACGGGTGAACAACGCCTCCGTTAGCGCTTTCCGCATCGTAAAGTGTGGCCGCGTCGGCCCAGATGCGGTGCGCCGGCCGTCCCGCCGCAAAGAGCCCAGCCAATTCGCGGACCAGCAGGGCAGGGGCATCCCCCTCCACCCCGGCCCGGTTCCACAGCCGCGACAAGGGCCGGGGCGATTGGCGCGGGCGCCGGCCCCCTGGAGGAATCAGCACCCGTCCTCGATCCGGCACCGTCCAAAACAGCACTGCCACTGCAAGCAGCACCGAGGCCCTCAGCCCGTCCATAGTTCCGCCGCCCTACCCACCACAGCCAATCGAGCGAATGGAGCAGCCAGTGAAGCCAATGAAGACACCGTCGTCGCCGTAGTCAATGGAGCCACCGCCGGACGGGGCGCTTACGTGTCGCCATGGTCAGGCAGCCCCGTCCACACCATGTGCCGCCAATCGGCGCTCCAGTTCCGCCCACCCAGCACGCCGCTGATAACCGGTACCTGTTCGGACGAGCGCCGGAATGGCTGTCAGCCGGCCGCCCGCCATGCCCAGGACGGCAACTTCGGAAACAATGCGGCCACCCGCAGCACGGTTCAGGTGGACCACCACGTCCAAGGCAGCCCCCGCCTGCAGCTCCACAGCGTCCGGCGTCATCCCGGCGAGCGCGCCTAGAGCGGCCAGCCGGGCAGGGACGTCCGCTGCCGAGTTGGCATGGATGGTTCCACCCGCACCGTCGTGCCCGGTATTCAGGGCAGCCAGCAACTCCCGCACCTCTGCTCCGCGGCACTCCCCCACCACCAACCGGTCCGGGCGCATGCGCAGCGCCTGCCGGACCAGTTCCGCCTGGTCCAGAATCCCCGTGCCCTCCACATTTCCGTGTCTGCTCTGCAACCCGACCACGTGCGGGTGCACCGGGTTCAGTTCCGCGGCGTCCTCGACCAGCACCACCCTCTCCTGCGGCCCGCTCAGGGACAGCAAGGCGGAAAGCAATGTCGTCTTCCCGGTACCGGTTGCCCCGCTGACCAGGAAGTTCAGACGCTGGCGAACAATGTTCCGCAGCACGGTTTCGCACTGCTCGTCCAGGGTTCCGCCGCGCGCCAGCTCGCCAAGGGTGAAGGTCCGGTTCCGGTGGATACGGATCGACAGGAGCGTTGAACCCGTGGAAACGGGAGCAAGGACGGCGTGTACCCGGTAGCCCTGCAGCTGGACGTCGACGCAGGGGCAGGAATCGTCAAGCCGCCGCCCGCCGGCAATTACCAGCCGGGTGGCCAGCGCCTGTACATCGGAGTCCGCTGCGAAGCGCACCCCGGTCAGTTCCAGTCCCCGCCCGGCGTCGACCCAGACCCGGTCCGGTCCGTTCACCAGAATGTCGCTGACCCCGGGCAGCGCTGCCAGCGGCTGCAGGACGCCCAGCCCCTGGACTTCCGCACGTACCCGGTCGACCGCGTGCAGGGCTCCCTCCGATCCCAGCAGCCGCCCGCTGGCCTGCACCGCCGCTGCGAGCCGCGCGCCGGTGACGGGCTCGGGATGGGCCAGCATCCGGTCCCGCACCCGCGCCAGCAACGGATCGGGGCCAATGGCCGGTGCGTAGCTGCCGGGAAAGGTACCGCCGGTGGCACTCACGCGTGTGCCCCGGCTGGACGGGGCAGGACCTGGTCCAGTATCCGCTGGACGCCGCGCCTGATCCCGGGCCGCCCCAGACAGGACAGCACCCGCCCGGTGTCCATGGCCCGGCCCATCCCCCTCAGTGAGGGAACATACCCCGCCAACGGGAGCCCGAGGGCCTCAGCGGTCCGCAGCTCATCAAGTCCGTCGCCGAGAGAACCACGGACCACGACTTGGACGGGAACCGGCCCCAGATACGGCAGCAGCGTACGTGCGGCCAAGATACCGGCTGCCCGGCCCGGAACCACCAGAAGCACCTGGTCACAGAACGGCAGCAGGGAATCCGGACCCATTGCACGGCCAAGATCCACGAGAGTCAGTCCATACCCGCTACGGGCCGCGTCCATGACCGCCCGGATCACCCCCACATCCGGGGAAGGTTGACCGCCGCCCCGTGCCAGCAAGGAAAAACCTGCCAGCGCCGGCAGCCCTGCTGCCAGCTGCACCGGGTTCAGGCTGCCGCTCAGTTCCACCAGGTCCGGCCAGCGGATGCCCTCCAGCTCCCCGGCACCCAGCACCCATTCGAGGCCGGCACCCCATGGATCCCCTTCCACGAGCAGCACGGGTTCGCCCCGGTCCGCCGCGCCGGCGCTCAGCCAGCACGCGACGGCGGATGCCCCGGCCCCGCCGCAGCCGCCCAGCACGCCCAGCACCACCCCGCCGGAAACACTCCGCTGCCTGCTCAAGTAACCGGCGAGCCACCCCGCGGCGGCGGGCAGGATGGCCACCCGCGCCGCAGAACTCGCAGCAGCAACATCCCAAATGCCGGCGTCCGGTGCCAGCCCCACCACAATGACCTCGGTTTTCCCTGCCCCCGGAGGTAAAGCACCCGGACTGGAAGCCGCCCGGACTCCCGGAATGCCGCGCTCTCCGCCCCCACGCTCGGCGAGTGACCGCACATGGTCACTGCCCAGCAGCAGCACCTCAGGTTCCAGTGCCAGGGCATCTGCGACGCCCGCGGCCACGGAGATTTCAACACCGGCTGCGGCAGCCAGGCGTGCCACTTCGTCCCGCAGCCCTTGGTCTTCGGCTACCAGCACCACGACGGCGCCCTCGCCAGGCATAGTCCCGCGCAGCCGTCTGCCGCGCCTGCCGTCAGGCTCCGGCAGCGGCCCGGCGCGTCCCGACGCATAGGCCTGGGTGCCTTGTTCCTCGTTCATGCGCCCACCCTTCCGGGCGGGCTGCCTATCCATACATCCACAGCGCGGTCACTGGGGAAACTGACCAACCGTCAAGGGCGTGTGGAGGGGAAGCTTCCGTGCAGAAGTCCTCTTTCAGTCCTACCGGGACTGCAGGGATTTATCGCCCCGGAGGACGCTAGGCCTTCTCCCCGAGACCCGGGGACACCGGGACGTAGTCGATCTTGTTACCGCCGCCGAAGGCCTTTTTCGGCACCCGGGAGAACCCCTTGGCGTCCAGGCCGTTTTTCGCCCGGAAAACTGCCAGCGCGTCGTCGTACGCCTGGTTAAGGACGGCACCGGTGACCACTTCGCTGGTGCCGTCGGTGAACGTGATGCTGACGGAAATGGAGCCGGGGAAATGCCGGTCCATCCGGATGAAGCCGTCGGTGTCCTGCATAAGAGTGATCAAGTGGTTCCGCCTTTGGTGATGGTGAACCTCCAGTCTTCCCTATCCGGGCCGGCGGCGCGTGCGGAAGGCACGCAGCGCCCGTCCCCGGCCCGGGCCGCTTCCGGGTGAGAATAGAAGCATGTACATCGTCCTCGCCCCCGGCACCGGCGCTGCGCAGGCGGAGGACGAGACCTGGACCCTGCAGGAAACCGACGACGCCGGCGCCCCGTCCGCACCCGCCGTCGTCGTGACCCGAGACCGGCTGCCTGCCGCCGTCCGGCACTACGATCAAACACCGGTCCGCTGGGTCTGGGAGACGGCGCGCGGCGTGTATTCACGGTTGCTGTCCGACGGCATCACCGTGGAACGCTGCCATGACCTCGCGCTGGTGCGGGGCGTCCTGCGGTTTGCCGAGTCGGTGCCCCCGACCCCGTACATCGAAAAGCTGCGTACGGCGGAAGAGCCCACCGACGCCGCACCCCGGCAGCTGCTGCCGGTCCGGCATTCCCCCGACCAGACCTCGATCTTCGATACCCTCGACGCCCCCGCCGGGACGGCAGGCGGACCGCAGCAGAGCACGGCCGCGGAACTCGCCGCCGAACTCGCGGACCAGCTGGACGCGGTGGCCCGGTCTGCATCCCCGGCGAAACTGAACCTGCTGGCCGTCGCGGAGTCCACGGGCGGGATGATCGCGGTGGAAATGGAAAACTCCGGCATTCCGTGGCGCCGGGACATCCATGAGGCCATGCTCGCCGAGGAGCTCGGCCCCCGCCCGCCCGAAGGCCAGCGGCCGGAGAAACTCGAGCAGCTCGTGGCGGAGCTGCGCCGGCTGCTGGGTAACCCCGGCTTCAACCCGGATTCCCCGCAGGAGCTCCTGCGCGCCCTGCACCGTGCCGGCATCGAGGTACGCAGCACCCGCTCCTGGGAGCTGCAGCAACATCACCATCCGGCCATCGAGCCGCTGCTGCAGTACAAGAAATTGTCCCGGCTCCTGACCGCCAACGGCTGGGCGTGGCTGGACGCCTGGGTGGACCGCGGCCGTTTCCGCCCCGAATACTTGGTGGGCGGCGTAGTGTCCGGGCGCTGGGCCTCGCGCGGCGGAGGCGCACTGCAGATCCCCAAGACCGTGCGGGACGCTGTCCGCCCGGATCCGGGCCACCGGCTGATCGTGGCCGACGCCGCGCAGCTGGAACCCCGCGTCCTCGCCGCCCTGGGGCAGGACTCCGCACTGGCCGCGGCGGCCCGCGGCAAGGACCTCTACCAAGGCATCGCCGACCGGAATTTCGAGGGTGACCGGGCGAAGGCCAAACTGGCGATGCTCGGAGCAATGTACGGCGCCACCAGCGGCGAATCCGGCCGGCTGATGCCGGTGCTGACCCGCGCCTACCCGCAGGCCATCGGCGTCGTGGAACGCGGCGCCCGGGCAGGTGAAGCAGGACAGGTGGTCAGCAGCCATCTGGGCCGCAGCTCGCCGCCGGTGTCGGAACGCTGGCTCCGCGCCCAGCAAAGCACGAGCGCCGAGGAACAGCGCCGGGCAGACTCCCTCGCCCGCGCCCAGGGCCGGTTCACGCGTAACTTCGTGGTGCAGGCGACGGCGGCGGAATGGGCCCTGTGCTGGCTGGCGGACATACGACGGCGGCTGCGGGCGGCGTCGTCGGCCTCCCCCGCGGGGGAACTGGTGTTTTTCCTGCACGACGAGGTGATGCTCCACGTTCCCGCCGGACGGGTCGAAGAGGTCAGCACCCTGGTGACCGAGGCAGCGGCTGCCGCCACGAGACTGCTGTTCGGGGATATCCCGCTGGAGTTCCCGGTGGTTGCGGTTGCCGTGGACTCCTACGCGGACGCCAAATAACGCGCCTCTGAGGCGGCAGCCCGGCACTGCACAGGTTAGTCCAGCAGCTCCGCTAAGTGCCCTGACAGAGCCTCGACATACTTGGCGTTGAGGTGGTTGGCGTCGAAGTACACGCCCACTCCGCCCACGGCGCTGAAGCAGTTCTGCCGATCACAGAAATAGTCGGTAAGATCGACAGGCTTTACCAGCGGACTGTCTATCCGGGCCACCGCTGGGGCGAACGGGTCCATCCCCAGCGCTTGTTCCCGCGGGACGGCGCAGGCGGCCGGGTCCTCTGCGTTGAAGACCAGGCACTCCGGGCTCCGGACGATGCCGTTCAGCGGCGGATCGGTGATGGGAACAACGGTGATCTCCGCGTTCACCCATCGCTGCCAGTCACGGACGAGGCCGTCCGTGTACTGCTCACTCTGGGCGCGGCCTGTTCCGTCGTCGATGACTTCCTGGTCGCCAAACGTGCTCAGGAACACCATTTCGGGCCGGTCCTCTTCGATGGCCTCGGCAGCCACCCTCGACCAGTGGGCACAGGATTCCCGCTCCGTTTGCGCCAGGTCAGCTCCATTGAAGGAAACAGCGGGCACATCCACGAATGGACAGGCGCCGCGAAGCGTCCACTTAACCAGCCAGCCGCGTTCCCGGGCGACTTCGGCAACCGCCGGCATCCACTGCTGAGCGTGCGAATCACCCACCACCCAGACCACGTCGGCCTCGGGATCACCGCCCGAGAAATCACATGATGGCGGCTCGCCGCCTTCCACCAACAGGTCCTTGGGCTCTCCGCACTCTTCAGGCATGTGCCAATACTCGTTCTCGGGTCCCATGTGCGGCACAGCTACAGGAACCGTGAACGGGTCACCGCAGTTTCGATTGCCGATGGCCGCAGGTCCATAGCAGGGTCCGTCGATACCCGCGGCAGCCAACTCCACCGCCTGCCGCTCCTTCAGTACCCCGGCGCCGGCGAGCAGGCCCGCTACGAGTGCGGTGACGAGCATTCCCGTAACCGGAAGCCCGAAACCGCGGCCCCGTGGCGTCTTGTGCTGGCCACCCCCAATCCACCGATCCTCCACCCACTGCTTCGTCGCCCAGGCGAGGAGAATGGCGACGGCCAGCATGGCCAGCTTGTGGGGTGCGGTGGGCTCAACCTCAAGGGCAAAGGGTGCCGCCACTATGAGTGGCCAGTGCCAAAGATATAGGGAATAGGAAATCTTCCCGATGAACTGCACCGGCCGCAGTCCCGTGAGAACGCTGTGCGCCAAACGTCCTTCACCCGTTCCGGCAATGATTACCAATGCCGTTCCAGCAACGGGAGCCAATGCGGTCCAGCCGGGGAACGGGGTCTGCGTGTCGTAAATCAGGGCGCTGGCGAGGATCAACGCAAAACCTGAGACGGCCAGGAGGTTGCGCAGTGCCAAGGAAACCAGCCGGACACCCACAAGGGCAATCAGGGCTCCCGCCGCAAACTCCCACACCCGTGTCGGGGTCGCAAAGTAGGACTGGGCGGAAGCGGTTTCCGTCATGTAGATACTGATACCGAGTGACACGACCGCCACCGCGGAGACTCCGGCCATCAGCGTCCGCCGGATAGAGGTTCCACCTCGCTTGGCCATACCGGCTAACAGGACCAACAGGAGCGGCCAGAACAGGTAGAACTGTTCTTCCACTGAAAGGGACCAGTAGTGCTGCACGGCTGATGCCGACTCCGTCATTGCGGAGTAATCGACACTCTTTGCCGCCAGCAGCCAGTTTTCCACGTAGAAGACGCTGGCGAGGACTTCCTGGGCGGTGGTGATCCAGCGGGGATAAGGCAGGAACAACACGGCCAGGAGCATTGACCCGCCGAGGACCAGAAATGCTGCGGGGAAGAGCCGCCGTGCCCTCCGGGAGTAGAAAACCCCCAGGCGGACTTTGCCGGACGCCTGGATTTCCCGGAGCAAATGGGACGAAATGAGGTACCCCGAGATGACGAAGAAGACATCCACACCCACGTACCCGCCGGGAAGGCGCAGCGGCCAAAGGTGGTTAAGTACCACCAGCCCCACGGCCAGCGCCCGCAGGGCTTGGATGTCGGTACGGAAGCGGCCCGTTTGCCGACCATCTCCGCCGGTGCCTGCTGCCATATGGCGGGCGCCTCCGCCTACACGGGTGCCCACAGCCTTCAGGCTGAGATCGACCACAAGTTCCCCCAACGCACCGCCGGCATCTGCTTCGTTTCCAAAGATTAGCTGTACTGCCGGATGAAGCGGCGTCGGCGGTCGACACGCACCTGCAGCCCCAGTGCAGGGCGGCGTCACCAGAACAGTTTCCGTTTGGTTCTGCCGCAGCAATGGCGGCACAACGCTTACAAACAATACCGTGACGCCGGTCGGCTTCCTGCACGGCGAGGTGATGCGCGCGCGTTGGCTGTGTAGAACCTGCTAATCCAGCACCGCAGTGAAGTGCCCGGCCAGGGCCTGTGCATACTGGGCATTGAGATGGTCAGCATCGAAGTACACCGATACTCCGCCTACGGCGCTGTAGCACTTGTGGAGATCGCAGAAGTAGTCTGTGAGGTCAAGCGGCCGCACACTCGGGCTGTCCACCATTGCCGCAGCTTCGACGAACGGATTGATGCCCAGTGCCTGATCGCGCGGCACGGCGCATGCGGTAGGAGTGGCGGCGTTAAGGGCAAGGCAATCGAGGCTCCGCACCGATCCGTTTAAGGGCGGATCGGTGACAGGTATCACCGTGATTCCGACGTCTACCCAGCGTTTCCAATCCAGTGCCAGTCCTCTGGCATACTGATCCGTTTGTGACTGTCCGCTTCCATCGTCGATGTGCTCAGCGGCCGCGAACATCGCCACGAATACTCGGTCAGGTTTGTCCGCTTCGACGGCGTCGACGAGTGCCCGGTTCCAGCGCCGGCAGTGCTCTGCAGCGTCCGTTGGTACCGGCTCTCCCCGTATGGAAACAATGGATGCTTCCACGAGGGGACATCCTGCGGCGTTGGACCATTTGAGCATCCATCCCCGTTCCTGAGCGATTGCGGCGATTGGTGCCATCCATTGCACGGCATGCGAGTCCCCAGCGACCCAGACGACCTCCGCCTCGGGGTTGCCGCCGGAAAAGTCGCAGGATGATGGACCACCTCCCTCCAAAAGCATGTCTTTCGGTTTTCCGCATTCTGCGGGGAGGCGCCCGTACTCGTTCTCGACACCCATGTGCGGCATTGCGACCGGGGCCGAGAACGGATCACCGCAGTCCCGGTTATCGATCGCGGCCGGACCATAGCAGGGTCCCGCGGCTCCCGTAGCCGCCAGTTCAACAGCCTGCCGTTCCTTAACCGCGCCGCTGCCGGCCAGTAAACCTGCAACGGCAGCCACGGCCAGCATGCCGCACAGCGCACGACCGAAACCATGCTCCCGGACCTTCGACCGTCGGCCTCCGGGGCGGGTGATCCACCGATCCTCCACCCACTTCTTCGTCACCCAGGAAAGCAGGACCGCAGCGGCCAGCACCGCCAGTTTGTAGGGCGCCGTCGGCACAACCCCGAGAGCGAAAGGTGCAGCAACTATCAACGGCCAGTGCCAGAGATACAGCGAATAGGAGATCTTCCCGAAGAACTGCACCGGCGCCGACGCCGTCAGCCGGTTGTGTGACAGGCGCCCGCCGCCGGTACCGGCCACAATAACCAATGCCGTCCCCGCCACGGGCACCACAGCGGTCCAGCCCGGGAAGGGGGTCTGCCCGTCGTAGGCCAGGGCGCTGGCAAGGATCAAGGCGAACCCGGCGATGGCAAGGAGACTACTGAGCTTCAGGGAAGCCAGCCGTACCCCGGCCAGGGCAATCAGGGCACCCGCAGCAAATTCCCACACCCGTGCCGGAGTAGCAAAGTACGCTTGGGCGGGCGTAACTGCTGTCAGATAAATGCTGGCCGTAAGCGAGACTGCCGCGACGGCGAACACACCGGCCAGCAGTACGTAGCGCATTGACATCCTCAGCCAGCGGGCAAGGAAAGCGAACAACACAATTGCGAGCGGCCAGAAAAGGTAGAACTGTTCTTCCACTGAGAGGGACCAGTAATGCTGGACTGCGGACGCAGATTCCGTCATCGCCGAATAATCCACACTCTTCGCAGCCAACAGCCAATTCTCCACGTAGAAGACGCTGGCCAGTACTTCCTGGGCGGTGGTGATCCAGCGCGGATAAGGCAGGAACAGCACGGCGAGGAGCATGGACGCGGCGAGAACGAGGAAGGCTGCGGGGAATAGCCTGCGTGCCCGCCGCGAGTAAAAGGCAGCTAACCGGATCTTCCCTGATGTTTGGATTTCACGGTACAGATGCGAGGTGATGAGGAACCCTGAAATGACAAAGAAGACGTCCACCCCGACGTAGCCGCCAGGCAGGCGAAGCGGCCAAAGATGGTTCAGGACCACCAGCCCCACTGCCAGGGCACGCAGCGCCTGGATGTCGGTGCGGAAGCCGTGGGCCTGCGGTCCCGCTCCGCGGATCCCGCTCGACAAATGCCGGCCAGCGCCGGCGCGCACGACTGTGACACTGAGACTCGCAACGGCCACGCTTCCCCCAAGCGCACCGCCGACGCCCTCTAGCTTCGCTATCCAAGTCCGTTACCGCCAGGGAGAGGCAGCGCCCGCGGTCGACGCGCCTGCCGGACCCGAGACAGGGCGGCATACCAGGCGGTTTTGTGATCGTTCTACCGCTAGGTGCGCGGTAACGGATATCACATTACCTTGACGGCGCTCTCACCGAAGCCATGACCGCTCGTGTCTAGAGCTTGGGAACGATTTCCCGGCCCTCATCCCACGGCTGGGTCCAGCCCAGCTCGTCGAGCAGGCTCGAAAGGATAATGCCGGTGAATCCCCACACCAGCACCCCGTTGACCAGGAAGGCAGGGGTCCGGGGAGCACCCTTACGGCCCGGCAGGACGGCAGTGCGGCGGTTCTCCGGGTTAAGCAGGTCCGCCACCGGGACCCGGAACACCGACGCGGACTCGCCGTAGTCGACGACGTCCACCGGCGTCGGTTTATCCCACCAGCCCAGGACGGGGGTGACCAGGAAGTTGCTGACCGGCAGCCCTACCGGCGGCAGCGCACCGAGGACCCGGACACCGGCGGGATCCAGTCCGGTCTCTTCCTCCGCTTCGCGCAGGGCAGCGGCCACCACCGAGGCGTCCGAGGCATCCACCGACCCGCCGGGGAAGGCGACCTGGCCGGGATGGTCGTTGAGCGTGGCTGCCCGTTCAACCAGCAGCACGTCGACGTCGCCGGGGACGGCCTCGGCAGAGAAGTCAGCGGGTCGGCTGTCCAGGACGCCGAAGAGGATCAACACTGCCGCCGCACGCGCCGTGGCGGGGTCCACGCTGCTGCGCAGCTGGTCAATGTGGACGTTGAAGTGCGTCGTGCCGGCGGCAGCCCCGGCGGCCAGCGCTTCAAGGTCCGCGAGAACGCTCATGCTTCCAGTCCGAAGCCCGCGGCCCGCAGCTGCGCACGGGTTTCCGCAGCCATCATCCGGGCATGCAGCTCCTCGCGTCCTGGGGCGAGCTCATACTTCAGCAGTTTCCGGGCCTTCACGGGATCAGTCTCTCCCTCCCCGTAGGACGGGCACAGCTGCGCGACGGGGCAGGCCCCGCAGGCGGGCTTCTTGGCATGGCAGACACGGCGGCCGTGGAACACCACCCGGTTGGAGAGCGGCGTCCAGTCCCGGGGCTCGAACAGCGCCGCGACCTCTTCCTCGACCTTGACCGGGTCCGTGGCGGTGGTCCAGCCGAACCGGCGGGAGAGACGCCCAAAGTGCGTGTCCACAGTGATACCGGGAATGCCGAAGGCATTGCCGAGCACCACGTTCGCGGTCTTGCGCCCGACGCCGGGCAGGGTGACCAGGTCTTCGAGCCGGTCCGGCACCTGACCGTCAAACTCATCCACCAACCGGGTCGACAAGGCTTTTACACTCGCGGATTTTGCGCGGAAGAATCCGGTAGGCCGGATGATCTCCTGCAGAGTCTCCTCGTCGGCCTCGGCCATTGCCTTGGCATCCGGATAACGGGCAAACAGGATGGGCGTGACGGCGTTGACCCGGATGTCGGTGGTCTGGGCCGAAAGCACAGTGGCCACCAGCAGCTCGAACGCGTTGGTGAAGTCCAGTTCGGCAACGGCGTAGGGGTAGGCCTCGCCGAGCAGCCGGTTAATGCGCCGCGCCCTCCGTTTCAATGCGAGGAGGGACGGGTCGCTGCCGGTTGCCTTTGCCACTTATTGGTGTCCTTCTGCTGGCGGTCGTGCTGCTGGTGGCCACGGGGGCCGAAAATCTACTGGTCGGCGTCGACGCGTTCGATGTTGCTCAGGTCGCGCAGCACGCCAATGCGTCCCGTGCGCTTGTCCTGGACGAGGAATTCGTCGCCGCGGTCCTCCAGCCCCAGTTCCCAGTCACCCGGGTGGAACATAAACAGCGGCAGGCCGGTCCGCTCGTCGACAATCTGGCGGGGTGTGCCAACGGCGAACCAGAAGGCCTCCACAACGGGCTCGGACTCGTTGCGCGTGGCGGTAATCGGCTCCGCCGGGGTGGATTCCACTTCGTGTGCACCGGAGGCTTCGACACCGCTGGCACCCGCATCGCGGACGACGGGGTTCACGGTGGTGGCGGCCAGGGGCTCTTCGGCGTGCAGGCCGGAGGCCGGCGCGGCAGTGGGCTGGGCCTGCGTTGCCGGGGCTGCGTGCGTTGCGGGGGCCGCGTGCGTCGCGGGGGCCGCGGCGGACTGGGCCTGCGTGGCCGGGGCAGCGGCGGAGGCGCCGGGGGAAGAGGTCCCGACGACGGCGGTGCCGCCAGCGCCGGCAATTCCGTCAGTTCCGCCCTGGTGCGGTGCACCGTGCACAGTGGTGCGGGCGTCCGCCTCGCTGCGGCGCAGCGGGTTCGGGAAGCGGCGGGCGCTGCCTGCATTGTCCGTGCCGGTCGGCTCCGGCTTCGGACGCGCAGGACGCGGACGGAGCGGCACGGCGTTACGGGCCGTCAGCGCGGCGGCGGCTTCGGGGCGGTCCTTGAATTCCCGGGCGAAGAACGGCAGGTGCGGCGCCAGGGTGGTGGACACCACCAGGCCCAGGGAACCGATCAGGGCAACCATCGCGCCGACGCTGAAATCCGTCACCGTCTGGAGGAAGAAGAAGGCGAGGGCCAGTACCGCGGTCACGGAGGCGAACTGGTCCAGGGACAGGGAGCCGACGCGCGGCTTCATGCCCGGGGCGAGCCGGCGGCCGGCAAACAGGCCTGCGACCACCAGGGGCAGCAGGATTCCGATGCCGATGAAGAACAGGGAGAACGCGCTCCAGAGGTTGAAGTCCTCTTCGAACCCGAGGCGGGTCACCGTGAAGAAGGGCAGGATGCTGCCCACGAGCATCACGAGAACGGAACCGATCACGGCAATGTCACGCAGGCCGAACGGGCCGGCGAGGGCCTCCTGGCCGGCGGCACCGGGGTGCGCCTCCTGGCCGGCGGCACTGGGGTGCGCCTGCACGCCCTTGTCCGATGCGGAGGGGTGTCCACCGGTTTCGGAAGATCCGGCCATGGCGCGGGCCTCATTCTCAACAGGGGGGTTGTTCATACTGATCTCCATTCACGACTCCCGTCGCTGCACCGCACAGGTGCGCCGCAGAACGGTAGGCCGCATCTACGGTCCGTAGGCGGTTGCTTCCTCCTGACAGCCTAATCATGGACGGCGGAGCAGACTAGCCGGGCGACGGCGCGTCCCGTAGGGAGTGACATACCGCTCACCGCATAATCGAGCCGTTTTGCATTCGATTAAGTGACCCCGGACACACTGGTCGAAATCCGGCGATAGGGTGGTTGGCAACCATGCACGATCTTTTGGTGCTGGATTTCAGCGACGTGAAAGGGTTCAACCATGTCTGATCAGTCCCCTGCAAAGAAGCACGGAGACGCCTTCGAGAACCTGCTGCATGAACACCGGAGCTTCCCTCCGAGCACCGAGTTCGCGGCATCGGCGGTGGCCCAGCCGTCCTTGTATGAGGAAGCGGCAGCGGAGGGTCACGAGTTCTGGGCCCGTCAGGCCAGGAACATCCTCAGCTGGGAACAGGATTTCACCCAGACCCTCGATTGGACGGATGCACCGTTCGCCAAGTGGTTTGTGGGCGGCAAGCTGAACGCCGCATACAACGCCCTGGACCGGCACGTCGAAGAGGGCCGCGGCGACCGGGTGGCCATCCACTTCGAGGGCGAACCCGGGGATACCCGGACCTATACCTACGCGCAGCTGACCGAGGAAGTAAAAAAGGCGGCGAACGCCTTCGAGTCCCTGGGCGTCAGCAAGGGTGACCGCGTAGCGGTGTACCTGCCGATGATCCCGGAAGCGTTGATCACCATGCTGGCCTGCGCCCGGATCGGGGCAGTGCACTCGGTCGTCTTCGGCGGTTTCTCCGCCGAAGCGCTGCGCAGCCGGATCGACGACGCCGAAGCGAAGCTTGTGGTCACTGCGGACGGTTCCTACCGCCGCGGCAAGCCCACCGCCCTGAAGCCGGCAGTGGACGAAGCACTGGCCAAAGACGGCCACACCGTGCAGAACGTCCTCGTGGTCCGCCGCAACAGCGAACCCGTTCAGTGGAACGATGGACTGGACCGGTGGTGGCACGACGTCGTTGACTCGGCAGACGCCGAACACACCCCCGTGGGCCACGACTCCGAGCACCCGCTGTTCATCCTCTACACCTCCGGAACCACAGGTAAGCCCAAGGGCATCCTGCACACCACGGGCGGTTTCCTCACCCAGACGGCGTTCACCCACCTGAACACCTTCGATCTGCACCCGGAGACGGACGTGTACTGGTGCACCGCGGACATCGGCTGGGTCACCGGCCACAGTTACGTCGCCTACGCCCCGCTGGTTAACGGAGCCACGCAGCTGATTTACGAAGGCACGCCGGACACCCCGCACCAGGGGCGCTGGTGGGAACTGGTGGAGAAGTACAAGGTCTCGATCCTGTACACCGCGCCCACCGCGATCCGCACCTGCATGAAGTGGGGCCGCGACATCCCGCAGAAGTACAACCTCGACTCCATCCGGGTACTTGGGTCCGTGGGTGAACCCATCAACCCCGAGGCATGGATGTGGTACCGGCAGGTCATCGGTGCCAACGGCGGCAAGAAGGAACATCCCGCACCCATCGTGGACACCTGGTGGCAGACCGAGACGGGCGCGCACATGATCGCCCCGATGCCGGGAGTGACGGCCACCAAGCCGGGCTCGGCCCAGGTTGCCGTGCCGGGCATTTCGGTGGACGTGGTCGACGAGATGGGCGAATCGGTACCCAACGGATCCGGCGGTTTCCTCGTGGTGAAGGAACCCTGGCCGTCCATGCTGCGCGGCATCTGGGGAGACCCGGAACGCTTCAAGCAGACCTACTGGTCCCGGTTCGACAACATGTACTTCGCCGGCGACGGCGCCAAGAGGGACGAGGACGGCGACATCTGGCTCCTGGGCCGGGTGGACGACGTCATGAATGTCTCCGGGCACCGGCTGTCCACCACGGAAATCGAGTCGGCCCTGGTCAGCCACCCGTCCGTGGCCGAAGCCGCCGTCGTCGGTGCTGCGGACGAAACCACCGGCGAGGCCGTGGTGGCCTTCGTCATCCTGCGCGGCAGTGCGAAGGACGACGACGACATTGTCACGACCCTGCGGAACCATGTGGGCAAGGAGATCGGCCCGATCGCCAAGCCGCGGCACATCCTGGTGGTTCCCGAACTACCCAAGACCCGCAGCGGCAAAATCATGCGCCGCCTGCTCAAGGACGTCGCCGAAGGACGCGAAGCAGGCGATTCCAGCACGCTCGCGGACAACACGGTGATGCAGCAGATCGCGGCTTCCCTCAAGAAGTAGTCCACCACCAACGACGGCAGGTGCCCTCCCCCGGACCGGGGAGGACACCTGCCGTCGTGGTGTCTGCGGGCGCTAGCCGACGGTGACGTCCAGGTCCACCTCGATATTGCCGCGGGTGGCATTGGAGTACGGGCAGACCTGGTGGGCGGCCTGGGTCAGCTTCTCCGCAGTGCCTTCGTCGACGCCGGACATCTCCACGTGCAGTTCAACGCCCAGCTTGAAGCCGCCGTCGTCGTTCTTGTAGATGCTGACATCGGCGGTCACGGCGGCATCGGAGATCGGCGCCTTCTCCGCGCGGGCAATCATCTTCAGGGCGGAGAGGAAGCAGGCGGCGTATCCGGTGGCAAAGAGCTGCTCCGGGTTCGTTCCCTCGCCGGAACCGCCCATTTCGGTGGGAGTGGACAGGTTCACTTCGAGCTTGCCGTCGCTGGTGCGGGCCTCGCCGTTGCGTCCGTCGCCGGTTGCGGTGGCAGCTGCGGTGTACAAAGCGCTCATGGGAACTCCTTTAATGGGGAAGCCTTCGGTGGGGGAAAGCATGTAGGATTCAAGGTAGACGAACTAGTACGTCTACTGCAAACGGATGAAGTCTGCGGCAGCTGCGGATGCCGCCGTAGAACCCTGGTGAAGCAAGGAAACAGGAGAACACCAATGTCAGCGCAAACCGTGCGGGAGCGGATCCTGGAACAGGCTTCCGCCCTGTTTTATACCGAAGGCATCCGTGCGGTCAGCGCGGACAGGGTCATCGCTGCTGCCGGGACCGCGAAGGTGACCTTCTACCGTTACTTCCGCTCCAAAGATGACCTGGTGGTGGCCTATCTGCAGGAGCAGTCCACCCTGATGCGGGCGCGCGCAGCTGATCTGGATCCCGATCCCTGCGCAGGACTGCGACAGTTCGCCGAAGCCATGGGGACGGAGGCCTGCTCCGCAGGCTTCCGGGGCTGTCCCTTCATCAATGCTGCCGCGGAATACACAGATCCCGGCCACCCCGTCCGTGCCGTCATTTCTGAACACCGCGCCTGGCTGCATTCCCTGGTCACCCAACGGCTGCAGCAGCTCGGCATCAGGGATACCGAAGCCCTCGCAGACCAGCTCCTGATGCTCCGGGACGGCGCCATGGTCCACGGCTATGTCACGGACGGCACCTCCGTCGGGCAGGCACTGGCGACGGCCGGCAAGGCTCTGATCCTCCCCCACCTCCCGAAATAAACGTACCCGCCGCAGGCTGCCGATAAGCCCGGATGTGATGTTGGACTCACCGGCTTGGTGAAACCGGACCCGGATAGGACAATTCCTTGTCGTGTCTACTTCACCCGCAGCGGCCGCACCGGCCGCCCCCTCCCCTGAGTCTTCCAAGATGGCCCGCAAAGTAGCGGGTG
The DNA here is from genome assembly GCF_030373105.1 of Arthrobacter sp. zg-Y877. Lineage (NCBI taxonomy): Bacteria > Bacillati > Actinomycetota > Actinomycetes > Micrococcales > Micrococcaceae > Arthrobacter > Arthrobacter sp. zg-Y877. The sequence continues at coordinate 631,228 of NZ_JAUCPU010000002.1, forward strand.
CCTCTTTCATCGGCACTGCCCTGGAGTCCTACGACTTTTATGTTTTCGGCACCGCCGCTGCGCTGATCCTTAACCGGATCTTCTTTCCCGACGTGGACGCCGCGACAGGCATCCTCCTGTCCTTCCTGACGCTGGGCATGGGCTTCATCGCCCGGCCCCTGGGTGCCATCATCTTCGGCCATATCGGTGACCGGGTAGGCCGCAAGACGTCCCTCATCGGAACCATCGTGCTGATGGGTGTGGCCACCGGCGCCGTCGGCCTGCTGCCGGACTACAACACCATCGGCATCTGGGCGCCGCTGCTCCTGGTGCTGCTGCGCCTGCTCCAGGGACTTGCCGTCGGCGGTGAATGGGGCGGTTCCATCCTCATCGCCACCGAACACGCCGCTCCCCGCAAGCGCGCCCTCTACGCCGCCATCCCACAGATCGGCTCCCCGGTGGGCACCATCCTGGTCACCGGCATCTTCCTGCTGCTGACCCAGGTCTCGGATGAGACCCTGGCCGCCGGCGTCTGGCGCATTCCGTTCCTGCTCGCCTTCCCGTTTATGGGCATCGCGTTGTACATGCGTCTGGCCATCGACGAAACCCCGGTGTTCAAGGGTGTTGCCAAGTCCCACCAGATCACCCGGGTTCCGCTGCTGGAGGTTCTCCGCACCCAGTGGCTTGCCGTCCTGGTGGCGGCCTCGGCCGCGTTGCTGGGCATCGGTTCCTACTTCCTGATGACCACGTACACCCAGTCCTATGGCATCTCCGTCCTGGGCCTGTCCGAGTCCACTGTCCTAAACGCAGCATTGGTCGGTTCCGTGCTGCAGCTGGCGACCATCCCGGCGTTCGGCTTCCTGGCCAACCGGATCGGTTCGGCGCGGATGGTGCTGGCCGGCGCCGTCGCCACGCTGCTGATTTCCTTCCCGCTGTACTTCATCATCAGCAACGCCACCACGCCGGTCTACATCCTGACCATCCTGATCGGCGGCATCGCCCCGACCGCCGCCTGGGCTGCCCTGGGCGGGCTGATGGCCGATCTGTTCCCCGCCCGCACGGGGTTCACCGCCATGTCCCTGGCCTACAGCATTGCCGGCATCCTCTCCGGGTTCACCCCCTCCATTACCCAGGCATTCTCCACGGCAACCGACGGCGCCTGGTGGCATCCCGGCGTCGTCCTGGCCCTGATGTCCGTGATCACCATCGCCGGAGCGCTGGCCGCGCAGCGGATGACCCGGCGCAACACGGAGGCAACTGTGTCGGCAGGGGTATGACCTCCGGCATAGTTAAGCCATGACTACCACCGGCACGCGCAAGCTCCTGATCCTCAACGGACCCAACCTGAACCTGTTGGGCACCCGTGAACCGGCGATCTACGGCAGCTCCACCCTGGCCGATGTTGAGGCTGTGGCGGCAGCTGCCGCCACAGCCCGGGGCTGGACGGTGGACTGCGTCCAGTCCAACCATGAAGGGCATCTGATCGACGCCATCCATGCCGCGCGCGGTACGGCGGACGGCATCGTCATCAATCCCGGCGCCTACAGCCACACATCGGTGGCCATTCCCGACGCGCTGTCCGGAGTGGAGCTGCCGGTGGTGGAAGTGCATTTGAGCAATATCCACCGGCGCGAGGAGTTCCGCCATCACTCGTTCGTTTCCGCAGTGGCGCAGGCCGTGATCTGCGGCGCGGGAATCAGCGGCTACCGGATGGCGGTGGAGTACCTGATCGAGTCCGCGGAGCCCACCGGGAAATAACATGGACTCCACTGCGGACCGGTATGGACGTTTTGCCCGGGTTGAGGCCCGGGGATCGTCAACTGTCTACGAACAGTGGACCGAGGGCATCAGCACGGACCCGGAGGTGCTGGAGCTCATCGACAGGCTTCCGGAACACAAACGGCAGCCCAACCTCGTCCTGGCGGCCGCCCGCAGCTGCGGCACCGGCGTGGGACCCTACCCGCAGTTCAGATCCTTCCTGAAGGAGCGCTGGGACGAGATCCGGTCCGTCATCCTGCGCCGGAGCACTCAGACCAATGAGCCCGGGCGCTGCGCTGTGCTCCTCCCCCTGCTCGCCCGAATCGCCCGTACGGAGGGGCACCCGCTGGCGCTGATCGAAGTCGGCGCCTCTGCGGGGCTGTGCCTGTATCCGGACCACTATGGGTACCGGTACGACGGCGGTGCGGTCATCAACGATCCGGGCCTCGCGGACCTGGTCCTGGACTGCGTAACCACCGGCAACCCGCCGCTGCCGCAGGCCTGTCCCGAGATCATCCACCGGGCCGGGGTTGATTTATCCCCGCTGGACCCCGCCGATCCCGGAGACGTGGACTGGCTGGATGCCTTGATCTGGCCGGGCATGGAGGACCGCAGGGTCCGCCTGCGGGCTGCGGCCGAAGCCGCGGCCGGGTCCCCCGCCCGGATAGTCCAGGGCGACCTGAAAGCAGAGATAGCCGGCCTGATCGACGCCGCGCCTGCGGAGGCAGCCGTGGTGGTGTTCCACACGGCTGTCCTGGCCTACGTTCCGAAGGCGGACCGGGAGGTTTTCGGGGACACCGTATCCGCTTACCTCGGTGTTCCCGGACGCCCCGTGCATTGGCTCTCCAACGAAGGCCCCGGGGTGATGCCGGGACCGGAGGCAACGGAAGCCGGAACGGAGCCGGGACTGTTCCTGCTGCGGCACAACGGCAGGGCCGTGGCCCGGACCGGGCCGCACGGGCAGTCGCTCGACTGGCTCTAGCCGGTCATTTGCGTCCCGTGCGCAGCCCGGTCTCAAGTCCGGGCGGGCCAGCGGCCGGGCGTTAGTCCCGGCGCCGTCCTATTTACTGGTGCACTGGCCGGCTGAAACCGGACTGCTGTAACCGGGCGCTGCATCCACCACGGGGCCCACCTCGGCCAGCGACAGGGCATAGCCGATCGGCTGGTCGCTGGTGGTCTTGGCGAATATAACCCCGGCCAGCCGGCCGTCGACGTCGAGCAGCGGCCCGCCGGAATTACCCTGCTGCACATTTGCGGCCAGGGTGTAGACCTCGAGCACCTCGGGTGAGGACCCGTAGATGTCCCGGACGGAAACATCGGAAAGCCCCTCGACACTGGCGGCCTGCAGCCGGAAGGGTCCGCCCGCCGGGTAACCGGCAAAGGCGGCAGTTGCGCCGGGAGCCAGCGGCTCCCCCACCGGAATGGGGTCGGCGTCGAGGTCGTCCACGGCCAGGACCGCCAGGTCCCGTGCGGGATCGAAATAGACCACCCGGCCCGGCAGCACGGTGCCGTCGGGCACTTCCACCACGGGCTCATTCACGCCGGCGACTACGTGCGCGTTGGTGACCACACGGTCATCCGCCACCACGAAACCGGAACCGGTCTGGTTCTGTCCGCACTGGTAGGCCGTACCGGTGATCTTCAGCACCGATGCGGATGCGGTCTGGAGTGCCGGGGAACTCACTTCGGCACTGGGTGGTGCAACGGCCCGCGGTGCAGCGCTGTCGAGGATGGTCGGCAGCCCTTCGGAGACGGTGAAGGACCGGATCTGGGCGCTCCATGTCTTCACCTGCTCGGGAGTGGCGTCGTCAATGGCGGTGAGCACCTTGGAGGCGGCAATCTGCTGGGACAGGAACGGCACGCCCAGGGTCGTGACGCTGAAGGCGAGCATGGCCATGACCAGGGCGGCAACCACCAGGTTCGCGGCACCGCCGAGCACCCGGTCCAGGAACCGCAGCGGCGGGAAATTCATCCAGCGGCGGATCATGCCGCCCAGCGCAGCTCCGGCGGCATGCCCTACCAGCACCAGGACTACCGCTGTGGCGATCACCGCCGTCAGCCGCCAGCCGTTGTCCGGAACCCAGCCGGTCACCAGCGGAATGGCGAAGAAAGCCGCCACGGCGCCGGCCACGAAGCCGACTATTCCGCCGAGGGTTACCACCAGTCCGTTGCGCAGCCCTGCAACCAGGTAGAAGAGCAGGACGAGGAGCAGGATGATGTCCAGAAGTGTCAATCCGAGCACTAAGAGCTCCAAGTGTGTCAATCGGGTGGCGGGCGGTGGAAGACCGCTGCAAGGAACGAGTTTATCCGGACAACCTTCAGAAGCCGGTATAAGCCCTGGCCTGGCCGGCTGTGGCCTTTCCCTCTTTTTCACCCCTGCAGGTGAACAAACGTGCTTCAGGTGTCATAGGTGCGTGACGTACGGCAAGATAATAGGTAGAGACCACTATTTACAGGAGATTTCATGGATATCGAGGTATTGCGCCGCGCGCCGTTGTTCGCCTCTCTGGGAGACGACGTCTTCGCCGCCCTGACCGAAGAGCTCACTGAGGTCGACCTCTCACGCGGCGCCTCCGTCTTCCGCGAAGGCGATCAGGGCGACCAGCTCTATTTCATCGTCTCCGGCAAGATCAAGCTTGGCCGCTCCGCCCCGGATGGCCGGGAGAACCTGCTGGCCATCCTCGGCCCCGGCGAACTGTTCGGCGAGATGGCACTGTTTGACCCGTCCCCGCGCAACGCCACGGCCACCGCCGTTTCCGAGACCCGGCTTGCCGGTCTGCGCCACGAGAACCTGCGGGCCCTGATCGAAACGCGGCCCGAGGTTTCCGTGCAGCTGCTGCAGGCACTGGCCCGCCGCCTGCGCCGCACCAACGAGTCCCTCGCGGACCTCGTTTTCTCCGACGTTCCCGGCCGCGTCGCCAAGGCCCTGCTGGACCTTGCGGACCGCTTCGGCCGCCCCGCGACCGATGGCATCCTGGTGGCACACGAGCTCACGCAGGAAGAGCTGGCCCAGCTGGTCGGCGCTTCCCGCGAGACGGTGAACAAGGCCCTGGCCGAGTTTGTCCAGCGTGGCTGGCTGCGCCTCGAAGCCCGCGCGGTTGTCATTCTTGACGTCCAGCGGCTGCGCCAGCGCTCCCGCTAAAGCACGAAGAAAACCAATAAAGGCGGCGCCGGTCCCGGGGACCGGCGCCGCCTTTATTGTGCACAAATGTGCAACAGGGGTCCTTTGACCCCTAGCGCCCATGCTGCGAAGAGCCTTCGGCGCCGCTGGCGGGGCGCACCGCTACGCACGGTTCGCCGTCCACTTCGACCAGCTCAGGGCGGTACACCGCCGCAGGCCGGCGGCTGGAGAGATACGCGATGCAGCCGCGGGCCGAGGCGACCTTTTCCAGCGTGAGTTCGACGGCGGGGACCACCAGCTCGCCCAGGGTCAGTCCGGTGGTGTCCGGCTGGCCGATTTCGTCGCCTAGAGCAGTGGTGTCCCGCGCTGCAATAACGTCCGCTGCCGGTTTCCAGTCCGCCCAGACGCCCTTGCCCTCCAGCAGTGTCGCGTCCTGCCCGGTCGGCTGGACCGCCGCAAAATAGCGGGTGTCAAAGCGGCGCAGGGCAAAATCCGCGCTGTGCCAGTTGGACAGCGGACGCAGCAGGTCCGTCCTCAAGCCGAGGCCACGGCGGCCCAGCAATTCCAGGAAGGAGGCATCCTGGGTTGCAACCGCGGTCCTTGCAGCCATCCACTCCGGACCCCGGTTGCCTTCCAGCAGCGACGATTCGTCGGGACCCGCCAGAAGGATGCCCGTTTCCTCGAACAGCTCACGGATGGCCGCCACCACATGGCGGCGCGCCAGCCGGGCATCGTCCGCGCCCATTGTCTTGGCCCATACGGCCGGCGCGGGACCGTACCAGGCGACCGTGGCGTCGTCGTTCTCTTCGATGCTCCCGCCCGGGAAGGCCACCTTCCCCAAGGGGGACTCGCCGCGCCGGTAGGACAGATAGGTTTCCGTGCCGCGCGGTGAGTCGCGGAGCAGCACGACTGATGACGCCAGCCGCGGTTTGCGGGGCGTCCGGTCCGGACGTTCAAACCAGCTTTGAGCCGCCACCCGCTGTGAGGGGGCTACGGGGAAAAGCCGGACGGTCGGGTTAGGCAAATTCAACGATCATTTCTACTTCAACCGGGGCGTCCAGTGGCAGTACCGCAACGCCGACGGCGGAGCGGGCGTGGCTTCCAGCCGTCCCGAAGACCTTACCCAGGAGTTCGGATGCGCCGTTGATGACGGCAGGCTGGCCGGTGAATGAAGGGTCGGAGGCGACGTAGCCCACTACCTTCACCACCCGGCTGACGCGGTCAAGATCACCAATCTGCGCCTTCACCGCGGCCAGTGCATTGACGGCGCAGATGGCTGCATAGGAAGCAGCCTCTTCGGCGCCCACCCCGGCACCCACCTTGCCCGTGGCCGGCAGGACCCCGTCGACGAACGGCAGCTGGCCGGACGTGTACACCAGGTTTCCGGTGATTACAGCCGGGACGTACACCGCCACCGGAGATGCGACGGCCGGAAGGGCCAGCCCCAGTTCCCGGAGCCGGATTTCAACGGCCGATACTGCACCGGGGGCGGAAGTCACTGGCTTTTTTCACGTTTCATGTAGGCAACGGAACCGTTTCCGTTGGGCCCTGCAGCGATCTGCACCAGCTCCCATCCTTCTTCCCCGTGCATATTAAGGACTTGCCCGGGTGTGTGCAGTGGAAGAGGCGTAATGAAGTATTCCCATTTGGTCATAAGGGAAAGCCTAACGTGCTTGTAGACTGTCTCGCATGGCAGCACGCAAATCACCGTTCTTTGACACGGCGACCACCCTCGGAAAGCTCGTCGCGTTCTTCGGCATCAGTGCTCTTTGCGGAGTCCTGGCAGCCGGTCTCCTGGTTCCGGTAGCCGCAGCAGCCGGCACCGCCGCCTCCGGCTCGATTCAGTTCTTCGACCAGCTCCCTTCGGAACTGCAGCGCGGAGCCCTCGCCACCCCCACGAAGATCTTCGCCAACGACGGCGCCCTGATCGCGACGGTGTATGACGAGAACCGCCAGCCGGTGACCCTCGACCAGGTGTCCCCCAACATGGTCGACGCAATGCTGGCCATCGAAGACGACCGGTTCTACGACCACGGCGGCGTGGACCTGCAGGGCATCATGGGCGCTCTGGTATCCAACGCAACCAGCGACAGCACGCGCGGCGCCTCAACCATCACGCAGCAATATGTAAACAACGTCATCATTGACACCAACCTGCAGAACAACAAGGAAGTTGTTTTCAGCGGTGGTAAATCGGTGGGTGACAAGCTGCGCGAAATGAAGCTTGCCATTGCCGTGGAAAAAGAGCTGAGCAAGGACGAAATCCTTGAAGGTTACTTCAATATCGTCCCCTTCAGCGGCACCACCTACGGCGTACAGGCCGCCGCCCGCTACTTCTTCAATGTCGATGCCAAGGACCTGAACGTGGCGCAGTCCGCGCTGCTGGCCGGCGTCGTCAACGGTCCCACCTTCTACAGCCCGGAACAGAACCCGGAACGCGCCCTGGAGCGCCGCAACCTGGTCCTCCAGGCCATGCTGGACAAGGGCCGCATCACCCAGGAGGAGTTTGACGCGTCCGTCGTCACGGAGCTGGGGCTGCAGATCACCCCCGTCCTCAGCGGCTGCGTTGGAGCCGAGCAGGCACCCTACTTCTGTGACTACGTGATGCAGCTGGTCCTGAACGACGAAAACTTCGGCGCCACGCCGGAGGACCGCAAGAAGCTGCTCTACCGCGGCGGACTGAGCATCAAGACCACCCTGAACTCAACGTTCCAGAACGCCGCACAGACGGCCGTGAATGAGACCGCCAACCCGGACACCACCGACGCCGAAATCGGCCACTCGATGGTGAGCATGGAACCCGGCACCGGCAAGATCCTCACTATGGCCCAAAACACCCGGTTCACCCCGGAGTTGGCGGACGGCAACTCGGTCCAGAACTTCAATGTCGATGCCTACCTGGACGGTGACCCGAACAAGTACATCAACGGTCTGGGTGGCTTCCAGCCCGGTTCCACCTACAAACCGTTCACGGTTGCCGCCTGGCTGGACGCGGGGAAGACGCTGAACACAACACTGAACGGCAGCAAGCGGACCTACCCGGCAGGTACCCGCTGGAATGCCAGCTGCTACCAGGGCGGCGCCTATGTGAGCACGGATCCCTGGACGCCCATTAACTACGGCGACAAGAACTACAAGAACACGACCGTCCTGGATGGTCTCGCACAGTCCTACAACACCATCACCCTGTCCTCAGCACGCGAGCTGGACCTCTGCAAGTACCAGGAGATGGCCTTTGCAGCCGGCGTGCATAAGGGTAAGAGCGCCGAGGGCGAAGTGGAGATGCTGTCCGTGGATCCTCCCTCCACCTTCGGCGGCGGCGATGACGTTTCGCCGCTGTCCATGGCCACCGGGTTCGCCACGTTCGCCGCGGAGGGCCTCAAGTGCGAACCGATCGCCCTTGAATCGGTGACCGGAGCTGACGGCTCCACATATAAGGTGCCGGAGGAATCCTGCGAGCAGGTGATGCGCAAGGAGGTTGCCCAGGGCGTGAATATGGCTACGCAGCGGGTCATGACCAACGGTTCCGGTATCAACCTGCAGGTCGGCGTGCCGACAGCAGGAAAGACCGGCACCAATGACTTCCGCTCCCAGACCTGGTTCATGGGCTACAGCAGCGGCATGGTGACGGCCTCCTGGCTGGGCAACTGGAAAGCCAACAACACCACCATGTCGGACAAATTGATTGGTGGACGGATCTATCCCGAAATTGACGGATCCCTGATCGCCGGTCCCTCGTGGAAGAACTTCGTCCAGCGGATTGCGGGCCAGTACGAGGCCAAGCCGTTTACCAATCCGCCCGCCAGCATGATCGGCGGCAATTCGTCTCCCCGTGCCACGCCGCCGGCGTCCCCGGCAGCGTCGCCGGCCGCATCCCCGCCAGCAGAAGCGCCCGCCTCCCCGCCCGCATCCCCGCCTGCTTCCCCGCCGGCGCCCCCCGCCGCGGGCCCGACGCCGCCGGAGGGCGGCGGCGGGGGGAACGGCTAGTGGCTGATTCTCCCCTTGCGTCCGCCGGACGGAAAGCTGCCTGGCTGGCCGGCGGCATGGCCGGAACCGGGGCTGCGGCCCTTGCCTACGGCGTCCTGATTGAACGGAACCGCTTCGGTGTCCGGGAGGAAACGGTCCGCGTCCTTCCGGCCGGAAGCCCGTCCCTGCGTGTCCTGCACCTATCGGACATCCACTTTGTTCCCGGCCAGGACCGCAAGGTCCGCTGGCTGCAGGGCCTTGCGGATCTGGAGCCGGACCTCGTGGTCAACACGGGCGACAACCTGAGCCACCCCCAGGCCGTTCCCGCGGTGCTTGAGGCGTTGAAGCCCGTGCTGCGGTTCCCGGGTGTTTTTGTCCCGGGGTCCAATGATTACTACGCGCCGGTGTTGAAGAGCCCGTTTACCTATTTCACCGGGCCGTCGAAGCACACGCGCGAGCCGAAGGAACTCCCTTGGACCACACTGTTCGGGTCGTTCCAGGACGCCGGGTGGCAGGATCTGACGAATACCAGCAGCACTTTGGACCTTCCGGGCCTGCGGTTGAATTTTTCCGGCGTTGATGACCCGCATCTGCAGCGCGACAGGTATCCGGGTTTTGCCGGAGACGACGTGCCGGCGGACAACACCGCTGCTGCGGGAACCAGTGCAGCCCCCGAAGTGAAGATCGGCGTCGCACATGCTCCCTACCAGCGGGTGCTCAACCAGTTCACCGGCGGTGGAGCCGACATCATCCTCGCCGGGCATACCCATGGCGGGCAGGTCTGCATCCCGGGCTACGGCGCATTGGTCAGCAACTGCGACCTGCCGACGTGGCAGGCCCGAGGCCTGACCTCATGGGCGCATGCCGGACGGCGGGTGCCCTTGAACGTATCGGCCGGCATCGGTACCTCCCGGTTCGCCCCGGTGCGCTTTGCCTGCCGCCCCGAAGCGGTCCTGCTGACGCTGGCAGCCCGCGACTCCTGAGCCCCTTTTCCGAGCCGGAAACCGGCCCGGTCCGGGCGTCCGGTGGCCCCGCCGGGGGTCCGTTTCGCGGAATCCGGGATTCTCTAGTATCCTTGTAAAGTTGCTTCGCGAGGTGGTCAAACACCTTGGAAAGCAGTGGTTACGGGGTGTGGCGCAGCTTGGTAGCGCGCGTCGTTCGGGACGACGAGGTCGCAGGTTCAAATCCTGTCACCCCGACCAGCATGTGTCCGGTCAGAGAAATCTGACCGGACACTTTTGCGTTAAGCACCGGGTGGGGCGCCGGGCCGGATCAGGCGAAGGTCTCCCCGGTAAGCCGCTCATAGGCCTCCACGTACCTGGCCCGGGTGCGTTCGACGACGTCGGCCGGCAGGGGCGGCGGAGCGGCGTCGGAATGCCTGTCCCAACCCGATGCCGAGGAGGTCAGCCAGTCCCGTACGTACTGCTTATCGAAGGACGGCTGGGCCTTCCCCGGCGAGTACAGCGCCGCGTCCCAGAAACGGGACGAGTCCGGGGTCAGCACCTCATCCCCCAGGGTGACGGCACCGGTCAGCGGGTCCCTCCCGAACTCCACCTTGGTGTCGGCAAGGATGATCCCGCGTTCCCGGGCAACGGCTTCGGCCCGGGTGTAGATCTGCAGCGTCAGCGAACGCAGCTCTTCCGCGGTGCCGGCGCCCACCGTGTCCACCACCGCTTCATAGGTGATGTTCTCGTCGTGTTCGCCCTGCTCTGCCTTGGCCGAAGGGGTAAAGATCGCCGGTTCAATCCGGGACCCATCCTGGAGCCCGTCCGGGAGCGGCAGCCCGCAGACGGTCCCGGCTGCCGTGTACTCGGTCAGCCCGGAACCGGTGAGGTAGCCGCGGGCGATGCACTCGACCGGGAACATCTCCAGCTTCCTGCAGATCATTGCCCGCCCCGCGACCGCCCCGGGAACGCCCTCGTTCGCGGAGATCACATGGTGCGGGATGTCCCCGAGCTGGTCAAACCACCACAGGCTGAGCTGGGTCAGGATCCTGCCCTTGTCCGGGATGGTGCTGCCCAGGACATGGTCATAGGCACTGATCCGGTCGCTGGCCACCACGAGCACACGGTCACCGGCGCCCTCCGCGCCCTCCGGAACGTACAGGTCCCGGACCTTACCGGAATAGAGGTGCCGCCAGCCCGGCAGCCGGGGGGCGCCGCCGGCCGGGTTGTCCGTCCCGCTCACGCCAGTTCCCCCTCATGGGCAACATCGGGTTCCGGCGCTGCCCCGCCGCCGTCCACTCCCGCACTGCCTTCCGGCACCCGCACTTCGCCGCGGGCAGCCTTGAGGGCAATATCTGTGCGGTGCTGGGACCCTTCCAGCCGGATGAGGTCGACGCCGGCGTAGGCGCGGCTCCTCGCCTCTTCCAAATCCGTGCCCAGCCCGACGACGGCCAGCACCCGGCCGCCGGCGCTGCGCACCTTGTCCTTCTTCAGCCTGGTGCCGGCGTGCAGCACATGTACGCCTTCCAGCCGTCCGGCTTTCTTCAAGCCGCGCACCCGGTCCCCGGTCCGCGGGCTGTCCGGATAGTTTTCGGCGGCCACCACCACGGCGACGGCGGGCCGGGGGTCCCATTTGAGCTGTTCCATGGCGTCGAGGCTGCCTGTGGCCGCCGCCATCAGGAGTCCGCCGAGCGGGGTCTTCAACCGGGCCAGCACCGCCTGCGTCTCGGGATCCCCGAAGCGGGCATTGAATTCGATGACCCGCACCCCGCGCGTGGTCAGGGCCAGCCCGCAGTAGAGGACGCCGACAAAGGGAGTGCCGCGGGATGCCATTTCGTCGATGGTCGGCTGCGCGACCCGGCGGACCACTTCCTGCACCAACCCGGCCGGAGCCCAGTCCAGCGGCGAATAGGCGCCCATGCCCCCGGTGTTCGGGCCGGCGTCGTCGTTGAAGATCCGTTTGAAATCCTGGGCAGGAGCCAGCGGCACCACATGCCGGCCGTCGGACAGTACGAAGAGCGAAACTTCGGGGCCGTCCAGGAATTCCTCGATGACGACGCTGCCGCCGGCGTCGAAGCAGGCCCGGGCGTGGTCGAGGGCCTCATCCCGGTCCGAGGTCACCACCACGCCCTTACCCGCGGCAAGCCCGTCGTCCTTGACCACGTACGGGGTGCCGAAAGTGTCCAGCGCGTCCGAGGCCTCCTCGAGGGAGCTGGCTACCCGCGCCATGGCGGTGGGCACGTTGGCCGCTGCCATGACCTGCTTGGCGAAGGCCTTGGAGGCTTCGAGCTGTGCGGCAGCCTGCGACGGGCCGAAGACCGCGAAGCCCGCTTCGCGCAGGGCATCTGCCACTCCGGCGGCAAGCGGCGCTTCCGGGCCGATGACCACCAGATCGGAGCCGAGGCTGCGGGCCAGTTCCGTGACCGCAGCGGGGTCATTGGCGTCAACGGCGTGGACCGGGACCAGCTGGGCAATGCCCGCATTGCCGGGGGCTGCGTGGACCTCGCGGACGTAGGGATCGGCCAGGAGTGCTCGGACAAGGGCATGTTCGCGGCCGCCTGGGCCAACAACGAGAACCTTCACAGTAGATCAGGGTACTTGCTGCGGTGGACTGCCTGAAGTATCCACCCAACATGACGCGGCGGCCACACGGTGGGGTTCCGCCGGGCGCTGCCTCTTTCCCCTCTGCCTCTACCTGTAAGGCCCGGTTCCATTGCAGGTAACCGGACGCGGCTCGATAGTGGAACTGCGGCCACTGCAGCGCAGGACGTGCGCCGCGGAGCAGCGGGGGGCAACGAGATCGACGGCGGTGCCGGGGCCGTCATCGCCGGTTCGCCCCCCGCACCCCTTTAGACTGAATACTATGAACGCAACTTTTACCGCGTCCGACGCCGTTGAACTGGCAGTACTCGAGCGCAACGGCTTTATTGAATCCCGGCACATCGGCTCCGCCGTCGTGATGGCCGCTGACGGATCGGTGGTCACGGAACTGGGTGACATCACCACGCCGATTTTCCCGCGCTCCACGCTCAAGCCCTTCCAGGCTGTCGCCGCCATGCAGTCGGGGGTCCCGCTGCGCGGACCGCAGGTGGCCCTGGCAGCCGCCAGCCACGTCGGGTCCCGTGAACACACCGACGTCGTCCGCGGCATGCTGGCCGCCGCCGGCGTGACCGAGGAGCACCTGCAGTGCCCGGCGGATTGGCCGCAGGACACCGAGGCCCGCAACGAACTGATCCGCGGGGGCAAGGGGCCGCAGCGGATCGCCTTCAACTGCTCCGGAAAGCACGCCGCCTTCCTCTGGGCCTGCACCGAGAACAACTGGGACCATGCCACCTACCTGGAACCGCAGCATCCGCTGCAGCGCAGGATCGCCGAGGTAATCGAAGAATTCACCGGTGAGACCGTGAAGCACTGGGCCGTGGACGGCTGCGGCGCACCACTGGCTGCCGTGTCCCTCACCGGACTGGCCCGGGGGATCGGCCGGCTGTCCAAGGCGCCGTCCGGCAAGCACGGCAACGCCCGCGCGGCGACGGTTGCCACGGCCATGCTTGACTACCCGTGGGCTGTCCACGGCCACGGCCGGGAGAACTCCATCGTGATGGAAGACCTGGGCATCATCGCCAAGAACGGCGCCGAAGGTGTCCTGGTGCTGGGCACCGACACGGGCGTCTCGGTGGCCTTGAAAATGCTTGACGGCAACACCCGCGCCGCATCCCTGGTGGGACTGACGCTGCTGGCCGCCAGCGGCGCCGTCGATCCCGTGGCGGTCGAGAAGGTGCTGGACAAGATCATGCAGCCGGTGCTCGGCGGCGGCGTCCCGGTGGGGAGCCTGCGCCTGGGCGCACCCGTCACCGCACTGCTGGGCTAGCAGGGTGGCACGGCGCCGGATTTCCGGAGAAGACGGCCGGGCCGCGCTGCAGGCAGTGGCCGCCGGAGGAACGGACCGGGGCACCACCGCAATGGCGGTGCGTTATTCGCTGGAGGAACTTGCCGAACGCGCACCCGGCAACAGTGTGGAGGTCCGCGTCCCGCCGTTCGGCGTCACCCAGTGCGTGGCCGGCCCCCGGCATACCCGCGGCACTCCCCCGAATGTCATCGAGACCGACGGCGCCACCTGGCTCGCGCTGGTCACGGGCGCACAGTCCTGGACCGATGCCGTCGCAGCGGGCAAGGTGGCGGCCTCGGGGCTGCGCGCGGACCTGGCGGGCGTGCTGCCGCTCTTCGGCAGCGGTTCCTAGGCAGCAGGCTTTTCCGCTGTCCCGTGTGGGAACGGCAACGGGCCGGACGGGCCCGCCCGGACGGTAGAATCGACCTATGGTTTCCGAGCAGCACAGCCCTGAACGCCGCGAGATTACGGTCCGCCGCGCCCCCCGCTTCGTCCCTTTCCTGGCCCTGGGCGTGGTCGCCGGGTTTATTGCTGCCCTCTTCGTCGCCTACGGCGGAGCCGAGAACCCCGGCTTCACCCGTGAAGCGACCCTCGGGTTCTTCACCATGATGTTCGCCCTCCCCGGACTGCTGCTGGGAGCCCTGACCGCCCTCATCCTCGATTGGATCAGCGTCCGCAGGGCCCGCCGCTCCATGGTGGAAAGCGTGGATTCCACTGAGGCCCAGGGCCCGGGACAGGCGTCGTCGTAACGGTTGGGCACACTGCCTCCGCGGCAGCCGCAACGTGAGAGAATGCTCACATGGCACGCGGAGACGGACAGCTTTCCCATGATCTACTCCCCGGCGAAAAAGGCCCGCAGGATGCCTGCGGTGTCTTCGGAGTCTGGGCCCCCGGCGAAGAGGTAGCGAAACTTACCTATTACGGGCTCTACGCACTACAGCACCGCGGACAGGAATCCGCCGGCATTGCCACCAGCGACGGCAACCGCATCAGCGTGTACAAGGACATGGGACTGGTGTCCCAGGTCTTCGACGAAACCACGCTCAATACGCTTGTCGGGCACATTGCGGTGGGGCACTGCAGGTACTCGACCACCGGCGCCTCGCACTGGGCCAACGCGCAGCCCACCCTCGGGGCCACCGCGAGCGGCACCGTGGCCCTGGCCCACAACGGCAACCTCACCAACTCGGCGGAGCTGTACGAGCAGATCCTCGAACGTGAGGGCCGGCCCCGTGCCGGTGAAATCGCCCAGGGCAACACCTCCGACACGGCTTTGGTCACCGCGCTGCTCAACGGCAGCGACGGACGGTCCCTGGAGGACACCGCGATGGAACTGCTGCCGAAGCTCCGTGGTGCGTTTTCCTTCGTGTTTATGGACGAGGGCACCCTGTACGCCGCCCGGGACACCTTTGGGGTCCGCCCGCTCGTGCTGGGACGCCTGGAACGCGGCTGGGTGGTGGCATCCGAAGCGTCCGCCCTCGCCACAGTGGGTGCCAGCTTCATCCGCGAGATCAAACCGGGGGAATTCATCGCGATCGACGAATCCGGTGTGCGCAGCCGCACCTTCGGAGAGCCGACGCCGGCGGGCTGCGTCTTTGAATACGTCTACCTTGCCCGCCCCGACGCCACGATCGCGGGCCGTTCGGTCTATGAATCCCGCGTCGAGATGGGCCGGCAGCTGGCGCGGGAAAACTCGGTCGAGGCGGATATCGTCATCCCGGTCCCCGAGTCCGGCACCCCGGCAGCGGTGGGCTACGCGGAGGAGTCCGGGATCCCCTTCGCGCACGGTTTCGTCAAGAACTCCTATGTGGGGCGTACATTCATCCAGCCCAGCCAGACCCTCCGCCAGCTCGGCATCAAGCTCAAGCTGAATGCGTTGGAATCCGTGATCCGCGGCAAACGGGTGATCGTGGTGGATGACTCGATCGTGCGCGGCAATACCCAGCGGGCCATCGTACGCATGCTGCACGAGGCCGGGGCCGTCGAGGTCCACGTCAAGATTTCCTCTCCCCCGGTCAAGTGGCCCTGTTTTTACGGGATCGACTTCGCCTCACGTGCCGAACTGATCGCGAACGGCGCCGCGGTGGAGGAAATCTGTGCGTCCATCGGCGCCGACAGCCTGGCGTACATTTCCGAGGACGGGATGATCAACGCGACCATGCAGCCGCGGGAGCGGCTGTGTACAGCCTGCTTCACGGGAAGCTACCCGATCGCCTTGCCGTCCGCGGACCGCCTCGGCAAGAGCCTGCTGGAGCCGTCCAATCCTGCGGAGGACAGCGGAGCCACCGGATGCGATCCGGGTCCTGACAGCGAGTTCGAGAACCTGCTTACCGATACTGAAAAGAAAGAGGCCGTATGAACGCCGCCGACACCTCCATCACCTACGCCTCCGCAGGGGTGGATGTCGAAGCCGGAGACAGAGCCGTTGAGCTGATGAAGGCGGCGGTGAAGGCCACCCACAACTCCTCGGTCCTGGGCGGGGTAGGCGGGTTCGCAGGCCTCTACGACGCCTCCCGTCTGCTTACGTACCGGAAGCCGCTGCTGGCAACGTCCACCGACGGAGTGGGTACCAAGGTCGCGATTGCCCAGGCCCTGGACATCCATGACACCATCGGGTTCGATCTGGTGGGCATGGTGGTGGACGACATCGTGGTGGTGGGTGCCGAACCGCTCTTTATGACCGATTACATCGCCTGCGGCAAGGTGGTGCCGGAGCGGATCGCAGCCATCGTCCGCGGCATCGCGGCGGCCTGCGAGGTGGCCGGGACGGCCCTGGTGGGTGGGGAAACCGCCGAGCACCCCGGCCTCCTCGGTGAGCACGAGTACGACGTCGCCGGCGCGGCCACCGGCGTGGTGGAAGCGGACCGCCTGCTCGGCCCGGACCGCGTGCGCAGTGGAGACGTAGTCATCGCCATGGCATCATCGGGCATCCATTCCAACGGTTATTCACTGGTCCGCCACGTCATCAACCGTGCCGGGTGGCAGCTCGAACGCCAGGTTTCCGAACTGGGACGCACCCTGGGCGAGGAACTGCTGGAGCCTACCCGGGTCTACGCCGCCGACTGCCTGGACCTGGCCCGCTACGAAGCCGCCGGCGTCCACGCCTTCAGCCACGTGACCGGTGGCGGTCTGGCGGCGAATCTCGCCCGTGTGCTGCCCAAGGGGCTGCAGGCCACCGTAGACCGCGCCACGTGGGAGCTGCCTCCCGTCTTCAAGCTGATTGCCGAGCTGGGCAATGTTCCACAGCCGGACCTGGAACGGACACTGAACCTCGGCGTCGGCATGGTGGCGATCGTCGACGCGGGTGGCGCTGACGCCGCGCTCAGCCGGCTCGCTGCCCGCGGGGTCCCTGCATGGGTCATGGGCACCGTCAGGCAGTCCGAAACCCCGGCCGGCGCCGATCCTGATTTTGTCCAGGGTGCCAAGGGGGTCGACGGCGGCGCCGTGCGGCTCGTCGGAGCCTACGCCTAGCCCCCCCCCTGCCCCGCCGCATAGCTAAGGCCTCGACCCCGCTTACCGGGTTCGAGGCCTTAGGTTTGGCTCTAGCTTTCTAGAAAAGCATCTTAACGCCATTCAGCGGATGCACCCTTAGGTGATCCGCTGAAGGATGGCAATTGGCCAACGTCTTTGAGGAACGCACCGCTAGCCTGCGCGGCGGTTACCCTCATCATCGTCATCGTCGCCAAATTGATCCGCGTACTTATCTTCGTACGCCGAGTAGTCGGGCTCAGCCGGTTCCTCGGGATATCGACTGGATGGACGACTCGTCGGTCCTGAGAGCTCGCGCTGAAGCGCCGAGTAGTCCGTGGCCGGGGTGAAGTACTTCATCTCCCGGGCCTGCTTGGTTGCTTTTGCCTTTTGACGGCCGCGCCCCATGGCGTGACCCCCTTTTTGCGTCGATCCGGAGGTTAGTCGTTCGGGCAGATGAACGAGGGCCCCGGAATATTTGGTCAATTTGTCGTAAGTACAGGTTACATGCTTTCCCGCGCCCTTGTGCCCCTCCACCACTGCAGGGAGGTGGAGTCCGGGCACTTGCGCAGCAGTCCCGGCAGGCCTTCCTCCGCGCCCCGCCCCTCGATATTGGCTAAAGTCGGAGGTAGAGACAGTTTTGGGGTGCATTACGGCGCCGCCTACAGGGAGGACAGACGTTCACCATGAGCGATCAGAAAAATACACCGGCAGCGGGTTTTCCGCCACCGGAGAAGGACAGTACGCCGGGTGCCTTCCCTGATCTGAGCGCACATTCGGACTCCCCCGCATGGCTTTCCGAAGACGGAAACCACGATGCCGGGGTGTGGGAACGCAGCTTTGAGGGTGTTGCCGACGGTGAAATGCCCACTGCGGATGCGAAAGGTGACGATCGGGACGGTGCCGCTGGTGAAGGCGCCGATCAAGGCCTGGCCGCTGGTGATGAAACTCCCAACACAGACCTCCCCGCGGAACCCGTAGTCGTGGCACCCGAGGACCTGGAACTGGAAGAACCCTCACTGGCCGATCCGGCGCTGGGCGAGGACGCCGTAGAAGCTGCGGAGCTGGACGAAGTCGCCTCGGAAACCGCCGCCGTGGAGGCCAATGCCGCTGAAGCAGGACGCCTTTCCGGACTCGAACCCGCGCCCGCCGGCGCCGAAATTCCGGTGAACACTGAAGGCTCCGGCACTGCTGTACTCGAAGACGCGGGTGCTGATGCTGATGCTGATGCTCCCGAAGCTACTGCGACGGAGGCAGAGGCAGAGTCCGGCAGCGAGGCTGCCGGTTCCGACGCCGGGGACGACGCTGCAACTGACGACGCCGAAGGTTCCGACACCGCTGAAGCCCCGGAAACGGCGCCTGGTGCGGAGGCCGGAACCGAGGCCGCAGGGGAGCCTGAGGAGGTCGTCGAACCCGCAGCCGAAAAGGCTGAGAGCGCCGGTGAAACGGCGGCTGATCCCGCGAAGGACACGGAGGCGAAACCGGGAAAGGACACCCAGGAGCCCGGGACCCCCGCCGAGTCAGGCACGGAGAGCCCTGTGGACGCCGGTCAGGAACCGGCTGCGGACACGGTGAACCGAGTGGAGGCCGTCGAGAAACCGGCGGCGGAACCACATGCCGGTGGGGCGGACCCCCTGCACGGCATAAACGCCGCAGCACCCGTGACGGGCGCGCTTCCCGACCAGGAGCCTAAAGCCGTCGACACCGCTGCTTCACGGGAGGCCACCACGGCCGCAGTTCCCGCCGGCGACACCCGCCGGTCCCGCCGGCTCGCCGAAAGCCAGGCGGCCGCAGCAGCGGGGGCGGCAGCACGGAAGCCGGCCGGCACATCCACGGACGTTGAGAACCCCGGTGCAGACCGTTCCAGCTCCGCCGCCGGGATGGGAACTCCTGCCGGTGGTGCCCAGGACCCCGCAAAGGATGGCGGCAGGGGCAAACGCAACACGCGTCTGCTGCTCGTGATCGGCGGTGTCGTACTGGCCGCCGTCATCGCCATCCTGTTGTTTGTGTTCGTGTTTAACGACAAGGAAGAAGGAGTCCTCTCCGAAGACGTCAGCCCGATCGAGCTCGAAGCCGGCGCGTGCCTGCAGGACTGGGATGACGTGAACTCCTCGGCGACCGTTGTCACCTGCGAGACACCGCATGATGCACAGCTGGTTGCCACCGACAGCTTCACCGAGGATGCTGCGTTCCCCGGCACCGGCGCCCTGGAAGAACGGGTCGACGAGGTCTGCGCAGCCGTGAAGTACTCCGATGCGGCAACACAATTCCCCGGCTTGAAGCTGACCAAGTCCATTCCCACCGAGCAGACCTGGGCCACCGGCGACCGCCGCGTGGACTGCTTCGTCTTTGCTCCGGAAGGCCAGGAACTCACGGAATCCCTGCTGGCTGAATAAAAACACATCGCGCGGCGGGGAGTACCCGCCGCGCGAAGCCGTCCCGGGCTAGGCGACAGCTGCCACCGTTAGACCGGGCTCGGCCACCAGCCCGTCGCCGTCCAGTCCGTCCGCGGTGCGATCCACCAGGACGGTGTCGCCGTCGCTGATCTTCCCGGCCAGGATGCCGCGCGCCAGCTGGTCACCAATCTCCCGCTGCACCAGGCGGCGCAGCGGCCGGGCGCCGTAGGCCGGGTCATAGCCGGTCAGCGCCAGCCATTCCCGTGCAGCGTCGGTCACGTCCAGCACCAGCCGGCGCTCGTGCAGACGGCTGGCGAGGGCGCGTACCTGGATGTCCACAATCCGGGTCAGGTCCTCAAGGCTCAGCGGGTCGAACAGGATGACGTCATCGAGCCGGTTCAGGAACTCAGGCTTGAAGTTGGCGTTGACCATGGCCATCACCGACTCGCGCTTCTGCTCCTCGGTCAGGCCCGGGTCCACAAGGAACTGGGATCCGAGGTTGGACGTGAGGATCAGGATGACGTTGCGGAAGTCGACCGTGCGCCCCTGGCCGTCGGTGAGCCGGCCGTCGTCGAGCACTTGAAGCAGGATGTCGAAGACATCGGGATGCGCCTTCTCCACTTCGTCGAGGAGGATCACCGAGTAGGGGCGGCGGCGTACCGCTTCGGTAAGCTGGCCGCCCTCTTCGTAGCCGACGTAGCCGGGAGGTGCACCGACAAGGCGGGAGACCGAGTGCTTTTCGGAGTACTCACTCATGTCGATGCGCACCATGGCCCGCTCGTCGTCGAAGAGGAAGTCCGCCAGCGCCTTGGCCAGCTCGGTCTTGCCGACGCCGGTGGGACCGAGGAAGAGGAAGGAACCGGTGGGACGGTCCGGGTCGCTGACGCCGGCGCGGGAACGGCGCACGGCGTCGGACACCGCTGCCACCGCCTTACCCTGCCCGATCAGGCGCGAGCCGATGGCCTCCTCCATGTCGAGGAGCTTCTGCGACTCGCCCTGCAGCATGCGTCCGGAGGGGATTCCGGTCCACGCCGAGACCACTTCCGCGATGTCATCGGCGGTGACCTCTTCGGAGACCATAAGCTCCTTGGCTCCCTCGCCGGAGTTGTTCTCCTCGGCCTGCTGGGCAGCGTCCAGCTCCTTCTGGAGAGCCGGAATTTCGCCGTACAGAATGCGGGAGGCTTCGGTGAGGTCGCCGTCGCGCTGGAATTTCTCGGCTTCGCTGCGCAGCGCATCAATCTTCGCTTTGAGGTCACCGACGCGGTTCAGTCCGGCCTTCTCCGCCTCCCACCGGGCGTTAAGCGCGGCCAGCTGTTCCTTCTTGTTGGCCATGTCTTCGCGCAGGACCGCCAGCCGCTCAATCGAGGCCTCATCGGTTTCATTGGCCAGTGCCAGCTCTTCCATGGTGAGCCGGTCTACGGCACGCCGGAGTTCGTCGATTTCCTCGGGAGCGGAATCGATTTCCATCCGCAGCCGGGAAGCTGCCTCGTCCACCAGGTCAATGGCCTTGTCTGGAAGCTGGCGGCCGGTGATGTAACGGTTGGACAGGGTCGCGGCGGCCACCAGTGCGGAGTCCGCGATGGCGACCTTGTGGTGGGCTTCGTAGCGTTCCTTCAGGCCGCGGAGAATCCCGATGGTGTCCGGGACGCTGGGCTCCCCCACATAGACCTGCTGGAAGCGCCGCTCCAGGGCCGCGTCCTTTTCAATGTTCTCGCGGTACTCGTTCAGCGTGGTGGCACCGATCAGCCGCAGCTCCCCGCGCGCCAGCATCGGCTTAAGCATGTTCCCGGCATCCATTGACCCTTCGGCTGCACCGGCGCCGACGACGGTGTGCAACTCGTCGATAAAGGTCACGATCTGCCCCTCGGCGTTGGAGATTTCCTCGAGCACCGCCTTGAAGCGTTCCTCGAATTCACCGCGGTACTTTGCACCGGCAACCATGGACCCAAGGTCAAGGGACAGCAGGGTTTTGCCGGAGAGGCTCTCGGGCACGTCTCCGGCGACGATGCGCTGAGCCAGCCCCTCCACGACAGCTGTTTTGCCTACGCCCGGCTCGCCGATTAATACCGGATTGTTCTTGGTCCGGCGGCTCAGCACCTGGATGACGCGGCGGATTTCCGCGTCCCGGCCGATCACCGGGTCCAGTTTGCCCGAGCGGGCCATTTCCGTCAGGTCGGTACTGAATTTCTCCAGGGCCTGGAAGGTGTTCTCCGGGTCGGCATTGGTCACTTTGCGGTCTCCTCGTACTGATGGGAGCACGGCGCTCAGGGCGTCATGTCCGGCATTGTTGTCGCGCAGCGCTTTTCCGGCGGGACCGCTGTCCAGGGACAGCCCCAGCAGGAGGTGTTCCGTGGAAACAAAGGCATCGCCGAGCTGCTCGGCTTCCTGCTGCGCGGCGTTGATGACCTGCAGCAGCGGCCGGGAAAACTGCGGCTGCGCCACCGATGACCCCGAAGACGACGGAAGTTGGTGAATGGCGCTGCTGGCGGCCGCGCTGACGGTATCTGCATTTACTCCGGCGGCCTTCAACAACGCGACAGCCACACCCTGCCGCTGGTCCATGAGCGCTTTCAGCAGGTGGGACGGTTCAATCTGCGGGTTTCCCGCAGTATTGGCGTTCATCGCGGCAGCCGAGAGGGCTTCCTGGCTCTTGTTCGTGAATTTAGTGTCCACGGGGGCTCCTCAAAAACCTCAGCGAAATACTTCAGGGGGTGCTGCTAGGCAGAGTTGAGTCTAGTCAGCTCAACTTTAGAAGTAAAGTTATCCACAGCACCTCCGGCCCCGTCGGCCCCCTAGGGAATGTGCTCCTGATCGAAGTCATCGGCGGTCTGGCGCCACCGTTGGTTGCGGGCCTCGAAGAGATCCGCGAGGGCGCCTTCGGACTCGATTTCGAACTGGATTCCCGGGGGCTCTTCGGGGATGCGTCCGGCCAGGTACTCTTCCAGGACGTCGAGGAAGTATTCCCACCCGGCACCGCCGGTCCAGAGCCCGGCTCCGGGGGCAGCCGTTACGGCAAATCCCTTCCGGACGGACGCGTAGCGCAGCTCAAACCGGGTGGACCCGTCCTCCCCGGTCAGATGGAACTCCACCTCGGCCACGGAGTTTGCCTCCCGGGCCCAGGACACGGTCAGAAGGCGGGGACCATCACACCGGAGGATGGTTCCGTGGGAGCCGTCAGGAAGGGTGTAGCTCCCACCGCGCCGCAGGTCACCTTCCGGCAGTGCCACCCATTGGCCCAGCCGGTCCCGGTCGGCGATGGCTGACCACACCTCGCCGATGGGGTAGGGAATCTCCCGCGCCATCACGATCATCAACGCGTGGCCTGCCTGAATCTGCCGGCGCCCGTAGGATCGCACCGTCTTCTCGAGAATCATGTCCAGATCGGACATTTGCCCACTCCTGCCGTAGAACAACCGGCAACCGATCCGGTCCTCCAGCGGCCATCGCGGCCGTGACGGCCGTCAGCAGGTTGCCAGTGGAAGCGGGTTGTATTCAAAGATGTCATGAGAGCTGTCATGAGTGGCCACACATTGGCCGTTTTCAAAACCGTAGCAGGGAAACCAGACCCTGCACAGGGTCCGCAAACCGCAGCGCACCGCCACCCCCTGCGCAACCCGGCAGAGGATTCCCGCAGCCCTTCATCGTGTCTGCGCCAGCGCACGGTACCCTGTGCGGATGGGGAAAAACCGTACGCCAGTTTCCGTTCTTGCCGCCGCTGCCCTGACACTGACCCTGGTGTCCTGCTCGGGAGACAAGCCGTCTCCCGACGACGCCGCAGCAGCCCTCGCACAGGGCCTCAGCGAGATGGACCTGTCGGCGTCGGTCTTTACGGAGGGCGACGCGTCCGAGGTCAACGCAGAACTGGAGCAGCTGGTCGTTGATATGGGCCCGGGCCGCCCGGAAGTCACAGTGGCCGGG
This sequence comes from Arthrobacter sp. zg-Y877, assembly GCF_030373105.1. NCBI lineage: Bacteria > Bacillati > Actinomycetota > Actinomycetes > Micrococcales > Micrococcaceae > Arthrobacter > Arthrobacter sp. zg-Y877. The sequence continues at coordinate 654,664 of NZ_JAUCPU010000002.1, forward strand.
ATCGACGAAAACGAGGACGACGACGAAGCCGCCTCCGCGCGGCTGGCCTACGACTGGGACGTCAACAATGATTCGTCCCCGGACTGGTCCTACGAAACCACCGCCCAGCTCCGCCGCGGCGAGGATGATAAATGGCTCGTCCAGTGGGAGCCCTCCGTCCTGTTCAGCTCCCTGGTCGACGGCGACCGGCTGGTGCGCACCACAACACCCGGCGGCCGTGCTGACATCGTGGACCGTAACGGGAATCCCCTGATGGGTCTGCAGCCGGTGCTGCGCATCGGCATCAACAAGCCTGATCTCCCCGAGGAACAGCAGGCCTCCTCAGCGGCTGCCCTGGCAAACCTGGTGGGGTTGGACCCCGCTGCGTACACCGCGGCGGTCCAGGGCGCCGGTCCCGAGGCGTTTGTCGAGGCGCTTGTCCAGCGTGCCGAGGCGGACGGCCCGGCAACCGAAGACGGCGTCGCAGCCATCCCGGGGGCACTGGCCCTGCCTGCCCAGCGGATCCTGGCTCCCACCCGGAGCTTTGCCCGCGCCCTTCTCGGCACGGTGGGAGAGGCGACGGCGGAACTCATCGAGGATTCAGACGGCAGGTTGTCCGCCGGGGACCAGACCGGACTCTCCGGGCTTCAGAAACAGTACGACGCACAGCTTCAGGGCAGTCCCGGCGTCCAGATCACGGTGGAGAACGCAGCCGGGACCAATGACACCCTCCATCAGCAGGATCCGCAGCTGGGTACAGCCCTGCACACCACGCTGGATCCCCGGCTGCAGGCTCTGGCCGAAGGCATCCTGGAACAGGAACCCTCGGCGTCCGCCATCGTGGCCATCCAGCCCTCCACCGGGGAAATCCTGACCGCGGCCAATGGGCCGGGCAGCGAAGGCCAGCAGACCGCCCTGCTCGGCCAGTACCCGCCGGGCTCCACCTTCAAGACCGCCACCGCCCTGGCGATGCTGCGCAGCGGCAGTACCCCGGCCAGCACCGTCGACTGCCCCGCCGACCTCACCGTCGACGGCCGGAAATTCAGCAATGTCCCCGGGTATCCGGCCGCTGCCACTGGCGCGGTCCCGCTGCGGACGGCCTTCGCAAACTCCTGCAACACCGCGTTCCTCAATGCCCGGGACACGGTATCGCAGCAGAGCCTCTCGGCTGCCGCCGCCGATCTGGGCATCGGCGTCGAAGCTTCGATCGGAACCGACGCGTTCTTCGGCTCCGTGCCCGCCGAGGCGGAAGGCACCCAGCATGCCGCCTCGTTGATCGGGCAGGGACAGGTATTGGTATCTCCCCTGTCCATGGCGGTTGCCGGTGCCTCCATTGGCAAGGGTGAACGCGTCTCCCCCACCCTGATCCGGCAGTCGACCGGCACTCCGGCACCGGCTGAGGGGTCACCTTCCGCCACGGCTTCACCCACTGCCACGGAATCCACGGCCCCGGGAAACCTCAGCGGCGAAGAGGCTGCCTCCCTGCGGGAGATGATGCGGGCCGTGGTGGCCGAAGGCGGGGTGCAGATGCTGCTGGGCGTCCCCGGAGAGCCCGTGCTGGCCAAGTCCGGCACCGCTGAGTTCGGCAGCCAGGACCCGCCGGAGACCCACGCCTGGGTGCTGGCCATCCAGGGTGACCTCGCAGTTGCGGTGTTCGTGGAGCAGGGCGAGCGGGGCTCGACGTCGGGCGGTCCGCTGATGAAGGCGTTCCTCGAAGGCGCCCAGGGCTAACGGGGCTAGCCGGGCCTACCCGGGTTAACGGGGTTAACGGGGCTAGCCCGGGCCTTACCGGCCGCCGCAGCCGGTCAGGAGGGCCACTGCTGATGCGGCGCCATCCGGCCCACGTATCCGGGCTGACGGTAGGCGCTGCCGGCATACGGCGTCACCTGCCAGGTGTCCGTGGGGACAATGACCTTACCCAACGGCATCAGGGAAATCGGCAGCATCTTCAGGTTGGCGATGCCCAGCGGGATCCCGACAATGCTTACGAACATCGGAATGGCCGTGAGGACGTGTCCGATGGCAATCCAGATCCCGGCCAGCAGCAGCCAAATGACATTGCCCAGCAGGCTGAGCGGACCCGTAAAGCCACCCCGCTCCACCACCGTCCGCCCGAACGGCCAGAGGGCGTAGTTGGCGATCCGGAAGGACGCAATGCCGAACGGAATGGTCACGATCAACAAGCAGCACACCACCCCCGCCAAGGCGTACCCGAGGGCCAGCCAAATACCGCCGAACAGGAGCCAGATGATGTTCAGGATCGCTTTCATGGCTCCATTGTTCTCCACCGGCCCCGCATAAGCCACGGCTTTGCCGCCTGCATACCCGCCCGGCCGCTCCTGCCCTAGACTGTCGCCATGCTGACCAGCGACGAAAGCACCCCGGACCACCTGACCTCCAGCCAGTGCTGGAACTATATCCGGCAGGCGCGGTTCGCCCGGCTTGCCGTAGTTGTCGACGGGCACCCGGAGATTTTTCCGATTAACTTCGCCGTGGACCACGGCACGGTGGTTTTCCGCACCGCGGCGGGAACCAAGTTGGCCGGTGCGCTCTCCGGCAGTCCTGTCGCTTTTGAGATCGACGGTTATGACGACACCCTTTCCTCCGCCTGGAGCGTCGTCCTCAAGGGTGGCGCCACCCTGTTGGAGGACTACGCCGAGGTTATGGACTCCGAGGAACTGCCGTTGTTCCCCTGGCAGTCGGGGACCAAGAACGCGTTCGTCCGCATTGAACCGGAGGTGACGGCCGGACGGCGGTTCCTGATCTCGAACGCCGCACGCCGCAATGTCCTGCGCGGAATGGGGCTTTACACCGAGTAGGTCCCTGCGCCTCCGCCACATAGGCCTCCAACGCAAAAGAGGCACCCCATCCATGTGGATGCGGTGCCTCTTTTGCGGTCGAGCTAAACCCTAGCGGGAACGGCGTTCGTTCGACGCCGGCGCGGTGGCGCGGCGGGGTCCGGCGGCGCGTGCCGGACGGCCGGAGGCAGCACCAGCGGCGCCGCGGGCGGCTCCGCCCGCACGCTGGCCGGTGCCGGCACCTTCGGCGCGCTGGCCGGTGGCCGGACGGCGGTTACGGCCGGATGCGGTGGCAGCCGAAGCACTGTTGCGGCGGCCGTCACCCGAGCGGGCAGGACGCTGCGTCACGTCACCGGCAGCTGCGCGGTCATTGCGTTCGCTGCGGTCGGGACGTTCAGCCGAAACGCGGCCACGGCCGCCTGTGCCGCCGCGTCCACCGGCGCGGGGAGCACCGGTGGACCGGGCTGCACGCTTGCGCTGGGCATTGGCTCCGGTGGAGCGCCCGCCACCCTGCTGCGGGGACTTGGCGGCAAGCTGCGCTGCGCGGACGTGCGGTTCCACGACGGCCGCGCGTTCGCCGACAAGCTTGGCGATGGACGGCGAATTGTGGCTGACCTTCTCGATGGAAACGTCGACGCCGGCAGCCTTCATCAGCTTCGACACCTCGCTCTTCTGCTCCGGGAGGGTCAGCGTCACCACGGTTCCGCTGGATCCGGCGCGGGCCGTACGGCCTGAACGGTGCAGGTAGGCCTTGTGTTCCGTGGGCGGGTCGATGTGGACAACGAGTTCGACGTCGTCCACGTGGACGCCGCGGGCGGCGACGTCGGTGGCTACCAGCACGCGGACGTCGCCGGAAGCGAACTCCGCCAGGTTGCGGTCACGGGCATTCTGGGACAGGTTGCCGTGCAGGTCCACCGTGGGGATGCCGTTGTCCGTGAGGAACTGGGCCATCTTGCGGGCGTGGTGCTTGGTGCGCATGAACATGATGCGGCGGCCCTGGCCACCGGCCAGTTCCTTGACCAGCAGCTTCTTGGCCGTCTGGTCCTGGACCAGCAGCACGTGGTGCTCCATGGTGGACACCGCTGCCTGCGGCTCATCCACGGAGTGCGTCAGCGGGTTGGACAGGTAGCGGCGGACCAGCTTGTCCACGCCGTTGTCCAGGGTGGCGGAGAACAGCATCCGCTGGCCCTTTTCCGGAGTGCGGTCCAGCAGGCGCTGGACAACCGGCAGGAAGCCGAGGTCGGCCATGTGGTCGGCCTCGTCCAGCACGGTGATTTCGACGGACTCGAGGCTGATGACCTTCTGCTTCATCAGGTCTTCGAGGCGGCCGGGGCAGGCGATGACGATGTCGACGCCGGCCTTGAGTGCCTTTTCCTGGCGCTGCTGGGACACGCCGCCGTAAATCACGGTGGTGTTCAGGCCCAGCTCCTTGGCCAGGGGCTCAATGACGTTATTGATCTGTGTGGCCAGCTCGCGGGTCGGTGCCAGGACCAGGCCGAGCGGGCGGTTCGGGCGGCGGCGGTAAGCTGCTTCATTCTCGGCCAGCCGGGCAACCAGCGGAAGGGAGAACGCCAGCGTCTTGCCGGAGCCGGTGCGGCCACGGCCCAGGACGTCACGGCCCTTGAGTGTGTCCGGAAGGGTTTCCACCTGAATGGGGAAGGCCTCGTCGATTCCGGCGGCGGCGAGGGAGGAAACAAGTGCCTTGGGCACACCAAGGGCAGCAAAAGTGGTCATTAAAGACAGGCAACTTTCGGTAAGAGGCCCCCAACGCCGTTTGGGCCGGGGGTTCGCCGAAGAAAAGTCAGACAGTGTCTACCGCACTGAAGCGGGACAAAAGAAAGCGTTCATCGACGCAGGCTGGACTGCTTACACACACCGTTTCCCCCAGGGTTTCGACTCAACGTTTCAACCGGGATTGACAGTGGCAGGACCAACATCTGCCTTCAGTTTACCGTAATGCGCAATCTTTCCTAATCGGCGGCAGGGGCGGCAGTGAAATCCGGACCGGTCCCAGCCGATAGCATTAACGTTAATGACTACTGAACCAGCCCTGCCCGACGCCGCCGAAAACGGGTCCACGGACGCAGCCGCCGACGGCGAGCAGCATTTCCGCGCGCCGGTGTCCTTTGTCCGGCGCGGCTCGCGCCTGCAGGGCCGCCGCCAGCAGGCCTGGGATGAACTCTCGGACCGCTTCGTTGTGGATGTCCCGCGTGATGAAGCAGACACCTCGGTACACCCCGAGTACGTGTTCGACGCCGCTGCCGAGTTCGGGCGCACGGCTCCCCTCGTCGTTGAGATCGGGTCGGGGCTGGGTGAAGCCGTTGCACACGCAGCCGAGCAGAACCCGGACAAGGACTTCCTGGCCGTGGAGGTCTATCTCCCCGGGCTGGCGCAGACGCTGCAGCGGATCGGCCAGAAGGGCCTGACGAATATCCGCGTGGTCCAGGCCAATGCGCCGGAGGTGCTCAGCACCATGCTCCCCGCCGGCTCCGTGGACGAGGTGTGGGTGTTCTTCCCGGACCCCTGGCACAAGACCCGGCACCACAAGCGCCGTCTGGTGAAGGAATCCTTTGCCGAGCTCGTGGCCCGGGTGCTGGTACCCGGCGGCACTTGGCGCCTGGCCACCGACTGGTCCGACTACGCCGTGCAGATGCGCGAAGTGCTTGACGCTTCGGCCTCGTTTGAGAACCTGCACGCCGGTGAGCATGTCGGCGACCAGAGCCCGCTGACCCGCGTGAACCGGGAAGGCCTGGAAAACAAGGCACCCCAGGACGAGGTGGATACCCTCGGCGGCTGGGCCCCCCGCTTTGAGGGCCGGACGCTGACCAGCTTTGAAAACAAGGCCCACGAGGCCGGCCGACTGATTTTCGACCTTGCTTACCGGAGGATCTAACCAAAAAATGACTGAACCGAACGACGCCCGCGTCGGCCTCTACATCGACTTCGACAACATTGTCATCTCGCGCTACCAGCAGCTGCACGGCCGCAACGCCTTCCAGCGCGACGGCATCCGCAACTTTGACCGGACCAGCCGTGAGGCCGACCCCGAGGTAGCCGCCAAGCTCACCGCAGCGACGGTGGACTTCAATGCCATCATCGACTTCGCCGCGTCCTTCGGCACCCTGGTGGTTAACCGTGCCTATGCCGACTGGTCCGTGCCGGTCAACGCGAGCTACCAGCGCCAGCTGATGTCCCGGGCGGTGGACCTCACCCAGCTCTTCACCACCACCACCCGTGGAACCAAGAACGGCGCGGACATCCGTCTCGCCGTGGACGTGGTCGAAGACCTCTTCCGGCTGCCCGACCTCACGCACATCATCATCGTGGCCGGCGATTCCGATTACATCGCCCTCGCGCAGAAGTCCAAGCGCCTCGGCCGCTTTGTGGTCGGCATCGGCGTCGCCGGATCCACCAGCACCTCCCTCGCCGCTGCCTGCGACGAGTTCGAGGACTACGATTCGCTGCCGGGCATCGTAGCCGCTGCTGCTGCTCCCCCTGCGGCCGAATCTTCGGCGGAGAAGGGGCAGGCTCCGGAGCAGGCGGATCCGGCCCCTGCACGCAGGCTCACCACTGTTCCGATGTTCTCGCACACCGGACAGGCTGCATTCGACGAGCCGGAACCCGCCGACGACGTCGACCCGGGTGTCGTCGCGACGGAGCTGCTCGTGCGGGCACTGCAGATCGGCCATGCCAAGGGCGACGCCGACGAGTGGCTCAACACGGGCACGGTCAAGAACCAGATGCGCCGGATGGATCCGGCCTTCAACGAGAAGCCGCTGGGCTTCCGGTCCTTCACCGATTTCCTCTCTTCGCACGGCGACCTGGTGGAACTGGACGACGACGGCCCGCAGCGGCTTATCCGGCTCCGCCCGGACGCCAAAGCCCGCAGCTGATACAGGTGACTGTCTGCCAGGTTCTTTTGCCGCTTCGGCAAAAGAACTTGGCGGACACAGCCTGACGGCACCATCCTGCAGATATGGAATCTCCAAACCCAGCTTCTCCTGACTCAGCACATCCCGCGGACCATAGCGGCACCCCTCAGCCTCCACTGCGGGATCCCGCCGCGGTGGAGGCGCACTGGGACGAGCGTTACGCCGGCAGCGACGGGTTGTGGAGCGGCCAGCCGAATCCCGTCCTCGTCAGTGAAGCCAGCGGGCTTGCGCCCGCACGTGCGCTGGACGTCGGCTGCGGTGAGGGCGCCGACGCCCTCTGGCTGGCCCAACAGGGCTGGGACGTCACCGCACTGGACGTCTCCGGGATTGCGCTCTCCCGGGCCGCCCGCCAGGCCGAACGGATTTCGGTGGAGGTGACCTGGCTGCATTCGGGCCTGGTCGAGGCTGCGCTTCCCCCGGCATCCTTCGAGCTGGTTTCGGCACAGTACCCGGTGCTCCCCCGCACCGAGCAGAACATTGCTGAACAGGCCCTGCTTCAGGCCGTCGCCCCCGGCGGTGTGCTCCTCCTGGTGCACCATGCGCTGCCTGCGGCGCACGGGGCCCAGGACCACGGCGTGGACCTCAGCGAGTATGTACTCCCCGGAGACGTGGCAGCCCTCCTCGATGACGGCTGGCAGGTGGAGGTGGACGAAATCCGCCCGCGGCACGTTTCCGCCGGGGCCGGGACGCACCACAAGGAGGACGTGGTGCTGCGGGCTCGGCGCCTGCACTAGTCGTCTGGCTGCTTTTCCTTCCGAGGGAACCGCCTCTCCGTCTCCCACCCATTGACAGGTGCTGCGCAGCACCGCAGCATGTTGCCGGGCACCGGGGCCCAGTGCCGCAAGCAACGGGAGGGCAGCATGTCAGGCCGTGTATCCATCGACATATTCATGACCCTGGACGGTGTTGCCCAGTCTCCGGGCGGTCCGGAAGAAGACCCGGAGGACGGCTTCGCCTACGGCGGGTGGCAGGCTCCCCTGTTCGACGAAGCAGTTGGGGCGCAGGTGGACGAGGGCATCCACGCCATGGACGCGCTGCTGCTGGGGAGGAAAACCTATGACATTTTTGCGGCGTACTGGCCGGGTCAGCTGGAGGGGACGGATTCGTCGATTGCCCGGAAATTCGATGCCATCCCGAAATACGTGGCGTCCCGGGGAACTCCGGATCTTGGCCGATGGCGGGACTCGCACCTCCTTGGTGGAGACCTGGCGGAGGCGGTGGCAGGCCTACGGGCGCGGCACCGGGAAATCCACGTCATAGGGAGCATCGATTTCGCCCGCACCCTGGTTGCGGGCGGCATGTTCGACTCCCTTAACCTGTGGGTGTATCCAGTCATACTGGGCTCCGGCAAACGCCTGTTTCCTCCGGACGGACCGCCCGCGGAACTGAAACTGCTCGGAGCTTCAGCCGGTTCGGAAAAAGGCGCCGTCCTCCTGCGCTACGGCTGGGCAGGACCGACCCCCGGAACCGGGCTCATGGGCGCCTGAGCCCTCCCGCTGCTATCCCGGTGTACGGCGGAGGGCGGCAACGTTACCCACAGCCAGCGTTCCGGTCCGCACGATATAGGCCTGCAGGCCGAATTCCGTGGAGTGGTGCCCACCGAGAAGCTTCAACGCTTTGGTCCCTGCCGGGACACCCGCCTGCCCCTGGTCGATCATGACGCAGCGCGGCATCCCCTCTCCCAGACGCAGGACCACTCCGTCTCCGAGGGCCAGTTCGGCACCGATCCAGTCGTCCTCGCAGAAGGCAGGCAGCATCCCGGTGTCCAGGACGATGTTGGGGCGGAAACGGCGTTCATCCACCGCCCCACCGGTTAATGCGGAGAGAGCGGCAAGCGAGGAGGTCGACACCAGGTGCAGGGGCGTTTCATCGTGGTGCGGAATGGTGGTTTCGGGCCGCACCATCAGGTCCTGTCCGAAGGCTGCACTCAGGGCCCGGGAGGCAGCGGGATCATCCGCCCGGTAGCGGAGGCCCCCGGGGCTGACGAGCAGGGGAACACCGGAAGCGTCCGCAATACTGGAGGACCACTGCATCAGGCCGGGGACGGGGCGGAAGCGCTGGGTCCGCTTGCCGCTGGCAATGCCGCCGTCGCCGGTATAGACAGCCCACCGGCGGTCGTGCAGCAGCCCCCTGTCGGTCACGGTCGCGGTGCGCAGTGCCTGTCCCGCTGTTGACTTGACGGGGTACCGGTACAGCGCCCGGACCGTGCCTACCGGCGTTTCCTCATATGGCATCCCGGCATTCTGCCACACGGCCACGGTTTCCTGCTGAACCGCGTTCCCCGGCGGGCCTGCGCCTAGAGGGACTGGATGTACCCGTCGTCGGCGTAGTTGTGCTCCGCCGACTTTCCGGCGGGCAGTGCCCGCAGCCGGCTCCGGCGCTCCATCAGCGAGACCAGGCCGAGCTGCTGCACCGCCGCTGCGGCGGATGCGGGCGGCCGCTGCCCCCGGCTGAGGGTCACGACGTCGCCGGCAAGCCCGGCCGCGAAGACGCGGCTGCGGTCCGGGGACCGGCGCTGGGCCTCATCCAGTTCGGTGGAGAGTTCCACGATCCGCTGCCGCAGGCCCGTGACCTGGTTCTGCAGCTCCATGATCCGTTTGATTCCCTCAAGGGAAACGCCCTCCTGGGAGAGTTTCTGGACCTCGCGCAGCAGTTCAATGTCGCGCTGGGAGTAGCGGCGTGCACGGCCCGGGGCCCGGCTGGGCCGGACAATCCCGAGCCGGTCGTATTGCCGGAGGGTCTGGGGATGCATCTCCGCGAGTTCAGCGGCAACGGAGATCACGAAGATAGGCGCATTGACGTCTATGCCCATTGTTCCTCCTTCACTGCTGTTGAAATGGTAGCGCGGGACGTTCATCCTCCGGCGGGCGGACCCGCCCACTAGAGCCGTGCTTTTGCTGCCAATCCGACCCGGGGGTCCTCACCCTTGGTGGCGTCGGCAAAAGCCTCCACGGCCGCCCGGGCATCCTTGTTCAGGTGTGTCGGTACGGCGACGTCGATGGTCACCAGCAGATCGCCGTTGCCCTTGGACGTGTGGACGCCGCGTCCCTTGACCCGCAGGGTGCGTCCCGACGGCGTTCCGGCGGGTACCTTGAGCCGGACGGTGTCCGACGTCAGCGTGGGAACCTCGATCGTGGCCCCCAGTGCGGCCTCGGGGAACGAGACCGGCACGTGGATCCGGATGTTGTTACCCTCACGGACGAAGAAGTCGTGCGGGGTGACGTGGACGGTGACCATCAGGTCTCCGGCGCCGGCGGGGCCGGGCTGGCCCTTGCCGCGGACCCGTATCTTCTGGCCGTCCTTGACCCCGGCGGGAACGCGGACCTCGACGACGTCGCCGTTGGGTTCGCGCAGCCCAATCACGGTTCCGTTGATGGAACCGGCAAAGGAAATGGTGGTGCTGGCGGTACGGTCCGCGCCCTTGGTGGGCGGCGGTGCGCCGAAGCCGCCGCCTCCGAATCCGCTGCCGCCGCCGAAGAGATCGGCGAATTCGGGTGGGATGTTGCTGCCGCCGGCGTTGAAGGTGGTCCGCCGGCTGCCGCCGCGTGCGGTCTGGCCGAACAGGTCACCGAAGATATCCTCGAAGCCCGCCCCGCCGGCTCCGCCGCCACCACCGGGAGCACCGCCGGCAGTGAACCGGGCGCCGCCTCCCATGGCGCGGATGGCGTCGTACTGCTGGCGTTCCTCGGCGTCGGAGAGCACCGAATACGCCTCGGAGAGGTCCTTGAACATCCGTTCCGAGTCGGCATCGCCCTGGTTCTGGTCGGGATGGTATTTCCGCGCCAGTTTCCGGTACGCCTTCTTGATGTCGGCGTCGGACGCATCCTTGGGAACACCCAGAATCTTGTAAAAGTCCTTATCGACCCAATCCTGACTAGCCAATTGGTGTCCCTTCCTCATGTGCGGATCCCGCTGCTTGGCCGAAAAACCCGGCCGCCGGGCCTGCTGCCCCTGCTGCGGGACCTGCCGATGGAAAAAGTGTCCGGGGCCGCTGTACTGCGGCCCCGGACACGGTACTACTACTGTTCCGGAACCGAAACAATCACCTGTGCGGCACGCAGGACCCGGGCACCGGACTTGTAGCCGGCCCTCAGGATCTGCGTGACGGTATCGAACGTGACATCCGCACTCTGCTGCTGGATGAGCGCCTCGTGGATGTTCGGATCGAACTCCACTCCGGTTTCATCGATGCGGCTGAGTCCGTAAGTCTTCAGCGAGTTCTCCAGCTTGGCAGCGATCGCCGCGAAGGGTCCCTCGGCCAGGTCACCGTGCTGGCGCGCGGCGTCGATGTCGTCCAGGACAGGCATCAGGGAGTTCAGTACACCAATAACGGCCATGTCCCTGGCGACGTCGCGGTCACGCTCCACCCGCTTGCGGTAGTTCACGTACTCGGCCTGCAGGCGCAGCAGGTCGTTACGCAGTTCAGCTGCCTCGGGCGAACCGGTGGCGGCCGGCTGCGCCGGCACGTCGGCATTGTTCAGGATCTGCTCCGCCTGGGAGAGTGCATCTCCGTCGGCTCCCGCGGCCGGGGTGGAAGCCGAAGCTTCCTCCCCCGCCGCGGCGCCGTTGGCGGAATCCGCTGCCTCGCCCGGGTCGGGTGTGCCGTTTACCGGCTCTTCACCTTCGGGAGGGTTACCGTGCTCGTTTTCCGCCGGCATGATTACTTCTTTTCTTCGTCGTCGACAACTTCGGCGTCAACGATGTCTTCGTCACCGGCGGCGCTGCCTGCGCCGTCACCGGCCGGAGCACCGTCAGCAGCGCCGGGGGCGCCTTCGGCACCGGCGGCGGAGGCCTGGGCATAGATAGCTTCGCCCAGCTTGGTCTGGGAAGCCTGCAGCTTCTCAAACGCGGTCTTGACCTCGTCGTCGTTGTCGGTGCCCTCGAGCGCCTTCTTCAGCGCGTCGACGTCGCCCTTGACCTCGGTCTTGACGTCTTCGGGCAGCTTGTCGTCATTGTCGGTGAGGAGCTTGTCCACCGAGTAGGCGAGCTGCTCGGCCGAGTTGCGGACGTCTGCGGCCTCGCGGCGCAGCTTGTCTTCGGCTGCGTGCTCTTCGGCTTCGCGCACCATCCGGTCGATGTCTTCCTTGTTGAGGGAGGACCCGCCGGTGATCGTCATGGACTGCTCGGCGCCGGTGCCCTTGTCCTTGGCGGACACGTGCACAATGCCGTTGGCGTCGATGTCGAAGGTGACCTCGATCTGCGGGACGCCGCGCGGAGCCGGCGCAATGCCGGTCAGCTCGAACGTGCCCAGCGGCTTGTTGTCGCGGGTGAACTCGCGTTCGCCCTGGAAGACCTGGATGGCCACGGACGGCTGGTTGTCATCCGCGGTGGTGAAGGTCTCGCTGCGCTTGGTGGGGATGGCCGTGTTGCGCTCGATCAGCTTGGTCATCACACCACCCTTGGTTTCGATGCCCAGGGACAGCGGGGTGACGTCGATGAGCAGCACGTCCTTGCGCTCACCCTTCAGTACACCGGCCTGCAGGGCTGCGCCCACGGCGACAACCTCATCCGGGTTGACGCCCTTGTTCGGCTCCTGGCCGCCGGCCAGTTCCTTCACCAGTTCGGAGACGGCAGGCATACGGGTGGAACCGCCCACGAGGATGATGTGGTCGATGTCGGAAACCTTGATGCCGGCTTCGCTGATGACGTCCTGGAACGGCTTCTTGGTGCGGTCCAGCAGGTCCTTGGTCAGGTCCTGGAACTTGGCACGGGACAGGTGCTCATCCAAGTGGACCGGGCCTTCGGGGGTGACCGAGAGGTACTGCAGGGAGATGTTGGTGGAGGTGGCCGAGGAGAGTTCCTTCTTGGCCTGCTCCGCTGCTTCCTTCAGGCGCTGCAGGGCGATCTTGTCCTTGGACAGATCCGCACCCTTGGCCTTTGCCTGGCTCAGCAGGTAATCAACAATCCGCTGGTCCCAATCGTCGCCGCCGAGGCGGTTGTCACCGGCCGTGGCGCGGACCTGGATGGTGGAGAATTCGTCTTCGTCCTTGCCGACTTCCAGCAGGGAAACGTCGAAGGTGCCGCCGCCGAGGTCGAAGACGAGGATGAGTTCATCTTCCTTGCCCTTGTCCAGGCCGTAGGCCAGGGCAGCCGCGGTGGGCTCGTTGACAATGCGCAGCACGTTCAGGCCGGCAATTTCGCCGGCTTCCTTCGTGGCCTGGCGCTCTGCGTCGTTGAAGTAGGCGGGAACGGTGACCACGGCGTCCGTGACCTTCTCACCGAGGTAGGCCTCGGCGTCGTTCTTCAGCTTCATCAGGATGCGGGCGGAAATCTCCTGGGCAGTGTACTTCTTGCCGTCCACGTCGACGTTCCAGTCGGTGCCCATGTGGCGCTTGACGGAAGCGATGGTCCGGTCAATGTTGTTGACGGCCTGGCGCTTGGCGATCTCGCCAACCAGCACCTCGCCGGACTTGGCGAAGGCCACGACGGACGGAGTGGTGCGGCCGCCTTCGGCGTTGGCGATAACCGTGGGCTCGCCGCCTTCGAGGACCGAGACAACTGAGTTGGTGGTACCGAGGTCAATACCTACTGCACGTGACATATTTGCTTCCTCTTTCTTTGGAGAAACCCGCATCTCGTGGCTTTCCGGCCTGGGCTTCCCTGAAGGAAGCCGCACCGTCAGCCACGTAGAGCAATTGAGCGTTCTGCACTCAACTTTACTCAGCGGTACTTCTTTGTCAACAAACTTGAGCGTTCCCGGCTCAACTTTGCGGCGGTGGGAACTGCGCGGGCCGGTCCGCCGTTCCTTCCGCGCAAACGGCCCGGCGGGCGGTAGGGTCCTGCCATGGCTTCCGAAACCTATTCCCACGGCCACCACCACAGCGTGGTGGACGTCCATGCCGTCCGCACGGCGCAGGACTGTGCCGGGTACCTGCTGCCGGAGTTGGCTCCCGGGATGAGCCTGCTCGACGTCGGGTGCGGGCCGGGGAGCATCACCTCGGACCTTGCGGCACTCACGGCTCCCGGCCCGGTGGTGGGACTGGACTCCTCCGAGGACGTGCTGGTCCAGGCCCGGGAGCTGGCCGCGGGACGGGGGCTGGCCAATGCCTCCTTCGTTGCGGGGAATGTCTACGACCTGGATTTTCCGGACGAAACCTTCGACGTTGTCCATGCGCACCAGGTGCTCCAGCATCTGATGGATCCGGTAGCCGCGCTGCGGGAAATGCGCCGGGTCGCCAAGCCGGGCGGACTGGTGGCGGTGCGCGACGCCGACTTCTCCGGCATGGTCTGGCATCCGCCCACGCCGGAACTGGCGGAATGGATGCGGATCTACCAGCTGATTGCCCGCGGCAACTCCGCCGAGCCCGACGCCGGCAGGCACCTGCTCGCCTGGGCGCTGGAGGCGGGTTTCACTGAAATCACGCCCTCATCGTCCAACTGGCTCTACGCCACACCGGCGGAGCGGAGCTGGCATGCGGACTCCTGGTCCCAACGCGTGCTGCATTCGGCCTTCGGAGAGCAGGCACAGGACCGTGGACTGGCGGACGCGCAGGGGCTGCAGCGGCTCGCGGCCGGCTGGCAGGAGTGGGCCGCCGCCCCGGAGGGCTGGTTCCTGATCCCCTGCGGGGAGCTGCTCCTGAGGGCCTGACCTTTCTGGCTAGGCTTAGGGAATGTTCCGATTCCTGACCGCGTGCCCCGGCGGCACCCGCGATGCCCGCTAGACCCGGCGCTCCCCTGCTCATTGCCGTGGATGGCTTCTCCGGTGCCGGCAAAACCACCCTGGCCACGGAAATCGCCGCCGCCATGACGCGCCGCGGCTCCGTGCAGCTGTTCCATCTGGAGGACATTTATCCCGGCTGGGACGGCCTCGAATCGGGAATGACGTATTACCGCGAGCAGATCCTGCGCCCGCTCGCCGGGAACCGGGCGGCACGCTGGCAGGCCTGGGACTGGGAGGCCGGACGCTACGGGCACTGGCGCACCACCGAGCCGGCCGACGTCGTGGTCTTCGAAGGGGTGGGCGCGGCGCACCGAGAGGCGCGCGCCCTGCTGGACACCGCGGTCTGGGTGGAGGGGGAGGAAACGGTCCGGCGCCGCTGCGCGCTGGCGCGTGACGGCGGAACCTACGCGCCGCACTGGGAACGCTGGGCGGCACAGGAACGCCGCTGGGCGGCCGACGACGACGCCGCCTCCGCCGCGGACCTCACCGTGTCCCTCGTGGGGCCGCAGGGAAACACCGCAACCGCACTGGCCGCGGTCCTCGCCTGCCTCCCTCGCTAGACCCTGCCCGGAAATCCGGCCGGCGGCCGCAGGGAACCGGGTCTGGCGGTCCGCTGGAACGGCTGGACTGGCTGGGCTGGCTGGGCTGGTGGGGACGCGCGGAGTCAAAAACCTACTGCAGGGTGGCCGTCAACCTGGCGACGTTGTCGATGTACCGCTGCCACACCGGCCGGCCCACCCAGTTCTCCAGGATCAGTTCCTTGGACAGCGCCCGGTAGGTGTCCTCGATGCGGCGCATCTGTTCCACAATGGTGCCGTCAAACATCATCACCGACACTTCGAGGTTCAGCGAGAAGGACCGCATGTCCATGTTGCTGGACCCCAGCACGGCCACCTCGTTGTCGATGGTGAAGTGCTTCGCATGCAGCACCAACGGCTTGGGGTACTGGTAAATCCGGACGCCCGCCCGCAACAGCGCCTCATAATAGGAACGCTGCGCGTGGTCCACCAGGAACTGGTCGCCCTTCTCTGACACAAACAGCTCCACGGCCACACCGCGCTGGGCTGCCGTGGTCACCGCGTACAGCAAGGTGTCATCCGGGACGAAGTACGGGCTGGTGATGGAGATGCGGTCGCTGGCCGAATAGATCAGGGACGCGAAGAGGCGCAGGTTGTTTTCCGTGCTGAAGCCGGGACCGCTGGGAACCACCTGGCAGGTGACGTCCCCCGGATCGAAGGACCAGTCGTACAGGTCCAGTTGCTGCTCCAGGTTCTCGTCCGTTTCCGCGTTCCAGTCGGTGGCGAAAACGACGTTGAGCTCATCCACCACGGCACCTTCCACGCGGGCCATCAGCTCGACCCAATTGCGCCCGGACCGGCGGTTGCGGCGCTTGTTGTAGGCCGGTTCCACCAGGTTCTGCGAACCGGTGAAGGCCACCGCACCGTCCACCACGAGGATTTTGCGGTGGTTGCGCAGGTCCGGCCGGCGCCAGCGCCCTTGGAACGGCTCGACCGGGAGCATCCGCCGCCACTGGATATCACTGCTGCGCAGTTCACGCAGCAGCTTCCGGTAGCCGGGAATGCGCAGGGTGCCGATGTGGTCGAACAGGAGGCGGACGGTGACGCCCCGGCCGGCAGCGTCCTTCAGCGCACGGAAGAACCCGCGGGTGACGTCGTCGTACCCCATGATGTAGAACTCCACGTGGACGTACCGCGTGGCCTTTTCCACTTCGCGGGTCATTTCCGTGATGGACTCGTGGTAGTCGCGCTGCAGCTCCACCTTGTTGCCGTCCAGGGTGGGGAAGGACCCCAGCCGGCGGTTCAGTTCGGCCGCATTCAGCACCCACTCGGGGCCACTGTAGTTGGTGCCCTCGGTTTCCAGTTCCTTGGTGTTCTCCCGGACCAGCCGGTTGATTTCCGCCTGCCGCTTCACGCGCTGCTCGGAGAGGCGGTGGTTGCCAAAGAGGGAAAAGAGGATGATGCCGGGAATCGGGAGGAAGAAGATGCACAGCAGCCAGGCCATCGCGGTGGTGGGGCGGCGGTTGCCGGGAACAACACCCAGGGCAATAATCCGGATCGCGTAATCCACCGCCGTCAGAACGACGGCCGTCCATCCGGACAGCTCAACACCGGTCAGAGACCACCACACACTCTTGCTCCTCCCCAAAGCCGCCTTGGAGACAGCTTATCCGCCCGGAGGCTGCTCCCGGGCCTCCGGGATTACGCTGGTGCCATGACTGTTCTGGTTTTCCTGGATTCCGCCTTCCCCGACGGGCGGCCGGCCGACGCCGGTGAGCCGCAGCTGATGATTAATGACCTGGGCGTGACGCGCGGAGACGGGATCTTTGAATCCCTGCTGGCCGTGGATGGGGTTCCCCGCAAGCCTGATGCCCACTTGGACCGGATGGCCTCCTCCGCGCAGTTGCTGGAGCTGGAGATTCCTTCCCGGAAGGCGTGGGAACGGGCCATCGCCACGGCCCTTCAGCTGCATGCTGAGGCGGAGGGCACCGGTGACACCGGCCGGGCAGCCGTGAAGCTCGTGGTGACCCGAGGCGTCGAGGGTGCGGATACGCCCACCGCGTGGGTGCAGGTGACGGCGGCCGCCGATGCCTCCCGGCAGCGTGCTGAGGGCATCAAGGTCCTGCTCCTGGACCGCGGTTACGACAGCCTGGCGGCCGCCCGCGCGCCGTGGCTGCTGCTTGGCGCCAAGACGCTCTCCTATGCCGTGAACATGGCCGCCCTGCGTTACGCGAGGCAGAACGGCGCCGACGACGCGATTTTCACCTCCTCCGACGGCAAGGTCCTCGAAGGGCCCACCTCCACCGTGGTGCTCGCCCGCGAACGCAACGGTGTGCGCACCCTCCTCACCCCGGAGCGGAAGAGCGGCATCCTGGCCGGAACCACGCAGGACGCCCTTTTCAAGGCAGCCGAGGCAGCCGGCTGGGAACTGGGTTACGGACCGCTGGTGCCGGAGGATCTGTTCGCGGCCGACGGCGTCTGGCTGGCCTCCAGCATCCGCCTGCTGGTGCCGGTCCGGTCCATTGACGGGCGGGAGCTGCCGTTTTCCGCTGCTTTGAACAGCGAGCTCACCCGGCTGGCGGACGAAGCGCTCTGACTAGGGAGCGGCCTCAGGTCAGGATGAAGTTGAAGGTGCCGGCGGTCACCGCCGCGGCCACGGCTGCCGCGGACACGGCCAGCCCTGCCCCGAAAATGACGGCGTCGATCCGGCTGTAGGTGGACGTCCTGGCCCAGGAACGTTCCGCAGCCCCGAAGCCACGCGCTTCCATGGCCGTGGCGAGGCGCGTGGCACGGCGGATGGCCTGCACCAGCAAGGCCAGGGACTGCCCCGCGAAGCCGCGGAGCCGCGCGGCTCCCCCGGCGTCGGGACCGGCCCCGCGGGCGTGCCGGGCCAGGCCGAGGGTGCGCCATTCCTCCACAAGCAGGCCCACCAGCCGCATGGCCGCCAAGGCGCCCAGCACAAAGCGGTGCGGCAGCCGGAGCTTCTGGGCCAGGGCATCGGCCAGGTCCGTGGGATCCGTGGTGGCCAGCAGATAGATTCCCGGCAGCGCAATCGCCAGGCCGCGCAGGCCGATGGCGATACCCGCGGCTAAGGAACCGGAGGTGAACACCATCGGACCGGCGTCGATCAGCACCGTTCCGGTCTTCTCCGCCAGCAGCGCCGTCCCCCACGCACCGATCAGGGCCGCAACAAGCAGCGGCCAGATCCGCCGTACCAGCGTCCCCGGCCGGATATGCAGCAGCGGCAGCAGGGCCAGCTCGGCGGTGAGGACGACGGCGGCGCTCACCCAGTCCACCGTGATCAATACGGCCAGGGTCAGGAACACTGCCGCCGCGAGCTTCGACAGCGGATTGGCCCGGGCAAGGAACGTCCGGGCGGACGGCGCCGGTGCCCCGGCACCTGCGGCGCTCACGGACTCACCCCGGCATCCGGCACCGGACCGGCCACGCCGGCGGGCGCGGGTGCGGGTGCGGGCGCGGGGGCACTACCCACTGCTGTCAGCACTCCGTCCGCCACCCGCAGCTCGCGGGAGGCGAGCGCAGAGATGAACTCGGCGTCGTGCGTCACGGACACCACACAGCGTCCCTCCGCCAACTGCCCGCGCAGCAGGGCCACAAGTTCTGCCCAGGTCCGTGCGTCCTGTCCGAAGGTTGGTTCGTCCAGCAGCAGGATGGACGGCTCCGTCGCCAGCATGGTTGCTACGGAGAGCCGGCGTTTTTCCCCGCCGGACAGCGTGAACGGGCTGGCGTCCAGCAATCCGTCCAGCCGCAGCCGTTCAGCGAGGAGCTGCACCGTGGCCAGCACCTGTGCATCCGTGTCCCGGCCGAGCCGCCTGGGCCCGAAGGCGAGTTCGTCCAGCACGGTGGTGGCCAGGAACTGGTGTTCCGGCTCCTGGAAGACGGTGCCGATCCGGTCCACCAGCTGCGCGGAGGTCCAGCGGCCGGGTTCCGGCCGGGCGATTCCGGCCAGCACCGGAGCAGCGGCCAGGGTACCGTCCCTGGGCCGGAGCAACCCGCCCAGGGTCAGGGCGAGGGTGGACTTCCCGGCGCCGTTGGGACCGGTGATGCCGACGGCGGTTCCGGCGTTCAGGCTCACGTCCACTCCCGTCAGCACCGCAGGGCCCCGGCCCGTGCGGGCCACGGCCAATCCTCGCGCCTCCAGCAGCCGGGGGCCGGGGGCGGCAGCGGTCCAGGGTCCGCCCGGGATTTCCGGACCGCTGCCGGGAAGCCAGACACCGGACTCCGCCAAGGTGCGCCGGTGTGCGGGATTGCCGAGCACGTCCTCAGGGGAGCCGTCCGCCAGCACCCCGCCGCCGGCGGCAAGGACCACCACGCGGTCCACGACGCCGGCCCAGACCTCCACCCGGTGCTCCACCACGATGAGCGTGGCGCCGGTACGGTCCAGCACCCGGGTGACGGCGTCGCGGATTTCCACTACCCCGTCGGGGTCCAGGTTGGCCGTGGGTTCGTCCAGGAGCAGCAGTCCGGGTTCCATGGCCATGACGGACGCGAGGGCCAGGCGCTGCTTCTGCCCGCCGGAGAGCGCGGACGTGGAACGGTCCAGCGGAACGTCGAGTCCGACGTCGGCCAGTGCTGCCCGCACCCGCGGCCAGATTTCGGCGGCCGGAACCGCCAGGTTCTCCGCGCCGAACGCTACTTCGTCCCCGACCCGGGACAGGACGGTCTGGGAATCCGGGTCCTGCAGGACCAGCCCGGCCCGGCCGCGGAGGGAGGCGGGATGGGCGCCGTCGAGCAGCAGGGTGCCGTGCTCCTCGCCGCCGGTATCGGGGCCCAGGACCCCCGCGAGAGCGTGCAGGAACGTTGATTTACCGGCACCGGAGGCACCGAGCAGCAGCACCCGTTCACCGGGGGAAACCGTCAGGTCCAGCCCGGAGACCGCCGGGCCCGTCCGTCCGCCGTGCCGCCAGCCCCAGCCGCGGGCCGTCAAGGCCGCCGGGCGGGACCGGGTGCGGGATGCCGGGGATGTGCCAGCCGATGTGCCAGCCAGCGCGGACAGCCCGGCGGGCCGGCCGCGGCCGCCTGTGAAGCCGAACCGCACCGCTACGCCTGCCCCGTCCGTCCGGACGCAAACGGAGCGAGCGCGCCCGTCCGGGCCAGGGCACGGACGGCCAGCCACGACAGGCCGCCGGCAAGCACCGCGCCCGAGACGGCAGTGAGCAGGACATACAGCAGCTGCCACTGCGCGGCCCACTCCACGTTGTAGAGGACGTTTTCGCTCAAGCCCAGGAACAGGCCCGACCCCAGCCCCGCGAGCAGGGCCACGGGAAGGGTGAAGCGGCGGTACAGGAACAGCAGGAACACCAGCTCGGCACCCAGGCCCTGCAGGAAGCCGGAAAGCAGCACGGACAGGCCGAACTGAGTGCCCAGCACACCGGACACCGCCGCGGCCAGCATTTCGCAGTAGATGGCGGCACCCGGTTTGCGGATGATGAGCCCGCCCAGCACCCCGGCGATCAGCCAGCCGCCGGTATAGAGACCGGCAAGCGGCGGAAAGGCCGCGGTGAGTGCGCTGATCCCGGCATAGCCCAGGGACCAGGCCCAGAACACGACGCCGACGGCCACGGCAAGAACGGACGCGACAACAATGTCCACCACACGCCAGCTGCGCCCGGAGGCTGCGGATCTGGCGGAGCGGGGTGCTGCGGAAAGGTCTTTCATGAATATCCTCCTGTTTTCAGGAGGGGAGGGTGCTGCGGCACCGGCGAACCGGCGCACTTCCCCCGCAGGCCGCTGCCGGCCAACGGGGAATTTCCCTGAGCTCTCGACTCCCTTCGCCGGTACTAACCGGATCAGGTTCGAGGGTCTGCGGCTACCCGCACTCTCAGCGCCTTATCTCCGCGGGTCCGAAGGACCTGATGCGGGACGGCGCTCCCCTGTCGTATGTTTGCGCTTCCACTCTACACAGCCACCCCCGATCCGGCGACGGGTAAACGGGTACCGTAGGGTTAGGAAAAACGCCCGAAGCTAGGAGTCCTCATGAACCTGATCCTCAAACTGCTCGGAACCGGAGGCAGCATCCTCGCCGGACTCGTCGCCACCAAGGTGCTGGATTTCGCCTGGACAAAGGCCACCGGCAACGAGCCGCCCAAAGATGCCGAGGGCAGCCTGGAAAACAGCCTCCGCTCCGCCGTGGCCTTCGCCTTGGTCTCCGGTGCTGTCAGCCAGGTCATCCGTGTGCTGACCAACCGCGGCACGCAGCGCGCCATCCAGCGCTACCAGAAGACCCCGGAAATGGTCTGACCCGCCGCTTCTGCTCCGCCCCCGGGCGGAACATCACGCTCAGCCCTCGGGACTGCTTCCCGGGTGCTGGGCGTTGCTGTTTAACCTGCGTTCCTCCGCCGTGCCCCGGCCGGCCAGCAGCTCGTCGTCGTCGAGCTCTACAGCATGCTCGTGCCCCGGATCATCGTCCACGCGTGGATCGTCTTCCTCATTTTCGAGGGCTTCCTCTTCGGCTTCCCGGAGCAGCCGCTGGGCCCGTTCAACGACGTCGTCGAGTTCGTCGATGACCAGCAGCTCGGGCCGCAGGTGCTTGGTCCGGTACCCGGCGCGCCCCACCATGTGGGCGGACACCGGCGCGGTCAGGAGCATAAAGATCCAGGCCACGGCCAGGATGGGCAGCAGTTTCCAGCTGCGGAACTCCACCGCCATGGCCAGCAGGAACAGCAGCAGTCCCAGCACCTGGGGTTTGGACGCCGCGTGCATGCGGCTGAGCAGATCCGGAAAGCGGATCAGGCCGATGGCAGCGGCCAGGGACATCAGCGCACCGCCAAACATCAGCACGGCGACGATCACGTCGATTACGGTCTCATCCATGTCCTACCGCCTGTCCGTCACGAAACGGGCCACCGTCACGGAGCCGATGAACCCGATCAGGGAGATGGCCACCAGCAGGGCGAGGTAGTCGAGGTTGCGGTAGACAATCATGTCAACGGCCAGCGCCGCCCCCACAATGGCCAGCAGCACATCCGTGGCCAGCACCCGGTCCAGGATCGAGGGGCCGCGGGCAATCCGGTAAATGGCACCGGCGCCCGCCACGGCCAGCATGCTGGACACCACCATGACGGCTGCACTCATCATGCCCACCCTCCTATCTTCTGTTTCCGCGTTTCAGCGGTTTCAGCCCGCAGTGCGGCCAGCTCCTCTTTGGTTCCCATCGTGCGGATCAGCCATGCTTCGGCATTCAGCACGTCTTCCCGCACCTTTTCCGCCTGCTCGGGCGTCGAGACATTCAGTGCGTGCAGGTAGAGCGTGGAAGTGGAGCGGTCCACTTCCACAATCAGCGATCCGGGAATCAGGGACAGCGCATGCCCGGTGGCCGTGGTCAGCAAGTCCGAGCGGCTGCGCAGTTTCACGCCGATCACGCCGTTGCGGATCCGCGGGCCGCGGACGACGGCGAGCCAGAAGACGTGGAAGCTGGCCTGCACCAGCTTCCAGATAAAGCGTCCGGCAAAGACCGCCGCGTAGAGCGGGTTGAACCTGCCGCTGAGTTCCACGGGCGGGAGGTAGAAGATGTTCGCCACGATCAAGGCGATCGCTGCCCCGAAGATCAGGTTCCCGGCGCTGAAATCCTGCCACAGGGCACCCCAGAGGAAGACCAGCCAGATCAGCAGCGGCAGTTCCTGCAGCAGCGGGACACGTGGCCGGTTGCGCATGCGTGCTTCCTTGGTCATTGGGCCGCCCCTTCGCCAAGTACCGCTTCGATGTAGGGGGTCCGGTCCAGCAGGTCCCGGGCCGCGCCGTCGCTGAGCGAGAACAGCGGTCCCGCCGCCACGGTCAGGGCAACGCCGAGTGCCACCAGCCCCGCCGTCGGGTAGACCATGGTCCGGGGCAGCAGGTCCACTGAATCCCGGCCGGAGAACCGTCCGGTGGGGTGCTCGCTGACATTCTCCGAGCTGCGCAGGCTGGACCCGTCGGCGCTCGTGGCCAGCAGGATGGGGTCCGGGTGCACGGCGTCCTCGGGGGTCCGCCAGAACGCACGGTTCCAGACCCGGGCCATCACCAGCAGGGTCAACAGGCTGGTGGCGGCACCCGCACCCACCAGGACATAGGCCAGCGGCGTGCCCAGCTCGACGCCGGCCTGCATCAGGCCGAGCTTGCCGAGGAAGCCGGAGAACGGCGGAATGCCGGCCAGGTTGATGGCCGGAATGAAGTACAGCACCGCCAGCAGCGGCGACAGCCGGGCCAGCCCGCCGAGCCGGTCCATGTTGGCGGTTCCACCGCGGCGTTCGATCAGGCCCGTCACCATGAACAGCGAGGTCTGCACCGTAATGTGGTGCACCACGTAGAACACGGTGGAACCGATGCCCACCACGGAGGCAATCGCCAGCCCGAACACCATGTAGCCGATGTGGCTGACCAGGGTGAAGGAAAGCATACGTTTGATGTCGGTCTGGGCCAGGGCACCCAGGATGCCCACCAGCATGGTCAGCCCGGCCACCACCATCAGCAGCGTGTTGATCCGGTCCCCGGGGAAGAGCAGGGTCTCGGTGCGGACCATGGCGTAGACACCCACCTTGGTCAGCAGGCCGGCGAACACGGCGGTGACCGGCGCCGGAGCGGTGGGATAGGAGTCCGGCAGCCAGAAGGAGAGCGGGAAGATGGCGGCCTTGATCCCGAACGCCACCAGCAGCATCAGGTGCAGCATCAGCTGGGTCGCGGGATCCAGTTCGCCGAGCTTCAGCGCCAGGTCCGCCATGTTCACCGTGCCGGTGGCAGCGTAGATCATGGCGATGGAAATCAGGAACAGCAGCGAGGACACCACGCTGACCACCACATAGGTGACACCGGCCCGGATACGCGGCGTGGTGCCGCCCAGCGTCATCAGGACATAGCTGGCGGTCAGCAGGATCTCGAAGCCCACATAGAGGTTGAACAGGTCTCCGGCGAGGAAGGCATTGGACACACCCGCCACGAGAATCAGATAGGTCGGGTGGAAAATCGAAATCGGCCCGTCTTCGTCACCGTCGGTCATACCCTGGCCGGCGGCGTAGATCAGCACGGAGAGGCTGATCGCCGAGGAGACCACCAGCATCAGCGCGGAGAACTGGTCCACCACCATGGTGATGCCGAACGGCGGAAGCCAGCCACCCAGGTCCACTGCCTGCGCGCCGGATTCCCAGACGGAACCCAGCAGGATGACTTCCAGGATCAGGGTGACGCTGAGGATGCTGATGCTGACCGCCCGCTGGGAACGCTGGTGGCGGATCAGGATGAAGGCGAGGGCGGCACCGAAAACCGGAAGCACCACCGCCAGCGGTGCAAGGCTGGCTGTGTTCATCGGGTCACCTCGGAGTCGTTTGGTGTGTTGCCACGCTGGGAGCCGGGAGCCTCTTCGGCTTCCTCCGGCGGAGTGAATTCCGTGGTGTCCTCCGGGACGTCAGCGTCATCCTCGGCATCGAAGCTGCTCTGGCTGGCCACGCGCCGGTCCTCAAGGTCGTCCTGGACCTCGTCCTGCCGGCCCAGGACCCAGGACCGGTAGATGACGCCGAGCATAAAGGCGGTGACCGAGAAGGAAATCACGATCGAGGTCAGGATGAACGCCTGCGGCAGCGGATCGTTGTAGGCATCCGCCGCAATGTCCTTGTTGAAGATCGGTGCCAGCCCGGCCGGGCCGCCGGTGGCCAGCAGCAGGATGTTCGTGGCGTTGGTGAGCATGGCCAGGCCAAGCACCACCCGGGTCAGGCTCCGTTCCAGCAGCAGGTAGATACCGGCGGCGTAGAGGGCTCCCATCACCAGCAGGAGAGTGATGTTCACAGTCACCGTGCCACCTCTTCCTCGGGGCGGGCATCGGCGTCGGAGCCGCCGTCGGGCCGTACCGCAATATCCAGGATTTCCGGTTCCTCCACAATGCTTTCGTTGTCGTCCTCATCGTCGGCGTCGTCCTCGCTGCGCTCGTCGATCTCGGAGCCAAGGCTGCGCAGGACGTCCAGGACCAGCCCCACCACCACGAGGTAGACACCGATGTCGAAGATCGTGGAGGTGACGAATTTGACCTCCCCGAAAACCGGCCAGGTGAACTTGAGGATCGCGCTCTGCAGGATCTGCCCGCCGAAGAAGAGCGGCGCGGCAGCGGACAGCGCAATCATGCCCAACCCGCCGCCCAGCAGCGTCCCTGCGCTGACCGGGCTGGCTTCGGCAAGTTCAAAGCGGCCGCCGGCCAGATAGCGGATGGTCAGCGCGAGACCTGCCATCAGTCCTCCGGCGAAACCGCCGCCCGGCGCGTTGTGCCCGGCGATCAGCAGGTAGACGGAGAACAGGATGACGGAGTGGAACAGCAGCCGGGTAATCACCTCGAAGATGATGGAGCGGCGCTCGGGCGCCAGCGTCCGGCCAGCCACGAGCCACGCATCCCGGCCTACGCTGGAGAATTTGCGGGCCAGCGCCAGGGTTGCCTCCCGGCGGCCGGTGGGAGCAAATTGCTCGCGTCCCCGGTCCACCGATCCCGTCGCCACTCCTTCGGCCCGGCGGCGCTTATCGCCACGTCCGCGGACGAAGATCAGCGAGGCCAAACCGGTGGCGGCAATGGCCAGCACCGTGATTTCACCGAACGTGTCCCAGGCCCGGATGTCCACCAGGGTGACGTTGACAATGTTGGAGCCGCCGCCGCCTTCATAGGCGAGCTTTGGGAAGTCGAGGGACACCGGGGCAGCGACGCGTGAGGCCATGGCAGTCATCGCGAACACCACCATGCTGGCGCCGAAGGCGATGCCCAGCAGCGCCCGCAGGAGGCGGTGGCGCTTCGGTTCGCGCTTCCACAGGCGGGCGGGCAGGGAGCGCAGGGCCAGCACGAACGCGACCAGCACGATCGTCTCCACCAGCATCTGGGTCAGGGCCAGGTCCGGCGCGCCCTGGAGGGCGAAGATGAGGGCAATGCCGTAGCCGCTGACTGAGACCATCAGCACGGCGAGGAAACGCTTGGTGGCGCGGGCCGCGGCCACCGCACCCAGGATGACGGCCGCGCCGGCCACAGCCTGCAGCGGATTGTCGAACCAGCGGAAGCTCTCCGGCATGGGCGCTGACCGCAGGATCACTGCCGTCAGCGGAGCGAGGATCGCCATGGTCAGGATGACGAACAGGTAGAACATCAGCGAACCGCGCTGGGTCCGGCCCGTCACCCACACCGCGACGTCGTCGAGCACGCCGACGATGCCGCGGTAGGACCGCTCGGCGTCGAGCGGGAAGGCGACGACCTGCTGGAAGGACTCCATCCGGCGCCGCAGCAGGAAGAGGGTGGTACCGGCGGCGAGGGTAAGCACGGTCAGGCCGAGGGCCGGAGTCAGCCCGTGCCACAGTGCCAGGTGCGTGGGTTTGCCCTCCGCCGGGAAGAGGTCCGCATAGGAGACGATCGCTGCATCCAGCGGGCCCGGCCAGAGGCCGAACAGGACAGTGGCGGCCGCCAGGACCGCCGGAGCCGCGAGGAAGGACCACGACACGGCCTTGAACGGGGTGGGGGCGCAGCCTCCCTTAGTGGCGAAAGCACCCCAAATGAAGCGGGCACTGTAGGCGAAGGTGAGGATGGATCCCGTCACGACGCCCGCCAGCAGGATCCAGGCGGCGAAGCTGCCCTGCTGCTCGGCGTAGTGCACAAAGGTCTCATAGACGGATTCCTTGGCCACAAAGCCCAGCAGCGGCGGCACGCCTGCCATGGACGCTGCACCGATAACGGCGACGACGGCCAGTTTCGGTGCGGCGCGGAAGATACCCGAGAGTTTGCGGATGTCCCGGGTTCCGGCCTGGTGGTCGATGATTCCGACCACCAGGAACAGGGTGGCTTTGAAGAAGCCGTGCGCCAGCAGCAGGCCCATTCCGGCGACGGCGGCCTCCCGGCTGCCCAGCCCCACCACCAGTGTGAGGAAACCGAGCTGGCTGACCGTGCCGTAGGCCAGGATGAGCTTCACATCGAACTGGCGTAGGGCGCGCCAGCCGCCCAGCAGCATGGTCGCCAGACCCAGGACCAGGACGATGGGATGCCAGAGCAGCGTTTCGGAGAAACCGGGGGCCAGCCGGGCGATGAGGTAGATGCCGGCCTTCACCATGGCGGCGGCATGCAGGTAGGCACTGACCGGGGTGGGGGCGGCCATCGCGGCGGGCAGCCAGAAGTGGAAGGGCACCAGGGCGGACTTGGAAACGGCCCCCACGAGCATCAGGGCAATCGCCACGTTGACCAGCGCCCCGGCCTCCACCAGTTCCGGTGCCTGCGCCAGGATCTCGGAGATCCGGTATGTCCCTGCGGCGGAGCCGAGCAGGATCATCCCGACCAGCATCGCCAGGCCGCCGAGGGTCGTGACGATCAATGCCTGCAGTGCCGCGCGCCGTGCGGAGAGCCGGTGTGCCGAGTATCCGATCAGCAGGTAGGACAGGACGGTGGTCAGTTCCCAGAAAATGAACAGCAGGATCAGGTCATCTGCCGTCACAAGGCCGAACATCGCGGCAGCGAAGGCCAGCAGCTGGGCGCCGAAGCTGCCCATCTTGGGGTCTTTCGGCCGGAAGTACCTGGCGCAGTAGAACAGGACCAGGGCGCCGACGCCGAGGATCAGGATGGAGAGCAGCGCCGAGAGCGTGTCCATCCGGAACGCCAGCTCAACCCGCAGCTCGGGAATCCAGGGGATGGTGACCGACGGCGGCGCGTTCGGGGCGCCGGAGGCCAGCGTCTGGCCGGCCCCGGTGTACTGGGGGAAAGTGGCAATGAGCCAGGCAAAGGCAGCCGCGGGGAAGGCGGCAAGTATGTAGAACGCCGACCGTCCGGCCTTCCGGAACATTAAGGGCGCAACAAGTGCCACCGCAAACATGACGGTGAGCACAAACAGCACAATGATCTCCCGGGCTCTCTTATCGATTTTGCAGCACTTATATGGCTGTAGTGATCGCTGTAATTCCTAAGGGGGCGTTCAGGGTCGTATATACATACTACCCATGGCATACGCATGCCTTTGTCCCCGGACTGCGTTCCCCCGGGGGCCGGCACCGGCGTTTCAGGTTCCGGATACCCGCACCGGCCTTAGCACCCGCTAGGCTCAGCGGCATGGGTCTCAGCACAGAAAAAACGTCTCCGGCCGCTCCCAGTGGGAGCACCCCGGCACCTGCCCGTTGGAAGCAGGTGGCGGCATGGGCTTCCTGGGACTGGGGATCGGCTGCCTTCAACGCGGTGATGACCACTTTTGTCTTCACCGTGTACCTGACGTCCTCGTCGTTTGGGGACACTGACACAAACTCCGCCGTGCTCGGCGCCGCACTGGCCATTGCCGGCGTTGCCATCGCCGTCCTCGCTCCGGTCACCGGGCAGCGGTCGGACGCAGGTGGACGCCGCCGCAAATGGCTGACCATCAACACCCTGCTGACCTGCGCCCTGGTCGCCGCGTGCTGGTTCGTCCTGCCCTCCCCGGATTACCTCATCCTGGGTGTGGCGCTGATCGCCGCGGCAAACCTGTTCTTCGAGTTTGCCGGTGTGAACTACAACGCCATGCTCGGCCAGGTCTCCACGCCCGCCACCGTCGGCAGGATCAGCGGCCTGGGCTGGGCCATGGGATATGTGGGCGGCATCGCGGCCCTGGCGCTGGTGCTCGTGGGGTTCGTCCAGCCCGACGTCGGCTGGTTCGGCGTCACTACCGAAGACGGCTTGAACCTCCGGGCCGTGGCACTGTTTTCCGCCGTCTGGTTCCTGCTCTTTGCCCTGCCGCTGATGTTCGCCGTTCCCGAAGTCCAGCGGCAGGAGGCGGTGGCGCGCCTGGGCATCCTTGCGTCCTACAAGCTGCTGTTCCACCGCATCAAGGTCCTCTTCCGGACCGACCCGCACACCATTTACTTCCTGCTGGCCAGTGCCGTCTTCCGCGACGGGCTCGCGGCCGTCTTCACCTTCGGCGGCGTCATCGCGGCAGGCACCTTCGGGTGGGAACTGTCCCAGGTAATCATGTTTGCCATCTTCGGCAACGTGGTGGCCGCCGTGGGATCAGTCATCGGCGGGTTCCTCGACGACCGCTTCGGCCCCAAGGCGGTAATCGTCGGTTCGCTGATTGGGCTCATCATCGCAGGCACCGCCGTCGTCGTGCTGGGTCCCGGCGACCAGGACCTGCTGGGGCTGCAGTGGACCGGGGACACCACGTTCTGGATCTTCGGCCTGATGCTGTGCCTGTTCGTGGGCCCGGCCCAGTCGGCGTCGCGGGCGTTCCTGGCCCGGCTCGCACCGGAGGGCAAGGAAGGCGAGCTGTTCGGCCTGTACGCCACCACCGGGCGGGCGGTCAGCTTCCTGGCCCCCACACTGTTCTCGGCCTGCATCGTCATCTTCGGAGCCCAGCGCTACGGCATCATCGGCATCGTGGCCGTGCTGCTTCTGGGTCTGCTCGTCCTGCTCCCCGTCCGCTCCCCCGCTGCACGGACCGCTCAGCCCGTCGAAAAGGCGTAGGTTCGGCGCTGCTGGTCCGGTCCGCCGGACTGGTGTGCCGGCCCGGTCTGCGGGACTAGCTCCGGCCTCCAGGCCTGACTCCGGCGGCAACGAAATTCCTCGCTCGCAGAGCTCGCTTGGAATATTAAAGCCGCCTACGCCAGACCCTACGGCCGGGCGGGCACGGCACCTCACGCCTCCGCCAGACCCTACGGCCGGGCGGGCACGGCACCTCACGCCTCCGCCAGACCCTACGGCCGGGCGGGCACGGCACCTCCGCCGCGACACCCTCCGGCCGCCCGGTCAGGCCGCCTCTGGCAGGGGCTCCGGCCGAGTGGGCGCGCTGCCTCTGGCAGGAGCTCCGGCGGGGTGGGCATGCCGCAAGTCCGGACCTGCGCCCGGACTCCCTCCGGGTTGTCGGAATCCCTACCGTTTGTGGCAATCACCCCCGCCGCGCAGCGGAGGGACGTGCACAAACCGGAGGGAGTTGTACAAACCGGAGGTCTTTGCCGGGTGACACGGGTTGCCGGTTGCCGCAGCGGCATCCCTTAGGAGGCGCTGACGCCCGCCGTGTCCTCGTCGTTCGCGGCAGTGCTGACGTCGGTGCGGTGGAAGTTCAGGTGGCTGCGCGACGCCGTCGGGCCCCGCTGGCCCTGGTACCGGTTGCCGTAGCGGCCGGACCCGTACGCGTGCTCCGCCGGGGAGCTCAGCCGGAAGAAGCAAAGCTGGCCGATCTTGGAGCCGGGCCAGAGCTTGATGGGCAGCGTCGCCATGTTGGAAAGCTCCAGCGTGACGTGGCCGGAGAACCCCGGGTCGATAAAGCCGGCGGTGGAGTGCGTCAGGAGCCCCAGCCGTCCCAGCGAGGACTTCCCTTCCAGGCGCGCGGCAATATCGTCCGGCAGGGTGACCTGTTCGTAGGTGGAGCCCAGGACAAACTCGCCGGGGTGGAGGATGAAGGGCTCGTCCGGAGCCACCTCCACCAGGCGCGTCAGCTCCGGCTGGTCCTGCGAGGGATCAATGTGGGCGTATTTGTGGTTGTCGAATAGCCGGAAGAAGCGGTCGATGCGGACATCGACACTGGAAGGCTGGACCATTGCGGGGTCGTAGGGGTCCAGGGCAATCCGGTTATCGGCAATCTCGGCTCGGATGTCACGGTCAGATATCAGCACTCTTCAAAAATAGCGCATGCACCTAGCGGCCGATTTCCGTCCGCACCGCATAGAGCTCAGGGAAAAACGTCAGTTCCAGGGCGCGGCGCAGGAAGCTGGCTCCGCTGGATCCGCCGGTTCCGCGCTTCATGCCGATGGTGCGTTCCACTGTCTTCACATGTCGGAAACGCCACAGCTGGAAGTTATCCTCGAGATCCACCAGCTCTTCACAGGCCTCGTACACGTCCCAGTTCGTGGCGGGATTCTCGTAGACGTACTTGTAGACCGCCAGCAGCGACTCGTCATACACATGGGCCTGCGTCACGTCACGGTCCAGCAGTTCCGGCGCCACTGCGTAGCCGCGTCGGGCCAGGTAGCGGATGAACTCGTCGTAGATGCTGGTTTGGGAGAGCACCCCGGACAACAGGTCCTGGGCCTCCGGATCGGCCGCGAAGACGGCAATCATCGCTTCGTTCTTGTTGCCCAGCAGGAACTCCACGGCACGGTACTGGTAGGACTGGAAGCCGCTGGAGGCGCCCAGGTCGTCACGGAACTCGGAGTATTCGGACGGGGTCAGCGTGGCCAGCACCGACCATTGCTCGGTCAGCGAGCGCTGGATGTGCTTGATCCGGGCGATGCCTTTCATGGCCGACCGCAGATCATCGGCCGCCAGCCGGGCACGCACGGCAAGCAGCTCGTGCAGGACGAGCTTCAGCCACAGTTCCGAGGTCTGGTGCTGGATGATGAACAGCATCTCGTCATGGTGCTCCGGACGGCTCACGGGATGCTGCGCGGACAGCAGCTCATCGAGGGCAAGGTAGGAGCCGTAGCTCATCTTGTCGCTGAAATCCCGTTCAATGCCTGCTTCGAGGCTGCGGGTGTTCTCGTTCGGACTCATGCCCACCACGGTAGCCGCTGGATATGCCAGACTTGGAGTTTTGGCACCAATCCTCCCAAGGAGAGTCCCCCATGGAACCGGACAACACCCCCGAGATCCCGACAATGCCGCTGGCCCATGACGATGTCGAGGCGCCCGGCGCGGCGCTGGAAGAAGCCATCACCGCCGGCCGCGAGGGACGGCTCAGCAACCGCGAGGTCATGTCAGTGATCTGGACCTCGGAGCTGCTCAGCGTGGGGCGGCTCGCGAAGAACGATGATCCGTCGTCCTTCCAGGCCGTGGTGCTGAAGGCACCCGATGCCGACTACTCCGTGGCTGCCACGTTCACCTCCCCGGACCACATCCCCCAGCAGCTGCGCGAGGCCGCGCCCGTGATCGTCAAGGCAAGCGGCGAGGCAACCATCCGCAGCATTGCGGCGGGATACGGCATGTCCGTGAACCCCGGCCACGAAGTAGGGCTGGAAATCGGCCCCGACGTCGTTGCCTCGCTGGTCGCAGCTTCTGAACAGACCACCGGTCAGCCGGAAGATCAGACGGAAGAGCCCGTCCGGCCCGAACGCACGGACGCGGAGCACTAAACCGGCGCGGGGAGGGCCGGAAACGGCCGCTTAGGTTGCGTTATGGCCATTTGATGCCGTTTTTGCAGCCCCGGCCCTTGCAGTGTCGGTGGCGGAGCCTACGCTGGGGAACCTCACAACAGAGGGAGGGCTGTACCGTGACCAACTCGAGGATGGCTTCGTCGATCTGTTCCATCGTTCCGCCGTATCTGCTGGACCGCCTGGCTGCCGCCGATGATCCCGCCAGGGCGACGGCGGCGAAGGCCGCCCGCCGGGCCCTGACCGGGATCGAGGGCGTGGAAGCGGCCCGTTCGGTACCGCATCCAGTCCCGTCCCGAAGTTCCGGCACGGCTCTCACGCCGTCGCTGCGCCGTTCCGTTTCCGACGCCCTCGGCATGGAGGACCTGCCGGGTATCGTGGTGCGGTCCGAGGGTGGGCCGGCAACGGGCGATCCCGCCGTGGATGAGACCTACGACGGACTCGGCGCCACCTACCGTCTCTTCAGCGATGCCTACGGCCGGTCCTCGCTTGACGGCGCAGGGCGGTCGCTCGAGGCCACAGTCCACTACGGGCGGGACTACGACAACGCCTTCTGGGACGGTTCCCGGATGGTGCTCGGCGACGGCGACGGCGAAGTCTTTGAACGCTTCAGCAAGTCGCTGACGGTGATCGGCCACGAACTGACCCACGGCCTCATCCAATACACTGCCCAGCTGGACTACCGCGGCCAGGCCGGAGCCCTCAACGAATCGGTTGCGGACGTCTTCGGTGTGCTCGTGGAACAGAAACTGTTGGGCCAGAGGGCCGAGGAGGCCAGCTGGCTGGTGGGCGAAGGCCTGTTTACTCCACTGGTGCAGGGGCATGCGCTGCGGTCGCTGAAGGCTCCGGGCACTGCCTACGACGACGATGTGCTGGGCAAAGACCCCCAGCCGGGGTCCATGGAGGACTTCGTGGATACCGCGGCGGACAACGGTGGTGTCCATATCAACTCGGGGATCCCCAACCGCGCCTTTTACCTGGTGGCTGCGGCTCTGGGCGGGTATGCGTGGGAACGTGCGGGGCAGGTCTGGTACGACACAATCACCGAGCGTAATTTCCCTGCGGAGGCGACCTTCGCGGTCTTCGCCGGAGCCACGCTCACGGCGGCGGAAAAACGGTACGGGGCCGGAACCGAAGAAAGTACTGCTGTGCAGGCCGCATGGAAAGAGGTTAACGTCTTGGTATGAAACTGGTTGTAGTGCGCAGCGGCGGCTTTGCCGGCATGCAGCGCACCTGGAGCACGCAGGTCAGCTCCGAAGAGGCACAGGAGCGGTGGCTTCCGCTGCTCAACGACCCCCCGGAAGTCCCGGACAGCGAACCGGACCGCTTCACGTACGAGATTTCCGTGGGCCCCGCGGCCGTCACCATCCCGGAACGCCAGGTCAAGGGCAGGTGGCGCGAACTGGTGGACCGTGCACGCACCGGCGGCGAGCCATCCGGCGGCGAGGCCGCGGACGGAAAGGACGCCGGCGAGGCAAGCGGGAATTAGGCAACCAGTGGGTTGCATGTAAAGTTAGAAACTGTGCCGGATCCCTTCCGGACACTGCGGGCGTAGCTCAATGGTAGAGCGCTAGCTTCCCAAGCTTGATACGCGGGTTCGATTCCCGTCGCCCGCTCCCCTGGGGCCCCCTCCACTCTGGACTGCCGGTGTCAACCCCCGGCTCGTGTTCCTGTGCAATCGGCGTAGACTTGTCCGCGATGAACCGGAAAATGTTTAAGTCCAAAATCCACCGCGCAACGGTGACCCATGCCGACCTGCACTACGTGGGGTCGGTGACAGTCGACCTTGACCTTCTCGAGGCCGCCGACATCCTGCCCGGCGAGCTCGT
Source organism: Arthrobacter sp. zg-Y877 (assembly GCF_030373105.1). Lineage (NCBI taxonomy): Bacteria > Bacillati > Actinomycetota > Actinomycetes > Micrococcales > Micrococcaceae > Arthrobacter > Arthrobacter sp. zg-Y877. Next base: position 688,420 of record NZ_JAUCPU010000002.1, read on the forward strand.
CTCGATTGTCGACGTCGACAACGGCGCCCGCCTGGAGACGTACACCATCGCCGGTGAGCGCGGCTCCGGCGTGCTGGGCATCAACGGGGCTGCTGCCCATCTGGTGCACGTGGGTGACACCGTCATCCTCATTACCTACGCAGACATGACGACCGATGAGGCCCGCTCCTTTGTGCCCACGGTGGTCCACGTAGATTCCGCCAACCGCATCCTCGAACTGGGAACGGATCCCGCCGAGGCCGTGACCGAGGGCACCGAGCGTCCCCCGCTGGCCCTGGACAACACCCAGGTCATGGGCACCACGCCGGACGTACCCGCCGAAGCCAGATAGCCGCATCCGGTGCTGGGGGTACTCACCGGATTCGCCGTTGTCTGGATCATCATCCTCACCGGCTATGCCATCGGCCGGCTCGGGGTGCTGGGGGAAAACGCCCAGACCGTCCTGAGCCGGCTGGCGTTCTTCGTGGCTTCCCCCGCGCTGCTGCTCATTACCCTCAGCGACGCGGACCTGCACACGGTCTTCTCACTCCCGCTGCTGGTGGCTGCCGCCAGTGCCCTGGCCACCGCACTCCTGTATGTGCTGGTCACCCGCTGGTGGCTGCGCCGGCCGCTGCCGGAGCTCCTTATCTCGGCGATGTCTTCCTCCCTGGTGAACGCTGCCAACCTCGGGCTGCCCATCTGTGTGTATGTCCTCGGGGATGCCGCCTATATTGCGCCGGTGCTGATCTTCCAGCTTGCCTTCTTCACCCCGTTGTTCCTCATGTTCATGGATTCGGCCACCAGCGGGCGGCGCACGTCCCTCCGGGTTTTCGCCGGCCAGGTGGTGCGGAACCCGATCATCGTCGGGTCCCTGATCGGCCTGCTGCTGGCCGCCACCGGCACGCAGCTGCCCGAGATCATCCACGAACCGGTCTCCCTCATCGGCGGGGCGGCGGTTCCGGCCATGCTGTTGGCCTTCGGTCTCTCCCTGGTGGGTTCGCGGCCGCTGGAGGCCGACGGCGGCAGGCGCGCCGACGTCGTCCTCGCCTCTGCATTCAAACTCCTGCTCCAGCCCCTGCTGGCCTACCTGCTGGCCCGTTTTGTCCTGGGGATGGACGGGCACCTCCTCTTCGCCGTCGTCGTCACCGCCGCGCTGCCTACGGCCCAGAATGTCTTCGTTGCCGCTGCCCGCTACCGGGAGGGCGTACTGGTCGCCAAGGACACCGTGCTGCTCACCACCGTTGCCTCGCTTCCCGTGCTGGTTCTCGCCGCAGCCCTCCTGACCTGAGGATTTACCCGCCCTACCCCGTTCGGATGTGGCATAAATTACGTTCTGGGCCTATGGTCAAAGAAAAGGCTGCTTAGTAGGTTGCAGCTCGTTCCCTGCAATGCCGCGGGGACGTCTATGACGAGGTGGAGGCACAGTACCTATGCCAAAGGACGCAAGATACGTGGGGCGCACCCGGAAAGGGGTACGGGCAGCTTCCGGCGCTGTTCTGGCCTTGGCTGCGACTCTGCTGACCGGCTGCGGAACCGACGAGGGCGCAGCACCAACATTGACCTGGTACATCAACCCGGATGCCGGCGGGCAGGCAGAGCTGGCCCAGCAATGCACCGAGGCCTCCGGCGGCGCGTACACCATCGAAACGTCACTGCTGCCCAATGATGCCGCCTCCCAGCGCGAGCAGCTGGCCCGCCGCCTGGCGGCCGGGGACAAAAGCATGGACATCATGAGCCTGGACCCGCCCAACGTGCCCGAGTACGCGGAGCCGGGCTATCTGGCCCCCGTCCCCGAAGATGTCGCCGCCAGGACCACCGAGGGCGTGCTGGAAGGCGCCCTTGAGGGTGCCAAGTGGAAAGACAAAGTGGTCGCGGTTCCGTTCTGGGCCAACACCCAGATCCTCTGGTACCGCAAGTCCGTGGCGGCCGCCGCCGGGCTGGACATGACCCAACCCGTGACGTGGGACCAGGTGATCGACGCCGCCCAGAGCCAGGACAAGTACATCGGTGTGCAGGGCGCACGCGCAGAGTCCATGACCGTGTGGGTCAATGCCCTGGTGGCATCGGCCGGCGGCGAGATCGTGGAGAACCCGGACGCACCGGCGGACGAACTCAAGCTGGGCCTGGACTCGGAGGCCGGAAAGCAGGCGGCCGACGTGGTCTCCACTATCGGCAAGGAGGGCCTGGGCGGTCCGGGCCTTCCGACACAGACGGAAAACACGTCCATGATCCAGTTCCAGGGTGACCAGGGTTCGTTTATGGTCAATTACCCCTTCGTCTGGCCGGCCACCAACGCGTCAGTGGAGGAAGGCGCCCTGCCTGCCTCCCTCATCGACGACATCGGCTGGGCGCTTTACCCGGCCATGAACGAGGGTGAGGACACCGCTCCCCCGCTGGGCGGCATCAACCTCGGCGTGGGCTCCAACAGCCAGCATCCGGACCTGGCGTTCGAGGCCATCGAATGCATTGTCTCGCCCGAGAACCAGGCCCAGTACTTCACCACCAACGGCAACCCGCCGTCGAATGAAGAGGCCTACGAAGCCCCGGGCATTGCCGAAACCTTCCCGATGGCCCCGACCATCCGGGACTCGCTGGAGCTGGCCGTACCGCGGCCGCAGACACCGTACTACAACGAGATCTCCACTGGTATCCAGCAGACCTGGACACCGCCGAGCGAGGTCAATCCGGACACCACCCCGGCCGAGAGCCAGAAGTTCATTGTCGAGGTCCTTAGAGGGGAGAAACTGCTGTGAGCACTTCCGTCGAAGCGGTCCGGGACGCCCCGGCCAAGCCGGCTGCGACCAGGCAGCCCCTCAGCGACCGCGCCAAAGCAGAGCGGCGGCTGGGATTCTGGCTCGCCGGCCCCGCCTTCATCATCATGCTGGCGGTCACGGCCTATCCGATCCTGCTGGCACTTTGGGAATCATTGTTCAAGTACCGCCTGACTGCCCCGGCGGACCGGGAGTTCGTGGGCCTGGGCAATTACGCCACTATCCTCTCGGACGGCCTGTTCTGGCGGGACCTGGGGGTCACCGTGCTGATTACGGTCATCACGGTCGTGATTGAGCTGATTCTGGGCTTTGCCCTGGCCCTGGTGATGAACAGTGCGCTGAAGGCCGTCCGCGGCTGGCTGCGCACCGCGATCCTCGTGCCATACGGCATCATCACGGTGGTTTCGGCCTTCGCCTGGTTCTACGCCTTCGATATCAACTCCGGGTACATCAACAGCTGGTTCGCCTGGGTACCGGGCATCGATTCGGACCTGAACTGGTTCGCCGACACCTGGACCGCACTGTCCGTCATCATGGCCTCGGAAATCTGGAAGACCACCCCGTTCATTTCCCTGCTGCTGCTCGCCGGCCTGGCCCAGGTGCCCGGTGAACTGACCGAGGCGGCCGAGGTTGACGGCGCCACCTGGTGGCAGCGGATGTCCAAGGTGATCATCCCGAACATGAAGGCAGCCATCATGGTCGCCGTCCTGTTCCGGGCCCTGGACGCCTTCCGCATCTTCGACAACGTGTACATCATGACCAACGGCGCCTACGGCACCGAGGTGCTGTCGCTGCTGGCCTACCGGACCTCGATTACCCGCCTGGAAATCGGCATGGGCTCCGCCGTGTCGGTCCTGCTGTTCATCTGCGTCATCATCATCTGTTTTATCGCCATCAAACTGTTCAAAGTGGACCTTTCCGGCGCACGAGGGGGTAAATAAGTGAAGTCCTCACCTGCCAAACGGCGGACAATCTGGACCATCATTTCGATCGCGGTTGTCCTGTACGCGCTGTTCCCGGTGGCGTCGATCCTGGCGACCTCGTTCAAGCTGCCCAGCGACCTGACGTCGGGGACCTTCCTCCCGACCAACTGGTCCTGGAGCAACTACGAGCAGATCCTGGTCGGCGACGCCCAGGGGCTGTTCCTGAGCAGCCTGCGTAACTCCATCGGCATCTGCCTGATCGCCACCTTCATCGCCGTCGTCCTGGCCACGCTGTGCGCCTACGCGATTGCCCGCCTGGACTTCCCGGGCAAGAAGCTCGTGCTCACGACGGCGCTGGGTGTCTCGATCTTCCCGGTGATCTCGATCGTGACCCCGCTGTTCAACCTGTGGCGCAACATCGGCCTCTACGACACCTGGCCCGGCCTGATCATCCCCTACCTGTCCCTGACGCTGCCGATCTCCATCTGGACGCTGGCGGCGTTCTTCCGGCAGATCCCGTGGGAACTGGAGCAGGCAGCACAGGTGGACGGTGCCACAACGTGGCAGGCGTTCCGCAAGGCCATTGTTCCGCTCGCGGCACCGGGCGTTTTCACCACCGCGATCATCGCGTTCTTCATCGCCTGGAATGACTTCGTGTACGGCATCTCGCTCACCTCCACCGAGGCAGCGCGGCCGGTTCCGGCGGCACTGGCGTTCTTCACCGGCGCATCGCAGTTCGAGGAACCCACCGGAGCCATCTCCGCTGCCGCGATCATCGTCACCATTCCCGTAGTCGTCCTGGTGCTGGCGTTCCAGCGCCAAATCGTTTCCGGCCTAACCCAGGGCGCTGTCAAGGGCTAGTCCCTTCGGCACCCGGACGAAAGAAAAGGATCCCGAACCATGGCATCTATTACCCTTAACCACCTCGTCAAGAAATACGGCGACGGTTTTCCGGCCGTCAACGATGTCAGCCTGGACATTGCCGACGGTGAGTTCATCATCCTGGTGGGCCCCTCGGGCTGCGGTAAGTCAACGTTGCTGCGCATGATCGTGGGCCTGGAGGACATCACCTCCGGTGACCTGTTGATCAACGGAGAGCGCGTTAACGACAAAGCACCACGTGACCGCAACCTGGCGATGGTGTTCCAGAACTATGCGCTGTACCCGCACCTGACTGTGTACGAGAACATCGCCTTCCCGCTGCGCCTGAACAAGGGCAAGTACAACGATGAGCAGGTCCGCAAGCTCGTGACCGACGCGGCAGCCACCCTGGAACTCACGGACCACCTGGAACGCAAACCGGCCAACCTCTCGGGCGGCCAGCGGCAGCGGGTGGCCATGGGCCGCGCCATCGTCCGGCAGGCCGATGCCTTCCTCTTCGATGAGCCGCTGTCCAACCTGGACGCGAAGCTGCGCGGACAGATGCGTTCGGAGATTGCGCAGATGCAGCGCCGCCTGGGCACCACCAGCGTCTACGTCACCCACGACCAGACCGAGGCCATGACGCTCGGTGACCGTGTCGCGGTGCTGAAGAAGGGGATCCTGCAGCAGGTCGCCTCCCCGCGTGAGCTCTACGAACAGCCCATCAACCTGTTTGTGGCCGGCTTCATCGGATCCCCTTCCATGAATTTCCTGCCTGCAACGCTGGAGAACGGAGTGCTGAAGACCGCCGTCGGCGACATCCGCGTCCCCGAAGACAAGGCAGCAAAGGCCGCCGGCAAGCAGGTTGTGCTGGTGGGCATCCGCCCGGAGTTCTTCGAAGATGCCTCCCTGGTGGAGGAAAGCAAGCTGCAGCACGGTTCCACGTTCACCGCACCGATCACGCACACGGAGTGGCTGGGCAACGAGCAGTACGGGTACATCCACTTCGACCCCACCCCCGAAGTGCGCGAGCTGCTGGACAACCTGGCCCGGGACATGGACGCCGACGAACTGCGCCCGCAGGTGGTGGTGACGCTCGACGCCGCCAGCCGGATCCGCGGCGGACGCGACGCCGAGCTGTGGCTGGACACCCGCAAGGTGCACCTCTTCGACCCGGAAACCGGTGAAAACCTCACGCGGGACGCCGCTGCCGGTGCGGAGCTGACCGAGGAAGCCAATGCCGCCCGCGCCGAGGAGATCGCTGCCGCCCACGAAGCGGTCCCGGCGGCTGCTTCCTAGCCGTCGGCCGCAGGGGCGCACCCCCGGAGGGAACTGACACGTTGGCCGGACCGGGTAACCGATCCGGCCAACCTCGGTCCGGGCAGGTAACGTAAGAGCGGTGCAGGGAACATCACCGGTAATCAAGGCAGTAGCCGTTTGGCTGCTTGCCCTCATGCTCACTATCGCGGCCGCCGTCGTCGTGACCTATTTCGTGAATGCGAAGGTGTACGGCCCCCAAAAGCATGTCGAGAGCTATCTCCAGAAACTGGCCGACGGCGAAGGCGAAGAGGCGCTTGGCCTGCTGAACGCCAAGGTCCCCGAAGCCAATGCGGCGCTGCTCGACGACGACGCGCTCCGCGCCTCGGTTCAGGGACTCGAGGTACTCGAGGTCGGTGACGCCGAGGACATCGGCGGAGACCGCGTAGAGGTGCCCCTGAAGTACGCCTACGGGTCGGCCGAGGGCACCACAAGCTTCGTGCTCGAGAACACCGGGAAACGCTGGCTTTTCTTCGACACGTGGGACTTCGAGCCCGCCGCGCTGCCCACGGTGCAGGTCACCGCCCCGTCGCTCCGCGAAGCGACCCTCAACGGGGTCCGGGTGACCCTTCCCGAGGGAGCCAATACCTTTGCCGCCTTCCCCCTCTCACGGGTGGCTGCCTCCTATGAGAGCCAGTATCTGGCGGCTCCGGAGCAGGAGACCCTGGTAACCGCCGACGGCGATCCGCAGCTCACCCTGGTGCCGGAGGCGACAAAGGAGCTGGTCACCAAGATCGACGCCGGCATCCGCGAGTTCCTTGACGGCTGCACGGCCGCCGACCGGCTGGCACCTCCGGGCTGCCCGTTCTTCCACGAGACCAATAACCGCGTGGAACAGCCGATCCGCTGGAGCATCCAGGACTACCCCGACGTGGAGCTGACACAGGTGGAGGGCCGTTGGGTGCTCAGCCCCCTGACCGGCACTGCACAGGTCACCGCCACGCAGGTTGATCTCTTCACCGGCGGCAAGAGCCCCCTGGTGGCGGAGGAGGCCTTCACCTTCACCGCTTCCCTGCGGGTGGACGGCGAAAACGTCACGTTGAGTCCGCAGGTCCAGTAGCCAGCCAAAACGCCGGCGGCGGCACGGGGAAAATTCCGTGCCGCCGCCGGCGTTTCGTTTAAGGTCAGCCGGTTTCCCCTAACCCGGCTGGGTGCTGCTTAGTCCAGCCCGCGCAGGTCCAGGACCAGCTCCGACTCGCCGCCGGCCTGCAGCACGACGGGGATCCCCCAGTCCTGCTGGTACATGTGGCAGGCCGCGTGGTCCGGGATCTCGCCGCCCGGCTCTCCATCGCAGGCCGCCGCGCGGGCGGTGATATGCAGCACCCCGTCAGTCACCGTGTCGGACAGCACGAGTTCACGGGTCAGTCCCGTGGCCGTGCCGCCGCCGGAAACCAGCAGGTTCTCCGGCGAGGCGGAGATCTTCAGCTGGGTGGGATCTCCCCACCGGTCGTCGAGCTTTTGCCCCTTGGGTGCAGCGAACCGCACGGTCAGGGACAACGGTCCCGCAGACATTGCAGTCTTGGGCCGCTGCGTCTGCCGGGCGCCCTCGTCCACGGACTGGGCTTCCTTGGGGATCGGCAGGCGGACCAGCTGGTGCCGGTTGGACTCAACCACAATCAGGAGCGGCTCCGCGGCGCTGGTGTCCACCAGCACGTCCGAAGGCTCGGCAAGCCCGCGGGCCAGCGTGGAAACCGTCCCCGTCACCGGGTCGTAGCGGCGCACGGCGCCGTTGTAGGTGTCCGCGATGGCCACGGACCCGTCCGGCAGCACGGCGGTGCCCAGCGGGTGCTGCAGCCGGGCCTCCGAGGCGTCCCCGTCACGGAAGCCGAAGTCGAACAGCCCGGTGCCGACGGCGGTGTCCACCAGGACGCCGTCGGTCTCCAGCGCGTCCAGGTTCAGGCGGCGCAGGGCGGAAGTCTCGGAATCGGCAACCCACAGGTTACCGTCGCTGTCTTCTGCCAGCCCGGAGGACTGGGCGAACCAGGCGTCACCGGCAGGTCCGTCGAGCAGGCCTTCCAGGCCCGTTCCGGCCAGGACGGCCACGGCACCGGTCACCGGGTCGAAACTGAAGATCTGGTGCGTGCCGGCCATGGCGATGACCACCTGCTGCAGCTTCGAGGACCAGACCAGGTCCCACGGAGAGGACAGGGAAACGGTCAGCGGGTCGGCGCCGCGCAGATCGGAGGAATCGGAGGGGGCGCTGTCGTCCGCGGCTTCACCTGATCCGGCCGAAGCCGCACCCGCCTTGGTCTGGTTGCCGGCGTCCAGCAGCCGCTGGACCCCGTTGCCCGCGAGGGTCCGCACTGCGCCGGTGGCCAGGTTCACCGACCGGAGGCGGTGGTTGACCGTGTCCGCCACAACGACGTCGTACCCAGCCTTTTCCGCCACTTCGGCGGGCAGCAGGGCCACACCCTGGGGTTCGTTGAAGCGTGCCGTGCCGGCGTCCCCGTCGCGCCAGCCCTTGACGCCGTCGCCAATGGTCCGGCGGACGCCGGCCAGGTCGGCTTCAAGTTCCACGAGGCGGTGGTGCCCGGTGTCGGCCACCAGGAAGGTACCGCCCGGCAGGGCCGTGACCTTGCCCGGGAAGCGCAGGTCACCGGCGGTGGGTTCGGCCGGGACGTAGGGGCCGTCGCCGCGGTGCAGCGTGCCCTTGGCAGCGTGTTCCTCCACCAGCTCCGCCACGAGCGATTCCAGGCCCGCTGCGTGCCCTTCACCGGACAGGTGGGCCACGATGTACCCCTCGGGGTCCAGGACCACCAGGGTGGGCCAGGCACGGGCGGTGTAGGCCTGCCAGGTGAGCAGCTCCGGGTCGTCCAGCACGGGGTGGTGGATCTCGTAGCGTTCCACGGCGGCGGCGAGGGCCACCGGATCCGCTTCATGCTCGAACTTGGGGGAATGGACCCCCACCGTGACCATAACGTCGGAGTACTTTTCCTCCAGCGGCCGGAGCTCGTCCAGGACGTGCAGGCAGTTGATGCAGCAGAAGGTCCAGAAATCCAGCAGCACGATCTTGCCGCGCAGATCCTCCAGGTTCAGCTGCCGGCCGCCGGTGTTCAGCCAGTTCCGGCCCTCCAGTTCGGAGGCCCGCACCCGGTATCCGGCGCGCACGGTTTCAGTCATTAACGATCTCCTTGATCCGGGGTCCCGGCATCGCGCTGCGCCAGGTTTGCAAACATGTTGTTGTAAGCGGTCAGATCGGCGTCGTTATTCCGCTCGGCCGCCCGGTCCGACCGGCGGGTTTCCCGTGCGTCGCTCTTGGACCACTGATAAGCCACGCCAATGGCCACGAAGAGGGTCGGAATTTCACCGATTCCCCACATCAGGGACCCGCCCAGTTGCTGGTCCGCAAGGGCGGACAGACCCCATTCGCGGCCCATGTTGCCGAAGTAGGACGCCTGGATCAGCGCCGTGCCGCCCATCACGGCCACACCGAAGAAGGCGTGGAAGGCCATGGTCGCCAGCAGGATCACCAGCCGCAGCGGGTACGGGGCACGGCCCGGGACCGGGTCGATGCCGATCATGGTCAGGATGAAGATGTAGCCGGTGAGCAGGAAGTGCACCACCATCAGTTCATGGCCGACGTGCTCGCGCAGTGCGAGGCCGAAGAGGTCCGAATAGTAGAAGACCACGATCGAGCCGGCGAAGTTGACGGCCGCAAAGACCGGGTTGGTGACGATTTTCGAGAAGCGGGAATGCACACCGATGAGGATCCACTCCCGGACTCCGCGTGTGCCGTCGGTCCGTGGTGTCAGGGCCTTGAGCGCAAGGGTGACCGGTGCGCCGAGCACCAGGAACAGCGGGACCACCATGGTCAGGGCCATATGCCCCAGCATGTGTGTGCTGAACAGGACCATGCCGTAGATCTGCGGTGCCCCGCAGGTGATGTAGCCCAGGGCGAGCAGGCCCACCAGCCAGCAGACCGCGCGGAGCACCGGCCACTTGTCGCCCCGGCGGCGGACCTTCACGGTGCCGATCAGGTAGGTGGTGGCGAGGGTCAGGATGACAGCCACCCAAAGCCAGTCCGGCCGCCATTCGGTGAGGTAGCGTTCGGGGGTCAGCTCCGGCGGAAGGTCATAACCGGTGAGGATACGTGCAGGGGACGCGTCCTGGGGAAGCTCTTCCGTTCGCGGCGGTGCAGTGCGCCCCAGAGCCGTGGCCACACCGGACACTGCACCCATGATGGCCAGTTCCACGGCGATGAGCTGCCACAGCACCCGCTGGGCAGGCATCCCGTTCCGCTGGGCAGGTACACCCTCCGTACCCGGTGTACGGGCCGGATGGGAGCCTTCCAGACGCGGGATGACCCAGCGGCGGTGCAGGAGTCCCAGGACGCCCAGGAGCAGCGTCAGGCCTGCCTTGGTGAGCACCAGGCCGCCCCACGGGGTAGCGAGCTGGTCCAGTGAGTTGATGCGCAGGGAAGCGTTGACGACGCCGGAGAGGAACACCAGCGCGAACGCGAATCCGGCGAGGGCGGAGAACCGGGCAAGGACTACTCCGGTGATCGAGCCGAGCTGCCGGGAAACAACGGCCAGGACGATGATCCCGCCGATCCACAGGCACACGCCCAGCAGGTGCAGCCCGATGGAGTTCACAGCTGCCGCGTGGTCGTCACCACCGGCCGAGTGGCCCGTCAAGGCCATGGGCAGCAGGGCCCCGGCCGCCAGGACCAGGGTGAAGGCCAGCATGCCCAGGGAGCGCACGCCGAAGGTCAGCGCAGCGACAACGGCTGCGATGATGCTCACGGCCAGCCAGGCCCGTCCGGTGGCGAAGTCCGTAAGGAAAGATGCCAGGCCCGCTGTGTAAGTCGAGTCGGTGCTGAGCGGCAGGCCGGAAACATCCGAATAGGTGAAGACCATGACCGCCAGCGCGGAGAGGGTCCAGGCGATGGCGGCCGCGGAGGTCAGGGCCAGCGCACGGGTAAATGCCGGGTGTTCCGGTTCGGCTGGTGCCGGCCGGCCGGAGGTTGATTTGCGGGTCCGCCGGAAGTTGATGTTTTTGGGCAGGATCGCCACGGCGAAGACGAGGGAACCGATCACTGCTGCCATGGAAACGTTCTGGATGGCCTTCGCCACCGGGAGGCCCCAGCGGGTGAGGACTCCTGGATCCCCCAGTTGGGAGGCCCCTGCTGCTCCGGTGAAAAGCAGGGCCGCTGCGAGGGCAACAAAAACCAGCGCGCCGGCGGCGGCAAGCCAGCCTCTGCGCACGTAAGGAACCGCGTTACCGCTCTCCCCTGCTGGGCTCGGGACGTCCCCGCTGCCGTGCTGCGGAGGCAGGGAACTGCCGGCGGGGCGTTCGGTCTGGGTTTTGACGGATTTTGGCACAATACCTATTCTCTACCCGCTGTAAAAATAGGGCCAATCTTTGCTGCGGCCCTCACCATGCCGGGACGGGAGCGGGGTCCCGCGTCCGGACGGCTCTCCGGTGTCCCAGGGGCGCAGAATGCGCAGAGGGCCGGCATCGCCATGATGCCGGCCCTCTGTGTGCTGCGGCGGGTTGCCGCGGCGCAATACTACTTCTTGGTGGAAACAGCAGCCTTCAGCTTGGAGCCGGCGGTCAGCTTGACGCTGTGGCCTGCCGGGATCTGAATGGTTTCGCCGGTCTGCGGGTTGCGGCCCGTACGTGCGGCGCGGTCGGTGCGCTCAACTGCAAGCCAACCCGGGATGGTGATCTTCTCGCCCTTGGAGACGGAGCTTACGAAGATGTCGAAGACGGCATCCAGCACGCCGTTGACTGCCGTCTGGCTGTTGCCGGACTTTTCTGCAACTGCGGCAACAAGTTCACTGCGGTTCATAGCCAATTTATGTCCTCCTGGACTGTGGGTAATTCGAGCGGAACGCGGATGCGAAACCGCCACTGTTCGAAAACTTACCAGCTTGGACCCCCAACTCCGGCAAAATCCCCTGCATTTAGCGGATTTTTCCGGATTTTTGGGCCGAAAAGTGGATTTTTGCCCTCATTTTCCACTCAACTCGTCTGGAAGCTGATCTCGTGATACGGGGTGCCCTTCGGCGCGGGGGCGGGGCCCAGTACCCACTAAATCCGGGGCAGAAGTGTATCTGCGGGCTTGTGGCGCGGGTTCATTGCATCCGCCGGGGCGATCACCCGCTGGCTCTCCGCCGCGCCCCGCCGGTCTAGCTCCCCGGCCGCGGGTCTTGGTTTTCCGCCGCAGTATCCGGCCACCCATCCGCATCCGGTGTACAGATAACGGGCCTATCCGGCGCCCATCCGTGCCCGGTGTACAGATAACGGGCCTATCCGGCGCCCAGCCGTGCCCCGTGTACAGATAACGGGCCTATCCGGCGCCCATAACCCCGGTATCTGTACTACCAACGCCGGGCCGGCCATCCGATCGGATGGGACAGCGAAAATTTGGTTCCCAAATCCCACCCGGTGGTACGGCGATGGTGAAAGTGACCACATCAGTAACAGCGGCATCCGCGGGTGAGAATCCCTGCCCGGTGCCCTCTGACGCGCAGGGTTTTCGGTGCCCGCGAATGGCCTGTGCCCGGGAGCATCCGCTTCCGACGGGCGGACGGCTCAAAACGGCAGAGCCGCCAGTGCGGGAGGGCAACGGCACCAGTGCCCGGACCGTGCGGTGCGGACGGCACGAAGCGGAAGGACGGCGCGACGGCCCGGTTGTGTACAGCAACTGCTGCCTGGCCGGCCTCTAGGGAGCATCACCTGTACAGGAGCCGTCCCACAGGGAACATCACCTGCGCAGGAGGCCGCAGGGTGGGGCTTCCACGTCGAGACGGCGGGCAGGCGAGGCAGACCAGGCAAGGCAGGCCGGGCAGGCCGGGCAGGCCGGGCAGGCCAGTCAGGCCGGGCAGGGCAGACGGACCGGCGGGCAGCCGGGCAGCCGGGCAGCCGGACCGGCGGGCAGCCGGGCAGCCGGGCAGGCCGGGAAGGCCGGCCGCAAACCGTGGTTAAAGCAAAAAAGGACGGCCCCTTTAGAGGGCCGTCCTTTTTTCAACCGGTAGGCAGTGCTTACCAGCTGGACTTCTTGATACCCGGCAGTTCGCCTGCGTGGGCCATGTTGCGGAAACGTACACGCGAGATACCGAACTTCTGGAGGGTACCGCGGGGGCGTCCGTCAATCTGGTCACGGTTGCGGAGACGGACCGGGGAAGCGTTGCGCGGGAGCTTCTGCAGGCCGAGGCGTGCAGCTTCGCGGGCTTCGTCGGTGGCGTTTGCGTCGACCAGGGTCTTCTTCAGTTCGAGGCGCTTGGCAGCGTAACGCTCAACAATTACCTTGCGCTGCTCGTTGCGGGCAATCTTGGACTTCTTTGCCATTCTTAGCGCTCCTCACGGAAATCGACGTGCTGGCGGATCTTGGGATCGTACTTCTTCAGAACCATACGATCCGGATCGTTACGACGGTTCTTGCGAGTTACGTAGGTGTAGCCGGTGCCCGCAGTGGACTTCAGCTTGATGATCGGACGTACGTCCTTATCCTTAGCCACTACAGCTTCACACCCTTCGCGATCAGATCAGTTACAACGGCATCGATACCGCGCACGTCGATCGTCTTGATGCCACGTGCGGAAACCTGCAGCGTCACGTTGCGGCGCAGGGACGGAACCCAGTAGCGCTTCTTCTGAATATTCGGGTCGAACCGACGCTTGTTGCGGCGGTGCGAGTGCGAAATGCTGTGACCAAAGCCGGGGATGGCTCCGGTTACCTGGCAGTAAGCTGCCATGATCTCTCCTCCAGTTGTAGTAAATATGACGGTCCTCAAAAAACAGACACAAGGCTCAAGCGCCTAAGCACCTGCCATAAAGAGCGTCCCGCCACCAGTTTTGACACCGTTATTACTGCGACTTTCCGGAGGTTAACCTGGCGGGGTGAGATCCAGCCGAAGTGCCTCGCCGCGGGGAAGACGGTGAAGTTCAGGCAGCCGAACGGGGTAACCCGGCTCGACAGCCTTCAATTCTAGGTTTATACGGGTGGCCACGCAAATGCTCCCCTGTCCGCGCGGAGCGGAGAGGTTAACACACACGCGACTTAACGCCTCTCTATCCTAGGGCCAATGGGCGTTTCGTTCAAACTCGTTGGCACCTGCGTGCCGGGTATCACGACGACGGCGCGTCCGCCTTGGAATCGCGTCCCACCACGGCCACGCCGTTTTCCGGATCGAGCTCGGCACCGTCCAGTTTCCGGTCTGCGCCGATCACCGTGGTGGAGTCGACAATCAGGTTGGCGATGCGGGCCCCGGACCGGACCACGACGCCGTCCAAAAGCACGCAGGAGTCGACTTCCGCTCCGGCCTCCACTACCGCCCCGGCGCTGAGGACGCTGCGCCGGACGGTGCCTTCAACCCGTGCGCCGGGAGAAAGCAGGCTGTTGGCGGCGGTGCCGTGGGGCCCAACGAAGGCGGGCAGCCGGCGTGGGCTGGCCGAGAGGATGGGCCACTGCGGGTCATCGAAGTCCAGGCCGCGGCCCTCGATCAGGTCCAGATGCCCCTGGTGGTAGCTGCGCGGGGTACCCATGTCCCGCCAGTACCCCGGCAACCGGTACTCAGCCACCTTTTCCTGCTCCACCAGGTAGGGGATGAGCTGGTCACCGTAGTCTTCGAGGCGCCCGTCCCGCTGGACAAGGGTTTCCAGTGCGGTCAGGAGGACTTCCGTGTCATAGAGGAAGATTTCGGCGGCGACCAGATCGGTTTTCGGATGCTCCGGTTTGTATTCGAAGCCGGTCACCAGCCCATCGGATACCTCGACCACCCCGTGGTCGCCCGGGTTGTTGCGGATCTTCGTGGTGACCAGGGTCAGTGCTGCACCGTTCTCCTGGTGGGCTTCAACGACGTCGCGGTAATCCAGGCGGTAGAGGTGGTCCGCACTCAGGACCAGAACGAGGTCCGGATTGAATTCCCGGATGTAATCCACCTGGCGGTACAGGGCGTCGGCGTTGCCCTGCGCGAAGCCCTCCCCGGCGCCGCCCTGGAACGGTGGGAGCACCCGCAGCCCGCCGTTGGTCCGGTCCAGGTCCCAGGGCCGTCCGCTGACCAGCTGGTCGTTGAGGGACTGGGGCTTGTACTGCTCGACAACCCATACGTCGCCGAAGCCGCTGTTATGCAGGTTGGAGAGGGAAATATCGATGAGGTTGTAGGACCCCGCGACCGGGATGGCCGGTTTGGCCCGGTGGTCCGTCAGGCTGCCCAACCGACCGCCGGCACCGCCGGCGAGGATTACGGTCAGGATTCGGGGTACGCGCATGCTGTGGTGCCTCTCGTCGTGCCGTGGTTCTGTAAGTCCACGCTAACAAGCGCAGGCACCCGGGCGACAAGTTGACTTCCGGCTGCGGTTTGGCTTCGGTTTACGGTGCCTCATTGGGACCGAGGATCCCGTTGCAGGGGTCGAGGCGGGCGAGGACCTTCTTCCCCACCCGTTCCAGGTCCGCCACGTCCTTGTCCGAAAGGCAGTCGAAGACCACCTTCCGAACGGATTCCACATGGTCGGGCGCCAAGCCTTCGAGCGCGGCCATGCCCTCCTCCGAGAGCGCCGCCGTCGTCACCCGGGCGTCGGCCAGCGAAGGGGTCCGGGACACCCAGCCGCGCTGCTCGAGTTTCTTGACCACGTGGGAGAGCCTGGACAGCGAGGCATTGGTACGTGATGCGAGCTCGCTCATCGGCAGGGACCTGCCTTCCGCCTCGGAGAGCATGGCCAGCACGTGGTAGTCGAAGAGGGTGATCCGTGCGCGGCGGAACAGGTCCGCATCGAGGGCTGCGGGCAGGAGGCCGGATACCGCATACAGCGCGAGCCACGCCTGCCGTTCCCGGTCCGTCAGCCAGCGTGGGGCGTCTTCAGTCATGCCGGCACTCCTCTCTTCAAAAGCTTTACTGTTCAATCATCGCAGGGTTGTCCAGCGGCTCCAACCGTCTGCAGACGTCCCGCGCCGAAACTTCCCAGGCGGGCGGGGGGAAATAAGAGCCGGCCGGACGCAGTGCGTCCGGCCGGCTCCCGTGACTGCCGGTAGTGCGGTTATCGCCTAGCGGGCGATGCCGGGCTCCGCACGGTCGTCGCCGGAGGGGGCAGCCTGCTGGCTTCCCAGCGTGTCGAACGGCAGCGAGTCGACGTCGAGCAGCGGGTTTGCGTCCTGGCCGGCCACCAGTTCGTGTGCCTCGGCGTCGGTATCCACGCTCGGCATGGAACCGGGCATCGGCCGGTTGGCGGATTCCTTCATGAAGACGACGGCGATGGCACCGGCCACGGAGGTGAACATCAGCCAGTACGCCGGCGCCATGTCATTGTCCGTGAGGGTGATCAAGCCCTGCATGATCAGCGGAGCGGTACCGCCGAAGACGGCGGTGGCAATGTTGTAGGAGATGCCCATGGCGCCGTAGCGGCTGGAGGTCTGGAACAGGGAGGGCAGCGTGGCGGCCAGGTTACCCACATAGAAGGTCACCGGGATGGCGAGCAGCAGCAGGCCCAGCAGCGTTGTCACAACCGGTCCCTGGCCAATCAGGATGAAGGCAGGAACAGCCAGCACGATGGTGGATCCCGCACCGATCCACAGCACGGGGCGGCGGCCGATCCGGTCCGACAGTTTGCCGGCGAGCGGAATGCACAGGGCCATCAGCACCAGCACGGGGATGGTCAGCAGGGTGCCGTGTACCGGGTCATAGCCCTTGGAATCGGTCAGGTAGGACGGCATGTAGGACGTGAGTGCGTAGCCCACCGAGTTGACCGCGGCCACGAGGACCATGGCCAGCACGATCGGACGCCAGTAGGCACGGAAGATGCCCATGGTGCCGAGGGAAGCGGTTTCGTCACCGGCCTTGGCACTGGCTTCCTGGGCGTCCATCGTGGCCTGGAAGGCCGGGGACTCCTCGATTTTCAGCCGGAAGTAGATGGCAATGATGCCCAGCGGCCCGGCGACGAGGAACGGGATCCGCCAGCCCCAGTCCAGCATGGTCTGCTCGGACAGTGTCAGCTGCATCACCGAGACGACGGCGGCACCCAGGGCAAAGCCCATGTAGCTGCCCAGGTCAAGGATGCTTGCCAGGAAACCGCGCCGCTTGTCAGAGGCGTATTCCGAGACGAAGGTGGTGGCACCGGCGTACTCGCCGCCGGTGGAGAAGCCCTGCAGCAGCTTCATCAGGACCAACAGGATCGGAGCCCAGATGCCGATGGTGTTGTAGCTGGGCAGCAGGCCGATGGCGCACGTGGAAGCGGCCATCATGATCAGGGTGATGGCGAGGGTTTTCTGCCGGCCGATGCGGTCGCCGAGGCGGCCGAAGACGACGCCGCCCAGCGGGCGGGCAATAAAGGTGGCTGCGAAAACGCCCAGGCTGAAAAGCAGCTGCGCTTCCTTGTCGGCGTCGGACAGGAAGACGGCGCCCATGGTGACGGCGAGGTAGCCGTACACACCGACGTCGAACCATTCCATGGTGTTGCCGACGACGGTTCCGCCGACGGCCTTCTTCATCATGGACTTGTCGACGACGTTGACATCGTCCACCTCGAGGCGGCGGCGCCGCAGGTGGGGCCTGCGGATCTTACGGGCCGCCTGGGTGGCCGGTGACGCCGGGGTTCCGGAAGCGTGGGGCGGTGCATCTTTCGACATGTGGGCCTTCCCTAGATCGATGGGCTGCTGGAGACAAAAGCAACCGCCCGGGCACCACACGGTGCCGGACTGACATACAAGTTTAGGAAAATGCCGCGGATTGAACGAATCGGGGACCGGTTTCATTCCCACAAGGCCGGGGGTTTAGGCCGGTTCCGTCAAACAAACAGGGAATATGCCGACATGGATGTGATTTACCGCACCCCTAGCCCTGGGAAGGCAGGACGGGGTGTGTCAGCTCGGGATAACGGGGGCTGAGGTTATCTCCGGAGGAGACCCCGCGCAGCCGCCGGCTCACCCATGGTCCGAGGTATTCCCGGGCCCACTGGGCGTCCCTGCGGAGCTGCTCCACCCGGTTGCGGGCGGGCTGCTCCTCCAGTTCCGGAATGTCGATGGCATCCGTGCCGCGGAGCACTTCCAGCACCTTCTTTGCGGTGAGCATGTGCCCGGCCGGTGACATGTGCAGGCGGTCGACCGCCCAGTACCGCTCGTCCTGGAGGTTTTTCATCCGCCAGTAATCCACCAGCACGGCGTCGTTCTTCTCCACGGCTTCGCGCACCAGCTCGTTGTAGATGGCAGTGCGTCCGCGGGTCCGGCCGAAGACCGGGGAGTTGCCGGAGTCGAATCCCGTGAAGACCAGCACCGCAGCGCCGCTGGAGCAGAGTTTCGCAATTCCGGCATCGTAGGCAGCCACGATGGCGTCAATGTCCACCTTGGGGCGCAGGATGTCGTTGCCGCCGGCGTAGATGGTCACCAGAGTCGGCGACAGGGCGATGGCGGCATCCACCTGCTCGTTCAGGACCTGGTGCAGCTTCTTGCCGCGGATGGCGAGGTTCGCATACCCCCAGGAACTGTCGGCCAGCACCAGCTGCTCGGCCACCCGGTCCGCCCACCCGCGCACGCCGTTGGGACGGGACTCGTCCTCGTCACCTACGCCTTCGGTAAACGAATCTCCCAGGGCCACATATCGCTGCTTAAAAGTCACCCCCACAGATTACAAGCTTCCGGATCACCTGACTTCCAAGCAGGCAGCCGGTACCGCCCCCGCCCGGCCGCATGCCGGGCTAGACTCAGAGCCGGATTAAAGTTCGCCTGCTTACGATAAGGACACCATGACCAGCCCAGAGACCCAGTCGCGTCCCCGCGCCGCCGTCATTGTGAACCCCATCAAGAAGACCGACTTTGACGTCCGGGTGCGGGTGGCCGAGATCTGCGCCGACGAAGGCTGGGACGAGCCGCTGTTCTTCGACACCGAGGAAGCGGACCCGGGACACTCCATGGCACGCAAGGCCATGGAGGCCGGCGTCGACCTGGTCATTGCCGCAGGCGGAGACGGCACCGTCCGCTGCGTTGCCGCGGAGCTGGCCGGTACCTCCTTCCCCATGGGACTGCTGCCGCTGGGCACCGGAAACCTGCTGGCGCGGAACCTGGACATTGGCGTCGACGACCCGGAGCAGGCGGTCCGCGCCGCCCTGAACGGAACCGAGCGCCGCATCGACGTCGTCCACGTAACCGTTGACGAGGCCGTGGACAGCGACACGTTCCTGGTGATGGCCGGGCTGGGCTACGACGCCGGCATGATGGCGGACACCAAGGACGCGCTCAAGGACAAGATTGGCTGGCTGGCGTACGTCGACGCCGGCATCCGCAACCTTCCGGGCAAGCCCGTGAAGACCACCATCTCGATCGACGGCGGGAAGCCGATCCACCGCCGCCTGCGCAGCGTGATGGGCGGCAACTGCGGCAAGATCACCGGCGGCCTGGAAATCTTCCCGGGGGCCCGTCTCGACGACGGCCTGCTGGACATCCTGACCCTGGCGCCGAAGGGCAAGCTCGGCTGGCTGGGCGTGGTGACAGGGCTGCTGCGCCGCGGCAAGGGCAGCAGCACCGCTGTGGAGTACTACCAGTGCAAGCGCGCCGAGGTGTGGGCCGATTCCCCGCTGGACTTTGAAATGGACGGCGACCACCTGGGCAACGCCACCCACATCCTGTTTGAGATGGATGCCAATGCCCTGCGCATCCGGATGCCGCACGGCAAGAAGGATCCGGCAGTCCTCACCAACCCGGTGCCGTAAGGTTCCAGGTTGCTTGCGGGTTTACCTCCGGTGGGACGGCCTTACAGCCAGCCCATCGGGTCTTCGTAGTTCCCGTGCCGCAGCACCTCAAAGTGCAGGTGGGGCCCGGTGGAGTTGCCGGTGCTGCCGATTCCGCCGACCACCACGCCGGCGTCCACCGCCTGCCCCACACTCACATCAATGCTGTTGAGGTGGTTGTAGGTGGTCTGCAGGCCATCCCCGTGGTCAACCACCACGCGCAGCCCGCCGCCGCCGGTGGTATGCCAGCCGGCTTCGGTGACGGTTCCGCCAAGCATGGCCTTCACCGGGGTTCCCGTTCCGGCACCGAAGTCCGTTCCGGTGTGGAATTCCAGGGCTCCGGGCGCCATCGGGTTGTTGCGGTAGCCAAACGGGGATGTGACCACCATGTCATCCACGGGCGGCACTGGTCCCTGGGGTTCGGCAGCCTGTTCAGGTGCCGGGTCCGGTGCGGGTTCCGCGGCCGGTTCGGCGGCCGGCACCGGTTCGGCTGCCTCCGGATCCGGATCGCCGCCGCCTTCCCCACCCTGGACCGCAGCCAGCTCAGTCACCACGGATTGCCGTTCAAGCTCCAAGTCGGTTTCGACTGCATTGACTGCCCCGCCCACAAGTCCGCCGATGGCGACGGCGGCGGCGATGGACAGGGCACCTGTCCGACGGCTGGGGGTGTCGCGTGCCTCGATCCAGTCTTTGGCGGAGGACCCCAACCCGATGGCCCGGGCGCGGACCTCAGCGGCTTTCTGTCCGGCCTGCGCCCCGGACACGCGTAAATCGGACAGGTGCCAATCGGACGGACGCCAATCGGCCAGGCCGGCGGCCCGGTCCCGGACCGTGGAGAGCGCGCGAAGCAGCTCCGGGACGGAGCCGGCGCATTTTGAACGTACGGAGTCGAAAAAGTTCTCGGTCAACAATCACCTCAATGTGCGTTGGTCACGAACTCTTTTAGTGGTTCCGGACGTCATCCGGAACGTTCCAGCCCGGGCAGCCTTCACCGGGCGCTTTATAAGGATGGTGCCGGAAGGGAACGCGCCGCCGGACCCGCATGGCCCGGCGCGCCGCAATCCGGCACTCCTTCCATTTTAAGAACCGGCCCGCGCACCGTCCGCCTTTTGTGGCCAATCCCAACTCCCCCAGTGACCTGCGGAACGGGCACTGTTCGTACCGTCCCGCAGGTAACCGGCAGACACTTTTCAGCCCGCCCTAGAGCACACCCTTCCGGGCCTGGATAAACAACAGGTATCCCAGATAGAGACTGCCCAGGGCCGCAGTAAAGATTCCCACGGGCAGCGCCGCACCGAAGTCGATCTGCTGCACCGCGAAATCGGACAGGGTCAGCACCAGCGCCCCCACCAGCGCAGGGGCGACGACGCCGGGAGAAGACACCCCGAGCAGGCGCAGCGCAATCTGCGGGGCAACCAGGGCCACGAAGGCCACCGGGCCGCAGACGCTGACCGCCGAGGCGGCCAGCACCACCGCAAGGAGAACGGCAACCGTGCGGGTCCGGTCGACCCGGACACCCAGTGATTCAGCCACCTCATCGCCCAGGGACACCAGGTTCAGGCGGCGCTGCAGCAGTGCCGCGGCGGGCAGTACCAGCACCAGCGCTGCGGTAATGGTCGCCACATGGGACCAGGAACGTGAGGCCAGGGATCCATTGAGGTAGAAGGCCAGGGTCTGCGCCTGGCGCTCCCCCACTGTGGTCATGGCAAGCGAGGTCAGGGCGGTGGCCACGGCCGAAATGCCGATGCCTGCCACGATCAGCTTCCCCGGACGCGAGAACCCGCGGCCGGTGCTGAGCCACACCAGCCCCACGGCAAGGCCTCCGCCGAGGATTGCCGCTGCCGGAACGGGCAGATAGCCCGGCCAGAGCGTGACCGCGGCAGCCCCGGCAGCCGCACCACTGGTTAGCCCAACAACCTCGGGGCTGCCCAGCGGGTTGCGGGTGACGGTTTGAAAAAGGGACCCGGCCACGCCCAAGGCCATCCCGGCTCCCACAGCCGTGAGGAACCGTGGACCGCGCAGCACGCCAAGGACAAAGGAGGCGCTTCCCTCCGGCTGTGACACGGCAAAAAGCTCACGCCAGGAAAGCCCCAGTTCCCCTGCGGTCAGCGTGAACGCCCCCACCAGGAGTACGCCCGCGGCGAGCAGTGCGGACACCAGGACGCTTCGCCGGCGGTACCGGAAGCTCAGGTTCCTGCCGATGCGGACGGTGCGGACACCGCGGACGGCGGTCAGGGCGCTCATGCCACGGCCCGCATCCGGCGGACGGCCAGGATCAGCAGCGGTGCGCCCAGCAGCGCGGTGACGACGCCGGTGAGCAGCTCGGCGGGCTGGGCCACGAGGCGCCCGGCGACGTCGGCCAACAGCAGCAGCGCAGGGCCAACCACGGCGCTGATCAGCAGCAGCCAGCGGTGGTCCGGACCGGTGAAGCTGCGGACAATATGCGGTACGGCGAGCCCAACGAAGCCAATGGGTCCGACGGCGGCAGTCGCCGAGGCGCAGAGCAACGCGGCGGCCAGGGCGCCCATGATCTTCGCCGCCTGCGGGTGCAGGCCCAGCGACGCCGCGGCCTCTTCGCCCAGCGCCAGGGCATTCAGCGACCGGCCGGCGGCCAGGGCGGCAACCAGCCCGACCAGGAAGAACGGCAGGACCTCATACGCCTGCTCCATGGTCCTGCCGCTGAGTGATCCGACGGCCCAGAACCGGTACATGGTGAACACATCCGGCCGGGTCAGGGCGACGGCCTGGATATAGGACATCAGGACGGCGGAGATCACGGTGCCGGCCAGGACCAGCCGGACCGGTGTCGCACCGCGCCGGCCGGAGGCCAGGGCGTACACCACCAGCACGGTGAGCACGGCTCCCGGCAGGGCCACCCAGACATTGGCGCTGGTGGCTCCGAGACCGAAAAACGCCATTCCGGTGACCATGGCAGCGGCCGCACCGGCGTTCACGCCGAGGATGCCCGGATCGGCAAGCGGGTTCCGGGTCAGTCCCTGCATCATCACCCCGGCCACGGCCAGGGCGGCGCCGGCCACCAGACCCAGGACGGTGCGCGGCACCCGGCTCGCGACGACGTCGTCGGCATAGGTACTGCCGGTGCCGGTGATTTCCGTCCACAGCGAGGCCGCAACCTCCGCAGGGCTCAGCTGGTGGGCGCCGACAGCCAGGCTGGTGACGACGGCAAGGAGCAGCACGCCCACCCCCGCAGCGAGGAGCACAGTGCCGCGGCGGGCGCCCAGGAGCTGACGCCGGGGAGCGGCCGGTGCATCCGCACCGGCCGCTCCCGGGTTCCCGGCTTCCGC
>NZ_JAUCPU010000003.1:0-658008 GCF_030373105.1 Arthrobacter sp. zg-Y877
CTTTTCTTCTTCGCTGCAATGTTTATATATCTTATTCCATTCCGGCGTTTTCCGCAATTCGCGGTATCCGTGATCCGGACCACCGTGAAAAGCGTTTCCGCCGTTCCGGACCCAGCACTCACCGGAGTCTTTTCCACCGTCCCCGTGAAGGGCGCACTGGTTGGACTCTGTTTTGTGATGGGGTTTGGCCGCCATGCTCGGGCGCTTTTCCAGCGTCCCGGCCGCGGCGACTCATGCAACTTTACACACCGGTTCCGGTCCTTGCAAACCGGATCCGGGTGATCCGCCGCACAGCCTCCAGGGCCGGCCTTCAGCCCCTCATTTGCCTCCCGAAGGAAGCATTAAAACTATACGGCGGAGACCTCGACGGTTGCAAGGTTCCGCTTGCCGCGGCGCAGCAGCAGGTACTTGCCGTGCAGCAGGTCCTCCCCGCCCAGCACTGCGTCGGCGTCGGTGACCTTGACGTTGTTGACGTAAGCACCGCCGTCGGCGACCGTGCGGCGTGCCTCCGACTTGCTGCCGGAAAGGCCGGAAGCAACCAGCAGGTCGATAATCCCCAGGGATTCCCGCGACACGGTGACGGCCGGCAGCTCCGCAGTGGCCGCTTTCAAGGTGCCCTCATCCAGGTCCCGGACCTCACCCTGGCCAAACAGTGCAGCCGAAGCGGCAATGGCCTTATCGGTTGCTTCGGTCCCGTGGATCAGCGATGTCACGTCGTACGCCAGCGCACGCTGGGCCTCACGCCGGTGCGGTGCTTCTTCAACAGCGCGGGCCAGTTCCTCGATCCGTGCCCGGCTCATAAAGGTAAAGACCTTCAGCCGGTTCACCACGTCCGCGTCGGACGTATTGAGCCAGAACTGGTACATGGCGTACGGGCTGGTCATGGTGCCGTCGAGCCAGACCGCGTTGCCTTCGCTCTTGCCGAACTTGGTGCCGTCGCTGTTGGTGATCAGCGGCGTGCCCAGCGCGTGGACTGTCTTACCCTCGACCTTGCGCACCAGTTCGGTGCCGCTGGTCAGGTTGCCCCACTGGTCCGAACCGCCTGTTTCAAGCACGCAGTTGTAGTTGCGGAAGAGTTCCAGGTAGTCCATGCCCTGCAGGACCTGGTAGCTGAACTCGGCGTAGCTGATGCCTTCGTCGGAGTTCAGCCGGGAGGAGACAATCTCCTTCTTGATCATCGTGCCCACCCGGAAGTGCTTGCCGATGTCCCGCAGGAAGTCGATGGCGCTCATCGGAGCGGTCCAGTCCAGGTTGTTCACCATGCGTGCGGCATTGCTGCCCTCGAAGCTGAGGAAACGCTGCACCTGTCCCTGCAGGTAGCCGACCCACTCGCCGACGGTTTCCTTGGTGTTCATGGTGCGTTCCGCCGTCGGACGCGGGTCACCGACCAACCCGGTGGAACCGCCCACGAGCGCCAGCGGCCGGTGGCCGGCCAGCTGCAGCCGGCGCATGGTCAGGAGCTGGACCAGGTTGCCCAGGTGAAGGCTCGGCGCCGTCGGGTCGAAGCCGCAGTAATACGTGATCGGCTCCCCGGCGAGGAGCTTTTCCAGCTCCGCCTCATCGGTGGAGACCTGGATCAGGCCCCGCCACTTGAGTTCCTGCCAGATGTTGGCGAAGGAGGAATCGTTCTGCTGGGCGCCGAGGCCCTCGGGGTTCTCGATATTGTCTGACACGCCTTCTAAATTATCAGTCTTCGGGAATACCTGCCGGGATCCCGTTGGCTGCGATCAGACGCAGCCGCTGGGTGGGGCGGGTCATGGCCACATACAGGTCGCCGACCTTGCCGGCGGCCGCGGTCAGGAGTTCGGACGGTTCCAGGATGACGACGCCGTCGAACTCCAGGCCCTTTGCCTCCCGCGGAGACGTCACGACGATGTCCTGTTCCAGGCCGCCTGCACCGGATCCCACGCGCGCACCGTAGGCCTGGGTCAGCGCCCGGCGGACGTCGGGAAGGCGGTGGTCTTCGGCGATAACGGCCAGGAGGCCGCCGTCGAGCGCTTCCAGATCCTCGGGCAGGGTGTCCAGCAGACGCTGGATGAGCGCGCCCTCGGCAACCTCATCGAGGAACGGCGCCCAGCGGCCCTCGCGGACCGCCTTCGGAGCGGAAACCACGAGTCCGGCCGCGTTGGCCATCCGCACAGCTGCCTCGGCAATCTGTGCCGGGGTGCGGTAATTCACTGTCAGTTCCTCCAGCGTCCACCGCTCCCCCACGAAGGGATCCAGTGCGGCCTGCCAGGACGTTGCCCCGGCCGCCGAGCTGGTCTGGGCAATGTCGCCGACCACGGTGAAGGACTTCAGCGGGCAGCGGCGCATCAGCAGCCGCCACTGCATGGCGGAAAGCTCCTGCGCCTCGTCGACCACGATGTGCCCGAAGGCCCAGGTCCGGTCGACGGCGGCACGGTCGGCGGCGGTCAGCCGCTGCTCCCCCACCGCGTTGTGGTCCGCCAGGTCCTCCGCGGACAGGATGCCGTGGGCACCGGAGTCCTCCAGGAATCCCTCAGTGTTCGCAATGGCACTTTCCGCGTTGGCAAGGTCACGCTTGCGCTGTTCTTCACGGAGGGCGGTTTCCCGGCCTGCGGAGGCGTCCAGTTCGCCGAGGAGTTCGGCGGCTTCGTCCAGCAGCGGCACGTCGGATTCGGTCCAGGGTGCGTCGGGGCTGCGGCGCAGCAGGTCCAGTTCCGAGTCGGACAGCTGCGGTGCGGCCGCTTCCAGGTGTCCGGGCTTACTGAACAGTTCCGTGATGAGCTTTTCGGGGGTGAGCGGCATCCAGCACAGGTTCAGGGCCACGCGCACGTCGCGGGCGCTGCGGACGTCCTCGGCGAGGTAGGCACGGTCGGTGCTGTTGCCGGCACCGGCGGATTCCTCGAGCTGCTCGGTCATCTGCTCGGTCAACTCGCGCAGCAGGATCTTCACGAAGGTCACGCGGGCCTCGTTGTGCGGCTTGCCGGTGGCGCGGGCCTTGTCCCGGGCGCGCTGCACCTGCTTGGGCGTCAGCGTGAGGATGGTGCCCTCGACGTTGAGCTTGCGCGGCTCGCGCGGCAGGCGCTGCCGGTTGGCCACCGCGCGGGCGACGACGTCGGCCATGTACAGCCGGCCCTTCACCTCGGCGGTCGCGGGGTCCTCTTCATGGGTGGCGGTGATGCCCGGCATCAGCTGTCCGAGGCTGGACATCACGACGCCGGTCTCGCCCAGCGACGGCAGCACGCGTTCGATGTACCGGATGAAGGCGTTGGAGGGTCCCACCAGCAGCACGCCGGCGGACTTCAGCCGTTCGCGGTGGGTATAGAGGAGGTAGGCGGCGCGGTGCAGTGCCACGGCGGTTTTGCCCGTGCCCGGACCGCCCTGCACCACCAGGGTTCCGGAAAGGGGTGCCCGGATGATGCGGTCCTGTTCGGCCTGGATGGTGCCGACAATGTCGGACATCTGTCCGGTCCGCTTCGAGTTCAGTGCCGCGAGCAGCGCGCCTTCGCCCTGCAGCGCTGCCTCGTCCTCGAGCATGGAGTAGTCCAGCACATCATCCTCGATGGCCTGCACGTCGCGGCCCTTCAGGATCAGGTGCCGGCGCCGCCGCACGCCCTGGCGCTCAAAGGCGGTGGCCTGGTAGAACGTGCCGGCTTCGGGGGCACGCCAGTCGACCATCAGGCGCTGCAGCTCCGCCGTCGACAGGCCGATGCGGCCGATGTAGCGTTCCTCGCCGTCGTCGAGGTCCAGGCGGCCGAAAACGAGCCGGTCGTCCACGGCGTTCAGCTGCGCGAGGCGGTCCTCGTACATGGTGGCGAAGGCATCCCGCTCAGAACGGTTCTGGTGGGAACCCGAGGCTTGGCTGCGCCGGATCGCGGCCAGCTGCTCCCGCTTTTCCTCACGCAGCTCATCGAGGCGTGAGTACAGACCGGCGACGTACTGACGCTCGTGTTCCAGCTCGTTGGAAGCCGAAGGTGTTTCAGGCATGTTCGCGTTCCCTCTCGCAAAGGCAGAGCGTCAATCTTACAGTGCATTTGCACTTTTGCAGGTCACTAATGTATGCGGTTTCTCTCTCAGCTGCTGCCTGCGAGGAACGCGTGTCGTGGGCCGGCACCGCGGGGCAGGCCCGCCGGTGCCTAGTAACGGACCAGTGCGGTGACGGGGGTCTCGCCGAGGCGGTCCCGTCCACCGAGATCGCCCAGCTCCAGCACGACGCCGAATCCGGCCACTTCCGCGCCTGCCTTGCGGATCAGGCGGGCAGCCGCACCGAGGGTTCCGCCCGTGGCCAGGACGTCGTCGAGGATCAGGACGCGGGAGCCCACGGGCATATCGTCGCGGTGCAGTTCCAAGGCGCCCTCGCCGTATTCCAGGGAGTAGCTCTCGGAGAAGACCTCACGCGGCAGCTTGCCGGGCTTGCGGACCGTGATGACACCCTTGCCGGAGGCGTAGGCAGCGGCTGCGGCCAGGAGGAAGCCACGGGCTTCGACGCCTGCCACGAAATCGAACTGGCCCTCGAACGGGGCGATGAGGGCATCCACGACGCCACGGAGGGCCGGGCCGTCCGCAAAGACCGGGGTCAGGTCCCGGAAGATAATTCCGGGCTGGGGGTAATCGGGAATGACTGCGCCCAGGCGATCGATGGTTTGTTCAATGGACTCGTGGTTAACCGGTTCTGCCGGGGCATCTTTCACCCGTCCACCTTACCCGCTCAGGGGCTGGCCTCCCACGGCCCGCCGGGGCGCTGTGGCACTTGTCTCGCCCCGGCGTACCGGAATAAAGGACAAAGTGCGGAGGTTGCCAACTGGCGGGCTGCTTCGAAAGAGCCCGGAATTTTGCCGCACCAACAGTCAAGGATTTCAACACATGGCTAACCTGCACGAAGTGCTCAAGAACAAAATCGGATTCGGCACGGCTCCGCTGGGAAACATGTTCCGTGACATTCCCCAGGACGAGGCGCTGGCAACAGTTGAAGCCGCCTGGAACGAGGGCATCCGCTACTTCGACACCGCGCCCTTCTACGGAGCCGGTCTTGCGGAATCCCGCCTGGGCGAAGTCCTCTCCCAGCACAACCGCGACGAGTATGTGCTCAGCACCAAAGTGGGACGGCTGATCCTGGACGAGGAAGAGGAGAAGAGCCCCGGCCTCTTCACCCACGGGCGTTCGAACAAGATCGCCACGGACTACACCACGGATGCGACCCTGCGGTCGATCGAGGAGAGCCTGAAGCGGCTGAAGACGGACCGTCTGGACTTTGTCTTCATCCATGACACGTCCCGGGACTTCCTCGGCGATGAGTGGGTAGCCAAGTTCAACGAGGCCAGGACCGGCGCGTTCCGGGTTCTCGCCCGGCTCCAGGACGAGGGCGTCATCAACGGCTGGGGCCTCGGCGTTAACACCACCGAACCAATCGAGCTGGCCATGGACATGGACGAGGCTGCTCCCACCATGAGCCTCTCCGCCACCCAGTACACGCTGCTGCAGCACGAGCGTGCCCTGCAGCGCATGATGCCCAAGGCGCAGGAGCTGGGCGTTGGCATTATTGTCGGTGGACCCTTCAACTCCGGTGCCCTGCTGGGCGGCGACAAGTTCGATTACGCCGAGATTCCCCCGGAGGTCAAGGCACGTATCGCCGAGCTGGGCTCGGTAGCCGGGCGGCACGGCGTGAGCCTGAAGGCTGCTGCCCTGCAGTTCTCCGCTGCCCACCCCGCTGTCGCTGCGGTCATCCCGGGCTCAAGCCGGCCCGGACGCGTGGCAGAGGATGTCGCGGCCATGAAGGCCGAGATTCCGGGGGCGTTCTGGGACGAACTGCTGGAAAAGAAGCTTATTTCCGCGCAGGCTCCGCTTCCGCGCTCCTAGCTTTTAGCTTTTAGCTTTTAGCTTCACGGCTTCCAGCCTCACGGACGGCGTTCAGGGTTTCCCTGAACGCCGTTCTGCGTTTAATGTGCGTTTGGTT
Source organism: Arthrobacter sp. zg-Y877 (assembly GCF_030373105.1). Lineage (NCBI taxonomy): Bacteria > Bacillati > Actinomycetota > Actinomycetes > Micrococcales > Micrococcaceae > Arthrobacter > Arthrobacter sp. zg-Y877. Next base: position 5,915 of record NZ_JAUCPU010000003.1, read on the forward strand.
TTAATGTGCGCTTGCCCGTGCTGCCTTCGACGGCTGCAGGACGGTAGCTCCCGCCGCGGGCCGGGGCCGCGGCTTCGCGGGCCGGTACTTGGACACGGTGGGATCCCCCGTCAGCCAGTACCGCCAGGGGTAGTCGTCCGTTCCTCCGGGGCCGCTGACGCCTACGCGTGGTCCGGTGGAGATCCGGTCCGCACTGACGGGTTCGGCGGGCAGGGCAAGATGCAGCGGCTGCGCGAACAGGTCCGCGCCGTCCAGCGGCCGGGCGATCCCCAGCGCCTGCGCCAGCCGGGCCGGGCCACGGGCGAGGTCCAATGCCGTGCGGGGGTTTCCGCGGCGCACTGCGGCGATGTCGGCTCCCTCAACGATCTCGCCCGCACGCAGCAGCAGTCCGGTGGCTTCCCCTTCGGTCCCGCAGACCACGTTTGCGCAGTAGTGCATGCCGTAGGTGAAGTACACATACAGGTGCCCGGCGGGACCGAACATTGTCGCGTTGCGGGCGGTCTGGCCGCGGAAGGCATGGGAGCCCGGATCGGCGTCGCCCATGTAGGCCTCCACCTCGGTGATGCGTACGCCCACCCGTTCGCCGTCGACGTCGTGGGTCAGCACGGCGCCCAGCAGGTGGCGGGCCGCCTCCGTGGCAGGCACGGCCAGACGGTGCCGGTCATTCGAAAAAGCCATACTCCGACGTTAGCAAGAAGACCCGGGGCGGTTTTTCAGGGTGGACCCGGGCTGCCCGTTCAGGCGTCCCCTGCGGAACTGCCGTAAAACTCCTTCAGTGCGGCCAACCTGCGGGAACTGGGATGCCAGGGATCGCCTGCGAGGTGGTCTCCGGCCGCATCCAGGGCCTGGTGCCAGGCGGCGAGCACGCCGGATGCCTCGTCCGGTTCACCGTTCCCGCCGGTCACCGGCTGCCGGACGACGACGCGCACCCGCCCCCCGTCGTCGGCAATGTCGACGGAGGCTTCCCCGCCGATCCCCAACTCCGACGCCGTACGGTCCAGTGCACCGCGGACTTCATCGACGGGTGCGTTGTACCAGCGCTCGATGACGATCCCGGCAGTATCCACGTGTCCCATGGTTGGCGAGACGTCGAATTGCTCCGCGTAGGCGTCGCGGAGTGCCTGCCACTGGTCCATGGACGCGCGGGCAGGTTCCCGGCCGGCGGCCACGTCGTCAAAGGCCTCCAGGATTCCCTGCCAGCCTGCGGCTCCTTCCGTGAGGAAATCCGCGCTGGTCTCGTGCGTACGGAACTGCAGCAGGGCGCCGTCGGAGGTTTCCAGCACCTGCCAGTCGAGGACGGATTCGTCCCCCAGCGGGTCTTCCCAGGTGAACTGCAGGCTGAGTCCCGGGCTCATCTGCAGCACGGTTCCGGTCACCGCGGCGTTCCCCATGTCCAGCCGGTATTCCTTGCCGAGCTGCCAGCCGGGAGTGACCATGCCGAGCCACTGGGCGACCTTGTCCGTGTTGGTCAGGACATCCCAGATGTGGGCTGCGGGAAAATCAAGCCGGCGCTCAAAGGCCAGGGTGTAGCCGTCTGGCCGGCGCTCGATCCGCCCGGTGGGGACGGGGGTTTTGGCGGGGCTGGACTCGGTCATGGCGTGTCCTCCTGGGGTCGTTTCAAGGGTAGCTTCGACGGGTGCGACGCCGGGAGGGGCAGGTGTCTCAGAACGCCATCTGATGCCGGATGTGATGCCGGTCCGCCCGGGCCTGCCAGAATTCGATCTCCCGCGGCTTCAGCGCATACAGCTGCCATGTCGGGTTCGGGCTTCCGTCCGATGCCGGACGGGCGTCCCAGTCGGCGGCCGACGCTTCAGCTGACAGGTGCACCACGTCCCCGGCCACCCGGATCTGGCGGCCCAGTTCCGGCCAGTAGAAGTTCATCGCGGCGTTTGGGTTCTGCGCCAGTTCCCCGCCTTTGCGCGAGGCGCGGGAGGTGGCGAACTGCCAGCCGCCGTCGTCGTCGATGTCCTTGAGAATGAGCATCCGGGAGGAAACACGCCCGCCGGCGTCCGCGGTTGCGAGGGAAAACGCATGCGGCTGCCGCACCCCGGCGGCCAGCGCACCCTCCAGCCAGAGGCGGAACAACTCCACGGGGTCCCCCGGCGCCGCAGCCGGGTCGAAGGACGGCAGGTCCTCGGGAAAGTCCGGCAGGGCACGCAGCCGGGCCCGGAAGGAATCATTCATGGCGCCCAGCCTAACCGTCGCCCGCTGTACGGGAACGGACCCCGGGGAAACTCCCCCGGGGTCCGTCCTGTTCCAGGTCCGCCGCAGTGTCGGCAGAATCAGCCCACGTAACCGCGGACCTCGCCGACCTGCCGGGTCAGCTCCGCCAACTGCAGCTCCACAGCGGACCGGGCGGTGCCGCCCTGGGAACTGCGGCTGTCCAGCGATCCTTCGGTACTGAGAACGGAGCGCACGTCCGGCGTCAGGTGCGGTGAAATGCCGGCATAGTCATCGTCGGTCAGGTCCCACAGTTCGACGCCGCGGCCCTCGGCGAGCTGGACGGCCGATCCGGAGAGTTCATGCGCCTCACGGAACGGCACGCCCTGGCGGACCAGCCACTCGGCAATGTCGGTGGCAAGGGCAAAGCCCTGCGGGGCCAGGGACTGCATCCGCTCGGTGTTGAACTTCAGGGTTGCGATCATTCCGGACACTGCCGGGAGCAGGACTTCGAGGGTGTCGGCAGCGTCGAAGACCGGTTCCTTGTCTTCCTGCAGGTCGCGGTTGTACGCCAGCGGTAGGCCCTTCAGGGTGGCCAGCAGTCCGGCCAGGTCGCCGATCAGACGTCCGGCCTTGCCGCGGGCAAGTTCGGCCACATCGGGATTCTTCTTCTGCGGCATGATCGAGGATCCGGTGGAGTACGCGTCATCGAGCGTGACGAAAGAGAACTCCTTGGTGGCCCACAGGATGATGTCCTCGCTGACGCGGGAGAGGTCGACGCCGATCATGGCGGCCACCCAGGAGAACTCCGCGTAGACATCGCGTGCGGCCGTCCCGTCCAGGGAGTTCCAGACCGCGGAGTCGAAGCCCAGCTCCGCAGCCACCGCGTTCGGATCCAGTCCCAGCGAGGAACCCGCCAGGGCCCCGGAACCGTACGGAGAGACCGCCGCCCGCTTGTCCCAGTCCGCCAGCCGCTGCACATCGCGCAGCAGCGACCAGGCATGGGCCAGCAGGTGGTGGCTGAGCAGGATGGGCTGCGCATGCTGCAGGTGGGTGCGTCCGGGCATGGCCACCCCGAGGTTCGCCTGCGCCTGGCCCACCAGGGCATCGATAACGGACACAACGCCGGCGCCAATGATCCGGGCGTGGTCGCGCAGGTACATCCGGCCCAACGTGGCGATCTGGTCGTTGCGGGACCGGCCGGCACGGAGCTTGCCGCCCAGCTGCGGGCCGGCCCGTTCGATCAGTCCGCGTTCCAGGGAACCGTGGACGTCCTCGTCGGACTCCGCCGGCACGTAGGCGCCGGACTTCACGTCGGCGTCAAGCTGGTCCAGGGCCGCAAGCATGCCCTCCAACTCGCCGTCGTCGAGCAGGCCGGCCTTGTGCAGCACCCGGGCATGGGCGCGGGAGCCGGCGATGTCATAGCCGGCAAGCCGCCAGTCGAAGTGGGTGGATTTGCTCAGCGCCGCAAGGGCGTCTGCGGGACCGCCGGCGAACCGGCCGCCCCACAGGGCACCCTGGACGGTGGACCCGGGGGTCCCGGTTCCCGCTGCTTCGCCTGGCGACGTGCCGTCTGTCATCTGCTTACTTACCTTCTGCTAGGCGCTGGTCGCGGCCGGAGGCCACCTTGGAGGACATCCCGAACAGCTCGATGAAGCCGCGGGCCATGGACTGGTCGAAGCTGTCACCGGTGTCGTAGGTGGCCAGGTTGAAGTCGTACAGCGACGACTCGGAGCGGCGGCCGGTGACGACGGGGCGTCCGGCGTCGAGGGTCATCCGGATGTCGCCGGAGACGTACTTCTGGGTGTCCCCAATGAACGCGTCAAGGGACTGCTTCAGCGGGGAGAACCACTGGCCGTCGTAGACCAGCTCGGTCCAGCGCTGGCCGACCGTCTTCTTGAACCGGGCCTGCTCGCGCTCCACCGTGACATTTTCCAGTTCGCGGTGTGCTGCCATCAGCGCCATGGCGCCGGGGGCTTCGTAGATTTCGCGGCTCTTGATACCCACGAGGCGGTCTTCGACGATGTCGATCCGGCCGATGCCCTGGGCGCCGGCGCGGCGGTTCATCTCCTCGATGGCCTGCAGCGGGGTGACCGGCTTGCCGTCAATCGCGACCGGCACGCCTTCCTTGAAGGTGATGACTACTTCGTCGGGAGCGGCAGCGGACGCCGGATCGGAGGTGTATTCGTACACGTCCGGGGTGGGCCCGTTCCAGATGTCTTCGAGGAAGCCGGTTTCCACGGCGCGTCCCCAGACGTTGGCGTCGATGGAGAAGGGGTTCTTCTTGGTGGTGACGATCGGCAGGTTCTTCTGCTCGGCAAAGGCAATGGCCTTGTCCCGCGTGAGGGCCAGGTCGCGGACCGGTGCGATGCACTTCAGGTCCGGGCCCAGGGTCTGGATGCCGACCTCGAAGCGGACCTGGTCATTGCCCTTGCCGGTGCAGCCGTGCGAGACGGTGCTGGCACCGAACTGGCGGGCAGCAGCCACCAGGTGCTTGACGATCACGGGACGGGAAAGTGCCGAGACCAGCGGGTAGGCATCCATGTAGAGGGCATTGGCCTTCAGCGCCGGCATGCAGTACTCGGTGGCGAATTCCTCGCGGGCATCGGCCACATAGGCTTCCACGGCGCCGCAGTCCAGGGCCCGCTGGCGCACGGTCTCCAGGGACTCGCCGCCCTGCCCTACGTCAACAGCCACGGCGATGACTTCAGCACCGGTTGCCTCGGCAATCCAGCCAATGGCTACTGACGTATCCAGGCCACCGGAATAGGCCAGAACAATACGTTCGCTCACGGATTTCGCTCCTCTTGCATTGATTGCGGCCCGTACGGGCCGCTGGTTGGTTCAGGATGAAAGTTTGTTGGAACAGGTCCCCGCACCGGAGACCCGGTGCTACAGGATCCGGCTCTCGGGGGCGGACCCGTTGTTGCTGGCCTCATCGGCGATCCGCAGGAACCGTGCGGCCAGGTCGGGGCCGCCGTCGGGGTCCCGCGTCACCATCATCACGGTGTCGTCACCGGCGATGGTGCCCAGAACTGAGGGAAGCACCGAATGGTCGATGGCGAGGGCCAGGAAGTTCGCAGCTCCGGGCGGAGTGCGCAGCACCACGATATTGGCGGAGGCCTCGGCCGTGACGAGTAGTTCGCCACACAGCCGGGCCAGCCGCGCATCGAGGACTTCCTGGGTTACTCCCGATTTGGGTGCACGCTCCCCGCCCTCGGACGGGACGGCGTAAACCAGTGCCCCGTCCTTGCCGCGCATACGCACCGCCCCGAGTTCCACCAGGTCGCGGGAGAGCGTCGCCTGCGTGACCTGCACGCCGTCGCCGGCCAGCAGGGCGGCAAGTTCAGCCTGCGACCGGACGGACAGACCGGTCAGGAGGCTGCGGATGCGCGCCTGGCGCGCGGTCTTCGTTGCCGGCATGGTCATGCCCGCACCTCCGGAGCCTCGGTGATGCCTGACTGCGCCATGAGCCAGACCATCAGCGCCTTCTGTGCGTGCAGGCGGTTCTCTGCCTCGTCCCAGACCACGGACTGCGGCCCGTCAAGCACGTCGGCGGAAATTTCGTAGCCGCGGTAGGCGGGCAGGCAGTGGAGCACGACGGCGTCTTCCGCGGCTGCTGCCATGGCACCGGCGTCCACGGCGTAGCTGCGGAACAGTTCCTGCCGGGCCGCCTTTTCTGCCTCCTGGCCCATGGACACCCAGGTGTCGGTGGCGACGACGTCGGCGCCGGCCAGGGCTTCAACGGCATCGGTGGTGATGGTGACGGACCCGCCGGTTTCGTCGGCGCGGGCCGCGGCGGCGTCGACAATCCGCGGATCCGGCAGGTAGCCCAGCGGACCGGCCACCCGGACGTGCATACCGGCGGTTACACCGGCAAGCAGGTAGGAGTTGGCCATGTTGTTGGCGCAGTCGCCGAGATAGGCGAGGGTGAGGCCGGCGAGCCTGCCCTTGTGTTCGCGGATGGTCATCAGGTCGGCAAGCAGCTGGCAGGGGTGGTAGTCGTCCGACAGTGCGTTAATCACCGGAACCGAGGAGTTGGCGGCCATCTCCTCCAGGCCGGACTGTGCGTAGGTCCGCCAGACGATGGTGGAAACCATGCGTTCGAGCACCTTGGTGGTGTCCGCGACGCTCTCCTTGTGTCCGAGCTGGGACTCCCCCGCACCGATGATCAGCGGCACGCCGCCCAGGTCCGAGATGCCGGCCGCGAAGGACACCCGGGTCCGGGTGGAGGTCTTGTCGAAGATGACGGCAACGGTTTTGCGGCCGGTGGATTCACCCGCATACGGCTGGTGCCGGTAGCGGTCTTTCTTCAAGGCGTCGGCCAGATCCAGGACTTCGGCCTGTTCCGCCTGGGTGAGGTCGGTGTCGACCAGGAAATGACGGGTCATGGTTTTCCTTCGGTGGTTATGCCGGCGGTGCTGGGGGTGGCGGCACTGGGGGATGTCCCGGAAGCCGATGCCCGGACCGAGTGCAGGATACCGGGCAGGGCCGCCAGGAACGTACCGGCCTGTTCTACGGTGAGGATCAGCGGAGGCGCGAGCCGCAGCGTTGCCGGCCCGGTGCTGTTGATGATGTAACCGGCTTCCAGGGCGGCGGCGACCACGGCGGGAGCGACGTCGTCGCGCAGCTCGATGCCGATGAGGAGGCCATCCCCCCGGACCTCGGCCACGGAGTCCATTGCGGCCAGTTCCCGCCGCAGGTACTCGCCCGTGGCACGCACGTTGGCCAGCAGGTCCTGCGACTCCAGGACGGACAGAGTCGCCAGGGCAGCCGCGGCGGCCACCGGATTCCCGCCGAAGGTGGTGCCGTGCATTCCCGCAGCCAGCAGGCTGGACGGCCTGTCGCCGAAGGTGATCAGTGCGCCGACGGGGAATCCGCCGCCGAGCCCTTTGGCCAGCGTCATGGCATCCGGGAGCACACCTTCGGACGCGAACCACTTTCCGGTGCGGCCGATTCCCGTCTGCACTTCGTCAATAACGAGCAGCGCACCGGCAGAACGGGTGGCCTCGCGGGCCGCCTGCAGGTAGCCGGCGGGGAGCATCCGCACGCCCGCCTCGCCCTGGATCGGCTCCAGGAACACGGCGGCCACGGTCTCGTCCACCGCGGAGACCAGCGCGTCGATGTCGCCGAACGGAAGGTGTTCCACTCCGCCGGGCAGCGGCTCGAACGGTTCCCGGTAGGCGGGCTTGGCTGTGAGCGCCAGGGCTCCCATGGTCCGGCCGTGGAAGGCTCCCTCAAGGGCCAGGATCCGGGTGCGGCCCGGACCGGAATTGCGCCGGGCCAGCTTGAAGGCGGCCTCGTTGGCTTCCGTACCCGAGTTCGCGAAGAAGACCTTGGACCCCTGCGGTGCACCTGCGAGCGCCAGCAGCCGTTCGGCGAGCTGTATCTGGGCAGGACTGGTGAAGAAGTTGGAGATGTGGCCGAGCGTGCCGAGCTGCTCGGACACCGCGGCGACGAGGGCGGGATGGGCATGGCCCAGGGCGTTGACGGCAATCCCGCCCAGCAGGTCGAGGTACTGCTTCCCGTCCGCGTCCTGGACATAGCAGCCGCTGCCGCGCACGAGTACGCGCTGCGGAGCGCCGAAGACGCCCATCAGGGAGGAACCGTAGCGCTCCAGCCATTCGCCCTGGCCGTACGCAGCTGCGGTGCCGGGCTGCGGCAGCTGGCTTTCGGGGTTACTCATGACCGTCCTCCGGTACTACTTGGGTGCCGATTCCGGCTTCGGTGAAGATTTCCAGGAGCATGGAGTGGGCCATCCGTCCGTCCACCACGGCGGCACGGTCCACCCCACCGTCCACAGCGGCAAGGCAGGCGTTCATTTTGGGGATCATTCCGGCCTCGAGGTCCGGCAGCATGGCCCTCAGCTCTCCCGTGGTCAGGGAGGAGATCAGCGAGGACTTATCCGGCCAGTCGCCGTAGAGGCCCTCGACATCGGTGAGCACCACCAGTCGCGAGGCACCCAGCGCTACCGCCAGGGCGGAGGCGGCCGTGTCCGCGTTGACGTTGAGCACCTGTCCGGTGGTGCCGCCGTCGGGGTTCACCTCCGGCGCCACCGTACTGATCACGGGGATCCGCCCGGCGGCAATGATGTCCTGGATGGCCCCGGGGTTGACCCCCACGACTTCCCCGACCAGGCCGAGGTCCACTTCCACGCCGTCCACTACGGCGCCGGTGCGGACGGCCTCCAGCAGGCCTCCGTCCTCACCGGAGAGTCCGACGGCGTAGGGACCATGCGCGTTGAGCAGTCCGACGAGCTCTCGGCCCACCTGGCCGGTCAGGACCATGCGTACGGCATCCATGGCTTCGGGAGTGGTGACCCGCAGGCCGCCGCGGAATTCGGAGGCGATCCCGAGCCGGTCCAGCAGCGCGCTGATCTGCGGCCCTCCGCCATGGACGACCACCGGGTGCACCCCTGCATGGTGGAGGAACACAATGTCCTCCGCAAAGGCCTTCCGGAGCTCGTCATTAACCATGGCGTTGCCGCCGTACTTGATGACCATGGTGGTGCCGGCGAAACGCTGGATCCAGGGCAGCGCCTCGACCAGCGTTGCCGCTTTGTCCTGTGCGCGCAGCCGTTCGCCGGCCGCTGCTGGTGTGATCATGCCTATCCCCCGGTCAGCTGCTGTACGCAGAGTTCTCATGGACGTAATCCGTGGTGAGATCGTTCGTCCAGATGGTGGCGCTTTCGCTCCCCGCATGCAGGTCGATTTCGACGCTGACCGCCCGCGGAGACAGGTCGACGCCCTCCCGGGGATCGCCGATCCCGCCGTTCCGGCAGACCTGCACACCGTTGATGGTGACGTCGATCCGGTCCGGTTCGAACGCTGCATCGGTGGTGCCGACGGCGGACAGCACCCGGCCCCAGTTGGGATCGTTGCCGAAGATGGCGGTCTTGAAGAGGTTGGAGCGGGCGACGGCGCGCGATGCCGCCTCGGCGTCGGCCACGGTGGCGGCGTTGACCGTGGTGACGGCGATGTCGTGGCTCGCCCCCTCGGCGTCGGTGATCAGCTGCTGAGCCAGGGAGAAGCAGACCTCCGTGAGTCCGCTGCTGAAGGCGCCGGCATCCGGTGCCGCACCCGAGGCACCGGAAGCCAGCAGGACCACGGTGTCGTTGGTGGACATGCAGCCGTCCGAGTCGGTGCGGTCGAAGGTGACGGCCGTGGCAGTCCGGAGGGCGGTGTCCAGGGCCGGGGCGGCAAGGTCGGCGTCGGTGGTCAGGACCACCAGCATCGTGGCCAGTCCGGGAGCAAGCATGCCCGCCCCCTTGGCCATTCCTCCGATCCGGTAGGTCCGGCCCGCACCGTCAGTACCCGTGAACACAGCCTGCTTGGGCACGGTATCGGTGGTCATGATGGCATGCGCGGCGTCCGCACCCGTGTCGGCGGACAAGGCGCCGGCGGCGGCTTCAACGCCGGAGAGCAGCTTGTCCATGGGCAGCTGGACGCCGATCAGGCCGGTGGAGCAGACCAGGACATCCGAGGCACTGAGCCCCAGGAGTCCGGCCGCCTTTTCCGCGGTGGCGTGGGTGTTCTGGAATCCCTGCGGGCCGGTGCAGGCATTGGCCCCGCCGGAGTTAAGGACCACGGCGTCGGCCCGTCCATCGGAGACCGCCTGCCGGGACCACAGCACCGGGGCTGCGGTGATCCGGTTGCGGGTGAACACCGCTGCTGCTGCCTTGGACGGTCCGTCGTTGACCACCAGGGCGACGTCGCGGCCGCCGGAGTCCTTCAGGCCCGCAGCCACCCCTGCGGCACGGAAGCCGGCCGGGGCGGTGATACCCGTGGTGCTGCCGATCGTTGATTCGACACTCATTACGGTGCCACCCCCTGCTGCGTCAGTCCCGCGGTTTCTTCCAGGCCGAGGGCAATGTTCATGGACTGCACGGCGCCGCCGGCGGTTCCCTTGTTGAGGTTGTCGATTACGCAGCTGACGATTACCCGGCGAGCATGGGCGTCGTAGGCCAGCTGCATCACGGCGTAGTTGGAGCCGACCACCATTTTGGTGGCGGGCCACTGTCCTTCGGGCAGGACACGGACAAAATGTTCCCCGGCGTACGCCTGTTCCCACGCGGCGCGCAGGGCGCCGGCGTCGATCCCGGGGCGCACCTTTGCGGTGGCCGTGGTCAGGATGCCGCGGGCCATCGGGGCGAGCGTAGGCGTGAAGGACACGGCGACGGACTCGCCGGCGGCCGCGGACAGGCCCTGTTCGATTTCCGGGGTGTGCCGGTGGCTGCCGCCCACGCCGTACGGGCTCATGCCGCCCAGGACCTCAGAGCCCAGCAGGTGCGGCTTGGCGGCCTTGCCTGCACCCGAGGTGCCGGAGGCCGAAACAATGACGACGTCGTCCGGTTCCAGCAGCCCGGCGGCGAAGCCGGGAGCCAGGGCGAGCAGGGAGCTTGTGGGGTAGCAGCCGGGGACCGCGATGCGGCGGGCGCCCTTGAGCCGGCTGCGGTGGCCCGGCAGCTCGGGCAGGCCGTAGGGCCAGGTGCCGGCATGCGGGGAACCGTAGAACTTTTCCCACGCCAGCGGATCCTCGAGCCGGTGGTCGGCACCGGCGTCGATCACCAGGGTGTCCGGATCCAGCTGGGCAGCGATGGCCGCGCTGGCCCCGTGCGGCAGGGCGAGGAAGACGACGTCGTGTCCGGACAGGGTCTCGACGGTGGTTTCCTCCAGCACCCGGTCGGCCAGGGAATGCAGGTGCGACTGCAGCTCCCCCAGCCGGCTGCCGGCGTTGCTGTGGGCAGTGATGGCGCCGATGGTCACCTCCGGATGGCCGGCAAGCAGGCGCAGCACTTCGCCGCCGGCATAGCCGCTGGCACCGGAGACCGCTACGGAAATCGTCATGCCTTCACCCTACAGCACATTTATGCAGTGTCACCAATATTTATGCAAACAGTATGATGGGCAGCACATCGAACGGCGGGAACAGCCCAGCACGTACCAGCCAGTAAAAGAGGCCATGCCATGCACAAAGCAATTGTCGTCCCGCAACCGGGCGGACCGGAAATCCTGCGTTATGAAGACGTCGCACTGCCGGAGCCCGGACCGCGGCAGGTGCTGGTTCGAGTCGCTGCCGTGGGCGTGAACTTCATCGACACCTATCAGCGCGCCGGGGTTTACCCCATGTCATATCCCTTCACACCCGGCTCCGAGGCCGCCGGAACTGTCGTGGCTGCCGGACTCGAGTCAGGCTTCCGGGAAGGCGACCGGGTGGCTACCGCGGAGGGCGGTGGTGCCTACGCCGAGTACATGCTGCTGGACGCGGAGGTGGCGCTGCCGGTGCCGGAAGGAATCCGGGATGACACCGCCGCTGCCCTGCTGCTCCAGGGCATCACTGCGCAGTACCTGTGCAACTCCACCTTTGTCGTACAGGAGGGACAGACGGTACTGGTGCATGCCGGAGCGGGCGGTGTCGGGCTGCTGCTGATCCAGCTGCTCAAGGCCAAGGGCGCCACCGTGATCACCACGGTGTCCACCGAGGAGAAGGAACTCCTGGCGCGCGGTGCCGGCGCCGACCATGTGCTGCGCTACGACGGCTTCGCCGGGCAGGTGCGTGACCTCACGGAGGGCCGGGGCGTGGATGTGGTGTACGACGGCGTGGGCCGGGCGACCTTCGACGGTTCGCTGGCCAGCCTGCGCATCCGGGGCATGCTGGTGCTCTTCGGCGCCGCCTCCGGTCAGGTGCCGCCGTTCGATATCCAGCGGCTGAATTCCTCCGGCTCCCTGTTCCTCACCCGGCCTACCATCGCGCACCACCTGCTCACGCCGGAGGAACGCCAGTGGCGGGTACGCGAACTGTTTGACGCGGTCCTGGCCGGAAAACTGGACGTACGGATCGGACAGACCTATCCGCTGGCCGAGGCGTCGCGGGCGCACACGGATCTGGAAGGGCGGAAGACCACCGGAAAGGTGCTGCTCGTTCCCTAACGGATACGGCGCCCTCATACTGGCATTTCTGGAACACCAGCAGGCTCTAGCAAGGAGTATCCATGGCCAACGTCCTCTGCCCGTCTGCCCCGGCTTTACTCCAGGACTATTACCGCGTCTTAACAGCCGGACCGCAGGCCTTCGGTAATGGCAGCGAACTCCGTACCCTCCTATCAGACCGGCTGGACTTCACCGGTTCCCTCGCGGGCCATCGCCCCGACGCCACGGACGGCTTCCTGCAGGGGGTTGCAGGCTTCATTGGAACCGTGCGGGGCATCAACGTCCTTCGCGAAGTGCACGATGAGTCGGGGTCCGCGGTCCTGTACGACGCGCAGATGCCCGGCGGTCCGGTCCGGTTCGCGGAATTCTTTACCTTCGATGACGGCGTGATCGACACACTGAATCTGCATTACGACGGACCGGATTACATCGCCAAGGGTGGGCGCTGACACCACGCGGGTTACCGGCTGAGACCGGCAAGCTCCGCCCGGAGGTCTGTTCCGCTGGTGTGGAGCACCGTTTGAAATCCCATATCCCGCGCGGTCGAGATGTTCTGCGGGTTGTCGTCAACGAAGATGATGCCCTTGGGTGCCGCCCCCAGATCGGCAACGACGCGGTCAAAGATCCGCGGATCCGGCTTCACCAGGCCCATCTGCCCGCTGAAGTACAGCTTCGAGAAATATGGCGCCCAGGGCGATTCAGCCGAGTACCTCCGTGACATGCCCTCGGGCATGTTGGAGAGCAGGGCCAGGGCCGCACCCTCGCCATGCAGCGTCTGGAGCACCTCCATCGTTCGCGGGTTCAGGTGGGACCACTGCGCCGCATCCAACGCCTCCAGGGTGTTTACCGTCTCGGGCGGCACGGCCTCGCCAAGCACGCCTCCCCAGTACTGCGCCGGGGTCAGCCGGCCGGCGTCGAACTCTTCGCGCTTTTCCCAGTACCGGCTCGTACCCGTTGCCAGGTCTGAAAGGCCGGTGGCCTGTTCCAGCAACCGCCAATCCTCCGGGGACGGCGCCGTCGAAATCACCATGCCGTAGTCGAAGAGGTACCAGTCCCCGCCGCGGGATAAAGGAGTCATCGCCACAGCCTAGCGAGCCGGGCGGTGCACCGGAGGCGTTAAGGCAAAGCCGGCCCCTTCGGATCCATGATCCGAAGGGGCCGGCAAAGAGGTTCCCAGTGGCTAGCGCTGGACGGCTCCGAACCGTTCAGCTGCCAGGGCTACTGCTGCCGCACGGGCCTCGGAGGCTTCGTCGGCGGTCAGTGTCCGGTCCGGGGCTCGGAAGCGCAGCGCGAAGGCGAGCGACTTGTGCCCGGGCTCAATGCCCTGTCCGTCGTACACATCGAACAGGGCCACGTCTTCGAGCAGCTCCCCGGCTCCCTCGCGCAGGGCCTCGCGGACCTGCTCGGCGGGAACGTCCTCCGCCACGACCAGTGCCACGTCCTGGGTGGAGATCGGGAAGCTGGAGATCGGACGGGCGACGATGACGTCGGGGGCGGCGTCGAAGAGGGCGTCCACGTTCAGTTCCGCGGCAACGGTGCGGGCCGGCATGTCCCGTTCGGCCAGGAGCTTGGGGTGCAGTTCGCCGGCGTAGCCCACGGTCTCACCGCTGCGCAGGGCAATGCGTGCGGTGCGGCCGGGGTGGAACGCCTGGTGGGTACCCTGCTCCACCACCAGTTCCACACCCAGGACGTCGCCCATCAGCCGCGCGAAATCGAGGGCGTCGGCCCAGTCCCAGGCACGCGGCGTGTTGCCGGCCCCGGGAGCGGATTCGTGGCCGGCGAGCAGGACACCCACGTGCAGCGGCTGGTCCGGAATGCCGGCGTATAGCTCATCCAGGACGTCCTCGGACGGCTTCGCGCCCAGCGGCGGAATGCTCTCCGTGCCCAGGTGCTCACCGGGCAGGAAGACCGTGCCCGACTCGAAAAGTGCCAGGTCACGGAAACCGCGGGACATGTTGCGCTTGGCCACCTCGAACAGTCCGGGCAGCACCGAGGTGCGCAGGTAGCCGTATTCGGCGCTGAGCGGGTTGGCGAGCTTCAGGGCGGTTCGGGTACCCGGCTCCGGTGCGCCGAAGGTGTTGTTGTCCGCCTCGGTGACGAACGGGTAGGCCAGCACCTCGGTGAGCCCGGCAGCCGCGAGGGACTGCAGAAGTCGGCGGCGCTGCTGCTGCAGGCGGGTCAGTCCGCGCCCGGGAGGGGCGACCGGCAGGGTGGACGGAATCTTGTCGTACCCGACCAGGCGGATGATTTCCTCGGTGAGGTCTTCCCGCGTCTCCAGGTCCGGACGCCAGCTCGGCGGCGTCACCAGGTAGCCGGCGTCGGTCTTTTCGACCGAGGCACCCAGGTCCTCCAGCGTCCCGGTGATCTGGGATTCGGTGAAGTCCAGGCCGATCAGCTGGGCCGGGAACTGTGCCGGCAGTTCGATGCGCCGGGGCTCCGGAGCGGTGCCGACGTCGGTGATCGCTTCGTCGGCGGTGCCGCCGGCGAGTTCCACCAGCAGGTCGACCGCACGCTGCGCGGCGACGTCGGCTACGTTCCAGTCCACGCCGCGTTCGAAGCGCTTGGACGCTTCCGAGGGCAGCTTATGCCGGCGCCGGGAGCGGGCAATGCTGACTTCTTCGAAGTGGGCGGCTTCGATCAGGACGTTCTGGGTTCCGCCGGAAACCTCGGTGGTGGCTCCGCCCATCACGCCGGCAATGCCGATGGCACCGGAGCCGTCCGTGATCAGCAGGTCCTCCGGGGAAAGCCGGCGGTCCTTCTCGTCCAGGGTCTTCAGCGTTTCGCCGTCGGCGGCGCGGCGGACCACGATCTCGCCGGTGAGCTTGTCCAGGTCGTAGAAGTGCAGCGGCTGGCCGAGCTCGAGCATCACGTAGTTGGAGATATCGACCACCAGCGAGATGGACCGCATGCCGGCCAGGCGCAGGCGCGAGGACATCCACGGCGGGGTGGGCCGGGAGGTATCGACGCCGCGGACGGTGCGGGCAACGAACCGGTCGCAGCCGGGCTTGCCGTAAATCGGGGCCTCGTCCTGCAGCCGGACCGGGTAGCCCATGCCGTCGGCGATGGGCACGGCGACGGCGGCCGCCGGGTCGGTGAATTTGGTGCCGGTGGCGTGGGCGTATTCGCGGGCGGCGCCGCGGATGGAGAAGACATAGCCGCGGTCCGGGGTGACGTTGATTTCCGCTGCCTGGTCGTACAGGCCCAGCAGTTCCATTGCGTCCGTGCCGACCTCGGGGTCCAGCCCCAGGGTGGAGAGCACGAGGATGCCGTCATGGTCCTCGCCGATACCGAGTTCACGCACGGAGGCGATCATGCCGGCGGAGACGTGGCCGTAGGTCTTGCGCGGGCTGATCCGGAAGTCCCCGGGCAGCACGGCGCCGGGCAGGGTGACAACAACCTTGTCCCCCACCTTGAAGTTGTGCGCACCGCAGACGATGCCCTGGACACCGGAGGGGTCAATGCCGTCGCCGGTCAGGGTCTGCTCTGCCCCTTCGGGCACAACGCGGACCGAGCACCAGTTGATGGTCTTGCCGTTGCTCTGCGGCTCCGGCTCCATGCTGAGCACCTGGCCCACCACAATGGGGCCCTGCAGCTCGTCGGTGGGACGGTGGACGTCCTCTTCCTCCAGGCCGACCTTCACGAGGTCTTCCATCACGTCTTCGGCGGTTGCGTCCGCCGGTACCTGGGCATACTCGCGCAGCCAGGAAAGTGGGATTCTCACTTAGATCTCCATCCCGAAGTGTTCGCTGAAACGTACGTCGCCTTCAATCATTTCGTGCATGTCCGAAACCTCGTTGCGGAACATGAGGGCACGGTCAATGCCCATGCCGAAGGCAAAACCTGTATAAACCTCGGGGTCGATCCCGGCGGCGCGGAGCACGTTGGGATTGACCATGCCGCAGCCGCCCCACTCGATCCAGCGGGCGCCGCCCTTGGCACCGGGGTGCCAGATATCCAGCTCGGCGCTGGGTTCGGTGAAGGGGAAGTAGTTCGGCCGCAGCCGGACCTTCGCTTCATCGCCGAAGAGCACACGGGTGAAGTGCTCCAGGGTACCGACGAGGTCGGCCATCGTGAGGCCCTTGTCGATGGCGAGGCCCTCGAACTGGTGGAAGACCGGGGTGTGGGTGGCGTCGAGTTCGTCGGTGCGGAACACCTTGCCCGGGCAGAGCACGTAGATCGGCAGGTCACGCTCGAGCATGGACCGGACCTGGACCGGGGAGGTGTGTGTACGCATGACCAGATGCGCTTCGGGCGGCTCCACGAAGAAGGTGTCCTGCATTTCGCGGGCCGGGTGGTCCGGCTTGAAGTTCAGTGCGTCGAAGTTGAACCACTCGGATTCCACTTCCGGTCCTTCGGCGATTTCCCAGCCCATTCCGACGAAGACGTCCGCCACCCGGTCCTGCAGGGTGGAAATGGGATGCCGTCCGCCGATGCGCCGGCGGCGGGGAGCCGCGGTGACATCCACGGCCTCTTCGACGAGGATCCGGGCGTCCCGCTCCGCTTCGAGTTCGACGGTGCGGGCGGCGAGCGCGGAGTTAATCCGGCCGCGGGCGGGGCCAACGAGCTTCCCGGCGGCGGCCTTCTGATCCTTGGGGAGCTTGCCGATGGTCCGGTTGGCTCCACTCAGCGGAGATTTCTCTCCGGTGACGGCAATCCGGACGTCCTTGAGCTCGTTGAGGTCCGCGGCGGCGGCAATGGCGGCGAGCGCCTGCTCGACGGCGGCGGCAATAGCGCCTTCGTCCAGCGGATTCGGCGGCTCGGGCTGGGTGCCCTCTGGGGAGGTATCTGGGGAACCGGTCCCCGGTGTGGAGTTAGACATGTACTGTGCTTACCTGTTTCCGGCCCTAGTTGGGTTCTGGCTTATCATTGCAAGTCTAGTAGACGCCCCTCACCGGGCCGTCATACTCCCGCAGGGAGGTTGCCATGCCGTCCGTTCGTCCCTCCCCCTCGCCGCGCCCGGACTTCCCGCCAGGGCGTGCCGCCTCGGCACGTCACTGGATCAACCTGCTGAACCTTTCCACTCCCGCCGGCATGGTGCTGGCCCGTCTGACCGGATGCGCGACCAGGACCGGACCGCAGAAAATCACCCTGGCCGAGGGGTATCCGCTGTCATTGCCCCGCGCTGCGGCCTTCACGGTGGGGAACGTGGTGTTTTACCGTTCATCCACGGCCCGCCGCTTGCACGCACCGGACAGCCGGCTGCTGCGGCATGAGATGCGGCACAGTACCCAGTACGCCCTGCTGGGGCCGTTCTTCCTCCCCCTGTATGCCGCTGCGTCCACCCTCTCACGCGTGGTGGCCGGCGACCCGGCGTCGGCCAATCCGTTTGAACGCCTGGCCGGCCTCCACGACGGCGGGTATCGGCCGCGCAGGCGGCGGCACCCGCGGGCTACTCATCCGGGCCGGTCCCGCCGGCCGTTCCGCAGCAGATAGATCTACCCCCTCTTTCGAACATATGTTCTAATGAGGGAATGAGGTGGCAAGGTCAGGAACTCAATGCACCGCCCGCGCAGGGCGACGATAGCGGCACCGAACCTGCCGGCCCGGCGGCATCCGAATCGGTACTGCCCCTGCCGGGGCCCGGCACCACCGATCCCCTGCTTCCGCTGCAGGGCCTGGTCCGCTCCGTACGCACTCCGGACTTTGCCGGGGTGACGTTCCACGAGGTCGTTGCCAAGTCGGTATTGAACAAGGTGGGCGGCGGCTCCAACATGCCCTTCGAATGGACCGTCAATCCTTACCGCGGCTGCAGCCACGCCTGTGTTTACTGTTTCGCCCGCAAGACCCACACCTACCTGGACCTGGACAGCGGTGCCGATTTCGACAGCCAGCTGGTGGTTAAGGTCAATGCAGCCGAGGTCCTGCGGCGCGAACTCAGCCGTCCCTCCTGGCAGCACCACCATGTGGCCATGGGCACCAACACGGATCCCTATCAGCGCGCCGAGGGCCGCTACAAACTGATGCCGGGCATCATCCGCGCCCTGGCGGACAGCGGCACCCCGTTCTCCATCCTGACCAAGGGCACCCTGCTGGCCCGCGACATCCCGCTCCTGAAGGAAGCCTCCGCGCAGACCGAAATCGGCATGGGCATTTCGCTGGCGCTCGTGGATCCGGAGCTGGCCAAGGTGGCTGAACCGGGAACCCCTACGCCCCGGGCCCGGTTGGAGCTGATCAGCCGGCTGCGGGATGCCGGCCTGCCATGTTCGGTCATGGCCATGCCGATCCTGCCCTGGCTGACCGACGGCGACGAATCCCTGGACGCCCTTTTCTCTGCGCTCGCAGCTGCCGGGGCTACGGGTGTCACGGCGGGTGCCCTGCACCTGCGCCCGGGAGCCCGCGAGTGGTATCTGCAGTTCCTGGCCCGGCATTACCCGGAGCTCTCCGGCAAGTACGCCGACCTGTACGGCAAGGGCACGTACGCCTCCAAGGAATACCGGGACTGGCTGGCCGGGCGGATCCGGTTCTTCAAGGCCAAGTACGGTTTCACCGGCGGTGCCCGGTTCCTGCGGCCGGCTGTCTCGTCGAAGACTCCTGCCGCACAGGCGGCGGCTGCGGTCCCGGCGAGCCAGGACGCACTCTTCTAGGGCCCTAAGCCTTTCGGGCGGCGACGGCGTCCAGCAGTGCCGTAACGATCGGCAGGTCTGCCGGTATCCATGGAAGTGCCGTCAGTGTCCTTTCGGTGAGGTCCACCCAGCGAAGCTCGTCGTGGTCTTCCAGCGGCTCGGGTGTCCCGTCGGTGACTTCCGCCAGCCACACGCGCATGGCCGCGGAGCGGTTGAGCGGCCAGCCCTGCTCCGAGGGGCCAGGAACTTCGGCGCCCAGCTCGACTCGGATCCCGAGCTCCTCTGCCAGTTCGCGGTGCAGCGCTTCCGTGCAGCCTTCCCCGGCCTCCACCTTTCCGCCGGGGAACTCCCACAGCCCCGCCAACGCTTCCGGAGCGCTTCGGCGTGCCGCCAGGAGCTTCGAGGGCCTGGCGAGGGAATCCAGGAGCGCCGCGCCCACCACCTGCACGCGCGGCGAATCCTGGGGAACAGCCGTACCGGCCTGGCTGGAGTTCTCTTGTGAATGCATCCACCGAGCTTAACCGGTTTCCCCGCTGCCCTTCGTCCTCCGGGGCGGCGCACTGCCCACGGCCACCGTGGCATCGGTTTCCTCATTCCGGAGGATCTGCGGGGACAGTCCTGCTGCAGCAAGCATCCCGGCCACGGCAGCTGCCTGGTCCCCGCTGCATTCGAGCAGAACCTTCCCCCCGGCGCCGAGCCACTGCGGAGCTTCGCTGACAATGCGTCCCACCGTATCGAGTCCGTTCGGGCCGCCGTCGAAGGTGGCGGCGGGCTCGTAGTTCCGTGCTTCGCGCGGCAGCGTGGCCAACGCCGCGGTGGGAACGTAGGGTGCATTGGCAACAACGACGTCGACCCTCCCGCGCAGCTCTTGGGGCAGCGCCAGAAAGAGGTCGCCCTTCAGGACCGAGGCCTGCGGCAGATTGCCGCGGGCACATTCGACTGCTTCCGGGTGAAGGTCAACGGCGTAGATCCGGCAGCCCGGTACGGCCGCCGAGACCACCATCGCGACCGCCCCCGATCCGCAGCACAACTCCACCACCAGGGCCGCACTCCGTCCTGCAAGCACATGGACCGCCTGTGCGGCCAGGAACTCCGTGCGCCGCCGTGGAACAAAGACCCCCGGCCGCAGCGCTACCCGAAGACCTCCGAAAGACGCCCAGCCGAGCACCTGCTCCAACGGCTGTCCGGCCAGCCGTTGGGCGACCCTGCGGTCCAGCACCGCTGCGCCGGGAGCGTCCGACAGCAGCAGAAGCGCTTCTTCTTCGGCGAACACACACCCTGCATCCCGCAGGCGGGACACCAGCCCCCCGGGACTTTCGTGGCTCTGCACGCATTAACGGTGACAGACCGACACTGCCGGCACCAGTGCCCCGTGTGCCGGCCATGCCCACCTGCAGCAGGGAGCCTTCCTCATGCCCAGCCGTGCACTAGGCTGTAGGTGACGAAGCCGTCGTGGCGTCCGGCAGGAGCACTTCCTGTCCGTTGACCGCGGACGCCGTCCTCAGCGGCGCAGCCGCATCCCCACTTGTGAAAGCGAAGCATGTCCCGGAGCACCACCGCGTCCATTTCCCTGTCCGGCCAGCGCACCCCCGGCGGACGCCGAACCACGGCAGCCAAGGCGATAGTTGCCCTGGCCGTGGGCGGCTTTGCCATCGGCACCACGGAATTCAGCATCATGGGACTGCTGCAGGAGATGGTCGATGATCTCGGCATCTCCGTTCCCGCCGGCGGCCATGTCATTTCGGCCTACGCGTTCGGCGTGGTGGTGGGTGCTCCTGTACTTGCGGCCCTGGGCGCCCGGGTGCCGCGGAAGATACTGGTCCTGGGCCTGATGCTCTTCTTCGCCCTGAGTAACCTCTCCTCGTTCTTTGCCGCGGACTACTCCTGGCTGCTCTTCACCCGGTTCCTGTCCGGTCTGCCGCACGGCGCGTTCTTTGGGGTGGCAGCGGTCATCGCTGCCTCCCTGGTTGCTCCCACGCGCCGGGCGTGGGCCATCTCCATGGTCATGCTGGGCCTGAGTATCGCCAATGTCGTGGGGGTGCCGTTCGCTACCTGGCTGGGGCAGCAAGCCGGATGGCGGTGGATGTTTGTCCTGGTCGCGGCAATCGCGCTCCTGACGGTGGCCATGGTGGCCCGGTTCGTGCCGTACCAGGCAACACTGGCCGGTGCGAGCATCAAGAATGAGCTCAGTGCCCTCGGGCGTGCACAGGTCTGGCTGGCGCTGCTGGTGGGAACCGTCGGTTTCGGCGGATTCTTTGCCGTGTATTCCTACATCGCGCCCACCATGACCGAAGTGGCAGGCATCTCCGAAAACATCCTGCCCATCGTCGTCGGGCTCTACGGCGTGGGCCAGGTGGTCGGCAATGTGGCTGGCGGCCGGCTGGCCGATATCAACGTGATGGGCAGTATCTACGCGATCCTGGGCGGAACCATCGTGATTCTGCTGGCGTACGCCTGGGCGGTGCAGTACGCGGCGACGGCCATGGTGCTCGTCTTCCTGGTTGGGCTGATCGGCTCGATGCTGACGCCTCCGCTGCAGACCAGGCTGCTGGATGTGTCGCCCGGCGCCGAGTCACTGGCGTCGTCCCTGAACCATGCGGCCCTGAACCTGGCCAATGCCCTCGGTGCCCTGCTGGGCGGCGTGGTTATTGCCTGGGGCTGGGGGTACCGCTCCCCCGCTGTGGTGGGAGCGGTACTCGCCCTGCTTGGTTTGGCTATTGCGCTGATCAGCGGGTCACTTGACCGGCGTCCTGCGCGTTCTTCGCAACAAATATATCCGGCTCCAGGTAAATAGCCCCGGCGATCGGCACTGCGGCACGGATCCGTGCCTCAGCGGCGTTGATGCCGTCAGCGATTTCCTGGCCCGTTTCCGACTTGGCCATGGTGATCTTGGCGGCCACGAGCAGTTCCTCGGGACCCAGGTGCAGGGTCTTGAGGTGGATGATCCGCGTATCGGGATCCTCCTGGATGGCCGCTTCGATCCTGCGGACATCGTCCTGCGTGGCAGACTCACCGAGCAGCAGGGACTTCGTCTCCATGCCCAGGATCACGGCAATCACGACCAGCAGGATGCCGATCATGGCGGTGCCCAGCGCATCCCAGATGCCGTTGTGGGTCAGCAGGGTCATGCTCACGCCGAACAGGGCGAAGACCAGGCCGAGGAGGGCACCGAGGTCTTCGAGCAGGACGACCGGCAGCTCCGGCGCCTTGGCGGTGCGGACAAACTGCTTCCAGCTCTGCTTGCCGCGTGTGTGGTTCGATTCCCGGATGGCGGTGCGGAAGGAGAACGCTTCGGCAATGATCGCACCCACGAGGACGGCGAGCGGCACCCACCACCAGCGGCCTTCGATCGGGTGCGGGTCCTGCCACTTGTGGTAGGCCTCGTAGAGGGCGAACAAACCGCCGACGCTGAAGAGCACAATCGAGACGATGAACGCGTAGACGTAGCGTTCCCGGCCGTAGCCGAAGGGGTGCTCAGGGCTGGCCTGGCGCCGTGCGCGCTTGCCGCCCACAAGCAGCAGTGCCTGGTTGCCGGAGTCGGCAACCGAGTGGATAGCCTCCGCCAGCATGGAGGATGAACGCGTCAAGGCGAAGGCAATGAACTTCATGACCGCAATGGCCAGGTTGGCGCTCAGTGCCGCGACAATCGCCTTATTACCGCCGCTGGCAGACATATAAGTCCCGTTTCTCTTTGGTAATGGACTGGTTGATTCAGCTGTCCGAAGATAGCTGTTACCAATACGCTACATGGAGAAGCGGCGGTCCGTGCCGGGTTCCGCCGGCTACGGAAGGACCCTGGGGTTACCCGTTCTGTGCGCGGGCAGAGGCGTACAGGCAGACGGTTGCCGCCGTGCCGACATTCAGGCTCTCCGCCCGGCCGTAAAGCGGGACTGCAACGCGGTGGTCGGCGGCGGCGAGTTCGGCGTCGGACAGGCCCTGGGCTTCGTTGCCAAAGAGCCACGCCGTGGCGGCTTCCAGCCGGGGAACGCCGTCGTCGGACAGTGCTTCGCTTCCGCCGTCGCCGCGCGTGCCGAAGCGGCGTACCGCACTGAGGTCCTGGAGCCGGTCCAGGTTCACGTTGCCGTAGCCGTCCGCAGCCAGGACGGTCACACCGGTTGCGTGGAGGGCGTCGATGACAGCGGTGAACTCCGCACCTGTCACCACCGGCAGGTGGAAAAGGGAGCCCGCGGTGGACCGCACCGCTTTGGGGTTGTAAATGTCGACGCTGGACGCCGTCAGGACTACTGCGTCGGCGCCGGCGGAATCGGCGGCCCGCAGCACGGTTCCGGCGTTGCCCGGATCCCGCACCTCGCACAGGACGGCGATGAGCTTCGCACCGGATGCGAGCACGTCTTCCAGCGTGGCCGTGGAAGTGTGGCAGACAGCGATGATGCCCTGCGGGGAAACGGTGTCCGCCATCGCGGCCAGGACCTCGTCGGTGGCAAGGCGCAGGGTCACGCCCCGGGCCAGGTCCGCCAGTTCCGGAAGGCGGTCCAGGCACGCCTGCGTGGCGTAGACCTCGTGCACGACGGCGGGACCGCCGCCGGCCGCCGCCGCGCGGTGCGCGGAAAGCGCCTCCCGCACGGCCTGCGGCCCTTCGGCCAGGAAGCGGCCGGTTTTTAAGCGCGAAGAGCGCCCGGCAAGCTTCGCTGTATCGCGGACCCGATCAGCTCGGGGGTTGGACATCAGCGGTGCCTGCGGGCGCCCTTCAAGGTTCATCGGCTGTAGGAAACCGAATTAGCCCTGGAACTTCTGGCGGGATTCTCCGCCGGCGGGCTCGAGGCCCGCAGCCTTGGCGGATTCAACAGAGTTGAACCAGTACTCGGCAACGGTCTGCTCGTACCAGGTGGAACCCGGGACGTGGTACTTACCGGAACCAAGGTTGCCCTTGATAACGAAGCCTTCCGGAGCGTCGCCCTCGGAAGCCTTGAAACCGCCCTGGGCGGTGGCAACGGCAGCAGCCGGCTTCTTGGCGGCGGGGGCAGCAGCAGTCTTGGCGACCGGAGCAGCGGCAACGGCCGGAGCGGAGGTGTCGGACGGCAGCGCGTTCTTGGCGAGCTGGACCAGTGCGGCGAAGGCAGCGGCGTCATTGATGGCCAGTTCGGCCAGCATGCGGCGGTCAACCTGGATCTCGGCCAGCTTCAGGCCCTGGATCAGGCGGTTGTAGGTCAGGCCGTTGGCGCGGGAAGCAGCGTTGATGCGCTGGATCCACAGGCGGCGGAAGTCGCCCTTACGCTTGCGGCGGTCGCCGTAGCTGTACACAAACGAGTGCAGCAGCTGCTCTTTGGCCTTACGGACCAGGCGCGAACGCTGTCCGCGGTAACCCTTGGCGCGCTCGAGAATAACCCGACGCTTCTTGTGGGCGTTAATCGCCCGCTTCACACGTGCCACGTGCGTACTCCTTATTGGTAAATCTCCCCGACTTCAAAAAAGTCTCTGCACCTGGGATTCCAGGCGGGGAAAGCTTGATGGGTGACGCCGTCCCGGACGGGACAGCTATCGGGGACTGGCTAGATGCCGAGCATCTTCTTGATGACCTTGGCATCCGCCGGTGCCACGAGCTTGTCGTTGGCGAGGCGGCGGGTCAGCGTGGAGGGCTTGTGCTCCAGGTAGTGGCGGCGGTTAGCCTGCTGGCGCTTGAGCTTGCCGGTACCGGTCAGCTTGAAGCGCTTCTTGGCGCCACTGTGGGTCTTCATCTTCGGCATGTCTACCGATCTCCTTTAGGTTTCCGCGGGCAGGCCCGCGGGGCTTTGGACACCTTTGCGGGTGCCAGGGCTTATTACTGGACGCCGGAACAGGCGCAGCGCAGTGAAACTACTCTGCAGTTCCGGGCTTGTTCTGGCCGGTGGTCCCCCGTGAGGAGGACGGCTTGCCGGCAGGCTTCGGTGCTGCGGCGGGCTTGGGCCGTGCAGCGGGCTTGGGCGCAGGCTTTGCCGCGGCCGGCTTCGGCACAGCTGCAGGCTTCGGCGCTGCGGCAGGCTTCGCGGCCTCAGCAGGCTTGGCAGCCTCAGCGGGGCTGGCGGGAGCAGCAGCAGCTTCAGCGGCCGGCGCTGCGGCCGGCTTGCTGGCTGCGGCAACACGGCGTGCCTCGGTTGCGGCCTTTTCCTGGGCAGCAGCCTTGGCGCGCTTTGCGGCCTGTTCCTTCTCAGCCTGTTCCTGCTCTGCACGGGCCTTGTCGGCCTCGGCAGCGGAGGAACCCAGACGCAGTCCGTCCGGCAGCAGATCCGCGAGGCTCTGCGTCAGAGGCGCCTTGTCCGAAGAGGTATCCACACGGGGAGGAGCCTCGCCGTTGCGAACAGCCTCGTTCGCTGCCTTGGCATCGGCCCGCTGTGTTGCGCGGCGGGCTTCGGCCTTGGCCTCTGCCTTGTTCTTGACCGGTCCAATGACCATAACCATGTTGCGGCCGTCGATCCGCGGGGTGGATTCAACCACGCCTACTTCTGCAACGTCCTCCGCGAACTTGTTCAGCAGCTTCATACCCATTTCCGGGCGCTGCTGTTCACGTCCACGGAACTGGATCATGGCCTTGACCTTGTCACCGGCGGCCAGGAAGCGCATGGCGTGTCCACGCTTGGTTTCGTAGTCGTGGGTGTCGATCTTCAGGCGGAAACGGATTTCCTTCAGAACGGTGTTCGTCTGGTTCTTCCGGGCTTCACGTGCCTTGACGGCGGCTTCGTACTTGTACTTGCCGAAGTCCATTAGTTTGCACACCGGAGGCTTGGCCTGCGGTGCTACCTCAACAAGATCCAGGTCAGACTCGGCAGCCAGGCGAAGTGCGTCCTCAATCCGGACAACTCCGACCTGTTCACCTGCCGGACCTACCAGCCGCACCTCGGGGACGCGGATCCGATCATTGATTCTTGGCTCGCTAATGTTGCAGCTCCTGTGTAGTTCAAAAACGGCTACCGCCTGCAAATGAAGAAGGCCTCCAATTGCAAGCGCAATCGAAGGCCCGTAGTGGGGTCGGCGGCAACAGCCTCGAAACCTGTTCGAAGGCTGTTGGCTCCCGGAATGTGCTGCAGTAATACTGCGGCCCGTCCGGGGCCGACCTGAACCCGGCAACTCTGACGCCTACGAGGGCGGTCAGGCTGACGCGGGTGGGAGGGGTCTCCGCTTGCATACCGGCGCCGTAGGCTTCCAGGAGAAGTGTGATCTTCATCCTGCCCGCGAGGAGCATTGAAAGTAACGACAACCAGTCGGTCTGTGACAAGCTTACCAGTATGAGTAGCCCACAGAGCAATCCGGCAGGGGAAGCAACCCGCCACTCCTTCCCCGGAACATCCGCAGAGTCCGAATCTGCGGCAGCAGCACAGCAGGAAGTCGCCGAGCAGATGCGCGACATTGCCGAAGTTCCGGCCATCGAGGTCATTACGACGGCGGCCGTCCACTTGATGAGCGCAGCAGCCGTGAAATGCGGCCTGGCTGAGGGTGATGACGCCGAGGAGCTGAAGGACCTGGACGAGGCCCGGAAGCTGATCACCGCGCTGGCCGGTTTTGTCACCGCCGCCGCTCCGGAAATCGGCAGCCAGCATGCCGGACCGTTGCGCGACGGACTTCGTTCCCTGCAGCTGGCCTTCCGTGAGGCGTCCATTCTCCAGGATGCACCGGGCAAGGGTCCGGGCGAGAAGTTCACCGGCCCCGTCAGCTAGGCATAACCTCCAGCACCGTCTTCTCCACCGCCACACGCCCGAAGAGCCCCGCCCCGGATAGTCCGGGCAGGCTCTTCGGGCTTTTTTGTGCCGGTGCTTCCCTGGCGCACTGCTACAGGGCGGAGCCGGTCTTGGCGTTGGCTGCCGGCCGCCGCACGAACCACCGAACCGCGAGGGTCGCCAGCACCAGCAGCGATGCGGCGCCGCCGGCCATCAGGAAGCCCGACCACGGGCCGATGACGTCGATGGCGAGGCCTGCCACAGGCGCGCCCAGCGCGGTGCCGGCGGTCATTGACGAGCCGTACCACCCCATGGCTTCACCCCGCCGTTCCTCGCTCACCAGGTCCGCCACGCGTTCGGAGGCGGATGACAGCACCGGTGCGCAGAGCAGGCCCGCCGGAATCGAGAGCAGTGCCAGGCTGAGGGTGCCGGTGGCAAAGGCCATGGGTATGGTCAGCACGGCCATCGCCAGCAGAAGCAGCATCGGGGAGATGCGCCGGTCCATGGCACCGTAGACGATCCCGCCGACAGCGGAGGCCGCGCACCACGCTACGAAAACAATGCCGACCTCTGACGGATTGCCTCCTGCCTCCACCGACGCCACCATGCCGACGTCGGTGCTGGACAGCAGCAGGCCCGCGCCTACGGCGACGGCAAAGACCACTGCCACGCTCGGGTTGAACCAGCCGAAGTTGCCCGCAACCCCGTTCCGCAGCCGGCCGAACAGGTTCTGCGGCCCCTTCGGAAGGCCTGCACCGGTGAGTTCCATCGGCGCTTCCTGCACATTCGCCGGGGCCACTGCGACAGCGGCTGCCGCGGCTGCGTCCTGCTCATCCGCGGCGGTCACCGAGTTCCGCGGTTCCAGTGACCGGGTCGGCGGATTGAACCAGATCAGCAGCAGGCCCGCCACCGCCGCGGACAGCCCGACGGCCGTCAGTCCGATGACAGACGAGATCTGTGTAGCTATCACCGCACCCAGTGCCGGGCCCATCATAAAGACGAGCTCAGTGGCGATGGAGTCCAGCGCAAAGGCGGTGCGCCGTTGCTCGCCGGTGGCCAGGACGCCAAGGGACTGCCGGACAACGCTGAAGACCGGAAGGGTGAACAGACCGCCGATCAGGGCAAGGACCAGCAGCCATTCGAAGCTGGCGTGCGGAGCGATGCTCCAAATCGTTGCTTCGGCAATGACCGACGGAATCAGCGCCCGGCGCAGTCCTACCATATCCACGCGGCGGCCGCGCCAGGGGGCACCGACCGCAATGCCGATGGTGACGACGGCGGCGACCGCTCCGGCGGCGGCGTAGCCCTTGTCCATGGTGTTGACCACGTGGAGGGTCAACAGGACACCAGCTGCGGAGTGCGGGAAACGGGCGATCATTCCGATGAGCAGGACGCGGCGGATGGGTGTGATCCGCAGCATCTCGCGGTACAGGCCAAAATTCACAGTGGTTCTCTTCTGGCGGGCTGCGCCGGACGGGTCAGCGGGTGATTTTCAGGTCCAGTGAATCCACGCGCTCAACAAACTCGGGGTTGGCAGTCAGGCGCTGCTGCAGGCCGGCCGCGAGGGCGGAGACGTCCTGCGGATCGAGTCCGGGCGCAAGCTGAAGCACCATTCTAAGCTCAGGGCCTGCCCCTCCCCCGGTCACGGGAGCGCCGGCTGCGGTCCGGGACGCCGTTCCCTGCCCCTGCTGGAGTGTTACGGCCAGGATCCGCCGGTCCGGCGCCGCTGCCGTTTCGGCCATGGATACCAATTCCGCGTCGGCATAGGAGGGCACCCACTTCCGCTGCTGGGCGAGGGCCCACATAGCGGGGCGGCGGACCACGAAGGTAAATTCCGCGCCGGGGTCAATGACCAGCAGCTGGGCATCCTCGGCGACGGCGGACAGTGCTGCACGGGCGGTGTAGACGGCAACGGGCCGCGCTTCGGGATGCCAGTGTTCCAGGGCTGCCACCGAGGTAAAGACCGGGAGTGCCTTACGGCCGTCCGGAGCGGTCAGCGATACCAGCGCCATGTCGGCCTGCTTATCGGCGGTGAGGCCGTGCTCCGATTCGGCTTCCTCCCCGAGGACAGCGACGATGGGCACAAAGACACGGGCAGTGGCCAGCGAAGCCACGACGTCCGCTTCAGTGCCGCTTCCGGCGATCAGGTTCTTCAGCGCTTCGGTATAGCCTGCGTCGGCCAGCCCGTCATCGGCATCGAAGTTGTGCAGCGGGTTCCCGTCGCCCGCAAGATCCCGGCCGGACCAGGGACGGCCGGCGGAATCGACGGGGCCACCGGCTCCGGCAAGCGCAGCGGCGATGTGGCCGGGAAGTTCACGAGCCGCCATGCTCAGCGGGCCGGGTGCCCGGCGACGTCGAGGGCCTGGGGCAGCGTGAAGGCACCGGCGTAGAGCGCCTTGCCCACGATGGTGCCCTCTAGACCCAGCGGCACCAGTTCCCGCAGTGCTGCCAGGTCATCGAGGCTGGAGATGCCGCCGGAGGCGACCACGGGCCGGTCGGTGCGCTTGAGCACCTCGCGCAGCAGTTCCAGGTTGGGTCCGCGCAGCGTGCCGTCCTTGGTGACATCGGTGACCACGTAGCGCGGGCAGCCGGCTTCTTCCAACCGGGCCAGGACCTCCCAGAGATCGCCGCCTTCCTGGGTCCAGCCGCGGGCCGCGAGGGTGGTGCCGCGCACGTCGAGCCCGACGGCGATCGCATGGCCGTAGCGGGCGATGGCACTGGCGGTCCAGCCGGGATTTTCCAGTGCTGCGGTGCCCAGGTTGACCCGCGCCGCACCCAGCTCCAGTGCCTTCTCCAGGGACTCGTCGTCGCGGATGCCGCCGGAGAGTTCCACCTTGATGTCCAGGGACTTCACCACGCGGCTGAGCAGGTCCAGGTTCGAGCCGCGCCCGAAGGCCGCGTCGAGGTCCACCAGATGCACCCACTCGGCACCGTCGTTCTGCCAGGCCAGGGCCGCGTCCAGCGGATCGCCGTAGCTGGTCTCGCTGCCTGCTTCACCCTGCACGAGGCGCACGGCTTGGCCGTCCGCAACATCCACGGCGGGCAGGAGTTCAAGGACGGGGGTTTCGAGGAGGGACATCAGGATGCTTTCGATGGTGGGGTCAGGACAGGTCGAGGGTCAGGAGATAGGCACCCAGCAGGGCCATTCCGGCCAGGACCCAGAAACTGATGACGATGATTTTGGACATTCCCTGGCTGCGGAAAGACACTGCTCCGCCGATCAGCAGCCCGGCCAGGCCCATAAGGACAACGCTCCACATACCGGCGCCTAACCCAGGGTCTTCAGCCAGTTGTTGAGCAATGCCGCGCCGGCATCCCCCGATTTTTCCGGGTGGAACTGGGTGGCTGCCAGCGCACCGTTCTCGACGGCGGCGATGAACGGTCCGCCGTGGTCGGCCCAGGTCACCTGCGGCGGGCGCATGGCCGGCTGCGTGACATCGAAATCCCACTTCTGCACGCCGTAGCTGTGCACAAAGTAGAAGCGCTGGTCCTCGATGCCCTCGAACAGGGCCGAACCCTCCGGCGGCGTGACGGTGTTCCAGCCCATGTGCGGGACGACGTCGGCGGCCAGGCGTTCGACCACTCCGGGCCATTCGCCCATGCCCTTGGTCCGGACGCCGTGTTCCACGCCTTCATCGAAGAGGACCTGCAGGCCCACGCAGATACCGAGCACCGGCCGGCCGCCGGCTACGCGGCGCCCGATCATGCGGATGGCGTCAACATCCTTCAGGCCCTGCATTACCGCAGCGAAGGCTCCGACGCCGGGCACCACCAGTCCATCGGCGTTCAGCACGTCATCGGGTTTGGCGCTGAGGGTGACACTGGCGCCGGCGTGCTCCAGGGCACGCACGGCCGAACGGATGTTGCCGGAACCATAGTCCAGAACGGTGACGTTACGGGGACTCACAGTGCTCCCTTCGTCGAGGGGATGCCCTCAACGCGCGGATCGGACTCGACGGCCGCACGCAGCGCGCGGGCGAAGGCCTTGAACTGGGCCTCGACGATATGGTGCGGATCGCGCCCGCCCAGGACCCGCATGTGCAGGCAGATCTGGGCATGCAAAGCAATGGCCTCAAAGACGTGCCGGGTGAGCGATCCGGTGAAGTGTCCCCCGATGAGGTGGTATTCCTGGCCCGCGGGCTCCCCGGTGTGCACCAGGTACGGGCGCCCGGAAATGTCGACGACGGCGTTGGCCAGTGCCTCGTCCAGGGGTACGGTGGCTTCGCCGAACCGCCGGATGCCGGCCTTGCTGCCCAGGGCAACCTTCAGGGCCTCGCCGAGGGTGATGGCAATGTCCTCCACCGTGTGGTGGACGTCGATGTGGGTATCGCCTGTGGCCCGGACCGTGAGGTCCATCAGTGAGTGCTTGGCCAGCGCGGTCAGCATGTGGTCGTAGAACGGTACGGACGTGCTGATGTCGGCGCGGCCGGTGCCGTCCAGGTCCAGCTCGACGACGACGGACGACTCGCTGGTGGTCCGCTCGAGGCGGGCGGTGCGTCCGGTGGCGGTCTCCACGGTCATGGGGTTCCTTCACGAAGGTTGGGGCCGGGGCAATAGGCAAAGCTCCGGCAGGACATCAGTTTAGTCCCGAACGTACGGACTCCCCGAAACGTCCGGCATTGGACAGGTTTTCCCGTACACGGGTGCGTCCGGATACTCAGGCTGAAAGCAGTTCCCGCAGCCGGTCCAGGAACGCCGTTGTCTCGGCTTCGGTACCGGCGGTGACGCGCAGATGGCCTTCAATACCGATGTCCCGGACCAGCACACCTGATTCGAGCAGGCCTTCCCATACGGCGCGCGGGTTCTCCATCCCGCCGAACAGCACAAAGTTTGCATCCGAGGGGGCCGGGGAGAGTCCCAGACCGCGGAGCTCCTCCACGATCCGGTCCCGCTGGCCTTTGATGTCCTCGACGTTCGCGAGCAGGGCGTCGGAATGCGTGAGGGCGGCGTTGGCCGTGGCCTGCGTGATGGCGGACAGGTGGTAGGGCAGCCGGACCAGGCGCAGCGCGTCGGTAATCTGCGGGGCGGCAGCCAGGTAACCGATGCGGGCTCCGGCCAGGGCGAACGCCTTGGACATGGTGCGGGAAACGATCAGCCGTTCCCGTCCGGGCAGAAGCTGCAGGGCACTGGGGGTATCCGCGTGGGAGAACTCCGCGTACGCCTCATCCACCACCACGATGGCATTGGACGCCCGGCCGGCCTCGTAGGCGGCTTCGATGACGTCCAGACCCAGGGCAGTGCCTGTCGGGTTGTTCGGGGTGCACAGGATGATGATGTGCGGTGCCTGCGCCCGGATCTGCTCCGCAGCAGATTCGGGGGTCAGGGAAAAGTCCGTTTCCCGGGTTCCGGTGACGTAGGCGGTGCCGGTGCCGCTGGAGAGCAGCGGATACATCGAGTAGGTGGGCGGGAAACTCATGGCGGTCCGGCCGGGACCGCCGAAGGCCTGCAGGATCTGCTGCAGCACTTCATTGGAACCGTTGCCGGCCCAGATATTCCCGGCCGTCAGTCCGTGGCCGAGGTATTTGGCCAGGTTTTCCCGCAGCTCGGTGAATTCCCGGTCCGGATACCGGTTCAGGCCGGAAACGACGGATTCAATCTCCGCCAGAATGGCCCGGCGCACATGCTCCGGAAGTCCATGGGTATTTTCGTTCACGTTCAGCAGAACCGGCACGTCCAGCTGCGGGGCACCGTAAGGGGTGAGGCCGCGCAGATCGTCTCGCAGGGGAAGTCGGTTCAGGTTTTCCAGCTGTTCATTCACCCCTACAGCTTAGGACGCCCTGCCCGGGGAACTGCATCCGGGTCCTGCAGACCGCCGGAAAACGTCATAGGGGGCGACGGTCAGCGGGAAACGGGGATGTACAGCTGGCGGCCGGCCGGAACGGTGGCGTTGTCCAGGTTGTTCAGTTCCACAATGTCAGCCACCACGGTGCGGGGGTCACGGTCCGGGGCGAACTCCGTGGCAAGGGACCACAGGGAGTCGCCGGCGGAGACGCCCACCTGGATGGTGCGGGTCTGCTCCGGGGAGCCGCCGGAGGCCATGGCGGGCGCAGTGAAGAAGCCCAGGAAAGCCAGCAGGGCAGCGGCTGCGAGCATCAGGGGTGCACCGACGAGGATCAGGCGGCCGCGGCGGGTGAGGCGGAGCGGCGCGGATTCAGCGGATGCAGCGGGAGCAAGGCTGCGGGCAGCAGCATGATTGCGGGCAGGAGCGTGGCTGTGTGCGGATGCAAAGGGAAGTACGTGTACTGACATGTCAATACCTTTCCGGTCCGAAAAGCAGCAATGCCGGTCCCCCGCATCTCCCGCAAGAGCACCGGGAAAATACTGTGGCTCGAAACTGCATTCGAACATCTGGTGAGCCCGACGAGGTGTCGGCGGGCCGTAGTCGAACATACGTTCTAACGTGTACTCGAACATTTCTAGCACTTATCTACGAACATTGTCGAGACTCGCTCGAATATATGTTTGAAAAATCTTCTGCACTCCCTTAGCGTTGAACCTGCAGGAAGCGGCTGACATCAACTAACCATCCGCCACTGACAAAACGGCTCGGCGATTCTTTGGCAGGCGGGGGCCGGCACGCCAAAGTCAGCAGGACAGAACAGCAAAACCCAGCTGCAGCGAACCTCACCAGCGCAGCAGCAGCTCAGCAGCACAGACCCAGATACACCGCTAGAACCATCCGGCCCGCATCCGCAGGCCGACTGTGAAGGGAAGCCGACGTGGCCCGTGTTACCAATGGCAGCACCCCCTCCTCTGCCGCGCCCGCGCCGGCGGGGCGCACCAAGGGCCTCACTGCCCGGCAGACCAAGATCCTGGAGACCATCCAGCGCTCGGTGAATACCAACGGTTATCCCCCGTCAATGCGGGAAATCGGCGACATCGTTGGGCTGGCCAGCCTGTCGAGCGTCACCCACCAGCTGAGCCAGCTGGAAAAGCTCGGCTACATCCGCCGCGATCCCAAGCGCCCGCGCGCCATGGAGATCCTGGTTCCGCTCCTGCTCCGTGACGGCTCCCCGCGCCGGGGAGGCGCCGACACGGCAGACAGCGCCGGCACCGGCGGTAAGGCTGCGTCAAAGGACGGCTCCGTGTCCCGCATGGACGATGCCAACCGCTCTGCGGGTTCGCAGAGCGTTCCCGACCTCACCACCGCCATCGACACGGCCATGGTGCCGCTGGTGGGACGCATCGCCGCCGGCGGTCCTATCCTTGCGGACCAGCAGGTTGAAGAGGTGGTTCCCCTTCCGCGCCAGCTGGTCGGACACGGTGACCTTTTTATGCTCCGGGTCGCCGGAGACTCCATGGTGGATGCCGCCATCTGCGACGGGGACTGGGTGGTGGTGCGCCGTCAGCCCACCGCCGAAAACGGCGACATTGTTGCCGCACTCCTCGAAGATGAGGCCACCGTGAAGACGTTCCGGCAGCGCAATGGACACACCTGGCTGCTGCCGCAGAACACCCGCTACGAACCCATCCTCGGTGACGAAGCCACCATCATGGGCAAGGTTGTCAGCGTCATGCGTTCGCTCTAGGCGTTCGTTCAAGAGGACGCGGCCACCTAGGAGGACAACTCAAAAGCAGCGCCGCCGGTCTCCGGCGGCGCTGCTTTTTGCGTTTCTACTTCCCCGCGCCTGCCGGTTCCGCGGCAAGCCGCTGCAGCGCCTTCAGCACCACGGAACGGTCAGTAGTCGCCCAGAAGGGCGGCAGCGCTGCCCGCAGGAAGCTTCCGTACCGTTCCGTCGCCAGGCGTGAGTCGAGCACCGCGACGACGCCCTTATCCCCGGACGCCCGGATCAGGCGTCCAGCTCCCTGGGCCAGGCGGACCGCGGCATGGGTGGCTGAAACGCTCATAAAGCCGTTCCCACCGGCCTTGGCCACGGCCCGCGTCCGCGCGGTCATCAGTGGATCATCAGGGCGCGGGAACGGAATCCGGTCCATGATCACCAACCGGCAGGAAGCACCGGGAACGTCCACACCCTGCCACAGGGACATGGTGCCGAACAGGCACGTTTCGTCGTCGTCGGCGAACTGCTGCACCAGGGCGGACATGGTGGACTCCCCCTGGCAGAGGATCGGGAAGTCCACGCGTTTGCGCATGGCTTCCGCCGCTTCTTCGGCGGCGCGGCGGGAGGAGAACAAGCCCAGCGCTCCCCCGCCGGAGGCCGTGATCAGCGCCTCCAGCTCATCCAGCTGCTGCGGGGACGTGCCGCGCCCCGGCTTCGGCAGGTCCTTGGCCACATACAGGACACCCTGCCGGGGATAGTCGAACGGACTCCCGACGTCGGTGCCGGACCATTTGGGCGCACCGGCACCCAGCAGCCCCAGGGCTCCGGCCACCGGGCCGAACTCCGCGCCGATGGCCAGTGTGGCCGACGTCAGCACTACGGTGTGCCCGTCGAAGAGGCCTTCACGCAGCCGTCCGGCCACGGACAGCGGTGCCACGTTGAGCGTGGGTGGTGCATCTTCCTCCGGAGCTGTGTAGCCGGCTCCGGGTGTGAAGGTGCTTGCGCGCGAGGCCCAGAGCACCTCACCCGAGTTCACGGCGTCGAGGACGCGCTCACACAGTTCCAGGACCGCCATGAGCCGGGAACGGGCCATCTGCCGCCCGCCGTCCACTCCGTCCGAACCTTCCGGCTTGGAATCCGACAGGGCCGTGCGGCACGCTTCGCGGACCTGGCCCAGGACCAGTTCCTGGTCTTCGGACAACCCGGCGGCCAGCAGGCCGGAGGGAACCGGGGCAAAGACCTGGTCGAACGCCCGGCCGGCTGCGGCCAGGGGCTCCATCGTGGCGGAGGTGTGCTTGCGTGCGGCCGAGACCGCGGCGGAGATGATGGTTCCGGAGAGCTGCCCGGTGACGGCACCGGTGACGCGGTCCTGCAGTTCGTGGGCCTCGTCAATCACCACCACGTCGTAATCGGGCAGGACAGCGAGTCCTTCAAAGGCACTGATGGCCAGCATGGCGTGGTTCGTGATGACCAGGTCGGCCTCGGCGGCCTTGGCCCGGGCACGTTCGCTGAAGCACAAATCCGCCACCGGGCACTTCTGCGCGCCCAGGCATTCCATGGAGGTGACGGACACCTGGCGCCAGGCACGGTCGCTGACACCGGGCAGCAGCTCATCCCGGTCACCGGTTTCGGTCTCCTGCGCCCATTCCTGCAGGCGGACGACGTCGCGCCCCAGCGCCGAGGTGGGCCCGCCGGCCGGTACCGGGTGCGTGACGGCCTGCTCGCCGCCCATCATAAACAGCGTTCCGGCTTCATCTTCTTCGGGGAAGCCGCCGCCGGTCTTGTGCAGGCAGACGTAGTTGCTGCGGCCTTTGAGCAGCGCCACATCAACCTCCCGCGGAAGCTGCGGCTCGAGGGTCTTCAGCAGGCGCGGAAGGTCACGCCCCACAATCTGGGCCTGCAGGGCGAGGGTCGCGGTCGAGACCAGGGCCGGCTTGTCGCTCTCCAGGGCATGGGCGATCAACGGAATGAGGTACGCCAGGGACTTGCCGGTACCGGTGCCCGCCTGGACCAGCAGGTGGTCGCCGGATTCGATGGCCTCGGCCACCTGCCGGGCCATCTCGTGCTGGCCCGGGCGGTTTTGCCCGCCCATGGCCGACACCGCGGTGTCGAGCAGTTCCAGGACCTGCTCCGGCCCCTGTGTGTCTTTCCTACCCATGGGCCACGAACGGCTCCAGCTCCGCTGCCAGTCCTTCACGGACCTTCACATGCAGCCGGGTGCCCTCCTCGCCATGTTCCAGGGCGAGGATTTCGGCGTCCTGCTGGTGAAGCCGGGAGACGACGTCGCCGCGCTCGTAGGGCACCAGCAATTCAAGGTCGACACCCGGGCGCGGAATCCCCTCGGAAATGGCCTGCATCAGCTCGGGGATGCCTTCACCGGTGCGGGCGGAAACCACCACGTGCCGGGACTCGCGCTGACGCAGCCGTTCCAGGACGAACGGATCTGCGGCGTCGGCCTTGTTCAGCACGATGATTTCGGGGACCTTGCGGGCGTCCACCTCGGCCAGGACCGTACGGACGGCCGCAATCTGCCCCTCCGGGTCCGGGTGCGAGGCATCAACCACGTGCAGGATGAGGTCTGCGTCGGCCACTTCCTCCAGCGTCGACCGGAAGGCTTCGACCAGCTGGGTGGGCAGCGACCGGACAAAGCCGACGGTGTCCGCCAGCGTGTAGCCAATGCCGTCTTCGGTCTGGGCCTTGCGGATGGTGGGATCCAGGGTGGCAAAGAGGGCATTCTCCACCAGCACGCCGGCATCGGTGAGCCGGTTGAGCAGCGAGGACTTGCCCGCGTTGGTGTAGCCGGCGATGGCTACCGAGGGCACGGAGTTGCGGTGGCGGTTGGCCCGCTTGGTTTCGCGTGCCGGTTTCATGGCCGCAATTTCGCGGCGCAGTTTCGCCATCCGGGTGCGGATCTTCCGGCGGTCCAGTTCGATCTTCGTTTCACCGGGACCACGCGAACCCATACCTGCACTGGCGCTGCCGACCTGGCCGCCTGCCTGGCGGGACATGGATTCACCCCAGCCGCGCAGGCGCGGCAGGAGGTATTCCAGCTGGGCCAGCTCGACCTGGGCCTTGCCCTCGCGGGACTTGGCGTGCTGGGCGAAGATGTCCAGGATGAGCGCTGTCCGGTCGATGACCTTGACCTTGACGATGTCTTCCAGCCCGCGGCGCTGGGACGGAGCCAGTTCGCTGTCCACGATGACCGTGTCCGCTCCGGTGGCCATCACGATCTCTTTGAGTTCCTGGGCCTTGCCGGAGCCGAGGAAGGTGCCGGGGTCCGGCTTCTGGCGGCGCTGGATGATTCCGTCGAGGACTTCCGAGCCCGCGGTCTCTGCCAGGGCCGCGAGTTCCTTCAAGGAGTTCTCCGCGTCGGCGGAAGTGCCTTCGCTCCAGAGTCCGGCGAGGACAACCCGCTCCAGCCGCAGCTGGCGGTATTCAACCTCGGTGACGTCCTCGAGTTCCGTGGAGAGGCCTGCAACGCGGCGAAGTGCGCGGCGTTCTTCCAGGTCCTGCTGCTCGCCGTCGTGGGCGGAGTGCCCGTTGTCGTCGTCGGATAGTGCCAGAGCGCGCCCGCGCGTCTGGTCGCCGGCAGCGGCGGTCTTGGTTTCGACCGCGGTGTCCTTGGCGAGAATCCTGTCGATGACCCCTTGGATATCCGAAGGGCTCAGTTCCGGGGTGGAATTCTGGTCAGAACTCGTGGCACGGGGGTTGTGGATGGTCATATTCTCCTTATGAGGACGTACTTCCATGGTAGGCCAGTGACTGACATTTTCGGGGAGAAACAACCTTCTCCGCAATGGATGCCTGCCACGCCCACCGTCTTCTACAACCCGGGTGGCGGCCCATAAATTCCATGC
The DNA here is from genome assembly GCF_030373105.1 of Arthrobacter sp. zg-Y877. NCBI lineage: Bacteria > Bacillati > Actinomycetota > Actinomycetes > Micrococcales > Micrococcaceae > Arthrobacter > Arthrobacter sp. zg-Y877. Next base: position 43,575 of record NZ_JAUCPU010000003.1, read on the forward strand.
CGGGAGCCTTGAACGACTAATCTGGACTGTTATGGGTTCAGACCACTATTTCTCTTCCACTCCGTCCGGACCCGAGGTCCGCAGGCCGCTGCGCGTCAGCCTTAACGGGACCGAACGGACGCTGCAGACCGCGGGCGGAATCTTCAGCCCAGGCGGAATCGATAAGGGCACCGCTGTGCTGCTGGAGGAGGTCCCCGCCCCGCCGCAGACGGGCAACTTCCTGGACATCGGGTGCGGCTGGGGTCCCATTGCGCTGACCCTGGCGCTGAAGTCCCCGGCCGCACGGGTTTACGCCGTCGACGTTAACGAGCGCTCCCTCGCGCTGACCCGCGACAACGCCGCCGCGCTGGGCTGCACGAACATCACAGCCGCCCTGCCCGGGGAGGTGGATCCGGAAGTGCGCTTTGACACCATCTGGTCCAATCCGCCTATCCGGATCGGCAAGGAGGAGCTGCATTCCCTGCTGCTGCTCTGGCTCCCCCGGCTGGCCCCGGGCGGCACGGCCTGGCTGGTGGTGCAGAAGAATCTCGGTGCCGACTCCCTGCAGCGCTGGCTGGCTGAAACGCTTCCTGCCAGCTTCGCCGTCTCGCGGCACAGCACCGCCAAGTCCTTCCGGATCCTGAAGGTGGAGCGCAGCGCCTAGGAAACGCGGGGCCTAGAGCAGGACTCCGCGGGCCACGAGCACGGCGGGCCCGCTCAGTTCCACATGTTCGCGCCCCTCGGGACCGGTAAGGAAACGGACGCCGACGACGCCGCCCGGTACGGTCACGGCCCACGCATCCGGTGCTTCCGGTCCGGCCCAGAACCGGGTGGCGACGGCGGCGGCGCAGGCCCCCGTGCCGCAGGAGAGGGTTTCACCCACTCCGCGTTCGTGCACGCGCATGGTCACCAGTCCCACGCCGTCTTCCACGAGCGGCTCGGCGGGCACCACAAACTCCACGTTGGTTCCGTTGGCGGGCTCGGGCTGCACCGACGGTGCCTTGGCCAGATTGGTCGCTGCGAGTTCCTTCAGTTCGGCAAGGGCCACTACCGTGTGCGGGTTGCCCATGCTGACCGAGAGGCCGGGCCGGGGAACTTCGAGCCCGTCCGCGTCCACGACGGTATCCATGGATTTGGCCGCCGCGTGGTCGGGGTAGATGAACTCCCAGGGGCCCATGTCCACCGCGTAGCCGCCGGCCGTCCGGGTGACGGTCTTGAGGCCGGCGCGGGTGCCGATGACCAGGCTTGCGCCTTCCGCCAGTTCCACCAGATTCTCGGCCAGCAGGAAGTGCACAAACACACGGACTCCGTTGCCGCACATCTCCGAGACGCTGCCGTCCGAGTTGCGGTAGTCCATAAACCATTCCGCCTCGGGAGCCGTCTGCAGCAGGGCGCGGCCTTCGGGGACATGCTCAGAGCGGACGGCGCGGATGAAACCGTCGGCACCTACGCCGCGGTGCCGGTCGCAGACAGCGGCGACGTCTCCGGCGGACAATTCACGGGTACCCCCGGGATCGGCTACCAGCACAAAGTCGTTGCCCGTGCCGTGTCCCTTCGCGAAGGGCAGTCCGGAAAGAGAAGCGGGAAAGCCGGAGGCGGACAGGGAAGCAGCGGAGACGGAAGAAGTGTTGGTCACTTCTCTAGGATACTGGGCGGGCACGCCGTCCGGACGGCTGCCGCTGCATGGCTGAGCAGGTCGGGGTCGTTATGGTCCAGCCAGGTGATCCGGGGATCGGCACGGAACCAGGTCAGCTGCCGCCGGGCGAACTGGCGGGTTGCGATCACAGTGGCCTCGGCGGCCTCCGCAGTGGTGGCTTTCCCGTCCAGGACGGCGAGGAACTGGGCGTAGCCGAGGGCGCGCGACGCCGTGCGGCCCGTCCGCAGCCCGGCCGGCTCCAGCCGCCGGACCTCCTCGAGCAGCCCTTGGTCGACCATGGCGTCCACCCGGCGGGCCAGGCGCTCGTGCAGCACCGGCCGCTCCACGCTCAGGCCAATCTGTACGGCGGGTGAAACATACTCCCGCACGGGCATGAAGGAACTGAACGGGCGTCCGGTCAGCTCAAACACTTCCAGGGCGCGCACCACCCGGCGGGCATCGGAGATCCGCTCGGCGGACACCGGGTCCGCGTCCCGGAGCCTCGCCTGCAGGGCCGGCAGGCCCAGGACCTCCAGCTCGGCCTCGATGCCGGCACGGACAGTGGGATCGGTACCCGGGAATTCCAGGACATCCAGGGCAGCCCGGACGTACAGGCCGGAACCGCCCACCAGGATAGGGAAGTTTCCCCGTCCCCGGATCTCTTCGATCAGGGCACGCGCGGAGCCCTGGAACGCCGACACGCTGGCCTCGTCGGTGACATCCAGGATGTCCAGCAGGTGGTGCGGCACACCGCGCCGCTCGGCGACGGTAATCTTCGCGGTGCCGATATCCATGCCCCGGTAGAACTGCATCGAATCCGCATTGATCACCTCCCCGCCGAGTTCCAGCGCGAGGGCAACACCCAGATCGGACTTACCGGAGCCGGTGGGGCCGACGACGGCGATCACGGGACGTTCAGCGGCGGAGCGTCCGGTGCCGCCCAGGTCAGGCACTGCAGGGGTTCCGCGGCCGGCTTCGGAAGGGTTCACATGCATCAGGAACGCGGGGGCAGGGCCGGCATACCCAGGGACACACCGCTGCGGGCTGCTGCCGGTCCGGCGGGCACACCGCAGGATTCGGCCAGCGACCGGTCCCAGGCATCGCCCGCCCGTGAGCGCCGCAGGGAGTAATCGGCCGGACCGGCAGGGTCGGAGATCAGATGGAAAGCAGCCGCAGCCGTAACGGGCACGGTCACCAGGTCACCCGGGCGCGGCACCGGCGCGCCGTCGGGCACCGAGAAATGCACCAGGCGCTGGTCCCGGGCACGTCCGGAGAGCCGCCCGGTTTCACCGGACTTGCGGCCGGGCGCGGCAGTGACCATCACCTCGACCGTGGTGCCTATCTGCTTGGCGTTTTCTTCTGCGGCAATCCGGTCCTGCAGTGCGGTGAGGCGCTCATACCGTTCCTGCACCACAGCCTTGGGCAGCTGGTCGGCAAGCTCGGCCGCCGGGGTGCCCGGGCGCTTCGAGTACTGGAAGGTGAAGGCGTTCGCGAAACGGGACTGCTCGACGACGTCGAGCGTGGCGCAGAAGTCCTCCTCCGTCTCCCCCGGGAATCCAACGATGATGTCCGTGGAAATGGCGGCGTGCGGCATCCGTTCCCGGACCCGGTCCAGGATGCCCAGGAACTTCTTCGAGCGGTAGGAGCGGCGCATGTCCTTGAGGACCTTGTCCGAACCGGACTGCAGCGGCATGTGCAGCTGCGGCATCACGTTGGGGGTCTCGGCCATGGCTTCAATGACGTCGTCGGTAAATGCGGCGGGGTGCGGGCTGGTGAACCGGACACGTTCCAGCCCTTCGATGTCTCCGCAGGCACGCAGCAGCTTCGCGAAAGCCCCGCGGTCCCCGAATTCCACCCCGTAGGAGTTCACATTCTGGCCCAGCAGCGTGACTTCGATGGCGCCGTCGTCCACCAGGGCGCGGATTTCGGCCAGGATCTCCCCCGGCCGCCGGTCCCGTTCCTTGCCGCGCAGCGAGGGCACGATGCAGAAGGTGCAGGTGTTGTTGCAGCCCACGGAGATGGAGACCCATCCCGAATACACGGAGTCCCGTTTGGTGGGCAGGGTGGAGGGAAAGACATCCAGTGATTCGAGGATTTCCAGTTCGGCTGTGGCATTGTGCCGTGCCCGTTCCAGCAGGGCGGGCAGCGAGCCGATGTTGTGGGTGCCGAAAACTGCGTCCACCCACGGTGCCTTCCGCAGGATGGTGTCCCGGTCCTTCTGGGCCAGGCAGCCGCCCACGGCAATCTGCATTCCGGGCCGTTTCTCCTTGACCGGCGCCAGCAGGCCGAGGTTGCCGTACAGCTTGTTGTCCGCGTTCTCCCGCACCGCACAGGTATTGAACACGACGACGTCGGCCAGTTCGCCGTCGGACGGCACCAGACCGGCGCCTTCCAGCAGCCCTGAAATACGCTCCGAATCATGCACGTTCATCTGGCAGCCGAAGGTGCGCACCTCATAGGTGCGGGGCTGCACAGCAGGGGCCGCGGGGGCAGGAGAGGAAACAGTCAAACTCACCCTCCTAGGGTACGTCGAACAGCGGTGCCGCCCGGTATGCCCCGCGGCAATTTTCCCCGTGCCAGTTATCCCTAGTACCAGTTATTCGCGTAATGGAAAGTGAGCGCACTGCAGGGACTGCCGTACCGGGAGGAGATGTACTCCAGCCCCCAGGTGATCTGGGTCTGGAAGTTGACGTTCCAATCCTCCCCGGACAATGCCATCTTCTCGGCGGGCAGGGACTGCGCAATACCGTAGGCACCGCTGCTGGGGTTGACTGCACTGGTCAACCACTCCGACTCCTTGGTCCACAACTTGTCCAGGCAGGTCAGCTGGGAGGCGTCCCAGCCCCGGGCCGGCAAGGCCGACGCGGCGTAGGCCTTTGCTGCGGCGGGATCGTCCACGGGCACCGCGGCACGGGCGGCGGCCTCCTGGGCAGCCTGCTGCGCTTGAGCCTCAGCTGCTGCCTTCCGCTGCTCCTCCTCCGCCGTCGGCATTGCCATGACGCTCAGCTCCCCTTCAGCTCCGGCCTCCGGTTCCGGACCGGGAGCGTTGGTGGCTGCTCCCGCGGCGGCCGGGTCCGGCGCAATGCCACCGCCGCGGCCATCCTCCGGCCGCGCCGCTTCTGCCGCCGCATCGTTGGACGCCTCATCTTTGGCTGCCTCACCGGATCCCGCCGCATCGTTGGCGACCAGCGGCCCGGCAAGGTTCACCAGCTGGATACCAGCGGCGGCCCGCATCGTGCCCCCTGCGGTGCCAAGGACAGTTCCGGAAATCCCCAGAACCGCCAGGGAGCCGGCCGCTGTTGCTGCACCGAAGCCAAGCCGCCGGCGTCGCCGCAGGGCTCGCCGGATACGGGTCTGTTCACGTCGCGAAGAGTCTAATGAGGTCACAAGCGCAGGACGCTATCGGAGTTTTCTGGGAAAAGTCTCAAAACGGTAACGGCGTTATTGACTTGGTGCAGGTAGCGTGGTGGGCCGCAGCAGGTAGGCGGCTAGTACCAGTTGACCTGCTCTGAGTGGGCCCATGCACCGCATGGAGCTTTATAGCGCCATTTGATGTAGTCCAGTCCCCAGTTGATCTGGGTCCGGTAGTTCGTTTGCCAGTCGGCGCCGTGGGTGGCCATCTTGCTGCCGGGCAGGGACTGCGGGATACCGTAGGCGTCGCTGTAGGGGTTATCCGCACTCGTACGCCAATTCGACTCCCGGTTCCAAAGATTCACCAGGCAGCGGAACTCATTGGAGTCCCAGCCGTAGGCACCCATGAGCCCTGCAGCGTAGTTCTGTGCCCCTGCCGGATCATCCACCGGCTGTACCGGGGCAGGCGCCGGCGCGGGTTGAACCGGGGCGGGAGCGGGTGCCGGAGCGGGAGCCGGAACGGGTGCAGGCGCCGGAGCAGGGGCGGCCGGTTGGATTGGTGCCCCCGGCTTCCCCGGCTGACCCGGTTGACCGGCCTGGCCGGATCCCGCGGCACGTGCCGCCCGCTCGGCTGCGGCCTGCTGCTCTGCAAATGCCTTTTCAGCCGCTATCCCCCGCAGCCGTGCTTCCTCCGCCTCGGCAGTACTGCCGTGCAGGTCCGCCAGCTGGGCGAGCAGCTGAGACTTCCGGGCTTCTTCTTCCTCCACGGCCTTGCCGGCGGCGGCTGCGGAAGCTCCTGCGTCGTCCAGCGCCCGCTCTGCGTCAGCGGCCAGCCCGGCACGGACGTTCCGGGCCTGCTGTTCCTGTTCCCCCAGCCCGGCGGCAATTTTTTCCGCCGCCATGGCTTCGGCGTACAGGTTCCCTGCCCGCGACGAGACCCGGTCCATCAGGTCCGCGCCGTGCAGCGCATCAGCCGAGGCCTCGGGGTCGAGCAGCAGCAAGGCTGTGCTGTCCGATGCCGCGCCCCCGGTCTTGTAGGTCTGGGCTGCGAGAGCGGCGACTTGGCGCAGCAACTCTGCCGAGCGCCCCGCGGCTGCCTCCTTTTGCGCAGCCAGCGAGGCGAGTTCCTTGTCGCTGGCAGCCAGGGCGTCCTTCGCCGCGTTGTAGCGGCTCCTGGCCGTCACGGCGGCATCGCCAAGACTGCCTGCCTCCTCGCGCAGTCCGGTCAGCAGGCCTTCAAGCTTGTCGGCTTCGGCGGCTTTGGCCGATTCGGAGGACTTTGCCTGCTGGATGTCTTCCCAGGAGGGGTACGGGTCGGCAGCGGAAACGGGCGCCGCCGTGAGCACCGCCGAGGCAAGAACGCCGCTGAGAAGCGCTGCATAGAGTGGAACCGACCGGAGCCGCAATCTGGGGGATCGTTCCGCCGTATGCAACAGGGGCCCCGCCAACCTCATCTTTAACATAGTCGGCACAGCATACGATACGGCGCGTCGAATTGACACCACTGCAAAAGCCCATGCGTCCGGGGGGCTGTTCCGGGAGCTTAGACGGAGCCGCTCCCGTTGTCCCGTGCTTCGCTGATCACTTCACCGGCCACGCGGAAACCCAGCGAGGGCGAATAGCCTTTCCGGGCCAGCATTCCCACCAGGCGGCGGGTTTGCTTATCGCGCACGCCGCGGTCTGAAAGATCGGCGGAACTCTGGAGTTTTTTCCGGGCCAGGGCGCGGGCCGCCTCCAGTTCATCATCGGCGCTGACCTGTTCAAGCGCCTCCGCAGCCAGATCCGGGGCGATACCCTTTTCCGTCAGTTCACGCCGCAGGGCGCCGCGGGCGAGCGACTTGCTCTGCGACCTGCTGCGGACCCATAAGCGGGCGAACTCGGCATCGTCAACCAGCTGGATTTCTTCGAAGCGGTCCAGGACTGCAGCTGCGGCATCGGCTGGAATGTCCCGTTCGGCAAGCTTGGTTTCGAGCTGCCGGCGGCTTTTGGGAGCGGCCGTGAGCTGGCGCAGGACTATCGCCTTCGCCTCTGCATAGGCTTCCTCCGGGGTCAGGGGATCCTCCCCCTCCGACCCGGTGAACTGGTCCTCGGGGGTCGGGTCCGGACTGTCCCCGGCGGCATCCTGCCGCCCCCAGCCCTGTCGGCCGGAACCGGATTTTCTCCCTCCCCGCTTGCGGGTGGTCGTCCCGGGTTCACCCCACGGTTCATCGGCGGGGGCTTCCTCGCCGAATCCGTCTTCCTTGAAGGCTTCCGGCGTGCTGGACTGCGGCTTCCGGCGGCGGGCACGCTTGGTGGTGCCGGCGTCTGCCGCACCACGGGCTGTCATGGGGGCTGTCTTCGCCTCGTCCGCAGCAGGGGCGTCTCCGGGGCGGACTACCCCGCCGGGGGTTTCCGCTTCGGCCGTCCGGGCCTGGATGTCGGCGAGCCGCTGCTTCAATTCCGCGAGGGTCTCGTGCTGCGGGGTATTCATAGGTATCTACTCCAAGGCCCTGGGCAGTCAGGAGTCAGCAGTCAGGAGCCAGCAGTCCGGGTTCGCCATGCCACGGGAAGGCCGCACGCGCGTGCGGGCGGCCTCCCGTGGCTGCAGGAACGTGGACTGCTAGGAGTCCTTTCCGACTGCCTTCAGCTTGGGTGTTGCCGGAGTTTCGGCGGCGGGAACGCCGATCCCCAGCTTTTCGCGGATACGCCGCTCCAGCTCGTCCGCCAGATCCGGATTGTCCTTGAGGAAGTTGCGGGAGTTTTCCTTGCCCTGGCCCAGCTGGTCGCCGTCATAGGTGAACCAGGCACCGGACTTCTTGACCAGGCCGTGTTCCACACCCATGTCGATCAAACCGCCCTCGCGGGAAATGCCAACGCCGTACATGATGTCGAACTCAGCCTGCTTGAAGGGCGGAGCCATCTTGTTCTTGACGATCTTGGCACGGGTGCGGTTACCAACCGGGTTGGTGCCTTCCTTCAGCGTCTCGATGCGGCGGACATCGATCCGGACGGAGGCGTAGAACTTCAGTGCCTTACCGCCGGTGGTGGTTTCCGGGCTGCCGAAGAAGACGCCGATCTTTTCACGCAGCTGGTTGATGAAGATTGCAGTGGTGTTGGTGTGGCTCAGGCGGCCGGCGATCTTACGCAGCGCCTGGCTCATCAGCCGGGCCTGGAGGCCAACGTGGCTGTCGCCCATATCGCCTTCGATTTCGGCGCGCGGAACCAGTGCGGCAACGGAGTCAATGACCACGACGTCGACCGAACCGGAACCGATCAGCATGTCCATGATTTCCAGGGCCTGCTCACCGGTGTCCGGCTGCGACACGAGCAGTGAATCCGTATCCACGCCCAGCTTGGCGGCGTAAATGGGGTCCAGGGCGTGCTCGGCGTCGATGAACGCGGCGATGCCGCCGTTCTTCTGCGCATTAGCCACCACATGGAGGGCCAGGGTGGTCTTACCGGAGGATTCCGGACCGTAGATCTCCACCACGCGGCCGCGCGGCAGGCCGCCAATGCCCAGCGCCACATCCAACGCGACGGAGCTGGTGGAAATCGTTTCGGCGGGGGCGCGGACCTCGTCGCCCAGGCGCATGATCGAGCCCTTGCCGTAATTCTTGTCGATCTGGGCCAGCGCTGCCTCTAGGGCTTTTGCGCGGTCGGCTGGAGCAGCCATTCTTCACCTCGTGTTGTGGTTGTGGGCGGCCCGTAGGCCGGTCGTCATTTCTTATCTACGACCCTATCCGGCGGCACTGACAAAACGGCTGACCGGAACGTATTACTCATTATCTTGTGGATATCCCCGGGCCGCATCCGCCAGGACCGGCCCCTGTGTAGGAGCATATCTTTATCCGAACAAATATTCGAATACCGGCCCGGCGTGTCTGTTCCCGCCGATGTCCGGCTTTTCCGGAACTAGTTGGCCTTCGGCTTGATGTCCCGGCCCAGCCGGCGTTCCGGCGGCACGTCCTGGATCTCGCAGACTGCCAGCCACACCGATTTGGGCTCCAGGCCCTTTTCGAGTGCCCGGGCGGCGGTCACACCGCCCAGCTGGCCGAGGACCAGGTCCGCTGCGAGGACGCGTGAGTAGGCCGGTCCGAACTCGTCATCCATAAGCCGCCAGAAGTCACTGATACGCATCGATTAATCCTCTCACGCACGAAACCCGGCAGCGAACCGGGCTGCGCTCCCCCATGGCGGACGTTTTACGGTGCCGCACCGGAACCCCCGATCCTACAATGGAGGATGACCGAGACATCCGGTCCCGCAGGGGCACCCGACGGCGCCGAACGGAGCACCGACGCAGCGATCGAGGACCTGGAGCAGGAACTCAGTGTGCTGTGGCGCAGAGCCCGGGCCAGCTCGCTCGGGATGGCCCGGGAGGTTCATCCGGACATGGAACCTTCCGCCTACGGCCTCATGGTTCTGCTGCATCAGCAGGGCCCAATGCGCCTGACGGACCTCGCCGCAGCGGTAGGCGTGGGTAAGCCGTCGCTGAGCCGCCAGGTCGCGATGCTGCAGACGCTGGGGCTCGTGGAAAAACATACGGATCCGGTGGACGGGCGGGCCCAGCCGATCAACCTCACGGAGGTGGGCGCTTCCCGGCTGGAGGGTACGGCTACGGCGCGCAAGGAGCACTTCCGCCGGACGTGGACCGGGTGGGAAACGGAGGAGCTGCAGACCCTGGTCCGGCTGCTGCACAAGCTGAATGCCTCGGTCCGGCCCGCCGCCGGCCAGGCGGATAAACAGCCCGCTGAGGACAACGACGGCAGCGGCGGCAGCGCACCGGACGGCACCGCAGACCAGGATGAGAACCCAAGCCGGAATGAGAACCGCAGCTGACCAGCACCGGCAGCCGGACAGAGCAGACCCCCGCAGGCACCCTATCTGCGGGGGTCTTTACTGTATATCGCCCCGCTGCCGCGGCATCAGGGGTATGTCTATGGGGCAGCGCTGCCGCTGCAGCCGGTTAGCTCCGGCCTGGAAGCAGCACTGCGGGGTGTGGTACTAGGATGTGCGGGCCAGGTCCCGTGCCAGGTCTTCGGGAAATTCGCGCGCGAACTCCCGGGAAAACTCCGACGGTACGGTATCTGGAATTGCCACGCCTTCGGCGCTGGCCACCCGGTCGCTGACCTCGCGGAGCATCAGGGACAAGGGCACATCGAGGGCACTGCAGATTGAGGACAGGAGTTCGGATGACGCTTCCTTCTGTCCGCGCTCCACCTCGCTGAGGTAGCCGAGAGAGACACGGGCACTATGTGACACCTCACGCAGGGTACGGCCCTGGCGCTGGCGCACGTCGCGGAGAACATCACCAATCTCGTGACGAAGAACTACCATCTTGCGCTCCTTAGGCTCCCGGTGTGCGTCTTCCGCCAACCCTACATCCCGCCAGCGGACCACGCCGTTCACGGATACGGGTTGCTTAACCATGTGTATCGTCCTGCTCCCTGTGAGTGCGGACTGCGGCGGTACCGCAGGCCTATCCAAAGATCGTAATAAAAGAACCTTGGCGGTTCCTGATACTAACAACTGAAGCCCTGCCGGTTTTGTTCCCGGCCTGGCCGCCTCCCGCTTTGCTACCGGTCCAGTGCTGTCGCCAGCAGAGACAGCGCTGCTTCGCATGCCGCCGTGCGGATGGCCGTGCGGTCCCCGGAAAAATGGAATTCCCGGAAGGCTGTTCCTTCGGAAGTGGCTATCCCCACGAACACGGTACCAACCGGCTTCCCGTCGTGTGCCTCAGGCCCGGCCGCCCCGGTGGTGGACACCCCGACGTCGGCGCCAAGGACACGCCGCGCTCCGGCCGCCATGTGCCCGGCAACCCTTCCGTCGACGGATCCGGCTTCTGCCAGGAGCTCCGCCGGAACCCCGAGGACGGAAAGCTTGACACTATTTTGATACGCGACCACGCCGCCCTGCAAAACGGACGACGCACCGGGAACCGACCCCAGTTCGGCGCACAGCATCCCGGCTGTCAGGGATTCGGCGGTGGCGACGGTCAGCCCCGCCCGGCGCGCTGCGGCAAGGACTTCTCCCGCCGGAACGGCGTCCGGCGGCAGGTTCATCCGCGCTTACCGGCCCGCCGAAGCTTCACTGCCTGCAGGACATAGTCGACGCCGGTCACCACGGTGATCACAAGGGCGGCAGCCATGAGCACGGCACCGATCCACCAGGCCCAGGCACCCAGCCACGCGGTGAGGGGAAGCAGGAACACAAAGATGGCGAACGTCTGGACAACGGTCTTCAGTTTGCCGCCACGGGAGGCTGCCATAACCCCGTACCGGATCACCACGAAGCGCATCAGTGTGATGCCGAGTTCGCGGACGAGGATGACGATGGTTACCCACCACCACAGCTCCCCCAGCAAAGACAGCATGACCAGAGCCGAGCCGATCAGCAGCTTGTCGGCGATCGGATCGGCGATCTTGCCGAAGTCGGTAATCAGTCCGCGGCTGCGGGCAATATCGCCGTCGAGCTTGTCGGTGTAGATGGCGACCGCGAACGTTGCCACGGCGAGCCAGCGGAACAGGCCGTCACGGCCGTCGTCGGCCGCAAGGAACCAGATAAAGAGCGGGACCATCAGGATCCGCGCGACGGTCAGTGCATTGGCGATATTGAGGGTCGGGACCCTCTCGGTAGGAGAATTGCTCACGCCTTCAGCGTAGCGAAGATTCACCGGCCGGTGAGGTTCCATGCGTCTTCGGAGCCGTCCGGGTCGTCCGCGCCGTCGTGGTATTCGGTCACCTGCGGGCGGCCGTCCAGGTCTGCGGCGACCAGGTCCACCGGACCGTCGGGGTCGAAGCCGTGGTTGGCGTTGGCGTTGTCCGCCAGCGCACCGGCGTCGACTCCCCCGGATGCCGCCGGAGCTTCCCCGCCGCTGATGGCGGCGAGAGTGGCAGCCAGGTCATCCGGCTTGACGAGCACGTCGCGGGCCTTGGAGCCCTCGGACGGTCCGACGACGCCGCGGGACTCGAGCAGGTCCATGAGCCGTCCGGCCTTGGCGAAGCCGACGCGCAGTTTCCGCTGGAGCATGGAGGTGGACCCGAACTGGGTGGTCACCACCAGTTCGGTCGCCTGCAGCAGGACGTCGAGGTCGTCTCCAATATCGTCGTCGATCTGCTTTTTGGGCGCCGTGACCGTGACGTCGTCGCGGTAGACGGCCTGGAGCTGGTTCTTGACGTGCTCCACGACCCGGTGGATCTCCGACTCGGTGACCCAGGCACCCTGCACACGGATGGGCTTGTTGGATCCCATCGGCAGGAACAGGGCGTCACCCTGGCCCAGGAGCTTTTCCGCGCCGGGCTGGTCCAGGACCACGCGGGAGTCGGTGACCGACGACGTCGCGAAGGCCATACGTGAGGGCACGTTGGCCTTGATCAGGCCGGTAACGACGTCGACCGAGGGCCGCTGGGTGGCCAGCACCAGGTGGATGCCGGCGGCACGGGCAAGCTGGGTGATGCGCACGATCGAGTCTTCGACGTCCCGGGGGGCGACCATCATCAGGTCGGCAAGCTCGTCCACGATGACCAGCAGGTACGGGTAGGGCCGGACGACCCGCTTGGAGCCGGCCGGCGGCACTACCTTGCCGTTGCGGACGGCCTTGTTGAAGTCGTCGATGTGCTTGAACCCGAAGTTCGCGAGGTCGTCATAGCGGGTGTCCATTTCGCGGACCACCCACTGCAGCGCTTCGGCTGCCTTCTTCGGGTTGGTGATGATGGGGGTGATCAGGTGCGGGACGCCCTCGTACGCGGTCAGTTCCACGCGCTTGGGATCCACCATCACCATGCGGACCTCGTCCGGGGTGGAGCGCATCAGGATGGACGTGATCATGGAGTTCACGAAGGAGGATTTACCGGCACCGGTGGCGCCGGCCACCAGCAGGTGGGGCATCTTGGCCAGGTTGGCCACGACGAAGCCGCCTTCGACGTCCTTGCCGACACCCATCACCATGGGATGTTCGGTCTTCCGGGCGGAGTTGGACCGCAGGACGTCGCCCAGGGCCACAACTTCCTTGTCCGCATTCGGAATTTCGATGCCGATCGCGGACTTGCCGGGAATGGGCGAGAGGATACGCACGTCGGAGCTGGCCACGGCGTAGGCAATGTTCTTGGACAGCGCGGTCACCCGCTCCACCTTGGTGCCGTCACCCAGTTCGATCTCGTAGCGGGTGACCGTCGGACCGCGGGAGAAACCGGTGACCTTGGCGTCAACGTTGAACTGCTCAAGCGTGTGCGTCAGGGCAGCGACGACGGCGTCATTGGCTTCCGAGCGCTCCTTTGCGGGAGGGCCCGGGGGCAGGAAGTCCGACGGCGGCAGCGTATAGGTGATGTCGCCGGAAAGCTGCAGCTGCTCGGTGCGCTGCGGGATGGGGGTGGACGGCGGTACCGGCTGCACGGCCCGGGAGGGTACGGGCGGTACCGGCGGGACCGCGGCCAGGTTCAGGACCTCGGTGGCCCCGGGAACCGTGCTGATGGCTTCCGTGGGCGGCTCGGCCGAGTCGATGTCCCCGTCGACGGGCAGGCCCTGGTTGCGGCGGATCTTCTGGGTGGCGAGTTCGGCCTGCGTAGGGCGGCGGACCCCCGGCGGAACGGCCGGTGCGGAAGCGGCTGCGGCGGCTGCCGCTTCCTCTTCTTCGTCCTGCAGCAGGGCACGTTCGAACGCTTCGTCGCCGGCGAAGCCTTCCAGCGCGGCGGCCTCGGCTTCCTTCTCGCGCCGGCTCTTGCGCGGCTTGCGGACCTTCTCCGGTTTGGGCGCGCCGTACAGGTAGCTCTGGTCGTGCGCTTCAGGATCATCCGGGGCCAGGTCCTGGCCCATCAGGTGTTCATAAAGCGCCCGCAGGCGCAGCGGTATGTGGCGGAACGGCGTGGCCGTGACGATGAGGATACTCACGAACGCCAGGAAAGCCAGGAGCACCAGCACCGGCCATTGGGTGAGGACTGCGGAGAGCGGCCCGGCAACCAGGAAGCCGACAATGCCGCCGGAGACCCAGAGCCGGTCGAACCCGTCCGACAGGGCGGGCAGGCCGCCGATGATGTGGGTGATGCCCGAACCGGCCAGCAGCATAATGACCAGGCCGATGCTGATCCTGCTGTTGGCGCGGTGGCGCTCCGGGTAGCGGAACAGGCGGATGGCTCCGGTGGTGAGCATAAAGGGCAGCACCACTGCCATCCAGCCGACCGTTCCGGCAGCACCGGCGTGGATAACGTCGGCGACCGGTCCCCGCAGGGCCCACCACTCCACGGTGGCCACGGCCAGGGCAAGCAGGATCAGGAAGAAGCCGGTGCCGTCGCGGCGGATCTCGTAGTCGGGGGAAACATCGGCGCCGAGTTTGCGGACACCGCCGCCGGCAATGCGGGAAATACCCATCCAGGCGCTCTCGACGGCACGCAGCGGCAGGGGCAGCTGGTCCGGGGGCGCCTGGCGCGAGGTGGAGGTCCCCCGGCCTCCGGATCCGCCGCGTGAGCTGCCTTTGCCTGAAGTCTTGCCTGAGTTGCCGCCGGAGCTCCGGGCCGTTGTCCGGCCGGAAGCACCGCTGCCTGCGGCAGGGGAAGTACGAGTCGCCATACGAGCCACGCTACCCGATGGCGCCCCCGGTTCCCCGGATTTACGCGGCCCGGAACGGCTTGGGGAGAACTTTCGGGCCGCCTACCACGGCCGGCGCTAAGCCTCGACCACCACCGGCACGATCATGGGCCGGCGCCGGAGCCGCCGGTTGACCCAGGTGCCGACTACCCGCCGGACCACCTGCTGCAGCTGGTAGGTGGTGTGGTCCGTGTTGGACCGCACCGCTTCCTCCAGGGCCGCGCTGATCTTCGGGATGATCTCGTCAAACACTGCGTCGCCCTCGGCGAACCCGCGGGCGTGGATCTCGGGCCCGGAAACGATCGTGCCGGTGCTGCGGTTCACCACGGAAATGATGGAAATGAAGCCTTCCTCGCTGAGGATCCGCCGGTCCTTCAGGTCGGTGTCGGTAATCGCGCCGACGCTGGAGCCGTCCACATACACGAAGCCGCACTCCACTTCCCCCACCACGCGGGCCTTGCCGTCCCGCAGGTCCACGACGGTGCCGTCGTCGGCCAGGATGATGTTCTGTTCCGGGACACCGGTGGCGGCCGCCAGCCGGCCGTTGGCGATCAGGTGGCGGGTTTCGCCGTGCACCGGCATGGCGTTTTTCGGCCGGAGGATGTTGTAGCAGTAGAGCAGTTCCCCGGCTGCGGCGTGCCCGGAGACGTGGATTTTCGCGTTGCCCTTGTGCACGACGTCGGCACCGAGGCGCATGAGGCCGTTGATCACGCGGAACACGGCGTTTTCGTTGCCCGGGATCAGGGACGAGGCGAGGATGACCGTGTCCCCCTTGCCGATGCGGATGCGGTGGTCCCCGTTGGCCATCCGGGACAGTGCCGCCATGGGCTCGCCCTGGGACCCGGTGGACATCAGCACCACCTTGTTGTCCGGCAGTTCGTCCACGTTCTTCAGGTCCACGAGGATACCCTCGGGCACGTTCAGGTAGCCGAGCTTTTCGGCGATGGCCATGTTGCGCACCATGGACCGGCCGACAAAGCAGACAAAGCGGTTGTGCGCGGCGGCGGCGTCGAGGACCTGCTGCACGCGGTGGATGTGCGAGGAGAAGGAGGCGACGATGATGCGCTTGTCCACCTTGCCGAAGAGTTCCTGCAGCACCGGGCCAATTTCCCGTTCGGCGGTGGTGAACCCGGGCACGTCGGCATTGGTGGAGTCGGCCATAAACAGGTCCACTCCCTCTTCGCCCAGGCGGGCGAAGGCGCGCAGGTCCGTGATCCTGCCGTCCAGGGGCAGCTGGTCCATCTTGAAGTCGCCGGTGTGCAGTACGGTGCCGGCCTCGGTGCGGATAAACACCGCCAGCGCGTCCGGGATGGAGTGGTTGACCGCCACGAATTCGCATTCGAACGGGCCGAGCTGCTCGATCTGTCCCTCGGTGACCGTGAGGGAGAACGGCTTGATGCGGTGTTCCTGCAGTTTCGCTTCCACGAGCGCCAGCGTCAGCTGCGAGCCGACCAGCGGAATGTCGTTCTTGAGCCGCAGCAGGTACGGCACCGCGCCGATGTGGTCTTCGTGCCCGTGGGTGAGCACCACGCCGACCACATCGTCCAGCCGGTCCTCGATGTAGGAGAAGTCCGGCAGGATCAGGTCGACGCCGGGCTGGGTCTCTTCGGGGAAGAGCACCCCGCAGTCCACGATGAGCAGCTTGCCGCCGATTTCGAACACGGCCATGTTCCGGCCGATTTCCCCCAGCCCGCCCAGGGCGACGATGCGGAGGGTTCCTTCTTCCAGCGGCGGCGGGGTCAGCAGGCCGGTTCCGGCGGTTTCGCTCATGGGTGCCTAGGCCTCGGTCCGGGAGAAGTCCATGCCGGCTTCGGCAAGGTCGGTCAGGATGGCTTCCATCTCGACGGCGTCGGGCGCCACCAGCGGCAGCCGGACGGCGGCCGAGGGGATGACCTTCTGCATCGCGAGGATCTGCTTGGCCGAGACGGTACCGGGGATGTGGGTCATCACCGCACGGATCACCGGGTCCAGTTCGAAGTGGATCCGGCGGGCGGTGGCGAAGTCCCCGGCGGCCGCGGCATCAACCAGGGCACGGAACTGCGCGGTGGCCACGTGGGCGGAAACGCTGACGACGCCGACGGCCCCGGCCACCATCCAGGGCAGGGTCAGGCCGTCGTCGCCCGCGTACACGTCCAGGGTGGTGTTGGCCAGTACCCGGGTGATGCCGGCGAAGTCGCCCTTCGCGTCCTTCAGGGCCAGGATCCGGGGGTTCTCCGCCAGCTTGAAGATGGTGGAGGTGCTCAGGGCAATCCCCGAACGTCCGGGAATGTCGTAGACCATGACCGGGAGGTCGGTGGCGGCAGTGACGGCGTCGAAGTGCGCGATCACGCCCGCCTGCGTGGGCTTGTTGTAATACGGGGTCACCACCAGCTGGCCGTCGACGCCGGCACGCTCGGCCCGGCGGGCCATCTCCACCGAGTGGGAGGTGTGGTTGGTGCCGGTTCCGGCAATGACCTTGGCCCTGCCGCCTACGGTCTCGGCAACCACACGGAACAGGTCTTCCTTCTCGCTGTCCTCCAGGGTGGAGGTCTCGCCCGTGGTGCCGGAAACCACCAGGCCGTCGCAGCCGTCGTCGACCAGCTTGTTCGCGAGGTAAGCCGTGGCGTCGAAGTCCACGTCCCCGTCCTCGGTAAACGGGGTCAGCATGGCGGTGACGAGGGTGCCGAAGGGAAGCGTGCGGTTTTGGAAATCCATGGGTAAAACGTTACCCGTTACGCGGCGCAATGGGACAACAAGGCGGAGGAAGTGGAGCCGCCGGCTTCAGGGGAAGATGGACCCCTGCAGTGTCTTGAGGGCCGCGGCGGAAGCCGATCCCGGCTCGGCACGGTAGAGGACCAGTTCCTGCCCCGCTGATGCGCGGACGTCGAAAGCCTGGAGGTGCAGCTCAAGATCCCCCGCTGCCGGGTGCCGGAAGCGCTTGGACCGCAGGCGCTCTCCGCGCACGTCGGGGCTTGTCCACAGTGCATTGAAGCGGGGATCTGCCAGCATCTGCGCGCGGACCGTACTGATCCGGGGATCATGCGGCTGTCTGGCTTCCAGGAGCCTGAAGCCGGCCACCATGCTCGCAGCGACTACATCCCAGTCCCGGTACAGCGCGCCTGCGGCAGGGTCGAGGAAAACCGATTGCAGGAGATTGCGGCCGGGCCGGAAACCCAGGAACAGTGCCTCCGCCAAAGGATTGGCGGCCAGGACGTCGAAGGCCTGTCCGAGGACAACGGCGGGATGATCGGGCCACTCATTGAGGAAGGCCACCAGCTGTGGGTCCGCCGTCGCGTCGGTGGCCGTGGTGCGCGGAGGGGTCAACCCGGCAAGGCGGTACAAATGTGCGAGCCCGTGCTCGTCGAGCAGCAGCGCACGGCCGATCCCTGCCGCCACCTGGGCCGAGGGAGACAGCTCCCGCCCCTGCTCCAGGCGCATGTAGTAGTCGACGCTGACGTCCGCCAGCAGCGCGACTTCCTCCCGCCGGAGGCCGGGCACGCGGCGCCGGCCGTTGCTGCCGAGGCCGACGTCGGACGGCTGGAGCTGGGACCGGCGGTGGATGAGGAAATCCCCCAGAGGCGAAGACACACCCGCAGTGTAGTCCAGGGTGGGTGCACCGCACCCGGGAGGGCCGGGGCGTTCCGCACGGGCCGGTTCGGGGGAAGCATCAAAGCATGATGGATGCACAGCCGCAAGTAGTACTGGTCATCGGTGCCGGTCAGGGGATCGGCCTGTCAACGGCCCTCAGGTTCACCGCGCCGGGAGGCACAGTGGCGCTGGTGGCACGGTCCCAGGAGCACCTGCGTGCGCTCGCAGCAACACTCGAGACCGAGGGAAGGCAGGTGCACTGGGAAGCTGCTGATGCCGCGGATCCGGGTTCGCTGCAGCCGGCCCTGAAAGCCCTGCTGTCCCGCAGCGGCCCCGTGGACGTGATGTGCTTCAGCCCGCTCCCCCGCACGGACCTGATCGGACCGGTGCTGGACACCGGCGCCGAAGAGTTCCTCGCGGCACTGGCGCTGAATGTGGGCGGAGCGGCGACCGCGGTGCGGGAAGTGGTCCCGGGCATGATCGACCGCGGCGGCGGGAGCCTTCTGTTCACGACAGGGAGCGGCGCCCTCCGGCCCTCGCCGGACCGTGCGGCCAGCGTGGTCACCACCGCCGCGGAAACGGCCTACGTTGACCTGCTGCACCGGCACCTGGCACCGGCCGGCATCCGGGTGGCGCAGGTGGTCATTGTGGGGCCCGTGGGCCGCGGAATGAAACACGAACCGGACAGCGTTGCGGACGCACTGTGGCACGCGTTCTCCGGTCCGGAGGAAGGTCCGGTCACGGTCCTGGCCGGATAGGGTCCGGCCCGGCGGGCTGTGAGACGATTCTGTGCATGATCCAACGCCGCCTGACCGGCATCGACGCTGCCCGCGGCATCGCCCTCCTGGGCATGATTGCCACGCATGCGCTGCCGCTCTACCACCCGGAAACCGGCGATCCCACACTCACCGGACTGGTGTTCTCCGGCCGTTCCTCGGCGTTGTTCGCGGTGGTGGCGGGCGTTGGACTCGCGCTGCTGACCGGCGGCAGTGAACCCCATGACGCCAAGGCGGTGGGCCGGGACCGGCGCGGAATAGCAGTGCGTGCGCTCATCATCGCCGTGGTGGGACTGGCGCTGGGCGGCCTGGAAACCAACATCGCCCTCATCCTGTTCCACTACGCCGTCCTGTTCCTGCTGGCGCTGCCTTTCCTGGGGATGCCGCTGCGGCGCCTCGCCTGCTGGGCCGGTGGCTGGCTGCTCCTCTCCCCCGTGCTCGCGTACCTGCTGCGGGGATGGCTGCTGCGGAACCTGTCGCCGTCGGAAATCGAGGGAAACCTGACCTGGGACGCCTGGGGAACCCCGGGGGTGCTGGCGGCTGACGTTTTCGTCACCGGTTTCTACCCCGTACTGCAGTGGCTGAGCTACATCCTGCTCGGGTTGGTCATCGGGCGGCTCGCGCTGACCGACCTGCGCGTCCAGGTGGGGCTGCTTGCCGCGGGGGTTTTCGCCGCCGTGGCCGCCAAGTTCATGTCCTCCTACCTGCTCCGGGAACTGGGCGGGCTGGGCGTTCTCGCCGGCACCGACTCGGGACAGGTGTGGCCGCTGGAACGGATGATGGAGGTCAATCTGTCTTCGGTGGAACAGACCGGTTCCTGGTGGTGGCTGGCCCTGTCCGGACCGCATTCCAACACCAGCCTCGACATGCTGCATACCTCCGGCACGGCTGCGGCGGTACTGGGCATCTGCCTGCTGCTCACGCGGGCCCGGCCGAACCTGCTGCTGCCGCTCTCCGCCGCCGGTGCCATGACACTGACGCTGTACAGCATGCACGTGTGGGTGATGACCATCGTGGACCTGCAGAACCCGCCGCTGGAGCCGTTGCCGGTCTACTGGATCCAGGTGACGTTCTACGTGGTGCTGGCCATCCTGTTCCAGAAGATCAATGCCCGGGGACCGCTGGAACTCGTTACCTCGGGTGCCTCCCGGCTGGCCCGGGGCAAAACCGGGCGCGGCACGGCCGCTGCCCGGCCGAAACGCTAGACGCCCGGCGCGTTCTCCGTCGGCCGGTTTGAGGCAAAGAGCTTCCCGGCCTGCCGCATGGTCCGGCGGGCCCGGGTGCGGTCCCCCGCGGCGTCGTAGGCGCAGGAGAGCCGGAACCAGCTGCGCCAGTCCTCCGGTGCCGCCTCGGTTTCGGCCTTGTAGCGGGGGAATTCGGCATCGGCCGCTTCGCGGACAATCCGTCCCGCCGGTGTGCGCGGCAGGTTATCCACCGGCAGCCGGCCTTCCGCGGCCAGGATCGCGGCCATCTTTTCCGTGCGTGCCCCGAACATGAGTTCGCGGATCAGCGCCCAGGCACCCACCACCGGCAGCACCAGGTACGCGGCACCCATGAACTTCGCGGTGAGCTCCGGAGCGGTCAACAGCTGCAGGCCGCGCTGGGCGGAGACCACCAGGTAAAAGGCGAGCAGCAGGGTCACGAGCGCAACGCCCAGCTTGGCGCGGTTGGCGAAAAGGCCGGTGAAGAAAGACAACGTGTTCCTTAGTCGTTCAGGTCGAGGTAGCCGTCAAGTCCGACGGTCAGTCCGGGGTGGTCCGCCACCTGCCGCAGGCCCAGCAGGACGCCGGGCATGAAGGAGGCACGGTCAAAGGAATCGTGGCGGATGGTCAACTGCTCGCCGGGTCCCCCCAGCAGGACTTCCTGGTGCGCGACGAGGCCCCGCAGCCGCACCGAATGCACGTGCACTCCGTCCACCTCCGCGCCGCGGGCACCTTCCAGCGCCTTGGTGGTGGCATCGGGCGACGGCGCGGTGCCGGCCTCGGCCCGGGCGGCCGCGATCAGCTGGGCGGTGCGTACGGCGGTGCCGGACGGGGCGTCCACCTTGTCCGGGTGGTGCAGTTCGATCAGTTCCACCGACTCGAAGTAACGGGCCGCCTTGGCTGCGAACGCCGAGGCCAGCACCGACCCCAGGGCGAAGTTCGGGGCGATGAGCACACCGGTGCCGGGAGAGCGTTCCAGCAGCTCCGTGAGCCGGGCCAGCCGGTCCGCGTCCCAGCCGGTGGTGCCGACGACGGCGTGCATGCCGTGTTCGACGGCGAAGCGGACGTTGGCCTCGGTGCTGTCCGGCACCGTCAGGTCCACCACGTACTGCGCACCGGCGGAGACCAGGGTTTCCAGCGGATCGGTCCGGCCCAGCGCGGCGACGAGTTCCATGTCCGCCGCCGCCTCGACGGCGGCGACCGCCTCGGATCCCATCCGGCCTGCGGCACCGAGGACCGCTACGGCAAGTTTTTCGCTCATAGGCACCAGATTACCGGTCAGGGCCGGTCGCTGACGCCTACCCACTCGGTGCTGCCGTCCGTGAACCCCTGCTCCTTCCAGATGGGTACATTGGCCTTGATGGTGTCCACCAGCTCGCTGCAGGCGGCAAACGCCGTGCCGCGGTGGGCCGAGGCCACGGCCGCCACCAGGGCGGCGTCGCCGATCTCCAGGTCTCCGGTGCGGTGGGCCACCCAGATCCGGATGCCGTCATACTTGGCCGCAATCCCGTTGGCGACCGAGTCCAGCACTGACTGGGCGGTGGGGTGGGAGCTGTAGGCCAGGGCGGTGACGGACTTGCCGTCGTCGTGGTTGCGCACAATGCCGCTGAAGAGCACCACTGCACCGCAGTCCGGGGACCAGGCGGCGCGTTCGGCGTCGGCACTGTTCAGCGGTTCGGCGGAAACCGCCGCGTGGATGACTTCGCTAGTGTTCACGTTTTCCTTCCAGCTGGCCGCAGATGTGGCCGATGATCGGTTCAAGTACGGCGAGCCCGTCCGCGACGGCGCCCGGCGAACCGGGCAGGTTGACCACGAAGGTGGCTCCGGCGGTGCCGGCGAAACCGCGGCTGATGGCGGCCATCGGCGTCGCGGCCAGTCCCTTGGCGCGGATGGCTTCCATCACTCCGGGCACCTGGCGGTCCAGGAGCGGTTCGGTGGATTCGGGGGTGACATCGTCCGGGCTCAGCCCCGTGCCGCCGCTGGTCAGCAGGACAGACGGTTTCAGCGCGAGGATGCGCTGCAGCGATGCAGCGACCTCCACGCCGTCGGGGACCACTTCGGCCAGCACAATGTCGTAGCCCAGGGCATACAGCCAGTCGGCTATCAGCGGCCCGCATTCGTCCTGGTAGACACCCGCGGCGGCGCGGGTGGAGGCAATCAGGACCCCGGCGGTGCGCCGGGGTGTTGGGCTGCTCACAGGGTCCAGTCCCCGCTCTTGCCGCCGGACTTGGCCAGCACCATGGTGTCGGTGATCCGGGCGTGCTTATCCACGGCCTTGATCATGTCGTACAGCGTCAGGGCGGCCACGGAAGCGGCGGTCAGCGCCTCCATTTCGACGCCGGTCAGCCCCTTGGTCTTGACCGTGGCCTCGATCAGGACATTGCCGTCCTGCGGGGTGAAATCCACAGTGACCTTCGTCAGCGGCAGCGGATGGCACAACGGGATGAGGTTGGAGGTCTGCTTGGCGGCCATGATGCCGGCAACCCGGGCCACGGCCAGCGCGTCGCCCTTCGGCAGGCCGCCGTCGGCGATCAGGCGGATTACCTCGGCGGTGCTGCACAGCACGGCCTGGGCGGTGGCCTGCCGCGTGGTTTCAACCTTGGCGGACACATCGACCATGTGCGCGGAGCCGTCCTCACGGACGTGGGTCAGTCCGGCGGGGTGGAGGTCTTCGGGTTCGGCGCTCACTGCAGGGTCCTTTCGGGACACGGCGTCCGGGCGGGACGCGGTCGGGTTATTCCAATAGCAATACTGTCACTTCCGCGCCCGCCTCGAGGTGTTCGGTCCCCACCGGGACGGAGATCAGGGCGTTGGAGGAGGCCAGGGCGTGGACCAGATGGGACCCCGGACCACCCACCGGTTCCACTGTCCCGGCGGTGAACCGGCCCCGGCGCACCTGGTGCTTGCCGGCCGGGCTCCCCAGCGGCGCTGAGAGGCGCGCCACTACTTCGGTCCGGGGACGCGGTGCTCCCGTGGCGGCGGTCAGGGCCGGACGCAGGAACATTTCGAAGGACACCAGCGAGCTGACCGGGTTGCCGGGGAAGCCGAGGAACGGGATGCCCTGGACCGTACCGATGCCCTGCGGACCGCCGGGCTGCATGGCCACGGACAGGAACTCCACGTCCTGCGCGGCCAGGGCCTGGCGGACCACCTCGTAGGCACCTTTGCTGATGCCCCCGGAGGTGAGGACCAGGTCCGGTGTGTCGGCGGCGAGGTCGGCACGGAGCCGGTCCAGGAACTCCTGCGGGGAGTCCACCAGGATCCGGGACCGGAGTACCTCTGCACCCGCCTGCTCCAGCGAACTGCGGAGCAGGGTGGTGTTTGCGTCATGAATCTGGCCCGGTCCCAGCGGCATGCCGGGCTCAATCACCTCATCGCCGGTGGCCAGCAGCAGCACCCGCGGCCGTGCCCGGACGGTGACCCGGTCCAGGCCGAGGGCGGCAAGCAGTCCCAGCTGCAGCGGTCCCAGGACTGTGCCGGCGGGAAGCGCCAGGGCTCCGGCGGCAATGTCACTGCCGGCCCTGCGGACGAACTGGCCGGCGGACGCGTCGGCCGGGACGGCGACGGTGGCGGCGCTGCCGGGACCAGAGCCGGGCAGGAAATAGTCGGGAGTGCAGGCCTCGATCGGTACGACGGCGTCGGCGCCTCCGGGCAGCATGGCTCCGGTCATGACGGGGGCGGCTGTTCCGGGGTGCAGCGGCGGCGCTTCCGATCCGGCGGGGATCGGTGCGGCGACGGATAGGGAAACCAGTGCAGCACTGCCGGACCCGGTTACCTGGCCGGCGAGGTCGGCGGTGCGGACCGCGTAACCGTCCATCTGGGAATTCGTAAAGGGCGGCAGGTTCCCCGGGGCCCGGACCTCCGCGGCTAGGATCCGGCCGGCCGCCTGATCAAGCTGGATGGTCTCCCCCGTGGGTGGATGCGCCCGGAACCAGTCCCCCAGGAGATCCTCGACCGCTTTCCGGTGCACTTCCACCGGCCGCGGTCCGGCTGCGGGCGGAACGGCGGGCACCGCCGCCGGGACACCCGGCGGGACGGATTGTGCGGACATGTTCCTCCTTGGAATGCGGACGGGCGGGATGCGGGCTGTTGGAATGCGGACGGGCAGGAGCGGACTGATGGATGCAGATGGCGGAGCGGATCGATGCCGGTGGACGGTCCTCAGCGGGCCGTCACCCGAATTGTATGCAGCCCCGTGGCTCCGTCGGGAAGCACCGGCCGTTTTTCTTCGGCCTGCCGCACCCCGTTGGCATCCACGGCGCGCACGGCGAGGTCGTGGCCGCCCGGTGCCAGGTCCACGCTGATCCGGTACTGGCGCCAGGTGTCGGCGGAGATTCCGGGGGCGAGCTCGGCGTCCTGCCAGCCGCCGTCGTCGACCCGCACCTGTACCGCGCTGATGCCCGTGTGCTGGGCCCACGCCACGCCGGCCACGGTGACAACACCGGCGGAGACCGGCGCCCGGCCGGGAACATCGATGCGTGAGGAGAGCTTGACCGGACCACGCTCGCCCCAGCCCCGGTCCGTCCAGTACGCGGTTTCGTCCGCGAACCGCGTGACCCGCAGCTCGGTGACCCATTTGGTCGCGGAGACGTACCCGTAAAGTCCGGGGACCACCAGCCGGACGGGGAAGCCGTGTTCCAGCGGCAACGGTTCCCCGTTCATGCCCACGGCCAGCAGCGCGTCCCGGTCATCGGTCAGCGCCTCCAACGGGGTGGAGGCGCTCCAGCCGTCCCGGCTCGTGGACAGCACCATGTCCGCACCGGGCCGGATACCGGCCCGGGCCAGCAGCTCCCGGACCGGCAGCCCCAGCCACCGTGCGTTGCCGATCAGGTCCCCGCCCACCTCGTTGGAAACGCAGGCGAGGGTGACGTAGCTTTCCTGCAGCGGCTCGGCGAGCAGCTCCGCGTAGCTCAGCTCCACCTCGCGGTCCACCATTCCGGTGACCCGCAGCCGCCAGTCCGCCGGATCGATCAGCGGCACGCTGAGGGCTGTGTCGATCCGGTAAAAGTCCGCGGCCGGCGTCACCAGCGGTGCCAGCCCGTCGACGGCGAGCCCGGCTCCGGCCGGCACGGGTGCGGCGGGCCGGGACGGAGCCGGAAGCCGGACAGCCCCGCGCAGGGCGGTGACGCCCACCTGCCCGCCGCGGGCAATGCCTGCCAGCGCCGCACCGATCAGGGCCACAGCCGCTCCCCCGCCTACGGAGGCCAGCACCGTGCGACGGCGCACCGCGGCGTCGTTTTCCGTCGGTGCCGCAGCCAGGTCCCGGATCCGGGCCGCGAGTGCCCGCAGGACCAGGACGGCGACGACGGCGGCAGCCACGGGCGGCAGGATCGACAGCAGGGAGAACTGCTGGCGGGACAAAACCGCCGCCAGGCCCGCGGCTCCGAAGAGGCCCAGGACCGCGGCACCCGACGGCGGACGGCGCAGTTCCAGGCGGCCGGCAGCGGCGGCCGCAAGGGCGATGACCAGTCCCATCCCCACCAGCAGCGCTGTTTTGTCCGCTGTACCGAACAGGGCAATCGCGGCGTCCTTGACCGGGCCGGGGACGGCATCGATCACTACCGAGCCGACCGCGGACACCGGAGACAGCGACGGGCTGACGATGGCGGCCAGCAGTTCCCCGGCCGCGACGCCCAGGGCGGCGGCGACCAGCCCTGCGGCCACCGCCCACCACCGGTGTGAGCGTGTCCGGCCGGTTCCGCCGCCGGCGCCGCGCCCGCCCTGCCCGGGGCCGCTCATCGCGGCAGCAACCGTCCGGTGGCGACCCGGGCCAGCAGCAGGACCAGCAGGTACAGGGCAATAAGCATCAGGCAGATGCCCAGGGCGGCCTGGGGCTGGTTGGAGTTCAGGCTTAGTTCAATCTGCAGCGGCAGGGTCCGGGTGCTTCCCGCGATGCTCCCGGCAAACGTGATGGTGGCCCCGTACTCGCCCAGCGACCGGGCGAAGGCCAGCAGGGTGCCGGCCACAATGCCGGGCAGTGCCAGCGGCAGGGTGATGTGGCGGAGGATCGCGGTGGGGCCGGCCCCGGACGTGGCCGCAGCCATTTCCAGGTCCCGGTCCACGGCGGACAGGCTGTTCAGCGAGGCGACCACGAAGAAGGGCAGCGAGACAAACACCTGCACAATTACGACGGCGGCCGGCGAGTACCCGACGTCCAGGCCCACGGTGCCCAGCAGCCGTCCGGCAATCCCCTGCCGGCCCCAGAAATACAGCAGGGCGATGCCGGAGACCACGGGCGAGAGCACCAGCGGGATCAGCAGGATGCCGCGCATCAGCTGGATCCACGGCCCCTCCAGCTTGCTGAGCAGCACAGCCAGGGGCAGGCCCAGCAGCACACACAGGAGCGTGGAGCCGGCGGAGGTGGCCAGGGACAGTCCCAGCGCAGTCCGCGCCGCATCCGTGCTGAGCAGCTCCGGCAGCGACGTCCAGGGCACATTGAGCAGCAGGGCGGCAACGGGGCCCGCGCACAGCAGCAGGGCGAGTCCGGCCGGCAGCCACAGCCAGCCTGGAGTGGTGGCACGGGCCTCCCGGCTCATGGCGGAAGTGGAGCCGGAGGCCGGCCCGCGGGTACCGGGTGACCTAAGGGGCATCGGTGCTCCCCGGGGCAGTGTCTGCGGGGCCGCTGCCCGGTTCCGGAGGGCCGAAACCCGCCTCGGCGAGGATTGCCGCCGCGTCGGGGCCGGCGAGCCAGTCGAAGAAGGCTGCCGCGTCCGCGTTCTCCGCCCCCTGGGCGGTCAGGGCGGCCGGATACCGGTTGGGCCCGGGATCGGTCAGCGGCAGGTAGGTCACGCCCGCTCCGGCCGCGGCCAGGGCATCGGTCCGGTAGACCAGTCCGGCGTCGGCCTGCCCGCTGGAGACCTTGGTCAGCACGGAACGGGCGCTGTCCTCAAGGCTCGGGTCCGGCACGGCGACGCCGGCCGCAGCCAGCACCCGGTCCGCGGCCCGGCCGCACGGGACCGAGGGTGCGCACAGGGCCGCGCGGACGCCGTCGGCCGCAACATCGCGTAACACTGTGATCCCGGCGGGGTTGCCGGCGGCCAGGGCCAACACGAGCTGGTTGCTGGCCAGCACCGCTTCCCGGTCCAGGCCGTTCCGCAGGGGTTCGAGCGCCTCAAGGTCGGCGGTGATCACAACATCCGCTTCCGCGCCGGACTGCAGCTGCGCCACCAGCTGACTGCTGGACCCCACGTTCACGCGCAGCCGCCCGCCGCCGTCGTACGCCGCGTTCAGTGACTCCACCACATCGGTGAGTGACGACGCCGCAAAGACCGTGATCCGGCCACCACCGTCCGTGCTGCCGGCGGGCTCTGGAGACGCGCACCCGGCGGTAAGGGCGGTGAAAGCGGTGAGAATCATCACAACGCACGCCGCCGGGGCCCGGCGGGCCCGGAGAACAAAGCGCATTTATAGAGCCTAACTGTGAAAGGGCGTAACCTCGAGGGATGGGAACTCAGCTGGGAATGCCTGTAATCAGCCCTTCCCCCAGTACATCAGACATCAGCGCCCGCCAATCCCCGGTGGGCAGCAGCACTACATCCGCTCCCCTGCCCCCTCCCGCGTCTGCGCTCGCGCTCACGCCCGCGGACGGGCTGCTGGACCGGTACGGCCGGAAGGCCACCGACATGAGGCTTTCGCTCACGGACAAATGCAACCTGCGCTGCACCTACTGCATGCCCGCCGAAGGCCTCGACTGGCTGGCCCGGGACAAGGTTCTCTCGCGGGACGAAATCGTGCGCCTGGTCCGCCTTGGCGTGGACCGGCTGGGTGTGCGCGAACTGCGGCTGACCGGCGGCGAGCCGCTGGTGCGCGCGGACCTGGTGGAGATCGTGGCGGGCATCCATGCCAACCATCCGGACCTGCCCATTTCGCTGACCACCAACGGCCTCGGCCTGGACAAGAAGGCCCAGGCCCTCAAGGATGCCGGGCTGACCCGCATTAACGTGTCCATGGATTCGCTGCACCCGGACACGTTCGCCCAGCTCACCCGCCGTCCGTTCCTGGACCGGGTGCTGCGCGGGGTGGAGGAAGCCGCCCGGGTGGGCCTGGGCCTGATCAAGATCAATGCGGTCCTCATGCGCGGAATCAACGACGCCGAGGCTCCGGACCTGCTGGAATGGGCGGTCAGCCGCGGCTTCGAGCTGCGCTTCATCGAGCAGATGCCCCTGGACGCCGACCACGGCTGGACCCGGGACGGGATGATCACTGCCCTGGAGATGCGGACGCTGCTGGAACGGGACTTCGTGCTGACGCCGGACCCCCGGGAGCGCGGCGGCGCGCCGGCCCAGCGGTGGGAGGTACGCCGGAACGCGGATCCGGCAACGGTGGTCGGAACGGTGGGCATTATTGCCTCTGTCACCGAGCCGTTCTGCGCCGAGTGCGTCCGCACCCGAATCACGGCGGAAGGAAAGGTGCGAAGCTGCCTCTTCTCCCACGAGGAAACGGATCTGCGGGACCTGCTGCGCAGCGGGGTGGATGACGACGCCGTCGTCCGCCGCTGGCAGGAAGCCATGTGGGGCAAGCCCAAGGCCCACGGCATGGCCCACACCGGGCTTGGCGACTCCGACTACGTCCAGCCCGACCGAACCATGAGTGCGATAGGCGGCTAAGTGCTGATCCGATACTTCGGTGCTGCGAAAGCGGCAGCCGGCATAGAAGAAGAACAACTCGATATGGGCCCGCTGACGCTGGCCGAGCTGACGGAAAAACTTGCCGCCCGCTACCCGGCGCAGGGCGCCGGCGTTCCGGCCCTGGCGACCGTGATTGCGCGCAGCACGTTCCTGGTCAATGAGACGGCAGCACGCTATCCCGGCATGCTGCTGGAGGCGGACGACGTCGTCGACATCCTGCCGCCGTTCGCCGGCGGGTAACGCCTGCTCTAACCCCAGATAAGACAAAAGGCACACCCGGACGCCGGGTGTGCCTTTTGTCTTGGGAAGTTGCTTGAGGAGTTAGAAGCCCAGTTCCGCGGCTGATTCGAACGGGCCCACCACGGTGATGGTCCGCGGCGCCGCCGCGAGCTCGGCGGCCAGTTCCTGCACCTGTTCTGCCGTGACCGAATGGATCCGGCGCAGGGACTCGTCAATGTCGATGAACTCGCCGCTGACCAGTTCCGCCCGGCCCAGGCGCGACATCCGCGAGCCGGAGTCCTCGAGGCCAAGCACCATTCCGCCGGAGATCTGGCCCAGGGCCTTGGCCAGCTCGGCCGGCTCGACGCCGTCGGCTGCAAGGCGTTCAAGTTCGCTGCCCAGCAGGTCGATGACCTGGCGGGTCTTGGCCGGCGAGCAGCCCGCGTACATGCCGAAATAGCCGGCGTCGGCGTACGACGCCGAGAACGAGTAGGTGGAGTAGACCAGGCCGCGCTTCTCGCGGATCTCCTGGAACAGGCGGGAGGACATCCCGCCGCCAAGGATCGTGTTCAGCACGCTCATGGCGAAGCGGCGGTCATCGGTGGCGGTCAGCGAGGGGCAGCCCATGACGATGTTGGCCTGCTCCACCGGACGGTTGATGACCTGGACTCCGGCGGTCCCGGAAATCACTGCCGGCTCGGTGTTCCGGCGCGGTGCGGGCGTTGCCGCCGGGTCCAGCTCCCAGCCGGCGGTCCGCAGGGCCTGCAGCACCAGGGTGCAGACCTCCTCGTGGTCCAGTCCCCCGGCGGCAGTGACCACCAGTTCCTCCGGACGGTAGTAACGCCGGTAATGCTCGAGGACCGCTTCGCGGGAGACGCTGCGGATGGCCTCGGGGGTGCCGCCGATGGGACGGCCCAGAGCATGCTCGCCCAGGACAGCCTCGGAAAACTTTTCGTGGCAGAGATCAGCCGGATCGTCATTGTCCATGGCGATCTCTTCCAGGATGACGTCGCGTTCCTGTTCCAGTTCCTCCGGATCCAGGACGGCGGACGTGACCATGTCGGTGATGACGTCAATGGCCATCGGAAGATCGGTATCCAGCACCCGTGCGTAGTAGCAGGTGCTTTCCTTGGCCGTGGCCGCATTGGACTCGCCGCCCACCTCGTCAAAGGCCGAGGCAATATCAAGCGCCGAGCGCCGGGTGGTGCCCTTGAACAGCAGGTGCTCAAGGAAGTGTGTGGAGCCGTGCCGGCCCGCGGCTTCATCCCGCGAGCCGACACCAACCCAGAATCCGATGGCCGTGCTTCGCTGGCCGGGCATTTCCTCGGTCAGGACCCGGACGCCGCCGGGCAGTACCGAACGGCGCACGACGGCGCCTCCCGGAGTGCCGACTACGAGGGTCGGGTCGGAGGAAAGAGTGGTCAGCGGAAGCTGGACAACCGTCCCGTGCCCCTTCGGTGAGGAAGTGGACACGGAACGGTTTCCATCGGAGAAGTCCTGCATTTACTCTGCAGACTCGGTTTCTGCTGCTTCTTCGCCTTCGGCGTCTTCAGCAACCACCGGGGAGAGCGAAAGCTTTCCACGGTCGTCGATCTTGGTGATTTCCACCTGGACCTTCTGGCCCACGGAGACGACGTCATCGACGTTGTCCACGCGCTTGCCGCCGGCGAGCTTACGCAGCTCGGAGATGTGCAGCAGGCCGTCCTTGCCCGGGGTCAGGGAGACAAAAGCACCGAAGGTGGTGGTCTTGACTACCGTACCGAGGTAACGCTCGCCGATCTCGGGGACCTGCGGGTTGGCGATCGCGTTGATCGCCGAGCGGGCAGCCTCGGCGGAGCCGCCGTCGGTTGCACCGATGAGGACGGTGCCGTCATCTTCGATGGAGATGTCAGCGCCGGTGTCCTCCTGGATCTGGTTGATCATCTTGCCCTTCGGGCCAATGACCTCGCCGATCTTATCCACGGGGATCTTGACCGAGATGATGCGCGGGGCGAACTCGGAGAGCTCGTCCGGAGCGTCGATCGCGGCCTGCATCACGTCGAGGATGTGCAGGCGGGCTTCGCGGGCCTGCTTCAGTGCTGCAGCGAGCACGGAGGCGGGGATACCGTCGAGCTTGGTGTCCAGCTGGATGGCCGTGACGAACTCGGAGGTACCGGCGACCTTGAAGTCCATGTCGCCGAAGGCATCTTCGGCGCCGAGGATATCGGTCAGGGCGGCGTAGCGGGTTTCACCGTCGACCTGGTCGGAGACCAGGCCCATGGCGATACCGGCAACCGGAGCGCGCAGCGGAACACCGGCGTTGAGCATGGACAGCGTCGAGGCGCAGACCGAACCCATCGAGGTGGAACCGTTGGAGCTCAGGGCTTCGGAGACCTGGCGGATGGCGTACGGGAATTCCTCGCGCGTCGGCAGCACCGGCATGAGCGCGCGCTCTGCCAGGGCACCGTGGCCGATTTCGCGGCGCTTGGGCGAACCCACGCGGCCGGTTTCACCGGTGGAGTACGGCGGGAAGTTGTAGTTGTGCATGTAGCGCTTGCGCGTTACCGGCGACAGCGAGTCGATCTGCTGTTCCATCTTCAGCATGTTCAGCGTGGTGACACCCATGATCTGGGTTTCGCCGCGCTCGAAGATGGCCGAACCGTGCACGCGGGGCAGAACCTCGACCTCGGCGGTGAGCTGGCGGATGTCCGTCAGGCCACGGCCGTCGATGCGGACCTGCTCCTTGAGGATGCGCTGGCGCACAACGTGCTTGGTGACGGAGCGGAAGGCAGCGGAGATTTCGCCTTCGCGGCCTTCGAACTTCCCGGCCAGTGCGGCCTTCACTTCGTCCTTCAGTGCGTCGGCGGCGGTGTCGCGCTCCTGCTTGTCGGCGATGGAGAAGACCTTGGCCAGCTTCTCGGCGGCTTCGGCTTCAACGGCCTCGTACACGTCATCCTGGTAGTCCAGGAAGATCGGGAACTCGACGGTCGGCTTGGCGGCACGGGCAGCCAGGTCGGACTGGGCGTCGCACAGGACCTTGATGAACGGCTTGGCCGCTTCCAGGCCTTCTGCCACAACCTCTTCGGTCGGGGCGGTGGCGCCCTCTTCCTTGATGAGGGTCCAGGCGTTGTCGGTGGCTTCGGCTTCCACCATCATGATGGCGACGTCGTCACCGGCGATGCGGCCGGCAACCACCATCGAGAACACTGCGCGCTCAAGCTCGGAGTGCTTCGGGAAGGCAACCCACTGGCCGTCGACCAGGGCAACGCGGACGCCGCCGATCGGGCCGGAGAACGGCAGGCCGCTCAGCTGGGTGGACATGGACGAAGCGTTGATTGCCACCACGTCGTAGAGGACGTCCGGGTTGATCGCCAGGACGGTGACCACGATCTGGACCTCGTTGCGCAGGCCCTTCACGAAGGCGGGGCGCAGCGGGCGGTCCATCAGGCGGCAGGCCAGGATGGCTTCGGTGGACGGGCGGCCTTCGCGGCGGAAGAACGAGCCCGGGATGCGGCCGGCAGCGTACATACGCTCCTCGACATCCACGGTCAGCGGGAAGAAGTCGAAACCTTCACGCGGGGACTTGCCTGCGGACGTGGCCGAGAGCAGGGCGGTGTCTTCGTCAATGTAGACCATCGCCGCACCGGCGGCCTGCTGGGCAAGGCGGCCGGTTTCGAACCGGATGACGCGCTTGCCGTATTTGCCGTTGTCAATAACGGCTTCTGCGAACTGAATTTCGGGACCCTCCATATGAGAGTCACCTCCGTTTCTTCTGTGGGCGGAGGCACCCAGCACCGTTTCGAACTTCTTTCCGTACGGCATGGGCCGCACGTTCAACACCCGGTCTTCGATCGAGGTCCTCGGGCAGAATCTCCCGGAGACCACTACCGAGGACCGCGAATGCTGCGATGCTGGCTGACTCCTGTGATGTTTGCTGTGCAACTTTTACTGCTTATTTACTGCTTAACTACCTTCGCCGGCCCGCCCGAAGGGGACCGAGATCAGACAGGTGCGCTTCCGGCTTTCCCGGTGTCCATGCCTGCCTGCGCAAAAGGCGGCTCCCCGTGCAGTGCACAGGTGCCGCCTTTCACAAAGACTATCGACGCAGGCCGAGGCGCTCGATGAGCGTACGGTAGCGGGCGATGTCGGTGTCGCGCAGGTAGGTAAGCATGCGACGACGGCGACCAACCAGGGCCATCAGGCCACGGCGGGTGTGGTGGTCATGCTTGTGCGTCTTCAGGTGCTCGGTCAGGTCGAGGATGCGCCGTGAAAGCACAGCAACCTGAACCTCAGGGGAACCGGTGTCCCCTTCAGCGCGAGCGAATTCCCGAATGATTTCCTGCTTGACAGCGGGATCGAGTGCCAATGTAACTCCTACAGTTGTGCCGTGAGGCCCGAGTCAGCACTTCGCTGCCGGGAATCTTTCTGCTCCTTGGGCGGACCCTGGGGCATATACCCCGGAACATAAAGAAATTCAGCCGCCACGGACCGCAGCCGAATTTGAGTCCAGTTTACCTGCCCGTGCCGCTTTCTGTCGAAAGGACCTCACGGGTGCGTCCGACGTCGAGCCGCATCTGCTCCACCAGGGCCTCGGGGCCGGTGTACGCCACCATGCCGCGCAGCCGGTCCACGAATTCCACCACAACGTGCTGCCCGTACAGGTCGAAGTCCTCCACCTTCTCGGCGGGGCGGTCTATGACGTGGGCTTCCACCTGCCGGCTCACGCCCTCGAAGGTCGGGTTGGATCCCACCGACACGGCGGCAGGCCACCGCGTGCCGGCTTCATCCACCAGCCAGCCGGCGTAGATCCCGTCGGCGGGGATCAGCCCCGAAGCCTCGGGAGCCAGGTTGGCCGTGGGGAAACCCAGCTCGCGGCCACGGGCAGCGCCATGCACCACTTCTCCGCGCATCCGGTGGCTGCGGCCCAGCAGGCGCGCGGCGGTCCGGACGTCGCCTTCGCGCAGTGCCTCGCGGATCCAGGTGGAGGAACAGCGCCGGCCGGAGTCGGGCCCGTCAGGAAGGGCACCGAAATCATCCACTGCCTCAACGGCGAAGCCCAGTTCGCGGCCGAGACCGCGCATGGTGTCCAGGTCTCCGGCGTTGCCCTTGCCGAAGCGTACGTCGTGGCCGATGACGACGGTCTTCGCGTGCAGGGCGTCCACGAGTACCCGGCGGACGAATTCCTCGGCGGTCAGGGACGCCAGCTCCAGGGTGTAATGCATCATCAACAGGCCGTCCAGCCCGGTATCCGCCAGCGCCTGCACGCGGTCCATGGTTCCCATGATCAGTTCCGGTGCGTTTCCGGGGCGGTGGACCTGTGCGGGGTGCGGATCAAAAGAGATGGCGACGGCGGCCGCATCCTGCGCGCGTGCCACCTTCACCAGGCGGTTGAGCACATGCTGGTGGCCCAGGTGCACGCCGTCGAAGTTGCCAATGGTGATTACTGTCGGACCGATATCGGCAGGTATTTCCGCCAGGTCATTCCAGTAGTACACACAGGCTCCTTAGCAGCATTTTTCCGGTGCCGGTCGAACGGCAGGACCGGCTCCGCGCGGCTTCACCGTCGCGGACCTATCCATTATGTCCGATCAGCGGCGCTTACCGGGAACCGCCCGCAATACCGGGACCGCCGGCCTCCCCGGTGTCCTGCTGGGTGTACTGGCGGCGCAGGTCGGATGTTTTGGCGATGAACCGGTGCCACACGAGCAGTGCGGGCGGGAACGCGAGTTCAACAATCATCAGCACGATGAAGGTGAAGTGCGGAGTTCCGGAGAACGCCCACGACAGCACCCGGCCGATGCCGCCCAGAAACACCATCAGGCAGACGAGCCAGAGCATGTTTGCCCACTGGAACTTCACGGCTATGGCCACGAACGCGGCGCCCACGCCGACCATCATGGCGGCGAAGAACCGGTACTGGCTCTCCAGGGTGGGGTTGACCTCTCCCGCGGACCCCTCGGGCAGTCCTGCCGTTCCCGTGATGAGGTTGTAAAGCCCGAAGCCGGCCACCAGGATGCCGACGCCGATGACCACGGCGCGGAAGACACCCCAGTCGTCACTGCTCTTGAAAGGCTTGGCGGCCTTGGGCTGCCGGGTGTTCCGTCCCTGCTTCCGGGCTGACTGCTTGCCGGGCTGCGTCCGGGGTGCCTGCGAAGACGGCGCCTGGGGTGACGGTGCCTGGGCGTCCCGTCCCTGGGATTCGGGCAGGCCGGTGCCTGCGGGATTGGACCTGTCGCCCGGTGTCGGCGCTGTGTTGCTCATGGCTCCCCCTTGACGGAGTTAGAACGGCTCGTTGTTCCTGCCATCGTCTCACGCACCGGCGCGGAACAGGTAAGCATACTTATTTCATCGGCGCGCGTCGGCGCGGTGCCGGTAGAGCCACCACAACCCGACCATCGGCAGGATCAGGGGTACATAGCCGTAGCCGCTGCCGAAGCCGGACCAGACCGTATCGTCGGGCAGGGCGGCGGGGTCGACCAGCCCGAAGATCCCCACGGCCAGGACGCCGGCCATTTCCACGCCGACGGCTGCCACGGAAATCCGGTAGGCCGTGGCGCCGGACCGGGCGAGGCCGACAGTCGCCACGACGTAGACCGCCGCGGCGAAGGCGGACAGCAGGTAGGCCAGCGGGGCGTGGTCGAACTTGGTGAGGATCTGGAAGGCCGCCCGGGCCGAGGCTGCGAGGGCAAAGATCGCGTAGACCGCCACCAGCAGGCGGCCGGGACCGGCATTACGGGCCGCCGGCTGTGGGATGTCCTTGGACCCGGCGTCGTCGGGGTTGATACTGCGGTTCATAGAAGAGTTGCTCCGTCCCAGATCTGTTCCATCCGGAACAGCATGACAAATACGGTGATTCCCACGGCCGCGAGCACAATGTTGCTCCACCGTGTCCGGTCCATGAGGGACCACCAGAGGGCACCGACCGGAATGATGAGGGCGGTCAGCAGGTAGCCCCAGAATTCCCAGGCTTCACCGGCAATCCCCTCGCCGCCGGCCAGGCGGATGAGGGAAGCCACTCCGTAGACCAGCAGGAACAGTTCGACTGCGGCGGCGGAGAGGATGGTGAGGTCGTTCGGTCCGTGCTTCAGTGCGGCGGCGCCGATGCACAGCACCACGGACACCAGGCACACCAGGGAGCCGACAAGGAACAGCGGGTCCAGACCCATTTACGCCTTCTCGTTTCCGGGGGCGAAGACCAGCAGGGCCTTCGCCTGCGTGCCCTTGTCCTCCAGCAGGCCCACTACGCGGCCGTCCGGGTCGATGGCAGCCACTGGTCCGGGCTCTCCGTTGCCGGTGGCGGTGATCCGGCGGCCGTGGGAGAGGTCCTCGGCCTCGGCGGCGGAGAGGGTACGCACCGGGAAAAGGTCCGCGGCGGCGTCGTCCAGGTCCAGGACCCGCAGGTCCTCCGCCAGTTCGTCGAGGGTGGAGGCGGACTCAATGCCGAACGGGCCCACGCAGGTCCGGCGGAGGGCGGTCAGGTGCCCGCCGACGCCGAGCGCAGCACCGAGGTCACGGGCCAGCGCGCGGATATAGGTGCCGGAGGAGCAGTCAACGGTGACATCGACGTCGCGGAGGCGGCCGCCGTTTTCGCGGCGGATGTCATGGATTTCGAAGCGGGAAACGGTAACCGGGCGGGACGGCAGGTTCACTTCTCCGCCGGCCCTGACCTTCGCGTAGGAGCGTTCGCCGTTGACCTTGATGGCGCTGACGCTGCTCGGGACCTGCTGGATGTCCCCGGTGAGGTTGGCCACCGCTGCACGGATGTCCTCGTCCGTCACCGCGGCGGCGATAGTTTCGGCCGTGACTTCGCCCTCGGCGTCGTCGGTCACGGTTGACTGGCCCAGCCGGATGGTCGCCTCGTAGGTCTTGGTGGTCCCGACAATGTAGGTCAGCAGGCGGGTGGCCTTGTTGATGCCGACCACCAGCACACCGGTCGCCATCGGATCCAGGGTGCCTGCGTGCCCGACTTTCCGGGTGCCTGCCAGTCTCCGCAGGCGTCCGACCACATCGTGGCTCGTCCATCCCTGCGGCTTGTCCACAATAATCAGTCCCGATTGGACCTGCCCTGAATTCACGCCTTTCAGTATATGTTGCGCCGCGCGGCGCAACTGCCGCACCGCCACGGCCGGCAGCGGCGATAGCATTCGGATATGGCACAGCTCTCACCACACGTCCGGAAGGTCCCGGCGAACCAGATCCGTGAAATCACGCAGGCCGCCTGGGCGAAACCGGACGCCATAGTCCTGAGTATCGGCGAGCCCGGCTTCCCCACCCCCGCGCATATCCTGGACGCTGCGCGGGCCACGCTGGACCGGGATGAAACCGGCTACACCCCCAATGCGGGCATCGCTCCCCTGCGCGCCGCCTTCGCCCGTCATGCCGGCGCTTCCTGCGGGCGGGACATCTCCCCCGACCGGGTCTTTGTCACCGCCGGGGCGCAGCAGGGCCTGCACCTGGCCATGAGCCTGCTGCTGGATGCCGGCGACGAGGTCCTGGTGCCGAATCCGGGCTACCCGACGTTCGCCATGACGGCACAGCTGCTGCACGCGGTGCCGGTGGAGTACCCGCTGTATCCCGGGCACGGGTTCCAGCCGAGGATCGAGGACATCGAGGCACTGCTGACGCCACGCACCCGGGTCCTGCTGTTGAATTCACCGTCCAACCCGCTGGGGGCTGTCTTCAGCGAAGAACTCACCCGCCAGCTGGTGGAGCTGGCACGGCGGCACGATCTCTGGATAATTTCGGATGAGTGCTACGAGGCCTTCACCTTCGACGTGCCCCACGTCAGTCCGCTGGCGTTCGACGGCGGCTCCGGGGAGCGCGTGATCACCTCCCTCACGCTGTCCAAGACCTACGGCCTCACCGGACTGCGCATCGGTGCGCTGGTCCTGCCCGAGGGACTGGAACCGGCGCTGAGCACCGTCATGGAATCCATCGTTTCCTGCGTGGCCTCCCCCTCGCAGTACGCGGCGCTGGCTGCGCTGACCGGACCGCAGGACTATGTGTCAATGGCCTCCGCGCATTACCGGGCCAACCGCGACGCCGCCTGCGCCGTCCTCGCCGGGAAGGGAATCCCCTATCTCGAGGCCCGGGGCGCCTTCTACCTCTGGGCCGATCTGTCCGCCTCCACCGGAGGGAACGTCCGGGACTGGACCCTGCGCTTCCTCGAAGAGCAGTCGGTGGCCGTAGCTCCCGGCACCGCCTTCGGATCCATCGGCGAAGGCTGGATCCGGATTGCGCTGTGCGGGGACCGTGACGAGCTGGTGGAAGGCGTCGGCCGGCTGCCTGCACCGGCGGACGCGGCCTAAGCGGCCTTTTGCGCAGACTCGGGACGGGCGCCGCAGCCAATACCGGCCGTCTCGGTTTACGGCGGCAGGCCCGAAGCTTAGGCTCTGAGCCCTCCAGCCGGGGAACCGCGGGCGGGTGCGTGCTGGAGCAGTCTCGCACTGCAACGCATCCTGCGAGGAGAACGCCCGTGAAAAAGTCACCTGCTGTAGTTGTCCATGCCCTGGCCGCCCGCATGCGGCGGACCTCCCCCGGCGGCAGCGGCCGCCCCGGCCCCCGCCTTCGGCCCCCCGGCTCCGCCCGGAGAGTCCTTGCCGCCACGGTCTGTGCGGCCGCACTGGTCATTCCCTCCGGGATGGCCGGAGCCCACGGCGGACAGCCGGACCGCTCAAACGGCCGCTCCTGGTGGGACGAGGACCGGTCCGCCACCGAACGGGCCAACGACCTGCTGGTCCAGATGTCGCTGGAAGAAAAAGTGGACATGCTCCACGGCGAGCTGAACAGCAACTACGGCTTTTACAACGCGCCGATCGAGCGCCTGGGCATTCCTGCCCTCACCATGACGGACGGCCGCAACGGCATCCGCCAAGCCAACGACATCAACAACAACGGGGAGTCCACGCTGCTGCCCTCCGCCATCAGCGTGGCCGCCTCCTGGGACCGGACCGTTTCCGAGCGCCATTCCCAGGTGGCCACGGACGAAGCCTTCCGGAACGGTCTGAACCTGCTGCTGGCGCCCTCGCTGAACATTGCCCGGGTGCCGCAGAACGGACGGAACTTTGAGTCCTTCGGCGAGGATCCGCTGCTGCAGGGAGTCATGGGCGCCGCCTATTCCGAAACCACCCAGGATTACGGCGGGGTGATTTCGAACCAGCAGAACATAGCCGCGTACACCCAGGAAACCAACCGCCTCGAGGGCCTGAACAACGTCATGGATGAACGGACGCTGCAGGAAATCTACACCCGTCCCTTCGCCATCGCCCTTCAGGGGTCCCATCCGGGCTCCGTGATGTGCGGGTTCAACCAGGTCAACGGGGAACAATCCTGCGACAGCGGGTACCTGCTGAACGAGATCCTCAAAACCCAGCTGGAGTTTGAAGGCTGGGTACTGACCGATTACGGTGCCCGGACCACCACGCTGGGCATCAACAACGGGCTGGACCAGCTGCAGCCGGGGAACTTCAGCCCGGTCGCGGGCGAGGCCGGCACCTGCCTGTTCTGCCAGCCCCTGATCGATGCCGTCAATGCCGGGGACGTCCCGATCGAGCGGATCGACGACGCCGTCCGGCGCATCCTGCGTCCCATGTTCGCCCTGGGGCTCTTCGACCGCAGCTATGCGGGCCTGCCGGTCGCGTTCGAGGACCATAACGCGGAGTCAGCCGACCTCGCCGAAGAAGGCATGGTCCTGCTGAAGAACGAGGACGACTTGCTGCCGTTCAACGCCGGGGAGCTGGATTCGATCGCGGTCATCGGCACCGATGCGGACGTTGTTGTCCAAGGCGGCGGGAGTGCATACGTCGCCGATCCCGCGGTGGAGACCTCCGCACTGGAAGGCATCCGGAACCGGGTGGCCGGTACCGGGACGGAGGTGGCCTTCGTGCCCGGCACCGATCCTGTGACCTCCGTAGCCGCATTGCCCGGGGCCCAGCCGATTCCGTCGTCGTTCCTGACCCCTGTAGGCGGAACACCGGGTACCGGACTCAGCGCCCAGTACTTCCTGAACCAGGACTTCTCCGGCACCCCCTACCTTGACCGGGTGGACCCTTATGCCGGGCTGAACGCGGGCTTCCTGACCTTCAGCGGGCTGGGTGCCTCGTCACCGAATTTCCCCGCCCAGCCGGACACGTTGAATGCCGACATGTCGGCCCGCTGGACGGGCACCCTCACTGCCCCGGTCACCGGCACCTACGAGCTGCAGGTGGTCACCAACGGGCGGACCACGCTCACCGTCGACGGCAACCAGGTGGTGAACGAACCCGGGTTCTTCACCCCGTCCACTGAAGCTTCGAACCAGACGGTTTCAGTGCCACTGGACTTCGCCGCAGGCTCCAGTCACTCGGTGGAACTTTCGTACGTGTATGACACCGGCTCCGAATGGAACCAGGCCGCAGCCCAGATCAAGCTCGGCTGGGTGCCTCCGGAAGGCACACCCCTGCCGCAGGCCGAAAACGCGGCGGCCGCGGCTGCCGGGGCGGATGCCGCCGTCGTTATGGTCCGGGACTTCTCCAGCGAGGGCGCGGACCTGCCGGACCTGGCGCTGCCCAACCAGCAGGCGGACCTGATCCGGGCGGTGGGGGCGGCGAACCCCAACA
The DNA here is from genome assembly GCF_030373105.1 of Arthrobacter sp. zg-Y877. Classification (NCBI taxonomy): domain Bacteria; kingdom Bacillati; phylum Actinomycetota; class Actinomycetes; order Micrococcales; family Micrococcaceae; genus Arthrobacter; species Arthrobacter sp. zg-Y877. Next base: position 84,066 of record NZ_JAUCPU010000003.1, read on the forward strand.
CCGTGGTAGTGATGACAACCGGCGCTGCGGTGGAGGTGGTCGACTGGCAGGATGCGGTGGGAGGCGTTGTCCAGGCCTGGTACCCGGGCCAGAACCAGGGCACCGCCATCGCCGGCCTGCTGTTCGGCGACACGAACCCATCCGGCCGGCTGCCCATCACGATACCCGTGAGCGATGAGCTGACTCCCACCGCCGCACCCGAGCAGTTCCCCGGCATCGACGGCGTGACGGCGCAGTTCAGCGAGGGAATCTTCGAGGGCTACCGCGGCTACCGGGAGTTCGGTCTCCCCACCGCGTACCCCTTCGGCTATGGGTTGAGCTACACGGACTTCGAGTACTCCGACCTCAGGGTCACCTGCAGTGCCGGCAACGCCAACGGCTCCGGGCACGGGCACGGCAGGGACGGCTGCAGGGACGGACAGCTGGAAGTCTCCGTACAGCTGACCAACACGGGCGACCGGGCCGGCAGTGAAGTGGTGCAGGCCTACGCCGGGCGGCTTCCTGCCCCGGTGGCAACCGCCGAGCGTTCCCTGGCGGGCTGGGAGAAAGTAAACCTGGACCCGGGAGAAAGCCAACGCGTCAGGCTCCCCTTGGACATCCAGTCCTTCTCCTACTGGGACACCGCCGCTGATCAGTGGGTCACTCCCGCAGGCACTGTGCCCGTGTACGTCGGTTCCTCCGTCGAGGACACCCCGCTGGTGACGGAGATCCAGCCGCGGGGCTGAACCGGCAGCAACACCAGCCGTACCAACGCACAAAGGGAGCGGTTCCTTTACGGAACCGCTCCCTTCTGTGTGTATCGAACCTACTTTGCGTCGGCGTCCACCGGTGCGTCGGATTCGAGGTCTTCGTCGAAGTCCTCATCGTCCTTGCGGTACGGATCGGCGTCGCCGGCGTAGGTGGCGCCTTCCTTCAGCGCTGCCAGTTCGGCGTCGCGCTGCTTGGCCGCCCGGATCAGTTCCTCCAGGTGGCTGGCGTTCACCGGAATTTCGTCGGCAACGAATTCCAGCGTGGGCGTCAGGCGGACGGTGATGTTCTTGCCTACCTCGGCGCGCAGGATTCCGCGTGCGGATTCCAGTGCAGCCTTGGTGTCTGCCTGCTGTTCCTCGTCACCGAAGACGGTGTAGTACAAAGTGGCGTGCTGCAGATCGTTGGTGACCCGTGCGTCGGTAATGGTCACAAAACCGAGCCGCGGATCCTTCACCCGGCGCTCGAGCGCCTGGGCCACTACTACCTTGATGCGGTCAGCGAGCTTCGCAGCGCGTGCTGGATCTGCCATAACCTCTCCTTACTAAAGACTGGAAATCGTCGCCCGGGGCCGCCGGGGGAACCGGCGGCCCGGGCCACGGATTAGACGCGCGGCTTCTCGCGCATTTCGAAGGTCTCGATGATGTCGCCCTGGTTGACGTCGTTGAACGAGCCCAGGCCGATACCGCACTCGAAGTCCGTACGGACCTCGGTGGCGTCGTCCTTGAACCGCTTGAGCGACTCAACGGTGAGGTTGTCGCCGATGACCTTGCCGTCACGGGTGACCCGTGCCTTGGCGTTGCGTCGGATGACACCGGAGCGGACGATCGAGCCGGCGATGTTTCCGAACTTGGAGGAGCGGAAGACTTCGCGGACCTCGGCGGTGCCGAGCTGGACCTCTTCGTACTCGGGCTTGAGCATGCCCTTGAGTGCAAGCTCAATGTCATCAATTGCTGCGTAGATGACGGAGTAGAAGCGCATGTCCACGCCTTCACGCTCTGCCAGGTCGGCAACGCGCTCGGCCGGCTTGACGTTGAAGCCGATGATGACGGCGTTGTCCACCGTCGCCAGGTTGACGTCGTTCTGCGTGATGGCACCGACGCCGCGGTGGATGACGCGCAGCTGCACGCCTTCGCCGACGTCGATCTTGAGCAGCGAGTCTTCCAGGGCTTCGACGGCACCGGAAACGTCACCCTTGAGGATGAGGTTAAGGGTGTCGACCTTGCCGTCAGCAACAGCCTGGTCGAAGTCCTCAAGGCTGATGCGCTTGCGGCGCTTGGCCAAGGCGGCGTTGCGGTCCGCAGCCTCACGCTTTTCAGCGATCTGGCGGGCGGTGCGCTCGTCATCGGTCACGAAGAACGTATCGCCGGCACGGGGAACGTTGGACAGGCCGAGCACCTGGACCGGACGCGACGGTCCGGCTTCGGTGACGGTGTCGCCGTTCTCGTCGAACATGGCACGGACGCGGCCGTGGGCCGTTCCCGCCACGATCGTGTCGCCGACCTTCAGCGTTCCGGACTGGACCAGCACAGTGGCAACTGCACCGCGGCCCTTATCCAGGTTGGCTTCGATAGCGATACCGCGGGCGTCCTTGTTCGGGTTGGCGCGCATGTCCAGGGCAGCGTCTGCGGTAAGCAGTACGGCCTCGAGCAGTGCGTCGATGTTGAGGTTCTGGCGTGCCGAAACCTCAACGAACATGGTGTCGCCACCGTATTCTTCGGGAACCAGACCGTACTCGGTCAGCTGGCCGCGGACCTTCTCCGGGTTGGCGCCTTCCTTATCGATCTTGTTCACTGCCACAACGATCGGCACATTGGCTGCCTGTGCGTGGTTGAGCGCTTCCACCGTCTGCGGCATAACGCCGTCGTCGGCTGCGACAACCAGGACCGCAATGTCGGTGACCTTCGCACCACGGGCACGCATGGCGGTGAACGCCTCGTGGCCCGGAGTATCGATGAAGGTGACGGCGCGCTCGATGCCCTCGTGATCGAAATCGATCTGGTAGGCACCGATGTGCTGGGTAATACCGCCGTGTTCGCCTTCGACAACGTTCGAGTTGCGGATGGCGTCCAGCAGGCGGGTCTTACCGTGGTCGACGTGGCCCATAACGGTGACTACCGGAGGACGTGCCTCGAGGTCGTCGTCGCCTTCGGCTTCCAGTTCCGCCTCGAAGTCGATGTCGAACGTGCTCAGCAGTTCGCGCTCTTCGTCTTCCGGCGAGACAACCTGGATCTTGTAACCCAGCTCCGTGCCGAGGACACCGAAGGTCTCCTCGTCCAGGGACTGCGTGGCCGTTGCCATTTCACCAAGGTGGAACAGCACGGTGACCAGTGCGGCCGGGTTTGCCTCGATCTTGTCGGCAAAGTCCGTGATGGACGCGCCGCGGCGCAGACGGACAACAGTGTTGCCGTCGCCGCGGGGTACCGAAACGCCACCCAGCGACGGAGCCGACATCTGCTCCAGTTCCTGCCGCTTTGCCCGCTTCGACTTGCGCTGCTTGCCGCGGCCTGCGCCGCCCTTGCCGAAAGCACCGGCAGTGCCGCCGCGTCCGCGGCCGCCCTTGCCGAAGCCGCCGCCTACAGGTGCGCCGCCGCCGCCGGTACCCGGGGCTCCGCCCGGTCCACGGCGGGGTCCGCCACCGGCACCCGGACGGCCCGGGGCTGCCGGACGTTCGGTGCGGTTGGGCATCATGCCCGGTGTGGGGCGGGTGCCGCCGGCACCGGCTCCTGCCGGACGCGGTGCGCCCGGACGTGCTGCTGCGCCGGGACGTGCTGCACCGGGGCGGGGAGCGCCCGGACGCGGTGCGCCGGGACGGGGTCCACCTGCACCGGCTGCGGGGCGGGGGCCGCCCGCGCCTGCTGCGGGACGCTCGGCCTCATCGCGGCGTCCACCCGGACGCGGCATGCCCTGCGAGGGTGCAAACGGGTTGTTGCCGGGACGGGGTGCCCCGGCTCCCCGCTCGCCGTCGCCGCGGCCACGCGGACGCGGCATGCCCTGGGAAGGTGCAAACGGGTTGTTGCCCGGGCGGGGGCCGCCTGCAGCGGGCCGCGGAGCACCGGGACGGGGTGCCGAAGATGCCTTGGCGGCGTCTTCCGTACCTGTCTCGGCTGCTGCGGGAGCCGGAGCTGCCGGAGCGGCGGGAGCTGCCGGTGCTTCCTGGGCAGGTGCCGCCGGAGCGGCCTCTGCGGGAGCGGACGCTGCCGGTGCCGGCTGCTCAGCCTCGGGTGCTGCCGGAGCAGGCTTCTTCGAGCCGGGCTTGGGGGATGATGGTGCGGGCTGCGACGCCGGAGCGTCGGCCTTCGCGGGGGCCGCCGGGGCGGCCTTGTTCTCGGACGCCGGGAAGGCGCCCCGAAGTTTCTTGACTACCGGGGCCTCAATAGTTGATGAGGCGGAACGGACGAATTCGCCCAGTTCCTGCAGTTTTGCAACTGCATCCTTCGAGGTAATGCCGAGCTCTTTAGCAAGCTCGTGTACGCGGACCTTGGCCACATTTCTCCTGTCTCGGTCCGCACCGAGCCAGGTACGAACCGTCTATTTACTGCGGGCTTCCACTGCAGTTGCAGCGGGGCCCATCACAGAGCACAACAAAGTACTCATCGCTGGGTACTCATCGGGTTTCCATCAGATTTCTGACCCGCTTTCAGGTTGGACGGTTTTGAGTCCGTTCCCGGTCGGAACGTCCTCAAGGGCCTTGAACCAACGTTCAACGTCCGTTATTTCCGCGGCACCCCTGAAGGCCCGCGGAAAACCCGAACGTTTCACTGCCAATCTCAGGCATGCCGTGTCGGGGTGCAACCAAGCACCTCTTCCCGGCATTCGGCGGTCCTCGTCCACATGGACGGCGTTGCCGCCTTCCATGCTGACACGGACCAGCCGCAGCAGAACAGCTTGGTCATCCTTTTTCCTGCACCCTATGCACGTTCGTTGCGGAACGTGCCTGGATACCCGATTTCCCGGAGCGGCGCCGGAAGCGGCTGCCGTTGTATGGGAGGCGGAGGGTGACCCGGCCTTATACATTCTAGCGCCTTTCTCGTTCGGCGCCGCATCCGCTTCCGGCACCGGAGCCTAGGAGGCCTTCGCGTCGGAAACGATGTCGATCCGCCAGCCGGTGAGCTTTGCGGCGAGCCGGGCGTTCTGGCCTTCCTTGCCGATCGCCAGGGAAAGCTGGTAGTCGGGAACAACGACCCGGGCGGAACGCAGGTCCTCGTCGGTGATGGTCACGGAGTTCACGCGCGACGGCGAGAGGGAGTTGGCGATGAAGGTCGCCGGATCCTCGCTGAAGTCGACAATGTCGATCTTCTCGTCGTGCAGCTCGTTCATGACGGCACGGACACGCGAACCCATTTCACCGATGCAGGCTCCCTTGGCGTTGATGCCCGGAATGTTGGCCTTGACGGCAATCTTGGACCGGTGTCCGGCTTCGCGTGCCAGCGCCACGATCTCCACGCTGCCGTCGGCGATTTCCGGAACTTCCAGTTCGAAGAGCTTACGGACCAGACCCGGGTGGGACCGTGAGAGGGTGATGGACGGGCCCTTGAAGCCGCGCCGTACGTCGACGACGAAGGCCCGGAGGCGGGATCCGTGGGTGTACTTCTCTCCCGGGACCTGCTCGGGCGGGGGCAGCAGTGCCTCCACCGAACCGAGGTTCACCTGGATCATGTGGGGGTTGTTCCCCTGCTGGATCTGGCCCGAGACCAGTTCGCCTTCACGGCCCTTGAATTCGCCGAGGATGTTGTCATCCTCAACGTCGCGCAGGCGCTGCAAGATGATCTGCCGTGCCGTGCTGGCGGCGATCCGGCCGAAACCTGCGGGGGTGTCGTCGAACTCCCCCACGGTGGCGCCGTCGTCGTCGAGCTCGGCAGCCCAGATGGTCACGTGGCCGGTCTTCCGGTCCAGTTCCGCCCGTGCCTGGTCCTGGGCGCCGTTGGTCTTGTGGTACGCAACCAGCAGGGCCTGCTCAATGGTCGGGACGAGCAGATCCAGCGGGATCTCCCGTTCGCGTTCCAGCAGCCTCAGCGCACTCATATCTATTTCCATCTAGGCCTCCTCAGCTGTGGTTTCATCATCCGGGGCGTCATCGCCTGCCGGGTCGTCTTCAAGGTGGGCGAATTCAACTTCCACGCGCCCCTTGCGGATGTCCGCGAACGGCAGGTGGACCTGGTCCCCCTGCTTCGCCTTCATCCCCTTCTTGACCGGGATTTCCGGTATCAACGTAATGCCGTCGTCCTCGACGGAAACGAGCCGTCCCATGACGTCGTCTCCGCGCTCCACGGAAACCGAGACCATCCGGCCGGTATTGCGGCGCCAGTGGCGCGGCTCGGTGAGGGGACGGGACACGCCGGGGGACGAGACTTCGAGGTTGTACGGGCGTCCGTCGTCGCCGGGATCGTTATCCATCGCCTCGGAAATGACCTGCGCCGCGGCTGAAATCCGGTCCAGGCTCACGCCTCCGGACTCGCCCTCGGGAAGGTCCACAATGACGTGGACGGTGCGGTGGGCGCCGGCCATCTTGATCTCGATGTCCTCGAGGAACAAATCCTGCATCTCTACCGTGGGGGCCAGGTAACTCTTCAGCCGCTGTGTTTCCGCGGCCACTTCTGCACGCATCGCATTCCTGCGGTAATCCGACGACGTGTCTTTTTTGGGGTTGGGCCGAACCGCCATAGCTGCCTCCCACTAGATGTTGTTGTAGTCCTAGACTACCGACATTCCGCGGCCCTTGAGGCATCGATGCAGATGGGAGCGCGTTCGTGGCATTATCGACAGTTGTGGATGCGCCTTTGGAGAACCCCGGAGCCGAGCCCGGCCGCGCCCGCGGCCGGGGCCGCTGGGGTGCCCGCGTCCGGCGTCTTGTGTTGTTTCTCGCACTGGGAGCAGTGGTCCTCAGTTTCGGCCTGGTAGCCGGAACCGGTGATGCCGCGGACTCCACCCGGACCTTCTCCGACCTGGCCCTGACCCAGGCGCAGGCCGACGCCGGGAAGCTGGCGGCAGAGGCGCGCGTGCTGGCCGTCCAGGGAGGAAACGGCGGGGCCGCGGAGTTCACGGCCCAGGCCGAGGGCCTGCGCAGCCAGGCAGCCCTCCTGACCGGCCTAGGACGCCATCCTGCCGCCGTGCCGACCCGCAGGAGCTCCGAGGAGCCGCTGCGCGTCCCCGGCGGCGCCGGCACGGACGGCACCGGTTCCGGAACTGCCGCAGCTGGAACAGGGCCGGACCGACGGAACCTGGACCATTACGTGCAGGCCCTGGCCGCTTCGGCGCAGGCCAACCTGCAGGCCGCCTGGCGGGCCGACGCCGGCACGGCACGGCTGCTTGCCGCAACCGGCGCCGCACAGCAGGTGTGGGCCACCCGGAACGCCAACCGTTATGGCCTGGCGCTGCCGGATGAGGAGTTCCCCGGCACTGACGGCGGATCCCCGGCTGCGGACACGGAACCGTCCGGGACCGGCGCCGGCCCGGACGCGTCCGCGTGCCCGGACGCGCAACGTCCGGAGCCCGGGTCCGGCAGCACGCAGCCGGCGCCGGACGGAGACGGAAGCAGTGGCTCAGGCACTGCGGCACCCGGCGCGGCCGACGCCCTCACGGCCGCCATCGACGCGGAGTTCGGGGCCGCTTACGCGTACGAGGTCGCCTTCGCGCAGGCTCCTTCCGCGGCGGAACGCGGTGAACAGTGGCGTGAACGTGCCGCTGCGCACGAATCCTCCGGAACGGATGCCGTCGCTTACCTGGCCGAGCTGTGCCTGCCCGCCATCGCCCCGGTGGCTGCCTACCGGCTTGATGCAGGTTTCCTTCGGAATCCGGCCGATGCCCTGCCCGCACTGGAACAGCAGTTTCCGGCGGTCTACGCTGACCTCGTGGCGTTGTCCGACGGCAACCTCCGCGGCTGGGCGATTGCCCGGCTCGCCGACGTCTCGGAGGACCTGTACCTGCAGGCGGACACTGTCCCCGCAACACCGGGGCTGGATGCCGTTCCGGAGAACCTGCCGTGGAACTGACCATTCGCCTGCCGGTCCCCCGGCCCAGCCGTCCCCGGCTCCACCCGCTGTAGTCCGCACATCCCGACCGCTAAGGAGGAAGCGCATGGCACCCGCCGTCGTCGTCCCTGACGCCCTGCGCCGGCGCTACCTCGTCAGCAGGGACGGCCGGACATGGCTGGCGGAACTGCCCGGCCTGGTCGAAAGCTCCCTGGCGGATTTCCAGCTGGTTCCGGATCCGCCCGGCGCGGCGCCTTGGCACGGGCACGGGGCACTGGTCCTGCCCGTCCGGGCAGCGGACGGTACGCCGGCCGTGTTGAAGTTCCCTTTTCCGCATCCGGAGGCGGTCACCGAGGCGGCGGCCCTGGCCCTGTGGAACGGGAACGCGGCCGTGCGGCTCCTCGACCGCGATGCCGCCGGAACCTGCCTGGTCCTGGAGCGGCTGGATCCGGACCGGACACTGCTGGACGTGGAGATGGCGGATGCCGTGCGGATCTGGGGGTCCCTGGTGCGCCGGCTGAGTGTGCCCGAATCCGACTCACCCCACTGGGCTGCCGTCCCCTCCCTCGCCGAGCAGGCCGAACAGCTCTCGGATGAACTGCCGGCGGTGTGGGAGGAGTTGGGGCAGCCGTTTGAACGCTGGCTGCTGGAGGCGGCGCTGCAGGTTTGCCAGACGCGCGGCGCGGTGGGCCGGCGGTCCGTCCGGGATGTCCTGGTGCACGCGGACCTGCACTACGCAAATGTCCTGGCCCGTCCGGGAGAGCCCGGCGGGTACGTGGCCATCGATCCGCAGGCGGTCTTTGGCGAGGCCGAGTACGCCGTGGCTCCGATGCTGTGGAACCGGCTGCAGGATCTTGGCATCCAGGCGCCGGAAGAGGCACTCCTCGCCCGGCTGGACGCACTCTGCTCCGCTGCGGGACTGGACCGGCAAGCCGCCCTGGACTGGAGCATCCTGCGGGAGGTGGCGAACGCCCTGGATTACGTGCGCGAGGGGCGGCACGGAGATGCGCAGCGCTCCGTGTGGGTGGCGTCAGCGTTGGCCGGCCGCAGGCACCCGGGGATTCCCCCGGTCCAGGAGCTGCCGGCGGCCTAGCCCCGGATGTTCTCCACCCACACGTCGTGGCCGAGCTTGATGATCAGGGCGCCAACGACCACCAGGAAAACCGCCCGGATGAATTTGCTGCCCTGCCGAACCGCCATCCGCGCACCGAGATAGCCGCCGATCATGTTGGCGAAGCCGAGCACCAGGCCCAGGCCCCAGAGCAGCGAGCCGTGGGGAAGGAAAAAGGCCAGGGCACCGAGGTTGGTTGCCATGTTCACGATCTTGGCCTTGGCACTGGCCGCGAGGAAGTTATATCCGAGCAGGGTGACCATCGCGATGATCAGGAAGGAGCCCGTGCCCGGGCCGATCAGGCCGTCGTAGAAACCGATCAGCAGGCCGATGCCTGCAGCGGTGCCGTAGTGGCGGCCACCGGTATGGCGCAGCTTCGTCAGCTCACCCACCGTTGGTTTGGTGGCGGTGAAGACGGCTACGGCCACGAGGGCCGCCACGATGATGGGTTTAAAGACCGACGACGGCAGCGACGCCGCCAGGACGGCGCCGCCGAAGCTTCCCGCCAGGGCAACGCCGGCCATGGGGAGCGCCGTTTTCAGGTCCGGATGGGCCCGCCGGTAGTAGGTCACGGCACTGGTGGTGGTCCCGAAGATGGAACCCATTTTGTTGGTCGCCAGCGCCTGCACCGGGCTGATGCCGGGCACCAGCAGGAGGGCGGGGAGCTGGATCAGCCCGCCGCCGCCAACCACCGCATCCACCCAGCCGGCCGCCAGGCCTGCCACCACCACAAGGGCGATGGTGGCAAACGTGACGTCCTCGAGACCCGAGACCACCGGAGGTTACTGCGCGGCGGCGCGGCGCACGTACTCCACCGCTTCGGCGACGGGAACGTTCTCGGCGTTCCCGGTGGCGCGGTCCTTGATTTCCACGACGCCGTCGGCCAGGCCGCGCCCGACCACCAGGATGGTCGGAACGCCGATGAGCTCGGCGTCGCCGAACTTCACGCCCGGGGACACCTTGGGCCGGTCGTCATAGATGACTTCCAGTCCCGCAGCCTCGAGCTCTTCGGCGAGCTTCGCAGCCGCCTCGAAGATTTCCTCGCCGCGGCCCGTTGCGACCACGTGCACGTCGGCCGGGGCGACCGCGCGGGGCCAGGTCAGGCCCTTGTCGTCATGGTGGGACTCGGCCAGGGCTGCCACCGCACGGGTCACCCCGACGCCGTAGGACCCCATGGTCACGGTGGCCAGCTTGCCGTTGCGGTCCAGGACCTTCAGGCCCAGGGCGTCGGCGTACTTGCGGCCGAGCTGGAAGATGTGGCCCATTTCGATGCCGCGGGCAGCTTCGAGCGGACCGGAGCCGTCCGGTGCTTCGTCGCCCTCACGCACCTCTACGGCCTCGATGGTGCCGTCCCAGGTGAAATCACGGCCGGCAACGAGTCCGATGACGTGTTTGCCGGGCTCGTTGGCGCCGGTGATCCAGCTGGTGCCGCTGACGACGCGGGGGTCCACGAGGTACAGCAGGCCCGTGGCGGACTCGGTGCCCAGCACGGGCTCGGCCGGGTCCATGCCCGGGCCGATGTAGCCCTTGACCAGGCCCGGGTGCTTCTTGAGGTCCTCGTCCGTGGCGGCGTCGACGGCCAGCTCGCCGCCCATACCCACGTGGGAGCTGATGTTGGCTTCGATGCGCTTGAGGTCCACGGCGCGGTCCCCCGGCACGCCGACCACGACGATGCGGCGTTCGCCGGTGGGCAGGGTGACGGCCAGGACCACGTTCTTCAGGGTGTCCGCAGCTGACCACTCGCCGGACTCCCGCGGGAAGCGGGCGTTGACGTCATTCACCAGTGTGTCGATGGTGGGGGTATCCGGGGTGTCCACCACACGGGCGGCCGGGGCACCGGAGTAATCGACGTCGGCCGGAACCACGGTGGTGACGGCTTCGACGTTGGCCGCGTAGCCGCCGGCGGAGCGCACGTAGGTGTCCTCGCCAACCGCCATCGGGTGCAGGAACTCTTCGCTCTTGGAGCCACCCATGGCTCCGGAGACGGCCGAGACGACGACGATCTCCAGGCCCAGGCGCTCGAAGATCCGCAGGTAGGCTTCACGGTGCGCCTGGTAGCTGGCGTCCAGGCCTTCGTCATCCATGTCGAAGGAGTAGGAATCCTTCATGATGAATTCGCGGCCGCGGAGCAGCCCGGCGCGCGGCCGTGCCTCGTCGCGGTACTTGGTCTGGATCTGGAACAGGGACACCGGAAGGTCCTTGTAGGAGTTGTAGAGGTCCTTGACCAGGAGGGTGAACATTTCCTCGTGGGTCGGTGCCAGCAGGTAGTCCGCACCCTTGCGGTCCTGCAGGCGGAACAGGTTCTCGCCGTATTCCGTCCAGCGGTTGGAGGTCTCGTAGGGCTCGCGCGGCAGCAGTGCGGGGAAATGCACTTCCTGCGCGCCGATGGCTTCCATCTCCTCGCGGATGATGGTCTCCACCTTCCCCAGCACCCGCAGGCCCAGCGGGAGCCAGGAGTAGATGCCCGGTGCGGCGCGGCGGATATAGCCGGCGCGGACCAGGAGCCGGTGGCTGGCGACGTCGGCGTCGGCCGGGTCTTCGCGCAGGGTGCGCAGGAAAAGGGTGGAAAGTCGAAGGACCACGCTGGGAATCCGTTTCTGCAGCCACGCGGCTGCATCCGTCAAGAATGTATGCCCTACTAATCTAGCGCGTGCGCCCGCCGATGCCGGACAGGCGTAGGACGACGGCGGGACCGGCCCGGTCACTGCACGGCCGGTCCAGGCACTGCTCCGGGCCGGGTGGACAGCTGCCGGGCTAGAACAGGATGGTGGCGAAGGTGCCCACCTGCTCGAAGCCGACGGCGTCGTAAGTGGCGCGGGCTGCCGAGTTGTAGGCGTTCACGTACAGGCTCACTACCGGGGCGACGTCCAGTGCAGCGCCGACGACGGCGGACATGTAGGCGGCGCTCAGCCCCTGTCCGCGGTATTCGGGGTTCATCCAGACACCCTGGACCTGGGCGGCCTGGCTGGAGACCGTGCCGAGTTCGGCCTTGAAGACCACCCGCCCGGCGGCGTCGAAGTCCACCAGTGACTGGCGGCGTTCGATCAGTCCCTTCACCCGCTGCCGGTAGTGCCGGTCCCCGTTGGCCACCGGTGAGTAGCCCACTTCTTCCTCGAACATGGCAGTGCAGGCGGGCAGCAGTACGTCGAGCTCGTTTGGGTGTGCGGGACGCAGTCCGGGTGCGGGGGCCACCAGCGACGGGGCCGCCATCTGCAGCAGGGGCTGCTCGGGCCGGACGTCGAAGGGCTGCGGGGAGACGGACCGGAGCTCGGACCAAAGGGAGAGCACAGCGTCGGCGGGGCCGAAAATCGAGGAGAACCGGTTCCGTGACCGGGCCAGATACTGCCCGACCTCCGGGCCGGTGTCTGCGTCAAGACCGATGGGCACCACATTCACTCCGGCCCAGCAGGCGCCAACCAGCGTGCCGCCGTCGAACACTCCCACCACGCGTCCGCCCGAGGAGGTGGGCGCGGCCGTGCGCGCCGATTCCAGATGGGAGAGCATAAAGATGTTCGCCACCGGGTCGGCCGCGGCCAGGTCCCAGAGCGCAACGGTGTCCTCGTCGCGTAGGATCCGCAGCGCCGCACCGGAGGCGGCGCTGCGGATATCAGGCTTAGCTGACGGTAACCATGGGGCCACCCGTCCCAGCATCCTCGCCATCGGGTTCTCCCATATCTTCTGCGATCCTCATCGCTTCTTCGATGAGTGTTTCAACGATCTGGTCCTCAGGGACGGTCTTGATGACTTCGCCCTTGACAAAGATCTGGCCCTTGCCGTTACCGGAGGCTACACCCAGGTCCGCCTCGCGTGCTTCACCGGGTCCGTTTACTACGCAGCCCATGACGGCAACGCGCAGCGGGATGGTCATGCCTTCGAGGCCTGCGGTGACCTGCTCGGCCAGGGTGTAGACGTCCACCTGGGCACGGCCGCAGGACGGGCAGGAGACAATCTCGAGCTTGCGCGGGCGCAGGTTCAGCGACTGCAGGATCTGGTTGCCCACCTTGATCTCCTCCACGGGAGGAGCGGAGAGGGAAACCCGGATGGTGTCGCCGATGCCCTTGGACAGCAGGGCGCCGAAGGCGGTGGCGGACTTGATGGTGCCCTGGAACGCGGGGCCGGCTTCGGTCACGCCCAGGTGCAGCGGCCAGTCGCCGCGTTCGGCCAGCAGTTCGTAGGCGCGCACCATCACCACGGGGTCGTTGTGCTTGACCGAGATCTTGAAGTCGTGGAAGTCGTGTTCCTCGAAGAGGGACGCTTCCCAGACGGCGGATTCGACCAGTGCTTCAGGGGTTGCCTTGCCGTACTTGGCCAGCAGGCGCGGGTCCAGGGAACCGGCATTAACGCCGATGCGGATGGAGGTGCCGTGGTCCTTGGCGACCTGTGCGATTTCCTTGACCTGGTCGTCGAACTTGCGGATGTTGCCCGGGTTCACCCGGACCGCGGCGCAGCCGGCTTCGATGGCGGCGAAGACATACTTCGGCTGGAAGTGGATGTCGGCGATCACGGGGATCTGCGACTTCTTGGCAATGATCGGCAGCGCGGCGGCGTCGTCGGCACTGGGGCAGGCCACACGGACAATGTCGCAGCCCGACGCCGTCAGCTCGGCGATCTGCTGCAGGGTCGCATTGATGTCAGTGGTGGGCGTCGTCGTCATGGACTGGACGCTGATCGGGGAATCGGATCCGACACCGACCGAGCCCACCTTGATCTGGCGGGTCTTGCGCCGCGGCGCGAGGGTGGGTGGCGGTGCTGCTGGCATTCCAAGGTTGACCGAGGTCAAAACGTCCTCCATGTGCCGAAACGGCAGGTATTAGGCTGTGAAACGCGCGCATGAAACGCGCCCTTCCTATTATCACCCCGGCCCGGGCAGAGACTGCCGGGGGCGGGCCAATATCACTCTGGGCTTAGAACGTATGGTTACGCCAGGTCGGAGAACGCTCCGAGGGCCGGCTTCCAGGCTGTGGTCTTCATGCCGGAGATGGCGCCGACGACGGCGAACGGGTCCTGCTTCAGCAGAGCCAGCAGACCGGTTTCATCCTCTGCGACGAACAGGAGCAGAGCCCCCGCGCCGTCTACGAATGCGCCTGCCGAAAGGACGTGCCCCTCGTCCACGAGCTGCTGCAGCCACTGGCGGTGTGCAGGGCGGTGCTGGTCGCGGAGATCGGCCGAATCGGCGTCGTAGACATACTCAACTGCGAAAATACTCATGTCCCCAAGCCTACGGGATGCCCGGACTATGGCCGGTCGGACGGCGGTTTAGAGCAGGTACAGACGGATGGGAACGGCGACCGCTACAGCCCAGAGCATGGACGCCAGGGTGCCGATAATGAACCGTTCGGCGGCTGCCGGTGTTTCTTTGAGCTCGGCATAGCGGCCCAGGCCTTTCACCGCCACGACGTAGGCGATGGCCACCGGTTCATCGGCGAGGACGGCGGCCGCCACCGCCAGGCGTTCCAGCACCCCGATGGCCAGGCCGCCGCGCAGGATGGCGTTGGGTTCGGGCGCCGGGCGCGGTTGCTCGACGGCGCGGGCCAGGCGGAGGACGCCGTAGGTCACGGGCCAGCCGAGGAACCCTGCGGCCAGCAGCCCGGTCACGACCCAGACAATCGTCATTTATCCGTCCTTCGTTGAGGAGTTGGCCGTGCTGTCTGCGGGGCTGCGTGCCAGGGCATCCGCGCGCTCCAGCAACACCGCCGCCGCCGGCCGGGCAGCCCATTCCTCCTGCCAGCCGGCCCGCCGGGCCGCTTTGCTCACGGCTTGGGAACTGATGCCGAGCTTACGGGCGGCGGCCGTCTGGGCACCCCATTTGCCGGGTTCGACGTGTTGCAGGATCCGCCATTCGGCTGCTGTCCGTTCCGCGATCAGGCGTCCGAGCAGGATCAGCACCGCTTCGGCTTCGGGGGCGCCTGGTGATCCCTCCACGGCTACAGGTGGCCGGTCGCCGCTTTTCTTGGCCCGCTCCACCGCCTGCCGGGCCGCAACGAATGCGGGGCCTCCTGCTTCGCGGGGACTACCCGGGAGGGGTTCATGGACTGCGCCGACGCCGACGCCCACGTACCAGTTCCCGTCCCGAAGGACTTGGAGCACGGCGTCGGTAACGGTTTCCGCGGAGGTACAGACACCCTGGATTTCATCTCCCACCGACCGTTCGAAGGCCAGGAGCATGGGGAGGCCTGCGAGGGCGTCCAGCAGCTGCGGAACCTGGTCTCCGCTGCCCTGGCTGTTGCGCTGGTCTATGGTGAGGACGAACATGTTGCAACCGTAAACGTATGCAAACTGAGTTGCAACTTTTTATGGGTTCAATTCTATTTGCAACCGGGGACCCGGGGCTTGGGCAGCAAGCGGCGAGGGCCGGTGTGGCTGGGGCCTGGGATGCCTATGCCGTGGGCACGCCCTGTCGGGCCAGGCTGGTGAAGCTGACGTACCCGGGGCTTGGGCCGCAAGCGGGCAGGGCTGGTGGAGGTCGCGTACCCGGGGCTTGGGCCGCAAGCGGGCCAGGCTGGTGGAGCTGGTGTGGCTGATGCGGCCGGTGTGTCCCAGTCAGACAGCATCCCAGCCAGAGTGGTGCACAGCGTCCCAGCCGGTGGTGCTGGTGAGACCAATGTGGTCCCCCCAGTACCCTCCAGCCCCAATCCGTGGGACCCTCTGCTGTTCAGCGGACGCGGGCCAGCATGAGATCGAGCTGGGACGGGACGCCGGCGGGACCGGGATTTGGGGGATCTTGGGTCCGGCTGAACACCCGAGCCCTATGCCGTGGGC
The DNA here is from genome assembly GCF_030373105.1 of Arthrobacter sp. zg-Y877. Taxonomy (NCBI): domain Bacteria; kingdom Bacillati; phylum Actinomycetota; class Actinomycetes; order Micrococcales; family Micrococcaceae; genus Arthrobacter; species Arthrobacter sp. zg-Y877. The sequence goes on from NZ_JAUCPU010000003.1 coordinate 99,654, forward strand.
ACGCCCTGTCGGGCCAGGCTGGACAGGAGTCGTTCCGGTTCGCGGCAGGACACCAGCACGGCGATCGGACCGCATTCGATCCGAATCGATGGTCCGCCCACCAGGTAGCCGGTGGCCCCGGGAAGGATCCGGAGCCCCATACCCTCGCGCAGCCCCGTCACCGGTCCTACTGAGACCCCCCTGATCTCCCGGTAGGGAATCTCCGTGGCAAACACTGCCGCCACTCGGATCTGCACGTTTTTAGGTCCCACCCTGACACGAGCGGTCATCAAGACGACGGCGCTGAACGCCAAGGCCATCAGCAGGCCAACTACGAACGGTGCCGGTCCAGCTCCGATAGTGGCAAGGACGGTCCCGCCAGTGGCTACGAAGCCCAACAGCCCCACGATCAGCCGGTACCGCACCGGCATGACGGTACGAAAGGTGGTTGTTTCTGCCTCTCCCCCGGGAATCATGCCTGCCAGTCTGCCATGCCGGCTTTTGAAGGATGCGACTCCCCCTCCGAGCCCCGCACCCCTCCGGTTTGAGGTAATCCCTGCAGTTTGTGGCAATCCCTCCGCCGCGCATCGCAGGGATCTACCCAAACCGCAGGGGTCCGGACAAAACGGAGGGAAAAGCCGGGCGCCCGCATCCCGAATCCCTCCGGTTCGGGACAAACCGTACGGTTTGGGAAAAAGCCTCCGCTGCGCAGTGCAGGGATTTCCCAAACCGGTCGATTCTTCCCAGTTCGGCCCCATTCCGGGCGCCGGAGCCCCTGGAACCGTGCAGGCGCCCGGGTTAGGCGACTTTAATATCCCGGCGAGCTCTGCGAGCAAGGGATTTCGTTGCCGCCGTTCCGGGCGCCGGAGCGGGGCCCCCGGCGGGCCGGAGCACAGGTAAACCTAGTTGAATAGGCTGACCGGCTTCACGATGTCCGCGTAGATCAGCAGCGCACCCATCCCCATCAGCAGCACCGCCACGGCATACGTCAGCGGGAGCAGTTTCGCCATGTCGAAGGGCCCCGGGTCCGGACGGTGGAACAGCTTTGCCACGCCGCGGCGCAGCCCCTCCCACAGGGCACCGGCCACGTGGCCGCCGTCCAGGGGCAGCAGGGGAATCAGGTTGAAGACAAACAGCGCCAGGTTCACGCTGGCCACCAGGCCGATAAGCGTCGCCACCCGGGACTCAACCGGGATGACTTCCTGGGACGAAATTTCCCCGGCAATGCGGCCCACACCCACCACGCTCATGGGACCGTTCGGGTCGCGGGGTTCGGAGGAGAACGCTGCCTGCGCCACGTCCACCACGCGCTGGGGAAGGTTGATCACCACTCCGGCAATGTTGGCCAGGTTCTCCCCCACTGTGGGCAGGACGGCGCCGGCCGGCTGGCGCACCAGTTCCTGCTCCGCGCCGACGCCGATGAACCCCACTTCCTGCGTGAGGTAGTTGCCGTCGTCGTCGGTCTTGGCGGCACCGTCGTCGTCCAGCACCGGACGTTCGGTGAGCAGCGGCGTGATGGTGGTCTGGGTCTCGACGCCGTCCCGTTCGTACGTAAGCGGAACGCTCTGCCCGGCCGCCTCACGGATCCAGGCCGTCAGCTCTTCCCAGGACGTGACGTCCCGGCCGTCGAACTTCGTGATGGTGTCCCCGGGAAGCAGGCCGGCTTCGTACGCGGGAGCAGCGGGATCGGCCTCCGTGCAGTCGGTCTGGCCGGTGGCCGCCTGCTGCTCGGCGGTGATCACGCACTTGTTGACCTCGGACAGCGTGGTGCTGGTCTGCGCGGTGCCGAAGCCCATCAGCAGGACGGCGAAGAGCACGACGCCGATCAGCAGGTTCATAAACGGCCCGCCAAGCATGATGATGATGCGCTTGTAGACGGGAAGCTTGTAGAAGACCCGGTTCTCGTCGCCCTCGACCAGGCGGTCCGTCTCGGCCTGCCGGGCTTCGGTGGCGAGCTGCTGGAACATTCCGGTGCTGGAGCGCCGCACCTCGCCGTCGTGCTGCTTGTTGGGCGGGAACATCCCGACCATGGAGACGTACCCGCCCAGGGGCAGCGCCTTGAACCCGTATTCGGTCTCGCCCCGGGTCCGGGAGAAGACGGTGGGGCCGAAACCGATCATGTACTGGGTGACCCGGACCTTGAAGGCCTTGGCCGGCAGCAGGTGGCCCACTTCGTGCAGGGCGATGGAGGCAGCAATGCCCACCGCCACGAACAGCACGCCAAGGATGAATAGCAGAATGGTCAACGGGTTTCCTTCAGTTCAACTGCGGCTGCGGGGTTTGTCATCTTCCACAACGCTTCCGCGCAGCGGCACGTGCCCAGGCCTCCGCGGCCAGCAGCGATTCCAGCGTGAGCGGCCCCGAGTCCGGGGCTTCCTCAAGTACGGCCGCGATCGTATCAACGATGTCTGTGAATCCGATCAACCCGTCGTGGAAGGCGTCCACGGCTTCCTCGTTGGCCGCGTTGTAGACCGCCATATTCGTGCCTCCGGCGGCAGCCGCCCGCTTGGCGAGGGCCACAGCGGGGAAGGCTTCCCCGTCCAGCGGTTCAAAAGTCCACTCGGTGGGCTGTGTCCAGTCGCAGGCCTGCGCAGCGCCCGGCACACGGTGCGGCCAGCCCATCCCCAGGGCGATGGGCAGGCGCATGTCCGGCGGGGAGACCTGGGCAATCGTGGAGCCGTCAACGAACTGCACCATGGAATGCACCATGGACTGCGGATGGACGACGACGTCGATCCGGTCCAGCGGGATGTCGAAGAGCAGATGCGCCTCGATGACTTCGAGCGCCTTGTTGACCATGCTGGCCGAGTTGGTGGTGATCACCCGGCCCATGTTCCAGGTCGGGTGGGCCAGCGCCTGCTTGGGCGTGACATCGGCCAGTTCGGAGCGCTTCCGTCCACGGAACGGGCCGCCGGAAGCCGTGACCACCAAGCGGTCCACTTCGGCGTGGGTTCCGGAGCGCAGCGCCTGTGCCAGCGCGGAATGCTCCGAATCCACGGGAACCAGCTGCCCGGGGGCAGCGGCACGCTTCACCAGCTCCCCGCCGACGATCAGGGATTCCTTGTTCGCCAGGGCCAGCAGGTGTCCGGCAGCCAAGGCAGCCAGCGTGGGTTCGAGTCCGATCGACCCGGTGATGCCGTTGAGGACCACGTCGGCTTCGGTCCACCCCGCAATAGCGGTCGCTGCCGACTTTCCAACAAACAGCTCCGGGGCATATCCGGTGATCCCCGCTGCGGCTGCAGCGTCAGAGATGTGCCGGTGCAGGGTGGGCAGGTCGACGGCGGCGCAGCCGACCGCTTCGGCCCGCGTGTGGACGGCCTGCTGGGCCAGGAGCTCCAGGTTGGATCCGCCGGCGGCCAGTGCCACGATGCGGAACCGTTCCGGGGCGCCGTCGGCCACGTCGATGGCCTGCGTTCCGATCGACCCGGTGGAACCGAGCAGGACCACGCGGCGGGGCAGGTGGTCCGAGCCCGGTCGGCGGGAACGGACGTAGTCGTGGTCGGAGGAGATCGATACTGGAGGCTGCATGCCTCCAGTATCCCGCAGCCGGGCTCGCTTCGGCATTGCCGGGGAAACCGTGCGGCAGGGAACGGCAGCCTAGCCCGCGGTCTGCAGGGCCTGGACGGCCTCGGCAACGGGAGTGTCCCCGGAGATCACGCCCAGCGCCTGATGCACCCCGCTGCCGGTCCGGAGCAGCTCGGCCAGGACGGCGGCGACGTCGGCGCGTGGGATGGGCCCGCGGTCCACTGCCGGAGCCAGCTCCACCAGTCCCGAGGGGGCGTCGTTGGTCAGGATGCCCGGGCGGAGGATGGTCCAGTCCAGCTGGCTGCGGGCCATCAGGTCCTCTTCGGCGGCCAGTTTGGCGACGAGGTAGGCGTACATCACCTCGTCCATTCCGTCGGGGCGGGACCCTCCGCGCACGGCGTCCAGGCCACCCGAGGAGACCTGCAGGAAGCGCCCGGCGCCGGCCTGCTCGGCGGCGTCGGCCAGCAGTACGGCAGCGGCCCGGTCCACGGTGTCCTTGCGGGCCGCCCCGCTGCCCGGCCCGGCCCCGGCGGCGAACACGGCGGCGGCGGCACCGGTGAGGACCTGGATCACGTCCTCGAGGGTGCTGTTTTCAAGGTCCAGCACCACGGGTGCGACGCCGTCCGCTTCCAGGTCCGCCGCGTGGTCGGGATTGCGGATCAGGCCGGCAACATCGTTGCCGTCGGCCGCCAGCAGGCGGCCCAGTTCGCGTGCGATTCTTCCGTGGGCTCCCGCTATGACTATGCGCATGATGACAGCGTAGCGGCCGTCACCGGCAGTTTCAGCCCTGCGCCCGGCGCAGCGTCTGCTCGGCCTGCTTCAGCAGCGGACCGTCGATCATCTGTCCGCGGAAGTTAAACACTCCCCCGTGGTTTCGCGCCTCGGCCAGCACCTGTTCGGCATACGTCACGTCGGCGGGGTCCGGCGCGTAGGCGCCACGGACGGCAGCGACCTGGCCCGGATGGATGCAGGCCTTCGCTGCGAAACCGGAGGCGACGGCGTCGCGCGCTTCCTCCTCCAATCCCTCGATATCGGGGATGTTGCCGTAGATCGAGTCGATGGCGCCCTTGCCGAAGGCACCGGCGGCCAGCAGCACCGTGGACCGGGCGTGCATGGCAACGCTGCGGTAGCTGCCGTCCTGGTGGCGGCTGGATTCCCCGCCCAGCGACGCCAGCAGGTCCTCGGCGCCCCACATGAGTGCTGCAACATTTTCGGTGGCAGCAATGTCCACCGCCCGCACAACACCCAGTGCCGTCTCGAGCAGTGCGACGACGGTGAAACCTGCGAGCGCCCGGGCGACGGCGGGTCCGTCCTCCGTCTTGGCCAGCATCACGGTGCGGTACGGGGTCTGGTACAGGGCGGCGAGGTCCCGCTCGAAGTCTTCGGTCCCGAGGGGGTTGACCCGGACGATGGTGCGTTCCGGGTCCAGGTCCGCGGCGATGAGGTTCTTCCGGGCAGCTTCCTTGTCCCGCGGAGCCACGGCATCTTCGAGGTCCAGGATGACCGCGTCTGCCCGCTCGGCAGCCTTGCCGAAGCGTTCCGGCCGGTCCCCCGGGCAGAAAAGCAGTGCTGGTCCCATGGGGAAGGTGGTCATGGTGAGACTCCTCGGTATTTCCGGTTGCGCTGACGAATATCCAACCTACCGCGTGCCTGCACCTGCCTCCTGCGCTTCGTATCCCCCGGCCGTCCACATCAGGGCCGTCCGGGTGCACCGCCCCACGATCTCACCACTTTGGTTCCGGCCCGTGTGGGCAAGCGTCACAATCCCCTGGCCTGGCCGGGAGGACGAGAGCCGCTTATCCACCACTTCGGTTTCGGTATACAGGGTGTCCCCGTGGAAGAGCGGATGCGGGAAGCTGATCTCCCCCAGCCCCAGCTGCGCCACCAGGGTGCCCTGCGTCAGCTGCCCCACCGACTGGCCCACCATGGTGGCCAGCGTAAACATGGAGTTCACCAGCCGCCGGCCAAAGGGCTGGGCAGCACTGTAGGCGGCATCCAAGTGCAGTCCCTGGGTGTTCATGGTCAGGGTGGTAAACAGGACGTTGTCCGCCTCGGTGACGGTACGGCCGGGCCGGTGCCGGTAAATGGTCCCCGGTTCGAACTCCTCGTACCAGAGGCCGCGCTGCTCAACGACCCGGGGCGCCATCGCCACTTCCTCCGTGCCGGCGTCGGGCTCCTCATACGTCAAGGGAAACCTCCAGCGGCGCACCGGTGCCCGCAACCACTTCCTCGACGCTGACGCCGGGGGCGGTCTCGCGAAGCACCAGCCCCTCCGGCCCCACCTCGATCACGGCCAGGTCGGTGACGATCAGGTCCACGCATCCCTTTCCGGTCAGCGGCAGGGAACATTCGCGCACGATCTTGGGCTGGCCCGTCCGGTCGAGGTGTTCCATCATCACGATTACGCGTTTGGCACCGAACACCAGGTCCATGGCTCCACCCATGCCCTTGACCATCTTCCCGGGCACCATCCAGTTGGCCAGGTCGCCGTTCGCCGCCACTTCCATGGCGCCCAGAACGGCAACATCCACATGCCCGCCGCGCACCATGCCGAAGGAGGCGCCGGAGTCGAAGAAGGAGGCACCGCTGTTCACGGTGACGGTTTCCTTACCGGCATTGATCAGGTCCGGATCCAGCTGCTCTTCGGTGGGATACGGCCCGACGCCGAGGATGCCGTTTTCGGAGTGCAGCACCACTTCCACCCCCTCGGGGATGTAGTTGGGAATCAGGGTGGGCATGCCGATGCCCAGGTTCACGTATTGGCCGTCATGCAGTTCCCGGGCGACCCGGGCGGCCAGTTCCTGGCGGGACAGTGCCATGTCAGCCCTCCTTACTTCCATTGGTGTTGTCTGCGGCGGCCGTGACCGTCCGCTTTTCAATGCGCTTCTCGCCGGCGGCGGCCAGGACCACCCGCTGCACGAAGATTCCCGGAACGTGGATGTGCTCGGGGTCCAGCTCCCCGGGTTCCACCAGCTCCTCGACCTCGGCAACGGTGATCCGGCCAGCCATGGCGCAGAGCGGGTTGAAGTTCATGGCGGCGGCGTGGAACACCAGGTTGCCGTGCCGGTCCCCCTTGGCGGCATGGACCAGGGCGAAGTCCGGCGTCAGGGATTCCTCCAGCACGTAGTCCGCGCCGCCGAAGCTGCGGACCTCCTTCGGTGCGGAGGCCAGTGCCACGCCACCCTCGGCGTCGTATTTCTGCGGCAGGCCGCCGTCGGACACCTGGGTGCCCACTCCGGCAGGGGTGTAGAACGCGGGGATGCCGGCGCCGCCGGCGCGCAGCTTCTCGGCGAGGGTGCCCTGGGGGGTAAGGACCACTTCCAGCTCCCCGGCCAGGAACTGGCGGGCGAATTCCTTGTTCTCGCCCACGTAGGAGCTGGTGGTGCGCCGGATCCGGTGGTCGGCGAGCAGCCGGCCCAGGCCCCAGTCATCCACGCCGCAGTTGTTGCTCACGGTCTCCAGACCGGTGGTGCCGGCGTTATGCAGCGCGTCGATCAGCACCACCGGGATGCCGCAGAGTCCGAAGCCGCCCACAGCCAGGGACGCGCCGTCCGGGATGTCGGCGACGGCGGCGGCTGCATCGGGGTACACCTTGTTGATCATGGCATTGTCCGTTCCTGCTCAGTGAGGTCCATGGCTGTCTCCTGTCACAGGCCCATACTGCGGGCAATCAGCATCAGCTGCACCTCAGTAGTGCCCTCGCCGATTTCGAGGATCTTGGAATCGCGGTAGTGGCGGGCCACGGGGAACTCGTTGATGAAGCCATAGCCGCCGAAGATCTGCGTGGCGTCGCGGGCGTTGTCCATGGCTGCCTCCCCGGCCACCATCTTGGCGATGGCGGCCTGCGTCTTGAACGGGCGGCCGGCCAGCATGCGGGCGGCGGCGTCGTAATAAGCCAGCCGGGCGGTGTGCGCCCGGGCCTGCATGCGCGCGATTTTGAAGGAGATGGACTGGTAGGTGCCGATGGCCGCTCCGAAGGCCTCGCGTTCCTTGGCGTAGCGCAGGGACTCATCCACGCACCCCTGCGCGGCACCGGTGGCCAGGGCCGCGATGGCGATGCGGCCCTCGTCCAGGATCTGGAGGAAGTTCGCGAAGCCCCGGCCGCGGGCACCCAGCAGGTTGGCTTCGGGCACCCGGACGTCGGTGAGCGTCAGCGGATGGGTGTCGGAGGCATTCCACCCCACCTTGTTGTACGGTTTTTCGGCCGTGAAGCCCGGGGTTTCGGTAGGCACCAGGATGGTCGAGATCAGCTTCCGCACCGAACCGTCCGGTTCCGTGACGGTATCCGTGACGGCGGTGACCGTCACCAGGCGGGTGATGTCCGTGCCGGAGTTGGTGATGAACTCCTTGCTGCCGTTGATCACCCACTGCCCGTCCTCGAGCCGGGCGGTGGTCTTGGTGCCGCCGGCGTCGGAACCTGCCTCGCGTTCGGTGAGGCCGAACCCGGCGAGCGCTTCACCGCTGGCCAGCAGGGGCAGCCACTGCTGCTTCTGCTCTTCGTTGCCGAACCGGTAGATGGGCATGGCGCCCAAGGACACCCCGGCTTCCAGGGTGATGGCCACGGACTGGTCCACACGGGCAATCTGCTCGAGTGCGAGCGCGAGGGCGAAGTAGTCCCCGCCCATTCCGCCGTACTCCTCCGGGAAGGGCAGCCCGAACAGTCCCATCTCCCCCATCTGGGAGATCACCTTGTACGGGAAGCTGTGTTCCGCGTCGTGCTGGGCGGACACGGGGGCAATGACCTCGTCGGCGAAGTCGCGCACCGTGTCGGAGAGATCCTGGTATTCCTCGCTGAGTTCAAAGTCGGGCATGGTCTGCTCCTTGCTCGGTGTGCGGGTCGGTGTGCGGGTCGGCGGGGACTGTGGTGCCGGATGCGGGCTCCGGTGTGAGTGTTGCCAGGACCTGGTCGGCTTTCACCAGGTCTCCGGGTTTCAGGCTGAGATGGACAATGCCGTCCATCGGAGCCCGCAGCTGGTGTTCCATCTTCATGGCCTCCACACTGAGCAGCGGCGCTCCGGCCAGCACCCGGGTACCGTCCGCCACGGCTACGGCCACCACGGTTCCTGGCATCGGCGAGCGCACCACCGGGTCGGCTTCGCCCGCTTCCCGGCCGGCCGCCGCGGTGGAGCGGTCCAGCTGTTCCCGGCGGCTGCGCAGCCGCAGGCGCACGGTGGACAGTTCCCCGGCGCCCGCACCTGCCAGCCAGAAGGCACCGGTGTCCGGTTCGGTGGCAGCCGTGAAGGAATGCAGGACGCCGTCCAGGGTGAGGCGTACGCGTGCCTCTGACGCGGTCCCGGTTCCGCCCAGCAGGGCCGCCCTGTGCACGGTCCCGCCGATCCGTACCGTCGCCTGTGCGGCAGTGCCGGTCACGCTCACGCTGACGTCGTCGCCGTCCGGTACTGGGGCGGCGAACACCAGGTGCAGGGGCGCCCCGCCGGCATTTCCCTGCCCGTCCGGACCGCCGGCGCCGCTGCCGCCGATCCGCCAGCCGTCCGCCCGCCGCCAGGGCGACCCCGTGCCCGCACCCGCGCCTGCCGGGGTCAAGCCCTGCAGATACAGCAGCGCGGCGGCGGCGAACTCGGGCAGCTGCGGGGACCGGAACTTGAGCCCGGGCAGCCGCCGTTCGATCAGGGTGGTGTCCAGCCGTCCGGCCCTCACATCGGGATCGGCCAGCAGCAGTCGTAGGTATTCCACGTTGGTTCCGATGCCCAGCACGGCTGTATCCGCGAGCGCGGTGTCCAGGCGGGCCAGCGCGGCGGCGCGGTCCGGGCCCCAGGCAATCACCTTGGCCAGCATCGGGTCATAGCTCGAGGAGACGGCCAGCCCGGGCAGCAGCGAGGAGTCCACGCGGATGCCCTCGCCGTCGGGTTCCCGCAGCCACTGCACGGACCCCGATGTCGGCAGGAAGTCCCGCTGCGGGTCCTCGGCGTAGATCCGGGCTTCCACCGCATGCCCAGTGAGGACCACGTCCTCCTGCTTGAGGGACAGCGGATGCCCGGCGGCAATCCGGACCTGCTCGGCGACCAGGTCCACTCCCGTGACCATTTCGGTGACCGGGTGTTCCACCTGGAGGCGGGTGTTCATCTCCATAAAGAAGAACTCGTCGGGAGCGGCGTCGGAGACCAGGAACTCCACGGTGCCGGCGCCGGTGTAGTCCACGGACCGGGCGGCGTTGCAGGCGGCCTCGCCGATGCGTTCCCGGGTGGCGGCGTCCAGCAGCACCGAGGGTGCTTCCTCGATGACCTTCTGGTGCCTGCGCTGCAGGGAGCACTCCCGCTCCCCCAGATGGATCACGTTCCCGTGCGTGTCCGCGAGGATCTGCACCTCGATATGCCGGGGTGAGGCAATCAGCCGCTCCAGGAACAGCGTGTCGTCGCCGAAGGCCGAGGCCGCGACCCGCCGGGCGGTCTGCAGTGCCGCCGGCAGGTCCTCGGGCGCCAGCACTGCCTGCATGCCTTTTCCGCCGCCGCCGGCCGACGGTTTGATCAGGAGGGGATAGCCGACGCCGGCCGCTGCCTCCCGCAGCCGGGCATCGTCCAGGCCCGGTTCCGCAATGCCCGGGACCACCGGCACCCCGTGGGCCTTCACATGGTTCTTGGCGGAGATCTTGTCCCCCATCAGCTCGAGCGAGCCTACGGGCGGGCCGATGAAGGTGATCCCGGCGTCCGCCAGGGCGGAGGCGAAATCCGCGTTTTCGCTCAGGAAGCCGTATCCGGGGTGCACTGCCTGCGCTCCGGTGCTGCGGCAGGCGGCCAGGACGGCGTCCACGGACAGGTAGCTCTGCCGCGCCGGCGCCGGGCCGAGCCGGACCGCGACGTCGGCCTCACGCACATGGCGGGCACCGGCGTCGTCGTCGCTGTAGACGGCCACCGAACGGATCCCCAGCGCCCGCAGGGTGCGGATCACGCGGCAGGCGATTTCACCGCGGTTCGCGACGAGGACAGTGTCGAAGAGCGGTGCGGCGTTATAGGGCTGCGGGGTCATAGTCGCTCACATCCGGAACAGGCCGAAGGAAGTCTCCGGCAGGGGCGCATTGGCGCAGACATCCAGGGCCAGGCCCAGGACGGTGCGGGTATCGAGGGGGTCGATGATGCCGTCGTCCCAGAGCCGGGCCGTCGAGTAATACGGGCGGCCCTGGGTTTCATAGGTTTCGCGGATGGGAGCCCGGAACGCTTCCTCTTCCTCGGCGGACCATTCCCCGCCGCGGCCCTCAATCTGGTCCCGCTTGACGGTGGCCAGGACCGAGGAGGCCTGGGCGCCGCCCATCACGGAGATCCGGGCCGCCGGCCACATCCACAGGAAACGCGGCGAGTAGGCGCGTCCGCACATGGAGTAGTTGCCGGCCCCGAAGGATCCGCCCACCACCACCGTCAGCTTGGGAACCCTGCAGGTGGCGACGGCGGTGACCATCTTGGCGCCGTTCTTGGCGATGCCGCCGGCTTCATAGTCCCGGCCCACCATGAAGCCGGAGATGTTCTGGAGGAAGACCAGGGGGATGCCGCGCTGGTCGCACAGCTCAATGAAGTGGGCGCCCTTGAGTGCGGATTCGCTGAACAGCACCCCGTTGTTTGCCACGATGCCGATCCGGTGGCCGTGCAGCCGGGCGAATCCGGTCACCAGGGTGGTGCCGTACTCCTTCTTGAACTCGTGGAACTCGCTGGCGTCCACCAGGCGGGCAATCAGTTCGCGCACGTCGTAGGGGGTCTGCAGATCGGTGGGCACGACGCCGTAGATTTCCTCCGGGTCATAGGCCGGCGGCCGGACCTCGGCCAGGTCCATCACGGGGTCCTGCCGGGGAAACGTCTCCACGATGCTGCGGACGATTTCCAGGGCGTGGGTGTCATTCTCGGCCAGGTGGTCGGTGACCCCGCTGATGCGTGAGTGGATGTCTCCGCCGCCCAGCTCCTCCGCGGTCACGATCTCGCCGATGGCAGCTTTGACCAGCGGCGGACCGCCCAGGAAGATGGTGCCCTGGTTGCGCACAATCACGGTTTCATCGCTCATCGCGGGAACGTAGGCACCGCCCGCGGTGCAGGAACCGAGGACGGCGGCGACCTGCGGAATTTTCGCGGCGGACATTTGTGCCTGGTTGAAGAAAATCCGGCCGAAATGCTCCCGGTCGGGAAACACCTCATCCTGGCGGGGCAGGAAAGCTCCACCGGAGTCAACGAGATAAATGCACGGCAGCCGGTTCTCCAAGGCAATTTCCTGGGCCCGCAGGTGCTTTTTGACGGTCATTGGATAGTAGGTGCCGCCCTTGACCGTGGCGTCATTGGACAGGACCATCACCTGGCGGCCCTGCACCAGTCCGATGCCGGCGATCAGGCCCGCTCCGGGGCACTCGCCGTCGTACATGTCCGTGGCGGCCAGCGGCGCGACCTCCAGGAAGGGGCTGCCCTCGTCCAGCAGCCGGGCAACGCGCTCCCGGGGCAGCAGCTTTCCCCGTGCCGTGTGCCGCTCGCGGGACAGCTCCGGTCCGCCGACGGCGGCCGCGGCCAGCCGCCCGCGCAGCTCTTGTGCCAGGGCCTGCTGCGCCGCGGTGTTTTCCATAAAGGACGCCGCAGCTGTGTCCAGCCCGGATTTCAGTGTCTCCATTGACATCTTTCTGCAACAGTGGCGAGGGATAACCGTGCACTAAGCTGGGTTAATAACCCCTAACCCAAGTCAGGTTATTGGTTAATAACTGAGGTGTCCACCACAATGGGGATAAATGCGCGATCCAATCAGGAGGGTGGGAATGGACGTAGCAAGTGACCAAGCAGCTAATGACGCGGTCCGGATAACGGGCCGCAGCCAGGCGAAAGCCTCACGGCGGGCAGCGATGCTCGACGCCGCCGCGGCTCTGTTTGCCGAGCGCGGCTACAACGGGGTCTCCATTGAGGAGCTCGGCGCCGCCGCAGGTGTCAGCGGCCCGGCGGTGTACCGGCATTTCAGCGGCAAGCCCGCGGTGCTCTCCGCCCTGCTGATCGGAGTCAGCCAGGACCTGCTCGAGGGCGGGAAGGCGGTAGCTGCCGAATCAGCGACGCCGGAAATCGCCCTGCGCGGCCTGGTGGAATTCCAGGTTGACTTCGCCCTCCGCCAGGCGGACGTGATCCGGGTCCAGGACCGGGATCTCGGCAGCCTGCCTGAAAACGATGAGCGGCGGGTCCGCTCGCTGCAGCGCCAGTATGTAGAGGTTTGGGTGGATGCCTTGTCCGCCCTGCATCCGGGCACCGACCTTCCGCTGCTGCGCCGCCGGGCCCAGGGCGTCTTCGGCCTGATCAATTCCACGTCCCATTCCGTCCACGGGAGCACAAGCGCCCGTGAGACGGCAAAGCTGCGTTCGCTGCTCGATAGAATGGCGTGGGCGGCGTTGAACGCCCAGTAGCTGCAAGTCCTGCCGGCCCTTCCCGGCAGGTTGAACTCCACCCCCGAGCAGAAAGACCTGCCGTGATTGAGCTTCGTGCCGTAGTTCCCGCCGACCTGGAGGAGTTCTTCTCCCACCAGCTGGACCCGAGTGCCAACCATATGGCTGCGTTCAGTGCCAAGAACCCGGCGGACCGCGGCGTTTTTGACCATCACTGGCAGAGCATCCTCAATGACCCGGCCATCACCGTGCGCACCATCGTGGCGGACGGCGAGGTGGTAGGCAGCATCCTCGCCTACCGGGATGGGGACATCCCCGAGATCAGCTACTGGATCGACAAGGAGCACTGGGGCCAGGGCCTGACCACCGCCGCAGTGGGGCTCTTCCTCGAAGAGTTCACCGAACGTCCCATCCGCGCACGCGCCGTTGCGGACAATGCCAGCTCCATCCGCATCCTGGAGAAATACGGCTTCACCGTCATCGGTGAAACGCAGGGCTTCGCCAATGCCCGCGGCGCCGTCGTGAAGGAACTCGAACTCGAGCTGAACTAGGCTCCCCACCCTGGTTCCAAACGAGCAGGGCCCGTACCGGAGCTGATCCGGTCCGGGCCCTGCCTGCGTTTAAACGCAGGGCTAAGCCATGGCCAGCGCCAGTGCGGGCTCGGCCAGCACTGCCCCAACGTCGGCCAGGAACCCTGCCCCCTGCTCGCCGTCCACTAGCCGGTGGTCGAAGGAGAGGCTCAGCGTCATCACCGAGCGCAGGGCAACAGCCCCTTCGTACTCCCACGGCTGCCGCCGGACCGCTCCCAGTGCCAGGATGCCTGCTTCACCGGGATTCAGGATGGGCGTTCCGGCGTCGACGCCGAACACCCCCACGTTGGAGATGGAGATGGTTCCGCCGGCCAGGTCCGCCGGCTGGGTTTTCCCGTCCCGTGCTGTCTGCGCCAGCGACGTCACCGCAGCGGCAAGTCCGTGCAGGCTCAGCGTCTGGGCATCCTTGATATTCGGAACCATCAGCCCGCGCGGCGTAGCCGCGGCAATGCCGAGGTTCACGTAGTTGTATGTGATGATTTCCCGCGCCTGCTCATCCCACCGCGAGTTCAGGGCAGGGAAGCGCCGCACCCCGAGACAGACCGCCTTGGCTGCCAGCGTCAGCGGGGACAGCTTCACCCCGTTGAAGGCCGGCTGCTGCCGGAGCCGCGCCAGCAGGTCCATGGTGGGAGTGACATCCACGGTGAGGAAGACAGTGGCGTGCGGCGCCGTAAAGGCACTCGCGACCATGGCGGCCGCAGTGTGCTTCCGCATCCCCGAGACCGGTGTCCGCTCCTCCCGTTCCGGCGCTGCTGCCGGCGCCGTTGGCCCGGCGATCGGCAAGGCGGCGATCGGCAAGGCGGCGTCGAGTGGAACTGCCGGTGACGCAGCGCGGACGACGTCGGCACGCACCACGAGCCCGCCGGGTCCCGATCCCTGCACCTCGGTAAGGTCCACCCCCATGTCCCGGGCCAGTTTGCGGACCGGCGGCGTGGACCGCGGCCGCTCCCGGGAAGGTGCGGCCGTCGGGTCGGGTGCGGGTACAGGTGACGGAACAGGTTCAGGTGGTGCTGCGGGAGCAGGCGGTGCTGCGGGTGCGGGGCCGGAAGCCGGCCGCCGCCGTCGTGCCGGCCGGCCGGTGGCATCCGGCACGGCCCCGTAGCCCACCAGGTTCGGCTCCCGCTTAGCCGGCACGGGTTCCCCACCGGCGTCGGCCGCATCCGCACCCGTGGTCACCTCGAAGGACACGATCGGCGACCCGACCTCGACCACGGTTCCGGCCTGTTCGTGCAGGCGGGCCACTATTCCGGCGTACGGTGACGGAAGCTCGACTATGGCCTTGGCGGTCTCCACGTCGGCAATCACCTGGTTCAGCTCGACGTTGTCCCCCACATTGACGTGCCAGTTCAGGATCTCGGATTCGGTGAGCCCCTCCCCCAGGTCCGGAAGGCGGAATTCGCGCAGCATCAGCCCGCCGCCGATCCGGAGACCGCACCGGACAGGGAGCTGGGCCGGTCCAGGACACAGTCCACTCCGTCGAGGATCCGGTCGAGGTCCGGAAGATGATGGGATTCGAGCCGGGCCGGCGGATACGGGATATCGAAACCCGTCACCCGTACCGGGGCGTGCTCCAGGTACTCGAAGCAGCGCTCGGTGATGCTGGCCGCAATCTCGGCACCGAGTCCGCCGGACTGGGCAGCCTCATGCGTGACCACCAGCCGGCCGGTTTTCCGGACGGATGCCTCCACGGTGGCGAAATCGATGGGCGCCAGCGACCGCAGGTCAATCACTTCAATGGAGACTCCCTCATCCGAGGCAGCCACCGCGGCATCGCGGGCGGTGGGAACAAGCGGCCCGTAGGCCACCAGCGTGACGTCGCTGCCTTCGCTCACCACGCGGGCGGCGCCCATGGGCAGCTGCGGAACTGCGGCTTCATCCACCTCGCCTTTCACGTGGTAGCGGCGCTTCGGTTCGAAGTAGAGCACCGGGTCATCGGAGGCGATGGCCTGCTGGATCATCGTGTACGCGTCCTGGGGATTGGACACACTGATCACGCGCAGCCCGGAGGTGTGGGTGAAATAGGCTTCGGGTGATTCCGAGTGGTGTTCCGGTGAGCCGATGCCGCCGCCGAACGGAACACGGATGGTCAGTGGCAGCTTCACGGCTCCACGGGTGCGGTAATGCATCTTCGCCACCTGGGACACAATCTGGTCGAAGGCCGGGTAGATGAACCCGTCGAACTGGATCTCCACCACGGGCCGGTAGCCGCGGAAGGCCAGGCCGACGGCGGTACCCATGATTCCCGACTCGGCGAGCGGGGTATCCACCACTCGCTGCGGCCCGAAGTCCTGCTGGAGTCCGTCGGTGATCCGGAAGACGCCGCCGAGTTTGCCAACGTCCTCACCCATAATCAGGACCCGGGGATCCTGCTCCATTGCGCGCCGCAGGCCGGCGGTGATCGCCCGGCCGAAAGTCATGCTGGTCATTTACGGTTCTCCTCGCCGGCGAAAGCGCTGAGATAGCGCGAATACTGCTCCTGCTGGCGGTCCAGCCAGGAGTGCGGCTCGGAATAGACATGGGCGAAAACGTCCGCGGGTACAGGGTCGGGCATGCCCAGGCAGGCCGCACGCAGCTCGGCAGCTGCGGTGTCGGCACGGGTGCGGGCCTCTGCCTCGAATTCGTCGGTGAAAAGTCCCATGGACGCCAGCAGTGCCTGGACCCGGGACAGCGGATCCTTGGCGCGCCACTGTTCCAGTTCGGCGTCGTCGCGGTAGCGGGTGGGATCGTCCGCCGTGGTGTGCGGACCCATCCGGTAAGTCACGGCTTCAATGAAGGTGGGTCCGTTGCCGGTGCGGGCACGGTCCAAGGCTTCCCGGGTTGCGGCCATCACGGCCAGCACGTCGTTGCCGTCCACCCGGATGGACGGGATGCCGAAACCGGGGGCGCGGTTGGCGATGGGCACCTGGGCCTGCAGGGTCACCGGCTCGGAAATCGCCCATTGGTTGTTGGTGCAGAAGAAGACCACGGGGGCGCTGAAGCTGGCGGCGAAGACCATGGCTTCGTTGACGTCCCCCTGGCTGGTGGCTCCGTCGCCGAAGTAGCTGACGGCGGCGTCGTCTGAACCGTCACGCGTGATGCCCATGGCATAGCCGGCGGCATGCAGTGCCTGGGCACCGATGATCACCTGAGTGGGTGCCATGTTGACTGTGTAGGGGTCCCAGCCGGCGGCGGCGTTGCCGCGCCAGACCCGCATCAGGTCCTCCATGCCCACCCCGCGGCAGTAGGCGACGCCGTTCTCCCGGTAGCTGGAGAAAACGAAGTCCGAGGTTCGCAGCGAGCGTCCCGACCCGATCTGCGCGGCTTCCTGGCCGAGCAGCGGCGGCCACAACCCCAGTTCGCCCTGCCGCTGCAGGGCGGTGGCTTCAGTGTCGATCCGGCGGATGACGGCCATATCGATGTACAGCTCCCGCAGGCGGGCACCGTCGATGTCCTGGACCCATCGGTCATAGAGGGGGTCCGGGGTGCGGACACCGTCCGGAGTGATCAGCTGGACGTAGGGGTCGGTGGGTGTGCTGCCGGAGTTTTCCGGGTGCCGCACCGGGGAATGCAGGGACACTTGGATACGCATCCTTCCGTGTTTCGGCCCCTGGGTGGCGGGACCAAACCGATGCCCGGGCTCCATTGCCCGGGTAAGTGTGACCCTACTCACACCCAGCACCCGGCACAACCATTCCCGGAAAAACTGGGCATCCTGCCCTATAAAGAGGAAAATCCCCGTGCTAGCGTTGCGCACTATGCAGCCCCTGGACGCCACCGACCTCCGGCTTCTGCTGGCCCTCACGGAGGATTCAACCCGGACGGCGGTGGCCCTGGCAGCGGAACTCGGCCTCTCTCGCAACACTGTCCAGGCCCGGCTGGCGGGCCTGGAACGCAAGGGGGCGTTCCTGCCGTTTGAACGCCGGATCAGCACTGCGGCGCTCGGCTATCCGCTGATGGCCTTTGTCCATGTGCATGTCCACCAACCCAGCCTGGCCCGGATCACTGCGGACCTGGCCGGCCTGCCGGAGGTGACGGAGGCCCACGGCCTTACCGGAGATGCCGATCTCCTGCTGCGTGTGGTGGCGGCGGACGCCGAGGACCTGTTCCGCATCAACAAACAGATCCTGGCCATTGAGGGCGTTGAACGCTGCGACACCAACCTGGCCATGGGCGAACTCATTCCCCTGCGCGCCGCTCCCCTGCTGCACCGCGGCGCTGCTGCAGCAAAGGCAGGCCCCGCCTAAGCGGAGCCTGCCTTTGTACTGCGGTTGAACGGGACCTTTAGTGGTCCACGGCCTTCTCGGCGCCGACGCCGGTCAGGGACCGGACTTCCATTTCCGCCTGCTTGACGGCGGATTCGGTGTTCTTATCCAACACCGTGCCCAGCCAGCCCAGGAAGAAGGCCAGCGGGATGGAAACGATTCCGGGGTTGTTGAGCGGGAACCACTGGAAGTCCATACCGGCGATCATGGAGGTTTCCGCACCTGAAACCACGGGCGAGAACGCAATGAGCAGGATTGCCGACCCGAGGCCGCCGTACATGCTCCACAGGGCACCCTGCGTGGAGAACTTCCTCCAGTAGAGCGAGTAGACGATCGTGGGCAGGTTGGCACTGGCCGCCACTGCGAAGGCGAGGGCCACCAGGAAGGCGACATTCTGCCCCTGTGCACCAATGCCGCCCAGGATCGAGATGATGCCGATCACCACCACCGTGCTGCGGGCTACCTTCACCTCACCGTCTGCGTCGACCTCACCCTTGCGGATGACGTTGGCGTAGATGTCGTGGGCGAAGGACGCTGCTGCCGTGATGGTAAGGCCGGCAACCACCGCGAGGATGGTGGCGAAGGCAACGGCGGAGATCAGTCCCAGCAGCACCGGTCCACCCAGTGCGAAGGCCAGCAGCGGTGCTGCCGAGTTCACTCCGCCTGGAGCGCTCGCGATGGCTTCCGAACCGATCAGGGCCGCGGCTCCGTAGCCGAGAACCAGCGTGAACAGGTAGAAGATGCCGATCAGCCAGATGGCCCACACGACCGAACGGCGGGCTTCCTTTGCCGTGGGGACGGTGTAGAAGCGCATCAACACGTGCGGCAGGGCTGCGGTGCCGAGCACCAGGGCCAGTCCGAGGGAGACAAAGTCCAGCTTGGAGGTCTCCGACTTGCCGTACTGCAGCCCCGGATCCAGGATGGCGGCGTTGCCGGTCGTCTCGACGGCCGCTCCAAGGAGCTCCGAGAGGTTGAACCCGTGCAGGGCCAGGACCCACACCGTCATGACGGCCGCACCGGTAATCAGCAGGAAGGCCTTGATGATCTGCACCCAGGTG
This sequence comes from Arthrobacter sp. zg-Y877, assembly GCF_030373105.1. Taxonomy (NCBI): domain Bacteria; kingdom Bacillati; phylum Actinomycetota; class Actinomycetes; order Micrococcales; family Micrococcaceae; genus Arthrobacter; species Arthrobacter sp. zg-Y877. The sequence continues at coordinate 118,393 of NZ_JAUCPU010000003.1, forward strand.
GTGCCCTTCATGCCGCCGACCAGTACGTAGATGATCATCAGGGCGCCGACGACGCTGATCACCACAGACTGTCCGACCTTGCTGTCAATACCTATCAGCAGGGACACCAGACCGCCGGCGCCTGCCATCTGCGCCAGGAGGTAGAAGAAGCAGACAGCGAGCGTCGTGATGGCTGCGGCGATGCGGACAGGACGCTGCTTGAGGCGGAACGACAGCACATCCGCCATCGTGAACTTGCCTGTGTTGCGGAGCATTTCGGCGACAAGGAGCAGTGCCACCAGCCAGGCGACGAGGAACCCGATCGAATACAGGAAGCCGTCGTAGCCGTTGACCGCGATGGCTCCGACAATACCCAGGAAGGAGGCGGCCGAGAGGTAGTCGCCGGCAATGGCGGTGCCGTTCTGCGGGCCCGTGAAGGACCGGCCGGCCGCGTAGTAGTCGGCGGCCGTCTTGTTGTTGCGGCTCGCGCGCAGCACCACCACGAGGGTGACGGCAACGAACACGCCGAAGATGATCATGTTCAGCAGTCCGGTGTCCTTGATGGACTCCGCCGTGACTTCGGTGGCGGCGGAAATGTGCAGGCTGTTCACTTGGTCTCCTCCGGGCGGCGCACTCCGTGTGCCTCAAGGTCACGGCGGAGGTCCGCCGCGATGGGGTCCATCTTGCGGTTGGCGTAGCTGACGTACCACATGGTGATACCGAACGTGCTCACGAACTGCAGCAGGCCGAGGATCAGGCCCATGTTGATGTTCCCGATCACTGGGGTGGACATAAACCCGTGCGCGTAATCGGCCAGCAGGACGTAGGCGAAATACCAGACCAGGAAAACCACGGCCATCGGGAAAATAAAGCTGCGCTGGCGCTTGCGCAGTTCCTGGAACTCGGGCGAGCTCTGGACTTCCCGGAAGTCCACCTGTTCCGGGTGCGCAGCGTGTGAAACCGGCTGCTCTTCAGCCATTGTTCCTCCTTCATAGGGGCCCGCTCGGCGCGGCATCCACCTGTGGAGGTCAGGACACGACGCTGTGCAAGCTGTGACGCTCATCACTTTCCTACACTCACGTCATACGTGTCCGCCCAGCGCGCTCCGGCGTCGGTGAACGGTCAGTTCCATGCGGTGAACGGCGCCGAACAGCACTCAACAGCGCTAAACGGCAGTGCGGGCTCCGGGACGTTAGGGTTGGTCCATGCTGAGTCCCGCCGTCGACATCGCCCTGGTCTGCGCCATAGCCGTCCTGACAGTGGCAGCGGTGGGCACCCTCGGTTTCCGGCTCAGCCGATCGCAGCGGGATCTGGGGTCCGACGCCGAGCGGGCCACCTACGCCACCCTCCACACCGCCTCGCTCGCGTCCGCACATCTGCGCGCCGGGCTGACCCCCGCCGGGGCGGGCCGGGCCAGCCGTCACCTGCGTGACTTGTTGGGCTGCGACACGCTGGTGATCACGGATGCGTCGGCCGTCCTGGCCTGGGACGGCACGGTCAATGACTCGCCCTTCCGCCGGGAGCGGCTGCTGGCCGCTGCGGCACTGGTCCTGGGTTCCGGCCGGACCCGGGTCTTCCGTGGTGCCGCGCTGCGGGCCCTTGGGCTGCAGGACACCGGACGCGAACTGTTGATCTCTCCCCTGCCGGTGAACGGCCAGACGGTGGGAACCGTCGCCATCTTCGCCCCGGAGGTCCGCGCCGGACTTGTCCGGGCGGTCAACGAGGTGGCGGCCTGGCTTGCCACGCAGGTGGAACTGGCCGAGCTCGACGCCTCCCGGGCCCAGCTGATGGAGGCCGAAGTCCGGGCGCTCCGGGCGCAGATCAGCCCGCACTTCATCTACAACTCGCTGAACGCCATCGCTTCCTATATCAATACCGATCCTTCCCGTGCCCGGGAACTTGTGGTCGAATTCGCCGATTTCACCCGCTATTCGTTCCGCCGGCACGGCAACTTCACCACCATCGCCCAGGAACTGGAATCGGTTGACCGGTACCTGCTGCTGGAACGGGCGCGCTTTGGGGAACGGCTGAAGGTCGCCCTGCAGATTGCCCCCGAGGTGCTGGGCACTGTCATCCCGTTCCTGTCCCTGCAGCCGCTGGTGGAGAACTCTGTCCGCCACGGCCTGGAAACCAAAGACGGACAGGGACGGATCAGCATTGCCGCCGTCGACGCCGGCGCGGACGCGGTGATCACCATCGAAGACAACGGAGTGGGCATGGACCCCGACTACCTACGCTCCGTCCTGGCCGGGCATGCCGACGGCGACCACGTGGGTCTTCGCAACGTGGACGTGCGGCTGCGGCAGGTATACGGCGAAAACCACGGGCTGGTCATTGACACTGCCCCCGGCGCCGGAACCCTGATCACCATGCGTGTTCCCAAGTCGCAGCCCGAGAACCGCCCAACGAACGCGTAACCTGTTCACCATGCGCAAACCCCTCCGGCCGCTCACCGTCGTAGTGGCCGACGACGAAGCCCCCGCCGTCGAGGAGCTCGCCTACCTCCTGGGCCAGGATGCCCGCATCGGCACGGTCCACCGGGCCGCCAGCGGCGCCCAGGCACTGCACGAGATAGAGACCCGCGACGTCGACGCCGTGTTCCTCGACATCCACATGCCCGCCCTCTCCGGACTGGAGATTGCGAAGGCGCTGGGCCGGCGGGAACGTCCCCCCGCCGTCGTCTTCGTAACCGCGGACGAGGACCAGGCCCTGCACGCCTTCGACCTGGCCGCACTGGACTACCTGCTTAAACCGGTACGGCCGGAGCGGCTGGCCGAGTCTGTGCGGCGGATCTGCGAGACCGTTTCCGACGCCGAGCCCGAAGACGCCGACGTCGTCACCGTAGTCCAGGGTGCCACGACCAAAATCATCCCGCGCGGCGAGATCCGTTACGTCCAGGCGCAGGGCGATTACGCCAGGCTGCACACCGCGGACGCGAGCTACCTGATCCGGGTACCGCTGGCGGATCTGGAAGAACAGTGGGCCGGTGCCGGTTTCGTGCGGATCCACCGGTCGTTCCTGGTGGCGCGGAGCCACATCCGCCAGGTACGGCTGACGGGCGGCCGGACCAGTGTGCGGCTGGGCGACGTGGACCTGCCGGTCAGCCGGCGGCATCTGCCGGCAGTGCGCACCACGCTCGACGCCGGCCGCGTCCGGCCCACGCAGTGAACGGGCAGTCCACCCCGGATCCGGTGCCGGAGCGGATCCGCGTCACCGCGCCCGGCACCGGGGCGGCACCCTTCCCCGTGTCCCGGGAACTTGATGAACAGTCCGAAGTGGGCGAGCTGATCATCGGCTCGCTGATCCGCAGCCAGCTCCGGCTGGCACTGGTGGTCGGCGGCGGATTCCTGCTGATCCTCCTTGGCGTCCCGGTGCTGCTGGCGTTCCTGCCGGTGATCGCCGAACTGTCGGTCTTCGGCGTCCCCGCACCGTGGATCCTGCTCGGCGTCGGAGTGTATCCGCTCGTCATCGGCTGCGGTCTGCTCTACGTGCTCAGCGCCCAGCGCAACGAAAACCGGTACCGCGACCTGATGGACGGGCAGTAGCAGTGGCCTTGGACACGGCAGCGGCTATGAGTCCCGGCATCGGCTACACAGCGCTGGCCCTGGTCTGCGCCGCAACACTGCTGATCGGGTTCTACGGACTGCGGATTTCACGGACCACCAGCGACTTCTACGTAGCATCACGCACCGTGAAGCCCTGGTGGAATGCGTCGGCCATCGGCGGTGAATACCTCTCGGCGGCCAGCTTCCTAGGGGTGGCCGGCCTGATTGTCGCTTCCGGCGTGGATGCGTTGTGGTTCCCCATCGGCTATACCGGCGGCTACCTGATGCTCCTGCTCTTCGTGGCGGCTCCGCTGCGCCGCTCCGGGGCCTACACGGTTCCGGACTTCGCCGCCGCCCGGCTGGAGTCCCTTCCGGTGCGGAGGCTGACCAGCCTGCTGGTGATCACAATCGGCTGGCTGTACATCGTGCCGCAGATGCACGGCGCGGCCCTCACCATGCGCATCACCACCGGGCTCCCCGCGTGGATCGGCTGCCTGGTAGTGACCGGCGTCGTCTGCCTGAGCGTGGTGACCGGAGGAATGCGCTCCATTACGTTTGTCCAGGCCTTCCAGTACTGGCTGAAACTGGTGGCCATTGCGGTGCCGGTGCTCTTCATTCTGTTCCGGCTTGCCGGCGACGGACCGCCGGGGGCCGACGGCGGGCAGCTCCTGGCCGAGGCGTTGAACCCGGAAACGCATGCACCGCTCTACCGGAACATTTCCCTGAGCATCGCCCTGCTCTGCGGCACCCTGGGCCTTCCGCACGTGCTGGTGCGTTTTTACACCAACCCGGACGGAGCGTCCGCCCGGCGGACCACGCTGATTGTCCTGGGCCTGCTCTCGCTGTTCTACATCTTCCCGATCACCTACGGGGTGCTGGGCAGGATCTATGCCCCGGACCTTGCGGCCGAGGGGGCGTCGGACTCAACCGTGCTGCTGCTGCCCGGGCGTGTTTTCGACGGGGCCTCCGGGGACCTGCTGGCAGCTTTGGTCACTGCCGGAGCGTTTGCCGCGTTCCTCTCCACGAGCAGCGGACTGACCGTCTCGCTGGCGGGGGTGATCAGCCAGGAATTCTTCCGCGGCAGCGTCCGTGGGTTCCGGGTCTCAGCCGTGCTGGCCGCCGTCGTACCGCTGGGCATTGCCCTGCTCACCGAATCCTCGGCGCTGGCGGGGAGCGTCGGCATGGTGTTTGCGTTCACCGCGTCCACCCTCTGCCCCCTGCTCGTGCTCGGGGTCTGGTGGCGCCGGCTCACGGCACCCGGTGCCGGTGCGGGGATGCTGACGGGTGCGCTGCTGTGCGGCGGTGCGATGGCGGCCGGCGCTGTCCTGCCCCGGACCGGCGCGGCAATTCCCGCCTGGATCGAGCAGCCTGCTGCGTGGACAGTGCCTGCGGCTTTTGGCGTGATGGTGCTGGTGTCCCGGATGACTGCCGGTTCCGCGCCGGGCGGTGCGGCAAAATTCCTGGCCCGGCTGCATACCCCGGAGCCCCTCGACCGGGACCGGCCGGGGGCCGGAACGCCGTAGGCGTGGGCCGGAACGCCGTAGGCGTGGGGACGTGGGGCGCGGGGCGTGGGGCGTTCCTAGTCTATGGACGCCATCAGTTCGACGACGCGGTCCAGGAAGGCGTCCACCTGGCTTTCCTCGTAGCCCTGGCCACCCTTCGTCTCGCGGAAGACGGCGCGGCGCACCACGTCAACACTGAGCGGCCGGTCATGTTCAAAGTAGCCGAGGAGCTCGTTGCACAGGGCATCAACGTCCTTGACGTTGTAGCTGGTCACGCGCTTCTTGGCCGGCCGGCGGAACCGCTCCCCCGGCTTGCGGTGCAGCCGGGCACGGAGCACCGCTGACATCCGGCCGATCTGCAGCAGCCACGCTTCTTCTCCGCGCTCGGCAATGAGGTGGTCACGCTCGCGCTGCGCGAAGACATCCTCCAGGCGGTCCAGGGCCGCGTCCACCGCCTGCGGCTCGTAGCCGCCCTTGGCCGGATCGAAGGCCATGGACCGGACATCGGCGCTGGTGACCCGGTGGGCCGACGTCGAATCGGAGTTGTAGTAGTTCCGGGCCTTGGTCAGGAACTCATCGACCTGGCGGATGTTGTAGCCGTAGTCCCTTCGTCCCACCCGTTCGAAAGGGGCACTGGCCTGCCGCGCATCGTCCATGAATTTACTGTTCCTCTGTGGTTATTGCCTATGGAGTCGTTGCCGGTGGAGCCGGTTTTCTACCACAGGATTCCTGCCCGGCAACGTCTAAAAACTGTGAAACATCTTACGATGCCCGCACCAAAGGACCTGCCAAGGCACACCGGACGTTGCCGGACCGTTACGGTTTTACGCCGGCCGGCCTAGGAAACGGAGGAAAGCAGGACAGACAGCAGGAAGACCACCGGAGAAGCGAAGACGACTGAATCCAGGCGGTCCATCACTCCGCCATGGCCCGGCAGGAGGTTGGACATGTCCTTCACGCCGAGTTCCCGCTTGACCATGGACTCGGAGAAATCACCGGCAGTGGCTGCAGCAACGGTGGCGACGGCTAGAACCACGCCGAACCACCAGGGCTGGTCCAGGAACAGGACCGCGGCACCAACGCCTACGACGGCGGCGCCGACGGCGGATCCCGCGAAGCCTTCCCAGGACTTTTTCGGGCTGATCTTCGGCGCCATCGGATGCTTGCCGAAGAACGCGCCTACCAGGTAGCCGAACGTGTCATTGGAAACCACAAGCAGGAGCAGCACCGCAACGCTGATTTGTCCGTCCGGTTCGCGCAGCAGCAACAGGGCGAAGCTCAGCAGGAACGGCACCCAGAGAACCACGAAGATTCCCGCGAGGATGCTCTGGATCGCTTCAGCGGCAGTGTCGATGCTGCGCCACAGGAGGATTGCGACGGCGGTTGCCACCATGGCAAAGGCCAAGGCCTCGGTCCCGCCGAAGAACGCCGCGAACGGCAGCGCGACGGAGCCGACCAGGACCGGCACCTGCGGCACCTTCATGCCGCGGACTTCGAGGGCACGGTTGACTTCCCAGACGCCGACGGCGGCGAAGCCGACGGCGATGATCACAATCGCGAACGGGAAGAAAAGCAGACCGATCAGCAGTGACCCCAGCAGGATCACGCCTACGGCAATGGCTGCAGGCAGGTTTCGTCCGGCTCGTGAGACCTTTACGGGCTTGTCCGTACCCCGGCGGTCGCGGGAGCGGCGGCTCCGGACCTGTCCGGGTTCAGCTGCGCTCATGTCCGTGGCCTTTGCTGCCGGAACTGTCTCGACGGACGGTGAACCGCCAGCCTGGGTGGGAGGCTGGGCGTCACTCATCAGACCTCGAGAAGCTCGGCTTCCTTGCGCTTGAGGAGCTCATCGATGGAATCGGTGTGCGCCTTGGTCAGGGCATCAAGATCCTTTTCAGCGCGGGCGCCGTCGTCCTCGCCCACCTCGCTGTCCTTGACCAGGCGGTCAATGCCGTCCTTGGCCTTGCGGCGGATGTTACGGACGGAGACCTTCGCATCCTCAGCCTTGCCGCGGACGATCTTGACGTATTCCTTACGGCGGTCCTGCGTCAGCTCGGGCATGATGACCCGGATGACCTTGCCGTCGTTGGACGGATTGGCTCCCACTTCGGAGTCGCTCAGTGCCCGCTCGATGGCCCGCAGGGCGGAGACATCGTACGGAGTGATAAGCAGGGTACGTGCGTCCGGCGTGGCGAACGACGCCAGCTGCTGCAGCTGGGTCGGGGAACCGTAGTAGTCCACCAGCACCCTGTTGAACAGTGCCGGGTTGGCGCGGCCCGTGCGGACAGCAGCGAAGTCTTCCTTAGCGACCTCCACCGCCTTGTCCATCTTGTCGGCGGCCTCTTTCAAGGTGTCTTCGATCACGGTCTCTCCTCATAAAACAGTGTCCACAAAGCGCTACCCGCTTAGTGGCTGGACTCTAATATCATCCTAAGCCAAAAGGGTGCGGGTTCCCTGCACCGAGCCCCGCCTCAGGGCTGAAGGTTGAACGGCAACCGCCCCGCTGCGGAGAACAAGGTATTGCGTTTCGAAATCAGGGGGCCCGCTCGGTCCCGTAGGGACCTGGAGGAAGGCGGCTTTAAATTCCGGAGGCCGCCTGCGGCCGAGGGGATTTCGTTGCCGCCGTTCCAGGTCCCGCAGGGACCATCACCGGACCCTAGTTCGAAACGATGGTGCCGATCTTCTCGCCACGGATGGCGCGGGTCACGTTGCCTTCACCCTCCATGCCAAAGACCACCATGTCCAGGTCGTTGTCCTTGCACATGGTCATGGCCGTCTGGTCCATCACCCGGATGTCCTGGCGCAGGGCGTCGTCGTAGGTCAGGGTCTGGAGCCGCACTGCGCTGGCATCCTTGTTGGGGTCGGCGGTGTAGACACCGTCAACGCCGCTCTTGGCCATGAGGACCTCGTCAGCGTGGACTTCGAGGGCACGCTGGGCGGCAACAGTATCCGTGGAGAAGTAGGGCAGTCCGGCACCGGCTCCGAAAATGACAACGCGGCCCTTTTCCAAGTGGCGGATGGCGCGCCGCGGGATGTACGCCTCAGCAACCTGTCCCATCGTGATGGCGCTCTGGACCCGGGTCTCGACGCCGGCCTGCTCCAGGAAATCCTGCAGGGCAAGGCAGTTCATAACTGTGCCGAGCATGCCCATGTAGTCCGCGCGGGAGCGGTCCATGCCGCTGGTGGACAGTTCGGCGCCGCGGAAGAAGTTTCCGCCGCCGACGACGATGGCCACCTCCACTTCACCGACAGTCGCTGCGATCTGCTTCGCCACTGCCCGCACCGTGTCGGGATCCACGCCCAGCTTGCCGCCGCCGAACACCTCGCCGGAGAGCTTCAGCAGGACCCGTCGTCGCGGGGAATCGGTTTCTTTCAGTACGTGGGCCATTGTGCCTCCCGGGCATAGGTGCTTACTGCTTTAAGACTAGTGAGCTGTTCTGGACAGGCAAAAGGGGTGGTCACCTCGGTGACCACCCCCTCTGTCTTGATGACGTTTCCGTCGAAGCCGTTGCTGCCTAAATAATTAGGCGCCTACACGGAAGCGGGCGAAGCCTGCCGGTGCAACACCGGCTTCTTCGAGCACCTTGCCTACGGTCTTCTTAGCGTCCTTGGCGAACGGCTGGTCCACCAGGACGATTTCCTTGAAGAAACCGGTCAGGCGGCCTTCCACGATCTTCGCCAGTGCGCCTTCGGGCTTGCCCTCGGCACGGGCCGTCTCGTCAGCGATGCGGCGTTCGTTCTCGACCGTTTCTGCCGGAACTTCGTCGCGGGTCAGGTAGGTCGGAGCGTATGCAGCGGTGTGCACGGCAATGTCGTGGGCTGCGGTTGCAGCTTCTGCGCCTTCGCCGTCAACAGCGAACAGCACGCCGACCTGCGCCGGAAGATCCTTGGAGGTCTTGTGCAGGTAAGCGTCGACAGTCTTGCCTTCGATGCGTGCCACGCGGCGGACAACAACCTTCTCGCCGAGGATGGCGCCTTCTTCGACAACAACCTCGGACAGCGGCTTGCCGTCGACGTTGAAAGCGAGGAGGGTTTCGGCGTCGCCGGCAGCGGACTCAACAGCAGCGGCCAGGACCTTGTCGGCCAGCTCGATGAACTTCGGGGACTTGGCTACGAAGTCAGTCTCGCAGTTCAGTTCGACCATGACGCCGACGGTGCCGTCGATGACCTTGGCAGCAACCAGGCCCTCAGCGGTGGAACGGCCTTCACGCTTGGTCGCACCCTTCAGGCCCTTGATGCGGATAAGCTCCATGGCCTTGTCGGCATCGCCGTTAGCCTCGTCCAGAGCCTTCTTTACATCCATCATGCCTGCGCCGGTGCGTTCGCGCAGTGCCTTGATATCAGCAGCAGTGTAGTTCGCCATTTGGACTCCAGTCCTCCCGTAATAAGTATTGGTGCGGTTCTGCCAGTGCGGCTGGCCGGTTATACCGGCCAGCCGCACCACAACCTAAGGTCCGTGGGAATCGATCCCCGGACTCAGGAAATACGTTCTTTACTTCTCGGTTACTTCGGCTGCCGGGGCGTCAACGATGGCGTCGACGTCAGCGGCGGGAGCCTCAGCAGCTTCGGCGGCGGGAGCTTCGGCAGCTTCAGCGGCCGGAGCTTCAGCAGCGGCGTCAGCGGCCGGGGTCTCAGCAGCGCCTTCGAGGAGCTCGCGCTCCCACTCAGCCAGCGGCTCAGCCGGAGCTTCCGTGTTGCCGGACTTGTTGTGGCGGACGATCAGGCCCTCAGCCACGGCGTCGGCAATGACGCGGGTCAGCAGGTTCACGGAGCGGATGGCGTCGTCGTTGCCCGGGATCGGGAAGTCGACGTCGTCCGGATCGCAGTTGCTGTCCAGGATGGCAACAACGGGGATGTTCAGCTTCTTGGCCTCGTCAATGGCGAGGTGTTCCTTCTGCGTGTCAACAATCCAGAGCAGGGACGGAGCCTTGGTCAGGTTGCGGATGCCGCCGAGGTTGGTTTCCAGCTTGGTCAGTTCACGACGGAGGAGCAGCAGCTCCTTCTTCGTGTGGCCGGAGGAAGCAACGTCGTCGAAGTTGATCTCTTCGAGTTCCTTCATGCGCTGGATGCGCTTGGCGACAGTCTGGAAGTTGGTGAGCATGCCACCGAGCCAGCGCTGGTTCACGTAGGGCTGGCCAACACGGGTGGCCTGCTCTGCGATGGCTTCCTGTGCCTGCTTCTTGGTGCCGACGAACAGGACGGTTCCGCCGTGGGCGACAGTGGCCTTGACGAACTCGAAGGCACGGTCGATGTAGGACAGCGACTGCTGCAGGTCAATGATGTAGATGCCGTTGCGCTCGGTGAAGATGAAACGCTTCATCTTCGGGTTCCAACGGCGGGTCTGGTGACCAAAGTGAACGCCGCTGTCGAGCAGCTGGCGCATGGTAACGACGGGCATGTCGTCACTCCTTCCGGCAGCAGCCGTGCGCACGGCGCACTGGTCCTACTGCCAATTGACGGTTTTAGCTGTACGCCCGGGCGGGCGGAGCTCCTGGTGTCCATCAGCCGTTACCCCTGAGGGCTTCAGCATGCTTCCCCTGCCGGCGTTGCCGGACCGTTGGAGATGCACCCCCGCCGTGGCGGAGATAATTGGGACACGCGTAGTCAGATTTCCGTGCCTGTTATTCAATCCCCGGGGGTAAATCCCCAGGGGCTGAACCTGGACCAGATCCGGACGCGAGCGTCCGGGCAGGGTCCCATGGCACAGCAAGCTGCTCCGTCAAGTGTACTACAGCGCCCGGCTGCTCCTTCCCCCGCTCCTGCACCCTGCCTCCCCGCCCGGCTTCGGTCCCCCCGCGCTCCACAGGCCGCCCGGGTTGGGATCTGACGGAACCCGTCCGGGCGCACTCTTGCCAAATGAACCAACCCCATCCGCTGCTGCTTGCCGCGGTGTTGGCTGCGGCCGCACTGGCACCGGCGGCGACGGCGGACCCCGCCCCCGCGGACCCCGCTTCCTCTGCTGTTTCCGCCCCCGGTCAGGCTGCCGTTCCAACACCCGGCACGGCTGCCGCGTATTCGCCGCCCTGGGACTGGCCGCTGGACCCGGCACCCACCCGTATCCGCTACTTTGATCCTCCGGCGCAGCCGTGGCTTGCGGGACACCGGGGAGTGGATCTCGCAGCCTCCAGCGGCATGGAGATACTGGCCCCGGCGGACGGACTCGTTGTCTTTGCCGGCCGGGTGGTGGACCGGCCGGTCCTGACGATTGACCACGGCGGCGGCCTGAAGAGCAGTTTCGAACCCGTCGAGGCTTCCGTTCCGGTGGGCACGGAAGTGACTAAAGGCACCGCGATCGGGTCGGTCGGCTCCGGAGCGCACTGCAGCCTGGCATGCCTGCACTGGGGAGTGCGTCTGAATGGGGACTACGTGGATCCGCTGAATTATGTTTCCGACCGGCGGCCCTCGGTGCTGCTGCCGGTGCCGTCCCGTTAAACGTCCCGGCCGGGTCCTTGTGCAGGACCCGGCCGGGGTTCTTTACTGGTCCCGCAGACGGGATCCCGGGAGGGCTAGACGAACGCAGCCACTCCGGTGATCGCGCGTCCGGTGACCAGAGTGTTGATCTCATACGTGCCTTCGTACGAGTAGATAGCTTCGGCGTCGGCGAAGATCTTCGCCATGCCGTAGTCGGTGACAATGCCGTTGCCGCCCAGGATGCTGCGTCCCAGGGCTACGGATTCACGCATCCGTGCGGTGGTGAAGGCCTTGGCCAGGGCGGACTGTTCGTCCTTGGCCTGTCCCAGGTCTTCGAGCTGTGCCAGGCGCACCATCATGCCCAGTGAGGCGACGGTGTTGCCCAGGATCTTTACCAGCTGTTCCTGCACCAGCTGGAAGGATGCCAACGGCTTGCCGAACTGCTTGCGCTCCACGGCGTACTTGCGGGCGACGTCGAAGGCGGCCATCTGCTGGCCGACTGCCTGCCAGGCGACAGCCAGGCGGGTGACCTTCAGGACCTTGTTGGTGTCACGGAAACTGTTGGCGCCCTTGAGGTGGAAGTCATCGCTCACCACAACGTTGTCGAGAACGATGTCCGCGTTCTGTACCGTCCGCAGGGCAATCTTGTTTTCGATCTTGGTTGCGCTGTAGCCCGGGGTCTTGGTGTCCACGAGGAAGCCCTTGACCTGGTTGTCTTCAAGGTCGCGGGCGTAGATGACTACCCAGTCGGAGAACGTGGCATTACCGATCCAGCGCTTTTCACCGTTGAGGATCCAGTTGTCCCCCTCGCGGCGGGCGGTGGTGCGGGTGCCGCCGGCGACGTCGGATCCGCCCAGCGGTTCGGTCAGGCCGAACGCGCCGATCTTCTTCATGGCGTAGATGTCCGGGAGCCAGGCTGCCTTCTGCTCCTCGGAAGCCAGCGCTTCAATGGAGCCGGTGAAGAGACCGTCGTGAACGCCGAGGAAGGTGGCAAAGGACGTGTCGGCGCGGGTCACTTCTGCGTGGCAGAGACCGGCGAAGAGGTTGGAGTAGCCCTGGCGGTACACCGGGCTCATAACGTCCAGTTCGGCAAGCTTGGGGATCATGTGGTGCGGGAATTCACCGGCGTTCCACCAGTCCGCTGCATGCGGCTTGACCTCTGCTGCGAGCCAGGCACGGATTTCGTGCAGGCGGTCGCGCTCCTTGTCAGTGAGCAGGTCCTCGAATGCGTAGAAGTCGCCGTCCGGGTACGGAAGGTTGTCGACGTCGATAATTCCCATGGAAAATATTCCTTCGCTGCTGATCATCGGTGATCTGCTGGAACCCTTCGGGAACCGGCAGGGACCATGTTACCCACGAGTAACAACGATCACAACGTCCAGCCGGATTTGTTCCCGCCAGGGCACCACGCGGCCTGCCGGGGCAGGGGATCTCCAATGAAAAACCCGCCAGGTACATGACCTGGCGGGTTTTGCCGGTAGGGCTGGTGGGGCTTGAACCCACGACCCACGGATTATGAGTCCGCTGCTCTGACCAGCTGAGCTACAGCCCCGGATGCCCAAAAGGCAACGATGCCATCCTAGTGGGTCCGGGGACTGGACAACCAATCAGTTCACACGACGCCTTCCGCCGGTTTCCCGCGGTAGAGGCCTTCAAAGGTGGCCAGCGTGGCCTGCAGGCTGTGCCGGTCCACCATCTCGCGGCTGAACTTGCCCATTTCCCGCCGCTGCTCCGGGGGCAGTTCCAGGATCTCCGTGATGCGGCCGGACAGCTCGTCGCTGTCCCCCGGCGTGAAGAGGTACCCGTTGCGGCCCTTGTCCACCAGATGGGGCAAGGCCATCGCGTCAGCGAGCAGTACGGGCTTCGAGGCCGACATGGCCTCCAGCGTGACCAGGGACTGCAGTTCGGCGGTGCCGGGCATGCAGAACAGATCCGCCCGGAGGTACGCCTCGCGCAGTTCCTCATCGGAGACCAGCCCGCGGAAGACCACCCGGTCCTGCAGGCCCAGCCGCTGCACCTGGGCTTCCAAGGCAGAGCGGACCTCGCCGCCGCCGATAATCTCCGCCCGCACGCCCAGGTGGGTGGGGGTCTTGGCGACGGCATCAATCAGCACGTCCACGTGTTTTTCTTCGGCCAGCCGGCCGACAAAGAGGACCGTGGGAGCCTCGTGCGGGGTGATCTGCTCACCCTCATGCAGCTCGTACACCGATGCATCAATCCCGTTGGACAGCGGCATCACGTCGTGCAGGAAGGCGTGGCGGTGCATTGCTTCGGCAGCCAGCGGCGTAGGCGTGGTGACTACCTGGGCCTGGCCCATCACCTTGCCCATGTCCTTCCAGGAGTTGGTGGCCACAATCCGCTTGAGCCATTTCGGGAACGGCAGGAACGGGTCCAGGTTCGCCGGCATGAAGTGGTTGGTCGCGATCACGCGGATGCCGCGCCTGCGGGCCTCGTAGAGGGTGTACTCCCCCACCATGTAGTGGCACTGGATATGCACGACGTCGGGCTGCACCCGGTCGAACAGCAGGGTGATTTCCTTCTTGATCTCCCACGGCAGGCAGATCCGCCAGTATTCGTGGGTGGGAACTCCGTGGGAACGCAGGCGGTGGACCGGCCATTCACCCTCGAGGTCGCTGCGGCTGCCGCCGTCGACGTCGTTCGGCGCCAGGACGTGCACATTGTGCCCGAGCCCGTGCATTCCCTGGGCCAGCCGGAAGCCGAACTGGGCGGCGCCGTTCAGGTGGGGAGGGTACGTGTCACAGGCAATGAGGATCGTCAGCGGTTTGTCTACCGGGGCGTCGGTCACTATGAAGGTCCTGCTTTCGGATTCTTTGAGGCCGGCTTTTGCCGCCTCCGCTCTTCGTTCCGACGCTGGATGACGTCAGGGTGGTACCTCGAAAGGGCAACGACCCCAACAATAGCAATGAGCGCAGCAATCGACATGGCCACGGCGGCGACGGCCGGGACATCCGGGCGCAGTTCGTGCAGGACTCCGATGCCGATGGCGATCCCCACCATCGGGTCGATCACGGTCAGTCCGGCGATCACCAGGTCCGGCGGGCCGCTCGAGTAGGCGTTCTGCACAAACCAGGATCCCAGCGCACCGGCAGCGGCAATGGCCACGATGGTGTACCACGGGACGTTCAGCAGGAACCGGCCGTTGGGGTTCAGCAGGTCGCCGGCAATGACCTTGGTCAGGACGGCCACGAACCCGAAGAGCACGCCGGCACCGAGGATGTGGGCAATGGCTTTGAGCCGCTTGCCGAAGACCAGGTTCAGGCTGCCGAAGAAGACCACAACGACGGCGAGGATGAGGACAATGGTTAGTTCCTGCCGGGGCTCCACCACCTGTTCGGTGCGCGTCACGAGGATGGCCAGCGACACGAACAGCATGCTCCCGGCGACGCACGCCGTGATCGCTGCGACGGTGATGCGGTTCAGGTGCAGGCCCTGGTCCCGTGAATTCACCACGGTGGTGATCACCAGGGCAATGGAACCGATGGGCTGCACGACCGTCAGCGGAGCCATGGACAGCGCGGCCACATTCAGGGCCATGCCGGTGCCCAGCAGGAGCAGCCCAAAAAGCCAGCGGGGATTGCGCAGCAGGCGGGTGATCTGGGACGAGTTCAGGGACAGCCCGCCGGTGTCGGCGCTGACTGCGCTTCCCTGCCGCTGGGCGCCGAAGGCAAGGAAGAAGGCGCTGGCCAGGGCGCAGGCGACGGCGATGCCTACCATCGTCGCGCTCCCGGGGTTGGCGCGGCTACCGGCCGGAGGGATGGAGTCCTAGGGTGCATGGCCGGTTCCGGCCGTGGCGTGCCCGCGCTGGTGCAGATACTTCCGCCAGGCGGCGACCAGGTATCCGGCGGAGGCTGCGACGTGGCCGATGCACCCCAGGGCGAGCATAAGCAGGCCGGCGGACGCCAGCTCCCGGAACCCAAACCCTTCAACCCGGTCCAGCAGCAGCAGGAGCGCGCCAAGGACCAGCAGCGCGGTGCGGATCTTGCCAAGGATGCTGACCTCCACCTGGGGGCTGCCCCGGAAGAGCAGCAGCGAGTTGATGGTCAGGAGGGCGTCGGGAATGGCGATGCTGAGGATCAGCCAGGCCGGGGCAATGCCGTCCACCACGAAGGTGGCCGCCACGATGATGAGCGCGACGCGGTCCGCCACGGGGTCCAGCCACTGACCCGTCGTGGAAACCTGGTTCAGCCGGCGGGCCAGATATCCGTCCACCCAGTCCGTGCACCCCACCGCTGCCAGGGTCAGGAAGGCGCTCCCATAGCGGTCCTGGCTGACGAACAACACAAACAGGGGGATGCCGAGAAAGCGAAGGACCGTGACCAGATTCGGTATGGTCCAGAACCGTTCCAATACGGTGATTTCCGTATCGGGACGCGCTCCGGCACCGATGAATCTGATCACGGTCCGTTCCCCTCGTCAAAGATGTACGAGTACAGCTTACTTTTGTGCGAGCCGCCGGAACATGATGAGCAGTGCAAGCAGGGATGCGGCCATTACCGACAGCGGCTGCCAGCGTTCCTTGATCATGGCCAGGACATCGTCCGACGTGGACGGCGCACCGGTGCTGTCCCCGGTGCCGCGTGATGCGGCGGCGCGGCGGGATTTCAGCTCCTTGATGCGTGCCTTGACGTCGACCTTTTCGCCCAGTCCGTCACGGACGGCGGCGAGGTGCTCGCGGCGCTGCCGGGCACGGGTGCGCAGTTCCTCGGGCGTGGGCGGCTTCGGGCCTTCGGGCTGGTCGGCCTTCTCCGCCTTCTTGTCCTTCTTCTCCTTCGGCTCCTTGGGCTTGTCCAGGGTTGCCGGGTCGAAGCTGCGGCCTTCCTTCAGCACGCCGACGTCGTAGCGCACGCCGCGGATGGCCTCTTCGGGAAGCAGGGGCAGTGCCTTCTTGAAGCGGCTGTAGCCGATAAACCCGGCGATGCCTGCGATCACAAGGAAGAGCGCGGCGACCAGCAGACCGGCCAGCCAGCCCGGGAGGACCAGTGAAAGCGCCAGGATGGCGGCCACGAGCAGGGAAATGGCCAGCGCAGCAACCATCAGCAGCGCCACCACCATAAAGGCCGCCGCGATGCCGGCTTTGATGCCCTTCTGCTTCATTTCCGCTGTGGCGAGGGCAAACTCGTCATTCAGCTGACGCGGTGTCAGGCGGGCCAGAACCTTCGCCAGCCCCACCAGCGACGAGCTTCCTGCCGTGCGCTGCGTCCGAGTGCTAGCGGAGCGGTTCATGCGCCCAGCCTCCGTCTGTTGAGTATTCACCGTTGCCATAACCCCAAATTACCATTCTCCTCAGCGATAACTGCCAGCACATCAGCATCATGTGCAGGTCAGGACGTTTCGAGGCCCTCGCGGTCCTCGAGCTCGCGGCCGGACAGCTCTGGAAGTTTCGTCTTCACGAACCAGAAGGACAGCACTGCGAATGCGGTAAAGATGGCGTACATGATCCAGACCCCGAAGTTATCGCTGACCCACGGGAAGGCAAGGGTAACGATGAAATTGAAGATCCAGTTGACCATGGCGCCCAGGCCCAGGGCCAGCGACCGGATGTTGTTCGGGAAAACCTCGCCGAGCGTCACCCACATGACCGGACCCCAGGTGGCCGCAAAGAAGACCACAAAAAGGTTCGCTCCGACCAGGGCGACCGGCCCCCAGATGCCGGGGAGCGACACCTCACCGTCTACGTCCACAGCCTGGAAGAACGAAACCGTGGCTGCCAGCAGGCCCACGAACATGCCCGCCGAGCCGATCATCAGCAGCTTGCGCCGGCCGATGCGGTCCACGAAGGCAATCGCGACCAGGGTCATCAGCACGTTCACGATCGAGGTGATCACCGACGTCGTGAATGAATCGCTCTCGCTGAAGCCCACGGACCGCCACAGGGTGGTGGAGTAGTAGAAGATCGCATTGATGCCGACCAGCTGCTGGAACGCTGCAATGGCCATACCGACCCAGAGGATGGGCTGGAGTCCGAAGCGGGGGCCGCGCAGGTCGCGGAACGTCGGCTGGGGACTCTTGAAGCTCTCACGGATGTCGGCGATCTTGCGGTCCGTGTCCGTGACGCCGGAAATACTGGTGAGGACCTTGGCTGCTTCCGCGTCCCGGTTCTTCCGGACCAGGTACTGCGGGGATTCCGGAATGGTCAGTGCCAGGACACCGTAGACGATGGCGGGAAAGACGCCGACCAGCAGCATCCAGCGCCAGGCGGGCAGGCCCCACCAAAGTTCGCCGAGCGCGCTGCCGGCGGTATTGGCCAGGAACGCGTCGGACAGCAGGGCAGCGAAGATGCCGAGGGTGATGGCCAACTGCTGGACGGAGCCCAGGGCGCCGCGCCATTTCGCGGGCGCCACTTCCGCGATGTAGCCGGGGGCGATCACTGACGCGGTACCGATGGCGAGGCCGCCGATCAGCCGCCAGAGCATGAGGTCCCATTCGGAGAAGGCCAGGGCCGACCCCACGGAGTTGGCGGCAAACAGTACGGCGGCGCCGACCATAACCAATTTGCGGCCCAGCTTGTCCGCCAGCTGGCCGGCGAACCATGCGCCGGCAGCGCAGCCGAGCAGGGTGATGGCTACGGTAAAACCAAGGATGCCCGGGCTAAGGGTGAACTCCTCACCAATGGCATCCACGGCACCGTTAATGACGGCGGTATCGAAGCCGAACAGCAGACCACCCACCGCTGCGGCAACGGTGACACCGATCACCTTGCCGGGGTGGGCTATCCGTTCGGATCCGCCCTTGTTAGGTCCTGGCTGAGTCGCGCCCATCGACCGTTCCTCGTTTTCTCTTCAACTTGCTGCGTACACGTGACTGGTGTCAAAACACTTAAGCCTACGCATAACCCTAAGCATGCTTGTGCATGCACGGTAGCCGAAGCGCTCTTCCGGCCGCCGAACAGGGCCGCTCCGATGCCGGGTGCGGTACGCGGGTAACGCCAATGGGCACTCCCCCATGGGTCGCTCCGGGAGCGCCGTCCGCGGGCAAAGAAAAAGGGCCTGCGCCCGGGGAAAACCCGGTCACAGACCCTTTGCGTTGCTCCCCCGACTGGACTCGAACCAGTAACCCTTCGATTAACAGTCGAATGCTCTGCCAATTGAGCTACGGGGGAAAGCGGCGTCCTCAACTATACAGGACGTTGCCGGTGCATCCGAACCGGAGATAAATCCCCTCTCCCGCGGGCTGTCAGGTTGGAGCACTGCCGGACTGTGAGACTGTTGCGCATGATCAAACCGGTCCGGAAAGTCGTTTGCTATGCCGTCCAGCAGGATCATCTGCTGGTCTTCACCCACAACGCGGTGCCGCTCGAAGTCACGGGCGTGCAGGTCCCTGCCGGGACCATCCGGCCCGGTGAAGAGCCGGCTCAGGCTGCAGTCCGTGAACTGCAGGAGGAAACGGGACTGACCGGAAGGGTGCAGAGGTACCTCGGCAAATCCGTCTACGATCTGCGGCCGAAGCGGTTCGAGCTGGCTACCCGGCACTTTTACCAGCTGGAGGTTTCGGTCAGTGACCTCTCGGCCCGCTGGGAGGCTGGGGAGCCGGATCCGGACGACGGCGGATCCCCCGCCTCCTGGACCTGCTGGTGGATGCCGCTTCCCCAGGCGCACGTCCTCGCTGCCGGGCTGGGCGCGATGCTGGGTGAGCTGGGACAGTACAAAAAAGACCCCTGACCTGCATGTCTGCAGGCCAGGAGTCTTATCGTTGCTCCCCCGACTGGACTCGAACCAGTAACCCTTCGATTAACAGTCGAATGCTCTGCCAATTGAGCTACGGGGGAAAGCGGCAGGTTTTACTTTACAGAGATTCCGCGCCGAAACGAAATCGGCGCCCGGCCGGAGGAACCCGGGCCGTTACTGGTCTCCGCGCAGTGCGCGGCGCTGCGTCTCGAGCTCCATAAGTTCCCGGTTGAGCTGGTGGAACAGTTCCGGATCGGCATTGGGATCCAGGCGCTGCAGCTGGCCCAGCTTCTCCGCCTTGAGGTGCGTCACCTGCAGCTCAAAGAGCCGGTTCAGGATGTCACGGCAGTACAGCAGCAGCGCATCGGCGTCCCGTGCGGGCAGCGGCGTGACAGCCAATTCGCTGACGAAACCACGCAGTGCGTCCGGCAGCTCCTCGCGTACCCGCTCCACCCAGGCGGCAGGCGAGTCGCCGGCTTCCCCTGCCGCACGGACCGCGTCGTGGACGGCGACATAGGCGGGCACGGTAAACCGGGCTGCCTTGAAGCGTTCCCACTGCCCGGCGTCCAGCATGCCCGGCTGCTGCAGGGCGACTTCCAGCGCCTGGCGTTCCATCCTGGCGGCAGGATCATTCGGATCCGGACGGCCGAAAGCGGGCGCGACCTCCGGTTCCTGCTGCTGGCCGTACTGCTGCTGTCCCCCGCGCTGGCCGTACTGCTGCCGGTCATCGCGCTGGCCGTACTGTGCCTGCCCCCCGCGCTGCTGGCCGTACTGCTGCTGGCCGCCGCGCTGCTGTCCCCCATACTGCTGCCCGGTCTGCTGCTGGCCGCGCTGAGAGACCTGCTGCGAGTTCTGCTGTCCGTCCTGGCGGCGTCCGGCCGGTACCTGCTGGCCGGAGCTGTCTCCGGCCTTCCCGCGCTTCGCTGCTGCGTTGACCGCCCGGGTGACGTCGTCGACGTCGGTACCCAGCCAGCCGGCGAGCTCCCGCGCGTATGCCGGCCGCATGGCCGGATCACGGATGTCCGCGACCACCGGCGCCGCGGCACGCAGGGCCGAGATGCGGCCTTCCACCGTGTTGAGATCGAACTTACGCAGCGTTGACCGGATGGCGAACTCGAACAAGGGGCGGCGGGAATGGATCAGCTCGGCTACCGCCGAGTCGCCGTGGGTCTGCCGGATGTCGCAGGGGTCCATACCGTTAGGGTCCACGGCCACGTAGGTCTGCGCAGTGAACCGCTGGTCCTCTTCGAAGGCACGCAGGGCGGCTTTCTGTCCGGCGGCGTCGCCGTCGAAGGTGAAGATGACCTCTCCCCCGGTGCCGTCGTCGGAAAGCAGCCGGCGGGCGATCTTGATGTGGTCGGTGCCGAACGCCGTCCCGCAGGTGGCAACGGCGGTGGTGATGCCGGCCAGATGGCAGGCCATCACATCGGTATAGCCCTCCACGACGACGATCTGCCGGGTCTTGGCAATGTCCCGCTTCGCAAGGTCAATCCCGTAGAGCACCTGGGACTTTTTGTAGAGCGGGGTTTCCGGGGTGTTGAGGTACTTCGGGCCCTGGTCGTCTTCGTAGAGCTTGCGCGCGCCGAAGCCGATCACGGCACCGGTGAGGTCGCGGATCGGCCAGATCAGCCGGCCGCGGAACCGGTCATAGAACCGCGACGCGTCCGAGCCGGTGGAAAACATGCCCGTCTCAGCCAGCTCTTCGCGGGTGAATCCCTTGGACGTGAGGTGCTTGAGCAGCGAATCCCAGCCCTGCGGTGCGTAGCCGACCCCGAAATGTTCGGCCGCTGACGGGTCGAAGCCGCGTTCCTGCAGGAAATTCCGCGCCGCTGCGGCGCCCTGCGTGCCCAGCTGGCTGCGGAAGAACTCCGCTGCCACCTTGTGGGCATCCAGCAGGCGCTGGCGTTTGCCCACGTCTTCACGGCGCGGACCCGTGCCGCCGTCTTCGTAGTGCAGCTCGTAGCCCAGACGGGCTGCGAGTTTCTCCACTGTTTCGGAGAAGGTGCCGTGGTCCATCTTCTGCACGAAGGAGATGACGTCGCCGCTCTCCCCGCAGCCGAAGCAGTGGTAGGAGCCCACCTGCGGCCGCACATGGAACGACGGCGAGCGCTCGTCATGGAAGGGGCACAGGCCCTTGAAGGAGCCGATGCCCGCCGATTTCAAGGTCACATAACCGTCGATCACTGCTTTGATGTCAGTGCGCAGCCGCACTTCATCGATATCTTCACGCTTGATCAGTCCGGCCATAACACCCAGTCTATTCTTCCCCGCCAAACCGGCACCTTTCCCGGCACAGCAGCGGGGGCGTCCCTGCCGTCCGAAGCCGGCCGGGAACGCCCCCGCTGTTGTGTCCTTATCCGTTACTCCTCTGCCTGCCGACGGCGGCTGAGGTAGATTCCCAGCCCCCCGCTCAGGAGCAGCCCGGCGGCCAGGGCCAGCGGACCTGCAACCGAGGTGGCACCGGTAGCCGGCAGGTCCGGACGGGCGGGCTGCAGCTCGGGACGAACAAATGCGGGCCGGGCAGCGAATTCGTAGCTGTTGGTGACCACGGCCGTCACAGTGTCGCTGGCCGCTACCGTCACCGCTGCGGGCAACGTGGATTCCACCTCCACAGTTGAGGTTGCACCCGTGCTGGTCTCAGTGACGGCGCATTCGCTGCCCGCGGTGAGGCCCGCAAACTCGGTGGTCACCTCTCCTGTGGTGCCGGCAGGAATGGTTACCGTCTCGTCCAGGGCGGACCCGTCCGTGCCGCACCGGACTTCCAGGACGACTTCACCCTGTTCGCCCGCAGCAGCCCCGGTGATGACTTTGGTGACCACTAGGACACCCGGAAGCAAGCTGTAGGTATTCGTCACCGTCGTGTCGACGGTATCGCCGGCGAGAATTTCGATGTCCGCGGGCAATTCGGTGGTCACGGTGACCGCGGCGGTGGCCCCGGTCACCGGTTCCGTAATGGCACAGGAGGCACCTGCCGGGATATTCGAGAACTGCGCCCCGACGTTTTCGGTGGTCCCGGCCGGCACCTGGGAAACCTCCTCGAACACTGTGGCCCCGTCCAGGGTGCACAGGACATCGACCTCCACGGATTCCTGGTTCCCGGCCCCCGCACCGGCAATGACTTTGGTGACGTTCAAGGTGCCGGGGTTCACCGCGTAAGTGTTGGTGATGGTAGCTTCCGCTGTTCCCCCGGCGGCTATGGTTACGTCTTCCGGCAGGTCCACGGTGACGCCCACCGCGGGAGTTTCACCCGTAACGGGTTCGGTGACCCCGCAGCTGGCACCTTCCGGAATTCCGCTGACTGTGCCGGGAACGGTTCCTCCGGCACCTGCTTCGATGGTGATGCCCTGCCGTATCACCTCTTGTCCGCCAGCGGTGCAGATGACCTCCACGGTGATGGGGCCCTGCTGCCGTGCTGCCGGTCCGGCAATCACCTTGTCGACGATCAGGGCGCCCGGGTTCACCGTGTAGGTGTCTGTATAGACCACTTCCACGCCGTCACCGGCAGGAATGGTCACGGCACCGCCGGCAGGAGTCACAGCCGTGGTCACGCTGACCTCGGTCGTGGCCCCGTTAGCGGTCTCCGTAACCGTGCAGGTGGTGCCGGAGGGAAGGCCCTCAAATTCCTCGGTGGTGGGTTCGATGGTTCCGGCCGGGATGGTGAAGGTTTGGTTCAGGCCGGAGGAGCAGGTCACCTGCAGCGTGACGGCGCCCTGCCGGCCCGCCCCGGTCCCGGCGATGTCCTTGCGGACGGCGAGGGTTCCGGTAGTGAAGGTGTAGTCATTCGCCAGTGCGGCGGTAACGCTGCCCGCGGCCGGAACCGTTACGGTCCCTTCCCCGGTCACAGTGACGGCCACAGCAGCGGTTGAACCGTCAACCGTTTCCGTCACGGTGCAGCTGGTGCCGGCGGCAAGGTCGGGGAACTCGGCCGCCTCCGGGGTAATGGTCCCCTCCGGAATGGTGACCGTGGTGTCCAGGACGGTGGCCCCGTCCAGGGTGCAGACGACAGAAATCGTCACCTCATCCTGGGCCCCGGCGGCCTCCCCGGTATTGGTTTTCGTGACCACCAGCGTTCCCGGCGTGAAGGTGTAGGTGTCGGTGACCGCCGCCGTCGCCGTCGTTCCGGACACGATGGTGACCGCGCCGGGCAGGATGGTGCTCACCTGGACGCTTTCGTTGGCTCCGGTGGTGGGTTCGGTGATGGTGCAGGTAGACCCCGCGGGAATGTCATTAAAGGTCTGCGACGGCGTTCCGGTGGTCTCCGCCTCGATGCTAAAGGTGAACTGGTTATCAGTGCCGCAGTCGATACTGATCACCACGGCACCCTGGCTGCCTGCTGCAGGGCCGGCAATGGACTTGGTAACGGTCAGCGATCCAACTTCGGTGAACGCGGCGGCCGCCGTCGCGTTGGAGCTGAGCTCCCGGGTGACCGCCAGGATCAGCTTCTGCGCGTTCTCCACCCCCGCAGTCCCGGCGTCGTATAGATAGACGTTGCCCGTGGGTACGGTGACGGCCGCACGTGCCGAGATGTTTGCCGGGCCCGTGGCGCCGGTATCGCTTCGCACCCAGAACTGCGCTCCGCTGGGCACGGGACTATTGAGCGGCACAGTACCTTCGGCATCAGCGTAGAGGCTGAACCCTTCATCGATCGTCACCTCGATTTCATCCGCTTCCGACGTCACCGTGTGCGGCCCGGCAACACCGGTCACGGGGGCTCCCGTGGTGGGCGGTGTGATGGCAATGGCCGGAGGGTCGGGCTCCTCCAACGGCCCGGCGGCAATGGTGGCATTCACGATCGAAGCCACAATCGGGTAGAGAGAGCTTTGCCGGTTCACCACATATCCGTCCGTGAAAAACCAGATGGCAGCCTGCACGGCCGCGGCCCGCGTGTTGTTGTTCACGCCCGCCGGAAGATTCGTGCTCGGATAATAGTTGTTCAGGATCCGGTTGACGTATCCGATGTTGGGGACGTTGGACTCGTCCCAGCTGCCGTTTCCGTAGCCGATACCGACCCGTGTGGAGGTGCGGAGGTCGATGCAGTACATCTCGGCCGTGGTGGTGCCGCTGGCGTCCTGGGTATTGATGATGCCGGCAAAGCTTACGTTTTCCGTCTGGTACCCGGCCGGAACACCGTCGGGATACGCATCAATGGGCCAGGTTTGCCCCAGGGGCGGCAACCCTCCCTGCACCCTTGTCCCGGCGCCGAGCGACGTGATCACGATGTCCGTGTTCGTGTTGCTGCCAGGAGGCGCACCCAGAAGAGGCCCGGGATCCACGGCGGCCTGCGCGGGCAGCCCCAGCGGCAACATCGCCAGGCCCAGCAGGAAAACCAGGAGGCTCCGGGAGCGGAACCTTCGACTTCCGTCCCTGACGCGACGTGGTTGGCGGGAACGGGGTGTCTGCTGAGTGCTCATAGCGGTCCTCTGGTGCGCGTGTCCGGCCGACCGCCCGGCAATAGTGAATCGCCGAACGCTGAACCACCCCGCGCCAGAGGCTAACGGTCCAGCTGCCCCTCCACCAGAGAGCAGGCGGGGATTCCTACCAGAGCGCCGGAACCGGGCCTACGAGCCGCTCGTGCAGGGCGAGTGCCGAACCATCCGTCAGCGAAGCCACCTGGTCGACGACGACGCGCAGCCGGGCGCCGTCGTCGGCCGCGTCCCGCCAGTCCGCCGCGAACATGGGCTCCAGGTGCCGGTCGCCGGTGGCTTCGAGCTGGGCGACCAGGGCCGTGAGGATTTCGCGCTGGCGCTCGTACAGCGGCTGGCGCTGGTCGGTGGTCATAACGAACGTGGTCGCCAGCCCCTTCATGACGGCGATTTCCAGCTGGGTGCCCTCGGGGACCACCATTTCGGCGTTGTACCGGGTCAGCGGATCGGTGCCGTAGATGCCGCGGGTGGCTTCCAGTGCGCTGTTGCAGAACCGGCCGATCAGCTGGCTGGTCATGTCCTTGAGCGCGGCCATGGCCCGGCGGCTGCCGTCGGACTCGCGCACCCAGACGTTGGTGGCTTCCAGCCGTGCGAGTGCAGCCTCAATCGCGGCCGCCTCGACGCCGGGCAGGTACCACTGCTGGGTGTAGCCCACCACGCGGGCGCGCTGGTCGGGGTTGTCCAGCCATTTGAGCTGCACATGGCCGGCCACAATGGCGTCCTCAACGTCGTGCACGGAGTACGAGATGTCATCCGCGAGGTCCATCACCTGGGCCTCGAGGCAGGAGCGGCCGGCCGGAGCGCCGTCGCGCAGCCAGGTGAAAACGGGCAGGTCATCCTCGTAGACACCGAATTTCGTGGTGCGGTGGCCGTTCACCAGCGGGGCGTCCGCAATGGACCAGGGATACTTCGTGGCGGCGTCCAGGCTGGCGCGGGTCAGGTTCAACCCGGCCGGGGTGCCGTCCGGAGCAATGATCTTCGGTTCCAGGCGGGTCAGCAGCCGCAGCGTCTGCGCGTTGCCTTCGAAGCCGCCGATCGCATGCGCAATATCATTCAGGGCGGTCTCGCCGTTGTGCCCGAAGGGCGGGTGCCCCAGGTCGTGGGAGAGGCAGGCGGCGTCGACGACGTCGGGGTCGCAGCCCAGCGCGTTGCCCAGTTCCCGGCCCACCTGCGCCACTTCGAGGCTGTGCGTCAGCCGGGTGCGGACAAAGTCGTCCGTGTCCGGGGCGACCACCTGGGTCTTGGCGCCGAGCCGGCGCAGTGCGGAGGAATGCAGCACCCGTGCCCGGTCGCGGCCGAACTGGGTGCGGTTGGTGTTCTTCGCCGGTTCCTGGACCCAACGGGCCAGGTCAACGTCGGTGTAGCCAGCGGTCTGGACTGCCTGCGGGAAGGTCATGGGGTGCTTTAGCCGCCTGATACGTCGAGTTCGGCTGCGGAAATGATGGATTTCTGGGCGGCGTTAAGTTCCCGCCCGTCCAGCCAGCCTTCCGGCAGCGCTGTCTTTTTGGGTGTTCCGGCCCGTCCGCGCGGCCCCTCGGCGTCTGTGCCGGGGTACGGTGCATCGGGGTCCAGCTGGTCCAGCAGTTCACGGAGCACCGCCAGGGACGGTACCGTCGCCAGTTTAGCGCGGAGGTCTCCCCCGACTACGTAGCCCTTGAAGTACCAGGCCATGTGCTTGCGGATGTCCCGCAGGGCAATGACTTCGTCGCCGAAGGTCTCCACCAGCAGTTCGGCATGCCGGTACACACTGTCGGACACCTGCTTCAATCCCGGCCGGTGCCGTTCGGAGCGCCCCTCAAAGGCTGCTTCCAGGTCGCCGAACAGCCACGGGCGGCCCTGGCAGCCGCGGCCGATGACGACGCCGTCCACACCGGTTTCGCGCACCATGCGGATGGCGTCCTCGGCGGACCAGATGTCGCCGTTGCCCAGGACGTTCATGTCCGGCAGGGCTTCACGCAGCTCGGCGATGGCGGACCAGTCGGCCTTGCCGGAGTAGAACTGCGATGCCGTGCGGCCGTGCAGGGTCACCGCGGCCACGCCGGAATCACGGGCGATCCGGCCGGCGTCGAGGAAGGTCAGGTGGTCCTCGTCAATACCCTTGCGCATCTTGATGGTCAGCGGCACGTTTCCCCGGGAGGCTTCCTTCACGGCGGTCTGCACAATCGCGGTGAACAGGTCCAGCTTCCAGGGCAGGGCGGAGCCGCCGCCCTTGCGGGTGACCTTGGGGACCGGGCAGCCGAAGTTCAGGTCAATGTGGTCGGCACGGTCCTCCTCGATCAGGAGGCGGACGGCTGCACCGACGGTCTTGGGGTCCACGCCGTAGAGCTGGACCGACCGGACCTTTTCGTCGTCGTCGTGCTTGATGATCCGCATGGACTCCGGCGAACGTTCCACCAGGGCGCGGGAGGTGACCATTTCAGTCACGTAGAGTCCACCGCCGTATTCGCGGCAGAGCCGGCGGAAGGCCTTGTTGGTGATGCCGGCCATGGGCGCCAGGATCACCGGGGTGTCCACGGTGATGGGGCCCAGCTGCAGCGGGGGAAGTTCAAGCTTGAGTTCCGGAGATAAAACAGTCACCTGACTATTCTCGCAAGCCGATGCAAATCCGGAATGCCGCGCCGCAGGTGATGTGCCCAACGCGCAGGAGGCGGTCCCGGCATAATGCCGGAACCGCCTCCTGTGGTGCTGCGTGCTAGTCGCTGAGGATCAGCGTTTCGCTGCCGATCTGCCGGGCGACGCCGGCCTTGATCAGCGGTTCCAGTGCCCGCACCACGGCGGTCATGGATTCATCCACTTCCAGCTGCACCGGGTACTGGTACGCCAGCATGGCCACCAAGGACTCGACCGCGGCCTGTGCCTCGTCGAGGTCCAGGGTGGTGTCGTACCCGACCAGGACGTCGGCGGGCTCATCCGTGCGTTCCTGCGTGTAGCTCACGGCGAAGGCGGCGATCTTGCCGCCGTCCTTCTTCGGCTTGTCACGCAGCACCACGGCGCCGGAGGCACCGGTGGCATCGTTGAGCAGCATCTGCTGGGCGCGGCCGAGGTTCATGTCGGCGCGGTCCCAGCCGTGTACCGCGTTGTAGAACTGGACCACGGCCTGGGTGAGCTCCACCGAACCGGTGGCTGCCTCATCCAGCTGGGGCCCGTCATCGGTGAACACGGGCAGCTTCAACCGGCCCGGCTCCACCAAAACCACGCAGGAACGCTGGATCAGAGTCAATCCCGCGGCCTCGGCGAACGCGGCGGCAGGGGTGCCCGGCTCCACCTTCGCGCGCAGCTTCCGCACGCCCGACGGCGCGGACTCGGCTTCCTTGCGCAGCATGTCGAGCAGGGTGCTGCCCAGTCCGGTGCGCCGGTTTTCCCGGGCAACCTCCACATAGGCCCACAGCCGGTCCGGATGCAGGCTCGTTTCGTAGACGACGCCGGCGGCTACCGGGATACCGTCGTCTTCGGCCACGATGCAGCGGCTCCACGGCTCGTTGGACGAGGGCCGCAGCACGGCACGGAACTGCCCGGCCTGCGCGCTTTCCGGGTCGCCCCAGAGTTGGTTGAGTTTGAGGTCGTCATCTTCACGCCATTCGCGGAACGAGATAGCCATTACGCGCCGATCAGGCGTTCGGCGAGGTAACCCTCAACCTTGTCCAGGCTCACCCGCTCCTGCGCCATCGTGTCGCGTTCACGCACGGTGACTGCGTGGTCTTCGAGTGTGTCGAAGTCCACGGTGATGCAGAACGGGGTGCCGATCTCGTCCTGGCGGCGGTAGCGGCGGCCGATGGCGCCGGCGTCGTCGAAGTCGATGTTCCAGTTCCGGCGCAGCTGTGCGGCGAGGTCCTTGGCCTTGGGCGAGAGGTCCTCGTTGCGGCTCAGCGGCAGCACGGCGGCCTTGACCGGTGCCAGGCGCGGATCCAGCTTCAGGACGGTGCGCTTGTCGACGCCGCCCTTCGCGTTGGGTGCCTCGTCCTCGGTGTAGGAGTCCACCAGGAACGCCATGAAGGAACGGGTCAGGCCTGCGGCGGGCTCAATCACGTACGGGGTGAACCGCTCGTTGGTGGCCTGGTTGAAGTAGCTCAGGTCGGTGCCGGAGTGCTTGGAGTGCGTTCCGAGGTCGAAGTCGGTGCGGTTGGCAATGCCTTCGAGCTCGCCCCATTCGGAGCCCTGGAAACCGAAGCGGTATTCGACGTCGGTGGTGCCCTTGGAGTAGTGGCTCAGCTTTTCCTGCGGGTGCTCGAAGAGGCGCAGGTTGTCCGGGTTGATGCCCAGGCCGGTGTACCAGTTGAAGCGGTTTTCGATCCAGTACTTGTGCCATTCCTCGTCCGTGCCCGGCTCGACGAAGAATTCCATTTCCATCTGCTCGAACTCGCGGGTGCGGAAGATGAAGTTGCCCGGCGTGATTTCGTTGCGGAAGCTCTTGCCGATCTGGCCGATGCCGAACGGCGGCTTCTTGCGCGACGTGGTCAGCACGTTGTTGAAGTTTACGAAGATGCCCTGGGCCGTCTCCGGGCGCAGGTAGTGCATGCCTTCTTCATTGGCCACCGGGCCGAGGAAGGTCTTGAGCAGGCCGGAGAATTCCTGCGGCTCGGTCCACTGTCCCTTGGTGCCGCAGTTGGCGCAGGCAATGTCGGCCAGGCCGTTTTCGGGGGCGTGGCCCTTCTTTTCCTCGTAGGCCTCTTCGAGGTGGTCGGCACGGTAGCGCTTGTGGCAGCTGAGGCACTCGACCAGCGGATCGGAGAAGACCTCCACGTGTCCGGAAGCTTCCCAGACCGGGCGGGGAAGGATGACTGCGGAATCCAGCCCGACGACGTCGTCGCGGCCGCGGACCATGTGCTGCCACCACTGCTTCTTGATGTTTTCCTTGAATTCGACACCCAGGGGGCCGTAATCCCATGCGGACCGGGACCCGCCGTAAATCTCACCCGACTGGAAGACAAACCCCCTGCGCTTGGCGAGGGAGATGATGGGATCCAGCTTGGATTTGGTCGAAGCCATGGAATGGTACCGCCGTTCTTTTCGTGTCTAGAGGGCCGCTGGGTGCGGTCCTCTTCTGGTCCCTTTGGCATCCGCGCCACCACCAAAAGGGTGCACGGAAGTTCGCCGCCGGGCAAAGCTACAACTACCAGCTTAAGGCGACAGCGCCCGCGGACCTACCGGGGCGGCTTGGGCGCGGCGTTCCGGTTCCGGGACGGCACGTTCCCGGCCCCCGTTGTCCCGGTACGACGACGGCGGAACGGCCCGCCGCCGGGCATGTTCCACGGCAGCGTGGCCAGCACGATGGCGAGCAGCGTCAGCAGGGTCCCGAGCACAGTGGCCGCCACCACCACGCTGCCCGGTGCGGGGAAGACAATATCCAGCAGGAGCGAGCCGATCAGCTGCCCGCCGATGAGGCCGAGGCTGGTGAGCAGCACACCCAGGCTGCGGACCAACAGGGCGCCGACGCCGATGAAGATGCAGCCCAGCGGGCCGCCCAGGTAGAGCCACCATTCCCCGGGGAGCGGATTGCCGGCTCCCGACACGGCGACCTTGATCCCCCACATCACGGCCAGCAGGACGGTGCCGGCGATGAAGTTCACGAGCGTGGCCGTGATGGGGGTGCCGTAATGCATGCCGGTAGTACCGTTCATGGCCTGCTGGAAGCTCATCAGCATGCCGGCCGTCAGGGGCAGCAGCACCGGCAGGAGCCATTCGGATGGCTCCGACCCTCCGCTCAGCTTCGGGCTGACTGCCCACGCCACCGCAGCGATGGTCAGCACCGCTCCCACCACGCGCATCATTGTCAGCGCCTTCTTGCCGGCCGGTCCGATGCCGAGCCGGTCAACCACCAGTCCGGTGAGGGTTTGCCCGGCGACGGCAGCCACGGTGAACACCGCTACACCCAGCACGGCGACGGTGAGGGTCTGCGAGAGGACGAAGTATCCGCCGATCATGCCGGCCAGGACGTAGTACCGGGGGAACCGGCGTTCCCGCAGCGAGGGAATCAACTGTCCGGCTCCGGCGCGGCCGCGGGGCAGGGCCAGGCTGATGATGACCATAACCACCAGTCCGACTACAAAGCTGACCAGCGCGGCGGCCAGGCCGTCGTCGAGCCGCTCCCCCAGGGCGCCGTTGACGCGGGCCTGGGACGGAATGGCAACTCCGGCCAGAAGGGACAGGGGCAGACCGATCAGCGGGGACATCCGCACAGCATGTGGCACCCGACCACCCTACCGCTCACGCCGGCCGTCTTCGGGAAGGCCGGGGCGGCAAAATCGGGCAGAATGGAGGCATGAGTTCCCCCAATCCCCAAGACCTGCCCATTCGTGACGAAATGATCCGCCTGGGCCAGCTGCTCAAGCTTGCCAATCTGGCCGAAGACGGCATCGAGGCCAAACAGCTGATCGAAGACGGCATGGTGAAGGTGAACGGCGACATCGAAGAGCGCCGCGGCCGCCAGCTGCATGCCGGTGATGTGGTGTCCGTCAACGGTGAGACGCTGCGGATTACCCGCGAGGGCTAACCCACCCGGTTGCCGGCGCGCAGCACCGTGTGCACCAGGAACTCCTTCACATGGCCCAGTTCCTGCATGTTGATGCCGTGGCCCATGTTCGAGTAGAGGATTTTGGTCAGCGCGGTGCGGGCATTGAGCCACGCGTGCGTGTATTCGATCCGCGGTGCGTCGATGACCGGGTCTGCCTGGTCGCGGCCCCAGAAGAACGGCACGCCGCCAGGCTGCAGGTCGTCGTCGTGAAAGAACGGATTGTCCTGCGACGGGACAACAAACCCGGAAAGCCCGACGACGGCGGCGAAGTCCCGGGGGCGGTGGCGCAGCAGCGTGGTAGCCACCGCCATTCCCATGGAGAAGCCCAGCAGGCTCACGCTGGTGTGGCCGTCCCGAACGGTGTCCAGCCACGCCGCGACATCCGCCACGGACTCCACCACCGCGTCGACTGAGTAGTCGGCCTCGCTCATCAGCGGGAACCAGGTGTACCCGGGCCCCTGTGCCTGCGGTGCCCGGACGGAGGCGATGGTGAACTCCGCCGGCAGATAATCGGCCAGCCCCATCAGGTCCTCTTCGTTGGCCAGGTAGCCATGGAACAGCACCAGCAGCGGGGTACCTGCCCGTTCGGCTTCGGGTTTTGACCAGAGGACAACAGGATTCCACGCGGATTTCGTCATGCTTTTATTCTGGCATGCCGATATTTGCAACCTGTTTAAAACCTACGGTCGCGTAGCCGAAGGGCCGTTTGTCAGTATTGAGCGGTGAGTACTCCGCCTGCTGCCGCCCTTCCCACCGAAACCCAGCCGGAACAGCCTCCCCTGCACCTCTGGACGCGGTTCGTGGCGATGGGTGATTCCTTTACCGAAGGGATCGGGGATCCCAACCCGGACAGCCCGGGCGGGAACCGCGGCTGGGCGGACCGCGTCGCAGAGGAACTCGCCTCCGAACACCCGGATTTCGCCTACGCCAACCTCGCTGTCCGGGGCAGGCTGCTGGACCAGATTATTGATGAGCAGCTGGAACCGGCCCTTGCCCTTCAGCCCGATCTGGTCACCATCTGCGCCGGCGGCAATGACGTGATCCGTCCCGGTGGAGATCCGGACCGGCTCGCCGAACGTATGGACGGTGCGGTTGCCCGGCTCCGGGCCTCCGGTGCCGGGGTGGTGCTGTTCACCGGTCCGGATCTGGGCAACACTCCCGTACTGGGTTCCGTCCGCGGGCGGGCCGCCATTTACAACGAAAACCTCCGGACCGTCGCCAAGCGGCATAAGGCCATCGTCGCCGATATGTGGGCGCTGCGTGAACTGGGTGATCCGCAGATGTGGGCACCGGACCGGCTGCACTTCTCACCGCTGGGACATCACACCATCGCTGCCATGGTGCTGGATACCCTGCATGTACCGCACTCCCTGCAGCCCCTGGAGACCAAGCCGCTGCCGGCCAAGAACTGGCGCACGGCCCGCTCCGAGGACCTGGTCTGGGCACGGGAATTCCTCTTCCCCTGGGTCGTCCGCCGGGTGCGCCACCAGTCCTCGGGTGACGGGATTTCCGCGAAGCGTCCCGAAGCCGGTCCGATGTTCGGGCAGCGCATGCCGCAGGGGTCTGCGGACTAGGGCTGTTTGTCAGGAACCGCCCGAATGCTGTGCCTGGTCGGTTTTTTCGGCCTGCTCAATGAGGTTCGCCAGGTGGAAGGCCCACCCTTCCCGGTGGGCTGCGGAGAGTTCGGCGCCCACTCCGGCGTCGAGCCCCGCAAAGCCGCTCTCGGTCACCGCTACCCCCGTGGCATCGACCTCATCGGTCAGTTCGAAACTGACTACCGTGTGAGCACCCCATTCGGGTGCGGTCCAGCGGAAGGAAAGCAGCCGACCCGGGGCGACGGCCAGTACCGTACCGGTGGCGGTGTGCTCCACGCCGTCCTCACTCCACCGTTCCTTCAGAGGTGCACCCGGGTGCGGAGCGAAGTCCATGTCCGGCCACCAGGCCGCCCGGTTATCGACGAGCACGTGCCATAGAACCTCCGGGGTGCACTGCGCCCGGCCGGAAAGAGAGATCCGATCTGCCATGGGGAATGTTCTCCCATGAATTGCTGCTGCGGGCAAGGGGAAATCCCTGTTGTCCGCGGATAGGGATTGGTATAACTGCCGGTATCTCCCTTTGAAGAGGTGATGACCGCCATGCCCGCTGCACCCGACCATTTCCCTGCCGGCGCCCCTTGCTGGGCGGACCTTTCTTCTTCGGACCCCGGCCGGGCACGGGAATTCTATGCGGGGTTGCTGGGCTGGGATGCCGTGGATCTGGGCCGGGAGTACGGACATTACTTCCATTTCCTGCGGAACGGATCCGTGGTGGCCGGCCTGATGCAGAACTCCCAGGAGACGGGCTTTCCCGATTTCTGGACCGTGTACCTCTCGTCCGACGATGCCCGTGCAACTGCCGATTCGGCCACCGCCGCCGGAGGGCAGGTTCTGCTCGGCCCCGGCATGGCCGTGGACCAGGGCAGCGTGGCGGTGTTGGGCGATCCGACCGGCGGAACCGTCGGCGTCTGGCAGCCGGAGACCCACCGCGGGTTCGCCCGTATTGACGAACCCAGTGCCCCTGTCTGGTACGAACTGATGACCAACGACTATGCGGCTGCCCTGGACTTTTACCGGACCGTGTTCGGCTGGGAAACGGAAGTTCTCTCCGACACGGAGGATTTCAGGTACACCACCCTGCAGAGCGAGGACCGCCCGGTTGCCGGAGTCATGGACGCCGCCGCTGAACTGCCCGGGGGCATCCCTTCCCACTGGGAGATTTACTTCGGCCATGCGGACATTGGCGCCGCTGCGGAGCAGGCGGAACAACTGGGCGGATCGGTGCTCCGCCTGCCCGAAGATTCCGACTATGGGCGGCTGGTGCAGCTCGCCGACCCCACCGGAGCAGCATTCTGGCTGATGGCGGCCACCGAAGCCTAGCTTTCCTGTCCCACGCCTAGCCCGCCTGCCCGAACACCTCCCGCTTCAGGGCACCGGAAATCTCCTGGACGCTGGTCAGGAAACCGTCGTGCCCGATGGGTGCCCGGATGAGGTGGACGGAGGTCCCCCGTGGAAGGGCTGCGGCCAGGTCCGCCGACTGCTGGGGAAAGTACAACCGGTCCGATTCCACCGCTGCAATAAAGAAAGCCGCGGTTGTGCCTGCGAGCGCGGCGCGGAGGGATCCCCTGCCCCGGGCGACGTCGTGGCTGACCAGGGCCTCGGTGAGCACCAGATAGCTGTTCGCGTCGAACCGGCCGGCCAGCTTCCGGGCCTGGTGGTCCAGGTAGCTCTCCACGGAATACCGGCCCCTCCCCGCTGGGACTGCCGCTCCGAACGGGTCCTCGGCCCCCTGCGGAGAACGGCCGAACCGGTATTCCAGCTCCGGTTCGGACCGGTAGGTGATGTGCGCGATCCTCCGGGCCAGCCCGAGTCCGGCCAGCGGCGGGGAACCGTTGTAGTAG
The DNA here is from genome assembly GCF_030373105.1 of Arthrobacter sp. zg-Y877. Taxonomy (NCBI): domain Bacteria; kingdom Bacillati; phylum Actinomycetota; class Actinomycetes; order Micrococcales; family Micrococcaceae; genus Arthrobacter; species Arthrobacter sp. zg-Y877. The sequence continues at coordinate 152,882 of NZ_JAUCPU010000003.1, forward strand.
TCGCCCCCGTTGAAATCGGGATCGAGGCGGATCGCGGTCAGCTGCGCCTGGGCGAAGGCGATCTGCTCCGCCGTGCTGGCCGCCGTCGCCGCGATCACCCCGCAGTGCAGCACCCGGTCCGGCTCGGTCACCGCCCATTCCAGGGCACGCGCTCCCCCGAGGGAACCACCCAGCACCGCATGCCAGCGGGCAATGCCGAGCCGGTCCGCCAGCCGCGCCTCCGCCCGGACCGAGTCGCGGATGGTGACGAACGGAAACCTCGACCCCCAGGGCAGTCCGTCCGGGTCCGGTGATGCCGGACCGGTGGATCCGTAGCACCCCCCGAGCATGTTGACCGAGACCACGAAGTACCGGTTGGTGTCCACGGTCCGCCCCGGGCCCACGAGCTCCTCCCACCAGCCCGGCTCGCCGCTGCTCCCCCGCGCCACATGGCTGCTTCCGGTCAGGGCATGCGGAACCAGGACCGCATTGCCCGCCTCCGGGTTCAGCTGGCCCCACGTCTCGTAGGCGAGGACGACGTCGGGCAGGTACCCGCCGGTTTCCAGCTCCAGTCCCCCTATGGAGGCATACTGCAGCACCCCGTCCTTAGCGGTGGGGTGCTGCAGCGGTGGCACCTGCAGGGACTTGCCCTGGGGTGCCGGGTTCCGGGTCACGGAGCCTACGCTCCCTTGGCAGCCCGGAACCCGGCGTCGAGGTCCGCGAGGATGTCGTCGATATGTTCGACGCCCACGGAGAGGCGGACCAGCCCCGGACTGACACCGGCCGCCAGCTGCGCTTCAGCTCCGAGCTGGCTGTGCGTGGTGGATGCCGGGTGGATCACCAGGGAGCGCACGTCGCCCACATTGGCCACGTGCGAGTGCAGTTCCAGTCCGTCGACGAAGCGTTTGCCGGCGTCTATGCCGCCCTCGATTTCGAAGGAGACAATGGCGCCGGTACCGCGCGGACCGTAGGTGCGGCCGCGGTCAAACCACGGACTGGACTCCAGGCCCGCGTACGCCACGGACACGACGTCGTCGTGCTGTTCCAGCCAGTTCGCTACGGCGACGGCGTTGGATACGTGCCGTTCGATCCGCAGGCTCAGGGTTTCCAGGCCCTGCGCGATCAGGAAGGCGTTGAAGGGCGACACCGCGGATCCGAGGTCGCGCAGCAGCTGGACGCGTGCCTTGAGGATGAACGCGAGGTTCGCCCCCAGCGCTCCGTTGACGCCCAGGTCCCGGGCGTAGACGAGCCCGTTGTAGCTTTCATCGGGCGTGTTGAAGCCGGGGAACTTCTCCGGATCGGCAGCGAAATCGAAGTTGCCCGAATCCACGATCACGCCGGCAATGGCGGTTCCGTGTCCGCCGAGGTACTTGGTGGCCGAGTGGACCACAATGTCGGCGCCCCACTCGATCGGGCGGATCAGGTACGGCGTGGACAGCGTGTTGTCCACGATCAGCGGAATGCCCGCGTCATGGGCCACGGCACTGATGCCTTCCAGGTCCAGGACATCCTGCCGGGGGTTGGAAACCACCTCGCCGAAGAACGCCTTGGTGTTGGGCCGGACGGCGTCGCGCCACTGGTCCAGGTTGTCCGGGTCCTGCACGAAGGTGGTTTCAATACCGAACCGCTTCAGGGTGTGCTTCAGCAGGTTGTAGGTGCCGCCGTAGAGGCTGGGGCTGGCGACCACATGGTCGCCCGCCTGCGCCACGTTCAGCAGCGCGAAGGTTTCCGCCGCCTGTCCGGAAGCCAGCAGCAGGGCGCCGACGCCGCCCTCCAGCGACGCGATCCGGTTTTCCACCGCTTCCTGGGTGGGGTTTCCGATCCGGGTGTAAATGGGTTCCAGTTCGGCCAGCGCAAACCGGTTGGCTGCGGCTTCGGCACTGGGGAAAACGAAGGACGTTGTCTGGTAGATGGGCAGGGCACGTGCGCCGGTGACGGCGTCGGGCTCCTGGCCTACGTGGATCTGGCGGGTTTCAAATGACCAATCTGCACTCATGATGCTCCCTCAAACCAGGGGCCGCACAACGCCGCCGGGGTGCATCCGGGTACGCCGGATATCCGGTGGGGTCGTGGGACCCGCGCTTGCCGGACGCCCGTTTGGCGTACGGCCAGGTCTTCACCCGGGGCACCCCACCGCGGTTGGAGGGTTGCCGGCCAGCAAGCCGGGGCTATCTGCTGGCACTCATGACCTGCACCAATGGAAACCGATCTAGCGGCGTTCTGCAAGCTCTGTGACGGACCATGAAAAACCCGTCGCTACGGTGGTGGTTTGGCGCGGGAGAGGGAAAAAATCCGCACTTAGGCATCCCTTGGTCGAGACGGGTATCACAACGTGCCACAATGGGCCGCATGCGCTTGGACCATGTTTCTTATGCCTGTGAATCCGACGGTCTTCTGGCCACCACAGAGAGGATTGCCGCTGCTCTCGGTGCCGACTTCGTGAAGGGTGGCGTCCACCCCCGGTTCGGTACCCGCAATATGATCCTGCCCCTGGCCAACAACCAGTACGTCGAGGTGGTGGAGGTACTGAACCACCCGGCGTCGGACAAGGCTCCCTTCGGGCAGGCCGTGCGCCAGCGCTCCGAATGCGGTGGCGGCTGGATGGGCTGGTGTGTTGCCGTGGACGATCTCTCCCCCTTCGAGGAACGCCTGGGCCGGTCCTCCGTGCCGGGCAACCGCAAGTTCCCCGATGGCCAGGAGCTCACCTGGCGGCAGATCGGCATCAACGGTCTCATCGCTGACCCGCAGGTGCCCTACCTGCTGCGCTGGGATGACAACACCGAGGAACTGCACCCCTCCAACGCGATCCCCGGCATGCCCGGCTCGGTGAAGCTGAAGTCGCTGACCATCGCCGGATCCGCTGCACGCGTCACAGACTGGCTCGGCCATCCGGTGGAGAAGCCGCTGGAGAACGTGGACGTCACCTGGATTGCCCCTGCCGGTACGCCGGGCATCATGTCGGTCACCTTCGACACCGCGAACGGTCCCGTCGAGATCTAGTTCTGGGTTCTGCTGCCGGTTTCGTTTCCTGCTGCCGTTTTGGGAAATCCCTGCGCTGCGGCGTGGCAGCAGTTTCCCAAACCGGTCGATTTCTCCGGAACCGGTCAGGTTTTCCACATGAAGGTAGTCCACCCTCCCGGTCCGACCTCGGGTTCTCCAGCCTGAGCGAATGAAACCTGAACTGCTTTTCGCGTCCGACGCGGAGTTGTACGGTTCCGGACGGCGTTCCCTGGCGCTGCGGTGCCGGGCGGGCGAGCTGATCCGCCTGCGCAGCGGGATCTACGTCCGCTCGGACGTGTGGCGGCAGCTACCTCGTTGGGAACAGAATCTGGTCCGGGTGCGGGCCACCGCGGAGCAGGTGCCGGGACAACGTGTGCTCATTCAACAATCAGCAGCCACCATTTGGGGACTGCCGGTGATCGGCACAGGTTCCGAAGTGTTGCTGCTGGCATCCGCTGCCTCCCACGGCCGACGCCGGGGAGACCTCCGCTGGAGCGCGCGCCGGCTGTTGGAACCCTTGGAGGTCGTGGACGGGTTGACACTAACTTCCAGGGCCCAGACGGTCCTGGACATGGCTGCCTATTTGGACTTTGAGCGCGCAGTTCCGGCCATGGACCGTGTGATGAACCCGGACCCCCTCCGCGGCCTTCCCGGGCTGAAGAAAGAAAACCTGAGGGAACTAGCCGGGAACCTGCCCGACCAGGCCAAACGGCTGCGGGCCCGACGGGTTGTCGACTTTGCAGATGCACGTTCTGAGTCGGCCGGTGAGTCATATTCCCGTGCCGTCCTGCACCGGCTGGGGTTTCCAGCTCCCGAGCTGCAACATGAATTCAGGACACCTGCGGGGCGTTTCCGCACGGATTTTTACTGGGCGGAACACGACCTTGTGGGTGAATTCGACGGTGCCGTGAAATACGGCGCAAACGTGTCCACGATTAAACCTTCGTGGGAGACGCTTACGCAGGAAAAACGCCGGGAAGACGCCATCCGGGCCACCGGTACGGTCGTGGTCCGCTGGTCCTGGAACGACATCGGCAGGCCGGGTGAACATCCGGAGAGTCTGACAAGGAAAATGCTCGGTGCCGGGCTGCTCCGAAGCCGCCGCCACGGGTGATTTCTCTACCACTTCGGGATTCTGCTGCCGGTTTGGGAAATCCCTGCGCTGCGGCGTGGCAGCTGTTTCCCAAACCGTACGATTTCCACAAACCGCAGGCAAAATGGCAGCAAAACCCTCAGCGCCGCGCAGCCCGGATGAGCCGGGCATTGATCCGGCGCACCAGCGCCGCATCAATCTTCACCACCCGGCGGTCATAGGTGAGCAGGCCGTTCACCTCGTCCTCGACGTCGGTGAGCTGGGTGTAAACCGTTGCAGCCAGCCCGCCCGCAACGGCCGGTTCGATCTGCCGCCGGTGCAGCCGCTCGTAGGCCCGGGCCAGGGCACTCCGGGACCGGAACCGCCGGTAGCCGAATTCCTTGTCGTTGAAGGTGTGGCCGGGGATGCGCAGGCTGTATCCGCCGTACTCGGACAGGACGACGGCGCGGTCACCGGCGAGCCAGCCCTTCCGCAGCCGGAACGGCGCAAAGTACACGTGCACGCTCTTGAGGTCTCCCCCGCCCTGGTCATGCCAGCCGCTGGCATGGTCGATGGTCCGCGTCGGGTCCAGGCCGCGCAGCAGGTCGGTGACGGCATTGGCGTCGAATTGGCCCCACCCCTCGTTGAACGGCACCCACACGGCGATCGACGGACTGTTGCCAAGCGTCTCCACCGTGCCGCGCAGTTCGGCCAGGAACTGTTCCCGGCCCTGCAGGTCGGACCGCCCGAAAGTTGGATAGTCATCATCGCGCAGGTGCGCTGCCTCCTGGGCGGGAGGAGTGACCACGGAGTGCCGGTAGGTGCTGCCGCCGTTGACCAGGTCCTGCCAGACCAGAATGCCCAGCCGGTCCGCGTGGTAGTACCAGCGCAGGGGTTCGATCTTGATGTGCTTGCGCAGCATCGTGAACCCCAGGTCCTTCGCGGCACGGATATCCGAGGCAAGGGCATCGTCCGACGGCGCCGTGTAGAGCCCGTCCGGCCAGTACCCCTGATCCAGCAAACCTGCGTGGAAATACGGCTGCCCGTTCAGCAGCAAACGCAGGTGCCCGGCGCCGTCGCGCCCCATCCCCACCGTCCGCAGGCCTGTGTAGCTGCGGACCCGATCGGTCTCGATCCCGTCGGCGAGCAGGCGCACAGTGATGTCGTAGAGGAACGGATCCTCCGGGGACCAGAGGTGCGGGTCGGGCACAGGAAGACGCACCGGGACACCGGGAACGACGACGGCGTCCGCCACCGTTTGCCCGTGCGCGGATACGGTGACTTCCGCCCGCAGGCCAGTGCTGTCCGGGGCTGGGCGGACGTCATCCACCAGGACCGTGGCGGTCACGGAGCCCAGATCCGGCACAAGCGCCAGACGGGTGATGCTTACCCGGGGTACGGCTTCCAGCCAGACCGTCTGCCAGATCCCGGACTGCGCGGTGTACCAAATGCCGCCGCGGTCCAGCGTCTGCTTGCCCCGGCTGGCGGATCCGGTGTTGCTCAGGTCCCGCACCCGGACCACGATTTCGTGCTCGGCCCCGGGGGAACCGGGACCGGCGGCCAGTGCGTCCGTGATGTCGAGGGAGAACGGCAGGTAGCCGCCGTCGTGCCTGCCCACCGGGACGCCGTTGACGGTGACCCAGCAGCTGGAGTCCACGGCTCCGAAGTGCAGCAGGACCCGTTCGCCTGCAAAGCCCTCCGGCAAGGTCAGGGTCCGCCGGTACCAGAGCAGCTGCTGCGGCTGCAGGTGCCGGCGAACTCCGGACAGCGGGGCCTCGGGTGAGAACGGCACCAGGATCTCGCCGTCCCACTCGCCGTCGTCCGGTGCCTGCGCCTGTCCGGCGGAAGTGAACGCGTACTGCCAGTAGCCGTTGAGGTTCAGGTAACTGTCCCGGGCGAGTTGCGGCCGGGGGTATTCGGGCAGGACGGATTCGGGGTTCAATGCTTCGCCCCACGGGGTCATCAGTGTCACCGGACCAGCCTATGTGACGTTCAGTCGCCGATCCCGATAGCCGATCCGAACAGGGCAAACCCGACAAACCCGGCAATGTCCACCAGCGCGTGCGCAATCACCAGCGGCATCACGCGGCGGGTCTTGTAGTAGGCGTACCCGAAGAGCAGACCCATCAGGAAGTTGCCGATGCCCGGACCGATCCCCTGGTACAGGTGGTAGCTGGCCCGGATCAGGGCGCTGGTGAGGATAATCGCCGGCGTCCCCCAGCCCAGCTGCCGCAGCCGCAGGAACAGGTACCCCACCACAATCACTTCCTCCAGCACGGCATGCCGCATGGCGGAGAGGATCAGCACGGGCAGCGTCCACCAGTAGGTGTCCAGCGCGGCCGGGATGATGGCGGTGGTGATTCCCAGCGCCCGGCCGGCCGCATACACTCCGAGGGTTCCGACGCCGATCACGGCCGCCAGCCCGACGCCAAGCCCGAAGTCGCGGAGCGGCCGGGCGAACGTAAAGCCGAGGCGGCGGAATGCGGATTTTCCGGGTTCGGTCAGCAGGAACAGGACCAGCGCCACCGGCAGCAGCGAAAAGAAGATGCCCAGCAGCTGGTACACCAGGTCGAAGTAGGGCCGCTCGTCGAGGACCGGATTCAGTGTGGTGGTCTGGTCGCCCAGCGGTGCCTGGGTGGCTTTCTCGATGAGCTCGACGACGGCGTAAACCCCGGACCTGCCGAGCGAAAGTCCCAGCACAATCAGGATTTCGAAGACCAGCATCCGCCGTGCATCCGGATCCAGGGATCCGGCGGGGGCGGAGGGGAAGGCAGCACGCATGGACACCATTGTGCCGGATGCCACCCGGCCGGCACGGCAGGGTCACCGGGGTTCGTACCGGACCTGGACCATACCGTTCTCCTCGAAGCGCCGTTCGCGGACCAGCCGGAAACCTGCCCTCAGCCCGTCGGGAAAGACCCGGGTGCCGCCTCCCACCGTGACGGGCCAGATCATCAGTTCCACTATGTCGACCAGTCCCATCAGGAGGGCGGTCCCGGCCAGGGTGGGGCCTTCAATGATGAGGTCTCCGGGTGTTTCGGCTTTCGCCCGCTCCACTGCTTCAGGGGTGAATTCCCTCTCCAGGCGGGTCCGTTCCGTCCAGACATTTTCCAAGGTCCTCGAAAAGACAACTTTCCGCGACCGTTTCCAGAATTCAGCGAAATCCGCCGATACCGGTGACTCCTCCGCAGCGGACGGATCGGTCTCCCAGATGGCCATCGTTTCGTACATGCGCCGTCCGTACAGATGTGTGGTCACATTGGCCATGTCTTCGGTGATGGCCGCAACCACTGCTTCCCCGGGAAAGGCCCAGGAATAGTCTCCCCGGGCGTCTGAGTTGTAGCCGTCCAAGGTGGAGGAGAGCGAATAAATGAGTTTTCCCATCCAACAACCCAACCCGGACGCATTGCGGAGAACAAGGGTGCGGAGATTCCCGGGCTACCGGCCGCCCACGTGTTTCTCCGCGCTAGGCTATGCGGATGAACGAGGAAGAGCATCCGGAAGGAACCGCCCGCCGACTGACCGCCCGGGTCACCGGAGAGGTCCAGGGTGTGGGGTTCCGGTACCGCACGCTTCGCCAGGCGGTACAGCTGGGCCTGACCGGCGTCGTCTCCAATGCAGCCGACGGATCGGTCCATGTGGTGGCCGAGGGCAGGGGGCCGGCGCTCGACGGACTGCTGGAATTTCTGCGCGGACCGAAGGCACCGGGAGTCGTGGCCAACGTCGAGGAATCCTTTTCCCCGGCTGCCGGGGAATTTGAGGATTTCCGCGCCGAATGACTGTGTCTGGCTGGGTTGCCCCAAACCGGGCCGGGCCCCATCGGCCGGTTAAAAGGGAAAACGCCGGCAGACTTGGGCTGGTTGGGGGAAACAACCTAGTCTGCCGGCGTCCGGACCGGTCACTACTCGGTCCATTCATCACTCGCACCCTTATGAGGTACTAACGACAATAAACGTCTCGTCTGGGTGGGCGCTGAAGGCAACCTGATAGCTACCTGAGTATTTCGCCTTCAGGCGGCCACGAGCTGGTGCGGACCTGCAGGTCCCAAGCCTGCGGGGCCGCCGGGAAAGCGGCAGGACGGAGCTCCGGCCAGCCGCGGCAGCAGGTCCTGCTGGGCGGTGCGGATGCCGGCTACTGTCATGGACAACCGGCCTGCCCCGGAAGGCCCCTTCGTCCCACTGGCTGTCCCGTTCTTTGAGCCCTTGCCCGCGGATGAGCCTTTGCCCGCCGAACCGGGCTTCTTGCCGCCGGTACCCTTTTTCGGCGCCGTGCCGGCCTGGCCACCCGTGCCGCGCGATCCCGCGTTGTTGGCGGGGCGGGACTTACCCGCCTGGGTTTTCTTCGGCTGGGAAGGCTGCTTCGGTGTGGCTTTCTTCTTGGTGGCCGATTTGTTCACGGCAGACTTGTTCACAACTGACTTGCTCGTTGCCGGTTTCCCGCCGGCCACCATCGCCGCGGCGGCGGCTGCGGCCTTGTCCGCGGCAGCCGCGGAGGTCATGACGGCGGTTCGTGCCGCCAGGGCGGCAGCGACGTCCACGGCGTCCACGGATTGGGGCATCCGCACGGATACGGCGGGCCGGCCATGGGGAACTGCCGGGCGCAGGGCCGCCATGATCTCTTCGGTTGCCGACCGGGTCGTGTCAACGAACACAGCGGCGGCATTGTCTTCGGGAACAGCTTCCGCGCGCTGGACGGCGGCACGGGTGAGGACCCGGTAAAGAGCCGAAATGACGATCAACAGGGCCGCGCCTGTGCCGTAAAGAAGAATCAGCGAAAATGCGAGGGACGTGGTCCCTCCCGAAAAGAACCCGATGCCGATAACAGCGAAAACCAGCCACAGGGTACTAAGAATTGTCAGGATCGAACGTACCCGGATATAAAGCGGACGCTGCTGCACGCCAACAACTTTCGGCGGCAAGAAATCTGGCACTGAGACTAACCTTTCGGGCACTGACTTTTTTGCGAGGCATTGAAGCATTCGCGGACGGGCTTGGTACTAACTCTAGGCATGTCTCGGGAGCCTAATGACCATTCCCGCGCACGTTGGCTGATTCGTTACGCGCCAAAGGATGAGACTTTGGTCACACTCTGGAACGGGCGGGACTCAGTGCTTCGGCGGGGCCGTTTCCGACGGATTCACCGCACAGGATCCCCGCCGCCAGCTCTGCAATCGCGGACGATGTCTGGAACCCGTAACCGCCCTGACCCGCCAGCCAGAAAAACCCTGGAACGGTCGGGTCCCACCCCACCACGGGCAGCCCGTCCGGCGCCTCGGTCCGCAGTCCGGTCCACGCGCGCGAGACCCCGGTAATGCCCATGGTTGTGACGCTGTTGATCAGATCCACCAGTGCCTGCACCTCCGTGTCCCGGTGCCTGGCATCCTCCGCCACGCTCGGCTCCCTTTCGGCGGGAGAGATCAGTACCTGCCCACCCTCGGGCCGGTAGTAGAACCGGTCGGCAGCGTCGGCCACCATGGGTGCCCCGGCTTCCAGCGGCCGTTCAACATCGACGACGGCGGCGGTGCGCCGGTAGGGCGTGAGCGCCAGTGGTTCCGCCCCGAAGATTCCCGCAATGGTGTCCGCCCAGGCACCGGCGGCGTTGACTACCACCCGGGCCTGGAACCGTGTCCCCGCAGACCTGACTTCCCACCGCTGCGCATCCCCCTCCCCCGTCCGCCGGGCCGACTCCACCCGCCGGCCGGTCAGGACCCGTCCGCCGGCGGCCGCCAGACGTGCCCGGTGATACTCCAGCAGCGCGTCCGTGTTGCAGGCCACCGAGGTTGTGTCTAAGCCTGCGGCGGTGAAGGCCTCCGGCCTCAGTTCCGGCGCCAGTCCGAGGGCTTCAGCCTGCATGACCGGATGCATATGGGCGCTTGCCCGGTCCCGCACGGTTTCTTCGTCTCCGATCAGCAGGAAGCGCCGCGGCGCCAGGATAGGTTCCGGCAGGCGCGCCTCCGCCGCCCGGATCAAGGCCAGCGTCCGCAGGGTCAGGTCCTGGATGGCCGGAGGGCCGTAGCTGGGAATCAGCTGCCGGGCCGAGCGGGAGGACGTGTGGTAGCCCAGTGTCGGTTCAGCTTCCACGAGGACCACGCGGGCGGCCTCGTTTCCCGATGCCCCCTGCGAGGCGCCCAGCCGTGAGGCCAGTTCGCCGGCCAGGGACAGTCCGGCGATTCCGCCTCCGATCACCAGGACCTCGCATTCAAGGTCCTCGTGCCGGGTTTCAGCCTCTGCCTGGCTCACAGGATGATCCTTTCCACTGCTCAGAACCTCTCCCGGTCACCGGTGAGGATTTCCATCAGGGTTTCCGAGCCCACGAGGTACAGCCCGGGCGCGTCATCGGAGTTCGCCAGGAGGTTCGTAGCCATGCAGACCGCCCAGCCGCGGGCCCGCTCCCACACGTAAGGGTCGCCGTCGTACTGGCTGCCCAGGGCACTGCGGAACTTCTGCCGGCCTTCGGCGTCGAACACCAGCCACGCGGCGGCAAGGTCGGTGGCCGGGTCGCCCGCAGTGAGATCACCGAAGTCGATGACGGCCTGCAGGGTGTTGTCCTTGGCCACAAGGTTCGCCGGGTGGAGGTCTCCGTGCAGCCACAGCGGGGGGCCGGTCCATGCCGGGATGTTCTGTGCCTCGTCCCAGAGTTCCTGTACCCGGGCGGCGTGCGGCACCATCCCGCTGTTCAACCTGCCCTGCACTGCTTCGTCCCTCCCGGACAACGGCCCGCCCCTGACCGCGTTGCGGGGAAAATCCGGTGGCGCCGGGCGGTGGAAGGCGTTGAGGAAACCGGCCAGCGGCTCGGCCAGGGAAACATTGCGGTCGCGGGGTGACAGGGACACATCCTGGCCATCGAACCAGGCGGTGATGTTCCACGGCCACGGGTAGAGCTCGCACGGGGTTCCGCAGTACAGCGGGACGGAGGTCTGGACGGGGACACCGGCGGTCAGCTGCGGCAGCCAGCGCTGTTCGTTCGCGGTCAGTCCGGCAGCAGAGCGGCGGCGCGGCAGCCGGACCGCGTACTCGGTTCCGAGGCGGTATATGTAGTTGTCCCACCCACTCGCCACCTGCCGCAGTGCCTGCCCGCCCAGCTCCGGATGCTGTTCCAGCACCAGTTGCCGCACCAGCGCGGGATCGGCGGAGATTTCGGCGGCGGGAAGGTTGGCCATTTCGAAAGCGTACCTGCGAAGTGTGCTCCCGGCCATGAAACAGCAGGACCCCGGCAGGCACGATGCCTGCCGGGGTCCCCCGTCAATCTGCCGGTACGTTAGCCCTGTACGCCGAGGCGTTCCAGGATCAGCTCGCGCACGCGGCCGGCGTCGGCCTGTCCGCGGGTGGCCTTCATTACGCCGCCGACGATGGCGCCGACGGCCTGGACCTTGCCGCCGCGGATCTTGTCCGCAACATCCGGCTGTGCCGCCAGTGCTGCATCGATTGCCTCAAGCAGGGGGCCGTCGTCGGACACCACGGCGAGGCCGCGCTTCTCGATGACTTCCTCCGGGGTACCTTCGCCGGCGAGGACGCCGTCTAGGACCTGGCGGGCCAGCTTGTCGTTGATCTTGCCGGTCTGGACCAGGCGGTCCAGTTCGACGATCAGCTCGGGCGTGACGCCGACGTCCACCGGGTCCACTTCGGCTTCCTTGGCGCGGCGGGCAACTTCACCCATCCACCACTTGCGGGCAACCTGAGCGGAAGCACCGGCGGCAATGGTTTCCTCAATGGCTTCCATAACTCCGGCATTCACGACGTCGCGGAACTCGGCGTCGGAGTAGCCCCAGTCTTCCTTCAGCCGCTTGCGGCGCTCGGCCGGCGGCTCGGGCAGGCGGGAGCGCAGCTCTTCGATCCACTCCGTGGTGGTGACCACGGGCAGCAGGTCCGGTTCCGGGAAGTACCGGTAGTCATCGGCGTCGGACTTCGGCCGGCCCGAGGTGGTGGAACGGGTGTCCTCATGCCAGTGCCGGGTTTCCTGCACAATTTCGTTTCCGGAGTCCAGGACGGCGGCGTGGCGCTGGATCTCGAAGCGGACGGCGCGTTCGACGGCGCGCAGCGAGTTCACGTTCTTCGTTTCCGAACGCGTGCCGAACTTTTCCTGGCCGTAGGGGCGCAGGGAAACGTTGGCGTCGCAGCGGACGTTGCCGCGCTCCATCTTGGCATCGGAGACACCCAGGTTCTTCACGATTTCCCGGATGGCCGCCACGTAGGCCTTGGCCAGCTCGGGAGCACGCGATCCGGCGCCCTCGATCGGCTTGGTGACAATTTCCACCAGCGGCACGCCGGCGCGGTTGTAGTCGACCAGGGAGAAGTCGGCACCCTGGATACGCCCGGCGGCGCCGCCCATGTGCGTGAGCTTGCCGGCGTCTTCTTCCATGTGCGCGCGTTCGATTTCGACGCGGAACATGGTGCCGTCTTCAAGCTCAATGTCCAGGTAGCCGTCGTACGCGATGGGGTCTTCGTACTGGGACGTCTGGAAGTTCTTGGGTGTGTCCGGGTAGAAGTACTGCTTCCGGGCGAAGGTGCAGGATTCGGCGATCTTGCAGTTCAACGCGAGCCCAATGAGGATCGAGTACTCCACGGCCTTCTTGTTCACGACCGGCAGGACGCCGGGCATGCCCAGGTCCACCGGGGTGACGGCCGTGTTGGGTTCGTCGCCGAAGATGTTCGGGGCGTCGGAGAACATCTTGGTTTTGGTGTTCAGCTCCACGTGGACCTCGAACCCCAGTACCGGGTCGTACTTCTCCATGGCCTCTTCGAAGGACAGGGTTTCATCCTGGATGTGGACGGACATTTACTTCACTCCTCCGAGTACGGGTGCCGAGGCCAGCAGCGGGCCGCCCCACTTCTGTTCCAGCATGCCCTCAAGGGCTGCACCGGCACGGTAAAGGCGGACATCTTCGCGGGCCGGGGCCAGGAACTGGATGCCGACGGGCAGGCCGTCGGACAGGCCGCCGGGAATGGAGATACCCGGGACGCCGGCCATGTTGGCCGGGATGGTGGCGACGTCGTTCAGGTACATCGCCAGCGGATCGTCCAGCTTCTCCCCCAGCTTGAAGGCCGTGTTCGGCGAGGTCGGGGAAATAAGCACATCGGCCTGGGCGAACGCGGCGTTGAAGTCGCGCTGGATCAGGGTGCGCACCTTCTGGGCCGAGCCGTAGTAGGCGTCGTAGTACCCAGCGGAGAGTGCGTAGGTACCCAGGATGATGCGGCGCTTGACCTCGTCGCCGAAGCCGGCGGCGCGGGTGGCACCCATAACGCGTTCGATGGTCAGCGGCGGCTCGGCGGGCAGCTCGCGCATGCCGTACCGGACGCCGTCGTACTTGGCCAGGTTCGAGGAGGCCTCGGACGGCATGATCAGGTAGTAGGCACCGAGTGCGTACTTGAAGTTGGGGCAGGACACCTCAACGATTTCGGCACCAGCGTCGCGCAGCATGTCGAGGGACTCGGTGAAGCGGGCCTGGACGCCGGCTTCGTAGCCTTCGCCCTGCAGTTCCTTGATGACGCCGATGCGCATCCCGGCAACGTTGCCGTTGCGGGCGGCGTCGGCCAGTGCACCTACCGGATCCGTGAGGGAGGTGGAGTCGCGGGGATCGTGTCCGCCGATGAGCTCCTGCAGCAGCGCAGCGTCCAGCACGGTCCGGGAAACCGGGCCGATCTGGTCCAGCGAGGAAGCCATGGCGATGGCACCGTAGCGGGAGACGCCGCCGTAGGTGGGCTTCACGCCCACTGAACCGGTGACGGCGGCCGGCTGGCGGATGGATCCGCCGGTGTCGGTTCCCAGCGCCAGCGGTGCTTCGAAGGCGGCGACGGCGGCAGCTGAGCCGCCGCCGGAGCCGCCCGGGATGCGGTCCAGGTCCCACGGGTTGCGGGTGGGGCCGTACGCGGAGTGTTCCGTGGAGGAGCCCATGGCGAACTCGTCCAGGTTGGTCTTGCCGAGCATCGGCATACGGGCGGCACGGATCTTCGAGATCACCGTGGCGTCGTAGGGGCTCATCCAGCCCTCGAGCATCTTGGAGCCTGCCGTGGTGGGCTGGCCCTTGGTGACGATGAGGTCCTTGATGGCGATGGGCACGCCGGCCAGTTCGTGCAGGTCCTCGCCGTTGGCGCGGGCCTTGTCGACGTCGGCGGCAACGGCCAGCGCTTCATCGGTGTTGACGTGCAGGAAGGCGTTGATGGCGCCGTCGACCTCGGCGATGCGGTCCAGGTGGGCCTGCGTAACCTCGACGGCGGATACCTCACCGCTGGCCAGCTTGGCGGCCAGCTGTGCGGCGCTTGATGTAATCAGTTCACTCATGGAAGCTTTTACTCCTCATCCAGGATGGCAGGGACCTTGAAGCGGCCGGCGGCATTGTCCGGGGCGCCGGACAGGGCTTCTTCATTGGTCAGCGTCTGGCCCACAACGTCTTCGCGGAAGACGTTGACCAGCGGGATGGGGTGGGAGGTCGCCGGGATGTCCTCGCCGGCAACTTCGCTTACGGATTTGATCGAATCCACGATGACATCGAGTTCGCCGGCCATCTTGTCCAGCTCGTCGTTGGTCATCTCAATGTGGGCCAGCCGCGCAAGATGCGCCACAGCCTCACGATTGATCTCAGACATGAGTCTCCCATGCGTCTTATAGGAACGTGTTTCGGCTTTCACCGGTATCGGTTCCAGTCTACGGCGTCCGGGGGCACGGCATGGAGGCCGCCGCCACATGCCCGCCGACATGCAAAAGCCGTCCCGCCGCCGTCGGGCGCCGGGACGGCAGGGGCCGTGTGTTGGACGGAGAACTAAACCGCCTTGCGGAAGACCCAGAGAATGTAGTCTTCGCCGGGAACGGTCCAGTCCCGCTCCGGAACCCGTTCAAACCCGCAGGACAGGTAAAGGGCGTGCGCCTTCTTCATGGTGGTCATGCTGGTCAGGCTGACCGCCTCGATGCCTTCCTTGTTCCGGGCGTAGTCGACGATGGCGTTGACCATCGCGCGGCCCACTCCCCCGCGCTGGAGGGCGGGGTCAACAGCGAGCATCCTGAATTCCAGTTCGCCCTCAATGGCAATGTCCGTGTAGGGCTGGCCGGTGTAGGTAATGGCGGCAGAGGCCGCCACCTTGCCGTCGAGCTCGGCGACCCAGAGCTCGGTGTGCTTGGCCCGGTCCTCTACGTTTTCCAGTTCCTTGACGTACGGATTGTCGGCTTCGATGTGGTTGCCGTGCAGGTAAGCCTCACGGGTGATCCGGCGGATGTCTTCATAGTCAGCCTCGGTGGCAAGCCGGATGGTGATGCTCATGCGTGGTACGAATCCTTAAGGTCATGGTTGAAGTGCACGTAGATTCTATCCCCGTCCGGGAGGCTCTCCGGACAGCGGTGAGGCGGCGCACATGGTTCCGCGCCGTGGGCGGCCGCGCACCACCGGCGGCAGGCGGCCGCGCGCTACCGGCGGCGGGCGGCCGCGCACTCCACGCAGAAACGGGTTTCCGGACGGATCTCCAACCTTGCTGCCGGGATGGGGGTCCCGCACCGTTCACAGATTCCGTAAGCGTCTGTGTTCAGGCGTTCGCGTGCCTCCATCAGTTCCAGAAGGGACGTTTCCGCTGCGGCGAGCAGGGCCACCTCGTTGGCCCGTTCCACGGACACGGTGGTTCCTTCGGGATCATGTTCGTCGTCTGCGGGAATATCCTTGGCGGCCAGCGTGACTTCCCGGATGACTGCCGTCAGCGTACTTATCTGCTCTCGGGTGTGCTCCATCCGCTCATCGATCAGGCGGGCGAAGTAGGCGGCGTCCAGGTCCGGTGGAGTCTGGGGCACGGCCTGGGGCGCGGGCGGCGACTGCGAGGGCAGCCCGGGCCCGGAGGTCCCGTGGATAGTCTTCCGCGGGGCCGGGGGTGCTTTTCGAGGCATGCGTATTCCTCCTGTGAGTCAGTGCTGCACTGGATGCATCGGATAAATTATCCGCCGCTCGAACGCGCAAAACGGCTGCTCCGGACCGTCCTTTCCTGAGGGCTTAATCCCGGTAGGATTCGGGTCAACAGTCGGAAATCCGGGGGAATGATGGTTGACACGTTCTACAGCGAGCCGCGGCTGGTGGCGCTCTATGACGAAGACAATGCCGGGCAGTGGGACACCGACTTCTACGCAGGGTTGATCGGCGATAAGCCGCTCCGGATTGCCGACGTCGGATGCGGTACCGGCAGTTTCGCCGTGCGTCTGGCGCAGGCGGGACACACGTTGACCGGCGTCGATCCGGCCTCCGGGATGTTGGAGGTGGCGCGTTCGCGCGACGGCGGCGGGAATATTACCTGGCTGCAGGGCGCCGCGCCGGATCTGCCTCCGGGTCCGTTTGATGCCGCCCTGATGACCGGGCACGCGTTCCAGTGCCTGCTGACAGAGGCCGAGATTCTCGAGACGCTGACAGCCGTCCGGTCCCGGCTCGTACCCGGGGGAACCTTCTATTTCGAGACACGCAATCCAACGGCGAAGGCCTGGCTGGAGTGGGACAGCGGCAGGGCCGGACCGGCGATCCAGGATTCCTCAGCGGGAACGCTGGAGGTGGAATGGGAGCTGATCGCGGCTGAAGACCAGCCCGACGGTGTTTTGGTTACCTTCGAGGACCGCACCGTTTTCCGGTCCGACGGCGAACGGTTCGTCAGCCGCAGCACGCTGAAGTTCGTGCGGGCCGAGGTACTGAAGGATCTGCTGGACCGGGCCGGCTTCACTTCTGTCGACTGGTTCGGGGACTGGGAAGGCGGCCCGTTCCTGGCAGCGGAGAGCCGGGAGATCATTATCGCCGCCCGACGTTAGCGGGCTGCCGGAACATCCCGGCGTCTCCGGGGACGGGGATAGGTCATGATGGTGCCATGACCGCCAATCCTCCCGGCCCCCGCTGGCCCGTCCTCACCCCACGCCTGTCTATCCGCCCCGCCGTAGTCGAAGACCTGCCGCGCATGTTTGAGTACCGCCGGACGCCCGAGGTCGCTCAATGGATAACAGCCCGGGCCACGGATATGGATGCCTTCGTGGAGCGGCTTAGCCAGCCGGAGCGTTTGGCCGCCATCCTCGTCGTGGAACAAGCCGGAACCCTGGTCGGTGACCTCTATCTCGCCCGCCAGGACGCCTGGGCCCAGCGGGAAGTAGAGGAACTGGCGCGCGGCACGCAGGCGGAGATCGGCTACACCATAGCTCCGGAATTCGCCGGGCGGGGGTATGCGAGCGAAGCAGTGGCCGAACTTGTGCGCATCTGTTTCGAGGAACTGGGCCTGCGCCGCGTTGTCGCGGAGTGTTTCGCCGACAACACCGCATCCTGGCGGGTGATGGAAAAGGTGGGTATGCGGTGTGAGGGGAGGTCCCGTCAGGGGTCCCTGCACCGCTCGGGCCGTTGGCTCGACGACCTCCGTTACGCGCTCCTGGCCGATGAATGGCGCGCTACTCCGGCAGCACAATCCCGGCAGCCGTGACCGCGTCGAGCCGCTCGGCGTCGTTGGCCGGCTGCGGCGGGCGCTGCACCCGCACGCCCGCTTCCTCGGCAATCAGGGCACCGGCAGCATAGTCGTATTCGTTGAGACCCCGCTCGATGTAGGCGTCCAGTGTCCCGTCCGCGACCATACAAAGGTCCAGGGCGGCAGACCCGAGCCGCCGCACATCGGCAAAGTTCCCCGCCAGATCCGGCAAAGCGGCATACTGCTCCGCACGAACCCCGGCGTCGTAGGAGAACCCGGTCCCCAGCACCTTGCCCACCCGCTGCGTGTCGGGACCGGTCAGCCTCCGCACGTTGCCGTGCGCGGCCAACCAGGCACCATGCCCGCGCGCCGCCGAATACACCCGCACCAGCGCCGGAGCGTGGACGACGCCGGCCAGCCACTCGCCGTCGTCGTTCACCGCCGCAACGGACGTGCCGTAATAAACGATGTCGCGGATGAAGTTGGTGGTGCCGTCCAGCGGATCGATGGACCAGCGGATGCCGGACGGGTGCACAGGAACCGCAGGCTCCAGCTCCTCCCCCATCACGACGTCGTGCGGGCGCAGGCGGGCCAGGACCTCCCGGACCGCCACCTCGGCGGCGGTGTCGAAATCGGTGACCCAGTCGCCGTCGGCGCTTTTGTTTACCGCGTTCAGGCCGCCGGTGGAACGCTGGGCGAGCACCGCGGCACCGGCTGCCGCAGCTTCACGGGCCACCTCAAGCAGTTCCAGCGGATCCGCCGCATCGGGCAGCGGCATCATTCGGATTCTCCAGCAGGCTCGGACTCAGCAGCCGGCCCTGCCCCGCCGGGAACAGACCCCTCGGCCAGCAGCGTCCGGAAGCCGTCTTCGTCGATGACACGCACGCCCAGCTGCTCGGCTTTGTCGAGCTTGGTGCCGGCATTTTCCCCGGCCACCACATAGTCGGTCTTCTTGGAAACCGAACCGGAAGCCTTGCCGCCGCGGGTCAGGATGGCTTCCTTCGCCTCGTCCCGGCTGAAGTTCGGCAGCGTGCCGGTCACGACGACGGTCAGGCCCTCCAGGGTGCGGGGTGTGGCTTCGTCCCGTTCATCGGCCATCCGCACTCCGGCGGCAGCCCAGGCATCCACGATCTCGCGGTGCCAGTCCTCGGCGAACCATTCCTTCAGCGCGGCGGCGATGGTGGGCCCGACACCGTCCACGTGGGCCAGCTGGTCTTCCGTAGCGGACCGGATGGCCTCCATGGAGCCGAAGGACCCGGCGAGCGCACGGGCAGCCGTCGGGCCCACGTGCCGGATGGACAACGCCACGAGAACCCGCCACAGCGGCTGGGTCTTGGCCTTCTCCAGTTCGGTGAACAGCTTGTGCGTCGTGGCGCTGGGCACGGACGGTTTTTTGGCCGTGCCCTTCGTGTAGAAGTACGGCACCAGTTCGGTGCCGTCCACTACACCCTTGACGCGCTTTGGCCGTTCGATCCGCACCTCGGCCAGGTCCTCGATCTTCAGGTCGAACAGACCCGCCTCGCTGGTCAGCGGAGGGGTTTCCGGTTCGGCCGGCGAGGTAAGGGCAATGGCCGCTTCCCAGCCGAGCGCTTCGATGTCGAACGCGCCGCGGCCAGCCAGATGGAACACGCGCTCACGCAGCTGCGAGGGACAGGACTTGGAGTTGGGGCAGCGGATATCCACGTCCCCTTCCTTCGCCGGCTTTAGCTCCGTGCCGCAGGAGGGGCAGTGCGTGGGCATCACGAAGTCGCGTTCGCTGCCGTCCCGGAGCGCGACGACGGGACCCACAATTTCCGGAATCACGTCACCGGCTTTCCGCAGCACCACGGTGTCGCCGATCTTCACCCCCTTGGCCTTCACCACGTCCTGGTTGTGCAGCGTGGCCATTTCCACCGTGGACCCCGAAACCAGCACCGGCGTCATCATCCCGTACGGCGTGACCCGCCCGGTGCGGCCGACATTCACGCGGATGTCCAGCAGCTTGGTATTCACTTCCTCCGGCGGGTACTTGTACGCCACGGACCAGCGCGGAACACGGGAAGTGTTACCCAGGGCACGCTGCAGGCCGAAGTCGTCGACCTTGACCACAATGCCGTCGATCTCGTGCGAGAGGTCATGACGGTGTTCGCCGTTGTCGGCAATGTACTTGAGTACTTCTTCGTAGGTGTCCAGCACCTTGTAATAGGGCGACGTCGGCAATCCCCACTGCTTCAGCAGCTCATAGGTTTCGGACTGGCTGGCCACGTTGAGGCCTTCGCGGGCTCCGATGCCGTGCACGTACATGCTCAGCGGGCGGCGGGCAGTGACTTCCGGATCCTTTTGCCGCAGCGAACCGGCGGCGGCATTGCGCGGGTTCGCGAAGGGGGCCTTGCCCGCTTCGACCATGGTTTCGTTCAGGTGTGCGAATTCCTTCGAGGGAATGAAGACCTCGCCGCGGATTTCCATTTCCGCCGGCAGGTTCTCGCCCTTGAGGGTGCGGGGGATGGAGGTGATGGTGAGCACGTTGTGGGTGATGTCCTCGCCCGTGGTGCCGTCGCCGCGGGTGGCGGCCCGGACCAGTTCACCGTTGCGGTAGAGCAGATTGACGGCAAGTCCGTCGATCTTCAACTCGGTGAGCCACTTGATCTTCGTGCCGGGAGCAATGTTGGCCACGGAGGCCTCGGCCTTGCGTACCCAGGCGTCGAGTTCATCCAGGGAGAAGACATCTTCGAGGCTGTACATGCGCTGCAGGTGTTCCACCGGCGCGAAGGCGGAAGACACCTCGCCGCCCACTTCCTGAGTGGGTGAATCATTGGTGACCAGCTCGGGGTGCAGCCCCTCCAGCTCTTCGAGGCGGCGGTAGAGCCGGTCAAACTCAGCGTCCGAGACCAGCGGCGCGTCGTCGTTGTAGTACGCGAAGCGGTAGCGGCGTACCTGTTCGGCCAGTACCTGGTACTCCTCGCGCAGGTCCCCTGCCGGCGGGGTATCTGTGCTGACCGACTCAACGGCGGCTGCGGTGTCCGTGGTTTCCGGGGATGTCTTGGCTGTGCTCACCTAACCAATCTTGCCCCATCGGGCCTGTTCTGCGGGAGCCGGAAGGCTTCCCCACGGGTTCTGTTGCCGCCCCTGGTTCTGCCCTGCACCCCCGCCCCGGGATCAATGTCCGCACACCCCGCAACGCTTGCGGGCGGTGCGCCGGGGCTGCTAGGCCTGATCATAGGTAAACTACGGGAGAGGCAGAAGCCGCTTCGGTGGCCCTGAAGTTATGCAATGAAGGGAAGTGCGGCGTGGCCAAGAATGAACCCCGCGTAAAAGAAGTAGACGAGAACGAGATACAGGTTAAGGGCCATCCGAAGGAATGGGCGGCGGGAATCCCTGCTGTCTACCACTCCATGAAGCCTGCCATCGAGCACATGGGTCTTTCCCGTGCCCTCGGTACCACCTTCCGCATGAACCAGAAGCACGGGTTTGACTGCCCGAGCTGCGCCTGGCCGGATCCGAAGGACCGCAGCCCGTTCGAATACTGCGAAGAAGGCGTCAAGGCCGTTACGTGGGAAGCCACTCCTGTGGTTATTCCCTCGGAGTTCTGGGCAGAGCATAGCCTCACCGAACTGCGCGAACGCAGCGAATACTGGATGGGTATGCAGGGCCGGCTCACCGAGCCTCTGTACAAGCCTGCGGGCGAAGACCACTACCGTCCCGTTGGCTGGGATGAGGCGCTCGGCATTGTGGCCGACAAACTCAAGGCTCTGGACTCCCCCGACGAGGCCGCGTTCTACACCAGCGGGCGTACCTCCAACGAGGCCGCTTTCCTCTACCAGCTGTTCATCCGCGCCTACGGTACGAACAACCTGCCGGACTGCTCCAACATGTGCCATGAGTCCTCGGGCTGGGGCATGGGCCAGACCATCGGCATTGGTAAGGCCACGGTGGCTTATGACGACTTCGAAAAAGCCGACCTGATCATCCTGATGGGCCAGAACCCGGGCACCAACCACCCGCGCATGCTGACCGCACTGGAGCACTGCAAGCGCAGCGGCGGCAACATCGTCGCCGTCAACCCGCTCCCCGAAGCAGGGCTGAAGCGCTACAAGAACCCGCAGAAGCCCCGCGGCATCGCCGGCAAGGGCACGGAACTGGCCGACCAGTTCCTGCAGATCCGGCTCGGCGGCGACATGGCCCTGCTCCAGGCCATCTCCAAGCGGGTCTTCGAGGCCGAGGAAAAGAATCCGGGAACGGTCCTTGACCACGACTTCCTGGAAAAGCACTGCGAGGGCCTCGCGGACCTCAAGGAACACATCATGCTGCTCGACGACGCCGAAGTCCTCGAAGCAACCGGGCTGCGCGTCGAGGAAATCGACGAGCTGGCCGACCGCTACCTGCGTGCGGAAAAGGTGATCATCACTTGGGCCATGGGCATCACCCAGCAGAAAAAGGGTGTCGCCACCATCAAGGAGATCATCAACCTGCTGCTGCTGCGTGGCAACATCGGTAAGCCTGGCGCCGGCGCCGCCCCGATCCGCGGGCACAGCAACGTCCAGGGCGACCGCACCATGGGCATCTGGGAGCAGATGCCCCCGGCGTTCCTCGATTCGCTGGGCAAGGAGTTCAACTTCGACCCGCCCCGCGAGCATGGGGCCGACGCCGTCGAAACGTTCTACCGGATGCATGACGGACGCATCAAGTTCTTCATGGCACTGGGCGGAAACCTGATCTCCGCCATTTCGGACACGCAGTTCGCCGAAGCCGCCATGGTGAAGACCGATATGACGGTCCAGATGTCCATCAAGCTGAACCGCTCGCACCTCGTCACCGGCAAGGAAGCACTCATCCTTCCGGTCCTGGGACGCACGGAATTCGACGACCAGGAGTCCGGCCGCCAGTTTGTCTCCGTGGAAGACACAGTCTGCGTGGTGCATGCCTCGCACGGCGGAGTGAAGCCGGTGTCCAAGAACCTGCTCTCCGAGCCAGCCGTCGTGGCGCGCCTCGGCGCCCTGGTGATCGGTGACAAGATCGATGCCGACTGGGCAGGCTACGAGAAGGACTACGACCTGATCCGGGACCACATTTCCCGCGTGGTTGTAGGCTGCGAAAACTACAACGAGCGGATCCGCCAGGACGGCGGGTTCGTGCTCCCCAACGGTCCCCGCGATTCGCGGACCTTCAACACGCCCACGGGCAAGGCCGTCCTGACGGTCAATGACCTCGAAGCCGTTGAGCGTCCGGAAGGCACGCTGCTGCTGCAGAGCCTGCGCTCCCACGATCAGTGGAACACCACTATCTACGGACACAATGACCGGTACCGCGGCATCAAGGGCGGCCGCCACATCCTGTTCATGAACTCCGGGGATATTGAGGAACTCGGTCTGGTGGACGGCCAGCAGATCGATATCCACGGTGTCTACAAGGACGGCGTCGAGCGGGTGGTGCGTAACTTCCGGGTGGTTTCCTACCCCACCCCCAAGGGCTGCGTCGCCGCCTACTACCCCGAGGCCAACGTCCTGGTACCGATGGACCATGTAGCCGAGGGCAGCAACACCCCGGTCTCCAAGGCCGTAGTGGTCCGGGTGGAACCGGCTGCGCAGCCGGACGCCAAGCCCGAGGATAAGATGCGCCACGCGGCAGCCACCGCCTGATCCCGCATACACAACAGGCCAGGACTTCGGTCCTGGCCTGTTGTGTGTCTAACTCTGTGTATCTAACGCGGCTGCTTACTGGGCAGAGCCCTTCCAACCCGGATTATCCGGTCCGTCGATACCGGTCTCGGCCAGCTGGAAAGCAGTATCGGCAGCCTTCTGGACGGCCTCGTCTGCGCCCTTACGGCCGCTGGTGGTGGTAAGTCCGGCTGCATACCCAACGACGAAGGCGCTGATCACGCCTGCGTTGCCGGACACCGTCTGGGCCGACTTCTCCCCGAGTTCCACGAGCATCTTGTGGTCCACTTCAAGATCGAGGATCTGCAGCGCCTGCGTCAGGCGCCTGCTCCAGTCACTAAGGCGGCGCTCTTCCATATCCGGGTCAGTACTCATTGCGGCTCCTTCAGTGTGGTGCGGTTGTTATTCGTCAAGCTTATTAGGCTCAGCGGGGTCCGGCGTTCCCGGCAGCGTGACGGCGGCGGATTCGGAACGGTCGGGACCGCCCACGGCGTCCACCACCAGGACCGTAATGTTGTCCCGTCCGCCCGAACGCAGCGCGGCCTGCACAAGGGCAGCACACGCGTCCTGCGGGTTCTCCGCGGACGCAAGGATCTGTTCGATGTGTTCGTCGGCCACCTCGCCGGTCAGCCCGTCGGAACAGACCACGAGCCGGTCGCCGGCCTCCACCGGAATAAGCCACAGATCCGCCTCGGCGTCATTGCCCGTGCCCAGGGCCCGCGTCACCACATGCCTGCGTGGGTGTACCAGGGCTTCGGCGGCAGTGATCTGCCCCAGGTCCACGAGTTCCTGGACTTCACTGTGGTCCACGGTGACCTGCTCCAGCACCCCGTGGTTTACCCGGTAGGTGCGGGAATCGCCCACGTTGAACACCAGCCAGTGGGGCCGTCCCCCTTCCCGGACCAGAACGGCACCGGTCAGCGTGGTTCCGGCACGTCCGCCGGTGGCTGTACGAATGCGTTCGTCGGCCTCCAGGATCAGGGCCTCCAACTGCTGGGGGGAGAACTCGGGCAGGTGCTTCCCCACAATCGGGGAATCGCCCAGGGTCCGCACGCAGATGCTGCTGGCCACTTCCCCGGCCTCGTGGCCGCCCATACCGTCCGCGACCGCAAAGATCGGATCGGCGGCGATAAGTGAATCCTCATTCAGTTCGCGGCGCAGTCCCCGGTCGGACGCATAACCAAAAACGGCATGCACGTCAGTATCCGGGGATGTCGTTTCGTCGGAGTTCATTCACGCCCTATCCGGAAGGTTCACAAAAGTGATCTGGCTTACGAGGTCTCTTGAATACCCTAGCCGACGCAGGCACCTGCCGCTCCGCCGTGACGGAACCGCGTCGCTAGTCCAGCACCAGCCCCGAACCGGTCCCCCGGGCCAGGGTCACCGGATGGATTTCGCCGAAGCCCCGCACATTGCGCGGCTGGTGCGGGATAAGCACGAACTTGGGATTGTCCTTCAGCGCCGCGGCGGTGGATGCATCGGTAAGGACGGTGCCCGGCTCGGCCAGGGACGTCAGCCGGGACGCGAGGTTTACGGTGGGACCGTAAATATCGCCCAACCGCGAGAGCACCCGTCCCCAGACCAGTGAGACCCGGGCCGAGGGCAGCAGATCATCCTCGGTGAAGGCCTTGGCCAGCGCCAGCGAAATCTCGGCTCCGGCCTCGGGGCTTTCCGCGTTGAAGAGGACTTCGTCGCCGATGGTCTTCACCAGCCGTCCGCCACCCACCGAGATGATCTCCGCGCACATGTGTTCGAAGCGCTGCACCATCTGGGCCAGCGTCTTCTCATTCATCTGCCGGGAAAGGCTGGTGTAGGAAACAAGATCCGCAAAACCCACCGCCCGGGCCAGCGGCAGCGGGGCGTCGTCGGAGGCACCGTCGTCGTGGCTCGCCAGTCCGGCCTCTGCACGAAGGGCGAGGCGCTGAATAGCAGCATTGAGCTGGCGCTTCCAGGCATAAACGAGGGTCTTTTCCAGCGGCTCAATCAGATCGGGCAGGGCTTCGACCAGCCGCTTGCGGGCTTCGGCGTCCGTGATGCCGCGGCGCACCACCATTTCCTCCACCAGCGCTTCAACCTGCCACACAACCA
Organism: Arthrobacter sp. zg-Y877; assembly: GCF_030373105.1. Taxonomy (NCBI): domain Bacteria; kingdom Bacillati; phylum Actinomycetota; class Actinomycetes; order Micrococcales; family Micrococcaceae; genus Arthrobacter; species Arthrobacter sp. zg-Y877. The sequence continues at coordinate 178,051 of NZ_JAUCPU010000003.1, forward strand.
TCCGGTCCGTCATCTGCCCGATGGACCGCATGATGGAAATGGCCGCTTCCTCGGTGAGCTGCTCATCGCGCACCAGCTCAATGACGGTGGTCAGGGCCTCGCGGTCCTGTTCGGTGAAGAAGACTGCGTCGTCGTCGAGGTTTGGAAACCCCATGGCCCGCCAGAGCTTGCGGGCCGAGAGCAGGGACACCCCTGCCTCGGCAGCGGCCTCCCGGCGCCGGAGGGTACGCGGGCCGCCCAGCAACTGGGCTTCCAGCCGCCGCACGTCCTCGCGGTCAATCTCGGTGCCCGTACTGGCCAGCGAGTAGTCGGGACGTCGCGTCGGCGTGGCGTCCACCGGCTGCGGTATCGGTTCGGGGTGGTTTGCGGGGCCGAATCCGCCGTGCGCGTCAGTCATCGTCCCTCCCTTCGTAGTCGTATTGCCCGTCACCTTCCATATCTACACCATCGAACATTGCCGTCAGCGGCAGTTGTCCGATGGCAGAGACCACAATGGAGCGGAAACGGTGCACCTCGGGTACCGCGGGGTACTGCATGATCCGCCCGTGTCCCAGATCGAGGATGAGCGTTCCGCTGCGCTGCATCCGGTCCGGCACGGACTGCCGGATTTCCAGCTGGTAAATGGCGGCAAGGGCGATTTCGTGTTCACGGCGCAGGAGCACTCCCTGCCGCTGGATCAGTCTCCGGTCCGTGAGGATGATGCGTCCAGCCAGCCAGCGCAGCACGGGCGGAACACAGTAGCGGGCCAGCACCAGCACGGCCAGGGCGACGGCGGCGACCTGCAGGTAGGGGCTCCACTCGCCCAGCTGTCCGGGCAGCGAGTCACGCCCCAGCCATCCGATGGCGTATCCACCCAGGGCACCGGTGGTTCCGGCAAGCACCAGCGGTTTCCACAGTGAGCGGGCATGCGGCCGGCCGGCGGCAATAATGTGCTCGCCGGGAGAGAGTTTCAGGCGCACGGCACCCCTCCGCGCAGGCGGTTCAGTGGTGCCCTCACGACGGCTCGGGCCGCAGATGCACGACGTCGGCCGCGCTGACGGTGTGGGTGGCGCCGGCGTCGTCGACAATCACCAGCGCACCGGTCGGTGCCAGGGCCACGGCGCGGCCGGTAAGGACGCCGCCTCCGGGCAGCTGGGCGCTCACGGCGCGGCCGAGGGTGTCCAGGCGTGCGGTGACCTCATCGCGGAGCGACGCACCGGATGCAACGGCTTCCGGGTCGCCGTCGACCGAGCAGAACGACCGGTACCGGGCGGTGAACGCCAGCAGGTAATCCTGCAGGAGGATGTTGCGGTCGGTGGTGGAAGCGTACTCCATCAGCAGGCTGGTGGCGGTGGGAACAGGCAGGTCGTCATCCGTGAGGCTGACGTTCAGCCCGGCACCGACCACGACGGCGGGCGGGCCGCCGTCGGACGCGGGCACCAGCTGTGCCAGCACACCGGCAAGTTTGCGGCCGTCGACCATGACATCGTTCGGCCATTTCAGGCGCGCCTCGACGCCGGTGCGCGCGGCGACGCTCTCGGCCATGGCCAGGGCGGCAAGCAGGGACAGCCAGCCGTAGGACATGGTGGGCAGAGGGCGCCCGGAGGCATTTACGGGACGCAGCAGCACGCTGACAAATAATGAGGAACGTTCCGGCGCAACCCAGCTGCGGTCCATCCGCCCGCGGCCCGCGGTCTGGAGTTCAGCGGTGAGGACGGTCAGGTCCGCCGCTTCCCAGGGGCGCAGCCGTGCGGCGTCGGCCAGGTCGGCATTGGTGGAGCCGGTCTCCTCCACTACCTCCAGCGCGGCCAACGGACCATTCGGGGCCACCAGGGCTGCCCTCAGGCGGCCGGCATCCAGTGCCGGTCTTTCCATGCTGGAGTAGTGCAGTTGCATGGTTCCGATCTTACGCGGGCGCCCGGACAATCCCGGGCGCCCCCTCCCGCGGGGAAGGTCAGAGGAAGAAGTCCGGCATCAGCTTGTCCGCCGGGACCCCGGGAGCGTAGCGGCTGAAATCCGTGATGCCTTCCTCCCGCAGCACCTCCTCGTCGGTGTAGAAGTTGCCGGTGGAGGAACTGCTGGGGCGCGTGAGGATGGCGTGGGCGGCATCGGCCATGATGTCCGTGCTGCGGGAGGCCGCAGCCAGCTTTGCTCCCCCGGGCATGTTGCGGATGGCCGCGGTGTCGATGCCGGTCACCGGCCAGAGGGAGTTGACGGCGACGCCGTCGTTCTTCAGTTCCTCGGCCAGGCCGAGGGTGGTGAGGGACATACCGTACTTGGCCATCGTGTAGGCCAGGTAGCCGCCCGCCCACTTGGGATCAAGGTTCAGGGGCGGGGAAAGGGTCAGGATGTGCCCGTTGTCCGAGCGGCGCAGGGCGTCCAGGGAGAACTTGGAAAGCATAAAGGTGCCGCGGGTGTTGATATCGGCCATCAGGTCGTAGCTCTTCATCGTCACGGCGTCGGTGCCGGAGAGATCGATGGCGGAGGCATTGTTCAGGACAATGTCGATACCGCCGAACTGCTCGATGGTGGCTTCGACGGCACGGGCGACATCTTCGTCGCGGCGCACGTCTCCGATGATCGGCAGTGCCTTGCCGCCGGCTGCCTCCAGCTGCTCGGCGGCCGTGTACACGGTCCCTTCCAGCTTTGGATGGGGCTCCGCAGTCTTCGCCAGCATGGCGATATTCGCGCCGTCGGCTGCGGCGCGCAGGGCGATGGCCAGGCCGATGCCGCGGCTGCCGCCGGACATCAGGATGGTGCGTCCGGCCAGAGACCGCGACGCCGTTTCCGGGGTGCTGTTGGGGATGCTCATAGCCACAGGGTAATGCACCCTCCACCGATGTTACTAGTGAGTAACATCAGTACGCCGCTGTCCGTCCACGACGCGCCCGGACCAACCGGCGGGAGACGAAATTGTAGGTTTTCTACACTCGGTCCCCCTGCATGCGCTCATTAGACTGGATAAACCGCCACGCATTTTGTGCGGAACCTACTTAACGCCCGCACCGCCTTCCCTGTGGAGGCCGAACGGCGTCTCAACTGAAGCACCCGGAGGCCCCCTTGAGCATCGACCAGGACCTGTCCCTGCATACGACGGCCGGCAAGATTGCCGAGTTCCGGCGCCGCCAGGCCATGGCAGCGGTGCCCTCGGGTGCGGCTGCCGTGGAAAAGCAGCATGCCCGCGGCAAGCACACCGCCCGCGAGCGCATCGACCTGCTGGTGGATGCGGGATCCTTCGTGGAGTTCGATGCCCTGGCCGTACACCGCTCCACCGCCTTCGGCATGGAGAAGAAAAAGCCGCTCGGTGACGGGCTGGTCTCCGGTTACGCCACCGTGGACGGGCGGCCCGTGGCTGTCTACAGCCAGGACTTCAGTGTGTACGGCGGCTCCCTGAGCCAGGTCAACGGCGAGAAGATCGTCAAGGTGCAGGAATTTGCCCTGCGCAACGGCTGCCCGGTGATCGGCATCCTGGACGGCGGCGGCGCCCGCATCCAGGAAGGCGTTGCCTCGCTGGCCATGTTCGCCGATATTTTCCGCAACAATGTCCACGCCTCCGGCGTCGTTCCCCAGATTTCGCTGATCATGGGGCCGTCCGCAGGCGGCGCCGCCTACTCCCCCGCCCTCACGGATTACGTGGTGATGGTGGACAAGACCTCCCACATGTTCATCACCGGCCCCGATGTCATCAAGACCGTCACCGGCGAGGACGTGGACATGGAGACCCTCGGCGGCGCGCGGCAGCACAATGCCAATACGGGAACCTCCGCCTACCTGGCCTCCGATGAAGAGGACGCCATCGAGTTCGTCCGCGAACTGCTCGATTTCCTCCCTTCGAACAACCTCGCCGAAGCGCCGCTGACCGCCTTCGACTCCGATCCCGAGCCCACCGAAGCTGATCTGGCGCTCGATGAGCTGATCCCGGACTCCGCCAACCAGCCCTATGACATCCGGGCCGTCATCGAAAATGTCCTTGATGACGGACACTTCCTGGAAATGCAGGCCCTGTACGCACCCAACGTGATCATCGGCTACGGCCGGGTCGAGGGGCACACCGTGGGCATCGTCGCCAACCAGCCGATGCAGTTTGCCGGCACCCTGGACATCGCCGCCTCCGAAAAGGCGGCCCGGTTCGTCCGCAACTGCGATGCCTTCAACATCCCGATCCTGACCTTCGTGGACGTCCCCGGCTTCCTGCCCGGCAAGGACCAGGAATTCCAGGGCATCATCCGCCGCGGCGCCAAGCTCCTCTATGCCTACGCCGAGGCCACCGTGCCCAAGCTGACGGTCATCACACGCAAGGCCTACGGCGGCGCGTACATCGTGATGGGCTCCAAGAAGCTCGGTGCCGATATCAACCTCGCGTGGCCCACCGCGCAGATCGGCGTGATGGGTGCCCAGGGCGCCGTGAACATTCTCTACCGCGCCCCGCTCAAGGCAGCGGCCGACGCCGGCGGCGACGTTGAGGACGTGCGGCGCCAATACATCGAACAGTATGAAGACGAGCTGCTCAACCCGTACCAGGCTGCCGAGCTCGGCTACGTGGATGCAGTGATCGCCCCCTCGGAGACGCGCCTGCAGCTCATCCGCGGCCTGCGGGCCCTGCGGGACAAGCGGGCCTCCCTGCCCGCCAAGAAGCATGGAAACATGCCGCTGTGAGTTCCGCAGACGCCGTAGGTACCGCAGACGCTGTCGGTACCGGAGACCTGGAACCGAAGCCGTTGCTTTCGGTGGTCTCCGGCAACCCCACCCCAGAGGAGCTGGCAGCCCTGGCCGCCGTCGTCGCCGGGCTCGGCGCGCAGGCCGCACCGCTTCCCCCTGCCCGGCCGGCACACCGGGCCTGGGTCCGCCGGCGGAACCTGCGCCTGGACCCGAAACCCGGTCCCGGCTCCTGGCGGCGGAGCTTCCGCTAGACACATTGGGACCCCCGGGCGGGTGTGCGGTTAGGCTACGTTTGTGAGCCAAACGACACCATCCTCCCCGCCCGAGTTCCCCTCTGCCGGCAGCGCCCCCGCGCGCCAGCCCACCGCCATCGACGCCGTTGCCGATGCCTTCACCGCCACCTTCCTGCACCTGGATCCATCCTTCGCCACGTCCCTGGGCATCCCGGGGCGGGAGACCGAATACGGTGACTATTCGCCGGCCGGCCTTGAGTCCTACGCCGAAGCCGTCCGGGAGACGCTCAGCCGGCTGGACGGCCTGGAGCCGGCGGACGACGTCGACCGCGTGACCCTCGATGCCATGCGCGAGCGCCTCGGCCTTGACCTGGAGATCCACGCCTCGGGCTGGGACCTGGCCGAACTGAACAACATTGCCTCCCCCGCGCAGGGCATCCGCACCATCTTCGACCTCATGCCCACGGACACTGAGGAACAGTGGCACCATATTGCGGGCCGCCTGAACAACGTAGGGGATGCCGTCGCCGGCTACATCACCAGTCTGCGCAGCGGAATCGAACGCGGCCGGGTGGCTGCCCGCCGGCAGGTAAAGATCGTGATGGAGCAGGCCTCCGCATATGCCGAAGACGGCGGATTCTTCGCTGCCCTCGCCGCCAACGCCTCGCTGTCCGACGGCGGCGAACTGTCTGAGGGACTGCTGGCAGAGGTACGGAGCGGAGCCGACTCGGCCCGCCGCGCCTATGCAGGCCTGGCCTCCTTCCTGGAGGAGGAACTCCTTCCCGCTGCACCGGCGGCGGATGCCGTGGGCCGGGAGCGTTACGCGCTGATGTCCCGCCAGTTCCTCGGATCCGCCGTGGATCTGGAGGAGACCTACCGGTGGGGCGTCGAGGAACTGGACCGCATCATCGCGGAGCAGGAAGCCGTGGCCCAGCAGATCCGGCCCGGTGCGACCGTGGCCGAGGCGATGCGGATCCTGGACGCGGATCCGGCACGCCAGCTGCACGGAACGGATGAACTGCAGGCCTGGATGCAGGACCTGGCAGACCGCGCCGTTGCCGACCTCGCCGGGTCCCACTTCGAGATCAGCGGGCCAATGCGCCGGATCGAGTGCATGATTGCCCCCACGCAGGAGGGCGGCATCTACTACACCGGGCCCAGCGACGATTTTTCCCGTCCGGGCCGCATGTGGTGGTCCGTGCCGGCCGGTGAGGACACCTTCACCACCTGGCAGGAAACCACCACCGTTTACCACGAGGGCGTTCCGGGCCACCACCTCCAGATTGCGACGGCGACGGCGTCCCGCGGGCTGCTCAACGACTGGCGGCGGAATGTCTGCTGGGTCTCCGGCCACGGCGAGGGCTGGGCGCTCTACGCCGAGCGGCTGATGGAGCAGCTGGGCTACCTCAGCGATCCGGGTGACCGGATGGGCATGCTGGATGCGCAGCGGATGCGGGCAGCGCGCGTGGTCTTTGACATCGGCGTCCATCTGGAACTGGAGATTCCCGAGCGCTGGGGCGAGGGCACCTGGACCGCCGACAAGGGCTACGCGTTCCTGAAGGAAAACATGTCCATCAGCGAGGGGCAGCTGAACTTCGAGTTCACCCGCTACCTGGGCTGGCCGGGCCAGGCGCCCTCCTACAAACTGGGCCAGCGGCTCTGGGAGCAGATCCGCGACGAGGTCCGCACCCGCGAGGGCGACGCGTTCGACCAGAAGGCCTTCCACACCCGTGCCCTGCAGCTGGGTTCCGTGGGCCTGGACACCCTGCGGCGGGCACTGCTGGACGGATAGCGGTTCTGCGATCTTCGTCACAGTGGCCCGGGGAATGCCCCGGGCCACTGGCGCAGCTGCAGGGACTGGCGGGGATTGCCGGGGATTGCCGAACCGGCGACCCGGCGCTGCCCGCCAAGGCCTGCGTAACATTTCGCAACTTCGAGACAGGTCTGATAAGGAACGGCAGCTAGAGTCTTTCGGGTGACCTCACAGACCTCTTCCCCGAAATCCCCTGCCCGGCGGCTGCCCAAGTGGGCAACGTCCTTCGGCCCGCAGATCATCGCCGCCCTCATTGCGGGCCTCGCGCTGGGCCTGCTGGCCAAGTCCATGGGCACCGTTGACGACGAACCGAACTGGCTTACCACCACGCTGGACACGATCGGCACCAGCTACGTATCGCTGCTGAAGGCCGCCGTCGTCCCGCTGATCTTCACGGCCGTCGTCAGCTCGATCGCCAATCTCCGGGCCGTGTCCAACGCCGCCCGGCTTGCCTGGCAGACACTGCTCTGGTTCGCCATCACGGCGCTGATCAGCGTAACGATCGGCATCCTGCTGGGCGTCCTGATGCAGCCCGGCAGCAATGCCGACGTCGAGGGCAGCGAGTTCAGCGGAAGCCAGGGCAGCTGGGTAGGATTCCTGACCGGCCTGGTGCCGGCTAACTTCCTGGGCCTCGGTGCGAGCTCCAAGGTTGCGGAGTCCGGTGACGTCACCACGAGCGTCAGCTTCAATGTGCTGCAGATCCTCGTGATCGCCATCGCCGTCGGCATCGCCGCCCTGAAGGTCGGCAAGCCCGCCGAAGCCTTCCTGGCGCTGAACGCCTCTGCCCTGGCAGTCATCCAGAAGGTCCTGTGGTGGATCATCCGCCTGGCTCCGGTCGGCACCGTCGGCCTCATCGGCACCGCCGTGGCGACGTACGGCTGGGACACCATCGGCTCCCTGGGCATGTTCGCCCTGACCATCTACATCGGCCTGTTCCTGGTGCTGTTTGGTGTGTACCCGGTCCTCATCAAGGCCCACGGCCTTTCCATCCGCCAGTGGTTCTCCGGCGCCTGGCCGGCCATCCAGCTGGCCTTCGTCTCCCGCTCCTCCGTGGGAACACTGCCGCTGACGCAGCGGGTGACCGAACGCAACCTCGGTGTACCCCGGGCCTACGCCTCCTTCGCCGTGCCGCTGGGTGCAACCACCAAGATGGACGGCTGCGCCTCCATCTACCCGGCAATCTCCGCGATTTTCGTGGCCCAGTTCTTCGGAATTGACCTGAGTTTCACGCAGTACCTGCTGATCGCCTTGGTCTCCGTGCTGGGTTCGGCTGCCACGGCAGGCACCACGGGCGCCGTCGTGATGCTGACGCTGACGCTCTCCACCCTCGGCCTGCCGCTGGCCGGCGTCGGCCTGCTGCTGGCCATCGACCCGATCCTGGATATGGGCCGCACCGCCGTCAACGTGGCCGGACAGACCGTGGTCCCCACCCTCGTGGCCAAGCGCAACGGACTGCTGGATGCCGGGCTGTACAACGCCCGCCGGCAGGGCGATCCGTTCGCGGATGACTCCGAGGAAATCGAGGTTCCGCTGCTCGTCGAGTCCAAGAGCTGACTCCTCCTGCAGTAAACGCCGGGCTGTCCCTTCGGGGGCGGTCCGGCGTTTTTGGTTTCCGGGCCGGTCCGCACCGGCACTAGGCTTGATCCCGTGACCAACCCGAATCTGAGCCTCATCCTGGCCTCCGCGTCCCCCGCCCGTACCAAGCTGCTGACCGATGCCGGCATTGCCCATACCGTCCTCGTCTCCGACGTGGATGAAGATGCCGTCACCGCCCGCTACGGCATGACGGACCCCCACGACACGGCCCTGCTGCTGGCCCGCGCGAAGGCAGAAGCCGTAGCCTCCCTGCCGGAGGCGGACGGGGCACTGGTGATCGGCTGCGATTCAGTGTTCGAGTTCGAAGGCGAGGCGCACGGCAAGCCGTGGGAGGCCGACGTCGCGCGCGAACGGATCCGCCGGATGAGCGGGTCTTCCGGGGTGCTGCACACCGGGCACTGGCTGGTGGACTGCCGCGATACCGACGAAGACGGCTCCGGGGCGACCCTGGGTGCGGTTTCCTCGGCTGAGGTGCATTTTGCGAAGCTGACCGAGGAAGAGATCGAGGCGTACATCGCCACCGGTGAGCCGCTGCAGGTGGCCGGCTCCTTCACCATCGATTCCCTGGGCGGGGCGTTCATCGAGCGGGTCGACGGCGATCCCCACGCCGTCGTCGGGCTCTCCGTGTCGACGCTCCGCCAGCTTCTGGCCAGCGCCGACGTGCGGATCATCGACCTCTGGAAGTAGTTTCTTTCGCGTGGCGGGCGCCCCTGCCCTGCATCTTCTGTACAGATAACGGGCTTATCCGGCGCTGATCACCTATCGGTGTACTGATAACGGGCTTATCCGGCGCTGATCACCCATCGGTGTACAGATAACGGGCTTATCCGGGGCACAGAGCCCCATTATCTGTACTATCAACGCGGATCCCCGCTGCCCTATACGGGACGCCATCCAGCTATTGCCAGACCGCGCCGCACTTTTGCCCGGACGCGGTGCTGCCCCTGGGCGAAGTCAGTTTTGCTGATTTTCACCTGCATCCAGCCCAGCTCGGCGGTTTTGAGATCCCTGTAGTGGTCACGGGCCTGCTGTTCCGGGGTGAGATGGTGCGCGCCGTCGTACTCGAGACATGTTCGGAATTCCCGGCACCCGAGGTCCGTCCATACCTGGGCCTCTCCCCCGGTATTGCAGATGGCAACATTGGGCAGGAATTCGGGCAGCTGTGGGTCCTTCAGCAGCATAAGCCGCAGCAGGGTCTCCGGCGGCGAATCTACGCCCACCCGCAGGCAGTCCAAGGCATTTCGGCACTTAGCGAGATGGGGAACATGTGCCTTACCCGTAATGAATTCCCTAAGCTCTTCCAACGGAACGAGAGCCAATCGCGGCGGGCCAAAGCTCCGGTGATGCTCGCTGATGATTTGGTCCCCCATAACAATCAGCTCATCAGACGACAATGCGCCCGCGAGATCCATCCAGGTGCGGGCAATCCCGGTCACGGGCAGGCCCATGACCACCTCGGTCTCCGGCTCGGACAGATCGAGCCGGTGTCCCACCACATTTCGTCGTCGCGGCATCCCATACCCGGGACGCCGGCTCAGGTGCAGCAGCGGTTCCTCCGCGAGCCGCCGCGGCAGCACCAAGCCATGCAGCCTGGCAGCCGTGGCGTGGCTGATGACCGCGTCCGGCAGCAAGTCGATATATGGTCTGCAGCTCCCCGCCAGATCGCCAGGCATCCCCCGAGGCACGCGGATCGAGCGGCTCGGGACACGCAGATCGGATGCACGGAGACGTTCCGCTCCGACGCCGTGCACTTTAGCTTCCAAGACAGTAAAGGGTTGGGTGCGGAGCGCATCAGGAAGCGGACTGGGTGGTCTCATAAGTCCAGCAACTACTCACCAGCATGTCTGCCCCACCCCTGCAGCACCGACGGTGAAGCGGCCAGCAAACCCAATCGACATGTGGAGGAAAGCTGGGAGGCGCATCGCCTCACACCCGGGCAGCCTCCGCTTTGTAGAATCCCCACAACGAACGGACCGTTCCCACGCAGAAACAGCACGTATTATGGCCCGAGACCACAAAACCGCGCTAGGCTCCGAAGAGATCAAAAGGAGCCAGTGCACCAATGAGCCAGAACACGCCCGCGCCTGCTGCGACCCCCGCAAAGGCACTCACCAAGATCCTCATTGCCAACCGCGGCGAGATTGCCGTACGGGTTATCCGGGCCGCGCGAGACGAAGGAATTGCCGCCGTTGCGGTCTACGCCGATCCGGACCGCGATGCCCTGCACGTCCGCCTCGCAGATGAGGCCTACGCGCTGGGCGGCAGCACCGCCGCCGAGTCCTACCTGGATATGGGAAAGATCCTCGACGCCGCAGCCCGCGCAGGCGCCGACGCCGTCCACCCGGGCTACGGCTTCCTCTCGGAAAACGCCGAATTTGCCCAGCGCGTCATTGACGCGGGACTGACCTGGATCGGCCCCTCCCCCAGCGCGATTTCCTCCCTGGGCGACAAGGTCCAGGCCCGGCACATCGCCGCCAAGGTCGGCGCCCCGCTGGTTCCGGGCACGCAGGATCCGGTGGAATCCGCTCAGGACGTCCTGGATTTCGCGGACCGGCACGGACTCCCCCTGGCCATCAAGGCTGCATTCGGGGGGGGTGGACGCGGCATCAAGGTGGCCCGGACCCGCGAGGAAATCCCCGAGATGTTTGATTCCGCCGTACGCGAGGCAACGGCCGCGTTTGGCCGCGGCGAATGCTTCATCGAGCGGTTCCTTGACGCACCCCGCCATGTGGAAACCCAGTGCCTGGCCGACGCCTACGGCAACGTAGTTGTTATCTCCACCCGCGACTGCTCCCTGCAGCGCCGCAACCAGAAGCTGGTCGAGGAAGCACCGGCACCGTTCCTCAGCGAGGAACAGAACGCCAGCCTCTACTCGGCGTCGAAGGCCATCCTGAAGGAGGCCGGCTACCAGGGTGCCGGAACCTGCGAATTCCTGGTCGGCAAGGACGGCACCATCTCCTTCCTGGAGGTCAATACCCGGCTCCAGGTGGAACACCCGGTGTCCGAGGAAGTCACGGGGCTGGACCTGGTCCGCGAACAGTTCCGCATCGCCCGCGGCGAAGCACTGGGCTACGGCGATCCCGAAGTGCGCGGACACTCCTTCGAGTTCCGCATCAACGGTGAAGACCCGGGCCGCAATTTCATGCCCGCTCCCGGCACGGTCTCCGAATTCAAGCTGCCCACCGGGCCGGGCGTCCGCGTGGACTCAGGCATCGAAGCCGGTGAAACCGTGGGCGGGAACTTCGATTCCATGCTCGCCAAGCTGATTGTCACCGGCTCCACCCGCCGCCAGGCACTGGAGCGGGCGCGGCGCGCGCTGGCGGAGATCGACGTCGCCGGGCTCCCCACCGTGCTGCCCTTCCACCGCGCCGTCACAGCAGACCCCGCATTCACGGGCGAGGACACGTTCGGCGTGCATACCCGCTGGATCGAGACCGAGTTTGTGAACACCATTCCGGCGTGGAACGGCGAACCGGGAACAGGCGACGACGACGAGCGCCAGCGCGTCACCGTCGAGGTAGGCGGCAAGCGGCTGGAAGTGGTGCTGCCGGCCGGGCTGGGCACCCCTGCCAACGGCGCGTCCAACGGCACTCGGGGCAACGGCAAGGCCCGCAAACGCTCCCGGGGCGGAGCGTCCACCGCTGCCGCTGGCGACGACCTCACCTCCCCCATGCAGGGAACCATCGTCAAGGTTGCCGTCGAGGATGGAGCCGAAGTCAACGAGGGCGACCTCGTCGTGGTGCTGGAAGCCATGAAGATGGAACAGCCGTTGACTGCGCACAAGTCCGGCACCATCACGGGCCTGAGCGCCCTCCCCGGCGTGACAGTCTCCGCCGGTGCCGTCATCGCCTCCATCCAGGACTAATCCCGGACAAACGGGGAGACACCAGCAGAAGCACCGAAAATAAAGCAGGCCCGGTTCCCACCAAGGGAACCGGGCCTGCTGCATTGAACCGGCTAGACGACCTTCACGGCCTCACTGGAGTTGTTTTCGTAGTCGACGTCGCGCGTCTCCTTCGTCACGAACAGGGCTACCAGGGTCAGCACCGCCATGGAGGACAGGTAGATGCCCACCAGCCACGGGCTGCCGTCCGCGGCCTGCCACAGGGCGACGGCGATGAACGGTGCCACTGCCGCACCCAGGATCGAGGAGAAGTTGTAGGCAATGGCCGAGCCCGTGTAGCGCACATTGGTCGGGAACAGCTCGGGCAGAAGGGCTCCCATGGGTCCGAAGGTCAGCCCCATCAGGGTGAAGCCAATGATCAGCAGCGCCATCACCCCTACGGTTCCGCCGCCCAGCAGCGGCGAGAACGTGAAGCCGAAGAGGAAGATGCCGGCGGTCACCACCAGCAGTGTCTTGCGGCGTCCGAACTTCTCCGCCAGCGGACCGGCGACGAGCGTGAAGACTCCGAAGAACACCACGCCGATAATCAGCATGATCAGGAAATCGTTGCGGGCGTAGCCCAGGCCGGCGGCGAAGGTTTCGGGGTCGAATACCTTGCCGCTCTTCTCCGCCGCGGCACGGGCGGCTTCCTCGGACTTGGCAGCGGTGCCGTAGGACAGGGTGAAGGTGGTCATCAAGTAGAAGAGCACATACGTTGCCAGCATGATGAAGGTGCCGGCTATCATCTGGCGCCAGCTGTATTTGAAGGCGCGGCTCAGGGGCAGTTTGCTGACCTCGCCCGAATCCACAACCTTCTGGAAGGCCGGCGTCTCAACCAGCTTCAGACGGACGTACAGGCCGATGATCACCATGACGGCGCTGGCCAGGAACGGCACGCGCCAGCCCCAGGAGTCGAACTGCTCGGCATCCAGCTGGAAGCTCAGCAGCAGGAACAGGCCGTTGGCCAGGATAAAGCCGATCGGCGCGCCCAGCTGCGGGAAGGTTCCCCAGACGGCACGCTTGTTGGCCGGTGCATTCTCTGTGGCGAGCAGCGCTGCTCCGGACCATTCCCCACCTAGGGCCAGGCCCTGGGCAAACCGCAGGACCACCAGCATTGCCGGAGCAAGGATCGTCCAGCCGTTTTCCGCGGTCGGCAGGCAGCCGATCAGGAACGTGGCGATGCCCATGGTCAGCAGAGAGGCCACCAGGGTTCCCTTGCGGCCCACCCTGTCACCGAAGTGCCCGAAGACGATGGAGCCCAGCGGCCGTGCAATAAAGGCCACCCCAAACACGGCGAACGAGCTGAGCAGGGCGGTTACCCCCTCGGCGTTTGGAAAGAACAACCGGGGAAAGACCAGGACCGCGGCCGTTGCGTAGACGTAGAAGTCATAAAACTCGATGGAGGTTCCGACGAGGCTGGCAACAATCACACGGCCCTTGGAATTGGCTTTAGCCGGCGCCGCTGACGCGGAGGGATTCTTTGTAGACATTGGAACTCTTTCGCAAGAGGAATTGAAGTATCCATATCCTAGGAGCCTGAGTCCGTCATGTGAGATTTCTGTCCAAATACTGGACACATATTTCGTCATCCGTCATCTGCCGCTCCGGAAAACCGGGCAATGGGCTTCCCGCAATCCACTAATCCGGACATAAAAAATCCCGCGCCCGCGACGGATAATCCGCCGCGGACGCGGGAATGAAAAGAGTAATCCCTACAGATGCACGTGCAGCCGCCGGGCAGCCTCCGAAATGGATCCGGTGAGGGACGGGTACACGGCAAAGGTGTTGGCCAGGTCATCCACATGCAGCTTCTGCGTGACGGCAATGGCGATCGGGAAGATCAGCTCCGAGGCACGCGGCCCCACCACGACGCCGCCAATCACGCTTCCGGAGCCCTTGCGGGCAATGATCTTCACGAAGCCTTCCTTGACGTCCATCATCTTGGCGCGGGCGTTGGTGTGCAGGGAGAGCTTGATGACGTCGCCCTGGTAGCGGCCCTCGGCGACGTCGGCCTCGGTGACACCCACGGATGCAATTTCCGGGGACGTGAAGATGTTCGACGCCACTGTCTTGAGCTTCAGCGGCCTCACGCCGTCGCCCATGAGGTGCGCCACCGCGATGCGGCCCTGCATGGCCGCCACGGACGCCAGGTTGAACACACCGGTGCAGTCCCCTGCGGCGTAGACATTGTCCGCCGTGGTGCGGGAGACGCCGTCGACCCGGATCTGGCCGCGCTCGTCGAGCTGCACGCCGGCCTCTTCCAGACCGATTCCGGCCGTGTTCGGGATGGCGCCGACGGCCACGAGGCAGTGGCTGCCCTCAAGGGTGCGCCCGTCCGCGAGGGTCACCAGCACACCGTCACCGGTGTTCTTCACGGAATCCGCACGGCACCGGCTAAGCACCGTCATGCCGCGGGCCTGGAAGACGTCCTCCAGGACGACGGCGGCATCCGCATCCTCGCCCGGCAGCACGCGGTCGCGGCTGGAGATCAGTGTGACCTTGCTCCCCAGGCCGTTGTAGGCGGACGCGAATTCAGCGCCGGTCACGCCGGAGCCGATGACAATCAGGTGCTCCGGAACCTCGGTGAGGTTGTAGATCTGCTTCCAGGTGAAGATCCGCTCGCCGTCCGGCACGGATGTGTCCAGCTCGCGGGGGTTTGCACCGGTGGCAATCAGCAGCGCCTCGGCCGTGACCGTTTCCACGGTGCCGTCCGGGGCCGTGACCTCAATGGTGGAGTTGTCCAGCAGCCGGCCGTCGCCGATCTTCACCTTCACGCCCACCCGTTCGAGGGTGCTGCGGATATCATTGGACTGCTCCTTGGCCAGGGCCAGCAGACGGTGGTTGACCACCTTGAGGTCCGCGAAGACCGGGGAGGCCACGTCGCCGAATTCCACGCCGAGGTTCCGGGCAGCGTTCATCCGGGTCATCACGTCGGCGGTGGCAATGAGCGTCTTGGAAGGAACGACGTCGGTGAGCACCGCGGAGCCGCCCAGCCCCTGCCGTTCGACAATGGTTACGTCCGCACCGAGGGATGCCGCCACGAGGGCAGCCTCATAGCCGCCGGGGCCCCCTCCGAGAATCGCGAGTTTCCGGGCAGTAAAATCTAGTTGGCTGGTCACAAGGCTCTATTCTGTCCCATCGAGTGACGCTGCTCAAACGGCGGCCTCCGGCGCGGACTCCGGTGGTCCCTGCAGGCTGTAAGTTTGTTAAGTGACTAACGACCCATTTGAACTTGCCCAGCAGGCCGCCGACTACATTGCAGAGCACACCGGCGTGCCCTCCCACGACATTGCCCTCGTGCTCGGAAGCGGCTGGGGTGAAGCCGCCGAACTGATCGGCGAGACCACTGCTACGCTCTCCGCCGCCGATATCCCGGGCTTCTCCGCTCCGGCCGTGCAGGGGCACGTCGGCACCATCCGCTCCGTCCTCACCACCGACGGCAAGCGCGCCCTCGTCCTGGGTGCACGCACGCATTACTACGAGGGCAAGGGTGTCCGCGCCGTCGTCCACGGCGTCCGCACGGCAGCAGCCGCCGGCGCCAAGGTCATGGTCCTCACCAACGGCTGCGGCGGGTTGAACCCCGACTGGCAGCCCGGCACCCCGGTGCTCATCAGCGACCACCTCAACCTCACGGCCGCATCCCCGCTCGAAGGCGCCACGTTCGTGGACCTGACCGACCTCTACTCTTCGCGCCTGCGCGATGTAGCCCGCACCGTGGACCCCACCCTCGATGAAGGTGTCTACGCCCAGTTCACGGGGCCGCACTACGAAACCCCCGCCGAGGTCCGTTACGCCAAGACCATCGGCGCCGACCTGGTAGGTATGTCCACGGCCCTCGAAGCCATCGCCGCGCGCCACGCCGGCATGGAGGTCTTCGGGATCTCCCTGGTCACCAACCTGGCAGCAGGCATCAGCCCGGTGGCACTGAGCCACGGTGAGGTCCTGGAAGCCGGACAGGCCGCCGGACCGCGCATTTCCAAGCTGCTCGCCGAGATCATCAACAAGATCTAGCAGCTTCGGCGCCGCTCAGCTATCCGCACCAGCACCACAACAGTAGGTACACAACATGACTCTGATTCCCGCTGAACTCGAAGAACTCACCGCCGTCGCGCAGGAATGGGCCGACAGCGATCCCGATCCTGACACTGTGCGCCAGCTCCGCACCCTCCTGCGCACCATCTCGGACGGTACGGACGCTGCGGCAGCGGCGGCGGCCGAAGAACTGGCGGACCGCTTCGCCGGCACGTTGGAATTCGGGACGGCGGGGCTGCGTGCGGAGCTGGGCGCCGGCCCCAACCGGATGAACCGCGTGGTGGTGCGGCGCACCGCTGCCGGTATCGCGTCCTTCCTCCAGGACACTGCCGGCGACAGCTGGACCCCCAGCGCCGTCATCGGCTACGACGCCCGGTACAAGTCGAAGGACTTCGCCCTGGAAACAGCTGCCGTCTTCGGTGCCGCGGGCATTGAAACGTTCCTGCTGCCCTGCACGCTGCCGACGCCGCTGCTCGCCTACGCGGTGCGTGCGCTGGACACGGATGCGGGCGTCATGGTCACCGCCAGCCACAACCCGGCGGCGGACAACGGCTACAAGGTCTACCTCGGTGGACGCACGGTCAAGGGGCCGGGCCGCGGCGCACAGATCGTCACCCCGTACGACGCCGAGATTGCCGCCCGGATCGACTACACCGTGCCGCTGGAGTCCATTGAGCTGGCACCGGACGGCTACACCGAAGTCTCCGAGTCACTGATTGCCGACTACATCGGCGGCGTGGACGACCTCGCGCACCGCGAAGGCTACCCCGCACGGGACCTGGACATCGTCCTCACACCCATGCACGGCGTCGGCGGCGAAACCATGTCCGCCGTACTCCGCGGCGCCGGCTTCACCTCGGTCACCCTGGTTCCGGAGCAGGCACTGCCGGACCCGGACTTCCCCACCGTCGCCTTCCCCAATCCGGAAGAACCCGGTGCACTGGACCTGGCCCTGAAGCTTGCCGTGGACCGGGACGCGGACCTTGTCCTGGCCAACGACCCGGACGCCGACCGCGCCGCCGTCGCCGCCAAGGATCCGGCCACCGGTGAATGGCGCATGCTCCGCGGCGACGAAGTGGGTGCCCTGCTGGGCCGCCACATCGCCCGCCGTATTGCGGACGGCCGCTGGAAGGTCCGGGGCGAGAAGACCCGCGCCGGCGTCGTCTTCGCCAACTCGATTGTTTCCTCCCGCCTGCTGGCACGCATTGCGGACGCTGCAGGTTTTGAGCACCAGGAGACCCTCACCGGCTTCAAGTGGATCTCCCGGGTGCCGAACCTGGTCTACGGGTATGAGGAAGCGCTGGGATACTGCGTTGCACCCGGGCAGGTCCGGGATAAGGACGGCATCTCCGCCGGAGTCCTGATCGCGGAACTTGCGGCCGCACTGAAGGCTGCGGGGCGCACGCTCTTTGACGAACTCGACGAGCTCGCACTGAAGCACGGCCTGCACCAGAGCGACCAGCTCTCCGTCCGGGTGGAAAACCTGGGGCTGCTGACCGAAATGATGCAGCGGCTGCGCGAGCACCCGCCGAAATCCTTCGCCGGCTCGGAAGTGGACACCGCCGTCGACCTCGCGGAGGGCGCCAACGGCCTTCCGCCCACAGACGGGCTGCGCTACATTACCCGGGACAACACCCGGGTCATCATCCGGCCCAGCGGAACCGAACCCAAGCTCAAGTGCTACCTCGAGGTGATTGAGCCCGTCGGTTCGGCCGCGGAGCTGCCGGCGGCGCGTTCGAATGCCCGCGCGACGCTGGACGCCGTGCTGGCGGATGTACGGACGGCCCTGGGACTCTAACCAGGCGGGAGGCCGGCATGGGACGGCTGATCTACACCAGCATCACTTCGCTCGACGGGTACGTAGCGGATGAGGCCGGATCCTTTGACTGGAGCATGCCCGATGAAGAGGTGCATAGCTTCGTCAACGGACTCGACCGCAGCATCGGTACGTATCTGCTCGGGCGGCAGCTGTACGAGGTGATGACGTACTGGGATTCAGTGCCGGCCGAAGGCGAGCCCCCTGCCATCCTGGAATACGCCCGGATCTGGCAGGCGGCGGACAAGGTGGTCTTTTCCCGGTCCCTCTCCGAAGTCACCGCGCCGCGCACCCGGCTGGAGCGGGAATTCGCTCCCGCTGCCGTGCGGGCCCTGGTCGAGGCGTCCGACGGCGACGTGTCCGTGGGCGGTGCGAACCTCGCCGGCCAGGCACTGAAAGCGGGACTGGTCGACGAGCTGCAGCAGCTGCTCTCACCCGTGGTCATTGGCGGCGGGAAGCGGTTCCTGCCGGACGGGCTCCGTCTGGAGCTCGAGCTGCTGGAGGAGAGACGGTTTGGCAACGGGGTCGTGTTCCTGCGCTACCGGGTCCTGAAAGGGTCCTGAACCAGGTCCGCCGGAGCGGATCAGGCCAGCAGTTCGGTGGCCAGCGGCAGACGGCTGCCGCTGGCCAGGAGCGTCCCCACCTGATCAGCCGTCAGGGGCCGGCTGAAGAAGTACCCCTGCCCGCTGGAGCAGCCCATCCGGCGCAGGAGCCCCGCCTGGTTGCGTGTTTCGATGCCTTCGAAAACCGCTTCCATCCCGGCGGCCTGAATCAGCCGATGGACTGCGTCGACAAACTGCAGCTGGCCCTCGTCACGGCTGATATCGGCAATCAGGGCCCGGTCCACCTTGACCGTGTCCACCGGCAGCCTGCGCAGATAACTGATGGATGAATAGCCCGTACCGAAGTCGTCGATTTCCAGGCGGACGCCCAGAGCCTTGAGTGACCTCATGGAGTAGGTCTCCACGTCCCCGCCGCCAACAAAGGCGCTCTCCGTGATCTCGAGGACCAGATCCTGCGGCGCCGCACCCGTGTCCCGCAGGGCAGCCCGGACATAGTCCACCAGGTCCATGTTCTGCAGCTCGGACGGCGAAACATTCACACGGACGTGGAATCCCTCCTGGCTCCGCCCTTCCGCACGCCAGGCTGCCAGCTGCTCCAGTGCGGACCGCAGCACCCAGCGCCCGATACGCAGGATGGCACCGCTTTCCTCGGCCATCGGAATGAAGGCATCCGGCATGGTCAGCCCCTGCGTCGGGTGCTCCCAGCGGAGCAGGACCTCAACGCCCTGCATCCGGCCGGTCACCAGGTCAACCACCGGCTGGTACGCCAGACGGAACTCGTCCCGGTCCACGGCGTTCCGCAGTTCAGAAACCATCTCCCGGCGCAGTTGGCGGGCATAGAGCATCACAGGTTCGAAGGACCTGATCAGCCCCGGGCCTTCCTCCTTCGCCACGTACATTGCCGTATCGGCATACAGCAGCAGGTCTTCCGCGGATTGCCCTGCCTGGGCCACATGGGCACCGATGCTTGCCCGGGGCCAGACATCCAGTTCCTCCACGAGAATCCGGACTCCGAGGGAGGCCTGGATCGCTTCGGCAACGCCATGTGCGGAGGGCCGCCCGACGGCGGGGAGCAGCACGGCGAATTCGTCGCCGCCCAGCCGCGCCACGAGGCTTCCCTCCGGGACGGATGCGAGCATCCGGGAGGCGACTTCCTGCAGCACCAGGTCACCTGCCCGGTGCCCGAAACTGTCATTGATTTCCTTGAAACCGTCCAAATCAATCATCAGGACGCCGGGCGCCGCCGCTCCGCCGGCCATGTCCTCGAGGGACAGCTCCACCTGCTGCATCAGGGCTATCCGGTTCCCCAGCCCCGTGAGCGGATCCGACAAGGCCATCCGCTCCATTTGCCGGTGTGCTTCCCGCAGTTCCAGCGTGCGGGACTCCACCCGGTGTTCCATGTCCTGGTAGACGTCGTCCAGTTCGGCTGCCAGGAGGTTGATACCGGTGCTGACGGCGTCGATCTGGTCCCGGGTCGGCGAGATGGGGATGCGGGCCGTCAGGTTTCCGGCCGCGATACTGACAATGCCCTCGACGATCCGGTCCAGGCGGGGATCCGACGTTACATCCTGACCGTGCTCCAGTGTCACGCGCTGTACCGCTTCAGCCATCTAAGCGCCGCATCTTCCGAGGAGAAGTACCGTGTGGGACACGGCTGGACCTCTCCCCCGAGCAGGAAATTGGCTATCACCCGATCCACCGGGGAGATCCCCAGCACGGCGACGGCGGTAAGGGACCGCGCGGCGCTGAAGACATCCCGGGCGCTGCGGGAAATAGACTCGACCCCGGAGAGGGTCAGGAGCATTGGCAGGCTGTGCAGGGAAGCCAGGCGGTCGATTTCCTCGGCTGCTTGGGCAGCCATGGACCCGGTAACCACCTCTCCGGGTGGGAGCACCAGCACCAGGTGGCCCTCATCAGCCAGGCTCACCTGGACCGTCCCAAGAGGTGGCGGGCACTGCAGCCCCTGTCCGGGAGACGTACGTGCGTTTCCCGGTGTGACGGTGGACGGTTCTGCGCCGCTGCGGTCCGCGGTGTCGTGTCTTGCCATAGCTTCCCCCAAGTCGCCGCGCAGGACCTCAATGCAGCGGATCTGCTTCACCGTACCGAAGGGCCACAGCATGACCGCCCCGGATCGGTACCTAAGTCTGTATTGTGCGCCTTCGATGCTTAAATATCGAGTTCCCCACTCCGAAACCATTTTTCATGGCACATCATGACGTCGGCGCCTCCTGAAGGACTGCAACAAACGCCCGGGACTCGGACGCAAACACGTCGGCACCGACCTCGATGAAGATGCCTTCGCTCTGTCTGGCACTTCTCAGGGCCTCGCCGGTGCGCCCCAGGGCGTGGAAGCAGCGTGCCAATAACAGCAGCACCCGCGCTTGAAGGAAGGGATAGGGACCAGCAAGCTCCTTGTCCAGTGGACGCAGCAGCTCTTCCGCGGTGGATGGATTCCCGGACGCAAGTTCCCACCAGGCACGTGTGATCCGGACTTCGTACAGATCGATTTCCTTACCTCCGGCGACAGCAAAGGCCACCTCGGCCCGCTCTACGAACTCTGCCGTTTCCGGCCCGGTAAGCCCCGCCGTCAAGCGCATGTGCGCGGTTGCCTTGTTGAATTGGGCCCAGAGATTGACGTTGTCCAAGCGTGACAGGTTTTCCATTGCCAGGCTTTGGTACGCCAGTCCTTCATCCAGCCGGGCGGACATAAACGCCACGTTCCCGATGGTCCACTGTGCAACTCCGAGATCGTAGTAGCTGGTTTCCCCCTCCAGCATGCCGGCAAGATTCATGGCCTCGGCCCATGCCGCCTCAGTATCGCCATCCTCAGCAAGCGCAGCGACCAACGCGTGCTGAACACTTCGGCGTGCATCCAGCGACAGGTCGTCCGCCGGAATGCGTGAGGCTTCCCTCGCGACTTTGAGCGCATCGTGCATTTGACCGTCATTATGGAAAATGCGCGACAAGAGCACTCGGGTGCGGGACTCGAAGTCGGCATACTGCTTTATCGCGTCGGAATTCAGCAGCCTTCTGCAGGTTGCAATGGCATCCTGAATCAGCCCGAGGTCAAATTGGAGCTGACCCGTTTGAAACTCCATGCGACAAAGGCCTAAAGCGTCCCCGCTTTTCCGTGCGGCTTCTGCTGCGGACCGCGAATGACTTATGGCGGCCCGGTAATCCCGTTGCTGCTGCGATTGCATGGCACGGTATTCGTTCAAGACGAACGCTGTATTGCTATCCACGTGTCAGGCACCTTCTCACGGTATTCATCCAGAGGGATTCGGGCTTATGGGAGCTGCCACCGGTTCCTTCCAGCAAACGCCGCCCGGCTCCAGAATCACTAAACCTAACACCACCGCAGGTTCCCCGCAGGATTGCCGCACCAGCAACAGAATCAATATTTTCTCAGCTTGACGTGTGGCTATACTCCAAGTGTCTGAATTCCTCAGTCCTACATCTTCCTAGGAGCAGAACATGAAAAAGCTTGGTGCAGCAATGCTGCTGACCGCTGTCATCACCGGGGCCGGTGTGGCGGCACCGGCGTCGGCCGCATCTGTTTCCGCGGCAGCCTCGGAAAAAGTAACCGTGAAAACGAACGTTGTTTCCATTTTCGGAATGTGGCCCACGCGGGACTAACAGCGTCACCGCAAAGACCCGGCCGAAGAACATAAGGCGGCCGGGTCTTTGCTATGGCACTAACCGCGGTACTTCTCCGGCGCCGGCAGTGATCCCGGCCACGCGCCTCAACTCCGCTATGGCAAGATAGAACCCATGTCTACACCCATTGCCTCGTATATTGATCACACGCTCCTCAAACCCGAGGCCAGCCGCGACGACATCCTCCGGGTCTGCTCCGAAGCCGCTGAATACCAGTTCAAGTCCGTCTGCGTAAACCCGCTCTGGGTCGGCACCGTCCACAATGCCCTGAAGGGCAGCGGAGTGCTCACCTGCTCGGTCATTGGCTTCCCGCTGGGCGCCACCACCACCGAAGTGAAGGTCTTCGAAGCCCAGGGGGCGCTTCAGGACGGTGCGGATGAAATCGACATGGTCATTGACATCGCAGCCGCCCGCCGCGGCGACCGGATTGCCCTGGTCAGGGACATCGCCGCAGTGGCCGACGCCGTCCACGCTGCCGGTGGCATCCTCAAGGTCATCATCGAAACCTCGCTGCTCAATGAAGAGCAGAAGGTTCTGGCCTGCGAAGCCTCCGTCGAAGCCGGCGCTGATTTCGTGAAGACCTCCACCGGATTCAACGGCGGCGGAGCGACGGCCGACGACGTCGCGCTGATGCGCCGTACGGTCGGCCCGGACCTCGGAGTCAAGGCTTCCGGCGGTGTCCGTTCCCTCGAAGACGCACAGGCAATGATCGATGCAGGAGCCACGCGTATCGGAGCGAGCTCGGGAATCGCTATTGTTAATGGAAGCAAAGCCACGTCGGACTACTGACCGGCATAGCTACTGACACTTTTTGAAACGGAGAACTTCATGGTTGGAACACGGTCAAAGCAGCCTTCACACTCGGGCGAGGGCCATCTGGTCAGCAACGTCCTCATCTTCGCCGTGATGTTCGCCATCTTCCTTGGCGCCATCTACGCGGTTAACTGGCTGACCCTGGACAATGTCTGGCCCATGGCAGTCCTGCTGATTGCTGCGACCGGCATGTACCTCGTGGCATTCAGCATCGGCCGTTCCGACACCACCACGGAGCTCGCCAAGGGTTACTCGCACAACGAGTAGGCCCGGCCGTTCACAGGCCAGTTGCTCTAAACACTGATGCACCCCAGCCTTCGGGCTCGGGTGCATCAGTGTTTAACTGAGTAGTGGCTGCGGACAGGCAGGTGTCTCCTACTCTTAGCGCCTCTGCCGGCCGGTCCCTAGATTCGGCTTCATGACTACCACCATGACCCGTAGGGAATGGCGCCGGGACCGGGCCCGGCAGCAGCGGATTCTCCTCATTGGCTACGCGGTACTCGCCTCGTGTGTCGTGGCTGCCGCAGCTGTCTTCGTTATAGCGGTGACAGGCTAGCCAGCCGCCTTACTCCTTGAACACGGCGTCAAGCACCTGCTTGGCCCAGGCCAGGATTTCGGCGTCCACCAGATCCCGGCCGCCTATCCTGGCTGTCTTCGGCTTGGGCACCAGCACGGCGTTCAACGCGGGCTTCACCAGTGCGCCGGGGTACATGCGCTGCAGCCGCATGGTGCGCGATTCGGGCAGGTCCGCCGGAGCAAACTTGATGAAGTTCCCCTGGAGCGCAACGTCGGTCAGCCCGGCGGCGCGTGCGTCCACCCGGAAACGGGCGACGTCGATCAGGTTCTTCACTTCCTGCGGCGGCTCGCCGTAGCGGTCCACCAGCTCGGCCAGGACTTCGTCGATGGCCTCGTTGGTCAGTGCCGAGGCCAGCTTGCGGTAGGCCTCCAGCCGCAGCCTCTCCCCCGGCACGTATTCGTGCGGCAGATGGGCATTAACCGGCAGCTCGATCTTCATTTCCGCGGCCTTCTCCTCGGCCTCGCCGCGGTAATCCGCCACGGCTTCGCCGACCAGCCGGATGTACAGGTCAAAGCCGACGCCGGCAATGTGGCCGGACTGCTCCCCACCCAGCAGGTTTCCTGCGCCGCGGATTTCCAGGTCCTTCATGGCAAGCTGCATACCCGCACCCAGTTCGTTGTGGGTCGCCACGGCCTTCAGCCGCTCGAGTGCGACCTCGCCCAGCGGTTTCTCCGACGGGTACAGGAAGTAGGCGTAGGCCCGCTCACGGCCACGGCCCACGCGGCCGCGCAGCTGGTGCAGCTGCGACAGGCCGAAGTGGTCCGCCCGGTCAACTATCAAGGTGTTGGCGTTGGAGATATCAAGGCCGGTTTCGATGATGGTGGTACACACGAGCACATCGAAACGCTTCTCCCAGAAATCCACGATGATCTGCTCGAGCTTGGACTCACTCATCTGGCCGTGGGCGACGGCGATGCGTGCCTCCGGAACCAACTCGCGCAGGTGCGCGGCGGTGCGGTCGATGGACGAAACCCGGTTGTGGACGAAGAACACCTGGCCTTCGCGCATCAGCTCACGGCGGATCGCGGCGGAAGCCTGCTTGTCCGTGTACGGACCCACGTAGGTCAGCACCGGGTGCCGTTCCTCGGGCGGGGTGGCCAGCGTGGAGGTCTCGCGGATCCCGGTCAGGGACATCTCCAGGGTCCGCGGAATTGGGGTGGCGCTCATGGCCAGCACGTCCACGTTGGTGCGCATCTTCTTCAGCGCTTCCTTGTGTTCAACACCGAAGCGCTGTTCCTCATCCACGATCACCAGGCCCAGATCCTTGAACTGGACCTCCTGGGACAACAGGCGGTGTGTGCCGATGACGACGTCAACCGAGCCGGCCTTGACGTCCTCAATGGTGGCCTTGGCCTGCTTGGCCGTCTGGAAGCGGGAAAGGGAATCCACGCGGACGGGGAAACCGGAGAAGCGTTCGGCGAAGGTTTCCATATGCTGCTGGGCCAGCAGTGTGGTGGGCACCAGAACCGCCACCTGCTTGCCGTCCTGCACGGCCTTGAATGCAGCCCGTACCGCGATTTCGGTCTTGCCGTAGCCCACGTCGCCCGAAACGAGCCGGTCCATGGGCACTTCCCGTTCCATGTCCGCCTTGACCTCGTTGATGGTGGTCAGCTGGTCCGGGGTCTCGACATAGGGGAAGGCTTCCTCAAGTTCACGCTGCCAGGGGGTGTCCGGGCCGAAGGCATGGCCCTTGGACGCCATCCGCGCGGAATAGAGCCGGATCAGCTCGCCCGCAATTTCCTTGACCGCCTTGCGCGCCCGGCTCTTGGTTTTGGCCCAGTCGGAGCCGCCCATCTTTGACAGCACAGGGGTTTCCCCGCCCACGTACCGGGTGATCTGGTCCAGTTGGTCGGTGGGAACAAAGAGCCGGTCCCCCGGCGCACCCCGTTTGGAGGACGCGTATTCGAGCACCATGTACTCGCGCACCGTCTTGTTGGTGCCGGCGCCGGTGGCGCGCTGGATCAGCTCGATGAACTTACCCACGCCGTGCTGCTCGTGCACCACGAAGTCGCCCTCCTGCAGCTGCAGCGGGTCGACGGCGTTGCGCCGCTTCGAGGGCATCTTGCGCATGTCGCGGGTGGAGTAGGTGCTGGCGCGGCCGAGCAGGTCAGCCTCGGTCAGCAGGCCGGTCTTGAGGCTGTCGAAGACATACCCGCGGCCGGCGCTGGCGGTGGTGATGGAGATGACGCCGGGACGCGGTTCCTCGTCCACGGAATCGACCAGGGAGACGGGGATGTCGTTTTCCCGGAACAGTTCGGCCAGGCGGGCGGCCGGGCCGGGGCCTTCAGTCACCACCACCACGCGCCAGGCGTCCCGGACGCGGCCGCCGATGAAGTCCATCATTTCCGCGACGTCGCCGCGGTACCCGCGGGGTTCGCGCGCGTTGATGGTCAGGGTGTCGATATCGAGGACGGTTTCGTCATCGGGGTTGAAGGACGTGATGGACCACCAGGCGACTTCGTTGGCGTGCGCAGCCGTGCGGGTGTCCGCCAGGGAGCGGAAGCTGGCGGCGTCGAGGTCCGCTGCGAGCCCGGCCGAAAGATCCAGGGGTGCGGCGCCGCCGTCGGACGCCGTCGCCCATGCCGCTGCCAGGAACTCCTCGTTCGTGGCAGCCAGGTCGTGGGCCCGGGCACGTACTTTTTCCGGCTCGATGACCACGGCGATGGATCCCCGGGGCAGCTCGCCCATCAGCGGAACCATGGAATCCACGAGAACGGGAGCCAGGGATTCCATGCCTTCCACGGCAATCCCGCCGGCGATCTTCTCCAGCATGTCCGCAGCTGCGGGCATCTGGTCCTTGAGCTTGGCGGCACGGCTCATCACCGACGGCGTGATCAGGATTTCCCGGCACGGCGGGGCGTACAGCTCGGAGGGATGGGTGACGTGCTCCCCGGTGAGGGTCCGCTGGTCAGCGACCGCGAACCAGCGCATGGAATCCACCTCGTCACCGAAGAAATCGATGCGGATGGGGTGGTCCTCGGTGGGCGGGAAAACATCGAGGATGCCGCCGCGGACGGCGAACTCGCCGCGGTGGGAAACCATATCCACCCGTGCGTAGGCGGCCTCTGCCAGCGCCTGCACCACGGAGTCGAAAGGCTGTTCCTGGCCGACCTTCAGGGCCACCGGCTTCAGTTCGCCGAGCCCGGCCACCAGGGGCTGGACCACGGCACGCACGGGGGCAACCACTATCTGGACCGGCGCGGTTTCCGGATGAACCAGCCGGCGGAGCACGGACAGGCGCCGTCCCACGGTATCCGAGCGTGGAGAAAGGCGCTCGTGCGGCAGGGTCTCCCAGCTGGGGAATTCCTCAATACCGGCCAGCGGCAGGTAGCTGCGCAGCGCAGCCGCCAGGTCCTCGGCCTCGCGGCCCGTTGCCGTGACGGCCAGCACCACCGGAGGGACGCCGTCGCCGGCCCCGGCCGCCGCAATCCCGTCCACGACTTCCGCCAGCAAGGCAGCGCGCATGCCCTGCGGCGCTCCGATCTGAAGATCTTCACTGCGGCCTGCGGGTGGCCGGGAGGAAAGGGTCCGCACCCTTGCGTACGAGGGGTCCTCAGCGAGGGCGGCACGCAGTCCGTTCAGGCTCATGGGGTGGTTTCTCCTTCATGACGGCAACGCAAATACCCGAAGTTCACAAACGGAACCCCGGGGTTTTCTTCAACATTACCCGCTGCCGGCCCGGTGGTATGGCGCTGCCGCTGAGAGCGGAAAACAGGCCACGCGCCTCCGTCCCGGCCAGCTGAACCGCCCAGCCGCCGTGGATCTGGATTTTCGCTGGAGCGCCTGCCACGCTGGAAGGGCACGGGCATAACCGGACAGCAATTCCCCTTTCTTCAGTCTCGCCTTTGACCGACGTAAGGACTGCCCCATGGCTCGCAACGCGACCCTTCTGGCCACCGGATTTGCCGTACTCGCGCTCACCTTTGCCGGCTGCGCCGGCAACCCCGACGGCGACGGCTACAACGATCCCGAGGGTGGTTCCACCTCCACCGGCACGGAGTCCGCTTCCGGCCCGTCGTCCTGCGCCACCATCTCCCCGAACAGCCCCGGCGAAGAAAACTGCCAGGCGGCCGGCATTCCGGGCCGCACCTCCAACCCCGACCGGTGCGGAAGGTTCACCGCCTCCCCCACTCCGGGCGGCATCCTTGAAGGAACGTTTGGGCCGTATTGCGATGACGCCGTCGCGACCACCTACAACACGGCATTGATCCCTGACGAGTCCGTTGCCATCGTGACTGTCGGGGAAACCCCGGAGGACACTACCGTGCAGCTGCAGGCGCAGAGCTTCGCGGCGAATACGACGTTCAGTGCCCGGCTGCACCGGGATGACTGCGGCGAGGACCCGGCCGATGCGGGCCCGGAGTATCAGGGCCCGCAGGGTGGCCTGGTCCTGGACTTCACGACCGACGCCGCCGGCACCGCCACCGCAGGAACGACGGTGCCGTGGACGCTGCCGGACGACGGCGCCGAGTCCCTCCTCATCCTCGACGCAGGACCGGGCGGCGCAGCCGGGAACCCGGTGGGCTGCATCAACCTGGAACCCTAGCCCGGGCACCCGGAGGTCCGGGCAGTTTCGGGGCAGCGAAAGGTCCGGTTTAGGATGAGGGTTGGCCGGTCGGCGGGCTTGCAGTCCCGCGGATTCCGGCTTCCCGCCCACCTTACGGAGGACCCATGGCCCTGAACGCATCAACCATCCTGCCCTACGACGTACGCACCGTGACGGACACATTCGCCGATGAAGGTTTCCTGCGCAGCATCAGCGAGCACGTCGGCGGCTCCCTGGTGTCCGCTTCCGTAGACGGTGACACTGCGGGAGCCTTCGTCCTCACCGCTGTGCGGACCATGCCGACGGACCGGCTGCCGGACATGGTGAAGAAGTTCGTTGGCGCCACCCTGACGGTCACCCAGAAGGAACAGTGGGCCGCCCCTGCCGCAGACGGATCCCGGGAAGCCGAAGTGGAACTCTCCGTGGGCGGGGTGCCGCTGAAGGTCAACGCCGTACAGCGCCTTATCAGCACCCCCGAGGGCACCCGCGTCGACGTCGACGGCAAGGTGGCTTCCTCCATCCCGTTCCTTGGCGACAAGATCGCGAAGGCGGCCGAGCCGATGATCGGCAAGGCACTGACCATCCAGGCGGGCCAGGCCGGCAAGTGGATTGAAAGCCGGCAGCACTAACCCATGGACCTCCCTACTCCCCTTGCACTGGTCCTGGTTATCGCCGGCCTCTGGTCCCTCCTCATGTGGCCGCCCTATCTGCGGGACGTCTTGAGGTCCCCGCAGGCACGGGACACCAACGGGGCACCCACCCGTTACATGACGATGAACCTGATGAAGATCAGCACGGCCATGGTCTTCGCACTGGCCACCCTCGTGATCGGGGTCCGCGGCCTCATCGGCTGAGTTCCGTTTGTCACGCGCCCCGGCAGGTTTCCTGCCGGGGCGCTTCATTGCCCGGTGCGGCGTGCGTCACGCGCTGGCGCCCTGAGCCGGTTAGACTGGTACATGGTGCGCCGGGAAGTCTGGTCGGCAATAAGTTTGCCGTACCCGAATTCGTTAGGATCCATCCCATGGCCTCAGACCCCTCTTCCCCCAAGCCAACCGGCGCGCGCACCATCCTGGGCAGGCGCAGCTACGGTGAAACGCTCCGCATTGGCGAGATCCTCCGTAAGGAAACCGTGGGCGGGATCCTGCTGCTGATTGCGACCGTCGCCGCATTGGTCTGGGCCAACTCCCCGGCGGCAGACACCTATTTCGCCGTACGTGATTTCGAAATCGGCTACGAACCGTGGCACCTGAAGTTGAGCATCGGCACCTGGGCGGCTGACGGGCTGCTGGCCATCTTCTTCTTCCTGGTCGGCCTGGAGCTGAAAAAGGAATTCATTGCGGGGGACCTGAGAGACCTCAGGCAGGCGATCGTTCCCATCGCGGCCGCCGCGGGCGGCGTCGTCGTCCCCGCCCTGGTCTATGTAGCCGTCAACGTGATTGCCGGTTCGGACGGCCTGCGGGGCTGGGCTATCCCCACCGCCACCGACATCGCCTTCGCCCTGGCCGTGCTCGCTGTGATCAGTTCGCACCTGCCCAGCGCACTGCGGATCTTCCTGCTGACCCTCGCCGTGGTGGATGACCTCATCGCGATCGCCATCATTGCCTTCTTCTACTCCGAAGACGTGCACCTGAGCTACCTGCTCTGGATGCTGCTGCCGCTGGCCGCGTTCACGTTCCTGGTCCAGCGCGTCCCCCGCTTCTTCGGCTCCCGCGCCTGGCCCGCCTGGGTGTTCCTGCTGCCCCTCGGTATCGCCACGTGGGCACTGATGCATGCATCCGGTGTCCACGCCACCGTGGCCGGGGTGTTGCTGGGCTTTGCGGTGCCCGTGCTGCGCCGCGGGCCGGACCGGCAGAAACTGCCCGCCGACCCGGAGCGCCCGGGCCTCTCGGAAATCTTCGAGCACCGCTTCCGGCCTGTCTCGACCGGCTTCGCCGTGCCTATCTTCGCCTTCTTTTCCGCCGGTGTTGCCCTCGGCGGATGGAGTGGGGTAAGTGCGGCCGTCACAGACCCGGTGGCGGTCGGGATCATCCTGGGCCTGGTGGTAGGCAAACCCATCGGCATCCTGCTCACCACCTGGGCTGTCACTACAGGGACGCGGGCCAAACTGGACCCGGACGTCCGCTGGGTGGACCTGGCCGGGATAGGCATCCTCGGCGGTATCGGCTTCACCGTGTCCCTGCTGGTCAACGATTTGAGTTTTGACGTCGGGTCACTGCACAACGACGATGCCAAGGTGGGCATCCTGATGGCTTCGGTCCTCGCCGCCCTGCTGGCCTCGGTCCTGCTGACCGCCCGCAACCGGCGGTACCGTCTCATCGAGGCCCGGGAGCGGGTTGACGCTGACTCGGATGGGATCCCTGACGTGTACGAAGGCCGGGACGACTAGCCGGCGCAGGGATAGTTGCCGGCCCCCGCCACCAGCGACCAGTAGGACATCTGGAGCGTGGACGCTTCCGACGCGGCCAGAATGTCGGAGGCGGCGATGGCCGTGGCTGCCGGAACGGCTTTGTTCACGGTGGCGGTCCGCAGGGTTACGGTCAGCGGCACCATTTTGCTGGTCCCGAGCGCCGATGCCAGGCCGGACAGATATACGGGTTTCACCTCCGTCGTGGTCAGCGGAAGTGCATAGGTCTTGCTGGTCGAACCCACGGCGAAGGTGAGCACGTAGACCACATCAGAATCAACGTCGGCAACGGTCTTCCAGGAAAGCTCATTCGTGCCCCAGGGGTTGCAATGAAGCGGGCCGGGCGTCCGGACCTTCGCCGTCGGGAGGACCGTGATGGTCGCCGTCGTGGACTGGCTCCAGTAGGCGTACGCGGCAGTCCCGCCCAGGCCAAGGAGCACAGTCACGATAAACGCGGCCGCAGCGGTGCGTAACCCCGGCTGGGGACGCAGCCGCGCTGCCGGTCCGGACCGCGTGTCCTGTCCAGCTTCGGCGCTCTCCGCAGCCCCCTGCTGCGATTTCCTGCTCATCGGCTCCTGCTTCGTAGTCGGATTCCCGCGGTGGCGAAGAAGGCCACCGAAAGTGCTATCAGGAGCGTACCCGACAGGGAACGGATCACGGGTTCCACCGTGCTCTCGAACGACGCCGGCGATGACTCTTCCAAACGTCCGGCGGCCACGGGCGGAACGTTGGTGTTGAAGGCGGCGTCCCTGTCCTCCTCGCCGGGGGCCGCCGGTGCGGCAGGGAATCCGGCAAGGGCTGCCGCGCCTCCGTCACCGGCTGGTGCCAGGCCCGGCACCGTCCCGGATCCCGGCCGCGGCGCAGGTGCCGGCCGGCCGGTAGTCCGGGCGTCGTTGCCGGGGGCGTTGCCTGCCGCCACTCCGGTGTCCGACGGCGGCACGGAAGCGTCGAGAATCCCCAGTGCTTCGCAGGCGCTGGGACCGGTACCTGCGATGTCCGTGGACTGCAGGTAAAACACGACGTCGAACCGGGCGCTGCGGCCCATGGCCGCGTTCGGAGCGTCCGGCGACAGGCCGGCAGTGAGCTGGATGCGGACGGCGTCCCCGGCCCCCAGCACCCATCCCTGATAAACGTCGCTGCACATCCCGTTGGAGCCCAGGACTGCCGGCGGCCCGCCCACGGCACCGGCGGATGCGCTCACACTGAGCATGCCCACGAGCTCCGGATCCATCCCGGCGCTGACGGCACCGGCCGAAAGATAAGCCGCATCGGCACCGTCATTGCGGATCCAGACGCTTCCGCCGGTGGATCCACCGGGGACCAACCGGGCGCTTTCGGCGAAGACGGGGCCGTCGAGGGTGGGGCTGTACGTGCTGCCGTCAGGGCTGAAGGTGAGGTAGCTGCCGGCGGCAACGGCCGCAGGGGAACCGGCAAACGTGATGGCTGCGGCGGCAAAGCCCACCGCGCCGGCGGTGAGCCACTGCTTCGCCCGTCCAGGGAAGGGCATCAGACAGCGACGGGCTTCCGGCGGCTGTGGATGTGCGGGTGTGCACTGTCATGGTTGCAGTGCTCGCACTCTTCCAGGTGGGGATCGTCATGGCCGAAGGGATCCTGCATGGGGACGCTGGCACGGGGAGCCTGCACCGGGGCCGCGCCGCCGTCGGTGAGGTCATTGCCGGGGTTTCCGTTGTCGGCTTCAGCCGGCCCGGAGTCGCCTTCTCCACGTTTCTTGGCCAGGGCACCGCGGACCATGGTGACGATGCCGTAGCCGAGCAGCGCTACCGCGCCCCACTGGATGGCCTCGCCCCGGTCCGAGTTGCCCAGGGCGTTGGCGGCAAAACCAATAAAGGGGACGGCGTAGAGGAGCTTGCCGCGGACCTGGACCTCGCGTACCGGCTCGGGGTCGACAATGGCATTGTTGTCACCCTTGGTGAACAGGGTCCGTTCCCCGTCCTGGGCGGTGCCAATGGAATTGATCCGGTGGGTGATGACTGCAGAGCTGCCGGACTCGATCTGGTAGGTGATCACGTCGCCGGTGCGCAGTTCCTCGAACGGTGTGGGTTTGACCACCAGGAAGGTGCCCGGAGCGTAGTGCGGTGCCATGGAGCTGGTCAGGACGCTGAAGGTCTGCGAACCGGTCACCAGCGGAATGACTATCAGGACCAGGGCAACCAGAGCCGTGGCACACAGGGCCAGGTAGCTCAAACCGGCTCCGATGAAACGCAGCGGGCTGGCGGGCTTCTCTGCTGTCCTGCGGCCACTCGACATGGTTTTCCTATCCGTCACTTAGCTGCCGGCGCGAGCTGCGCCACGCTGAGGTTTACCGGGATGTTGACCGGCTGTCCGAGCTGGTTCGCCGGGGTATTGCTGTTCAGCGAAACCTTGAAGCAAATGGTCTGGGTGGTTCCCGTAGCCAGGACCGGAAGAACAGGGGCGCCCGCTTTGTAGGCAAGGTTTTCGGGGCAGGCGGCCGATCCCGGGAGAACCGTGGTGGCTACCGTCAGGTTCCCGTTCAGCATGCTGGCGGCCGGGGGAAGCGATACCGACGGCTGCAGGACCAACGGGGACTGCGCGGTGACGTTGACCGTGTTGGTCACCCGCACGGCGGTGTAGGCCGCCGTTCCGCGGTTCAATCCGCCGGCGTTAAGCGCCAGGGCCGGGGTGGAGGCCATGTTGGCTTCATTCACCAGGACAGTGAAGTCAGCTGCCTGGACGGTGCCGGCGTTCTGGGGAACCATAACGTTCCACAGTGCGTAGCTCCCCTGGACCGTCATGAGCCCCAGTACGACAGCGGCCAGGATCAACCCGGCTGCTTTCAGTAGGCTCTTCACGGATTCTTCCTCCAGGGGAACAGGTTGTGCGCGGTGCGTAGGCGCCGCGCACAACCAGGGTTAGAACAAGGGGGTGGGGCGGGTGTTACTTGGCGACCTGCGTCAGGATGTAGTTGACCTTCGAGAGGTCCAGGGTCGCGCCCATGTCCTGCTGACCCGTGGTGTTCGGGTTGAAGGTGAAGACGGCCTTCGCGGTGATCTCGCTGGTGGTGGTCAGGAAGTCCTTCGCGGGATCGAACTTCTGGCCGCCCTTCGTGTAGGTCACCACGGGATACGCGCTGCCCTTGAAGCTGTTGGCCGCGACGGGGTCCAGGCTCAGCTGGGCCTTCATCTGGTTACCCTCGAGGGTAACGTCGACGTTCTGGGTGAAGGTGAGCTGCTCGCCCGGTACAACCTTGTACGAGGCAATGTCGATCACGCCGGCGGCGTTGGTCCAGACACCCGGCTCGGCTGCGACATCCAGGCTGCCGGCCTGGATGATTCCCGCATCGGCGGTTGCCTTGTCATTCCAGACGGCGAGCGTTCCGCCGCCGCCGAGCAGCATTGCCGAGCCGAGACCGATTGCCAGTGCGCCTTTAGCCATCTTGTTCATCTTGTTCCCCTTGTTCGAAAGTCTTGGGCCAGGAAGTTCTTCCTGCCGTTGGCTTCCACTTTCCCCGGCCGTCCTCAAGAATCGCGGCGCCCTTCACACAGGGTTGGAGAAACATTCCGCAAAACCTCAACTGCTGCGCAAGACAACCGCAATGTCCCCTCAACCGGGTCCCACGAACCGGAGTCAACCAGCGAAACGCACCTCCTGCATGGCCGGAATGCAGTGCCGGGGGCAGTCGACGTCGACGGACCGGTCCTGGTGCGGGCATCCACCGGAACGTTGGGGAGGGATGCCGCCCGGCGTTCGGCGGAGCCCGCCGGAACGCTTTAAAGGGCGCACTAAACCGCGCACTAAATATTGCCTCGATCTTGAGTGTCGCGGGCACTCCATCCTGAGGTTTTAGTGCCACTGTGGGACGTGTCGCAGGAAGTTTCCCTGCCAGGACAGTTTCACGACCATCGACGAGCCCCACACTCGAAGGAAATTTTTTTGTACCTCTCTTTCCCGCGGGACCAGCGGACCGGGACACCGGTCCAGCCGCTGGCCGTCACCGGTTGCCGGCTCCGGCCCGGCCCGGCCGCCTCCCGCCACCACCATCAGGGAAGTGCCGCATGATGCATCGCGGCGGACAGCCCCGGCTGATTGCCCTGGGCACCCTCCTGGACCTCAGTGAGCAGATGGGCGCACGTACGTGCCGGCAGTACATCGGGAATTACCTCTCCATGTGGGACGGACGGTTCACCCGCCTCGTGCAGGCTGTGGAACACCAGGACTTCGATGCTGCGATGGACGTAGTCCTGAGCATCAAGATTTCCAGCCACATGGCAGGGGCCGAACGCCTGTCTGCCCTGGCCAGCCAGGCGCAGGATCTGGTGGCCGCTTATGACCTGGCCGGACTAAGGAATATGGTCCAGACGATTGACCGCTGCGGCACCGAGACCATGTCTTTTCTCTCGGCTTCCCTGGATGTGGAAGTGTCCCGGTAAGGGACCGTCCTTCCGGCGGGTCCGCACCGGACCGGCACGGTCATTTGACACCTGTACCACCGGTATCGTTAGACCCTGTTGTGCTTACAAGGGGGTCACGCATGTCGCGGTTGTCGCAGTCGACGCTGGGGTTTTTCGGCATAAGCTCGCAATTCCATGAACTGCCGCTGCGTTTCCGGACAGCGCTGAGCCAGGCACCGCTGGTCATCGTTGTGGGGGTGATCAGCGCCGTCGCTGCCTGGCAGTTGCCGGAGGTCTTCGAACGGCAGGAATTCGTTGCGGGACTCATCATGCTGGTGCTCGTTACCGCCGCGTGCATCGCTATTCCATGGAACCGCCTCTGGTACCCGTCGTATTGGATCATTCCACTGCTCGACTTCGTCGCCATCGCCATGCTGCACCATGGCAGCACTGGCATCCTTACCGGCCTGAGCCTTCTCCACGTTTTCCCGGTCTTCTGGATGTCGTGGTCCCGGGTCTCCCCCGTAGCCGCCCGGGCACTGAGTCTTTTCTGCCCCTTGCTGTCGGTTTGGCATCCGTTCATCCTGGGCGGTTCCGGGCCCTTCGACGGAGCGGATCTTGCCGCCCCGCTGCTCGTTCCACTGGTGAGCTTCGGCGTCGCGGTCACTGTCTCAGTGCTCCGGGAAGATATCCGCTCCCAGCGCGAAACCCTGGAGAACAAGGACCGGCTCCTTGAAGCTGCGCTGGCGGAGAGCAAGCGGCGGTCCCAGCAGCTCGACGGAGTGCTGAACGCGATCGACGTCGGCGTCCTCCTGGTGGACGAGGACGGTCTGCCCCGGCACATGAACAGCCGTCAACGGCTCCTCCAGGAGCGTGCCCTGCCGGCCGGGACGGTGGACCCGCATGAACGCGACCTGCTCCTCTACACCCTTGACCGCACCACTCCGGTTCCCGATGACCAGCGTCCCGTTGCACGCGCCCTGCAAGGCTCGGACTTCCGCGACGTCCAGTTGTGGCTGGGCCCTCCCGGCGCGCAGGTGGCCCTCAACACTTCCGGGGCCGTACTCCGCACCGACGACGGCGGCTTCAATGGCGCGGTCCTCGTTTTCTCCGACGTGACCGCCCTTGTCGGAGCGCTGGCAGCCAAGGACGATTTTGTTGCCAGCGTCTCGCACGAGCTCCGCACCCCATTGACGTCGATCATGGGTTATCTGGAGCTCGCGCTGGACGAAGCCGAGGACAGCCAGCTGCAGGGCGGGATCCCAGGATCCCTGCGGATTGCACTGCGGAACAGCGAGCGGTTGCTTCGCCTGGTGTCGGACCTCCTCACCGCAGCCTCGGGCACAGTCCATTTGGAGACCCGCCCTGTGTGCCTCGCTGAACTCATCCGCAGCAGTCTCGGCACAGCAGAGACAAAGGCCCGGGAGGCCGGCGTCGTACTGGTCGACGACACCCCCGCCGACCTGCCGCTGACCGCGGATCCGCACCGCATCACCCAGGTACTGGACAACCTGCTTTCCAACGCCGTCAAATACTCCCCCGACGGCGGCACGGTTACGGTAAGTGCCTGGCGTGAAGGCGGCAGCGCGGTGTTCCGTGTGGCGGATACCGGTATGGGCATGTCCGCCGACGATGTGGAGGATGTCTTTGAGAAGTTCTTCCGGGCCGGCACGGTGCGGCTGGCGGGCATCCCCGGAGTAGGACTCGGGATGGCGATCACCAAGGATATTGTCGAAGCGCACGGCGGCAGCATCCGGGTGGAAAGCGCCCAGGGACGCGGCACCGCCTTTACCGTCGAACTGCCGGCCGGCGCATAGGCGCCGGGCCGCGTATGGCCGGCGTTTAGGCCCGGCCGGCGTTTAGGCCCGGGCACGGGCGGCGGGGTTCCGGGTCAGGGACCCGGAACCGCGCCATCAAACCTGCGGTGCCAGACGGTAGCCGACGCCGCGTACGGTCTCGAGCCAGCGCGGCGACTTCGAATCGTCGCCAAGTTTGCGGCGGAGGTTACCCACATGCACTTCCACGGTCCGCTCATCCGCATCGCTGATGAAGGAGCCCGTGTCATATTCCTCGCCGCGCAGCCGCCGGACCAAATCCGTCTTGGTCCGTACCAGCCGGCCTCCCTCCAGAAGGGCATGCAGCAGGTCGAATTCGGTGCGGGTCAGTTCCACGCCCTCACCGTTAATCTCGGTGGTCCGGGTGCCCGGGTCCAGGGTCAGGCCGTTGTGGGCGAACGTCCCCGGAGCGGCCGGGACCACCTGCGCGGACACGGGGGCTGATGCCGTGAGGGTTGCCACCGGCGCCCCTTCGGGAGCGGAAGCAGCAGTACCGCCGGAATCGGGGATGTCTGACGCTGCACCGGATTCCCCGCGCGGGCGGCGGAGCATGGCCGAGATCCGTGCGCGGAGCTCCCGCGGCCGGAAAGGCTTGGTGATGTAGTCGTCTGCTCCGGCTTCGAGTCCCATCAGGGTATCGAGCTCCTCGGCGCGGGCGGTGAGCATCACGATGTACGCGTCGCTGAACTGCCGCAGCTGCCGAATCACCTCGAACCCGTCAATGTCGGGGAGGCCCAGATCCAGGGTGACGACCGTGGGATTATGCAGCCGCACGGTTTCGACGCCTTCCGAGCCGTTCGGTGCAGTGAAGACCTTAAAACCGGACTGCTGCAGAACTGCATATAGAAGATCCCGGATATCTGCGTCGTCTTCGATGATGACGGCTACGCGCTGTATTTCCATGCCTGTATTTTTTCCTGTCCCGCGGACGTTCTGATTGTCCGCACCCCTTGCACCGTATCTTACAGGAGCACCCCTATAATCTGAGCTACCACTATAGGAATCCGGGGGTTCCAATTTTATATGTCCAGTCTCCAAGACCGTGCGGCTGCCATGATGGGGATCAAATCGCAGTTTAATGAACTAAGTCTTCGATTGAGACTGCTGATAAGCCAGCTCCCACTCGTGATTTCGGTTGCCGTAGCGCTGCCGATTACTGCCGTCGTCGCCCCCGCCGTTTTCGGCAGCCGCAGTTTTCAATTAGGCCTGGTACTTCTTGCCATCTTGACTGCGGCCTGCGTGGCGGTGCCGTGGGAGCGGTATTCCCCGCTGGCTTATTGGATTATCCCTGTGCTGGATTTCGCTGTGGTGGGCGGCCTTTACCATGACGGCAGAAACTCCGTAATCGGGCTGAGTTTCCTGGCCGTCTTCCCTGTTTTCTGGATGGCCTGGTCCGGTGCGGCCCCACGTGCGGCCTGGATACTCAGCTATGTCTGCACCACGCTGGTGCTGTGGGCCCCGATTTTCAGCCAGGGATCACCCGAGCTGGTAGAACTGGCCGCTCCGCTGCTTATTCCGTTCGTCATGATGGGCATCGCCATAGTGGTCTCGACGGTGGAGAACGATACATCCGTTCAACGTGCACGGCTCACCGCGGCCGAGGCGCAGCTGCAGGGCAGTCTGCAGGAAACACGGCTGCGCTCCCAGCTGCTTGATGGAGTGCTGGAGACGGTGGACGTTGGCGTTATGGCCATCGACGCCAAGGGGCAGACCATCCTCATGAACAGCCGGCAACGGGCCAACCATGCCCTCGCCATCGCGGATGGCGTACCCATCCATGGCGAGGACGCCCTCATTTTCGATCTGGACCAGGTCACGCCCCTGGCGCCGGCCCAACGCCCGGCCCAGCGGGCACTGCGTGAAGAGTCCTTTTCCGATGTCATCATGTGGGTCGGGCCGGCCAACCACCAGCGCGCTCTGGCCGTCTGTTCCCGGGCGCTGCGGGACAACGGGGAGTTTGCCGGCTCGGTGCTGGCCTACAGCGACGTGACCGACATGGTGAACGCACTCAATGCCAAGGAAGACTTCGTCTCCAGCGTGTCGCACGAGCTCAGGACACCCCTGACGTCGATCATCGGCTACCTCGACCTGGTCCTGGATGACCCGGAGATGGACGGGGTCCCCGGCCACCTCCACAGCGCGCTGCGGGTTGCCCAGCGCAATGCCGAACGCCTGCTGCTGCTGGTTGCCGATCTGCTGACCACCGCTTCAGGGACCATGCACCTGCACCGCCGGAAAACGGACGTCGCCGAACTCGTCCGTGCCAGCCTGGATACCGTGAGGCCCCGGGCTTCGGTCATTGGAGTCACCGTGGACTGTGACTGTGAACCGACGCTGGAAGCAGAGGTTGATCCGGACCGGATTTCCCAGGTGCTCGATAACCTCCTCTCCAACGCCGTCAAATACTCTCCCGACGGCGGCTCGGTCACCGTACGTTCCCGCCGGGAGGGCGGACACGTAGTCCTGGAGGTCCAGGACACCGGCATCGGTATGAGTGAGGAGGACCAGCGGGATGTGTTCACTAAGTTTTTCCGGACAGGCCAGGTAAAGAAGGCCGCCATCCCCGGCGTCGGCCTGGGACTGGTCATTACGAAGTCCATTGTCGAGGCACACGGGGGCCGCATCTCCTTCACCTCAGAGCTCGGTGCCGGAAGCACCTTCCGTGTGGTCCTGCCGGTCGAAGTCCCCTGATACCGCCTGTCCTGCGCGCAGGATAAGGTTGTTGCGGCCCGAAAAACCGTGATGAAACATAGGGGAACAGTGCGTATTTCCGTTATTGGCTGCGGCTATCTGGGGGCCGTCCACGCGGTTTCCATGGCGAAACTGGGGCACGACGTAGTGGGTATCGACGTCGACGCAGCAAGGATCGGCGACCTGGCCGCTGGACGCGCTCCCTTTTTCGAGCCCCGGCTGCCTGAGCTTCTTGCGGAAGCGCTCGGGAGCGGCCGGCTGGCGTTCAGCACGGATCCGGCCGATGCGGCCGGCGCTGAGGTTCATTTCCTCTGCGTTGGGACGCCGCAGCGAAAGGGCGAATACGCGGCAGACATGCGCTACGTGGATGCAGCCGTCGCCGGGCTGGCACCGCATCTGGCACCCGGAGACGTCATAGCGGGCAAGTCCACGGTTCCGGTGGGTACCGCCGCCCGGCTGGCCGAGTATCTGGCGCATGAAGCACCCGGAGCCGTCCTGGCCTGGAACCCGGAATTCCTGCGCGAGGGCCACGCCATACAGGACACCCTCTCCCCTGACCGCTTGGTCTACGGACTGCCCGAAGGCCCGTCAGGCGCTGCCGCCGCCGCGGTCCTCGACCAGGCATATGCGGCGCCGCTGGCCGCAGGCACACCCCGGTTGACCATGGACTACGCGACGGCCGAGCTGGTCAAGACCGCCGCAAACTCCTTCCTCGCCACCAAGATCAGTTTCATCAATGCCATGGCGGAGGTGTGTGACGCGTCCGGAGCCGACGTCACGGCCCTCGCCGATGCCATTGGCATGGACGAACGCATCGGGCGGAGTTTCCTGAATGCGGGCGTCGGGTTCGGCGGAGGCTGCCTGCCCAAGGACATCCGCGCCTTTATGGCCCGTGCCGGCGAACTCGGCGCCGATCAGGCCCTCACCTTCCTCCGGGAGGTGGACGCCATCAATATGCGGCGCCGGTCCAAGGTCGTGGAGATGACGCGGGAGGTCTGCGGTGGATCCCTGTTGGGTAAACGCGTGACTATCCTGGGTGCGGCCTTTAAGCCGGAGAGCGACGACGTCCGCGACTCCCCCGCCCTCAGTGCCGCAGCGCAGCTCCAGCTCCAGGGTGCCACCGTCACAGTGACCGATCCCCAGGCACTGCAGAACGCCAAGGGCCGCTTCCCCGAGTTGAGCTACGAACCGGCCACCGAAAACGCCCTGCTCGGTGCCCACGCGGTGGTGCTCCTCACCGAGTGGAAGGAATACCGGTCTCTTGACCCGGTATCCACCGGGCCACTGGTCGCCGACAAGAACATCATCGACGGCCGCAATGTCCTGGACCCGGCCGCGTGGCGGGCTGCAGGCTGGAACTACAAGGGCATGGGCCGGCCCTGAGGACCACCCGGCCGGGAGACAACGAAAGCTAAATGCCCCTCCCGGCCTGCCCTTCACGGGCGACGCTGCGCATTCCCCGCCAAGCCCGGAGAAACACGTGCAAACGAATTACGTGGTGTAAACGCATTTAAAACACAGCGTTTCTCGATACCCGAGTAATGCCTACTTGGTCGCCTAAATACGCATTCAGATATTGCAGCCCGACTGCTAGGTTCCCCCTGCCGGTCGGCCTCTGCCGACATTGTTCGGCCTTCCGATATCTAATGACTTTTGGGGACCCAATATGAAGAAAACCACTTCCGCCTTTATGCTTGCGGGCGTTTTGATGCTCGCCGGGACCGGTACTGCACAGGCCGGGGAAACGGATCCGGCCGCTGATGCGGTACCTCCCGCCGATACCCAGGCACCTGACGTACCCACAGAGCCAGCCGACCCAGCGCCCTCTCCCGGCCTGGAGCTACCCGCGGCTCCTGCTGCTCCCGCAGAAACAGCAGGAGAGCCCGACAATGGTGAACCAGATGTTGGGGATATGGGTAAATCCGGCAGTGGCGGGGAAAGGGAGGATAAAGGCGACGGGAAACCCGATAAAGACAAGCCAGGCTACGGCCACGGGAAACCGGATAAGGGCGACGGGAAACCCGACAGGGGCGACGGGAAACCCGATAAAGACAAGCCCGGCTACGGCCACGGGAAACCCGACAGGGGCGACGGGAAACCCGACAAAGACAAGCCCGGCCACGGCCACGGGAAACCCGACAAAGACAAGCCCGGCCACGGCCACGGGAAACCGGATAAAGACAAGCCCGGCTACGGCCACGGGAAACCCGACAGGGGCGACGGGAAACCGGATAAAGACAAGCCCGGCTACGGCCACGGGAAACCCGACAAAGACAAGCCCGGCCACGGCCACGGGAAACCCGACAAGGACAAGCCCGGCCACGGCCACGGGAAACCCGACAAGGACAAGCCCGGCCACGGCCATGACGATGACTGCGAGGAAACGGAGACACCGGAGCCTACCGATCCACCGGAGGAGCCGACGGACCCGCCCGTCACCGTTATCGATCCGCCCGCGGACCCCACGGACCCGTCGACTGAGATAGCGCTCCCACCGGCCGACCCAACCGATCCGCAGGTTCTGCTCATCGACCCGCCCAACGATCCGGTCGTTCCACCGGCAGCCGGCATCAACGTGCTTTCCAGCGGTGGAGCAGTCCGGAGCAACCCGGCCACGTTGGCCACGTTGGCCACGACGGGAGCCGATGGGTCCCTGGCCCTGTGGGGAGCAGCTGGCATCGGCACGCTGTTGGCAGGCGGTGCAGCCGTGATGATCAGCCGACGGCGGACGGACAGCGTGTAGCTGCGGGTTGAAGCGGCTACGACACCGCAGCCGCAGTAGCAATCACGGTCACAGACCCACGGCCCCGGTTCACACCGGGCCGTGGGTCCTTCCTTTGTGGGTCCTGCGCGGGTCCGGTGGGAGCTGCTTTCGGAGCCCTCAGCCGTTTCGGAGCCCTTAGCCGACCGGCGGGTTCGCTGCCAGCAGCGCTTCCTCCAGCGCCACCCAGGCCAGCATGGCGCACTTCACCCGCGCCGGATACCGTGCCACGCCCGCAAACGCCGCGGCGTCCCCGAGCACTTCCTCATCCGGTTCGATGCTGCCGCGGGAGCGCATCAGCGTCCGGAACTCGTCCACAAGTGAGAGAACCGTGTCCCGGTCCGTGCCGGTCGCAAGCTCGGTCAGCACCGACGCCGAGGCCATGGAAATGGAGCAGCCCTGCCCCTCCCAGCTGACACCCTCCACAGTGGAACCGTCCACGACGGCGCGCAGCGTGATTTCATCTCCGCACGTGGGGTTCAGCTGATGGGATTCCCCTGAAGCAACCCCGGCCGGAGCATCGAGCAGCCCGTCGCCGCGGCGCCGCTTCGCATGCTCCAAAATGATCTGCTGGT
Source organism: Arthrobacter sp. zg-Y877 (assembly GCF_030373105.1). Classification (NCBI taxonomy): domain Bacteria; kingdom Bacillati; phylum Actinomycetota; class Actinomycetes; order Micrococcales; family Micrococcaceae; genus Arthrobacter; species Arthrobacter sp. zg-Y877. The sequence continues at coordinate 220,854 of NZ_JAUCPU010000003.1, forward strand.
AGAGCTGCTGCAGGTCCGAGCTCATTTACTTCACTCCAAAGAAGGGACGGACTCCGGCAACGGCGGCCAGGAATGCGTCGACGTCGCCGGTGGTGTTGTAGAGGTATGTGCTGGCACGGGTAGTGGAAACCAGCCCCAGCCGGCGGTGCAGCGGCTGTGCGCAGTGGTGGCCTACCCGCACTGCAATCCCCTGGTCATCAAGGAACTGGCCCACGTCGTGGGAGTGGACGCCGTCGACGTCGAACGCCGCGAGGCCGATCCGCTCCACGCCGGCTTTCGGGCCCAGGACACGGATTCCGTCGATCCGCTCCAAGCCTTCCACCAGGCGCTGGCCCAGCGCAGCCTCCCAGGCGTGGATGCGGTCCATCCCTGTTTCGGTGAGGTAATTAGCCGCCGTGCCCAGGGCCATTGCCTGGGAGATGCGCTGCGTTCCTGCCTCGAACCTCTGCGGGGCGGGAAGATACTCCGCTTTGTCCATGGTGACCGTGGTGATCATGGAGCCGCCCGTGAGGAAAACAGGCATTGCGTCGAGCAGTTCGGACTTGCCGTAAAGGGCGCCGATTCCGGTGGGACCGAGCATCTTGTGGCCGGAGAAGACCAGGAAGTCGACGTCGAGGGCCTTCACATCCACCGGCATGTGCGGCACCGACTGGCACGCGTCCAGCACCACCAGGGCGCCGTGGCGGTGGGCCATGGCCACGAGGGTGTCCACCGGGTTGATGGTCCCGAGCACGTTGGAGGCGTGGGAAAAGGCCAGGATCCTGGTGCGCGGACCGATGATGCGTTCGGCTTCTTCCAGCCGCAGCGCGCCGTCGTCGTCCACCGGTACATAGCGCAGCGTGGCCCCGGTGCGGGCCGCCAGTTCCTGCCAGGGGATCAGGTTGGCGTGGTGTTCCATTTCCGTGACGACTATTTCGTCGCCGGGTTTCAGGACAAAGCGCGCCGCCGCCTCTCCCCCACGACCCAGGGAGGCGTTGGAGAAGGAATAGGCCAGCAGGTTGAGCCCCTCGGTGGCGTTGGAAGTCCACACCAGCTCATTGGGGCGGGCGTTGATGAACGCGGCCACCGTTTCGCGGGCCTGCTCGTAGACATCGGTGGCCGCAACGGCCAGTGTGTGGGCGCCGCGGTGGACGGCCGAATTCCGCTGCTCGTAGAACTCCTGTTCAGCCTCGATGACGCTCAGCGGGTTCTGCGAGGTGGCGCCGGAGTCGAGGTAGACAAGCCGGTGCCCGTTGACTTCCTGGTCGAGGATCGGAAAGTCGTTCCGGATCCGCTCCACCTCGGCATTGTCCATGGAACCGCCGGCACGGTGAAGGCTCGCGGGAGTGGAAACAACCGACACAAAAACTCCTCAATTAGGGACTGCCCGAGGCATTTCGCAAGACAAGTCTGCCCTAATCATTCCATGCAGGGAACACCGGCCGCATGTGAGTGCAGCCTTAGTGGGCGCCCGTGCCGGCGCTACAACAGGGAGCCGCTGCGCGGGCCCGGCTCCAGCGCACGGTACGCCGATTCCAGATCCGCCCGGCGGCTGATGCCCAGCTTTACGTAGATCCGGTACACGTGCCCCTCCACGGTCCGCTGCGACAGGGTGAAGTGCGCAGCGATGTCCTTGGTGGTCGCCCCGGAGAGCAGCAGGTCCACGATTTCGTGCTCCCGCCGGGTCAGGCGGACCAGATGCAGGGACGGGCTCAGATACGACACCGTTACTCCGGCCAGTTCCTCCCGCCGCCGGCGCAGCTGCTGGATGAGCGCGCGTTGCCGGCGCAGGTTGCCGTGGTTCCCGTAGAACCGGATGGCGTGTCCAATGCTCTCCACGGCGACCAGGTACTTCTGGGCGCGGATGGCGTCCTCCGCTGCCGCCACCATGCGGTCCGGATTGCCGGAAGCAACTGCTGCGGCGTAGGCATGCAGTGCCTGAGCTTCCCCTCCTTCGAAGTCCGCCGTCAACTCGGCCAGCCGGGTGACCTGCCCCAGATCGCCCACCGCGAGGCACAGTTCCAGGATGTCCTTTTCAGTGCTGCGGAGTCCCGCCTCCCGCGCCTCGGCGGCAAGGCCGGCAAGCGCGCCGGTGGTGGGCCCCTCGGTGGCCTGCGAGGCTTCAGCCGCCGCCGCGTACGCCTGAGCCGTGAGCCACAAATGCGGGGGACCCGTATACCCGGCGGAATGCACCTGGGTCCCGAACCCCGCGGCGGGGGTGCCGTCCCCGACCACCGTTGACGCGTAGCCGGCCAGTCCAAGCGCATAGGGAAGCAGCGACTCAGGATCCCTCCCCCGCAGTGCTTCCACTGCCGGCCGGAGCCGCCGCAGCCCTTCATGCAGCCTGCCCCGGTGGATTTCCAGTGCCGCCTCGAAAACGCCGAGCGTTCCACCCAGCAGGGTCAGCAGGTGGCGGGGTCCGTTATGCATCCGGGTGATGAGTTGTTCCAGCTGGGCGAACCGGCCGCCGTGCAGCAGGGCCAGGGCGTGGCGTACGAACACGAATCCCGAGTAGCTCCTCAGCTGCCCGGCGCTGGCGTCGAGCAGATTGGTGGCGGCCTGCGCCTGCTGCAGCGCCTGCCCCACCTCGCCGCACGCCGCCAGGACTTCCGCATAGAGCCCGTGGATGAGCAGTGCCCGCTCGGCGTCGCCTATTGTCTGCGGCTCACCCTCTTCCGCGGCGAGCGCAGCCAGCCGGCTGCAGGCTTCGGTATACGCGCCGTCGAGGATCAGCGCGGCGGAGGTAAGCACCCCCGCACCGGCGGACACCCCGGGAGGGGTTTGGGCGGACGCCGCGTCCTTCGGGACCAGCCCTGTCGCCACTTCGATCCATCTGTGTGCCAGGGCGTTCACATCCGTGCTCTGCGCGTTGGTCTGGCGGAGCATCATCGCGGTGGTGAAAGCCCCCCGCTGAAGGCTGCGCTCATCCCAGGGGCCGGCGTCGTCAGCCACGGCAGCCAGGGCTTCCAGGTGCGTGCGGGCCAGGCCGTAGCTGCCCTGCCATACATAGGCAGCGGCAACCTCCACTTCCGCCGCCCTGCGGAGGGGAAGGGAATCCACTGCGGACGCGAAACGCTGGCCCCTTGCAGCGTCCCCCATCCCGTTTGCCGCCCGGGCAGCCGCGAGCAGGTCCTCCGGGGCAAGCCGTTCGCCGCAGTCCATTGCCCACTCGGCGTGGCGGAGCAGGGCGTCCAGGGCTGCCGGTCCGCCGGGATCCTGCAGCGATCCGGGGTGGTAGCGTTCCATGATCCGGGCACGGATTTCGGCGCTGCGGGCCGCCGGGACCAGGCTGCGAATAATGTCTTCATGCAGCGGCTGCACGAGGTGCGCCGATTCGTCCCGGTCCGGCAGGATCTCCAGGATGCCGTCGATCACCAGCGAGCGCACGGCTTCTTCGTCGGAGACGGAAGACACGATGGAACGCGGCAGGCGCTCGGCGAGGGCAACGGTCTCGAGGACGTGGCGTTCCGCCGGGCTGCGGGAAGCAAGCATGCCCTTGACCAGATCCACCAGCGAGGTGTCGAGGCTGTCAGGCTCCTCCGTCAGGTACCAGGCCCCGTTCACCTCCATCAACCGCTGCTGCCGCCGGGCGCGCGCCATCAGTTCCTTGACGTAGAGCGGATTGCCGCCGGACATCCGGCTCAGCAGGGTACTGGATGCCTGCAGCACCGGCCCGCCGAGGACGCTCACACAGAACTCATGAACTGCCTGGCGGGGCAACGGACCCAGGTCTATCCGCGCCAGCAGACCATCCCGTGCCAGCGAGAGCAGCTCGTGGATCCTTGGTGCCCGTGCCCGGGAAATAACCATCAGCCGCAGTTCCCCCGACATGGCCAGCTGGCTGAGCAGGTGGGCGCTGGCCTCGTCAATGTGCTGGGCATTGTCCACCACCAGCAGGGTCTGCATCCCACTGGTTTCCGCAAGCCGCTGGAAATGCGCCCGCACCGCTCTCAGCACCGCAAGCGGAGACTCCATTTCAGCGGCTGTGGCGGCACCCAGATAAGTGGAGAGGATGCCGTACTGCATCCGTGACAATACGGGGCTTCCGCACACGTAGTAGGGAGCCATGATGGAGCCCAGCCGTTCCGCTGCCAATTCTGCAAGCGACGACTTGCCAATCCCCTCGGCCCCGAGAAGCACGACGCCGCGCAGCCCCGGTTCCAGCAGGCGGTTAGTGATTTCGGCAAGTTCGCGGTCCCGGCCGAACAGCTGGCGGCCCTGCCCCCAATACGTCATTTCTTCGCCCCTGACTGCTCAGCAATAGTGCGTGCGAGCTCCCGCCGGCTGCCGACATGGAGTTTGGAGTAGACCTGATAGAGATGCCCTTCGACGGTTCGCACCGATATGCCCAGGTCCTCGGCGATCTGCTTATTGCTCGTGCCGGCCACTGCCTTCCGTGCAATGGAGCGCTCCCGGGCAGTCAGCGCGCCAAGGAACTCGTCGGCGGCTTCGGGCGGTGCATCGGTGGCTGCCACCCGGCGGCTGCGGTGGATAAAACGTACGGTCGCCCGGTCTCCTGCCCCGGAGGCGATCCCCAGGGCATGCTCGGAGATTTCCCGGGCCAACAGTACGTGTCCAATCCCGGCGGCAACCTCCGATGCCCGCAGCAAGACCTGGGCGTCCCCGTTGCCCAGGCCTTTGGCGTACAGCTCGCACAGCGCGGCGAAGTCCCCCTGCTGGTTCGCCGCCACGGAGAGGACATCATCCAGGCTTTCCTCATCCCCCAGCCGCATGGCGGTAAACCGGGCCAGGAGTTCGTACGCGTAGGCCCCCCGCCGATGGTCCTGCGCGGCGAGGGATGAGAAGCGTCCGCTGCCGGTCTCCGATCCCAGCGCTGCTTCGCTGAGGGCCGCGAAATGCCGGGCACCGCGCCGGACCGCCCAGGGGCCGCCGTCGGCCGCCGAACGCTGTACCTGCAGGTAGCGGCGGGCTTCCTCGCTCCGCCCCTCGGCCGCGTGGCAGTACGCCGCCGCCGCCGCGGCCAGCGGAAGGAATGCGGCAGGTCCGCTGGCCATCAACTGGCTGACGGCGGGAGTCAGGGCGGCGAGCGCGGCTTCGGGCCTGCCGGCGAAGGCATGCAGCAACCCCTCGGCCAACTCGGTGTACGTTCCCTCCATGCCGTCCGCAGCCGACCGTGCCAGCAGCCGTTCGCAGGCCGGAAGCGCTCCCGCCAGCGCGTACGTATGCAGCAGCCTGCTGACTACCCGGATACGTGTTCCGGTGCTGAGCCCGGCGCCCTGAAGCTGGCGTTCCACCCGTGCAGCCTGTTCAACGGCGTCGTCCTGGCGGTTGGTCATGCTCCAGGCCTCGCATAGCCAGGCGGCCCGCAGGATCCGGAAGTCCGCATCGGCGATCTCGAGATCGGCAAGGTAGGAGGCATTCGCCTGGAACCGGCCGTGGGCGGAGTGGCATTCGGCGCGGGCCAGGACCAGTTCCCGCACCAGATCAGCGGTATCCGCCCCGTCCGCTGTGGCGAGCGCACCGATTTCCCGTTCCGCCTGTTCGAAAAGGTCCGTGTGCCGCATCCTGGCCGGTTCCGTGGGAGCCTCCGTGGAGCGGGGGTCGCGCAGCCCTGTTGCCTGGATGCACAGCACCCGTCCTTCGGCGAGCTGCAGCCGGATCCGGTCCTCGGCCGAGGGAACCGAGTCGCTGCCGCGGAAGCGGGCAAGCACTCCCAGGGCTGCGCCGTATTCCCCCTGTGCCGTGCGCGCCCGCGCCAGCTCGACGGCGGCCCCGGCAGTCCCCTCCCCGTCGAAGGCTGCTGACAGCAACCCGACGGCGGTCTCCGGCTGTCCCGAGTCGGTGGCCTGGCGCGCCGCCCGCAGCACCAGCTCCGGGGCAGGCAGTTCGCCGATTCCGTTCAGCCAGCGGGCCAGGACGAGTGGATCCAGGACCAGCCCCTCGTTCAATGCCGGCGCGAGTTCTTCGAAAAGCTGGCGCTGCCGTGCACGGCTCAGTCCAGCACGGACAGACCGTGCCGTTACCGGGCTCGTAATCAGCACATCCGGAACCGGACGTGCATCGAGGGTGACTATTCCCTGTTCCTGCAATGCATCCAGGTCCGGGCTGTCCAGCCTCGAAAGGACAACAGGAAGCGGAAGCGACTCCGCCATGGACAGCAGCTGCAGCAAACGTGTCTGTGCGGGCGTCAGGCCGGCAAGACTGCCCATGACTGCTGAGGCCACCCGTCCGCCGTGCAGCTCCTGGCCTGGTGCAAGGATCCAGCAGCCGTTATGCTGCCGGAGCCGTCCTGCGTCCTGGAAGTCCGTCCGTGCCAGGGAGAGCAGGTGCGGGTTGCCACCGGCGTAGCCATGGACAGCGGCCGCAGCTGCCCGCGAGACCGTACCTCCCAGCAGCGAACCGAGATACGCGGCGGTTTCCGACACGCTCAAAGGTTCAAGATCCACCCGGGCGAGAATGCCGTCACGCCACAGCCCGGCGAATTCCGCCGGAGCTGAACTGAAGTCGCGGAACGCCACGAGCATCCCCGCACTGCGGTTGAGTACCATCTGGGTGAGCACCATGGCGGAGAACTCGTCAAGCTCCTCGGCGTTGTCCACGGCCAGGAGGACGGGCCGCCCGCCGGAACGTTCCGCAACCAGCCTGGTCAGTCCGCGCAGGATCATCACCGGATGGGTGGAAAGCTCCGGGTCCAGGTCCGAGAGCAGGAACGTCAGCGCACCGAAGGGCGTACGCCCCGCGAACTCCGAGCCACGCACCTGCACAATGTAGGTATCTTCCTGCAGGTTTCGAAGTACGTGCTGCATCACGGCGGTCTTGCCGATGCCCGCCTCCCCCACCAGGAGGCAGCCGGACCCCCGGGCGGCCCCCGACAGGTGCCGCAGGATTTCCTCCAGCAGCTCTGTCCTGCCCACGACGGCGGACTGTGCCCCCTGCCGGGCCGCGGCGTTCACTGCAGCATTCACTGCAGCGGCCGGCAGGTCGGCAGTGGATAGATGGTTGAAGGACGGCTGATCATCATGAGGCTGCACTTTGAGACCCGGTTTCTGTCGGTTCAGGTTTTTCGGTTCACGTACAAGCGGTTCTGGAACAGGTTCCTGGGATGGATCCGCAGCACGGCACCACCGCCATGCGGGTGCCGCTGCGGACCCGCCGCTGCTGCTGGGCACCAGAGTAGGAAGGGCCCCCGGGTGCTACACGAGTAGCGCTCCCTAGTCGCAATACGCGGTTACTTGGAAATGGAGGGTTCACCCAGTGCCCCTCTACGTAATTCATGGGTCCAAACCACTTGCAACCCTGTGCCCGCACGCAATCGGCGGCAGCAATTCAGAGCTGCGTGCGCTCCGGCTCGAGACACTCGCGCAGTTCCGCACGGCCCGTCACCCGCAGCTTCTGGAAGATGCGGCCCAGGTGCCAGTCGATGGTCCGGGGTGACAGGTGCAGGCTGGCAGCCAGCTGAGAACTGCTTTTACCGCTGGCCGCCTCCAGGGCCAGTCCCCGTTCAAAGTCCGACAGTTCCGGCAGCCTGTCGGCCACCGAATGTGCTGCACTGAGCATCCGGTAACTGACGTTCTCGATCCGTCGCGCGGCGCGGAGCAGGGAACGCGCTGACTGCTCGCGGGCCAGCCGGGAGGCTCCCCGGGCGGCCTCATACGCCATCCGGTATTGCCCCAGACCATGCGCTCTCTCCGCGGCGTGGAGCATGCTGGCGGGACGGGAGGCGGCAAGTCCCTCAGCCAGTTCCGCGTACAAATCCGCTGCATCCCCGCTGCAGGCGGCCGCCGCTTTCCCAAGTTCGACGGCGGCATCCGCACAGCCCTGGAGCGCCGCCGTTGCCAGTGCGAGCATGGCGCCGGAAAGGTCTTCCCCGGCTCCGCCGGAACCCACGTCCACCGGCCTCTCTGTTTCGCCGTGGAAAGCTGCGCCGCGTGCAGCGCACAGCCAGGCAAAGCGCCGGGCAAGTCCTCCCCCCGGCTGGGAGACCCCTGCATCGGCCAGTCCGGATGCCTGGTCCGCCGCCGCAAGATAACCCCGGGCAGCATCGCCGTCGTTAAGCAGGAGGCATGCATAGGCTGCCGCCGTTTCCGCGAGGGGAAGCAGGTCTGCGGGGCCTTCCTCCTCGAGCTGGGCGAGTGCCCGCTGCAGGTAGTCCAGCGCACGGTCCGCCCGCCCACCGAGGACCTGCACAATGCCCTCGCACAGATCGTTGCCGCCATGGAGTTCAACGGCGGCCTCATCCGTCTGTGCCAGAAGGGCGGCGGCCTGCCGCAAGTCGCCACAGCGCACGTACACGCAAAACAGTTCCGACAACAGCTCCCGGCTCCAGCTTCCGGCCGCGGCGGATTTTTCCATCAATTCCCGGCAGACCTGTGCGGCTGCTGCGGCTTCTGCCCATCGCCCGCGCAGGGACAGATCCCTGGCGTTCAGTGCGGCTGTCCGTGCCGCTGCAGCAGTCTGCGGTTCGTTTCCGGCTCCGGAGGCATACAGCTCCCGCACTGTCTCCAGCCGGGACCGGATTTCCGCGGCACGGGTCGGCGCGACCAGTGCCGCCGCGGCCTCGGCAAGCAGCGGATCCTTAAGCTGAACCGTCCGGACCGGACCGGAGGCAATCAGGAGATCCTGTTCCAGGCGTTCCACAGCCGGCGGGTCGGCGAGCTCCAGAAGCTGGAGCAACGGAAGGGAGCCGCTGACGGCCAGTACGTCCGCAGCGTACCGTTCCTCCGCGGACAGTCCACCGGTCTCTGCCTCCACCCGTTCCGCCAGTACCCCGGAATATGACACCGCTCCCGTCCATACCCAGATCCCCCGCCTGCGCAGAACCGTCCCGGCGTCCATTTGTTCGCGGAGGAACAATGCCGAGAGCAGCGGATTACCCCGGCTTCTCGCCTGCACCTGCGCCACTAGCCGGCTCGAAACCGCTCCTCCTGCCAACCCCTCCAGCAAGGCGCGGGTTCCACTGGGACGCAGCGCCTCGAGACTCTCCTTATGCACCCCGTCTTCGGCCCACCACCGGACGAATTCCCCGGTGCAGGCGGACAGGTCCCGGACGGTGCACAGGATGAGCGCCGAACCCGCCCTGCACAGTTGAAGGAGGACGGCAGTGGTTGCCCCATCCAGATCCTCTATGTTCTCCACGGCCAGAACCAGCGTGCGACCGGTCGCCCTTTCCCGGAACACGCTCCGGACGTATTGGAGGACATAGACCGGATCCGAGAGGGACTCGGGCGGAAGCTCGCTCAACAGCCAGAGCAGTCCGTCGAACGGCCTGCCGGACCACGATGCTGCTCCGCGAAGCTGCAGCACCGAATAACCACTGCCCAGGCCGGCCAGGACGCCGGCCATAACAGTGGATTTACCTGTTCCCGGTGCCCCCGTGACCACAACACTCTTGCCTTCCGAGAGTGCTTCAATTGCACCGGCCGCGGCATACTTCATCTGGGCCAGCACAGGGACGCCCGGACGGAAACCGGCTTCGTTACCGGGGTTGCGGCTGTCTTCGGGGCGGCTGTCTTCACGGCGGCTGTCTTCACGGTGCAGGGGGCGTCCGGCAACTTCCATCGAACGGCTCCTCCGCCGGCGTCACCCGCCGCTGTTGCGTCACGGTCTTGTAGTGGGTCAGCGTTGTGGGTCAGCCGGCGCCAAATCGGCCAGCGTCCATTGGGCAGCGCCATGGAAGGTTCCGGGAAGGAGCCGGCGGCGGCTGGGGGGACGCCCCGGTCTCAGAGGGCATCGACGCCGCCGGCTCCGTATATGGGACCCGAGGTACCGGTGCAGTGGGCGGCCCGTTGAGCTCTGGATAATGCCAGATGTGCCCTGGATATGCCCGCTGCGGTCCGGTTGGACCTTGAGTTGCGCTTCTAACGCTACGAACCCTCCAACAGCGGCACCCGAGTAAAAGCTACTGGTGTTTGTGCAGCAAATTACTCGGCCGGCGACGGTCGGCTCCAGCCGCCGGAGGGGTGGTCCAGCAGGGGGAACCGGGCTTTCAGTTCATCCCGGCGGCTGATCCCGAGCTTTTCGTAGATCCGGTAGATGTGGCCTTCCACGGTCCGGACGGAGAGTTTCAATGCCTTGGCAATGTCGGCGTTGCGCTGTCCGGCCGCTACCAGCGCCGCGACGTCGCGTTCCCGCCGGGTCAGCTGGGGAAGCGCACCGCGGCTGCCGCCGCCGTTCCGCCCCAGCAGCCGTTGTATCCGGTTCAGCAGTACACGGTCATCATTCCTGCGGGCAAGGCGCTGGGCTTCAAGCAGGCACTGGCGTGCCAGCTGCGGGTCCAGTTCCGGGTCCGGGTCCGAGGCCAGCGCCACCAGCGCCGCACTGTCCTGGTCGACGACGGCGCGCGCCACCCGGTTCAACGCGGGCGCCTGCGGACCTTCGAATCCTTCTGTTACCTTCAACAGCCGCCCGGCATCGGAGAAATCACCCATGCGCATCGCGAAATGGCGCAGGGTGAATTCCGTGGCGGTGAATGACCGCTCCTGCGCGGCGGCGGCCGCGTTCCGCAGTTCGTGCAGGGCAGCATCGTCTGAATTCCGGGCGAGCCTTCCACCGGCCAGGATGCCTTCGGCCAGCAGTTGATAATGCTCGGCTCCCCGCGGGGCTGTCCGCTCTGCGGTTTCAAGCAGCCGCGAAGCGAGGTCCCGGTGGCCCAGACTGCCTGCGGCAAAGGAGCCAAGTGCCAGGGACAGCGGGAGGATCCCTTCAGGATCATTGATCGCCGCTGCTTCGGCCGCTGCACAAAAGTCCTTTACGGCATCTTCCAGGGACCCGGCGCGGAGGTGGCCCATCCCCACGGCGAAGTCTGCGAAGCCGCCGGAATGCAACAGAGTGCGTTGGTCGGGCGAATCCGCAGAGGCGACGCACTGCTGCAGCTGCTCCCATTCCCCCAGCCACGTGAGGACCGTGAGGTGCCGGTGCAGGACAAACGGACCAAAGAGCCGGGACCCGGCAGTACCTTCCCGCAGCAGTTCCATGGCGGCCGTACTGTGTCCGAGCGCTGATTGGGGCCGTCCGGTTGCCACCAGGACTTCGGCCATCATGGCCTCGGCCATGACGACCGCCTCTGTGTGGCCGCCCGCACGGGCACTGCGGAGGAGCTCCGCGAGTTCCAGTTCGGTGTGGGCATACTCGCCTTTCCTGATCCGGCCGAGCAGATCGAGCATCTGCGCGCCGCCCCGGGCACGTTCCTCGGAGTCTGCGGATTCGCGTCCGGAAAGGCGGTCAATTTCCTGGTTCCACCGCTGTGCCAGGGGAACCGCCCACCCGGATTCCGCCGCCGACTGCAACGCCAGCTGGATATGAACCATCATTGCCTGTTTCACGGTGCGCAGGTCCGGCGCCTGCTCAAGCACCCCCTCCAGGGCCTCCGCTGCGGCGGCGGTCTCACCCAGCAGCAGCAGCGCGCGGGACTCCTGTACCCGTGCGCAGATCCGCAGTTCGCCGCTCCCCACTGCGCCAGCGGCCCGGAGGGCCAGCCGCGGATCCGAGCGGTTGTTTGCGCTTTCGGCCGCGCGCAGCAGCTCTCGCCCGGGGACCGGCGCCCCCAGTGCCAGCGACCAGGAAACCCGGCGGAGCACCCCCTCCTCCCCCAGGCCCATCCCGGCCGGAACGCGTTCCAGTTCTTTCAGGAGACGCGCGCTCCGCGCTGCCGGGACCATCCACCGGACCACTTCCCCATAGATGGGATGCAGGGGCCGCAGCGTTTGTCCGCCATCGTGGTCTCCTGAAACCACCACAAGGAGGGCGTCCGCGAGACGGTCCACCGAGGCGTGCAGGCCGAGCCGGAAAGCCGTCCGCAGGGGCAGCGGTTCGGCGAGGCAGATTGTCTCCATCGCTGTGCGGTCTGCAGGGCCGAGGCTCCTTACCTGCGCCTTGACGAGGTCTCCGACCCTCCCACCCACCGGAGGCTCGCTCTCGGTCGTTACCCAGACTCCGTGCCGCTGAACCAGGAAGCCACTTCGGACCGACTCGTCAATCAGCGCGAGCAGGTACATCGCGTTCCCCCCGGTCAGGCGGGTCAACTCGACAGCGGCTGTGGTGCTGACCTGCCCCTGAAGCTCCTGCTCACACAGCTGCAGGACTTCCGGTTCGGCCAGGGCCCGCAGCCGGTGGCGGGTCAGCTGCCCGTCCCACATGTGCGGAAGGATGCCGGAGATGTCCGCGAACGCCTGGGTGAGGACAAGAAGCCTGATGTACCGGGCATCAAGGAGCTGGGCGAGGAGATCGAGGCTGTACCCGTCGATGTCGTGCGCGTCGTCGACGACGACCAGGGGTTCCCGGCCCGGCTGGAAAGCGGGCGCTCCCCCTGGCGGCGACGTCGGAAAGAACCGCGCCATGAGCGCCCGCATCACTGCCAGCGAAGACCCGGTCTGCCCCGGAGCGAGGTCTGGCAGGAGCGCTGCGAGCGCACCGTACGGCACGGACTTCAGTGCCGGGCTTGAGTAGACCCAGTACACGGGGCCTTGCAGTTCCTGCACGGCAGCCGTAGCCACCGCAGTCTTGCCCATCCCGGCTTCCGCAGCGATGACGGCCCCGTGCCCGGGTGGCCGGCGGAGGCTCTCGAGCACGGCGGCAAGCATGGTGTCCCTGCCTGCCAGCGACCTCGGGTTCAACCCGTACATCCCGTCCCCTGCCCGTCTGTTCCTAGGCCAGGATCTCGGCAAGTTCGGAACGCCCGGAGACGTGGAGCTTCGCAAAGATCTTTCCCAGGTGCCACTCGATGGTTCGGGGCGATAGGTTCAACTCCCCGGCGATCTGCGTGGTGGTGGCCATCGTGACGGCCCGGTGCGCAAGATCCGCCTCGAATGCGCTCAATCCGGCCAGAGTTTCCGCCCGTCCGCCGACGTGCTGCATGGACCGCAGACTGGCGTTTGCCAGGGCGCGGGCGGACCTCGCCAGCGCCCTGCGCTCCCCCGGACTGCCGTGCACCGCGCTTTCCTCCGCCGCGAGGGCGGCGCTACGGCACAACAGGTGCTGTCCAAGGTTCCGGAAACCCTGTGCGGCGTTTACGAGCAGGGAAGGATCATCGTGAAGGACGCCGGCGGCGAAGTCCGACACCAGGGAACCGAACCTTCCGCCGGCGTCGTCCGCTGCCGCGAGGAGGTCCGCGGCCGCCTGCCGGTCCCCCGACTGGACGGCTGCCGCCAGGAAATGGAGCGCCGGCGCCGCGTAACCTGCAGCCCGGGCGGACCCGGCTTCCTCGCGGAGCCGCCTGCAGCGGAGCCCGGCATCGTTGTTCCCGGCCTGGAGAGCGAAATAGCGGATCAGGAATCCCCGGAAGTAGCCGGAGTCTTGCTTCGCGTTGTGTGCCTGGTTCAGGCTTTCGCCGGATTCAGCGTGCCGCTCCCGGTTGAGGTAGGCGGACAGGGTGCGGGCAAGTGGGAGCATGTCCTGCGGATCGTGGACCCTGAGCTGCCCCATGCCGCCGGTAAGTGCTTCCCGGGCGGCACCGTCCTGCCCCTGCCAGGCGGCCAGGACCGCCACCGCCAGTTCACCGGCGCTGCCCGCATAGGAAGGCCGGATTCCGGTCTTGTCGAAGGCCTTGACGAAATCCGCTGCCCGGTCGAGCTCGCCCGAAAGGACATAGGTATCGAAGATGCGGGTGCAGACTTCCGTGGCGTTCCCTGGACCGAGGGCATAATCCTTGGGCGCCCCCAGCTGCGCGAGAATATCCAGCGCTTCGCTTGTCCGCCCGGACAGGGCCAGGATATTCGCCGACAGCGCGGCGGCATGTATCCGGGTGGAGGGTTTCAGCTCCGCTTTCCCGGACAAGCCGAAGAGTTCGTCCGGAACCTCCCGGACACGGCCCCCGTCAGCGGCAAGCCTGCTGTGCGCCAGGATCAGGGCCGCAGCCAGCTCCGTCTGGTCCCCTTCCGCCGGGCGGGATCCCTCCACTGCCAGCAGCGGCTCCAAAGGGTCACCGGCTCCCGGCACACGGGCCAGCGTCTGGCTGTGCAGCAGCTGCAGGGGCACGTAGCCCGCCCGCTCCTGAGGGGACAGCCGCGGTTCGATCTGTTTGAAGGCGGCGAGTGCTTCCGCCAGCTTCCCGGCTCCGTGCAGGGCACGGACCTCTTCACAGACCAGCTCCTGGCTGCGCGTCCCGACGGGCACCGCGCGGACAAACCGGAGGGCGGCGGCCCCATCCGCCCGTTCGTTGGCCGCACGCGCCGCACGGAGGGCCACGGACGGGCCGGGCTCCTCACCGCAGCACAGGGCCCAGCCCACGTAGGCGGTGAGTTCCCCTGCTTCCAGCCCGGCGGGGTCCATCCGGGACGACATGTCCTCCCACAGTTCCCTTCTCCGGCCCGGTGCCATGCTCGCCGCTATGACTGACCCCGGGGTTCCGCCGCTTAGCCGGACCCGCGGCGGGTTGCCGGCCACGGAGATCACCTGCTGCTCCTCGAGGGCATCAAGGGCCGCGGCCGGGACCAGTTCCAGGGCCCGGGGCAGGGGCAGGGTGATGCACAGCGCCAGGACCTCCACCAGCTGCCGTTCAGGGGCATCCAGCCGGGCCAGAACTGTGTCCACGACTTCACTGACCTCACCGGTGCGGGTGAAGGGGGCCGTGCGGACCCAGGTGTTTTCCCTGCGGACCAACGTCCCGGAGTGGACCTGGGCGTTGGTCATGAGCCGGATTAACCGCGGGCTGCCCTCGGTTTCCTGCCACATGGTGGCGGCCGCAAGCCCGGAGACCGCCGCGCCCAGTATCTGCTGCATCAGCTGGCGGGTCTGCCGCTCGGTGAGCAGCGCGAGATCAACCCTCGCCAGCAGCCCTTCGCTCCACAGGCGCACCAGTTCGGGGTCGGCTTCCCAATGGACGGAAGCAGCCGCCACCACGGCGACCGTCCCGCGCCGCAGCAACTGGGACAAGGCCATGATGGTGAACCGGTCCAGCCTGTCCGCGTTGTCCACCGCCACCAGGACGCGCTTTCCCCCGGCCCGTGCCACGAAGGAGCGGCTAAGATCCTGCAGCAGCTTCACAGGATTGTGTGCCGCGACTTCAGGCAGTCCGCTGATCAGGTAGGCCAAGGCTCCATACGGTGTCTCGGCGGCAATAACGGTGCCCCGCACCGGGACGATGTGGAAGTCGGCCTGGAGGCGGCCCGCCACGGCGTTGAGTACCGCGGTCTTGCCCACTCCGGACCGTCCGAGGATCACTGCTCCTGCGCCGCCACCGGCGAGTGCGGAGCAGAGCTCATCAATGATTTCCGCACGCCCTACAAGCTCAGCTACGGTCGACGCACTTTTCATCAGCCAGCCCACGCCCCCCCACAACGCCCGCACCGGATCCGGGTTCCGGACACCGGCTGCCTTTGGTAGCAACTGCTTAGTGGACTGGAGCATACGCCCGGCCCGGGGCAGCGTCTAGATGCGGGAGGGAGCGGCGGGACGCGGGAACAGAATAAGGGACCGACGCCGGGATGGGGGTGGCCCAGTCTCGGAGGCCTCCCGACGTCGGCCCCGCTTTGGGAGCCCTTCAGGCTGGTTCCATTTTAGGCCGGGTAACGGAACCGAAACAATGGTTCCCCGCTATTCGGGACGCTGGAAAACTACTCCATTCTGCCCCGCTGATACCTAGGCCAAAGAGTCAGGACCCGGCGCCGTGGAATTTCTGCTGGGCGGCCGTCAGCCCCTCGGTCAGTAGGAGTTCGACAGCGTCCGCAGCATCGCCGACGAGGAACGGAAGTTCCTTCGCCTCGGTCCCCGAGAAGTCCTTGAGTACGTAGTCGGCGGTGTCCATACGTCCCGGGGGACGGCCGACGCCCACCCGGACCCGCAGGTAATCCTTGGTGCCCAGGGCTTTGCTGATGTCCCGGAGACCGTTGTGGCCACCCTCTCCGCCGCCGCGCTTGAGCCGGACGGTGTTGAAGGGGATATCGATCTCGTCGTGGACCGCCACCACCTGCTCCGGGTCAATATCGAAGAAGCGGGCCAGAGAGGATACGGGGCCCCCGGACAGGTTCATGTAGGTCAGCGGCTTCGCCAGCACCACGCGTGGACCGCCGATGCCGAGGCGTCCTTCGACGATGGAGGCGTGCGAGCGGTGGACCTTGAACTTTCCGCCCATGCGGAGGGCCAAATCGTCCAAAACCATTTGGCCGACATTGTGCCGGTTACGGCTGTAGCCGGGCCCGGGGTTCCCGAGCCCGGCTACAAGCCAGGTGTTGCTGTTCACTGCGGGTACTGCTCCTTCGATGAGAACCGGACGGCTCCGCTGCGGGGAGCAGACCCCGGAAGTGAATTACGCTTCAGCGCCAACTTCAGCAGCTGCAACAGCAACCTGCTCGTCGGACGGAGCGCCAAGGTCCTGCACGGTGGGCTCGGAGATGTTGATGATCATGGTTTCGGGATCCAGCAGGAGCTCGACGCCGGCAGGCAGTACGAGGTCCGAGGCGTAGATGTGCTC
Organism: Arthrobacter sp. zg-Y877; assembly: GCF_030373105.1. Lineage (NCBI taxonomy): Bacteria > Bacillati > Actinomycetota > Actinomycetes > Micrococcales > Micrococcaceae > Arthrobacter > Arthrobacter sp. zg-Y877. The sequence continues at coordinate 237,199 of NZ_JAUCPU010000003.1, forward strand.
GCCGGCCTTGCGGCCTTCGATGCTGACCACGATGGTTTCCGGCAGGTTGGTGGCGTCGGCAGCAACCAGGACCGTGTTGGCTTCCTGGTTGTAGACCGAGTCGCCTGCAGCCAGTTCGCCTTCAACGTGGATGTTGACCTCGACCTCGACCTTTTCGCCCTTACGGACGGTCAGGAGGTCGATGTGCTCGATGATCTGCTTGATCGGATCGCGCTGGATGTCGCGGGCCAGGGCCAGGTGGGATTCGCCGTCGACGTCGATTTCCAGCAGGGCGTTGGAGGTACGGACAGCCAGCGTGGTGGCCTTGGCCGGCAGCAGGATGTGCATAACATCGGCGCCGTGGCCGTAGATGACTGCCGGGATCTGGCCGGCGGCGCGGGCCTTGCGGGCTGCACCCTTGCCGAACTCGGTGCGGGCGGTTCCTGCGAGCTTCTGCTCAGACATTGCTACTCCTGTAAGTGGTGTTCCGTGGTTGCCTCAGGCGCCGGTTTCGGAACACTCCACCGTACGGACCGGAGGGTCCCTGTGTACGGCCAGAAGTTGCCAGCCACCGTCGATAACGGAGTTTGGCCGGAATTCTCCGGGCCGCTCCCTCGCCTAGGCATCGGTCTCAATGCTACCAGCACAACTCCGCCCGCCCGAACCCCTGTTATTCCGGGTCCGGGCGGGCGGTGGATCAAACGGACAGTGCCTAGGCCTTGCCGTCGAAGAGGCTCGTGACGGACCCGTCTTCGAAGACCTCTTTGATGGCCCGGGCGATCAGCGGTGCGATGGACAGCACCGTCAGCTGGTCGAAGCGCTTGGCGGCCGGGATCGGCAGGGTGTTGGTGACAACTACTTCACGGGCACCGGACTCGGCCAGGGTACGGGCTGCCGGATCCGAGAACACGGCGTGGGTGGCCGCGATGATGACGTCCTTGGCACCGGCTTCCTTGAGGACGCGCACGGCGCCGGCGATGGTGCCGCCGGTGTCGATCATGTCGTCGATCAGCACGCAGGTACGCCCCTCGACCTGTCCCACGACCTGCTTGGATACAGCCTGGTTCGGGACGGTCAGGTCGCGGCTCTTGTGCACGAACGCCAGCGGCGAGCCGCCGAGGCGCTCCGCCCACTGCTCGGCAACACGGACGCGGCCGGTGTCCGGGGAGACCACCGTGACGTTGGAGACATCCACGCGGGTGCGGATGTAGTCGGCCAGCAGCGGGATGGCCATCAGGTGGTCCACGGGGCCGTCGAAGAAGCCCTGGATCTGTGAGGTGTGCAGGTCAACGCTCATGATGCGGTCCGCGCCGGCGGTCTTGTACAGGTCGGCAATCAGGCGGGCGGAAATCGGCTCGCGGCCGCGTCCCTTCTTGTCCTGCCGGGCGTACGGGTAGAACGGGGAAACCACGGTGATGCGCTTGGCGGAGGCCCGCTTCAGTGCGTCAACGGTGATCAGCTGTTCCATCAGCCAGTTGTTCATCGGCGCCGGGTGCGCCTGGATGACGAAGGCGTCGGTGCCGCGGACACTCTCGCCGGGACGGACATAGATCTCACCGTTGGCGAAGTCGTAGGACGCCAGCGGCAACAGCTCCGTGTCAAGACAGCGGGCGATCTCCTCGGCCAGTTCCGGGTGTGCCCGGCCAGTGGCAAGGACAAGCTTCTTTTCACCTTGTGCGGTGATCTCGCTGCTCATTAATGATCGCTTTCTCGCGTGGGGGAATCAGTATCGGCGGAAGAGGTTGTGGAATCAGTGGCCGTAGCGGAAGCGTTGGCCGCGGCCGCCGCGTCGGCTGCCGCGGTGCCCGGACGGTTGGTCAGCACCCAGCCGTCGAGGTTGCGCTGGGGCGCCACGTTGATGGCCAGGGAGCCGGCCGGGACGTCCTTGCGGACCACCGTTCCAGCTCCACTGTACGCGCCGTCGCCCACCGTGACGGGGGCTACATACATGTTGTCGCTGCCCATGCGTACGTGGGACCCGATGGTCGTATGGTGCTTGTTCACGCCGTCGTAGTTTACGAAGACGGACGCGGCACCGATGTTGGACTGCTCGCCGATTGTGGCATCCCCCACATAGGAAAGGTGGGGAACCTTGGACCCGGCGCCGATGTTGGCGTTCTTGGTTTCCACAAAGGTGCCGATTTTTCCGTCCGCACCCAGTACGGTTCCCGGACGCAGGTAGGCGAAGGGCCCAACGCTGCTGCCGGCGCCAAGGACGGCATTGCTGCCGTGGGTCCGGACCACGCTTGCCCCCTCCCCTACGGACACGTCCGTCAACGTGGTGTCCGGCCCGACGACGGCGTCCCGGGCGATGGTCGTGGCGCCGTGCAGCTGGGTGCCGGGCAGGATGGTGACGTCTTCGGCCAGGGTAACGGTCGAGTCGATCCAGGTCGTGGACGGATCCACCACGGTCACGCCGGCCCGCATCCATTTATCCAGGTTGCGGCGGTTGTGTTCGGCGTTGAGGGCGGCGAGCTGGACGCGGTCGTTAGCGCCTTCCACCTGCCATGTGTCGTCAGTGGCAACGGCGCTGATGCGGCCGCCGGCTGAGCGGGCGATGCCCAGGACATCGGTCAGGTACATCTCTCCCTGCGAGTTGGAGGTGGTCACCGATGCCAGCGCGCTGCGCAGGACTGCGGCGTCGAAGGCGTAGATGCCGGAGTTGATTTCGCGAACGGCGCGCTGCTCGTCGGTGGCGTCCTTGTGCTCGACGATGCCGGTGACCGTGCCGTCTTCCGCCCTCAGTACGCGTCCGTAGCCGGTGGGATCCGCCAGCCGGGCGGTGAGGACCGTTACGGCGTTGCCGTCCGTTTCATGCACCGCGACCAGGTTGCGCAGTGTCTGGGCTTCGAGGAGCGGGGCGTCCCCGTAGGTCACTACGACGGTGCCTTCCAGCCCGGCGGCGGCGTCCAGCTGCGAGAGCGCCACCTGGACCGCGCGGCCCGTGCCGGGGATCTCGTCCTGGTCAACGATGACGGCGGCCGGCGCATGTGCGGCGGCGTGTGCCGCCACCATGTCGCGTTCGTGCCGCACGACAACCGCCAGGAAGCGGGGGTGCAGCTCCTGTGCCGCGGCGAGGGCATGTCCGAGCATCGAAATGCCGCCTACGGGATGCAGGATTTTCGGGGTCCGGGACTTCATTCGTGTACCGGCCCCGGCAGCAAGGACGATCACCGCCGACAAACTGCCCGGAGGGTTTCCGCTGGATCGGGCATCGTTGGTGGTCACGAAATGGCGCTCCTTGGTGGTCCGGCCGGGGTATATCTGCTGTGCGGCAGCCTTTCACAGGCACACTGCATAGCGTTCCGCCCATAGGATTCGAACCTATACTCCACGGCTCCAAAGGCCGGGGTGCTGCCATTACACCAGGGCGGATCATGTGCCTGGCGAGCCACGCACACAAGAGTTTAGTCTGCCACGGGAGCCGATGCGGACGCGAGTTGGGCTGCGGCTGTGCGGCGGCGTCGACGGCCCTCCAAGGGACACGTGGGTAGACTGGTCCGGTGGTAAAGACTCCCGCCGGCGGAACGCGCCTGCGCATGACCGGCGTCCAGCGGCGCGCCCAGCTGATCGAAGTGGCACGCGGGCTCTTTGCCCTGCGCGGACTGGACGGCGCCACCATCGAGGACATTGCGGCCGCGGCCGGCGTGTCCAAACCGGTGGTCTACGAACACTTCGGTTCCAAAGAAGGCCTGTACACCGAGGTGGTGGACATTGAGTTCCGCCGCCTGCTGGACGTGATGACCGAGTCCCTCAGCGCCGACGCCGGTCCCCGGGTCCTGCTGGAACGTGCCGCCTACGCCCTGCTGGACTACATCGAAAAACACACCGACGGTTTCCGGATCCTCACCCGGGACGCGCCGCCGTCGCAGCCGGAGGGAACGTTCTCCACCCTGCTGTCCACGATCACCCGGCACGTGGAACACATCCTGTCCAAGGAGTTCGGCAGCCGCGGCCTGAGCGCCGAGGTGGGTGGCATGTACGCGCAGATGCTGGTGGGCATGGTTGCCATGACCGGCCAGTGGTGGCTGGATACCCGCTCCCCGGACAAGGCCGCCGTGGCTGCGCATCTGGTGAACCTGTCCTGGAACGGCCTTGCGGGCCTGCAAAAGGATCCCCGGCTTTCCCATATGCCGCCGGATCTGGACGGCGCCCGCGCCGGCGGTGACGGCACCGCCGTCCTTCGGCTTTCGGCGGTCCTGGTCAGGGACGACGCCGGCCGCATCCTGCTGGTGCGCAAGCGCGGCACGTCGCGCTTTATGCAGCCGGGCGGAAAACTGGAGCCCGGGGAGACCTTCGTGCAGGCCGCCGTCCGGGAGGTACGCGAAGAACTTGGGCTGGCCGTTGCCGCAGAGGATCTTGAAGATCTGGGCAGCTGGTACGGTCCGGCCGCGAACGAGGAAAACACCTCCATAGACGCAGGCCTGTTTGGCTGGACCCTGCCCGCAGGCAGCGCTCCCCCGGCCGCCGCTGCGGAGATCGAGGAAATCCTCTGGGCCGCACCTGCGGACGCGGCGGAACGCAGCGACCTCTCCCCGCTGCTGAGCGAGTACCTCCTGCCGCGACTGCTGGGCTAGCTGCCGCTTTCTCCTGCCACTTTGGGATTCTGCTGCCGGTTTAACCCGGCAGCAGAACCGCACGCTGGGCCCTATTCGAGGATCTCCGACGCCTCGAGCCACTGCATTTCGAGGTCCTCCTGCTCGGCCGCGACGGCCTGCAGCTTGGCGTTGAGCTCGCCGATCAGTTCAAAGTCGGCGCCGCCGGACTTCTGCGTCGCCTCATTCATCTGGGTGTTGATCTTCTCGGCCTGCGCGGTGAGCTTGCTCAGCTGGCGTTCGATCCGGGTCAGGTCCTTCTTCGCGGCCCGCTTCTCGGCTTCCGAAGCACCCGAACCGGCCAGCGCCGTCGCCGTTCCGCCGCCGGAGGGTGCAGTGAAGGCGGAGGAACCGCCGGGACGGGAGGACCCTGCCGCAGCCGCACGGGCCGCCTGCGAAGAGCCCCGCGCTGCAGTCGACGCGGACGAGTTGGCCGCCAGCGCCTCGTTACGCAGTTCCAGGTACTGGTCCACGCCGCCGGGCAGGCCGCGCAGCTTGCCGTCGCCGAGCAGTGCCATCTGGTGGTCGGTGACGCGCTCGAGCAGGTACCGGTCGTGCGAGACCACCACGAGGGTTCCAGGCCAGCCGTCCAGCACGTCCTCGACCGCGGCAAGGGTGTCCGTGTCCAGGTCATTGGTGGGCTCATCGAGCATCAGCACGTTGGGTTCGCCCACGAGCAGGCGCAGCAGCTGCAGCCGGCGGCGCTCACCGCCGGAGAGCTCACGGACCGGAGTCCACTGGCGCTGCTGGTTGAAGCCCAGCTGCTCCACGAGCTGCCCGGCTGAAACCTCCTTGCCGCCGACGCTGAAGACGCGCTTCTCGTTTTCGATGACCTCGATGACGCGCAGGTCCGCGACCTCGTCGAGCTCCTTGACCTCCTGGGTGAGCACGGCGGTCTGCACGGTCGTGCCGCGCTTCAGCCGACCCTTGGTGGGCTCGATTTCGCCGTTGAGCAGACGCAGCAGAGTGGTCTTGCCGGCACCGTTGACGCCGACCAGGCCGAGCCGCTCACCGGGTGCCAGGCGCAGGGTGATGTTCTTGAAGAGTTCGGTGTCGCCCAGGGTCAGCGACACTTCCTCGAGGTCAAGCACATCCTTGCCCAGGCGCGCAGTGGCCATCTTGTTCAGTGAGAGGGAGTCGCGCGGTTCGGGGACGTCGGCAATCAGGTTGTTCGCGGCCTCGATGCGGAACTTGGGCTTCGCGGTGCGGGCCGGGGCACCGCGGCGCAGCCAGGCCAGTTCCTTCTTCACGAGCTGCTGGCGCTTGCCCTCGATGACGCCGGCCATGCGGTCGCGCTCGGCGCGGGCCAGCACGTACGCTGCGTAGCCGCCGTCGAACGGGTCAATCACCGCGTCGTGGACTTCCCACGTGCGGGTGCAGATTTCGTCCAGGAACCACCGGTCGTGGGTAACCACGAGCAGGCCGCCGGCATCGGAGCGCCAGCGGGTCTTCAGGTGCTTGGCGAGCCACGCAACGCCTTCCACATCCAGGTGGTTGGTGGGCTCGTCCAGCATGACGACGTCGTCGTCGCCGGTCAGGAGCTTGGCCAGTGCCACACGGCGCTTCTGCCCGCCGGAGAGCGAGGAAACCCGGGCGTTCCAGTCCACTTCCTGGATCAGCCCGCTCATCACGTCGCGGATCCGGGCGTTGGAAGCCCACTCGTAGTCTGCGGCGTCACCGACGATCGCTTCGCCGACGGTGAGGTCGCCGTCGAGCACGTCGGACTGGTCCAGATAGCCAACGGTGACGTCACGGCGGCGGGTGACCCGGCCCTCATCGGGCGTCTGCCGTTCGGCCAGCAGGCGCATTAGGGTGGACTTGCCGTCGCCGTTGCGGCCGACGACGCCAATGCGGTCCCCCTCTTCCAGGCCCAGGGAAACCCCGTCGAGGATGGTGCGCGTGCCAAAGGAAATGCTGAGGTTTTCAGCACCAAGCAGGTGTGCCAATCGGTACTACTTTCTGTACGTCTGAGGTGCGGTGGTGTCGGCAGCCGCAACGGCACCCTCGGCGGGTCCGTAAACGGCCAGTGCAGCGTGGCCCTCCGCGCGCAGGGCGGCGGCCAGGGCGGACGCTGCGGTTTCATCGGTTGCCAGGAAGGCCAGGGTGGGGCCGGATCCGGAGACCATGCCCGCCAGGGCGCCGAGCCGGGTTCCCGCTTCCAGCACGGATGCGAGTTGGGGGGCGAGTTCCAGTGCTGCCGGCTGCAGGTCATTGACTAGAACGCCTGCCAGCGCGGCGGTGTTCCCGTCGGCCAGGGCGGCGAGGATCACCGGGTCCACTTCGGCCGGCTCGGGGACATCCGTCCCGGCGCGGAGGCGGTCGACGGCGGAATAGACCTCCGGGGTGGAGAGCCCGTACGGCGCCGGAACCAGGACCCAGTGCAGCGGCTGCGGTGCCGGTACCGGGGTCAGCCGGTCCCCCACGCCCAGCCCGGCGGCGGCGCCCCCGAGCAGGGCGAACGGCACGTCGGCTCCCAGTCCGGCCGCCAGCTCCGCCAGTTCGGCCGGGTCCAGGCCCGTGTTCCACAGTTCGTTGCAGGCCACCAATGCGGCTGCGGCATCGGCTGAGCCGCCGCCCATTCCGCCCGCCACCGGCACCCGCTTAGTGATGTGCAGATGGACGCCCGCATGCTTCCGGCCGGCGCGGGAGGCGACGGCCCGGGCAGCCCGGGCAGCCAGGTTGTCCCCGTCCAGCGGGATGCCGCCGTCCGGGAGGCGGTGGTCGGGATCGCTGAGTGTCAGCCGGATCTCGTCCCCTGCCAGCGCCGTAGCGGTGACCTCCTCGAAGAGGGACACGGCCAGGTACACGCTGGCCACGCTGTGGTAGCCGTCCGCACGGGGCGGACCCACCCGGAGGGAGACGTTGATCTTGCCGGGGGTCCGGACACTAACGGAGCGCGTTTGCGGCATTGCTTCGGTTCCCTTGTCCTCAGGCAACGAGCGGCTTCCGGGCCTCGGCAATGCGGGCGAACGCGGCGATGTCCAGAACCTCGCCGCGGGCACTGGGATCCACGCCCGCAGCGCGCAGCGCCTTTTCCGCTTCGGCGGGGCTGCCCGCCCAGCCGGCCAGAGCGGCACGCAGGGTCTTGCGGCGCTGGGCAAAGGCGGCATCAATGACGGCAAATACCTCTTCCCGGGTGGCACGCGTCTGCGGCGGCTCGTGCCGGACGAATCCCACCAGCCCGGAGGCAATCTTGGGGGCGGGCCAGAACACGTTCATGCCAATGACTCCGGCCTTGCGCATCTGCGCATACCAGGCTGCTTTCACGGACGGCACGCCGTAGGTCTTGGACCCTGGTTTGGCGGCCATCCGGTCCGCCACTTCGTCCTGGACCATAACCAGGCCGTGCCGCAGGGACGGGAAGTGCTCCAGCAGGTGCAGCACCACCGGGACCGCTACGTTGTACGGCAGGTTCGCCACCAGCGCGGTGGGTTCCTTGGGCAGTTCCTTAATCCGCATGCCGTCGCCGAGCACAACGTGCAGCCGGCCGGCCGCTTCCGGACGCCGTTCAGCCACGGTGGACGGCAGTTTGCCGGCAAGGACGGGATCGATCTCCACGGCCACCACTGACTCGGCTGCGTCGAGGAGTCCGAGGGTCAGCGACCCGAGCCCGGGTCCAACTTCCAGCACGGTTTCATCGGGAGCGATATCAGCCGCAGCCACAATCCGGCGGATGGTGTTTCCATCGATCACGAAGTTCTGGCCGAGGGTCTTGGTGGGGCGGACCCCGAGTTCCTCCGCCAGCGACCGGATGTCCGTGGCACCAAGGAGTGCGGGGACAGGTGTTCGGGGGGCAGGTTCGGATTCACTCACCCAGTAATACTAGCCGAGCGGGCACCGCAGCCGGCTCCGGGGGCCGGGGTGCGGCAGGCCGCCGGCACGGTCCGCGGGACGGCATTCCCGGCGCCCGCCGCGGCTATCCCGCAGCCGGAAATGTAGTTCGCTGTTTTGCCTGCGATTAGGCGCTGCTCCTCTGCCCGCAGCCGGACCCGGCCGGTAGCATCGAATGCATTGCCGGCACCGGTGACAGTGTGCCGCATCCGGGATCGGCGGAATCTGCCATGGGTAAATCATTCGGTGACAAGCTTCGTTCTGAGCGCCAGAAACGCGGCATGACGCAGGCTCAACTGGGAAGCGGAACCTTCCGGCCACGGGAGATTTCCCTGCTGGAGACCGGGCTGAGGGAACCCGTTTCCGGTGCCATCCAGCTCCTCTCTGAACGGCTCACGTCCCGCAGCACGCTGGACGGGCACCGGGGAGTGGAAGCGACGCCCCTCTTCCTGGAACTCTCGGCCCGCCAGGCCGAGGATGAGCGCGATTACGCCGCCGCTAGTGCGCTGGCAGGAACAGCGGCGGAAGCAGCGCTGGCAGCCGGCGATCCCCACACCTGGTGGGGCATGACCTATCTGGCCGCCCGTTGCCTCTGCACCCTGCATGCCTACCGGGAGTGCATCGGAAAAGCGTCGCTGCTTTCCAGCCATCCGCTGGCCGCGGATCCCGGTCTCCACGCCCAGGCCGAGACGCTGCTCGCCACCGCCTACCAGGGCACCGGAGAACTGGACCGGGCCATTGCCCATGCGCGCACCGCCGTAGAGGGGGTACCGGCAACCGGTGGAGCCGTTTTCCTGGAAGCCTGCGAGGCACTGGTGTCCGCCTTGGCCGAAGCGGGCCGGCTGGACGAAGCCTGGAGCTATTGCCGCACCTTCGTACTGCCGCTGCTGGAAACCGGGGTGGACCGCCAGACCAAGGGCAAAGCACTGTGGGCCGCAGGCAATGTGGCTTTCCGCCGCGGGGACGTCTACACCGGACTTCTGCACCACCGGGCTGCGGCCGCCCTGCTGCAACCCGGTACCGACGTCGAACTGTGGGCCCGTTTCAACAGTGCCACGGCGGCCATGCGGCTTGCCGCGGGTATCCACGACGATGAAACGCTTGCCTGCATAGAACACGCCGAGGCGGCCATGTCGGTGGTCGGCCTGTATGGACCCGAACGGCTGGAGCCGGCGCATAGCCGTGGACTCTGGCTGGACCTGAATGGCGAGCATCTGAGGGCGGTAGGCATGCTTTCGGATGTGTATGCCCACCGGGACGAGCTTTCTCCGCAGGACTCGGGCGAACTGGCACTCCACCTTGGCCTGGCCCTGGCCCATACCGGCCGGCCCGACGCCGGATCGGCCTGCCTGGTGGACAGCGAACAGTCCTTCCGCTCAGCCGGGGCCCGGGACCGCGCCGCACATGCGGCGGCGCTGGCCCACGAGCTGGCAGCCGGCTGAGCTAGCGCAGCCCCAGCTTCGAGGAGCAGGAAGGCCAGTGACCCCATCCACCGTTGGCGCGCAGCCGCTCAGCCACAGCGATCTGCTGCTCCGGGGTGGCATCGCTGGCAACCGGCGCGTACGCTCCACCGCCGGCCCCGAGCCAGCTGGACTGGCTGAACTGCAGGCCGCCGTAGTAGCCGTTGCCACTGTTGATGTGCCAGTTTCCACCGGATTCACACTGGGCAAGGGCAGCCCACGTTCCGGACGCCGGTGCTTCTCCGCCGCCGCCGGCAGCAGGGGTGGCCGGCTTAGCCTCAGGGCGCTTCTTGGTGCCCTTGGCAACTGCCTCGGCCACCGGTTCCTTGGTAACGCTGTCCTTCAGGAGGGAGCGGGAAACTTCCTTGCCGTCCACGAGGGTCACGGAGAAGACGCGGGAACGCTCACCGTTCACGCCGGCAGTGGTGACCTTCTTCTCCCCCTCCAGCAGGTCCGCGTTGGGGACCTCGGAGCTGGTGAAGGGGACCGGCTCGGTCACGGTCTGCTCAACACCGGCGGCAATACGCGTGACCTTCAGACCCATGCCATTCACCAGTGCCGCGCTCCTCGGCGCCGACACCCGGTCGGCCGCCGCGAGGCTGACGCCGGATTCCTTCAGCAGGTCCCTCACGGTCGCCGCCGTGGTGCTTCGCTCGTGGGTCTGCCCGTCCACCGTGACGAACACTGTCTTGGGAGTGGAGATTGAAATGCTTCCGTCCAGCCCGGCCAGCGAGGTATCCAGCGGGGCGGACACAGCGGAGCGTGACGAGACCCGGAGCTCCGAGACCAGGTCGGCGACTGTCTCGCCCGTGGTGTGGACAGTGGTTCCGTTGCCGTCCACCATGACGTCGACGGCGCGTGCACGCTGGACTTCGATGGTGGCCCCGTCCTCCAACGCGGCTGTGGGTTCCGGCGTTACCCGGTCCGCGGTCCGCACGGAAACGTCTGCCTTGGCCAGGACATCGGCAACGGTGCCGTCGAAGGTCTGCACCTCCTGGCTTTCGCCGTCGACCGTCAACACCACCGATTTGGTGGCACCCACATAGGCAACGAGCCCGAGCAGGAGGCACACCATGACGGTTGCCTGTCCGAGAAGCTTTACCCCACGCCTTGCGAGTGAACTGGCCACGAAATTCCAAACGCTCAGAGAATCCGGGCACGGGGACTTAGAGCGCCGTCATATTCCGGGCCTCCCGCCGGAGGGCGGAAAACGGACACGGTCAGGCACAGGCATAGCGGACCCCGTGTCTGCAGCCGGTGACTGCTGCGGACATAGAGGTACTGCTTATAAAGGTAATAGTCCGGATGCCTTCCCCGACCCCGGCTAATTGCTCCCTACCGTAACCGAACCGTGATCTGAGGGCAAACGGGGTTTTCAGCCGGTGCCGGAGGCGGTCCGCAGGGCAGCACGGGCGCGGCGGGCCGGTGCCGCCCGGTCCCTAGGCCCAGGAGCCGTAGGCGCGGACGGTATTGGCCGCCAGTCCGGCGCCCAGTTCGGACAGATCGGCATCCAGGCGGCTGGCCATGGAGCGCACCGTGTAAGGCACCATGTAGCTGGCGTTTGGCCGTCCGCGGTGCGGGTGCGGAGTAAGGAACGGTGCGTCGGTTTCCACGAGGAGCAGGCTGCGGTCCGCGGCCGTGAGCGCCTCGTGGAGGTTGTGCGAATTCTTGAAGGTGACGGTGCCTGAGAAGGACAGATACCAGCCGTTGTCGTTGCAGATACGTGCCAGTTCGCCGTCCCCGGAGAAACAGTGGAACACCACCGTCTCCGGGGCGCCCTCCTCCTTCAGCAGGCGCACGACGTCGTCGTGGGCGTCACGGTCGTGGATCTGCAGGGCCAGTCCAAGGCGCTTGGCAATGTCGATATGCCGGCGGAACGAATAATGCTGCTGTTCCCGGCCGTCCTCCCCCGTCCGGAAGTAGTCGAGTCCGGTCTCGCCGATGGCCCGGATCCGCGGGTGGGCCGCGAGTGCCTCAATTTCGGCCAGCGCCTGCTCCAGCGTCCCCTGGGCCGCCAGCACGGGCGCGTCATTGGGATGGATGGCCACCGCACCGAGGAGGCGTGGATCTGCATCAACGGCGGCAGCGGTGAAGCGGGAGGACTCAAGGTCGGTGCCCACCTGGATGGCGCCCTGGACGCCTGCGGCCTCGGCCGCATCAAGCGCATCGGCGAGCGCAACCGCGAAGTCGCCGGTGGCGCCGTCGGCTGGGAAATCGAAGTGCGTGTGGTTATCCATCACGGGCACGGGCAGCGGCTCGGGGGCCGGAGGATAGCCTTTGCCCTTGTGCCGGAGGGGTCCGGCACCTTCAACTGGCGGCAGGTAGGCCGGCGGTGTGCTGCCCGGGACAAATCCACTTCGATTATTCATGTTCTTAAGCCTAGGTGAGCTAGTAGCCTGAACAGACAAACTGCCGTTGAAGCTGACGTTGGAGTTTTCGCTGCTCCGACTCCGCCGCCGTACCGGTGCGGCTGGTGATGCTGCAGCTGCAACCGCCGAATATGGAAGGTGTCCATGGACGCTCCGATCCCCTCTGCCTCAGCAGCGTCCCTGAACGGCTTCCCCTCTCCGCGTGCCGCCACCGTCCTCCATTCCTCCTCCGCTTCTCCCATGGTCGACGCGGAATCCTTCCAGACGGCCGCCGAGGGAATCCTTGCCGCCGTCAACACGGTGATCGACGGCAAGGAGGAGGCCGCGCGGCTGGTACTCACGGTCCTGCTGGCCGAGGGGCACGTGTTGCTTGAAGACGTTCCCGGTGTCGGCAAAACGATGCTTGCGAAGACCCTGGCCCGCACCATTGACTGCACCGTCAGCCGCATCCAGTTCACTCCGGATCTGCTTCCGTCCGACGTCACCGGGGTCTCCATTTACAACCAGGACAGCCACCTGTTCGAGTTCCGCCAGGGCCCGGTCTTCGCGAACGTGGTGATCGCGGACGAAATCAACCGTGCCTCTGCCAAGACGCAGTCCGCCCTGCTGGAGTGCATGGAAGAGCACCAGGTCACCGTCGACGGCGGCACGCACCGGTTGTCCGCACCCTTCATGGTCGTGGCAACGCAGAACCCGATCGAGATGGAGGGGACCTATCCCCTGCCCGAAGCCCAGCGGGACCGGTTCATGGCCCGGCTGTCCCTGGGTTACCCGGATGCCCGGTCCGAAGCCGAGATGCTGGAAAACCATCAGGCCGGCTCACCGTTGGAGAGCATCACCCCTGTGGTCGGGGTAGGTGAAGCCTCGGCCATGATCGCCCGGGTCCGGAACGTCTACGTGTCGGACGCCATCAAGGACTACACCGTTGCGCTGGGCCGGGCCACCCGCGAACATCCCGATCTGCGGCTCGGTGCCAGTCCCCGCGCACTCCTGCAGCTCCTGCGTGCGGCCAAGGCTTATGCGGCACTGGAGGGCCGCGATTTTGTCCTGCCCGACGACGTCGCGGGGCTCGCCGATCCTGTCCTCGGCCACCGGCTCCTGCTGCAGCGCAGGGCTGCCGGAGCCGGTGAAAGCGCAGCCGGCGTTATAGCTTCCATCATTGCGTCCGTCCCGGTGCCTCGCACGGCCGCTGCGCCGGAGCGTCTGCACCGCTAGCTGCACCCGACAGTTCCTGCCGCACCTTCGAGCGAAAGGCCACCATGGAACCCGCCTCCGTCACGAGGTTTTTCACCCCGCGGGGCTGGGGCCTGCTGGCCGCCGGGGCCGCAGCGTTCCTCGGAGCTGCGGCGCTGGGGCGCAGGGACCTGTTGGCGCTGTCCATCCTGCTAATCGGGCTTCCACTCCTGGCCGCCGCCCTGCTGCGGCTGGTCAAGCCCGGTTTCGACGTCGAACGGACCTTCACTCCGCCGTTGGTGGAGACAGGCACGGCGGCTACCGTCGCACTGCGCGTGCGGAGCCGGGGCGCCTCGGCGTCGGCTGCAGCCATGCGGGAGGGACTGCCGTTCCGCTTCGGACCCAGCCCGGTGTTCCGGTTTCCGTCCGGCTACGCTGCAGGGGATGGACTCAGCACCTATGAATACCGGCTGAGGTCCAGCCGCCGCGGACTCTACGACATCGGCCCGGTAACCGCGGACTTCACCGATCCCCTGGGCCTGGCCAGGACCGTGCATACCTTGGGTGGAACGGACCAGCTGGCGGTGGCCCCGGCACCGCTTGAACTCCCGGCGTCGTCGTTGTTCGGGGCTCCGGGGACTGACGGCACCACGCCGAGCAGGCGCCGCGGAACGGCAAGCGAAGATGACGTCTCGACCCGGGAGTACCGGCACGGGGACCCCATGCGCCGGGTGCACTGGGCCGCAACGGCCCGGCACGGCGAGCTGATGGTCCGGCAGGAGGAACCGGTCACCGCTCCCACCGCATCCATCCTGCTTGACCAGCGGTTCCTCTCCTATGCGGACGGCTCCGTACCGCCGTCCGATACCGGGGAGCTGGTGACTTCGGAAACGTTCGAGTGGGCGGTTTCCGCCGTCATCTCCTGTGCCGTCTTCTTCACCGAAGCCGGTTACAGCGTGCGCTTTACCGATGAGCTTTCCCGTCCCGGGCTCGCCCGTTCTCCGTCCGCGGTGGACGGCGGAGCCGCCGGATTCCGCGGTACGGACGGGGTGCAGAACCTTGCCGAGGGGCTGGCCGCCCTGGGACTGGAGCCACCGCCTTCGCCGGCAGCCCAACCCCCGGGCACCGACCCTGCGCCGTTTTTGGCCTTGGACGGTTCGGGCCACGCGCCCGGCCCCCTGCTGGTTATCGCGGGACGGATCAGCACAGCGGAAGCCGCCACCCTGGCACCGGCATCCCGCTACGCCCGCCAACCGCTGGTACTGCTGGTCACCGAACGGCCGGCAGGGCTGCGCCCTGTCTTAAAAATCCTGCGGGAGGCAGGCTGGATTGCCGCGGCGGTAACGCCGGCGACTTCGGTGCCGGCAGCGTGGTCCCTCCTTGACCAGGACCGGCCTGGCCTGCACGCAGCCGGGGAACTCGTATGAGCGCTGTGCTGACGCGGCCTGGGGCAGCTCCGCAGGAGGGCCGGCTTCCTGATCAGGCCTCCCCTCCCCAGGATGGCCGCGGTGCTGCCAATCTGGGGGTCGGGGCGGCTGCCGCCGCGGCTGTGATGCTGTGTTCGCTCAGCGTGCACGGGGTGATCGCCGGATGGTCCTGGCTGGTGCCGCTGCTGCTGACGGTGCTGCTTCCGCTGGCGGCCACTGCAGGCGCCCGCCGGCTGAGGGTACCCCAGCCGTTCGTTCCGGTGGCCGGCATGGCTGTCCTGGCCTGTACGCTCACCTGGCTGTTCGCGGCCCAGGAGTCGTTCCTGGGGTTCCTGCCCGGGCCGGGTACCCTCGCCCGGGCCGATGCGCTGCTGGCGGAGGCGCGCACCGTGGTGATCACAGAGGTCACCCCCGTGCAGCCGCTGCCGGGCATCCTGTTCCTGTGCTGCGCGGGAATCGGCCTGGTGGCGGTCCTGACGGATACCCTGGCGGCAACGCTGCGGATGCCGGCCACAGCCGGCCTGGGCCTTTTCGCGGTCCTGATGATCCCCGCGGTGTTGAAACCCGAGAGCCTGGGAACCTGGTACTTCCTCCTCGCAGCCGCCGGATACCTGCTGCTGCTTGCTGCCGGGGCCCGGCGGGAGCAGCACCGCGCCGGAACCCGTGTTCCTCGGACCTGGCTGGCCAGGGGAACCGCAGTTTCGGCGTCGGCCCTGGCCTTGGCCCTCGTGCTTCCGGCGGTCCTGCCGGGATTCACCGGCGGCGCGTTCCCGGAAGGCACCAGATTCAACTTCTGGTCCGGCAGCACCGGCTTGAACCCGGTTGTCACGCTTGGTAACGACCTTCGCCAGCCCCAATCCGCGGGGCGGATCACTTATGCCACCTCCTCAGACGAGCCGGTGTACCTGCGCTCCACCACGTTGGAGGATTTTTCCGGTGACCGGTGGGCTCCTGACGTTCGTGCGGACGAGCGCCGGGAGGGCGTGCCCCAGATTGCGCAGGGTACCGGGCAGGCTCCCGGGTCCCGGGGCGCTCCGGTGGTGACAAGGATCAGCTCCGAGACGTATTCAAGTCCCTGGCTGCTGGCCCCCTACTTCCCGCTGGGGTTCACCGGCGCCGAAGGGAACTGGTCCTGGGACCCCAAGACGATGACCGTGCTCGACGACGAATCAGACGGTGCGGCCATGCAGGACTACCAGGTCCTGAGTGTTTCCGCGGAGTTGACCCCCGAGCAGTTGGCGGCACTTCCGGAGGCCGACCGTGGAAGCGTCGATTCCGTGTTCACGGACCTGCCAGAGGATCTTCCCGCGAACATCCGGGAAGCCTCCGACGACGCGGTCGGGGATGCTTCCACCCCTTACGCCAAGGCCATGGCGATCCAGGGGTACCTGCGCGGTCCGGAGTTCTCCTATTCGCTGGAGGCTCCAGTGGACGGCGGTTACGACGGGAACGGCATGGGGGTCCTGTCCGAATTCCTGGAGCACAAGGCCGGCTACTGCATCCATTTCGCTGCCGCCATGACCGTTATGGCGAGGAACGAAGGCATTCCGAGCAGGATGGCACTGGGATATGCCCCGGGGCGCAGCACCGGGCAAACTCCGGTCGGGACCGGACCCAACGGGGAAGCGCTGCGCGAATTCGAGGTTGATTCAACTGACGCGCACGCCTGGCCGGAGCTGTACTTCGAGGGTGCCGGCTGGGTCCGTTTCGAGCCCACACCGTCCCGGGGATCGGTCCCGGCGTATGCCCTGCAGCAGCGCACGCCTTCCGATGCCACCATCCACGACGACGACGATCCCCGGGCCCTTGACGCGCTTCCGACCGCACCGGCCGCCCCGCAGGAGGGGCCGCTGGCACCCGAAACCGTGCTGGAACCGGGCACCGCCGGCGGGACCGCCTGGTTGGGCGCGCTGCTGGGAGTGCTGGCTGCCGCCGGTGCCGTCCTGACTCCCTGGGCGATGCGGCGGCGCCGCCGGACGGTCCGGCAGCGGCATGCAGCCGCCGGACCGGACGGTCCCCGCACGGGGCCGGTCTGGGATGAACTCGCGGATCTGGGAACCGACTACGGATATCCCGGCCGGAGGTCCGACACACCCCGGACATATGCCCTTCGGCTGGCCGGAGAAGCCGGCCTCTCCCCGCGGGCCGAGGAAGCGCTGACCCGGATCCGCCGCTCGTTCGAGGAAGAAGCCTATGCAGGTGCCGGCCGCGGCGGACGGGCACCCGCTCCCACCTGGGCGGACCTGCAGACCGTGCGGGAGGAACTGGACCGGGGTGCGGGCCTGCCGGCCCGGCTCCACGCCCGGTTCCTCCCGCCGTCGCTCGCCCTGCGCTTCCGGCGCGAGTGACCGCGCGGCCCGGTGGGCGCAGGAGCTATCCGGCGTAGGGGTCGGCGATGCCGATGTACTGGGTGTACAGGTATTCCTCGATGCCTTCGGCACCGCCTTCACGGCCCAGGCCGGATTGCTTCACGCCGCCGAAAGGGGCTGCCGCGTTGGAGACCACTCCGGCGTTGAGTCCGAGCATGCCGGACTCCAGCTTTTCGCCGATCCGCAGCCCGCGGTTCAGGTCGCGGGTGAAGACGTAGGAAACCAGGCCGTATTCGGTGTTGTTGGCCAGTGCCACTGCTTCGTCTTCGGTGGAGAAGGTGACGATCGGGGCCACCGGCCCGAAGATTTCCTCCTTCAGGATCCGGGCCTCCGGGGCCACGTTCTTCAGGACCGTGGGCCGGTAGAAGTACCCCGGCCCGTCCACCGGTGACCCGCCCACCACGGCCACGGCGCCGCCGTCGACCGCTTCGCTGACCAGGGCGTGCACCTTCTCCCGTGACTTACCGTCAATCAGCGGCCCGATTTTGGTGTCTTCCTCAGTTCCGCGGCCGGTAGTCATGGCACCCACCCGCGCCGCGAACTTTTCCGCAAACTCTTCCGCCACCGTGTCCTGGACGATGAAACGGTTGGCTGCGGTGCAGGCCTCTCCCATGTTCCGCAGCTTCGCGGTCACGGCACCGTCCACGGCCTTGTCCAGGTCTGCGTCTTCGAACACGAGGAACGGTGCGTTGCCGCCCAGTTCCATCGACGTACGCAGGACGTTTTCGGCCGCATCGCGGATCAGGCCCTGGCCCACCGGGGTGGACCCGGTGAAGGAGACCTTCCGCAGGCGGGAATCCTTGAGGATGGGTCCGGTGACCTCACCGGCCGAGGTGGTGGGGACCACGTTCAGCACACCGGCCGGCAGCCCTGCTTCGAGCATTACCGCGGCGAAAAGCTGGGAGGTCAGGGGGGTGAGCTTGGCCGGCTTAAGCACCATGGTGCAGCCGGCCGCCACGGCGGGGGCGATCTTGCGGGTCGCCATGGCCAGCGGGAAGTTCCACGGGGTGATCAGCAGGCAGGGCCCTACGGGCTTCTTGTTCACCAGCAGGCGGGACTTCCCATCCGGGGAGGTGCTGTAGCGGCCGGAGATCCGGACGGCTTCCTCGGAGAACCAGCGCAGGAACTCGGCGCCGTAGGCCACCTCGCCGCGGGATTCGGCCAGCGGCTTGCCCATTTCCAGCGTCATCAGGAGGGCGAAGTCCTCAGTGCGTTCCGTGACCAGCTCGAAGGCACGGCGCAGGATTTCGCCCCGCTTCCGGGGGGCGGTCCGGGCCCAGTCATCCTGCGCGGCAGCAGCGGCGTCCATGGCGAGCGCACCGTCTTCGGTGGACGCATCGGCAATGCTGAGGAGCACCTTGCCGGTGGCGGGATCTTCGACGTCGAACGTACGGCCGCCCGACGCGTCCCGCCACTGCCCGTCAATCAACAGGCCGGTGGGGACCTGTGCCAGCAGTTCGGCTTCACGGTCTGCGGGAATACCCATGGGGAATGCCTCCAAAGTTCATCGGATCCATCACGGGCAGCCTGCCCGCTGTTTCCTTCACCGTAGGCTTCCGGGGTGATGTCTGTAAATGCGGCCGTCACGGCCGCCGCCGGGTCAGCTGCGCGCTTCCAGCACCGCGGAATAGAGTTCGCGTTTGCTGATCCGTGCGTCCTCGGCCACTGCTGCTACGGCGTCCTTCAACCGGATGCCCTGCTCCACCAGGGAATTCACGGCACCCACGTGGTCCGCTGCCTGTTCAGGTGCAGCGTCCGGGGCGCCTTCCACCACCACCGCAATTTCGCCGCGGACATCCCCTGCCTCGGCCCATTCCAGCAGCTCCCGCAGGGGTCCGCGCAGCACCTGTTCGTGCAGCTTGGTCAGCTCGCGGGCGACGGCGGCACGCCGGTCACCCCCGAACGCCGCATCCAGGGCGCGCAGCATCGGTTCGAGGCGGTGCGGGGCTTCGAAGAACACCATGGTCCGCTGTTCACCCGCCAGCTTCGCCAGCCGGCCGCTGCGTTCGCCCGGTTTCCGCGGCAGGAAACCTTCGAAGCAGAACCGGTCGGTGGGCAGGCCGGAAAGCGCGAGGGCGGTCAGCACCGCGGACGGCCCGGGCGCGGCAGTGACGGTGAGGCCTTCGGCCGCCGCAGCCTCCACCAGGCGGAAACCGGGGTCCGATACTGCGGGCATCCCGGCGTCGGTCACCATGAGGAGGGTGGCGCCTCCGCGGACCATTTCCAGCAGATCTGCGGTACGTGTTGCCTCGTTGTGTTCGTGGTAGCTGATGATCCTGCCACGGGTGGTAATGCCCAGGGCAGTCACCAGCCGGTGCAGCCGCCGGGTGTCCTCAGCGGCGATGATATCGGCACTTTCCAGCAAGCCGATCAGCCGGTTGGTGGCATCCCCCATGTTGCCGATGGGTGTTGCCGCCAGGACGATCTGTCCGGGACCTGCGCCGCCGTCCTTTGAGGTGCCTGCGGTGCTGCCTGTCATGCTGCTTGTCATACTGCCGGTTTCCTTGCTCGAGTCCACCCTCTAACCCTACGCGACAGGCTATAGAGTGGGGCGCGTGAGTCTCTCCGGTACCTCGACGACCCGCCGCGGGGCGCAGGCCCGGGTTGAGTCCCCGCAGCATGCCTTCACCTACGAAGCCCTGCGGAACCGGCTGCTGGGAAGTGCCCTGGTGCCGCTGGGACCGGCAGGCTGGATCCTGCCGCTGGTGATGGCCGTGCTGGGCGGTGTGCTGCGGTTCACCCGCCTGGGTGAACCGGGCGAGCTGGTTTTTGACGAGACCTATTACGTCAAGGACGCCTACTCGCTGCTGCAGTCCGGCTATGAACGCGCCTGGCCCGAAGACGCCAATGAATCCTTTGCCGCAGGACGGCCGGAGATCCTGCTGGATGAGCCCGAATACGTCGTGCATCCGCCGGTGGGCAAATGGATGATCGCCCTTGGCATGGCGCTCTTTGGCTCGGACAACTCTTTCGGCTGGCGCTTCGGTGCAGCCCTGACGGGCACCCTCACGGTCCTGCTTCTGGCTCTCATCGCCAGCCGGTTGTTCTCCTCGGCCCTCCTGGGCGCGTTGGCCGGGTTGTTCCTCGCCGTGGACGGACATCATCTGGTCCACTCCCGCACCTCCCTACTCGACGTCTTCCTGACCTTCTGGATCGTGGCAGCGTTCGGCGCCCTGCTCCTGGACCGCCGCGACGGCCGGCTGCGGCTGGCCCGCGCACTCGCCGGACGGGCGGGCCGGGCCGGGCCGGACTCCCCCGCCCGGCCCCCGGGCGGACCGCGGCTGGACGCGCCGTGGCTGCTGTATGGGCCGTGGCTGCTCTGGCGCCCCTGGCGGATTGCCGCGGGCGTCTGCCTCGGCCTGGCGGTTGGCACCAAATGGTCCGCTCTTGCGTTCGTGGCCGTCTTTGGACTGATGACCGTGCTCTGGGACGTCAGCGCCAGGCGGGTTGCCGGCGTCGTGCAGTGGGAGTCAGCCCTGCTCCGGGACGGGGTGCCGGCCTTCCTGACCCTCATTCCCACCGCTCTGATCACCTACCTGGCCAGCTGGACCGGGTGGCTGCGGTCGGAGGACGGATACAACCGGCAATGGGCCGAGCAAAACCCGGAAAGCGGTTGGAGCTGGCTGCCCGCCCCGCTGCGGTCCCTGGCTGAATACCACCGCAGCGCCTACGCCTTCCACAACGGGCTCAGTTCCGAGCACAGCTACTCATCGTCCGCCTGGACCTGGCTGTTTATGGGCCGGCCCACCTCGTTCTACTACGAGTCCGCTGCGGAGGGCGAGTCCGGGTGCGCCGTGGACACCTGCTCCACGGCCGTCACTTCCGTGGGCAATCCCCTGGTCTGGTGGGGTGCAGCCCTGGCCCTGTTGGTGGTGCTGTTCTATTGGGCGGGCCGGCGGGATTGGCGGGCCGGTGCATTGCTGGCCGGAGTGGCGGCTGGCTACCTGCCGTGGTTCGCCTATCCTGAACGGACCACTTTCTTCTTCTACGCGGTGTCCTTTGAACCGTTCCTAGTGCTCGCCCTGGTGTATGTGCTTGGCCTGATACGGGGCCGCCGCACCGACAGTGCGCGGCGTCGGCGGATAGGGCTGCTGGTGATTTGCTGCTTTGCCGCAGGGGTCCTGGCCCTCTCGGCATATTTCCTGCCGGTCTGGACGGCGGAAACCATCCCGTATTCTGGCTGGCGGCTGCGTATGTGGATGCCCAGCTGGATTTAGTCTCATTACCCATGTGCTTAGGCACAGAAAGAGAGGGTCATAAGTGCGCGAGTCCGCCACTGACCTCCTGGTTAGCCTTCCCGAAGATTCGAATGTTACGGATCTCCTGCTCCAGATGCATCAAAAAGATCCCGGCCGCGTCCTGTACGCAGTCAAGAACGGCAGCAGCTGGGAAGACGTCACCGCCGCTCAGTTCCTCGCGGAGGTCACCCGGCTGGCCAAGGGCCTGATCGGCTCCGGCGTCCGCCCCGGCGACAGCGTCGCCGTGATGTCCCGGACCTCCTATGAGTGGACCGTGGCGGATATGGCCAACTGGTTCGCCGGGGCCGTCACCATCCCGATTTATGAAACCTCCTCCCCGTCCCAGGTCGAATGGATCCTCAAGGATTCCGGTGCCCGGCACGTGTTCGTGGAGGACGAGCGCAAGGCCGCCGTCGTGCTGGCCGCCGCTTCCGCCCTTGAAGGGGAATTTTCCATCTGGCTGATGAACAACGGCGACGGCGCCGACACGTTCACTGCCCTCACCGCCGCCGGAAGCAGTGTCAGCGACGACACGCTGGAGGCAGCCCGCAGCACCGCCACCCTCGCCGACACCGCGTCCATGGTCTACACCTCGGGTACCACGGGACGGCCCAAGGGCTGCGAGATCACGCACGGCAACTTCGCCCTCTTCGGCGTCAACGTCCTCGAAGTCCTGCCGGAAATGCTGAAGGTTCCGAACCCCACCACCCTGATGTTCCTGCCGCTGGCGCATGTGCTGGCCCGTGCAGTCCAGGTGGGCTGCCTGCACGCCGGTGTGAAGGTGGGCCACTCCCGCAGCGCCTCGGACCTGATGTCGGACCTGAAGTCCTTCTCCCCCACCTTCCTCCTGGCCGTACCGCGGATCTTCGAGAAGATCTACAGCGGCGCCCAGGCATCCGCCGAGCAGGCCGGCAAGGGCAAGGCCTTTACCGCCGCTGCGGCCGTCGCCGTCGCGTACTCGGAGGCGCAGGATTCCGCTGCCCGCGGCGGACGCGGCCCCTCGGTGGCACTGACCGTAAAGCACAAGCTGTTCGAGCGGCTCTTCTACCCGAAGGTTCGCGCTGTCCTTGGGGGCAACGCGGCCTTCGCCATCTCGGGTGCCAGCGCGCTGAGCCCGATGCTGGCCCACTTTTTCCGCGGCTGCGGCGTCACCGTCCTGGAGGGTTACGGCCTGACGGAGACCACCGCGCCGGCAACCGTGAACCAGGTGTCGCGCACACGCGTTGGTTCCGTCGGTCTGCCGATGCCGGGCACCACGGTCCGGATTGCCGACGACGGCGAGGTGCTGGTGCGCGGCGCCGTCGTGTTCAAGGGCTACCACCGCAACCCGGAAGCCACAGCCGAAGCCTTTGAAGGGAACTGGTTCAAGACCGGCGATGTGGGCGTACTCGATGACGACGGTTTCCTGCGCATCACCGGCCGTAAGAAGGACCTGCTGGTCACCGCGGGCGGCAAGAATGTTGCCCCCGGCCCGCTGGAGGAAAAGATCCGGGAAAACCGCCTGGTGTCCCAGGCCATCGTGGTGGGTGAAGGACGCCCGTTCGTTTCGGCGCTGATCACCCTCGACGACGAAGCCCTTGCCGCCTGGAGCCGGGAAAACGGGGCACCGGATGGAGTCCCCGCCGACGATCCCCGGGTGCAGCAGCTTCTGCAGGAATCCATCGACGCCGCCAACGCCACGGTTTCCCGCGCCGAGCAGATCCGCAAATTCTCCGTGCTGGCCAAGGACTTCACCCTGGAATCGGGACATCTCACGGCCACTTTGAAACTGCGCCGCAACGCTGTCATTGCGGACTACTCCGACGAGGTCGAGAAGCTCTACGCCAAGTAGGCATCAGGCAGTAAAAAATCCCCCGCACCTGTTCCGGTGCGGGGGATTTTTTACTGCCTGGCCCTGGCCCCAGGGGCGGGCTGCCTAGAGGGCATCGAGCGATTCGTCGTAGCGGCGGCGTGCATCAGCGCGTTCCTGCTGCACACGTTCCCGGCGCGCCCGGGTGGGCCAGCAGCAGACAAGCACCACGGTGCAGGTGATCAGCACCAGCGCAGCAATGGCTATCCCGGCGTCCATCCAGAACTGGGCCGGGAAGAGCCGGATCAGCGTGTCATCCATCCGGAACGTCCAATTGCCGTTGGCGAAGAAAATCGAATGCACCTGGGTAAAGAACATCTCCCAGCCCATGACAGCCAGGACCACCATCACGGCCACCAACACCAGTGTGAGCACTGCGCCGGAGAAGAGCGACCGGCGGATGCCGCCCGGGCTGCGCCGCCACAGATACAGTGCGGCCAAAAGGCTCAGGACCGCCATCACGGTCGCGGCCACGAAGGCAACCGTCAGCACCGTCTTGACATCGGCCATATGGCTGACCTCGGTGTCCAGGTACAGCGGCTCCCCGCCGTCCCCGACCAGGTCCCCCAGGTACCGGGAACCGCTCCAGTTCAGCAGGTAGTCCACGGCATAGGATCCGTACGTCATGCGGTCGTCGGTGGAGAAGCCGAAGCTGTCTGCCGGGAAACCGGGACGGTGGTATTCCACCCAGAGGAACAACGGCGTCGCGACGGCACGGATGGCTGCTGCCAGCACCATGACCGGGAAGAACACGGCAATCATCACCTGCAGGACACGGGCGAGGACGGGCTTTCCGGCCGCGGCCTTTTCGCGTTCCTGCGCCCGCCGCTGCACTTCGGCGGCTGAGAGTGAAGGGTCCACGTCGTCATCGGCCGTGGGTGCATCGGCCGCGTCGTCAGTTGCAGCCGCGTCGTTGGTTCCGGCAGCGGTGCTCATGCCGGCGGTGCCGACGGTTCCGGCGCCGTGGTCCCCAGCCGCGACGTCAACGGCACTATCCTGAGATGCCCGGCCCTGGGCTGCACCGGCGTCATCACCGGCGTCGTCGTCGTTGGCCTCTTTCGACGCCGCGAAGACTCCTTCATCCGCCGGGGCGGGCGCAGCTTCATGGGAACCGGACCTGCCGGACGCGTGCTGGCCCGCGTCGTAGGACCCGGAAGGCCCAGCCTGTGGCCGTTCCTCCTCGGTCCCTTCCGCCGGGAGGTCCGCTGCGTCGGTGAGTGCATCGCTGTCCGCGTCGCCGGGGGCATAGCCGCTCAAATCGGGCAGGGTGCTGGCACGGCGCATCGGCAGCTGGCTGCGCTGGGCAACCTTCGGATGTCCGCCCGGAACCGTTCCGCCGGCAACCGCAGTGCCGGGGCTGCCGGACTCGGCCTGCTCTGCGGCCAGGACGTCGGCCTCAACAGCGTGGGCCTCAACGGTGTCTGATTCAACGGTGTCAGGCTCGGCAGCGTGGGATTCAGCAGCGTGGAACTCAGAATCAGCGGAAGTGTCCGTCGCGGCGCTGTCAGCCGGCGCGCTGTCAGCCGGAACGATGTCCGGCTCAGGCTCAGCAGCTGCTTCAGGCTCAGCAGCCTCCGCTTCCCTGGCTGCTTCCGCTTCTGCCCGCTCGGTCCCGGTGAGGCTGTCGAACTCCGCATCCCAATCGGCATGTTCACCGGCTCCGGACAGTCCCGGGGATGTCACTGCGGAGGAACCGGCACCGGACTCTGCTTCACCGGGCGACTGCACCGGAGCTCCGTCTGAGGGCTCCCCTCCCGCCGTCGATCGATGCGTGGGGGTTTCGTCGTGGCTGGCCACTGCTTCCTCTTTCACTTCCAAAAACTGTACTCCGCTGGTCTTAACTTCGACCCTACCGGGAGACTCCGGGTGGAGGCGCGCGCCACCCCGCCCATTCGCGAGGCGGTGATCAGCGGCACTCCCGGGCCCGGCGCCGGGAGTCCGGCCCTCAGTAGCGGTACTGGTCGGCTTTGTAGGGTCCGGCGACGTCGACTCCAAGGTAATCCGCCTGGCTCTTGGTCAGTTCCGTCAGCTCGACGCCGAGTGCCCCCAGATGCAGGCGGGCCACCTTCTCGTCAAGCACCTTCGGCAGCACATAGACCTGGCGGCCGTAGACCGGGTTGCCGTCGGCGTCGGCCTGCCCGTGCCGGGTAAAGAGTTCAATCTGGGCAATGGTCTGGTTCGCGAAGGAGTTACTCATCACGAAGGACGGATGGCCGGTGGCGTTGCCCAGGTTCAGCAGGCGGCCTTCGGACAGCACGATGATGCTGCGCTGCGTGCCGGTACCTTCGTCGAAGACCCATTCGTGGACCTGCGGCTTGATCTCGACCTTGCGGATGCCCGGGATCCGGGCCAGCCCGGCCATGTCGATTTCATTATCGAAGTGGCCGACATTTCCGACGATGGCCTGGTGCTTCATCGCGGCCATATGCCGGGCCATGATGATGTCCTTGTTGCCGGTGGTGGTAATGAAGATGTCGCCCTGCGCCAGCACGGATTCCAGCCTGGCCACCTGGTAGCCGTCCATGGCCGCCTGCAACGCGCAGATGGGATCGATTTCCGTCACGATGACGCGTGCCCCCTGCCCGCGCAGCGCCTCCGCGGCTCCCTTGCCGACGTCGCCGTAGCCGCAGACAACGGCGACTTTGCCGCCGATGAGGGTGTCGGTGGCACGGTTAAGGCCGTCCGGCAGGGAGTGCCGGATGCCGTACTTGTTGTCGAACTTGGACTTGGTGACGGAGTCGTTGACATTGATGGCCGGGAAGAGCAGCCTGCCTTCCGCCGCCAGCTGGTACAGGCGCAGGACGCCGGTGGTGGTTTCCTCGGTGACGCCGCGGATGCCCCCGGCGATTACGGTCCATTTCCCCGGGGTGTGTGCCAGGCTGCGGCGCAGCCGGTCCAGGATAACGGTGAATTCGAACGAGTAGTCCTCATCCCCGTCCTGCGGGTTTTCCGGGACGAACCCGGCGGCCTCATATTCCACACCTTTATGCAGCAGCAGGGTGGCGTCGCCGCCGTCGTCCAGGATCATGTTCGGTCCCCCGGAGCCCTGGGGCCAGGTCAGGATCTGCTCGGCCGTCCACCAGTAGTCCTCGAGTGACTCGTTCTTCCAGGCGAAGACGGGAACCCCGGCCGGTTCGTCCACGGTTCCGTTGCCCACCACCACGGCCGCGGCGGCTTCATCCTGGGTGGAGAAAATGTTGCAGGACGCCCAGCGGACTTCGGCTCCCAACGCCGTCAGCGTCTCAATGAGCACAGCCGTCTGCACGGTCATGTGCAGGGATCCGGCAATGCGGGCACCCGCGAGCGGCTGGCTGGGGCCGTACTCACGGCGCAGAGCCATCAGGCCGGGCATTTCGTGTTCGGCCAGGCGGATCTGGTGGCGTCCGGCTTCGGCGAGGGAAAGGTCGGCTACTTTGAACTCAATGCTCACGCTGGAATCCTCAGGGTTGAGGCGGGACCGGGCGGCTAGCCCTCCTGCCTGGGGGCGGCGGCCTTCAACAGGACGGGAATTCCCTCTTCCAAGCGGTACCGGACTGCCGTGCCTGCCGGGCCGGGAACGGTGGAGATCAGTTCGTCACCGTCCTGGACAAGCGGGGATCCGGTGGTGGGGCAACGCAGGACGGAGAGAAGCCCGGCTGTCAGTCTGGCCATTGGTACAGCACTTCCTTGAAATCAGGTGCCGCGGTTGGCGGCGCATCACAGCCAAGCGTAGCGCGTGGCGGAGAGCGGCAAGGAGGTGCTTAGTTTTGTTCGCGCAGCACCCGCAGGTGCGCCCTGCGGGTTCCCGGGGTCTCGGCAGGTGCTTCCAGTGCATGCTTGCCGCCGGTCCTGGGCTCGGCATCCGCTTCCGGAGCTTCCTCAGCCTGTTCCCGGACGGCATCCACAAGGGCGGAGAGCTCGTCGGGGCTCGGGGTCCGGGGCTGGCCGTCCAGGTTCAAGCGGACCAGTTCCCATCCCAGGGGTGCGGTCAGCCGGGCGGAGTGGCCGGCGCACAAATCGTAACAATGCGGCTCGGCGTAGGTGGCCAACGGACCCAGCACTGCGGTGGAATCCGCATAAACATAGGTCAGCGTGGCTACCGCCGGCTGGCGGCAGGCTGAACGGGAGCACTGACGTAAGGATTCCACGGAGGATCACTTTACCTGTTCCCCGGGCGGCGGACGCACAGGCGCGCCGGACCAGCACCCGCGGGCCCGGCGCGGGCGCGCAGCGAGGGCGCGCCCTCCGAGGAACGCAGCGTTGCAGGAAAGGGGTCCACGGGCCGGGGGACAACGGTTAGAGTTCTTACATGTTCACGGGATCTTCATTCCGGGTGCGCCTTGATGATGAGTCGAGTGCTGCGGCCGCTTCCTCCCCCGGCGCTCCTGCCCGGTCCTTCCGGCAGCGGCGGCGTAACCGCCACGGGCGGGGCCTGCGCGGAGACGTGATTCCCCCGCACCTGGCCGGCGCCCGCACGCGGGCCGAACGCTTTGACGAGTGGGTGCTTGAATCCGCACAGCGGCTGGAACGGTTGTGGGGCGAAAAGATACAGGCCTACCAGTTCGTAGTGGAGGAAATCCCGCCCGGCCTCGAGGAGCTGGCACGCTCCGGCGGGCCCATCCCGCTGGGCGCCGGTACGGCGCCGGCGCCGAACCGGCCTCCCGTCATCACCATCTACCGGCATGCAGTCGAGACGGCGGCCCGCGGACTGGTGCCGGCCAGCGAGCTGGTGCATGACGTCATCGTTGAGCAGCTGGCGGTGCTGATGGGAATGGACCCGGAGAACGTTGATCCAGCGTATGGCCGTTTCCGGCCCCTCTAGCTAAAGGCTAGTAACCCACGCCGACCTGTACCCGGCTGCCGCCGACGTTTCCCCGCGGCAAGGCCAGCACACTGATCCCGGTATCGCCGCTGGTCACTACCTGCGCTCCGTAGACCGGTGCGCCGGAAGCACTGATCAGGACCGCTGCTGCGGACCCGCCCAGATCACCCGGCTGCACGGACACGGTGGAAGCAGCTGACAGCTGGACCGTTTTCTCGGCCAGGAGGGCACCTTCCGCGGTCACTGCCGCCAGGCGGACTTCGGCAGCGCCCGCCGGCGCCGTGAAGGAGAGGGTCGCGTCGCCTGCGGGCAGCACGGCCAGGTTTTCGCTGCCCAGCCGTTCGACGGCAGGAGCAACTGCCAGGTCGGTGCCTACCTTGGCATCGGAACCCCGGCTGAACACGGCAGTAGCTGCAACGGCGACGTCGGAGGAAATATCCAGCGTGTACGTGCCCTCCGGCAGCGTATCCAGCGGAAGCCGGGTGACTGTGCCGGCAGCGGCGTTGTAGCTTCCACCACCTTCCAGGACCACTTCGCCCTGGCTGCCGAAGACACGGACGTTCACCACCGCGTCATTCGCCCCCGGAACGGCGATCTGGAGCGACGGCCCCACCGATGCGTATCCGTCTTCCTTCGCGAGGTTGCGGGTGGCGGTGGGATCCTGGATCCGCACGCCGCCGACCACCTGGGCCGGTCCGGGCGCGGCCGTGGGCTGGATCAGCTCAACACCCCCGGGGGTGAGACCGCGCAGCAGGTTCTGCGCGATCACCGCACCCACCGGGCCGCCCGAACTCCGCACCCGTACGGCCAAGGTTTCCTGGTTGGCGGCCAGCCCGGCAAGGACCACGGACTTTGTTTCGCCGGCGCCCACGGCAATGCCCCTGGTGCCGGGTCCGGAAATCGGCCCGGCAGATCCATAAAGCTCCAGGTCGACGTCGGCGGCGGTCTGGGAGGGATTGGTCAACTGCAGCACGGCCGTGGCACCGACAGTGGTCCGGGCGCCGACCAGCCACAGGTCGTTGGCCGGAGCCTGGCAGTTGGCGGCGGTAAGCCCGGCAAGGTCGCCGTCGGTGGCCGTGTAGGCCAGGGCGGCACCGGCGGTGACCTGCTGGGCACCTTCCGGCTCCGCGCTCAAAAGCGCCGCCGCGGAAACCGGCTGGCTGCGGACGACGCCAGCCGTCCGGACGCCCGCAAGCGGGAGGTCGGTGCCGCCGCCCATGCTCTTCAGCACCGAGCCGTCCTTCACCGTTGTCAGCTCGGCTGCGGGCACCGGAGTGCCCGCAGCCGCGAGCACGACGGAGGTCACCGTGGACTTGGCATCCTTGGACTCAGCACTGAATTCCGCGTCGGTGCCCGCAACATTGCCGGCGAGCAGGCGCGGCGGCTCCGGGCACACCCCTGTCAGCGGGCCGGCCGGTACCTCCGCATACGGGACCTCGACGGCGCCGTCCGACGTTCCGATGCCGACGAGCGATGTCCCGGCTATGAGCGCTCCGGTTGATGCCAGGAGCAGGACTCCCCCGGCCCAGCGTCCGGCGGTTTTGGCGCCGGTCGTCCTGCGGCCGGTTGTTTTGGGGCTGCTTACTTGAGGGTCACCGGCGGCTGCGGGCTCCCCGGCCGGCTGGCCCGGCTGTGCGGACTCGCTGCCCATGTTTTTACTGCTCATTACTGGCGTCCTTCCGGGGCCCGGTTTTCCCGGTGCGGGCCGGCGCCGGAAGGCACCGGTGTTTCTGCTGTCTCCGGATGCCCCGCAGGACCGGAACCGCCGTCTGGTAGGTCCCCGGAGGGAAGATCGGCAGCGGAAGGCAGGTCCGCAGCAGGAGCCTCCACAGCGGAGGATTCACGTTTCCCGGGGAGGCGGATGGTGCGGCCGCTCGGCGTCGGGAGCGCCAGGAGCAGGGTCAGCCCGATGATCAGGACCTGCAGTGCCTCGAGCCACGGCGAGGCGGCGCTGACGTAGTCCACGTTCAGCTCCCCGCCCTCGGCCGGCAGTTCGAAAGCCTGCGCCCATTCCTGTTCCGCGGCAGTCAGCGGCTGGCCGTTCAGCGTGGCCCGCCAACCGGCATCGGCACGCTCAGCCATCACCAGCAGGCGTCCGTCGCCACCGGCCGGGATGGAGGTGGAAACGCCTTCGTTCCCGGAGGGAACTCCGGCCGCCGTACTGCCATCCGCGTTAAGGATGCGTACCCTGGCCCCGGCCCCGGACTGCGTTTCCGTACCGGCCGAGCTCAAAGGCTCGCTCACGCGCCAGAGCCATCCGGAACCGGTCTGTCCCACGGCGGACAGCCCGGGAACGGAATCCATCCTTCCGGCCAGCAGTTCAGCAGCCGTGTCGGATTCCTGGAGCACCACGAAGGCGACGCCGAGCCGGGCCAGGTCCTCACGCGGATCCACACCGGTTCCGGCGGTGATCACAGCAACCGCCTGGCGCAGGTCCGCCGTCGCCTGGTCGCCGTCGGACAGCTGTTCGCCGCCCATGCTGCCCTGGATATCGCGGGCGGCGTAGATGGTGGAGTGCTGTTCAAGGGTTGTTCCGCCCCCGCGCATCAGCGCGGCGGAGACGTTGCCGTCAGCGTCGACATGGAGCACCAGGCTCCGCGACTGGCCGTCACCGCGGCCGGCATCGGCGGCGGTCGCGGGCAGGGTGCGGTCCTCCGCACCCTGGATACCGGTGGTCAAGCCGGGCAGGACACCCGCGTCAGCGGCGGCGTGGTCCTGGGTACCCGGGAAGCCACTGCCCGTGAACTGCGGGATGACCCACAGTCCCAGGCTGGCAGCAGGGCCTACCGCCAGCACCGTTCCCAGCACGGCGGCCAGGAGGCGTCTGTTGCGCGCAGCCCCCGGGCGAGGCACACGGATGTCACCGGCGGCGGCCAGGGCCGGGCAGAGCAGGAGCACAACGGATGCGGAGACCAGCGGACCGGTGAACGCTGTTACCACGGCGTCCGGGGCAGCAGCGGTTCCGATGTAGGAGGCAGCAGCACTGAGCGCAAGTGCCGCCAGGGCCAGCAGCCAGCTCAGCCGGGCGAGCGGTGCGGACGCGGGCCGGAAGAGGGCCAGCGCAGCCAGGAGCACAACCGGGCCACCGACCACAAGGGCAAGGACCAGGTTCCAGGGACCGCCCGGGAGCAGGCCCCCCAATGTGCCGTTCACCTCGAAGGCCAGCGGATAACCCAGCAGCTGCTGCCAGGCCTCTGCCCGGACAAAAGCGAGCGGTACTCCGGGATCCGCCAGGACCGCGCGGAGGTTCGGAGCTGCCGACAAGACCTGCGGGAGGAGGAGCGCGGCAGCCGGCAGCAGCGACCACCACAGGGTCCGCGCGCGGCGCCGGAGACCCAGGGTCAGGAGCAGCACTGCCACGGCAGCCAGCACGAAGAGCAGCGGCGCTGAAGCACTGACAGCCGCCAGCAGCAGCCCGGCGGCAGCCGCGGCCGTCCAGGACGGCGCTCCTGCCGGTATGTCGGCGGCCCGGGGAGTCCCTGCACCGACGGCACGGGCCATGGCCAGCACCGCCAGGGGAAGCAGGATGTGGACAATCAACGCACCGAGCCGGCCGCTGCCAAGGGCTACCTGGAACGCCGGAACCGCCGCCCAGAAGACAGCCGCCCAGAAC
This sequence comes from Arthrobacter sp. zg-Y877, assembly GCF_030373105.1. Lineage (NCBI taxonomy): Bacteria > Bacillati > Actinomycetota > Actinomycetes > Micrococcales > Micrococcaceae > Arthrobacter > Arthrobacter sp. zg-Y877. The sequence goes on from NZ_JAUCPU010000003.1 coordinate 268,903, forward strand.
CGCAGCCCGCGGTGCCCGGTAAACGCCCCGGCAGCAAACCAGGCGCTCAGCCCGGCCAACGGAAGCGCAAGCAGCAGCAGGATGAGCACGGCGGCATTGCCGTTACCGAACCCGGCCACGGCCAAAAGGGAGAGGACATAGTTGAACGGGTCGCCGTGGGCGGGGGCTCCGGAGCCGACCTGCGCCCACCAGCCGGTGGCTGCGGCCCACATGTCTCCTACGCCCTGGCCCAGCGGCACGAGTGCTCCGCCGGCAACTGCCGGGGAACCGAAGAGACGGTGCAGGCCGGCCAGCGAGATTCCGCTCAGCAGCAGTGCGGCCATCAGGGCGCCGAGTCCCACCCAGGCCCGGCCCGGGCCCGCCAGAGCGGCAAAGTCGTTATTCGTATCCCCGCTGGGGACGTATTCCTCGCTGCCCGTTTCCCGGCCGTCCGGGGCCGCGGCCCGGTACTCGGTCAGGGACCGTCGGTGCTCGCGTACTTCCCGGTTTCCGCTGCGGAGGGCATTGACGGCGCTGCGCGGGCGCTTCCGCGTTGCCGCGGCTTGCCGCCGGGACCGGTACAGGTCCACCGGACGCAGGACGGCGGCGGTGCTGGTGATCAGCGAGGAGATTGCATAGCCGGGATCCTTGGCGACCATTCCCAGGAAAAAGCGGCCGATGCCGCCCAGGACCGCACCTACGGCCAGGAAGGGAACCTGCCACAGGGGTGCGTGCTTGAGCCGGAGGTAGATTTCCGCCTTGCGGGCCGCGGGGGCCGAGGCGGTAGGTCCGGGACGGTTGCCCGCGTGGCGCATCCGCGCGGACGGCACCACCACCACACGGTTTCCGGCCAGCCGGTTCCGCCAGCAGAGGTCAATGTCGTCGCCGCTTCCGGGCAGCGCCGGGTCGAATCCGCCGAGCGCATCCCACACATCGCGGCGGACCAGCATACCCGCGGAGTTCACCGCGAAGATGTCGCTGCGGAAGTCGTACTGGCCCTGGTCCAGTTCGTCGGCGTCGATCAGCGTGAGCCGTTCCGCCCACCGGTTGATGCTGACGCCTACGTCCACCAGGCGGCGGTCATTGACCCATTCCACCTGCTTGGCGCCGGCGATCGTCACGGACGGCGCACGCTCCACCGCCAGGAGCAGTTCTTCAAGGGCTCCGGGGTCCGGAGCCGAGTCATCGTGCAGCAGCCAGATCCATTCCTGCACGGCATCAGCGCCGCCCCCGCCACCGTGCGGGGTGCGGGCGGACCCGGGGAGTTCTGCCAGGCCCGCCTTCACGGCGGCACCGAAGCCGCCCCGCGCCGGTCCGGCAATGACGGGGCTCCCCACCGGAAGCCCCAGCTGCAGCAGGGAGGCGCTGGCATCAGTGGAACCGGCGTCGACGCCGATGTAAAAGTCCGCAGGGCGGGTCTGTGATGTCAGGGCTGAGAGGGTCTCGGGCAGGTAAGCGGCACCGTTATGGGCTACAACAACGGCACAGACGTGGACGTGCGAATGAATTAGACTGCCTGCTTCCGAAGCCGGCGGCGTTCGCGCTCGGAAAGGCCGCCCCAGATACCGAACCGCTCGTCATTGGCCAGCGCATATTCCAGGCACTGCGACCGGACGTTGCACGCGGCGCAGACCTTTTTGGCGTCCCGCGTGGAGCCGCCCTTTTCCGGGAAGAATGCTTCGGGGTCGGTCTGGGCGCAGAGGGCGTCCGCCTGCCACCCCAGTTCGCCTTCGTCGGCGTAATCCTGGCCCAGGCCCGGCAGGCCAATCCAGACGGGCCGGTTTTCGGACTCGGCGGGACTCGGGAACAGCGAGACGGGCGGGTCAAGGACGAGGTCTTCCGGGACATCGGCCAGCGCTTCATGCGCTGCAAGGAAAGCAGTGGCCTGGTCTTCGAGGGTGCCGGCCGTTTCCCGGCGGTACCGCTCGGCGGCAGCCGGATCCGCGGGATCCACGTACCAGTCGACGGGAACACCCCTCGAGCCGTAGCTGGCCGAAGCCTGCTCGGCTATGACGGTACGGTCCTGCTTTTCTTCTGCTTGCCCCATGGAGTCCTCCCGGTGTTACTGCTCCAGCGGCGGCTGTGTGGCTGCACCGGCAGGACCGGGGCCCCGCGGGTCCGTCCATTTGGCTGGAACAAATCCGATACCTAATTACACGCGTGTAATACGACTCCGTCAAGCTGTTCCGGCATCATATAGAGTTCAATCGTCGGATGCGGGGAACGCCACGCCCGGGATTCCGCTTCACTACCCGGCGCGTCGCACACTACACGCGTTCCCGGGCAGCCGGAATCGAAAAACTCTACGCATCCATCCGCTCGTATGACGACGCCGGCGCATGCAGCGTTCACCGGCAGGAACCAAATGAAAGAGGCCCATTCCCATGTCTATGTCTGCAGCCAGCACCTTGTTGTCGGGGCTGCGCACCCACCAGGCCACCTCCCCCGCCCTGATCTGGTACGGCGACGGCGGCGAGCGGATCGAACTCTCCGGCAAGGTGCTGGACAACTGGGTGGCCAAGACCTCCAATTTCCTGGTCGATGAACTCGACGCCGAGCCGGGCCTGCGCGTCCGGCTGGATCTCCCGGTCCATTGGAAGACGCTGGTGTGGGTGTTGGCCGCCTGGCAGACCGGATGCACGGTGCTCCTCGGCTCCCCGGAGGAAGCGCGTTCCACGGACGTCACCGTCACGGCTTCACCGGACAGCGGTGCCGCGGGGACAGTGGTTGCGGTGGCGCTTGGGGCGCTTGACCTGGCTTTTCCTGCGGAACTGCCGGCCGGCGTCGTCGACTATGCAGCCGAGGTGCGCTCGTACGCGGACACCTATATGGAGGCCGCCCTGCCCGACGCCGGACAGCCGGCACTCGAGGTCGCCGGCCCGACCGCGGCCCGGGACCTTACCGGCACGGTGTCCTACGGATCGCTCGGCGCCCTGCTGGAGAGCACCGGTGCGGCCGCGGAAGTACTTTTGGCCTCAGCGCCGGACCTGCCGCTCGTCCTGGCAGGGGCAGTGCGCACCTGGGCGTCGGGAGGCGCCGTCGTGCTGACGGCAGCCGGCGTGGAACCGGATGAACGGGTGCTGGCGTCGGAACGGGTTACGAAGCGCTTGGAGGCCTAACCGCGTTATTGACGGCGCGGCCGGCGCCGCCGGGCTGGACCACGGGCTCCTCAAGGAGGGCGTGGTCCTGCTCGAAGCCGGGCTCCTGGTCCAGTTCGGCGTTGAACACCCAGAACCGGTAGGCAAAGAACCGCAGCACCGTCGCCACGACGATGCCCAGAACGCCCGCCAGGAAGAGCATGTTCTTATCTTCAATACCCATCGGGTAGCGGGCCACCCAGGTGAAACCGGTGGAAATCACGATGCCCACACCGTTGATGAGGAGGAACAGCCCCAGTTCGCGGCCCACGTTATCCACGCTGCGGCGGCGGCGGAATGTCCAGTAACGGTTGGCGACCCAAGAGAACATGGTGGCAACGACCGCGCCAACGAAACGGGCTTTGACCTCACTGCCGGACATCGGCCCGTGCATCAGGAACAAGGTAAGTCCGTTGTCTATGACGAAGGCCAGCGCGCCCACCGTCCCAAACTTGGCAACTTCGCGCCAAAAAAGGGACACAAGACCCCGAAGCCGAACTGTCAGCGATGTATTCATGACCCTCCGAGGCCGATCAACGGCAGCACTCCCTGAGGATCGATGTCTGCCAAAAACCCGACGCGCGGACGCGCGACGGTCAACCCCGATAATACCGGTCCTTTATGGGAGTTTGCCCGGACCCGCGGCCAAGGCGGGGTCGCGCCGCCGGAACCACTGCCCTTATAGGTACCCTTAAGGCGTGGATTTCCCAATTATCGGCGTGATAGGCGGCGGCCAGCTCGCCCGGATGATGGCCCCGGCGGCCACAGCCCTCGGATTCGAGCTGCGTGTGCTCGCCGAGGGCCCCGACGCGTCGGCCGTGCCGGCGGTGGCGAATGCCACAATCGGCGATTACCGGGATCTGCAGGTCCTGACCGATTTCGCCGCCGGAGTAGACGTGGTCACGTTTGACCATGAGCACGTTCCCGGTGAACATCTGCTGGCCCTGGTCGAGAAGGGCATCAACGTCCGGCCCGGCCCCGATGCGTTGATCCATGCCCAGGACAAGCTGGTTATGCGTGCTGCCGTGGAGCGTCTGGGCCTGCCCAATCCCCGCTGGGCGGAGGTGTCCACCGTCGAGGAGCTGATTTCCTTCGGCAATTCGGCCGGCTGGCCGGTGGTCCTGAAAACACCGCGCGGGGGTTACGACGGCAAAGGCGTACGGGTTCTCGACGGCGCCGGTGCCGCGGGGGACTGCACCGATTGGTTCGGCACCGGGCCGCTCCTGGCCGAGGAAAAAGTACCCTTCCGCCGTGAATTGTCCGCGCTGGTGGCCCGCACTCCCAGCGGCGAAACCGTGGCCTGGCCCGTCGTTGAGTCCATCCAGGTTCGTGGGGTCTGCGACGAGGTCATTGCGCCTGCACCGGACCTTGACCCGGCTGTCGCCGAGGCGGCTGCCGCTGCTGCACTGCGCCTGGCCTCCGAGCTGGGCGTGACCGGTGTGATGGCTGCCGAACTTTTCGAGACTCCCGGCCGCGGTCCCGGATTCCTGGTCAATGAACTCGCGATGCGCCCGCACAATTCCGGGCACTGGACCATGGACGGCTCGGTCACCGGCCAGTTCGAACAGCACCTGCGGGCGGTCCTGGACCTCCCGCTCGGCTCAACTGACCTGACCGGCGGGGCGGCCGTGATGAAAAACGTCCTCGGCGGGGAAAACAGCGACCTGTTTGGCTCCTATCCCCTGGCGCTGGCGGCCGAACCCGCCGCCAAGGTCCATACCTACGGCAAATCAGTGCGTCCGGGACGTAAGATCGGCCACGTTAATGCCGTCGGTTCCGCCGACGGCGTCCCCGCCCTCCGCCGCAGTGCCGGCCGGGCGGCGGCCATCATCCGTGACGGCCGCGACCCCCTGAAGGAGAACTGAAGCATGCCCCACCGTGCCACCACGCCGCTGGTAGGCCTCGTTATGGGTTCGGACTCCGATTGGCCGGTCATGGACGCCGCCGCTGCCGCGCTGGCCGAATTCGACATCCCCTACGAGGCTGACGTCGTCTCCGCCCACCGGATGCCCGCGGACATGCTGGAGTACGGACAGAACGCCCACCGGCGCGGTCTGCGCGTCATCATCGCCGGAGCCGGCGGTGCTGCCCACCTGCCCGGCATGCTTGCCTCCGTGACTCCGCTTCCCGTCATTGGTGTTCCCGTGCCGCTGAAGTACCTGGACGGCATGGATTCCCTGCTCTCCATCGTCCAGATGCCCGCCGGGGTCCCGGTTGCTACGGTCTCCATCGGCGGCGCCCGGAACGCCGGGCTGCTGGCCGTGCGGATGCTCGCCGCGGGTACGGATCCGTTGGCGGCACGGCTGCAGCAGCAGCTCATCGATTTTGCCGGCGGACTGCGCCAGTCCGCCATGGCGAAGGGTGCTGCCCTGCGCACCGCCCTGGCCGGAACGGACTAGGACAGCAATGAACGAGCAATACGCTGCAGGGAGCGGCTACACCGATCCCGTGCGCTACCCCCAGGCCGCTGCACCGGGAGTGCGGACAAAACGTGCCTTCATCCTCCTCCTGCTGACCCTGCTGATTCCGGGAGCTGCGCAGGTGGTTGCCGGCGACCGGCGGCTCGGGCGGAGGGCGCTAAAAGTCACCTTCACGGTCTGGGCCGTCGCCGTCGCGGCAGTAGTGCTGGCCCTGACGAACCGGGCCCTGGTCATCGATGTCCTGACCCATGGATGGGCCTCGTTCCTGATCATGGTTGTCCTGGCAGTCCTGGCCGTCGCGTGGGCCCTGCTGTTCCTGAACACCCTGCGCATCATCCGCCCGCCGCTGCTGGAGCGCGGCGTACGTCCCCTCGTCGCCGTCTGCCTGGCGCTGCTGATGATCGGAACCAGCGGCAGCCTCGCCTACGGGGCCTACCTGCTGAACGTCAGCCGCCAGACCTTCGGCTCGATCTTCGCGTCGGGACCGTCGCTTGATCCCGTGGATGGCCGCTACAACTTCCTCCTGATGGGCGGCGATGCCGGCGAGGACCGCACAGGCCTGCGGCCGGACAGTATTTCCATGATCAGCGTGGATGCCAAGACCGGCCAGCCGGTGACCTTCAGCATTCCCCGCAACTTCCAGAACGCGCAGTTCCCCGCCGATTCCCCGCTCAACGATGTCTACCCCACCGGCTACGACTGCGGTGACGAGTGCATCATCAACAGCCTCTACCAGACCGTCACGGAGAACTACGCGGATCTCTACCCCGGCTCGGACGATCCCGGCGCCGAGGCCATGATGGACGCCGTGAGCGGCACCCTGGGCCTCGAGGTGCAGGGCTACGTGATTGTGGATATGGAAGGCTTCTCGCACCTGATTGATGCCATGGGCGGAATCAAGATCAATTCCGGCGGTTGGGTGCCCATCACTGCCGGTGAGATTCCCGGCACCAACCGGCACTATCCTCCGGACGGCTGGATTCCACCGGGCGCCCAGACGCTCGACGGCTACCACGCGCTTTGGTACGCGCGGTCGCGTGAATTCGTCACCGATTACCACCGGATCTCCCGGCAGCAGTGCGTCCAGCAGGCCATGATTGCCCAAATGGACCCGTCCACCCTCCTCACCCGCTTCCAGGCCATCGCCTCAGCCGGGGAAGAGATTGTGGAAACGGATCTGCCCCAGGACCAGCTGGGCAGCTTCGTGGACCTGGCCCTCAAGGCAAAGGGCCTCACGATGCAGCGGATGACCATCGGCCCGCCGGACTTCGGCTCGGCAGCGGAAAACTTCGTGACGTATCCGGACTTCAACCTGATCCACGCCCGGGTGCAGGATTTCCTGGCCGGCACTGAAGCGGCGCCTGCCGAACCGGATCCCGTTCCGGCCCCGGCCGAAGAAGCCGCCCCGGAAGAAGCGGCCCCTGCGGAAGAGGCGGCCCCTGCGGAAGCCGCGCCGGATGCCGGTACCGACGGCGAAGCTGCCGACGGAACTCCGCTGACCGAGGTGCCGCAGGAGGAGGAAGCGGAAATCACGGTGGAATACCTGCAGTACCTTGCCGAAATCGGCGATGACGCCACCCTCGGCTCGATCCTGAACAACAACGGTGAGTGCAGCCCGGGATAGATCCGGACCTCCCCCTGCTTCCCACACATCGTCCGTCCAGCACCCGAAAGAAGCCCGTGTACCTGCTCCTGAACACCCTCCGCCCCTACGCCTGGGGATCGACCACGGCGATGGCCGAGCTATTCGGCCGGGAACCCTCCGGCGAACCCGAGGCCGAGCTGTGGATCGGCGCGCACTCCGGGGCGCCTTCGGCGCTGGTACCCCCCGTAGCGGGCAGTGACACGCTTGATGAGTTGATTGCCGCCGACCCCGAGCGGATGCTCGGTGCCGATGCCGTGGCCCGCTTCGGCCCGGAGCTGCCGTTCCTGGCGAAGATCCTGGCGGCCGGCGCTCCCCTGTCGCTGCAGGTCCATCCGACGCCCGAGCAGGCCCGCGCCGGTTATGCCGCCGAGGAGGCGGCCGGCATTGACCGCGGCGCCCGGGAGCGCAATTACAAGGACGAGCACCATAAGCCGGAGATGATCTTCGCGTTGACGCCGTTCGAAGCGCTCTGCGGATTCCGCAGCCCGGACGAGGCTGCGGGGCTTTTCCGCGCCCTCGCTGCTGCCGTTTCCGCTTCCGGCCGGGACGTGCCCGAGCTGCTGGAATGGATCGTGGCGGAGCTGTCCTCCGGACATCCCGCACCCGAAAGGCTGCAGTCCGTGTTCCGCGCACTGATCAACGACGGGGAAGCCGTGCGCGCGGCCGTCGAGTTGAGCGCAGCTGCGGCGGAGTCCGCCGAGGGCACATACGGGCGGGAAATGGCCACCCTGACCGAGTTGAACGGTTACTACCCGGGCGATCCCGGCGTCCTGCTCTCCCTGCTGCTCAACCGCGTCTCGCTGCAGCCCGGCGACGCCGTATACCTGCCGGCCGGGAACGTCCACGCGTATCTCAGCGGCCTGGGCGTGGAAGTCATGGCAGCGTCCGACAATGTCCTGCGCGGCGGTCTGACACCCAAGCACGTCGACGTGCCCGAACTGCTGAAGACCATCGATTTCCGCCCCCTGGGCGTCCCCTACCTGTCCGCCGACACCACCGGTCCCGGACAGCAGGTGTTCCGGCCGCCGTTCGAGGAGTTCGCGCTCCAGCGCCTCGAACTGGCACAGGGACCCGCGGGCAGTGCCGGGGATTCCCTCCCTACCGAACTGCCGGTGCTGCAGAACGGTCCAGCCGTTGTTATCGCTGTGCGGGGCACCATCGTCCTGGCCTCCCCCACCGGCAGCCTCACGCTGGAGGCCGGGCAGAGCGCCTTCGTTCCGGCAGCCGAGGCCCCGGTCACGGCGCGTCTCGCCGCCGACTCCGCCCAGCACGACGACGGCGCCCTCGCCTTTGCGGTGACCGTCGGAACGGCGCCGGACCGGGAGCCGGATGCTCCCCGACTGGATTTGGGGGCCTAGGCCCTACCGGCCGAGCCGGCCCTTCACGGCGCCAAGCACCCCGCGGGCCTTCCGCATCCCCGTCTTGGCCACGGGCAGTGCGGTGGAAAAGACCGGGTACAGCGGCGACAGGGGCTTGTCCCAGGTGCCGGCCAGTTGGTCTTCGTGTTTCGCCCAGCCCATCTTGAACTTCGAGACCCCGTCATTGAGCAGGCCGTTGAAGTCATACCGGGTGATTCCACGCTCCTTCATGTCGGAGATGGCGTGCCACTTCAGGGCGTAGTTGGCCCGCAGCCGTTCGCCTTCCTCCGTCATTCCCCCGTAGAGCTCGAAAGCGGTGTAGCCGCTCGTGGAAAGCCAGAGGAACGCGACCACGTCGTCGCCCTTGAAGGCTGCGTAGACCGGCGAATCCTCACCCAGGTTGTCGAAGATGTCCAGGTAATAGGCGTCTTCGTGGATGCCGAAGTCCGCCCGCTGGGCAGTGAGCTTGTACACCGCCAGGCACTTGGCGATTTCCGCGCGCGTCACGCGCCGGTAGGTCAGGTCTTCGCGTCCGGACTTCCGGATGTACTGGCGGTGTTTTTTGCTCATGTCGCCGGAAAGGTCCTCGAGGCTGCGCTGCAGGTCCAGGATCAGCGTCCGGCCGATGAGGATGGTGTTCTCGCTGCGGCGGAAGCCGAGTCCGGGCAGTCCCGCCACGAGCTTCCCGTCGGCGTCCCAGTCCGGTTCGATGGACAGGGCCACCGCGGAATGCGTGCTCTTTACATAGCTGCCGACGGCGTCCAGGACGTCCAGTTCACGCCCGGGTTCCCCCTGGGGTCCGCGGGGAATGTAGGCCAGGGCACGGAACGGGAAGGGCAGGGCCCGCAGCAGGACCTGTGCGGAGCCGAGGACGGTGCCTGAGTCGTCACTCACCAGCACACGGTCAACGCTCCACCCGTGCTGGGCTTTGGTCTGGCCCCAGCCCCACAACTGCTGCGGATGTCCGCGGAAGCGGTTAACGGTTTCGTTCCAGGAAGCGGCATCGGAGCAGGGGGTAACGCGCAGAGTCATGCCTTCCAGCCTACTTGGCTCCCCCGCCGCACCCGAAAAAAGCGCGTGACAGGGAAACAGGCGGCCGGATATCCGGCCGCCTGTTTCCCTTACCGGGTTTTCCTGGAGAGCCGCTGCCCCTTACATCGAGCGGGCGTAGGACTCCCACTTGTGCGCCTGGTGTTCGCCGTCCACCACGCGGATGGTGCCGGACTTGGAGCGCATCACGATCGACTGTGTCAGCACACGGTCCTTCTTGTAACGCACGCCGCGCAGCAGGTCGCCGTCGGTGATGCCCGTGGCGGCGAAGTAGCAGTTGTCGCTCCAGACCAGGTCATTGGTGGACATCACGCGGTCCAGGTCGTGGCCGGCGTCGATCGCCTTCTGCTTCTCGTCGTCCGACGTCGGCCACAAGCGGCCCTGGATGACGCCGCCGAGTGTCTTGACGGCACAGGCGGTAATGATGCCCTCCGGGGTTCCACCGATGCCCATCAGCGCATCGACGTCGGTGCCTTCACGTGCCGCCGCGATGCCGCCGGCGACGTCGCCGTCCATCAGCATCCGGGTGCGTGCGCCGGCATCGCGGATTTCCTGGACGAGGGGCTTGTGGCGGTCGCGTTCCAGGACCATCACGTTGAGCTGGTTGATCTTCTTGCCCTTGGCCTTGGCGATCAGGTGCAGGTTCTGCTTCACCGGCAGGCGGAGGTCCACCATGTCGGCGGCTTCGGGACCGGTGACCAGCTTCTCCATGTAGAACACGGCCGAGGGGTCAAACATGGTGCCGCGCTCCGCCACCGCAAGAACGGCGAGGGCGTTGTTGATGCCCAGCGCGGTCAGGCGGGTTCCGTCGATCGGGTCCACGGCGACGTCGCACAGTGCTCCGGTGCCGTCACCCACGTGTTCGCCGTTGTAGAGCATCGGCGCTTCGTCTTTTTCGCCTTCGCCGATGACGACGACGCCGTTGAAGTGGACAGTGGAAATGAGTGAACGCATCGCGTCCACGGCGGCGCCGTCGGCGGCGTTCTTGTCGCCGAAGCCCACCCAGTGGCCGCCGGCGATGGCTGCTGCCTCGGTGACCCGGACGAGCTCAAGGGCCAGGTTCCGGTCCGGCTCGGAATCCCCGACTGCCAATGCGGGGGAAAGTGTGGAGTACTGGGCACCTTTGGACACGTCAAACCTCATCTTCGAAATTTCGATGTAAACGGACACCCGCCAGGGAGCGGATGTCCTTTTGTCCGATCATAGTCTGAGTGCCTCCCGTCACCACCCTGCGCGGGGATTTCACTGACAGTGGCTGTACCGAGTAGGACATCGCGCCCGCATAAGAGATTATGGAGGGGTGAGCGAAACGCACCCCGACCCCCAGCAGACCGATGACACCGTAACGCCGGTATTGACCGCCAAGCAGGCAAAGCGGGCCAATGCCACGGTGATGGGCATGCTGATCGCCACTGGCCTCACACTGGCACTGTGCCTGGTGCCGGTGCTGCTCAACCCGGCCCCCAAGATGCAGGCGCGCGACGTCGATGTCGCTGCGGCCGCCAACCAGGCCGCCGGTGATGCCGGATACGTCCCGCTGGCCCTGGAGCTGCCGGACGGCTGGACCGCGAACTACGCCCGCTGGAACGCGGGGACCAACGACGGCGTCCCGAACTGGGAGGTGGGATATCTCACCCCGGAGACGGAATTCATCTCACTGACGCAGACCAACGCCGCGAATCCCACCTGGATCTTCCAGCACACCGGTGACTCGACCGTCTCCGGGGAACGCCAGTCCGGCGGAGTGACGTGGGAGCTGCGTGATTCCTCCAACGGCGAGGCAACGCTGGTCACCGAGATCGAGGGGCAGACCCTCCTGCTGTCCGGCTCCGCCGATCTGGCTGAATTCGATGTCCTGGCCGAACACGCGGTCCAGGACCTGCGCGGCAACTGACCTTCCGCCCGCATCCGGCCGCACCACAGGAGTAACCTCGGTAGCGTGGAAACAGAGACTGAAACGACCATCACTCCCGCCCAGGCCTGGCAGCGGCTGCGTAAAGGCAACGAACGCTTCGTTGCCGGCACAGCGAGCCACCCGAATCAGGACGCGCCGCGGCGCAGCTCCCTGGTGGAAGGACAGAACCCGTTCGCCGTCATCTTCGGCTGCTCGGATTCCCGTCTTGCCGCTGAGATCATTTTTGACCTCGGCCTCGGCGACGCATTCGTCGTCCGCACCGCGGGCCAGGTGATCGACGATGCCGTCCTTGGTTCGCTGGAATACAGCGTGGGCACACTGGGTGTACCCCTGATTGCGGTGCTGGGACATGACAACTGCGGCGCCGTCACTGCCGCGAAGGAAACCGTCGACACCGGCGAGATGCCCAGCGGGTATGTCCGCTCCCTGGTCGAACGGATCACCCCTTCCGTGCTCGCGGCACAGCGCAAGGACCTGCACGAGGTCAATGACATGGTGGTGGAGCATACGAAGCAGACCGCCGAACGTCTGGTGGACAGCTCCAGGCTCATCGCGGCCGCCGTCGACGAGGGACGGGTTGCCGTGATTGGGCTGTCCTACCGGCTGGCGGAAGGCAGCGCCGAACTCGTCTCCGGTTTCGGCGCCCTGGAACACCCCGCCGTCCTGCGTACGACACTGCCCAAGTAGCGGTTATCACTGCGGCGCGTTCGGAGATTAGGCTGGGGAGCATGACTTCTGACACCCCCGAATACCGCATCGAACACGACACCATGGGTGAGGTCCGCGTTCCGGCCTCCGCACTCTACCGCGCCCAGACACAGCGCGCGGTCGAGAACTTCCCCATTTCCGGCACCACGCTGGAACCCTCGCACATCGAAGCGCTCGCCCGGATCAAGAAGGCCGCAGCGACCGCCAACGCCGAACTGGGGGTGCTCGACGAAGAGCGCGCCCGGGCCATTGAAAAAGCGGCCGATGCCGTGGCCGGCGGCACGTACAACGACCAGTTCCCGATCGATATTTTCCAGACCGGTTCCGGCACCTCCTCGAATATGAACACCAACGAGGTCCTGGCCGAGCTGGCCACCCGGGCACTGAAGGACGCCGGCAGCGAGACAACTGTCCACCCCAACGACCACGTCAACGCTTCGCAGTCCTCCAATGACGTCTTTCCGACGTCGGTTCACGTTGCAGCCACGTCCGCACTGATCAACAAGCTGATCCCCGCCCTGGAACACCTTGCCGAGTCCCTGGAGCGCAAGGCCGAGGAGTTCAAGGACGTCGTCAAGTCCGGCCGTACCCACCTGATGGATGCCACCCCGGTCACGCTCGGCCAGGAATTCGGCGGCTACGCTGCCCAGGTCCGCTACGGCATCGAGCGGGTCAACGCCTCGCTCCCCCGCGTGGCAGAGGTTCCGCTGGGCGGCACCGCCGTCGGCACCGGCATCAACACCCCTGCTGGCTTCCCGCAGCGCGTGATCGAGCTGCTGGCGGCCGACACCGGGCTGCCGCTGACCGAGGCCCGCGACCACTTCGAGGCCCAGGCCAACCGCGATGCGCTGGTCGAGGTTTCCGGCATGCTCCGCACCATCGCCGTCTCCTTCTCCAAGATCGCCAATGACCTGCGTTGGATGGGCTCCGGCCCCAACACGGGCCTGGGCGAGATTGCCATCCCCGATCTGCAGCCGGGCTCCTCGATCATGCCGGGCAAGGTCAACCCCGTCATCTCCGAGGCCGTCCTCCAGGTTGCCGCCCAGGTGGTGGGTAACGACGCCGCCGTGGCCTGGGCCGGAACCTTCGGCTACTTCGAACTCAACGTGGGTATCCCGGTGATCGCCGCGAACCTGCTGGAGTCCATCCGCCTCCTGGCCAATTCCTCCGTCGTGATGGCGGACAAGATGATCGACGGCATCGAAGCCAATGTGGAGCGCGCCCGCTACCTGGCCGAAGCCTCCCCGTCCATCGTGACTCCGCTGAACAAGTTCATCGGCTACGAAAACGCGGCGAAGATCGCCAAGTACTCGGTCAAGGAAGGCAAAACCATCCGCCAGGCCGTCGAGGATCTCGGCTATCTGGAACGCGGTGAGCTGACCGTGGAGCAGCTGGACAAGGCACTGGACGTCCTGTCGATGACGAAGCCGCCGCAGGCCTAGTACCCCGGCCCCGGCGGGTATCAGCCACAGCCGGGGCGGTTCATTTCAGCCAAAGGAGCGTCCGGACATCCGGGCGCTCCTTTGCTCTGCCCCGTGCGTCCGGCGCGCCCGACACATCCCCGGGCACAATTTGCACTCTGATGTACCAGAGTGCAAAACTTTGCTCCGTGATAAACAGTGCACCAGGGGACGAATGCGGCCTGCGGGAACGCAAGCGCACCGCCACACGGGCGGCCATCACGGCCCATGCCCGGACCCTGACCGCGGCCCACGGCGTCAACGGTTTCACCGTTGAACAACTGTGCGAGCGGGTCGGCATTTCCCGCCGCACGTTCTTCAATTACTTTCCCGCGAAGGAAGACGCCATCCTGGGTTCACCGGCTGACGATCTTCCCGAGGACCTGGTCCAGCGCTTCATAGCCGGTGGTCCCGGGGCCGCTGGGAACGGGCTCTCCCCCACCCTGGTTGCGGACTTCGTGGATCTGGCCGTCGGCATGACTGAACGCATGGCCATGTCGCGAACGGAGATGGCCCAGTTGAAGAAAGCCGTCGGCGCCGAGCCCCGGCTCATCCACAAGGCCATGCACGGCTCGCAGGAGGCAGAGGAAACCTTTGCCCGGATCGTGGCCACCCGCGAATCCCTCCCTGTCGATGATGCGCGGGTCCGGGCCGTAGTCACAGTCTTCGGAGCCATGGTCCAGCGCGCTGGACTCCGCTTCTTCGATCCTGCAAATACCGATTCCTACCGCCGCACGCTCGTCATTGAGGTCAATGCCGCGATCGAAGTGTTTTCGCCTGCGTCACTGCTCCCCATCGAACCGGCGGATCCCCGCCCAGCATCCACTTCCCCTGCCACTACCGGCTCTGTCGATACCGCCAAGGACACCGAATGACCACCACCGCTGAACCTGTTTCCGGGCCGCTTCTGCTGACCCAGAAACGCATCTGGATCATCTTTTCCGCCCTGATCGCCGGAATGCTGCTTTCGAGCCTCGACCAGACCATTGTCTCGACGGCGATGCCCACCATCGTCGGGGAACTCGGCGGCGTCGAGCACCAGACCTGGATCACCACCGCCTACCTGCTCGCAACCACCATCGTGATGCCCATCTACGGCAAATTCGGCGATGTGCTGGGGCGCCGCAACCTGTTCCTGTTCGCGATTGCCCTCTTCACGGCGGCATCCGTGGGCTGCGCCTTCGCCACCGACTTCTGGGCATTCGTGGTCTTCCGCGCCATCCAGGGCCTGGGCGGCGGCGGCCTGATGATCCTCTCGCAGGCCATCATCGCCGACATTGTGCCGGCTAACCAGCGCGGCAAATACCTCGGCCCGCTGGGCGGCATCTTCGGACTGTCCGCCGTTGCCGGCCCCCTGCTGGGCGGCTTCTTCGTAGACCACATGACCTGGCAGTGGGCGTTCTACATCAACATCCCCATCGGCATCATCGCCTTCCTCATTGCCTTCTTCACCCTGACCCTGCCGACCAAGAAGGCACAGAAGCGCATCGATATCGGCGGCGTGGTGTTCCTGTCCATCGCCACCACCTGCCTGATCTTCTTCACCGACTTCGGCGGACGCGACGACTACGGCTGGACCGACCCGATGACGCTCGCGTTCGGTGCGGGAATGCTTGCGGCGGCCCTCATCTTCGTGATGATCGAGCGCCGGGTCGAGGATCCGATCATTCCACTGAGCCTGTTCCGGAATCCGATCTTCGTCAACAGCACGGCCATCGGCTTCACCCTGGGCATGGGGATGTTCGCCGCACTGGCATTCGTCCCCACCTTCCTGCAGATGTCCACCGGTACCTCCGCAGCCGTCTCCGGCCTGCTGATGCTGCCGATGATGGTCGGCATGATGGGCACCTCGATCTACTCCGGCCTCGCCATCACCAAGCACGGGACCTACAAGAAGTACCCGATTATGGGTGCCGCGCTGGTGATCCTCGCCATGCTGTGGATGACCACCCTCTCCGCCGACACTCCGGTCTGGGTCATCTGCGCACAGCTGTTCGTGTTCGGCGCCGGCCTGGGCTACATCATGCAGGTGGTGGTGCTCGTGGTGCAGAACTCGGTGCCCGTGGACCAGATCGGCACGGCCACCTCCAGCAACAACTACTTCCGCGAGGTTGGCGCCTCCCTGGGTGTCGCCATCTTCGGTGCGATGTTCACGTCCCGGCTCTCGGACAACCTGGAGGCGACCTTCGCAGGGGCCGGGCTCGACGCCGGTGCGGCAGGCGAGGCGACTGCCACCCTGCAGCCGTCGGTGCTCGACACCCTTCCCGAGCCGCTGCGGGAGGGCATCGTCACGGCCTACGCCGATTCGCTTGCCCCGGTCTTCTGGTACCTGATCCCGTTCCTCGTCATCGCATTGGTCCTTGCGTTCTTCCTGAAGGAAATCCCGCTGTCCGATGTGGCCGGCATGGTGGCCCGGGGCGAAGCAGTGGGCGGCCCCGAGGCGGACCGGCTGGAAGCAGAACGTCTCGCCGCACTGAAGGGGACCGGCCGGGAGGCTACCTCCCCGTCAGGCACTCCTGCGGAAGGCGGCCGTGCGGAAGCCTCAGAGGCTCCGCTGCAGGCTCCGGAGAACCCCTACCGGGAGAAGTAGCGGATTCGTTTTGCATTAACCGGCGAAAGGGCCGTCCCGCTGCTGCGGGGCGGCCCTTTCCTGTTTGGGTTGTCAATGGCTCAGCGCTCGAAGACGGGAACACCGTTCGCCGTGCGGGCCAGGTCAATCAGCATGCGGTGCCGGTCGCTCAGCGGCGGCAGGTCATCCAGGGCGTACCAGCCCACCTCGGTGGATTCGTCGTCGTTCACCCGCGCGGACCCGGAGAGATACCGGCAGCTGAAGGCGAGGTTCAGGAAGGAGCACACGTCGCCGTTCGGAAAGGTCACCGGACCGTGCGCGCCCACATGGATGAGGTGTTCAAGCTCCGCGTGGACGCCGGTTTCTTCTTCCACCTCACGCAGGGCACCCGGCCCGGCTTCCTCCCCCGGTTCGAGCATGCCGGTGATCAGCGCCCACCGTCCGTTATCCGCCCGCCGGCCCAGCAGGACCTGCTCCGCTGCGTTAAACACCACGGCCGTGACGCCGGGCAGCCAGAGCGGATCGTGCCCTATCCGTTCGCGCAGGGACAGGACAAAATCTGGGGTAGGCATCCTCCTACTGTAGGGCAGGGACCAGCATGGCCACGGCGGATCCCAGGAGCAGGAACGGGCCAAAGGCCACCGTCGAGGACGCCGTGCCGCGGCCGGTGAGGATCAGCACCACCCCGCAGATGCCGCCGAAAACAAACGCCGCCACCATCCCGGCCAGGACGTGGCCGGCGCCGAGAAAACCCAGATAGAGGCCCAGCAGTCCGGCAAGCTTCACGTCCCCGAAGCCCAGGCCCGCAGGACTCGCCAGCCTCAGCGCGAAGAACCCGGCCCACAGCCCTGCCGCTCCCAGCAGCATGGCGGCAATCCGGTCCGGTTCCCCGGCGGCGAGCGCGGCACCGGCCAGCAGCACCCCCGCAACCGGATAGGAGGGCAGGACCAGCCCGTTGGGCAGCCGCCGGGTGCGGATATCGATCACGGCCAGCCGGAGGCCCACAGCCGCGAACCAGGCTAGGGCCGCACCCAGCAGGACCGCGGCGACGGAAGCACCCGCCGTTCCGGCCGCACCCGCACCGTAGTAACCCGCCAGGATCTCCACCATGGGGCCCACCGTACCGACCCCGGGAGCCCTCCGCGGAACACCGGCCAGGCGCTGTGGACAAGCTAGCCGATCTGCCCTTCCTCCAGGAGTTCCGTCACGAGTGCCGCGATGGGCGAACGCTCGGAGCGGGTCAACGTCACGTGCCCGAACAACGGATGGCCCTTGAGCGTCTCGACCACGGCAGCAACGCCGTCGTGCCGGCCCACCCGCAGGTTGTCGCGCTGGGCGACGTCGTGGGTCAGGACCACCTTGGAATTCTGTCCAATCCGGGACAGGACGGTGAGCAGGACGTTCTTCTCCAGCGACTGCGCCTCGTCCACGATCACGAACGCGTCGTGGAGGGAGCGTCCCCTGATGTGCGTCAGGGGCAGCACCTCGAGCATGCCGCGGTCCAGGACCTCTTCCACCACCTCCGGTGAGACGAGCGCCTCCAGGGTGTCGAAGACCGCCTGCCCCCAGGGCCCCATTTTTTCGGCCTCGGTGCCGGGGAGGTAGCCGAGTTCCTGCCCGCCCACGGCGTAGAGCGGCCGGAACACCATGACCTTGCGGTGTTCCCGGCGTTCGAGTACCGCTTCCAGCCCGGCACACAGTGCCAGCGCGGACTTTCCGGTACCGGCCCGTCCGCCCAGCGAGACTATCCCCACCTCGCGGTCCATCAGCAGGTCGATGGCCAGCCGCTGTTCGGCCGAGCGTCCGTGCAGCCCAAAGACGTCCCGGTCCCCGCGCACCAGCCGCAGCCGCTTATCGGCGCCCACCCGGCCGAGGGCGGAAGCACGCCCGGCCATCAGTACCGCACCCGTGTTGACGGGGAGTTCCGCGGCTTCGGGGATCAACAGCGCCTGGTGGTCGTAGAGCAGCGCCATGTCCGCGTCGGAGATGTCCAGTTCGGCCACTCCGGTCCAGCCCGAATCCCGGACCAGTTCGTTGCGGTATTCATCCGCGGCCAGCCCCATCGCCGAGGCCTTCACCCGCATGGGCAGGTCCTTGGACACCACGGTGACGTTCCGGCCGCCGTCGGCCAGGCTCTTGGCGACGGCCAGGATCCGGCTGTCATTGTCGCTTCCCCGGATACCGGCGGGCAGGACGTCCGTGGAGATGTGGTTCAGCTCCACCCGCAGTGTGCCGCCGTTGTCCCCCAGGGGAATGGCCGCTCCGAGGCCGCCGTGCTGGACGCGCAGGTCATCCAGCAGGCGTAGGGCATTCCGTGCGAAATAGCCCAGCTCGGGATCCTGCCGCTTGCGCTCTAGTTCGGTAATCACCACCAGGGGAAGAATCACCTCGTGTTCGGCAAACCGGAGTATCGCCCGGGGATCGGACAAAAGCACCGAAGTGTCCAGCACAAAGCTGGACCGCCCGGATTCCGCTGCATTTTCCTGCTGTTCAGCTGCCACGTGGAACTCCCGTCAGGGGCGCCCCAAGGCCCCGGTCGCTGGATGAAACACAGTTCGGCCGGCACCTAAGCTGACCGATAGCACCAAAGTACGCCCGCGGCCCGGTGTTCCGCAGCAGGACACGGCCGTCGGCGGCCGCACAGGGAAGGCGGTTCAGGAACCGAAGCGCCGCTGCCTGTTGGCGTAGTCACGCAGGGCCCGCAGGAAGTCCACCCGCCGGAAATCCGGCCACAGTGCTTCGCAGAAATAGAACTCGCTGTAGGCGCTCTGCCACATCAGGAAGCCGGAGAGACGCTGCTCGCCGGAGGTCCTGATGACCAGTTCCGGGTCCGGCTGGCCGCGGGTGTAAAGGTATTCGGAAATTTTGGTGTCGGAGATTTCCTCGGTTACTTCCGCGATTGACTTGCCCTCGGCCTCAGCGTCCCGCAGGAGTTCCTTGACGGCGTCGACAATTTCCCGCCGCCCGCCGTAGCCGATGGCCACGTTTACATGCAGCCCGTCGGCGTCGCCGGTGCTGTCGCCGAGCTCAGTGAGCTGCTTGGCCAGCCGTGACGGAAGGATCTCCAGGGCCCCCACCGGCTGGACCCGCAGGTTGCCCTCTTCGCCCAGGCGGTCCAGGGTGTTGCCGATAATGTCCAGCAGCGGTTCCAGCTCGTCCGCGTCACGGTTCAGGTTGTCAGTGGAGAGCATGTAGAGGGTCACCATCCGCACACCGAGTTCCTGGCACCAGCCCAGGAACTCCAGGATCTTGTCCGCTCCGGCCTGGTGCCCGTCGCTGGTGGGCGCACCGGCGAGTTTGGCCCACCGCCGGTTTCCATCCACCATTACCCCGATGTGTTCGGGGATGCGGTCTCCAATCAGGGACCGCCGCAGCTTACGCTCGTAGTAGGCGTAGACAACACCGGGGAATTTCATTGTTTGCCTCACGTGCCTGGGGTCCGGGACAGACGCAACTGAACGTTCCGCAGGCTCCGGCTCTGCCCAAAGTAGAAAAATCTTCTCCTAGGCTACCGCTAGCCCGGCTTGCCGCTGCGCCGACCGGCGGGGGCAACGACCCGCCTCGCTCTAAGTTACCCGATCGTAAGTTAGAATTCCGTTATGGATTCGTCACCATTTTCCGCCCGCCCAACAGGTGTTCCCGCCCAGCATGATCCGGAGTCCCGGACCGCGCCCGGCCCCCTTGAAAACGCCGTTGAAGCCATTGCCGAAGAACTCGAAGTCAAGCCGCGCCTGCGTGGCTGGCTGCATGCCGGCGCCACTCCCCTGGCCCTCGCGGCCGGGATCATCCTCGTGTCCGTGGCCCCGACCACCGGCACCCGGATTGCCTCGGCCATCTACGCCTTCACCGGTGTGCTGTTGTTCGGCACCAGCGCCGTCTATCACCGCGGCAACTGGTCCCCCAAGGTCAAACGGGTGCTTAAGCGCCTGGACCACACCAACATCATGCTGGTGATAGCCGGTTCCTATACCCCGCTTGCCTGGTCCCTGCTCCCCCGGGACAGCGCCTCGACGCTGCTGTGGATCATCTGGTCCGGCGCCCTCGTCGGGGTCGCCTTCCGGCTGCTCTGGCTGCACGCGCCCCGCTGGCTCTACACCCCCGTCTATATCGCCCTGGGCTGCGCTTCCCTGTTCTACATTCCGGATTTCTACGGCACCAACCCAACGGCGGCAATCCTTATCTGCGTAGGCGGCGTGGCGTACATCGCCGGTGCCGTGATGTACGCCATGAAGAAACCCAATCCGTCCGTGGACTGGTTCGGTTTCCATGAGATCTTCCATGCCCTGACGCTGGCCGGATTCGCCGCGCACTACGCGGCGATCATGCTGGCTGTCCGCTCAGTGGCCGGCTAGGACCGCAGTCCGCGGAACTGCTCCACCAGCTCCTGGGGATCCGCGGCCGGGCGGCTGCAGACCATGCCCCGGCACAGGTAGGCCAGGGCGCCGCCGTCCGGAGCGGTCCGGCCACGCAGCAGCGGAACCTGCGTCTGCGTGCCCGGTCGGCGGGCGACGACGACGCCGGGCCCACCCGCGCTCCTGCCTGCCCGCAGCAGCTGCTCCACCAAGACGGGATCGTTGCCGGTCACGGCCAGTTCCAGCGGACCTTCCAATGCCTGCGTCAGGACGGACATGGCCCAGCCGCCGGCCCGGGGCGCACGTGCCGCCACCAGCTGCACATGGGACAGCAGCGCTTCGGCGAGGGCACGGTGCCGGGAGGAACCCGAATACGCCGCGTAGGTGACCAGCACCCCGGCAAACAAGGCGGCTCCGCTGGGTGTGGGGCCGTCCATGGGATCGGCGGCGGAAAGTGATCCCTGCGCAGCGGCCAGCTGGTCCGTGCGTACAGCGGTGTCCTGCAGGGTCCCTTCGGAAATGAACCGCTGCTCTGCAGCCAGGACCAGCTCCTCGGCGGCCAGGTACCACTCTTCCTCGCCCGTGGCCGCGAAAAGCGCAAAAAGGCCCTCCGCAGTGCCCGCATAGTCTTCCAGCAGGCCCTCGATGCCCGAGGCCCTGCCGTTGTGGGACACCCGGGCCAGAATGCCGTCCCGGTAATGGACGCGGAGCAGGTAGCCCGCGGCCTCCCGCGCCAGGTCCAGCAGCCCGGCATCCTGAACGGAGCCTGCGTCCGCCAGGGCCACGGCAGCATCGGCCAGGCCCGCTATGGCCAGCCCGTTCCAACCCGCGACGACCTTGTCATCCCGGTCCGGCTGGGGCCGCCGGTCCCGGGCCGCCAGCAGGTCGGGCCGGTAACGCTGCCACAGCTGGTCCTCCTCCGGCGCGAGGCTGCGCCCAAAGTGCAGGGTTGAGGCGCCGTCCTCCATCCGGCCGGTGTCAAGGTCAAGCAGGGCCAGGATGGCATCTGTATCCGGACCGGCGCCGGCCAGCACGGAGCGCAGCTCATCGGAGGTCCACACATAGGTGGCACCCTCCCGCCGCTGCCCGTCCACAAGGGTGTCGGCATCGAGCGAGGAGGCGAACCCTCCCCCGTCCACGCGCAGCCGTTTGGCAAGCCAGGCCGCAGTATCGGTACTGACCTGCAGTGCCAGGTTCCGCTGATCTCCGGTGGGTGCCGAGCGGCTCCAGTGGGCGTAGAGGCGCAGCAGCTGGGCGTTGTCGTAAAGCATTTTTTCAAAGTGCGGAACAGCCCAGGCGCGGTCCACCGTGTACCGGGCGAAGCCCCCTTCGAGCTGGTCGTACAGCCCGCTGCGGGCCATGGTTTCCAGGGTGCGGTCGGCGACGGCGGCAGCGGTGCCGGCTGCGGGCCGCCCGGTGGAACCGTACTCGAGGAGGAACCGCAGCAGGGGCGACGGCGGGAACTTCGGAGCACCTCCGAGTCCGCCGAAACGGGGATCCTCCTGCTCGGCGACGGTCTCCACCGCTGTGGCAAGCACGTCACCGGAGAGCGGGCCGGACCCGCCGGGGGCAAGCTCCAGGGTACCGACCAGCCGGCGGTTGCCGGCCTGGGCCGATGCCAGGTGCGCGGCGATCTGGGCCGCGCTGGCCTCGACTTCCTCCGGGCGGTCCCGCCAGGCGGAGGAAACCGCCTCCAGCACCTGCCGGAAGGACGGCATGCCCTGCAGCTGCCGGGGCGGGAAATACGTGCCGGCGTAGAAGGTGCGCCCATCAGGGAGGGTGAACACGCTCATCGGCCAGCCGCCCTGGCCGGTGAGTGCCTGGGTGGCTGCCATATACACGGCGTCGACGTCCGGGCGTTCCTCGCGGTCCACCTTCACCGAGACGAAGAACTCGTTCAGGTACTGCGCTGTGGCGGCATCCTCGAAGGATTCGTGGGCCATCACATGGCACCAGTGACAGGCCGCGTAGCCCACGGAAATAAAGACTGGGACATTTCGGCGGCGGGCTTCGGCGAAGGCTTCTTCGCCGAAGGGCCACCAGTCAACCGGGTTGTCCGCATGCTGGCGGAGGTAGGCCGATGCCTGGTTCCTCAGTCTTTCAGCCATGGTGTGCCTGCTACTTCAGGTGGTCCCAGGTGGTGTCCCGGTCCTCAGGAGCACTGGGGGTGCTCTTGGCGGGCACGGGTCCGGCGGCGTCGGGGACGGCGGCAGCTTCGCGTTCCAGCTTCTCGGTGACCAGCTGCTCGCGGTAACGCACCCGGCGGATGCGCTTGGTCATATCGCGGATCAGGAAAATGATCGCGATCACCATAAAGAGGGTGAAGAGGAACCCGAGCGTGCCGGGTGTGACATCGCTGGGGTCGACCCCCGGCGCAAGGGTCTCCTCGGGTGCCGGGGTAACGGCCGTAGCCAGGCTGTACAGGAAGTTCACGGTATATCTCTCTTTTAGCCAATACTGCGGCGGAACCTACGTTCCCGAGGTCTATCGTATGCCAGCGAACAGATCAGTTTCAGGCAGTTCGGTTTCCACGCGGGACTCGATCAGGGAGTAGTCCTCCCAGGGCCAGACCTTGCGCTGCATCTCCGGGCTCACAGCGAAGAAGAATCCTTCGGGATCCACCTGGGTGCGGTGGCTGCGCAGGGCCTCGTCACGGACCTCGAAGAAGTCCCCGCACTCGATCTGTGTAGTGGTGGCGTGTGTGGGAGCCGGCGGCTGGTGCCCCTCCGTGTCGGTTTCCTGCCAGGCCGCGATGCGCTCGGCGTACGGGGACTGCAGGCCCGCTTCCTCGAGGGCAAAGTGCAGGGCACGGAACCGCTCGGGGTTGAAGGCACGGTCATAGTAGAGCTTCAGCGGCTCCCACGCCGGGCCGGTCCCCGGGTAGCGCGCTGGGTCCCCGGCAGCCGTGAAGGCCTCCACGGCAACCTTGTGCGCCATGATGTGGTCGGGGTGCGGGTAGCCGCCGTTTTCGTCGTAGCTGATGATGACGTGCGGACGGAACTCCCGGACCAGCTTCACCAGCGGCGCGGCGGCACGTTCCAGCGGCTGCAGGGCGAAGCAGCCGAAGGGCAGGTCCGGCAGCGGATCACCTTCGGGCAGCCCGGAATCGGCAAAGCCCAGCCAGCGGTGCTGAACACCCAGGGCAGCCTGCGCGGCAGCCATTTCCCGGCGGCGCAGTCCGGCCAGGTCCCGTTTGCCGGCGGGATCGCCTTCGGCACCGGGGTTCAGGATGGAACCGCGTTCCCCACCGGTGCAGGTAGCCACCATCACGTCGATGCCCGCGGCGGCGTAGGAGGCCATCATGGCCGCACCCTTGCTGGCCTCGTCATCGGGGTGGGCATGTACTGCGAGCAGGCGCAGTGGAGCGGTGGGCCGGATTTCGGCGCTTTCACGGGCAGACAAGGCAACTCCTGAGCTAAGCGGAATATGGCGTGGAAATCGACCAGCTAAAATGGGGCCGTGAGTACTTCGGAAGGTCAGCCCGAGACGTCGGCACCCCAGCAGCCGGACGTTTCCACGTCCGAGTCCAGATTAGCCAATCGCTACGGCGCCCCAAAGCGGCGCCTCACCCGGCGTACCCGCGTCATTGCAGCGGCCGCCGCGGTCATTGCCGCGGTAGGGGCAGCAGCGTGGATGAACGTCCCCTCCTCCACCGGAACGGTAACCTCCAAGGACGTGGGCTTCAGCTTCCCTGCCGAGGACCGGGTCATTGTTGATTTCAAGGTCGACAAGTCCGCCGGCAGCACTGCTGCCTGCGCGGTGCAGGCACTCAACGAAAGTTACGCCGTCGTCGGCTGGAAGACGGTGGTACTGGGACCGGACGCGCCGGACAGCAGCAGCCAGCACCTTGAACTCCGCACCGATTCCCCGGCGGTCACCGGCGGCGTCTACAGCTGCTGGGTGGTGGACGGGGACTAGGCGCCGTGACGTCTGGGCGCGCCATATTGGGTTAAGCCCGCACGCAAACTAGTATGGTTAGCACGACATGCCCCGCCCAGGTGTCCGGCTGGTCTTTGGTACACATTCCAAAGCCGAACGGCTCCGCCCGGCGGGGTCTTTGCTTGTCAGGCCGATCCGGCCGGCGGCATTCAGCCATGCCGGACCATCCGATGGCCCGGACGTTTATCTAAGGAGATACCCGTGTCAACCAACAGCGCATCTGTCGCCTGGCTCACGCAGGAGTCTTACGACCGCCTGAAGGCGGAACTCGAGCACCTGTCCGGTCCCGGCCGGACGGAAATTGTTGCCCGTATCGAGCAGGCACGGTCCGAGGGCGACCTCAAGGAAAACGGCGGCTACCACGCAGCCAAAGAGGAACAGGGCAAGGCTGAGGCCCGGATCCGGCAGCTGACGCAGCTTCTTGAGACCGCACATGTTGGTGAATCTCCGGCGGACGACGGCGTCGTGGAGCCGGGCATGCTGGTGGAAGCCCGCGTTGCAGGCGACGTGGAAACCTTCCTGCTGGGCAGCCGGGAGATTGCAGGCGACGGCGACATCGTCGTCTACAGCGAGAAGTCTCCGCTGGGTGCGTCCATCCAGGGCCTCAAGGCCGGGGACAGCACCACGTACACCGCGCCGAACGGCAAGAGCATCTCCGTGGAAATCATCTCCGCCAAGCCGTACGTCGGCTAGGTTCTTCCACTGAACCGCCGGAGGCGGGCTTTCCTACGGGAGGGCCCGCCTTTGTGTTGCCGGCCGGCGCCCGCGCCGCAGTACGACGGCGGCCAGCACCCCGCCTGCCGCCCCGAACAGGTGCGCCTGCCAGGAGACGCCCAGCGTGGTGGGGAAAAGTCCCCACAGGATTGATCCGTAAATCAGGAACAGCACTCCGCTGAGCAGGATCTGGAAAATATCGCGGTTATAGAATCCCCGGACCATCAGGTAGGCAAACAAGCCGAAGACGACGCCGGAGACCCCCACCGTGAGTCCGCTGCCGAACAGCCACACTCCGATGCCGGAGCACAGCCAGGAAATCGCCAGTACCGACACGAACCGCCGGACACCCTCCAGCAGGGTGAGGAACGAAAAGACGATCAAGGGCAGCGTGTTGCCGATCAGATGGGCCGCCCCGGCGTGCAGCAGCGGGGCGAAGACCACGCCGTCGAGCCCTTCCATCTGCCGCGGAAGAATTCCCAGCAGCGGAAAGAGGACCGGCGAGAAGGCCGGCGTGAATAGGTAGACCGCCCACAGGACGGCCGCGAACAGGAGCGACCCGGTAAGGGCGGTGCGGGCACGGTTGGCGAACATGCGCTTAACCCGGCAGCACGACGGGCTGGAAACCTTCTGCCCGCAGATTCTTCAGGACCAGTTCGCAGTGTTCGTGGCCCTTGGTTTCCATGTTGATGCTGATGGCAACGTCTCCCATGCTGATGGATCCTCCAACCCTGGTGTGGTCCACACCCGTGACGTTGGCATCCGATTCCGCAATGATCCGCGAGATGGTCGCCAGTGATCCGGGCCGGTCATCGAGGAGGATGCGGACCACCAGGTAGCGGCCCGCGGCGGCCAGTCCCCGCTGGATCACCTTCAGCATCAGCATCGGATCGATGTTGCCGCCGGAGAGGATCACAGCGGTCGTCCCGGGACTTTCAATCTTCCCGTCCATCAGGGCGGCCACTCCCACGGCGCCTGCCGGTTCCACGACCATTTTGGCGCGCTCGAGAAGGAATATGAGTGCCCGGGCCAGGGAGTCCTCGCTGACGGTCACCACATCGTCCACAAGCTCCCGGATGATGGAGAACGGCAGCTGCCCCGGCCGCCCGACGGCGATGCCGTCCGCGATGGTGGTGACCCGCGTCAGCGGCACCAGGGCATCAGCAGCGAGCGACGGCGGGTAGGACGCCGCATTTTCGGCCTGGACGCCGATGATCCGGATGTCCCGGCCAAGTTCCCGGGCGCGGGACTTCAGTGCAACGGCGACGCCGGCCAGCAGTCCGCCGCCGCCCACTCCCATCAGCACGGTGTCCAGGTCGGGGATCTGGTCCAGCAGCTCCAGTCCGATGGTCCCCTGCCCGGCCACGACGTCCACGTTGTCGAATGGATGCACAAACACCGCACCCGTCTGGTCGGCGTATGCCTGGGCTTCGGCCAGGGCGTCATCGACGCTGTGGCCGTGCAGGATGACCTCCGCTCCGTGGCCCCGGGTGGCGGCCAGCTTGGGCAGCGCAACGCCCAGCGGCATGTAGATCCGGGCGGCGATGCCCAGCCGTGCCGCCGCCACGGCCACACCCTGGGCGTGGTTCCCGGCGGAGGCCGCCACTACCCCGCGGGCCTTGTCTGCGGGTGACAGCTTGGCCATGCGGACGTAGGCTCCGCGGACCTTGAAGGAACCGGCCCGCTGCAGATTTTCACACTTGAGGTAGACCGGGGACCCGGTCTCGCGGGCCAGCGCCCGGGACATCTCGATGGGTGTGTGGGCTATGACGCCGTCGAGGAGTTTCGCTGCCGCCCGGATATCGTCCAGGGTGACAGGCAGGTTGGCCAGATCGGTCATGGGCGCTTCCCTTCCCCTGCCGTCGGCGATTCCTCCGCGCCGGGACTGTCGTCGGTCCCGGCGTCGTCCTCATCCTCGCCCCCGTCTTCGTCCATGGCCGGATCGTCTTCCCAGCCGCGGGCGGCAATGTAGCGGACCATCGTGTTGAGGATCGCCAGCAGCGGGACGGAGAACAGGGCTCCGGCAATGCCGGCGGCGAGAGTGCCGCCGGTGACGGCCAGGATGACGGCGAGCGGGTGGAGGGACACTGCCCTGCCCATGACCAGCGGCTGGAGGATATGGGATTCCAGCTGCTGCACCAGCAGGACGATGCCCAGCATGATCAGCGCATTGACCGCACCGTTAGCCACCAGCGCCAGCAGGACGGCCACGAAGCCGGTGACAAAGGCACCTACGAGGGGAACGAAGGACCCAAGGAAAACCAGGACGCCCAGGGGCAGCGCCAGCGGCACACCGATGAGGGCTGCTCCGCCGCCGATGCCGATGGCGTCGATGAGCGCGACCACCACCTGTACCCGCACATAGTTGACCATGGACTCCCAGCCGTGGATGCCGGCACCATAAGCGGCCGGACGTGCCCGGCGCGGCAGCAGGCCGGAGGTGAACTCCCAGATCCGCCGGCCGTCCAGCAGGAAGAAGACCAGGGCGAACAGGGTCAGCAGGATCCCGGCCGCAAAGTGGCCGGCGCTGCTTCCCACGCTCAAGGCACCGGACAGGATATTGGCCGAGTTGTCCTGCAGAGTGGTGGTGGCTTCATTCAGCAGGGAGTCAAGGTCGCCGGCCGTGACGTTCAGGGGGCCCGAGGAGAGCCACCCCTGGACCTGGCGGACCCCTTGCAGTGTCTCTCCCCAAAGATCCTGGAACCCGAGGGCAAGCTGCCGTCCCACCAGAGTCAGGGCTGCGGCGATGACGCCGAGGAAGGTCACGATGGTGACTGCCACCGAGAGGCCGCGGGGCAGCCGGTTCCGCCGCAGCCAGTTCGCCACAGGTGACAGCAGGCCCGCCAGCAGGGCCGCAATCATCAGCGGAATGATCAGCAGCGAGAAGTGGCTGAGTATCCAGATGAGCCCGGCGCCAACGATCAGGACAACACCGAGGCGCCAGGCCCAGGCGGCGCTTACCCGGAGGGCGAAGGGGACCTCATCATTGTTCCGGCTGGAATTCGCCGCGGCCGCCTGCAACGCACGGGGCGCCGCGGTGCGGCGTACGTGGGGTTTCATGGGGCCATCTTTCCATACCGGGCCGGTCCCGGACCCGTCTTTACGTGCCTATCCCCTGCTGTTACCGCTGACCGGGTCCAGCTCGGCCCGGATGCCCCATCGGGCGGAAAAATCCTGTCCCGGCTGCAGCCAGGCCAGTCCCTCCCCCGAGTTCAGGGCATTGGCCGGGGCGGTCATCGGTTCCAGCGCCACGGCGCACGCCTGGCCGGGGAATTTGTCCGTCACGAAGACGTGGACGTAGCCGCATTCAGGTCCCGTCCAGAGACTGACCGTGCGGCCGTCCGGGGCTGTGAGGGTATGCCGGTACGTGCCCGGCTCGGCAGCACTGAAGGCCAGGTCCGTATACGCGCTGTTGAGGTCCAGTCCGCCCACCCGCACTCCCGCACGAAGGTTTGCGGAACCGGTTGGCTCCTGCCTGCCGTTCGGAATAAGGCGGTCGTCAGCGGTGAGCACGGTATCCGCCGCCACCGTCAGGACCAGGTCCCCGGTCGGCACCTCGCCAAGTCGCAGGAACGGATGGGCGCCGAGGGCAACGGGAGCGGCCGCGGTCCCTAAGTTGGTCAGGCTTTGGTGCACGCGCAACCCGCCGGCGTCGTCCAGGGTGTACCGGGCGCGGTGCAGAAGGTGGAATGGATACCCGTGCTGCGGGAAGATTTCCGCGCTCAGTTCCACCGCAGACGGAACATGCTCCCGGAGGGTGTAGCCGGTGTTGCGCAGCAGCCCGTGGCTGGCATGCCCGCGGGAGGGTTCGGTGATGTCCAGCTGCTGGGTTTCTCCGTCCAGGATCCAGCGCCCATCCTCCGTCCGGTTGGGCCAGGGTGCCAGCAGCATCCCGTTGGCCAAAGGCGGTATGGCACTGTCCGGGTGGGTCTGCACCAGGTCCACCCCGTCCAAGGTGTAGCGCCGCAGCGCGCCGGCCAGGGTCCCGATTACGGCGCGGGCGCCGCCGTTGCTGATTTCATACTGCGTGCCGGTGGCCGGAGGGGCTGGTTCGCTGCCGGTGAGGTTCATGTCCACTTATGTTACCCGTGTGCTCCCCGCCGGACGCCGTGTGTCACTCATCGAAATGGGTGCTCACCCGGTCACTGACGGATGCCACGACTCCGGCTGCGACGTTCCGGATCTTGATGTTGCGGCTGTTTGAGACGCTGCGGAGGATGTCGACCGCTGCCTGCTGGCTGCAGCCGTTCTGCCCCATGATGATGCCTGCCGCTAGGTCCACTACGGTCCGGGATTCCAACGCTGCCTGGAGGTTCGCGGCACGGTTGGCCTGGGTATCGATCAGCAGGGCCACCCGCACGGCCTTGGCGAGTGCTGCCGCGACGGCACGGACGTCGTCGGCGCCCGGCGCGAACGCGTGGACCCGTGCCGAATAGCAGCTGAGGACTCCCCGGCCCCCCGCCAGCGGGAGGGCAACGGCCACAAGGGACCGGATTCCGTTGCCGGCGCCCCCGGTCATGGCGGTCCAACGCCGGTCCGCAGCAAGGTCCGGCACCACGACGTCGGGACCGCCGCCCAGCACCGTGCCGCCCGGGCTTCCCGGCCCGTACTCCGCCTCGCCCAGCGTGGCGGGAAGTCCCGGGGTCCGGACCGTCAGGCGCGGCCGGCGGCTGCGGTCAACGGCGATCGAACAGCCTGCGGGAGCGGCGAGGCCGAGCCGTCCGGCCGCGATGCCGGCAGCTTCCGCAAGGAAGACGGCCGGTTCCGTTCCGGCCAGCAGGACATCAATGAGCTCCTCGACTACAGACTGCCGATGGGCCACGAAAACTCCTTCCAGGCGGCACCTGCCGCCATGCTACGTCGCCGGGCGGAAGGTGCACAGAGTGCGCGGCCGTATGAGGATTCACCGCAGCCCAAACGGCGGAAGGACCGCAGGCGGTGTGCCTGCGGTCCTTCCCGGAAGTACTGCTGCGGAGTCGTTAAGTCACCGCTGCGGAGTTCTCGCCGATTAGTCGTTGCCCCGGAGGATCGAGAGGAGACGGATAATCTCCACGTACAGCCACACCAGGGTGACGGTCAGACCGAAGGCAGCGGTCCAGGAGTAGCGCTCCGGGGTGCCCGCCTTGACGCCCTGCTCGATGGACGTGAAGTCCATGATCAGCGAGAACGCGGCCAGGCCGATGGCCAGGACCCCGATGAATACGCCCAGCGGGATGCCGAAGATTTCCACGCTTCCGCGCAGGCCCCACGGATCCTGCACGCCGCCGAAGATCATCAGGCCCACGTTCAGCAGCGAGAACACGGCGTAGCCGATGATGGCGATCATAAAGAAGCGGATGGCCTTGGGGGTGGCGCGCACCTTGCCGCTGCGGAACAGCACGAGGGTGACGCCGAAGACTGCCAGGGTGCCCAGCACTGCCTGCAGGCCGACGCCCGGGTACGCGTTGTCCAGGACAGCGGTGAGCCCGCCGAGGAACATGCCTTCAAGGAACGCGTAGGCCAGGATCAGTGCAGGAACCGGCTCACGCTTGAAGGAGTTCACCAGGCCCAGGACGAAGCCGCCCAGGGCGCCCAGGATCATCAGCCCGCCACCCATGCCCGGAAGGATGAAGGTGGGGACCGCGGCACCCACCAGAACCATGGCCAGGCAGAAGACGGTCTTCATGATGACGTCGTCGTAAGTCATACGGCCCATGTCCGAGGGCTTGGCCGACGGCGCCGAGTAAAGATCCTGCAGCTGCTGCGGGGTCATGTAGCTGTTGTCTGTTGCCAGTGAACCCGTGGCGGTGCCGCCACGGGTCTGGGAACGGAAGTTCTTTCCGTTGAAAACCGGATTTCCGCCAAGTGCCATTGAATCTGTCCTCCATCTGGGGGGCTGTTTCAGCCCAGCCTACCAAGTACAACGACGACGGCGGGCTGCGGATTCCCGGAAATCCGCGCCCGTGGGTCACGGTTCGGTACACGAGCGTCGTCCGCAGGGCCCGCCACCTTGCGGCCCCGGCAACAAAGTCGTTACGCGATCGCGACATGCGTGCCGGGACAAACGTCACTGCCTGAAACATTCAGTAGGTAGCATGTTCCCCAATCGGTGACCTGTGTCACATCTGCCCGCCTGCGCGCCGCATCTTCGGTTTCGCAGCCCTGCGTGGAGGTTTCAAAACTTGGTAAGAACATCGGCGCTGACCCGGTATCTGGGGATGCTGGCGGCCGTGGCGGCAATGTTTGCCGCCCTGCTGCTCGCAGCCCCTGCCGCTTCCGCAACCACAGCCACACCGGACGCCACCTCGTCCGCCACCAGCCCCGGCGCCACGGACGGGTCGGAATACCGCGACCGGATCAGCGGCGTCGTCAAGAACGAGGGCACCCCCCTTGAAGGGGTCAAAATCACCGCCACCGGCAACGGATATGAAGGTGAGGCGGAGACCGGAGCCAACGGATCCTGGTCCATCGGCGTTCCCGAACAGGGCGCCTACGAAGTGGAGCTGGACGAATCCACGCTGCCGGACGACGTCGCCCTGGCGGAGGGACAGCAGAATCCCCGCACCGTGACCTTCGCCGGCACCTCCAACATCACCACGCTCTTCCTGCTCGGCGAAGGAATCGTCGTACAGCAGGAGAGCCTGGCCTCCGCCATCACGGAGCGGGCGGTGGCCGGACTGAGTTTCGGCCTGCTGCTTGCTCTGAGCGCGGTGGGCCTGTCCCTGATCTTCGGCACCACCGGCCTGACGAACTTTGCGCACGGCGAGATGGTCACCATGGGCGCCGTCCTGACCTTTGGTTTTGCCGCATTGGGGATGCCCACCTGGGTGGCCATCCCGCTGGCCGTCGTCGGCGGCGCGGCCTTCGGCTACGTCCAGGACGCCGGGCTGTGGAAGCCGCTGCGGCGGCGCGGCACCGGCCTGATCCCGATGATGATCATCAGCATCGGCCTCGCCGTCTCCGTCCGGTACACCGTGCTGTTCTTCCTGGGCGGCGGCACCCAGCAGCTGCCCGGGGCACAGAGTCCCACCCTGGAACTCGGGCCCGTCTCCATTCCGCAGAACACCCTGATCTCGCTGGTGGTCAGCCTGGCCGTCATCCTCGTCGTGGCCCTGCTCCTGCTGCGCACCCGCATCGGCAAGGCCACCCGGGCCGTTTCCGACAACCCGGCGCTGGCCGCCGCTTCCGGCATCGACGTGGACCGGGTCATCCGGCTCGTCTGGGTGGTCGGCGGCGCACTCGCGGCACTGGGCGGCATCCTCTGGGCGTACTACCGTCCCGGTGTGTCCTTCAACATGGGCCAGCAGATCCTGCTCCTCATCTTTGCCGGCGTCACCCTCGGCGGTCTCGGCACCGTCTTCGGCGCCCTGATCGGTTCCGTGATTGTGGGGCTCTTTGTGGAAATCTCCACTCTCTGGCTGGAGGCGGACCTGAAATACGTGGGCGCGCTGGTCATCATGATTCTTGTCCTGCTTGTCCGTCCCCAGGGGATCCTGGGCCGCCGCGAGCGCATTGGTTAGGGGCCCCTCATGGATTTCTCGAACATTCTTCTCGGCGCACTCAACGAGATCATCAGCCCCACGACGGCGGCGTACGCACTGGCGGCCCTGGGGCTTGCCGTCCACTTCGGCTATACCGGACTGCTGAACTTCGGCCAGGCCGGCTTCATGGCCGTGGGCGCGTACGGCTTCGCCATTCCGATCCTGTCCTTCAATGCACCCCTGCCCCTGGCACTGCTGATAGCGCTTCTCGGTTCAGTGGTGTTCGCCGTCATCCTGGGCATCCCGACGCTGCGCCTGCGCGCCGATTATCTGGCCATCGTGACCATCGCCGCGGCCGAAATCATCAGGTACGTGGTGACCACCAACAGCATGACGCCGATCACCGGTTCCGCCAACGGCCTCGCAGCCTTCACCGGCAGCTTCTACGACCTGAACCCGATTCCCTCCGGCAGTTACGACCTGGGCCCGTTTGCCATGAACGAACGCGACGTCTGGGTCCGGCTCGTCGCCTGGGCACTGGTCATCGGCGCCTGCTTCCTGGTCTGGCTGCTGGTGCGCAGCCCGTGGGGCCGGGTCGTGAAGGGCATCCGGGAGGATGAAAACGCCGTCCGCGCCCTTGGCAAAAACGTCTACGCGTACAAGATGCAGGCGCTGGTCATCGGCGGTGTCCTCGGCTCCCTCGCGGGCATCGTCTTCACTCTCCCCCGAGGGGCAGTACAGCCGGCCAACTACGGTACGGAACTGACCTTCTACCTCTACACCGCCCTGCTTCTGGGCGGCATGTCCACGGTGCTCGGCCCGGTACTCGGTTCCATGATTTTCTGGGTGCTGCTCTCCGTGACCCAGGGCGTGCTGTACGGCGCCATCGAAGCCGGGTACATCACTTTCATTTCCACTTCGCAGGCAGGACAGATCCGCTACATCCTGGTGGGTGTGGCACTGATGCTGCTAATGATCTTCAGGCCCCAGGGCATCCTGGGCAATAAGAAGGAGCTGGCGTTCGCATGAGTTCCCAGTCAGACCAGCCGCGGGCGAGGGTCCGCGCCGGCGGGGCACACGCCGCCGAACCTGCCACCACAGCCACAACTGTCGCTCCCGAACCCGGCGACGGCAGCAACGAGTTCATGACCGACACCCGGCCCATTGCGGCGGGCGACGTCGGCCCCGGCTGCCGGAAGCGGGATCCCATCCTGGTGGCCAAGAACGTCACCAGGACCTACGGCGGCATCAACGCCGTCGACGTCGCCCACGTGGAAATCCCGCGGCACAAGATCACCGCCCTCATCGGACCCAACGGTGCCGGCAAGACCACGTTGTTCAACCTGCTCACCGGATTCGATACCCCGCAGTCCGGCGAATGGCAGTTCGAGGGCCACGACCTGGCAGGAATGTCCGCCTACAAGGTGGCACGCCTGGGCATGGTCCGTACCTTCCAGCTGACCAAGGTCATGGGCAAGCTCACGGTCATCGAGAACATGCGGCTGGGGGCTGCCTCCCAGCCCGGTGAATCCCTGTGGCGGGCCTTCCTGCCTCCCCTGTGGCGCGCACGGGAGCGGGAGATCACCGAGCAGGCGGACGTCCTGCTGGCCAAGTTCAAGCTGGACACCAAGCGCAGCGACTACGCCGCCTCCCTTTCGGGTGGCCAGCGCAAGCTGCTGGAGATGGCCCGCGCACTGATGGTCCGTCCCAAGCTGGTGATGCTCGATGAGCCCATGGCCGGCGTGAATCCGGCGTTGACGCAGTCGCTGCTGGACCACATCAAGAACCTCAAGGCCGAAGGCATGACCGTGTTGTTCGTTGAGCACGACATGCATATGGTCCGGCACATCGCCGACTGGGTGGTGGTGATGGCCGAAGGCAAGGTCGTCGCCGAAGGCCCGCCCAGCGAGGTCATGAAGGACCAGGCCGTCATCGACGCCTACCTGGGTGCGCACCATGATGTGGACCTGGGTGACTCTGCGGGCTTCGAAAAGCTGGAAGCGGAGTTGGAGCACGACGCCGAATCCTCGGTGGGTACGGAACCTGACGGCGTGGTCGGCGGGCGGATCAACGAGCGGAAGGACCAGGCATGACTGCCGATGCATTCGAAGGCGACTCAGTCGTCAAGGTGACCGACCTCGTGGCGGGCTACATCCCCGGGGTCAACATTCTCAACGGGTGCAGCATCGAGGCACGCCGCGGAGAGCTGATCGGCATCATTGGACCCAACGGCGCGGGCAAGTCGACGCTGCTCAAGGCCATGTTCGGGCTGGTGAAGGTGCACTCGGGAACCGTGGTGGTCCGCGGCCAGGACCTCACCGGGCTGAAGGCCAACAAGCTGGTCAGCCGCGGCGTGGGATTCGTGCCGCAGAACAACAATGTCTTTGCGTCCCTCACCATTGAAGAGAACCTGCAGATGGGCCTGTACCAGGCGCCTAAACGGTTCAAGGAACGGTTCGAGTTCGTGGCCGACCTGTTTCCCGAACTGCACAAGCGGCGGGCGCAGCGGGCCGGTTCGCTGTCCGGCGGTGAACGCCAGATGGTGGCGATGGGCCGGGCACTGATGATGGAACCGGCCGTGCTGCTGCTGGACGAGCCTTCGGCCGGCCTCTCCCCCGTCAAACAGGATGAGGCGTTCCTCCGCGTCCACGAGATCAACCGGGCCGGGGTTTCGGTGATTATGGTCGAACAGAACGCGCGGCGCTGCCTGCAGATCTGCGACCGCGCCTACGTGCTTGACCAGGGCCGCGACGCCTACACGGGGACGGGGCGCGAGCTGATGAAGGACCCGAAGGTCATCCAGCTCTACCTCGGCACACTGGCGGACGCCTAGCACGCCTGCGCTCCGCAGGCCTGGCACAACCAGCGCCTCCCCCGCAGCAGGAGAACAGAACAGCCCCCGCCGGTACCGGCGGGGGCTGTTCTGTTGGCGCTCCGTGCGAGCGCCGGTTGTACGGGACGGTTAGAGCTTGCCCTCTTCGGAGCGGCTCGGCACCGGCTTGTTCTCGGCATCGTACTGGTAGATGCCGATGAACGCTTCCGTCGGGTCGCCGTTCTCATCGAACGTCACCGGTCCGGAATAGCCGTCGTAATCAATGTCGCCGCCGTTGCGCAGAATGGTCACACAGCCGGCGAAGTCGAAGCACTTCTCGCCTTCTGCGGAAACACCCTGCAGCTGTGCGGCCATTGCCTGGCCGTCGGTGGAACCGGCGGCCTCAGCAGCCAGTGCCAGCATGGTGACTGCGTCATAGCTTTCACCGGCGTAGGACCAGTCCTTCAGCGCGGGGTCGATCTCCAGCAGGGACTCCTTGAAGTTGTCCGAGGCGAACGGGCCGGGGATGGTGCCCTGGGCACCTTCAAGCGTTCCGGCTTCCAGGTCCTTGCTGTAGTCCGAGGTATTGCCGTCCACGAAGAACAGCTGCGAGGCGTCCACGCCCTTTGCGGTCAGCAGCGGCACGATGCTCTTGGCCTGCGCGAAGCTGATGACCACAATGGCGTCCGGATCCGCGGCAGCCACGGCGTCGACCTGGCTGCTGAACTGGGAATCGCCTTCGTTGAACATTTCGGAGATGACAACCTGCCCGCCAGCTGCCTCAACACTGCTCTTAACGTTGCTCTGCAGGCCGGTGCCGTAGGCATCGTTGAGGACGATCATGCCGACGGTCTGGGCGCCGCAGCTCATGATGTAGTTGCCCAGGGTACGGCCCTGGAGCACATCGGACGGAGCGGTGCGCCAGTAGAGTCCGTTGTCATCCCAGTCGGTGAAGTCCGGCGAGGTGTTGGCCGGGGAGAACTGGATGACGCCGGCTCCGGTGATCTGCCCGATGACGGTCTTGGAAACGCCGGAGGATGCCGCACCGACAATGGCGCTCACATCCTGGCTGAGCAGGTCCGTGACCGACTGGGTGGCAATGTCCGTGGTGGTGTCGCCCGAGTCGCGGTGAATGACCTCCACGGGCTTCCCCAGGACGCCGCCTGCCTCGTTCACCTGCTCGATGGCGTAGTTAACGCCTGCAATTTCGGGCGGGCCGAGGAAGGCAAGTTCGCCGGTGGTCGGCAGCAGGGACCCGATCTTCAGGGGAACGTCAGTGGTTCCCGTGGAAGCGGGAACAGCCGCGACGTCCCCCTTGGCACCCGGATCCTCGCCCTTGCCGCCTTCGTTCTCGGGGCAGGACAGTCCGGATGCTGCGGTTTCGGTCTCCCCGGCTCCCGAGGTGTCTTCGGCGGACGAATCCCCGCCGCCGCTGCAGCCGCTGGCAAACAGTGCCAGCCCCAGTCCTAGAGCGGCGATTTTGGCGGTACGGGCGTATGCCGTGCCCTGGCCCAGTCCGCCGGCAGTGCGTAGTGCAGTCATAAAAGTTATCTCCCCGATCGAAAGGCGGGTGCCTTTGATGCAATTACCAGGTGTTCCTGATTAGAAGAAAAGCTAGTGGAACATTGTGACGAATATAAGAGCCTGCGGTTACAGCCTTGTAACGCTCGTCACATTTCGATGTTTGTGCCCTTGCCGGGAAGTCGACCTACGGCCTATACGATGGCGGTAGAACACTTATTTGGGGGAAAACAATGCACGCATCACGGCTATCCGCTGCCGCTTCCGCACTGCCGCTCGCAGGCCTGCTCCTGCTGGGGAACGCTGGCAGCGCACACGCGCTGGAGTGCGGACCGGGCTTTATTCCCGCCGTCTCCTACGGGGTGGAGGTCTGCGTTGAAGGCTACAACCCGGGTGAAAGCCATTACGATCCTGCCACCGGCCACTATTCGGAAGCGGTTCCGGCCGTCCCGGTGCCGGTTCCGGTGCCGCCGGCCAATCCGGATCCCGCTCCGACCCCGACAGCTGACCCGGCGCCGTCCACTGCCCCGGCAACGCCCGGCACCGCGGGAAACACCGGCGAAAGCAGGTCAACCCCTGCCAACACGCCGTCACAGAGCCCAAGCCGCACGGCCAGCCCCTCACCGTCCTCCACAGCCACACCGGACGAGGAACGGGCCGGCTCGGACATGGTGCTTCCCGCTGCTGCCGCAATTGTCATCCTGGGCCTGCTTGCCGGGGGGCTGCTGCTGCGGCACCGCAACCGCCGTTCGGCACGCGGCTAATACGCACTGCTGATACACGCTGCTGAAACACGGCTAAACCGGCAGGAACCACCGGTTTCATTTGGTACCCCAGGTCGGACTCGAACCGACAACACGCGGATTTTAAGTCCGCTGCCTCTGCCAATTGGGCTACTGGGGCTCTGTAAGCGCCTTCCAAGCCTACTGGAAACACCCTGGTCCACACGAAGACGGCGGCCCTCCTGCTGGAGGACCGCCGTCGTCGTTTACGAACCTGGGGCGAAGACTAGGCCTTCACGGCCGGCTTCTTGGCCGGCGCTGCGGCTTCCTCGAAGCCGCGGCGCGGGTCTTCCAGGTTGCGCAGGGACGTCAGGTCGCGGCCGTAGCTGACATTCAGGAGCCAGCCCGCGATGACGCGGAACTTGCGCTCGAACATCGGCATGGCCATGCCGTGGTAGCCACGGTGTGCCAGCCAGGCCGGGAAGCCCTTCAGGCCGAAGCCCATGATGTTGGCAACACCCTTGTACTGGCCCAGGCCGGCAACAGCGCCGAGGCTCTTGTGGTTGTACTCTTCAACGCTGCCAACGCCGTAGCGGGCGGCCATGATGTTCTTGGCCAGCAGCTTGGCCTGGCGGACAGCGTGCTGTGCGTTCGGGACGCAGAAGCCGCCTACGCCGCCGCCGGAAAGATCCGGAACAGCGGAGACGTCGCCGGCGGCCCAGGCACCCTCGAGGGGCCCGTCGTCGCCGGTGATGCGCAGTTCGGCGTTGGCGCGGACGCGGCCGCGGTCGTCGATCGGGAAGTCGGTGGCACGGACCATCGGGTTGGCCTGCACACCGGCAGTCCAGATCAGGGTGTCCGCACCGAACTCGCCGGCCGGGGACTTGTCAGCCATGTTGATCAGCTTCAGGACGCCGTCTTCGGCGGACGCCAGCGAGGTGTTCAGCAGGACCTCGATGCCGCGCTCACGCATGCTGGAGACAACCCACTCGGCCTGGTCCGGCTTGACCTCGGGCATTACCCGGCCCATGGCTTCGATCAGGACGAAGCGGAGGTCTTCGCGGCGCAGCCGGTCATTGATGCGCACGGCGTCGCGGGCCATGTCCTCAAGCTCGGTCAGGGTTTCGATGCCGGCAAAGCCGCCGCCGACGACGACGAACGTCAGAGCGCGTTCACGTTCCGGGCCCGCGGGCATGAGCGATGCGGTTTCGATGCGCTCAAGCACGTGGTTGCGGGTGGCCATTGCTTCTTCGATGCTCTTCATACCGATGCCGGCCTCGGCGAGTCCGGGGATCGGGAAGGTGCGGGTGATTGAGCCGGCCGCCAGGACAACGTCCTGGTAGGGCAGCTCAAACGGCTCGCTGCCGTCGCCCGGCTCGATCGTCGCGGTACGCGCGGCATGGTTGATGGACGTGACCTTGCCGGTGATCAGCTCGGTGTTCTTGAGGTGCATGCGGTGGGACACTACGGCGTCGCGGGCTTCAATGGTGCCTGCGGCAACCTCGGGGAGGAAAGGCTGGTAGGTCATGTACGGCAGCGGATCCACTACCGTAACGATGCCGCCCTGTTCCTTTACCTTCTTCTGGAGGTCTTTGGCCACATACAGACCGACGTAACCACCGCCGACCACCAGAACGCGGGGACGATCAGAAAACTGCTTGTTCGATGCCATGACCCAATCCTACCTGAGTTTGTGAAAGTCTTCACGAACCATTTGACAAACAGCTCAGCCGGCGGTTTGCTACCGGACCCCGGCTTCGTCAAGGGATCCGGTGGAGGTGTTTTCGGGATTTCCTGCAGCTGTCCCGCGGCGCCTTACCCGGCTGACATGGACGGTGCCGCCCACCAGCACGAGCACCAGGAGCGCACTGAAACCGAGCACGACGACCGCGGGCAGGTTGTCCTTCTCCGCGGCCGGCTCCTGCGCCACCGGGACGGCCGGCTCCGGCAGGTCCGGAACAGTGGGGGCCGGAATGTCGGCGGCTCCGGGCGATACGTCCGCCACCCGCCGGTGCACCCGGATCCACTCCGCAATGGTGCCCAGCGGGTTGCTGGTGACGGAAGGAACGTCGGCATTAACTGCCGCGTTGGCGTCCAGGATTCCGTAGCCGTAAATAGTGTCCACACCCGGGGCCCCGGCGTCGCGGGCAGTGCGGACGATCCGGTTGACCACCTCCGCCGCACTCATTTCCGGGTGCGCCGACCGGATCAGCGCGGCGACTCCGGAGACGAGCGGTGCGGCACCGGAAGTGCCTTCCCACCCGGCATACCGGCTGGTCCCCTCGGGCAGCCCGCCGACCAGCTTTTCGGACGGAGCGGCCACGCCGATGCTGATGCCTTCCGAGGACGAGTCCCAGCTCGCCTCACCCTGCCGGTTCAGGCCCGCCACGGTCAGGACTCCGGGGATGGTGGCGGGTGCGCCCACCTGGACCATGCCTCCTTCGCGGTTGCCGGCAGCCGCGACAATCACCACGTCATTCTGCTCGGCGTAGAGGAACGCGTCGTCCCAGCTCTCCGGCCAGGCGGTGGAGGTGCTGCCCAGGGACATGTTGATGACCTTGGCGCCGTTGTTTACGGCCCAGCGGACGGCGTTCGGGATTTGTTGGTCGATCGGTACACCGCCGGGATTGGTCCCGCCGATCCAGGTCGACACAGCGAGGATTTCGGCCTCCGGGGCAACCCCGATGATGCCGTCGGGACGGTCGGCAGGTTTGTCCTCCGCGGGCTTGTCCTCCCTGGCACCCTTATCGCCCTTATCGTCGTTGGGCTTCTCGTGCCCCCGTCCGGCAAGCAGCGTGGCCACGAGTGTGCCGTGCTCCGGCGTGCCGCCCAGGCCCTTCGCGCCCTTGGGATCTCCTGCTCCGGACACGTCCACGCCGCCGGTGACCGCACCGGCAAGATCGGGGTGGCTGGCGTCCACACCGGTATCGATGACGGCGACCTTCACCCCCGCACCCTTGGTGGTTTTCCAGGCATCAATGACCCCGTAATCGGCCAGCCAGTACTGCTTGTCCCGCCATTCATCGGCGTAGGCGGGGACGGGTGCCAGAAGCGGCAGCGCCACGGCGGCGCAGAGCGCGGCTGCGGCGGTTCGAAGGCGTGCTGCGCCGCCCCGGCGTCGGCCGGGGCCGGTTCCCATCGGGCTCATGCGCTCAGCGCAATGCCGTCAAGGATGTCGTGTTCGCTGGCGAAGGCCGTGACTACACGGCCGTCCGTCAGTTCGTCCACGCGGTCCACGATGGTGCGCCAGATCAGGGCGCCGGCACCGATCACGTCCACCCGGCCCGGATGCATGTACGGCAGGGCCGCCCGCGCGGCACGGTTCCGGCGCAGCAGCGCGTCGGCTGCGTCGTCAATCTGATCCCTGCTCAGTTCGGTGCCGTGGATCGCGTCGGGCGAGTACTCGCTCAGGCCCAGCGCGGCAGCCGTGACGGTGGTAATCGTTCCGGCCACACCCACCAGCCGGTCGGCCCGGGCCAGCGGCACGGTGGCGAGGGCGGAGGCGATCATGTCCAGGATGTCCGCCCGTGCCGCCGCAATTTCCGCCTCGGTGGGCGGATCGGAGAGCAGGTACCGTTCGGTAAAGCGCACGCAGCCCATGTTGGTGCTTTTGGCCGCCAGGACGCCGCTGCCGTCACCGAGCACAAACTCGGTGCTGCCGCCGCCAAGGTCCACTACGAGTGTCTTGGCGCCGTTTCCGCCTGCGAAGACGCTGGCTGCACCGGCGAAGGACAGCGCGGCTTCCTCATCCCCGCTGATGACCTCGGGTTCGACCCCGAGCCGGGCGCGGATACCGTCCACGAATTCCTGCCGGTTTTCCGCGTCGCGGCTGGCGGAGGTGGCTACGAACCGGACCCGGGACGCGCCGTGCCGGCGGATCAGGTCCGCGTACTCGTCAGCGGCGGCAAAGGTGCGTTCCAGCGCTTCCGGGGCCAGCCTTCCGGTGGCGTCCACGCCCTGTCCCAGCCGGTTCACGCGCATAAGGCGGACGACGTCGGTCAGCTGCGCCACACCCTGTCCGTCCCGGCTGACGTCCGCAATGAGCAGACGGATGGAGTTGGTGCCGCAGTCGATGGCTGCAACCCGCATGCTCTCAGCGCGGCTGTCTTCCTGGCCTGTCACAGTTCCCCCTCGTTGGTCGCAGTCTGCTCAGCTGCTTCGCT
The DNA here is from genome assembly GCF_030373105.1 of Arthrobacter sp. zg-Y877. Taxonomy (NCBI): domain Bacteria; kingdom Bacillati; phylum Actinomycetota; class Actinomycetes; order Micrococcales; family Micrococcaceae; genus Arthrobacter; species Arthrobacter sp. zg-Y877. The sequence continues at coordinate 310,827 of NZ_JAUCPU010000003.1, forward strand.
GCCCTGCCGGCGGGCAGCCTTCTTGCTTTCAAGTTCTTCCGGGCTCAGGCCCTGTGTCCTGGTGTGGCGGCTGAGGTCCCGCTCCGGGGCGGGAGCGGCTGTATCCCAAGCACCTTCGCAGTAGCAGCGGTCGGTTGTCCACCATTGCTCGATGGCGGCCAGCGCTTCGTCGCCCAGCGGATTGATGCCGGGGCCTGCGGCCAGGGAGTGGCCGACCAGCACGTGCAGGCACTTTACCCGGGTAGGCATTCCGCCGGCGGAGACACCGTCGATTTCCGGAACGGGCCCGGTTCCGGTGCGCTCTCCGATCTCATTGCGGACCTGGAGGTAATGCTCGTGGGCAGTGCGGTAGCGCTGCGCCAGGTCCGGGTCCTCCTCCAGCCGCCGGGTCATGTCGGTCATCAGTCCGGCTGCTTCCAGCCGGGAGACGGCCGCGGTGATGACCGGATGCGTCAGGTAGTACGTGGTGGGAAACGGGATCCCGTTGCTCAGGCGGGGAGCGGTGGTGGCCACCAGGGGGTTGCCGCAGACACAGCGGGCGCCGATTTCAACGACGTCGCGCACCGGGCGGCCAAGCTGCCTGCTCAGGGTTTCCAGGTCTTCCTGGGTGGGGGCAAGCTGGTCCTGGGTCATGCAGGAGGTTCCTTCCGTGGGGACCGTTGAGGCCCCGGGCTGCTACTTCTATCAGCCTCCAGATTACTGTGCCGTGGCGGATTTCTTGACCGAGTCCCAGAGCGAATCAACCCACTGCAGGTCCTCCGGCTCTTCTTCGGCTGCCAGCTGCTCTGCTTCTTCCAGGCCGTTTTCGCCCTTGACCAGGTACCGCTTCTCCCCCGGCATCACCAGGAAAATACGGTCACGGGCCTGCTGCTTGACGTAGGCCGGATCTTCCCAGCGGCCCAGCTGGACCTCCAGTTCGGCCTGCGTGGCGCGGGCCTCGGCGATTTCCGCCTTGGTCACCGCAATGTCCGAGCGCTGCTGGAGGTAGGTCCGCACCGACGGAGCCAGAAGGACCGTGATAGCGACCATCACCATGGCGAGCACCAGCAGCCTGCCGGAGAACGCCTTGGCAGGTACCGGCAGCAGCTCGTCCTGGGTTTCCGGCTCCGGGGTGGAATTTTCCGGTGCCGGGTCGGCCTGACGCCGGATGCCGCCGGAGAGCTGGGACCGCACGGCGGCACGGGCGTCCGACGCCGACAGTTTCCGGGAACGCTCGCCCGCCCCGGCAGACTTAGGCGCGGCAGACTTGGACGCCGTGGCCTTGGGAACGGCAGCCTTCGGCGCAGCAGCCTTGAGAGCGGCAGCCTTCGGCAGTGCAGTCTTGGGAGCAGCGGCCTTCGGCGCAGCAGCCTTCGCTGACGACGGCCTCACGGCAGCCGGCTTTGACGCGGCGGGTTTGGTCCCGCCTGCTTTCGCCCCACTTGCTTTCGACCCACTCGCTTTCGGCCCCGCCGGGTTTACGGGGGCCGGATTTACGGGGGCCGCGGGCCTGGGCACCTTGGGGCGTCGGGTTGACATGCCGTTCCTGTCTTGATTGGTGCTGTTTTTTATCAGTGCTGAACTACGTGCTGCGGAACTTGGTGCCGGCGGCAGGGCAGCCGTCGAAAATGCGGGGTAAACCGGTCCCGGAACCACCGCGGGCGGGTCCCCTCCTATGAGGTTACCCACCCGTGGTGTTCCGCAGCCGTTCCGCAACGCCTACACAGCCGGATTCACCGGGCGTGTAGGCGTTGGGGTTACGACGGCACAGTTACATCGGTCCGGCTACTGGCCGGAGTTGAAACGCGGGAAGGCGCTGCGCCCGGCGTAGCGTGCGGCGTCGTCCAGTTCCTCTTCGATGCGCAGCAGCTGGTTGTACTTGGCTACGCGCTCCGAGCGGGCCGGCGCACCGGTCTTGATCTGGCCGGCGTTGGTGGCAACGCAGATGTCCGCGATGGTGGTGTCTTCGGTCTCACCCGAGCGGTGGGACGTGATGGTGGTGTAGCCGGCACGCTGGGCCATGGTGATGGCGTCCAGGGTCTCGGTCAGGGTGCCGATCTGGTTGACCTTCACCAGCAGGGAGTTGGCGGCGTTGTTCTTGATGCCGGTCTCCAGGCGGGTGGGGTTGGTGACGAAGAGGTCGTCACCGACGATCTGCACCTTGTCACCGATGGACGCGGTCAGGGTCTTCCAGCCGTCCCAGTCCTCCTCATCCAACGGATCCTCGATGGATACCAGCGGGTAGTCACGGACCAGTTCCTCGTAGTACGCGGACATCTCCGCAGCGGTCCGGTTCTGCCCCTCGAAGAGGTACGCCCCGTCCTTGAAGAACTCCGACGCTGCCACGTCCAGTGCCAGGGCAATGTCGTTGCCCGGTACGTAGCCGGCGCGCTCGATGGCTTCGATGATCAGGTCCAGGGCTGCACGGTTGGAGGGTAGGTTCGGTGCGAAGCCGCCTTCGTCGCCCAGGCCGGTGGAAAGGTTCTTTTCCTTCAGTACGGACTTGAGGTTGTGGTAGACCTCAACGCCCCAGCGGAGGCCCTCGGAGTAGGTCTGCGCGCCCAGGGGAACGATCATGAATTCCTGGATATCAACGTCGGAGTCCGCGTGGGACCCGCCGTTGAGGATGTTCATCAGCGGCACGGGCAGGATGTGCGCGTTGGGGCCGCCAAGGTAGCGGTACAGCGGCAGGGCGGCGGACTCGGCGGCGGCACGGGCGACGGCGAGGGAGACGCCGAGGATCGCGTTGGCACCCAGGCTGGACTTGTTCTCGGTGCCGTCCAGATCCATCATGGCCTGGTCGATGGCCCGCTGGTCCGCGGCATCGTAGCCCAGCAGGGCCGGCTGGATCTGGTCGATTACGGCTTCAACGGCCTGCAGCACACCCTTCCCCTGGTAGCGGTTCTTCTCGCCGTCGCGGCGTTCGTTGGCTTCGAAGGCACCCGTGGAGGCACCGGAGGGAACAGCTGCGCGGCCGAACGTGTCGTCGTCGAGCAGCACCTCCACCTCAACGGTCGGGTTGCCGCGGGAGTCGAGGATCTCGCGGGCGTGGATGGCATCGATGATGGCCATTGAATTGCTCCTGTTCATTGGAACGAATGGGCAGAAAACCGCAGTCCTGCTGGGACAGCAGGTTCCTGTGTCTGCTTCTTAGCCTAATAGAATCGCGGCCCCGGGGAACGTCCGGCAGGTGAATCGGGTGGATCGGACCGGTCAGTTACCGCACGGAAGGGGCGAGGAAATCAGCTTTCTGCGTCTTTGTCGGTGTACCGGCGGACCGCCGCGCGAAGTGCCGCCTCGGCGTCGAGCCCCTGCTCGGAGGCGCGGCGGACCAAGGAGAACAGCACATCCCCGAGCTCGGTTTCATCCGTGAAACCCGTTCCGGCCACATCTCCACCGACAGTCTGCGGCGGCATCGGACGGCCGGCGCGTTGGGCGCGGGACAGGGTCTTGGCGGCCAGGAGAAGCGCCGGCAACCCGGCCGGAATCCCCTCGAAAGCGGAGACCCGGGCCGGGGATTCCGCCTTTTTGGCGTCGTCCCAGGCCTGTTCGATCGCCGCAATATCCGATTCCTCCCCCTCTTCCCGGAGGGTCCCGTCAGGGCGGAAGACGTGGGGATTGCGGCGGATCATCTTGGCGGTCAGCTCATCGACTACGTCCGCCACGGAAAAGCTGCCGGCTTCCTGCTGCAGCCGGGCATGGAGCAGCACCTGCAGCAGCACATCCCCGAGTTCGCCGCGCAGTTCGGCGGCGCGTTCCGGGCCGGCCGTGCCGCCTTCCACCACTTCGATGAGCTCGTAGGTTTCCTCCACGAGGTACTCGAGCAGGGATTCGTGGGTCAGGGCCCGGGTCCACGGGCAACGCTCACGGAGGGCACCGATGATCTCGGCGAGGCGGGTGAACCGCCCGCCGAGATCATCAGGGAGGGCCAGATCAGACACGGGCGCGGTTGAATCCTTCGGTGACGTATGCGGACAGCGCGGCACGCTCGTCCAGCGGGAGGAAGGCTGCGTTGACGGCGTTCATTGTCAGTTCCAGGACATCGTCGAGGTCGTAGTCGAAGGTGTCCATCAGCAGTTCAAATTCCCCGGTAAGCGTTACGTTACTCATCAGCCGGTTGTCGGTGTTGACGGTAACGGCGAAGCCGGTCTGGTAGAGCAGGTCGATCGGGTGCGTTTCGATGTCCTCACCGAAGGAGGCGACGGCGCCGGTCTGCAGGTTCGAGGACGGGCAGACCTCAAGGGCGATGCCGCGGTCCCGGACCCAGCCAGCAACCCGGCCCATGCTGACAATGCCCACTTCGGCATCCGCCGTGGCGTCGTCTTCGAATTCAACGTCAATGTCTTCGGCGATCCGCACGCCGTGTCCCAGCCGCAGCGCCCGGCCATGTACCAGGGCGTCCACGATGCTCTCGATCCCTGCCGCTTCGCCGGCATGCACCGTCGCCGGGAACTGGTTTTCGGCCAGGTAGGTGAAGGCATCCTTGAACCGTGCGGGCGGGAAACCGTCTTCCGGCCCGGCAATATCAAAACCGACGGCCCCGGAGTCGCGGTGCCGGACAGCCAGTTCGGCAATCTCCATGGCCCGGTCGGCATGCCGCATAGCGGTGATCAGCTGGCCCACCTGGATGAAGCTGCCCGCCGCTTCCGCGTTCGCCACGCCCTCTTCAATGCCTGCCTGAACCGCTTCCACGGCTTCGTCCAGGCTCAGTCCTGCCTGCACATGCTGTTCGGGTGCCCAGCGGATCTCCGCGTAGACCACACCGTCGGCTGCAAGATCCTCGACGAATTCACGGGCTACGCGGATCAGGCCCTCACGGGTCTGCATAACGGCGATGGTGTGGTCGAAGGTTTCGAGGTAGCGCGGCAGCGAACCCGAATCCGCCGATTGACGGAACCACTCCCCCAGCTCCGCCGGGTCTGTGGCCGGCAGGGAATGACCGACGGCGGCAGCCAGCTCAATGATGGTGGCCGGACGGAGGCCACCATCAAGGTGGTCATGCAGCGATACCTTCGGCAGGCTGCGTACGTCGAAGGAACGGTTCGAGGGGAGGTTTGTAGGCTCAGTCACACGGCAACTCTACGGTGTTTCAGGCGGCCTTCTGCGAGCTCTCGCCGTCGTCGGCCTTCGGCATGTCGTCCGGAACCTGGTGCTGGGTCTCCGGCACCGCTCCCCGGACCATGGTGATGAGCCGGTCGACGATCAGGCCCAGGACCAGCGCGCCGCTGACGCCAACGACGACGCCGAGCAGGTGGTGTTCGTTGAACCAGGCCCCGGCAATGGAGCCGATGGCCACACTGTAGGCCGCCCAGACAATCCCGGAGATGCCGGTCAGCGCAATAAAGCGGCGCTGCGGGAAGCCGGTGGCACCGGCGGTCACGTTGACCACTACCCGGCCCACCGGGATGAACCGGGCCACAAGGATCAGGGACACCGAGCGCTTGTCGAGCTCGTGGCGGGCCCAGGCGATGGAGCGCTGCAGCTTGGGCCTGCGCATCCAGGCAAACCGTTCGATGCCGATCCCCCGGCCCATCAGGTAGGCGAGGTTATCGCCCACGAAGGCACCCAGTGCGGCGGCCGGAATAATCAGCCACACGTTCACCCCTGCGCCGCTGAGGGCCAGCGACGCCAGCGCCACCACCAGCGACTCACTGGGCACCGGCGGGAAGAATCCGTCGATCAGGCAACAGGCAAAGAGCCCGATGTAGACCCACGGCGAGCCTGCCGAAGCGAGGATGAAGTTGTTAATGCCGTCCACAGTGGCACTGAAAACATCCAACTGGTGCCGCTCCTTGAGTTAGCTGTCCAAGTCCATTTACAAGCATGCCACGGACGCAGCAGTGCCCCGGGAGGCACCGGCCCCCGCCGGACCCGTAGGGTCCCGGAGGAAGACCCAGGCATGCCGGGCCGCGGAGGGCCCCGGAGGAAGGCGGCTTTAATATTCCTGCGAGCTCTGCGAGCAAGGAATTTCGTTGCCGCCGTTCCGGGACCCGCAGGGCCCGGCACCCGCAGGGCCCGGCACTGCAGGGAACGCCCTAGCTGATCCGGTCGATGATCAGCTTCCGTGCCGGCCGCGATCCCTCGGGAGCGACGACGACGGCGTTCTCGAGTGCCTCACGGGCACGGTCGAACTTCTCCGGGGTGTCGGTCAGCAGCGTCATCAGCGGCTCTCCGGCGCGGACCACGGCTCCCGGCTTGGCGTGCATAACCACGCCGGCACCGGCCTGGACGGCGTCTTCCTTGCGCGCACGGCCGGCACCAAGGCGCCAGGCCGCAACGCCCACGGAGAGGGCATCGAGTTCCACCAGCACACCGTCGGCGGGGGCGAAGATGGTTTCCGATTCCCGGGCTACCGGCAGCTTCGCGTCCGGATCGCCGCCCTGCGCGGAGATCATCCGGCGCCACACGTCCATGGCCCGGCCGTCCTTCAGCGCCGCTTCCGGGTCGGCGTCGGGCCGCCCGGCGGCCGTGAGCATTTCGCGGGCCAGGGCCAGCGTGAGCTCGATTACGTCTTCCGGTCCGCCGCCTGCGAGGACGTCTACGGACTCCTGAACTTCGATGGCGTTGCCTGCGGTCAGGCCCAGCGGAGTGGACATGTCGGTCAGCAGGGCCACCGTGTTGACGCCGGCGTCCTTACCCAGGGCAACCATGGTCTCGGCCAGTTCGCGGGCACGTGCCTCATCCTTCATGAAGGCACCGCTGCCCACCTTCACGTCGAGCACCAGCGAGCCGGTGCCTTCGGCGATCTTCTTGCTCATGATCGAGGACGCGATCAGCGGAATCGCTTCCACCGTTCCCGTCACGTCACGCAGCGAGTACAGCTTCTTGTCGGCAGGGGCCAGGCCTGCGCCGGCGGCGCAGATGACCGCGCCGACGTCGCGCAGCTGGGCCATCAGCGCGTCGTTGCTCAGGGACGCCTGCCAGCCGGGGATGGCTTCAAGCTTGTCCAAGGTGCCGCCGGTGTGGCCAAGTCCGCGGCCCGAGAGCTGCGGGACGGCGATGCCGAACACCGCCACCAGGGGGGCCAGCGGCAGGGTGATCTTGTCCCCCACGCCGCCGGTGGAGTGCTTGTCCGAGGTCGGCTTGCCCAGCGAGGAGAAGTCCATCCGCTCCCCGGAATTGATCATGGCATTGGTCCAGCGGGAGATTTCGTCCCGGCTCATGCCGTTGAGCAGGATGGCCATGTTCAGCGCGGCCATCTGCTCATCCGCAATGGCGCCGCGGGTGTACGCGTCGATCGTCCAGTCAATCTGTTCCGGGCTCAGCGTGCCCCGGTCCCGCTTGATGCCGATGATGTCTACGGCGTCGAACTTTTCAGCGCTCATTGGTTGTCCTGCCCTTCAAGGTGCTGCGGTCCAAAGGCATCCGGCAGGACTTCGTCCATGCTCCGGATGCCGCTTACGGTCATCAACTGCATTCCGGGTGCCCGGAATTCGTACAGCAGCTGCCGGCAGCGGCCGCACGGCATCAGGACATTGCCCGATCCGTCCACGCAGGCAAAGGCGGCAAGGCTGCCGCCGCCGGTCATTCGCAGCTGGCTGATCATGGAGCACTCGGCACACAGTGTCAGCCCGTAGGAGGCGTTTTCGATGTTGCAGCCGGAAACTATCCGGCCGTCGTCGGTAAGCGCCGCGGCGCCTACCGGATACTTCGAGTAGGGCACATAGGCGTGGGCCAGGGCCGCCCGGGCGGTTTCCAGGAGCAGCTCCCAGTCCACCGCCTGCGGCTGGTCCGGGTGGGGGGTAGTTGTCATTCTTAGTCCTAGCTGGTGCATTTCTAGCGGGTGCGTAGCGTTTCTAGCCCTTGATGTAAGGCACGCCGCTGGCCGCAGGTGCCCGGGACTTGCCGACCACACCGGCCACGGCGAAGATCGTCACCACGTACGGCAGCATGGCCAGGAACTGGTTGGGAACAGCGGTTCCCAACAGGCTCAGCACATACTGCAGGTTGGTGGCGAAGCCGAACAGCAGTGCCGCCAGCAGGGCGCCGAGCGGATTCCAGCGGCCCAGGATCAGCGCTGCCAGGGCAATGTAGCCCTGTCCGCCGGTCATGTCGCGGTTGAACGCGGACACCGAAACGAGGGTGAAGAAGGCGCCGCCGATACCGGCCACCACACCGGCGAGCAGGACGTTGATGAACCGGGTGCGGTTCACGTTCACTCCCAGGGTGTCAGCAGCCTTGGGGTGCTCGCCCACTGCGCGGGTGCGCAGGCCCCACTTGGAGTGGAACAGTCCGAAGTAGACCGCCGCAAGGGCGATGTACATGAGGTAGCCCACGATCGACTGGTTGAAGAGGATCGGCCCGAGGACCGGGATATCCGCCAGCAGCGGGATCCGGATCGGCGGCAGCGACGGCGGGGAGTTCCACTTCGCAGCGTCCGAGGACAGCAGCGTGGAGAACAGGAAGCCGGTGAGGCCGGAGACCAGCACGTTCAGCACAACGCCGACGATCACCTGGTTGACGATGTACTTGATGCTGAACACGGCCAGCACCAGGGAGACCAGCGCACCGGCGACGGCGGCGGCAAACAGCCCGACGAACGCGTTGCCGGAGAGCGAACCTGCCACGGCGGCAGCGAAGGCGCCGAAGAGCAGCTGTCCTTCGATGGCGATGTTGACCACGCCGGAACGCTCGCACAGCACACCCGAGAGTGAACCGAAGATCAGCGGGATGGCCAGGGCGAAGGATCCGGAAAGCAGTCCGTAGAGGGCCACGTTGGGGGTGTTGGCGCTGCCCACGACCCAGGTCAGGAAGCCGAGGACGAAGAGCACGCCGAAGACGGCGATGAGCCAGACAGGTACCCGGCGGCCGCTGCGCGTCAGCATCAGGGCCCAGGCTGCGGCGGCCACCATCAGCACAGCGGTCAGCCAGCCGACCATGGGGGCGGAAACCACCAGTTCGGGCAGGACAATAGCCTCTCCGGGATCGGAGAGCCGGAAGGTCACGTCGTTGGACGGGGCCCCCAGGGCGAAGACAAACAGTCCCAGCAGGGACAGGACAATCAGGATGATCGGGGTCTTCCAGCTGCGGACACCGCTGAGGGTGGCCGCCTTGGGAGCCGGAAGCGTTGTTGCGGTGCTCATGCTGCGCCTCCGGCGGCTTCAGTGTTCTTGGACAGACGCTTGCCGGAGGTCTTCAACGCTCCGGGCGGCGGAATACGGAACAGCGACCGCACCAGGGGCGGGGCTGCGATAAAGAGAACGATCAGCGACTGCACCACCAGGACAATGTCGATGCTGGTTCCCGTGTTGGTCTGCATGGTCACGCCGCCGGCACGGAAAGCGCCGAACAGCAGGCCTGCCGCGAAGGTGCCCCACGGGCTCGACCGGCCCAGCAGGGCGACGGTGATCGCGTCGAAGCCGAAGCTGGCGGCCACACCGGAGGTCAGCACCTTTTCGGTGCCGGCCACCTGCGCCACACCGGCAAGCCCGGAGAGGGCACCGGCGATCAGCATCACGACGACATATCCTTTGGTGATGCTGATGCCTGCATTGCGGGCAGCGGACGGGTTGGCGCCCACGGCCTTGAGTTCGAAACCGATCGTGGAGCGGTTCATCAGCCACCAGATGAAGACGGTGGCAAGCACGGCCAGGACGAAGCCCCAGTGCAGGCGGAAACCGCTGCCGAGCAGGGGCGGGAACATGGCATTGGCGTCAAGCTGGGGGCTGATCGGGTTCGAGGATCCCGGCCGCTGGAAAGCCGGCGTGCTGAGCAGGAAGAGCACCAGGTTGATGGCCACGTAGTTGAGCATGATCGTGACGATGACTTCGTGTGCACCGGTTTTTGCCTTCAGGAGGCCGGCGATACCGGCCCAGATGGCGCCGCCGAGCATACCCGCGAGAATCACGAGGAGCAGGTGCAGGCCCACCGGAAGGTGGACGGCGAAACCCACCCAGGCTGCCATGGCAGCACCGATGATGATCTGGCCCTGCGCACCGATATTGAACAGGCCGGTCCGGAAAGCGACGGCGACGCCGAGGCCTGCCAGGATCAGCGGCGTTGCCACCGTGAGGGTCTGGGTCAGCGGGTAGAAGAACCGTGCCGCTGTTTCGGCCTCGAAGTTGAAGAACGCACCCTGGAACAGGGCAATGTAGGCGCCGGCTGCGGCGGACCAGGCAGCGGACAGCATGTCAGTGGGCCGGGAGAAGAAGTACGACGCCGTTTCGCCCACTTCCTCGTCGGTGGCGGCAATGAGGATGCCGCCCACCACGAGGGCGAGCAGGACGGACAGGATCGAAACCATGGCGTTGGAAGAGAGGATCCGCCGCACCGTGGACTGCTGCTGCGGTTCACCGCCCAATGCGCCGCTTTGGTGCGCTGCGGGCACCGCGGGCGGAGCTACAGTACCGCCGGCGGTTTCCGCCGCGGCCTCGAGCCGGGTGGCTTCCGCAGCTGCAATGCTGCGCTCCCCCGGCGGGTCTTGCTTGGTGGAATCCTCCGGGCTCACTTGGCCCCTCCCTTGAAATCTGTATTCTGCGTCATAGCTTCGTCCGCGGGCATGCCGGCCATCATCTGGCCCAGCACGTCGCGGGAGGTGTTTGCGGGCACAATGCCCATCAGGCGGCCGCCGTAAAGAACGGCAATCCGGTCCGCCAGTTCAAGAACTTCATCGAGTTCGGTGGACACGATCATTACCGGTGTGCCGACGTCGCGCTCCGAGATAATCCGGCGGTGCAGGAATTCGATGGATCCCACATCCACGCCCCGGGTGGGCTGGGAGGCGATGAAGAGCTGCAGCGGGCGCGACAGCTCCCGCGCCATCACAACCTTCTGCTGGTTGCCACCGGACAGCGTGCCTGCTGCGGTGGCAGCGGACTGGGTACGGATGTCGAACTCGGCGATCTTTTCCGCCGCATTGGCTTCAATCACCGCCGGGAGCAGGGAGACGCCCCGGGCAAACGGTGCCTGGTCGTAGCGGTTCAGTACCAGGTTCTCCGCGACGGAGAAGGTACCCACCAGGCCGTCCACGTTGCGGTCTTCGGGCACAAAGCCCACGCCGCTGTTGATGATGTCGCGGGTCCTGCGGCCCACCAGTTCCACGCCGTTGAGGCGGATGGAACCGGAGACGTGGTCCTGCAGGCCCAGGATGGCCTCGGTCAGTTCGGTCTGGCCGTTGCCCTGGACACCGGCGACGGCCAGGATTTCTCCCCGCCGGATCCCGAAGCTGACCCCGTCAAGGACAGCCGGACCGGACGCGGAGGCAACAGTGAGGTTTTCGACGACGAACGTCTCCTCGCCGGGCTTCGCGGGCTCCTTGTTAAGGTTCAGGCTGACCGACCGGCCGACCATCAGGGACGCCAGTTCCGTGGTGGAGGCACTCGGTTCGGCGGAGCCAACCACCTTGCCGCGGCGGATCACGGTAATAACATCCGAGACAGCCTTCACTTCGCGCAGTTTGTGCGAGATGAAGACCACCGATTTTCCGTCTTCGGTGAGCTGGCGCATGATGCCCAGCAGTTCGTCGGTTTCGCGGGGTGTGAGGACGGCGGTGGGTTCGTCAAGGATGAGGACTTCAGCGTCACGGATCAGTGCCTTAAGGATTTCCACCCGCTGCTGGACTCCCACGGGAAGGTCCTCGACCACGGCGTCGGGATCAACGTCGAACCCGTATTGGTCGGAAATTTCGCGGATGCGGCTCCGGGTCTGGTCCAGGTTCAGCATTCCCGCAAACTTGGTCTTCTCGTTTCCGAGCGCCACGTTTTCGGCAACTGTGAAGACAGGGACGAGCATGAAGTGCTGGTGCACCATGCCGATGCCCGCAGCCATGGCGTCGCTCGGACCGTTGAAAGCCACCGGCTGGTCATCCACCAGGATTTCGCCCTCGGTGGGTTCGTAGAGCCCGTAGAGCACGTTCATGAGCGTTGATTTGCCCGCGCCGTTTTCGCCGAGCAGGCTGTGGACCTGCCCCGGCTCGACCACCAGGTCGATGTGGTCATTGGCCACCAGGGTGCCGAAGCGTTTGGTGATGCCCTTGAGTTCGAGTTTCAAAACCCCAACCAATCTTTTTCGAGATAAGAAAACAGAGAACAAATGCGACGCAAAACAACCGCCGTCTTCCCGGCTGCTCAAGGCTGCCGGGAAGACGGCGGTCACTTTTAGTGCATGCGGTGCTTACTGTAGCCCGGCTATTTCCCGGGCCACAGATGTTACGTGGAGGTGCTACTTCGGGCTGGAAGCAGATTCAACCTTGATGTCACCGGAAATGATCTTGGCCTTGATGTCCTCAACGGCCTTCTTCACGTCCTCGGGAACGTTGGCTTCCTGGTCGTGGAACGGAGCCAGCGCAACGCCGCCGTTCTCCAGGGTGCCGACGTACGGGCTGTTGTCGAATTCGCCTTCGACGTCGGTGTTCACGACGTCCTCAACGGCTTCGCCCATCAGCTTCATGACGGAGGTGAGGATAACTTCCTTGCCCGTGGTCACGGTCTCGTAGCCATCGGAGTCAACCCAGATAACCTTGGCGTCCTTGCCGGCGGCGTTAGCAGCCAGCACGGCGTCAATGGTGCCTGCGCCTACGGGGCCGGCAACGGGCATGATGACGTCAGCGCCTTCGTTGAGGAAGTTCTGCGTGGTGGTCTTGCCTGCGGAGACATCGTCGAAGCCGCCGGTGAAGGAATCCATGCCGAGAACCTGGACGTCGCCGCCGTTCTCCTCGTTGAAGTACTCCACACCCTGCTGGAAGCCTTCCATGAAGATGGTGACCGTGGGGATGTCCAGGCCGCCGTAGGTGGCAACCTTTCCGGTCTGGGAGGTACCGGCCGCAACATAGCCGGCCAGGAAGGCAGCCTGGGCCGTGTCGTAGATGATCGGCTTGACGTTGTCAGCCTCGATGGACTGGTCATCAACGATCGCAAAGTGGCTGTCCGGGTTGGCCTCGGCGGCGTCCCGGGTGGTGTCGGCGAGCAGGAACCCGACGGTAACCGTCAGATCGCAGCCGGCCTGGACCATGCTGTCCACGTTCGGCGCGAAATCGGTCTCGGACTGGGACTCAGCGGTCTTGACCTCGATGCCGAGCTCCTCTTCCGCCTTCATCATGCCGTTGTGCGTGGACTCGTTGAACGAGTTGTCATCGAATCCACCGGAGTCGGAAACCATGCAGCCCAGGAAATCGGTGGCGCCTTCAGCGGAGCCGCCCTCTTCTTCGGGGGCCGCGCCGCAGCCGGAAAGCAGGAGCGCCGAAACGCCGAGCATAGCGGCGGAAACGCCTGCGTTGCGCTTAAAGCTGCGCGGGTAATTCTTCAATGTTCCTCCAGAAAAGAAAATGGGATTCGCCCTACGGTGCCCTGTGATGTGCAGCGTTAGGCGCAGCGCTCCGTCCGTCGTTGGACCGCAGCAACATAACCATAGTGTGTCGGAGGCAACACTAATTCCAAATCCGGGGTGAGCCGGACATTGTTTACATGTTGTTATCAAAGCAGCGCATTGGACCGGAGCGCGGCTGATATTGTCCTGCCCCGCCTGGCTGGCCGGTGGTTTTCCCGCGTCAAATGTCGGAAAGTTACGCGGGTCCGGTCCTGTGGTGGACAGCGCCACCTAGTGCCGCAGGCCCCTTACGGCGCGCAGGGCGGCAGCCGCCATCACGCTGATCCCGCAGCTGATGGCCTGTTCGTCAGGGTTGTAGTCGCCCCGGTGCAGGTCGAAGGTTTCCCCGCCGGGTGAACGCGTTCCCAGCCGCATCAGGGCTCCCGGCACTGCCTGCGTCATCCAGGCAAAGTCCTCCCCGCCCATGGACTGCGGGGCCAGCACGACGGCGTCTTCCCCCAGTTCCGCGCGGGCTGCCGCTTCGATCAGGCTGATCTCCGCGTCGGCATTGATGACCGGCGGAACACCGCGGGTGTGTTCAAGGTGCACGTCCACGCCATACGGCGCGGCGATTTCCCGGACCACCGTGTCCAGCAGTTCACCGGCGGCATGCCAAGCTTCGGCGTCGAGGCACCGCATGGTGCCTGCCATGAAACCGTGCCCCGGAATTGCATTCGGAGCCGACCCTGCATGCATCTGGCCCCAGACCACCGAGACGCCGCTGCGCACATCGATCCGGCGGGAGAGCACTGCCGGAACGCTGACGGCGATCTCGGCCAGTGCGAACACCAGGTCTTCGGTCAGGTGCGGCCTGGATGTGTGCCCGCCCCGGCCGCTGAGTTCTATCCGGATGGTGTCCGAGGCCGAGGTAATCGCCCCGATGCGTGTTCCCACCTGGCCCACATCGATCCGGGGGTCGCAGTGCAGGGCCAGCACACGCGGAACGCCGTCGAGGGCGCCCTGTTCGATCACCGAGAGCGCGCCTCCCGGCATGACTTCTTCGGCCGGTTGGAAAATCACCCGGACGCGTCCGCCCAGGCCGCCGGCGGCGTCGAACTTTGCGAGCACCATGGCTACGCCCAGCATCACCGTGGTGTGGATGTCGTGGCCGCAGGCATGGGCAATGCCGGTGTGCTCCGAAGAATACGGAAGGCCGGTCTCCTCCAGGACAGGAAGGGCGTCGATGTCCGCACGCACGGCGAGACGGATGGGCCCGTCGCCGATGTCCACCACGACGCCGGTGTTCTCCAGCCGCTTGGGTGCCAGTCCCGCGTGCTCGAGTGCCTCGACAATGCGGTCGGTGGTACGGAATTCCTTGTGCGAGAGTTCTGGGTGCGCATGCAGGTCGCGCCGGAACGCTATCAATCCACCCAGAAGCGGCGCCACGCTCCCCCGTATTGAGGGGATGGGCGAATTGCTCACTGGAATAGTCTGCACAACCTCAAGGTTAGCCAATTTCAGGACTAAAACGGGAATGTGCAGCCTGGGAAACGACTCCCCGTGACGGGACTTGCCGGAGGCTAGAGGACGTCCGTGTCGCCGCTGGCTTTCAGATGCTCCACTGCCTTCTTGACTTCCTGCGCGTGTTCCTTGGTAGTCACGAGCAGGGCGTCCGGGGTGTCGACGATAACGACGTCCTCGATGCCAATCAGTGCGATCACGCGCTTGGTGTCGGAGACGACGATTCCGGAGGCATTCTCGGAGTAGACCCGGGCACCCTCGCCCATCACTGTCAGTTCACTGTTCTCCGCAGCCGGATTCAGGCGGCCGATCGCGGCAAAGTCACCCACGTCGTCCCAGCTGAAGGCTCCCGGGATCATCGCTACGTCCCCAGCCGCCGCTGCCGGTTCGGCCACCGCATAGTCAATGGCGATCTTGGGCAGGGTGGGCCAGATCCGGCGGACCACTTCCCGGCGCCGGGTGGTGTCCCAGGCCTCCGCTATTTCCATCAGGCCGGAGTAGAGCACCGGTTCGTTGGCTTCGAGGTGCTTGAGCATAAGATCCACCGGCGCAACGAACATACCGGCGTTCCAGCTGTAGCTGCCGCTGTCCAGATAGGTCTGTGCGACATCCGCCGAGGGCTTCTCCACGAACTCGACCACGGAGCGGGCGGTGGGAGCGCCGGCGACCTGCAGCTGCTCGCCTGCCCGGATGTAGCCGAATCCGGTGGACGCATGGGTCGGCTGGATACCGATGGTGACAATGTAGCCCTGCGCCGCAGTATGTACTGCCTCCCGGACGGCCGCCTGGAAAACCTCCACCGGAGCAATCACCTGGTCCGCCGCAAACGATCCCATGATGATCTGGGGATCGCGCTTGTAGAGGATCGCCGCGGCCAGGCCGATGGCTGCGGCCGAATCCTTGGGTTCAAGTTCCAGGACCAGGTCCTGGCTCCGGATTTCCGGGAGCTGCTGCCGTACGGCCTGCCGGTGCACAGCGCCGGTGACCACCATGACGCGGTCTCCGCTGAGCGGGCTCAGGCGCTCGTACGTGGCCCGGATGAGGGTGGACCCGGAACCGGTGAGGTCGTGAAGGAATTTGGGCGCGGCCGCACGCGAAAGGGGCCAGAGCCGTGTCCCGACGCCACCCGCCGGGATGACGCCGTAGAAACGGTCAAGGACAGCGGACGGAAGGTGGGCCTGTGGCTTTTCGTTACTCATCACAGCCAAGATTAGCCCAGCTGTCTGCAAAGGTGAGGAAGCGGCACTACCTACACGCCTGCTTACACGGCTTAACGGCGGGGATCAATGTAATCAGGGTCACACCATAGGGCAACCTAAATTGAAACGCCGGTCACTCGAGCCTAGATTATGGTAGAGCTTATATCGCTGTCGCACCGGCGTCTTCACTGCGTGGAACACGCGCTAACACCGCTGCGATGCAGGGAGGAAAATTCAGTGTCGAAGTTACCAGCAGGCACTCTCTACCGTGGCCGCGAGGGCCAATGGTCGTGGGTTGTGCACCGTATCACCGGCGTGGCGATCTTCTTCTTCCTTTTGGTCCATGTTCTGGATACCTCTTTGGTGCGGGTTTCGCCTGAGGCCTACAACGTGGTGATCGAGTCCTACAAGAACCCGATTATGGGCCTCGGCGAGCTTGGACTCGTCGCCGCCATCGTGTTCCACGCCTTCAACGGCCTGCGCGTAGTCCTGATCGACTTCTGGAAGAAGGGGCCGAAATACCAGCGCCAGATGCTCTGGGGCGTCGTCGCCCTCTGGGCCGTAACGGTTATCGGCTTCTCCATCCGCCACCTGCCCAACGTCTTCGGGGGTTAATAACCATGACCACATCAACTAACGAAGCGCATGCCCTCGAAGCACCCCGGTCAGGACGCATCGCCCCTCGATACACCCGTAACGCGTCCGGCCGCGGCAACTTTGAAATGCTTGCCTGGCTGTTCATGCGTGTCTCGGGCGTCATCCTGGTGGTCCTGATCTTCACCCACCTGTTTATGAACCTGGTTCTCGGCGACGGCATCCACGCCGTCGACTTCGGGTTCGTTGCCGGCAAGTGGGCGAGTCCGCTCTGGCAGGTCTGGGACCTGGTCATGCTCTGGCTGGCCATGCTCCACGGCACCAACGGCGTCCGCGTCATCATCAACGACTACGCAGACAAGAAGGCCACCCGGATGTGGCTCAAGACGGTCCTGTACGTCGCCACCTTCGTGATCATCGTGCTCGGCACCCTGGTCATCTTCACCTTTGACCCCTGCCTCGCCGGCGCCTCGGCCGAGACGCTCCAGGAGTTCTGCGGAGCCAGCTAGCTCCCGCCGAAACGAGCACGGGTACGCCCAGGAATTTCTAGTGGTTTCAACAGAAAGAGCATCTGCTATGCAGGTCCATAAGTACGACGTCGTCATTGTCGGCGCCGGCGGCGCCGGTATGCGTGCCGCCATCGAATCAGGTCAGCGCGCGCGTACGGCGGTACTGACGAAGCTCTACCCCACCCGCTCCCACACGGGCGCGGCCCAGGGCGGCATGTGCGCAGCACTGGCCAACGTCGAAGAAGACAACTGGGAGTGGCACACCTTCGACACCGTCAAGGGCGGTGACTACCTGGTGGACCAGGATGCAGCCGAGGTCATGGCCAAGGAAGCCATTGACGCCGTGCTGGACCTGGAGAAGATGGGGCTGCCGTTCAACCGCACCCCCGAGGGACGCATCGACCAGCGCCGGTTCGGTGGCCACACCCGTGACCACGGCAAGGCACCGGTCCGCCGTGCCTGCTACGCCGCCGACCGCACCGGCCACATGATCCTGCAGACGCTCTACCAAAACTGCGTCAAGCACAACGTGGAGTTCTACAACGAGTACTACGTCCTGGACCTCATCACCGTCGTAGACCTCGACGGCCAGAAGCGGGTTGCCGGCGTCATCTCCTATGACCTCGCCACCGGTGAGCTGCACATCTTCCAGGCCAAGTCCGTGGTGTTCGCCTCCGGCGGCGCCGGCAAGGTCTACAAGACCACGTCCAACGCACACACCCTGACCGGCGACGGCATGGGCATCGCATTCCGCCGGGGCATCCCCCTGGAGGACATGGAGTTCATCCAGTTCCACCCGACCGGCCTGGCCGGGCTGGGCATCCTCCTCTCGGAAGCTGCCCGCGGCGAAGGCGCCATCCTCCGCAACTCCGAGGGCGAACGCTTCATGGAGCGCTACGCCCCCACCATCAAGGACCTGGCACCCCGTGACATCGTGGCCCGTTCCATGGCCAACGAGGTGCGTGAAGGACGCGGCTGCGGGCCGAACAAGGACTACGTCCTGCTCGACCTGACCCACCTGGAACCGGCGCACATTGATGCGAAGCTTCCGGACATCACCGAGTTCGCCCGTACCTACCTTGGCGTGGAGCCCTACACCGAGCCGGTACCGGTATTCCCCACGGCGCACTACGTGATGGGTGGCATCCCCACCAACATCAAGGCCGAGGTGCTCCAGGACAACGACACCGTGATTCCCGGACTGTACGCGGCCGGCGAAGTGGCCTGCGTGTCCGTGCACGGTTCCAACCGGCTGGGCACCAACTCCCTGCTGGACATCAACGTCTTCGGCAAGCGGGCCGGCATCTACGCTGCCGAGTACGCCCTGACGGCCGATTTCGTCGACCTGCCGGAGAACTCCGAAATGGACACGGTCAACCTGCTGGACCACGTCCGCAATTCCGAAGGCACCGAGCGTGTCTCCGAAATCCGCCGCGACCTGCAGAACACCATGGACCTGAACATGCAGGTGTTCCGGACCGCGGAGACCATCCAGAAGGTCCTGACGGATATCGCTTCCTTCGAGGAGCGCTACCAGAAGATCAGCGTCCAGGATAAGGGCAAGCGCTTCAACCTCGACCTCCTCGAGGCCGTGGAACTGGGCTTCCTCCTGGAACTGGCAAAGGTCATGAGCGTTGCCGCCCTGCACCGCACCGAATCCCGCGGCGGACACTTCCGCGAGGACTTCCCGGAGCGCGATGACGAGAACTTCATGAAGCATTCGATGGCCTACAAGGTCGACGAAGCCGAGAATACCGAGCACACCGCCGGCATTCGGCTGGACACCAAGCCGGTCATTTTCACGCGCTACGAGCCGATGGTGAGGAAGTACTAATGACAACCGAAATCGCCGAGCCGGCCTCGAAGGTCGAACTCCCCGAATCGATCGGCGGAGAGATCCCCTCGTTCGAGATCACCCTGAAGGTCCGCCGCTACAACCCCGAGGTTTCCGACGAAGCCTACTGGGATGAGTGGAAGCTGACCATGTACGGCACCGACCGTGTGCTGGACGCACTCCACAAGGTCAAGTGGGAACACGACGGCTCGGTTTCCTTCCGCCGTTCCTGCGCCCACGGCGTCTGCGGCTCCGATGCCATGCGCATCAACGGCCGCAACCGCCTCGCCTGCAAGACCCTGCTGAAGGACCTGGACACCTCCAAGCCCATCCTCGTCGAGCCCATCAAGGGCCTGCCGGTGGAAAAGGACTTGATCGTGGACATGGAACCGTTCTTCCAGTCCTACCGTGAAATCATGCCGTTCCTGGTGACCAAGGGCCACGAGCCCACGAAGGAACGCCTGCAGTCCGCCGAAGACCGTGAGCGTTTCGACGACACCACCAAGTGCATCCTGTGCGCCGCGTGCACGTCCTCCTGCCCCGTCTTCTGGACCGACGGCCAGTACTTCGGTCCTGCGGCCATCGTCAACGCCCACCGCTTCATCTTCGACTCGCGTGACGACGCCGGGGACATGCGCCTGGAGATCCTGAACGACAAGGAAGGCGTGTGGCGCTGCCGCACCACCTTCAACTGCTCGGAAGCCTGCCCCCGCGGCATCCAGGTCACCAAGGCCATTTCAGAGGTCAAGCAGGCCATCCTGGCCCGCTCGCTCTAACCGGTCCTGCGCTGCGAAGGCGCCGTCCAGCGGTTTTCACCGCTGGCCGGCGCCTTTTGCGTTCTGGATAGAGTAGGTCCATGCCTTCGTTTGAATCCGTCTCCTTTCCCGGCGTCAACGGGACCACGCTCGCGGGGACCCTCGACATTCCCGACGGCGGCGCCCGCGCCTGGGCCGTCTTCTGCCACGGCTTCACACTGGGAAAGAACAGTGCTGCCGCCTCGCGGATCTCCAAGGCCCTCGCCGCCCATGGCATCGGGGTGCTGCGCTATGACGCTGCCGGGCTGGGCAGTTCCACCGGTAACTGGGAGGACGGCAGTTTCAGCACCAAAGTGGCGGATGTCCTCAGCGCAGCCCGGTTCATGGCGGATAGCGGCCGGCAGGTGTCCCTGCTGATCGGCCACTCCCTGGGCGGTGCCGCCGTGCTGGCGGCCGCATCCCGGGTCGACGGGCTGGAGGCGGTGGCGACCATCGCCGCACCCTTCCGGCCATCCCACGTCGTCCACCTGTTTGAGTCGGAGCTGGACCGGATTGCCGAACACGGCTCAGCCTCTGTCGACCTTGGCGGCGGCGAACGGGAGATCCGCCGGCACTTGATCGAGGACCTGCACAGCCATGACCTCACGGACAGTATCCGGGACCTGCACCTGCCCCTGCTGGTGATGCACTCCCCCACCGACAACACCGTTGGAATCGAGAACGCGAGCGAAATCTTCCGGACCGCCCGCCATCCCCGGAATTTCATTTCCCTGGAAGGCAGCGACCATCTGATGGTCGAACGCCCGCAGACCACCCGGGCGGCGTCGATCATCGCCGCATGGGCGGGCACCTACCTGGATCTGGGAGCGGACTCCTAGTCCCGGGGCTCCCCTGCGCTGCCGAGGCGGACATGCTCGTGCAGTTTCCACATTCCGGTGGCGTCGTGTTCGTAGAGGCCTACGGTCTCCACGGTAAAGCCGGCGGAGTAGCCTTCCAGGCAGCGGACGGCCTCGTCCATGCTCGCCTCGCTGACATCGTGTGCCACCGTGACGTGGGGGTGGAACGGGAAGGCCAGGTCCCGGTCCAGCGGTCCGCTCTGGAATTCCTTGTGCAGCGCGGTGCACTCATCAAAGCCTGCGTCCACCTTCAGGAAAACCACCGGCGAAACGGGGCGGAAGGACCCCGTCCCTTCCAAGGTGACCCGGAACGGCTCCTGCGCCGCAGCGACGCTGCGCACGTGGCGCAGTGTCGCCTCCCAATCCGTGGTTTCCGTAGTGGTGACCAGGGTGATGTGCGCAGGGATGACAGCGGCCATGGGGTCGCCGAAGGATGCGCGGGCGGCCCGCAGCTCGGTGGCCATCGGCTCCGGGACCGCAATCACGATCCCCACGCAGCGGGCATCACAGTCGAGGGCGTGGCAGTTGTTGACGGTGCCCGGCGCCATGGCCTGGTCGAGGGATTCGGTGATTTTCATGGCACTATGCGGTGACGCTGCCCAGCGGCAGGAAGCCGACCTTGTTGTACACATCGGCCAACGTCACCGACGCGGCCTCCCGCGCCTTGGCGGCACCCACGGCCAGCAGGCGGTCCAGTTCGGCGGGATCGTCCAGCAGGTGCAGGGCACGTTCCCGGATGGGCCGGACGTGTTCCGTGACGACCTCGGCAAGGTCCACCTTCAAGTGTCCGTACATCCGGCCCTCGTACTCCTTTTCCAGGGTTTCCACGCTTCGGCCGCTGATCAGGGAGTAGATCGACAGCAGGTTGGAGATCCCGGGCTTGGCCTCCCGGTCAAAACGGATCTCGCTGCCGTCGTCGGTCACGGCCGACTTGATCCGCTTGGCTATCACCTTGTCCTCATCGAGGAGGTTGATCAGCCCTGCGGGTGAGGCGGCGGACTTGGACATTTTCGCCGCCGGGTTCTGCAGGTCGTAGATCTTCGCTGCTTCTTTTTGGATAAACACCTCGGGCACCACGAAGGTGTCGCCGAAACGCGTGTTGAACCGCTTGGCGAGGTCCCGGCTCAGTTCGACGTGCTGGCGCTGGTCTTCGCCCACGGGCACGCCGTGCGGCTGGTAAAGCAGGATGTCCGCGACCTGCAGGATCGGGTACGTGAACAGACCAACGCTGGCCGAGTCCGAGCCGAACCGCTGCTGCTTGTCCTTGAACTGCGTCATGCGGGACGCTTCGCCGAATCCGGTGAGGCAGTTGAGCACCCAGGCCAGCTGGGCGTGCTCAGGCACCTGGGACTGCACGAACAGGGTGGCCTTGTCGACGTCGACTCCGCCGGCGATGTACTGGGCGGCGGTGACGCGGGTCCGCTTTCGCAGGTCGGCAGGATCCTGGGGCACCGTGATGGCGTGCAGGTCGGGGATGAAGAAGTAGGCGTCGTACTCGTTCTGAAGCCGCACCCAGTTCACCAGGGCGCCGAGGTAGTTGCCCAGGTGCAGGGAATCAGCGGACGGCTGCATCCCGGAGAGGATGCGCCGACGGCTGCTGGAAGACTCGGATGTCATGGAAGGAGGCCCTTAGAACTGGTAGTCAATCACTACTGGAGCGTGGTCTGAGAAGCGGGAGTCGTAGGTAGGTGCACGGTCCACGACGGCGTTGACGGCCCGTGCCGCCAGGTCCGGGGTGGCCATGTGGTAGTCGATCCGCCAACCGGAATCGTTGTCGAACGCCTGTCCGCGCCAGGACCACCAGGTGTAGGGGCCATTGACCTCGCCGGCCAGGGACCGGTGGACATCCGTGTAGCCGATTTCCTCGCCGAAGAAGCGGTCAAAGTAGGCCCGTTCCTCGGGCAGGAAGCCGGCACGCTTGACGTTGCCCTTCCAGTTCTTGATGTCCAGGGGCGTATGGCCCACGTTCAGGTCCCCCACCACCAGGACAAAGTCGCTCTCCTGGGCCAGGGCCGGCAGCCGGACGGCCATCGTGTCGAGGAAACGGTACTTGTCCACCTGCTTGGGTGTATCCACTTCGCCGGAATGGACGTAGGCGCTGACCACGGTCAGGAGCTTTTCTTCGCCGGCGACGGACACCTTGTAGTCGGCTTCCACCCAGCGGCCCGAACGCGCGAAGTATTCGTCGCCGATATGTTCGCGGACCGCGACAGGTGCGGTGCGGGAGGCAATGGCGACGCCGGCGCGGCCCTTGGCGTCGAGGCATTCGGCGTGCTGGACGTGCCACGTATCACCGAGGAGGTCCTTCAGGATGGCGTCGGGGGCGCGTACCTCCTGCAGGCACAGGATGTCGACATCGCGTGCTGCCAGCCACTCGGCCATGCCCCGCTTGTAGGCGGCGCGGATGCCGTTGACGTTCACGGACGCAATGCGCAGTGTTTCCCCGGAACTGTCCTTAGTCCCTGCTGATGCCGAACTCACGCGAATAACCTTACTCCTCAGTAGCTGTTCATCCCGAAACGGCCGCCCCGGCACGCCGCCGAGCTGCGGCGGTACACGGGACAGCGGGCGGGAACTAGTCGACTACGGTGCCTTCGACGGTTCCACCGTCGTCCTTCTTGATCATGCCACGACCGTTGTGGGCGGTGATCCCGATGGTATCGAGGGCCCGGTCCACCATCCCGCGGTCCGTGTCCAGGTTGTCGGCGATGACCTTTGCCTGGACCTCGATGATCTTGAAGCTGTGGTCCAGTTTCCGGTCGCGGACCACGGTGTCTTCGTCGAGGACCTGCACTCCTGCGCGGGGAGCAAGGTCGGCGGTGGCTTCGGCAATCTTCGCGGTGGCCTTGCGCGTTGCACTCCGGACGGAGAACACCACGAACGTTGCGAGGAACAGCCAGCCCAGGGAGACAATCACCACCAGCCACCCGATGACGTCATTCTGGTTAGCCGCGAAAACAACTGCCACGAGGAAGACTATGAGCATCACGACGATGCCCGTGGAGCCCATCCGGCGGCTAATGCCGTGGCCGGGCGTGGACGGGGACGACGGCGTCTTGCCGTTTCGGATCGACTGCATGGTTTTATTCTCTCAAACTCCCGCGGGTGCCCGTGCCGTGTTCGCTCTGCGCGCTGGCACCTGCTTCTCCGGGA
Source organism: Arthrobacter sp. zg-Y877 (assembly GCF_030373105.1). Lineage (NCBI taxonomy): Bacteria > Bacillati > Actinomycetota > Actinomycetes > Micrococcales > Micrococcaceae > Arthrobacter > Arthrobacter sp. zg-Y877. The sequence continues at coordinate 334,509 of NZ_JAUCPU010000003.1, forward strand.
TGGGAAACTGGCTCGATGCAGATCACCATCACCACCGGAGACATCACGAAGCGGGACACCGACGTCATTGTTAATGCCGCAAATTCGTCCCTGCTCGGCGGCGGCGGCGTGGACGGCGCGATTCACCGGGCGGCGGGCCCGCAGCTGCTGGCGGCCTGCCGGGAGCTGCGGAACACGTCGTTGCCCAAGGGACTTCCCACCGGTTTGTCCGTGGCCACGGATGCCTTCGACCTGCCCGCACGCTGGGTGGTGCATACCGTGGGCCCGAATGCGGGGGCGGGGGAAACCGACCCCGAACTGCTGAGGTCCTGTTTCCGCACCGCCCTGGCGGCAGCCGAGGAGCTCGGCGCCGAAAGCATCTCCTTCCCGGCCGTGAGTGCGGGCATCTACGGCTGGGACCCGGAGACCGTTGCCGGCATCGGGCTGCAGGAGCTCCTGGACCATACCCCGCGGACGTTGAAGCGTGCAGAGTTCGTCCTGTTCAACGACCGCCTGGCCGGGATCTTCACCCGCAGGTATGGGCAGTTGACGGGCTGATCCTACTTGAGGAACAGCGCCCGGAGCCGGTTAGTGGTCAGGGTCAGGCCCAGCACAATCATCACCACGAAGTACAGCAGGTGCCCTGCCGTTCCCCAGCTGAAGATCCCTACACTGATCTGCCGGAGCAGTTCGACTCCGTGCCACAGCGGCAGAGCCTGGATCACCGACTGCACCGCTTCGGGGTACACGCTCAGCGGATAGAAGGTGGCTGAGAGCAGGAACATCGGCAGCATGATCATGTTGACCCAGTCCAGCTGCTGGAAGGTCTTCATATAGCTGGTCACGGCCATCCCGAAGGAGGCGAAGCCAAAGGCGATCACCACGGCGGCCGGGATCATCAGCAGCGCCCAGGGCGAGGTGATCAGCCCCATTGCGCCCATCACGGCGGTGAAGCCCGTGGCGTACATGGCGCCCCGCAGGAGGGCCAGGAAGATCTCCCCCATCGCGACGTCCAGCGGCCCCAGCGGCGTGGAAAGCATGCCTTCGTAGAGGCGGGCATAGTTGAGCTTGAAGAACACGTTCATGGTGGAGTCGTACACCGCGCCGTTCATCGCCGACACAGCCAGCAGCGCGGGCGCGATGAAGTTGGCATACTCCATTTCCTGCCCGCCGGGGCCAACAACGGTGCCCACGAGGGCGCCAAGGCCAATACCCATGGCCACGAGGTAGAGCACCGGTTCCACGAAACCGCTCACCATGATGCTCCAGTTGGTGCCCCACGTGGCCTTGAGGCCGCGGGCAATCACCGCCCGGATGTTCCGTCCATACAGGGAGCCGAGGAACCTGTCCTGCGGTACCAGCGCAGTTGGCGCCGTGTGGTTTTCAACGCTCATCCGTCGAGCCTCCTCGTGAAGTTCCGCCGGGCCAGTACCAGCCCGCCGACGGCCAGGACCAGCAGGTACAACACGTGGACGGCAGTCATGACTGCCGGTTCGGGGTGCCCGTAGCTGAGCACCCGGCCCAGTTCGGTGGAATGCCAGAGCGGGGAAACCCAGCCGATCCAGCGGACGGCCAGCGGCAGGGAATCCAGCGGAAAGAACGTGCCGGAGAACAGGAACAACGGCATCACAATGAAGCGCTGGACCATGGCGAACTGGCCCTTGTCCTCCTTCAGCGTGGCGCTGAAGGCCATCAGCGGCATACCAAAGGCCAGCCCGGCCAGCAGCGCCGTGAAAACCATCAGCCATCCGGTGGCCGGCTGCTCCACGGCGCCAAAGGCGAGCAGGAAGAGGTAGTAGATGACCGTGGTAAACAGGATGCGGACGGTGAGCCCCATGACGTGGCCGAGGGCAATCTGTCCACTGGAGAGCGGAGAAGCATTGGGTCCGTAGTAGGTGCGGTGCCATTTGAAACCGCCCATGATGGTGTAGGTGTTTTCCTCACTGGAGACCATCAGCGCCGCCGTGGCCACGAGGGCCGGTCCCAGGAACACCAGGTAGGAGACGGTGGACCCTCCGGCACCCGGGAACCCCGCATTGGTATTTCCGTCGATCAGCACCGCCAGCCCAGTGCCCATGCCCAGCAGGTACACCAGCGGGGTGCCCACGGCGGTCATCAGCACGGTCCACTGATAGCCGCGCATCCGCCGGATCCACATGTCGGCATAGTAGAAGGAACCGAAACGCCGGGCCTTGGCGGCGGTTTCCAGGGGTGTCAGCGGCGACCGCAGCCCAAGCACCTCGTGGCTCCGCACCGCAGTGCCGGTGGGCTCAGGGCTAGTCAACGAGGCTCCTACCGGTCAGGCGCAGGAACACGTCTTCCAGCGAGGAGCGGCGCACCAGCGACGTGATGGGCCGCAGCCCACGGCTGGTCACGGCTTCGAGGGCGGCTTCGCCGTCGTTGGCGTAGATCAGCACCCGGTCCGGCAGGGTCTCCAGCCGTTCGCCGATCCCCTCAAGCTCCGCAGCGACGGTGGTGTTCCGTTCCGACCCGAAACGCAGTTCCACCACCTCCCGGGTGGAATGCTCACGGATCAGGGCGGCAGGCGAACCTTCGGCCATGATCGTGCCTTTGTCCACCACGATCAGGCGGTCGCACAACTGCTCGGCCTCGTCCATGTAGTGGGTGGTGAGGATCAGGGTGACACCGGCTTCCTTGAGCCGGAACAGCCGGTCCCAGAGGATGTGCCGGGCCTGCGGGTCCAAGCCGGTGGTCGGTTCGTCCAGCAGCAGGATTTTCGGATCATTGATGAGGGACCGTGCGATGGTCAGCCGGCGTTTCATGCCGCCGGAGAGCGAGTCGACGCGCGCCTTGGCCTTGTCCGTCAGCTGGGCGAATTCGAGCAGTTCGTCCGCCTTGGACTGCAGGTAGCTCTTGGGCAGCCCAAAATAGCGTCCGTAGGCCAGCAGGTTGTCCCGGACGCGCAGGTCCTCATCCAGGTTGTCCTGCTGCGGCACCACACCCAGGTGCGCACGGACTTCCGGGCCGTAGGTGTTGGGGTCCAGCCCCATGATGCTGAGGTCACCGGCAGTGCGTTGGGAAACGCCGCCGATCATCTTCATGGTGGTGGACTTTCCCGCACCGTTGGGGCCGAGCAGCCCAAAGGACTCCCCCGGCGGAACGTCGAAGGAGATGCCGTTCACTGCAGTGAAATCCCCGTAGGACTTGGTCAGGTCCCGTGCGGAAATAACAAAATCGGAGCGGGTTTCAGGGGCGGTTCTACTTGATGTGATCTGCGACACTCACGACAGTGTAGTGGACACGGAACGGGCCGGCGCACACTGGGGCGCCCCGGCCCGTTCCATGACGGCAAAACCGTCCTAGCCCAGGATCCCGGCCTGCCGTTCGGCCGCTTCCACCACGTTCGCCAGCAGCATGGCCCGGGTCATCGGGCCGACTCCGCCGGGGTTGGGCGAGATCCAGGAGGCGACGTCGGCCGCTGCCGGCTCGACGTCGCCGGTCAGCGTGGTTTCCCCGGTGTCCGGATCAGTGACCCGGGTGACGCCGACGTCCAGGACGATCGCACCGGGCTTGAGTTCCTCGGCCCGGATCATTTCCGGGAAACCCGCCGCGGCAACCACCACGTCGGCTGACTGCAGGTGCTCGAACAGGTCCGCGGTCCCGGTATGCGCCAGGGTGACTGTGGCGTTGATCGGCCGGCGGGTCAGGAGCAGGCCAAGCGGCCGCCCGACGGTGACGCCGCGTCCAACCACCAGGACCTTCTTTCCGTTCAGCGAAATCCCATTGCGGACCAGCAGCTGCACAATCCCGTGCGGGGTACAGGGCAGCGGCGACGTCATCGGTTCGCTGACGTTGAGCACCAGGCGGCCCAGGTTGACCGGGTGCAGCCCGTCCGCATCCTTTTCCGGATCGATCCGCTCCAGGATGGCATTCGCATCGATGTGTGCCGGCAGGGGCAGCTGGACAATGTAGCCGGTGGTGGCCGGATCCCCGTTCAGCTCGTCAATGACCTTTTCCAGGTCTTCCTGGCTGATGTCGCCGGGAAGGTCCCTGCGGATGGAGTTAATTCCCACCTGTTTGCAGTCCTTGTGTTTGCCGCCCACATAGGAGTGGCTGGCGGGATCATCGCCCACCAGTACGGTGCCCAGGCCCGGGGTGATGCCATGCTCTTCCTTCAGCACCCGGACCCGTTCGGCCAGGTCGTCCTTGATCTCCCGGGCGGCGGCGCGTCCATCGAGGATCTTCGCCGCCACCGGAGTGCCGAAGTCGGTCTTTTCCTTAGCGTCCCAGCCAAGGTTGACGCTGGCGGCCTCGTCGGTCGCGGTGCCCTCCATATTGGTTCCTTTCTCCACGGTTACCATTCCTCCTGTCCGGGGTAGAGCGGGAAGTTCTCAGCCAGCGCAGCCACGCGGGCACGGAGTGCCTCGACGTCGGGGGCCGGTTTCAGTGCGGCGGCGATGATCTTGGCCACCTCGGTGAATTCCACTGCGCCGAAGCCGCGGGTTGCGAGGGCCGGGGTGCCGATCCGCAGGCCCGAGGTGACCATCGGCGGCCGCGGATCGAACGGCACGGAGTTGCGGTTCACCGTAATGCCCACGGCCTCCAGAAGGTCCTCGGCCTGCTTGCCGTCCAGGGCGGAGTGCCGCAGGTCCACCAGGATCAGGTGCACGTCGGTACCGCCGGTAAGCACGGACACTCCATGTTCAGCGACGTCGGGCGCATTTAGGCGATCGGCGATGATCCGCGCACCTTCGAGCACGCGTTCCTGCCGTTCGCGGAATTCCTCGGTGCCGGCGATCTTAAAGGCCACGGCCTTGGCCGCTATCACGTGCATCAAGGGGCCGCCCTGTTGACCGGGGAAGACGGCGGAGTTCAGTTTTTTCGCGTACTCCTCCTTGGCCAGGATCATGCCCGAGCGGGGTCCGGCGAGGGTTTTGTGCACGGTGGAGGTAACGACGTCGGACACCGGCACCGGGTTCGGGTGCAGCCCCGCCGCCACCAGTCCGGCAAAGTGCGCCATATCCGTCCAGAGGTAGGCGCCGGCTTCGTCGGCAATGGAACGGAACGCGTCAAAATCCAGCTGCCGCGGATAGGCGGACCAGCCGGCGACAATGACCTGCGGGCGCTCGGCCAGGGCCTGTTCCCGGACCCGGTCCATGTCTACGCGGTAGGTCTGTTCGTCCACCCCGTAGGCGGCCACTTCGTAGAGCTTGCCGGAGAAGTTCAGCTTCATGCCGTGGGTCAGGTGCCCGCCGTGGGCGAGGTTCAGGCCCATCAGTTTCTCGCCGGGCTTCATCAGGGCTGCGAGCGCCGCGGCGTTGGCCTGCGCGCCGGAGTGCGGCTGCACGTTGGCGAACTCGGCATCAAACAGCGCCTTGACCCGGTCAATGGCCAGGTTCTCCGCGACATCGACATATTCGCAGCCGCCGTAGTAGCGGCGGCCGGGATAACCCTCGGCATACTTGTTGGTGAGGACGGACCCGGAGGTTTCCAGGACGGCCCGCGGGGCGAAGTTCTCGGATGCGATCATCTCGAGGGTGCTGCGCTGGCGGGACAGTTCATCCTTCAGGACGGCGGCTATTTCGGGATCAACATCGATTAGCGGCGCGTTGGTGACGGGCTGGGTGGATACTCTCACATGGATCTCCTGGGAAGGGGTTCTCTATAGGTCAGGCTACCCGTCCGTGCACAGCAGGGGTCCGCGGAACAGACTCTGCGGGCATGGCAGACAGTTTCGAGCGTGACCCGCGGCCCAGGCGTGCGATCCGTGGTCGTGAAGACACCCTGAGGGGGTGCCGTGCCGCTTCCTGGTGGTAATCCACCTGACGCCAGTCGCGGCGTTTTCCATCCTAGCCTCCCCTGTCCCCCCGGGGGCAGGTCCTGCCGGAATAGGGCCTCCGCCGGGATGGTTAGGATTCGACGAAAGGGAGGTACGGATGGAGACGGATGTACTGGTGATCGGGGCCGGGCAGGCCGGGCTCAGCGCCGCCTACCATCTGCGCCGCCGCGGCCTGGAACCCGGCGCCGGTTTTACCGTGCTGGATGCAAATCCCGGCCCGGGCGGGGCCTGGCGGCACCGCTGGGATTCCCTTACCTTCGGGGCCGCGCATGCCCTGCACGACCTGCCGGGCATGCCGCTCGGCGCACCTGATCCGAGCGAACCCGCGTCCGCCGTCGTCACCCGCTATTACGGCGAGTATGAGCGCACGTTTGGCTTCGACGTCGTCCGTCCGGTTGCCGTGGCTGCTGTGGCGGAGGGCGACGGCGGCCGGCTGGCTGTCCGGGCGGCGGACGGGCGCGGCTGGCAGGCCTGGACCGTCATCAACGCCACCGGAACCTGGGACCGCCCGTACTGGCCCTACTACCCCGGACGGGAGACCTTCCAGGGCCGGCAGCTGCATACCCGTGATTTCCGTTCGGTGGACGAATTCGCCGGGCAGAGGGTCCTGGTGGTCGGTGGCGGGACCTCGGCGGTCCAGTTCCTGCTGCAGCTGCACCGGGCGGGCGTTGCCACCGTCTGGTCCACCCGCCGGCCGCCGGAGTTCACGCTGCGCCCGTTCGACGCCGAGTGGGGACGGGCGGTGGAGGCGAAGGTCGGCGCGCGGACCCGTGCCGGCCTGCCGCCGCTGAGCGTGGTTTCGGCCACCGGCCTGCCGCTGACCGAGGAATACCGCCGGGGCATCGAGGACGGGATCCTGGTTTCCCGCGGACCCATCCGCCGCCTCAACGAAGGCGGCGTGGTCTTCGCCGACGGGTCCGCGGAGCCGGTCGACTCCGTGCTGTGGGCCACCGGTTTCCGGGCCGCCCTGGACCATCTGGCACCCCTCCACCTGCGCGAGCCCGGCGGCGGCATCCGGATGGACGGGGTGCGGGTGGTGCGCGAACCCCGGCTGCTGCTGGTGGGTTACGGCGAGTCCTCCTCGACGCTCGGGGCCACCCGTGCCGGCCGGGCCGCGGCGCTGGCCGCTGTGCGGCAGCTGGCTACTGAAGCTCTTCCCACGCAAAAGCAGTAACCGTGCCCTGCTCCCAGTCGCGGCGGAGGATGGCGTAAACCACCGTTGCCACTCTCCGGCCGTCCTCCAGCGGCCAGTCCTCCCGGTGGTGTGCTTCCTTCAGGAACCCCGAACGCAGCAGGGTCTTCCGCATGGCAATGTTGTCCTCCCGCATCCGGCCCGCGAACCGGTTCGAATCGGGGTAAGCGGTGAACACCATTCCCGTCAGCGCTTTCGTCACCGGTACCCCGTTTCCCCGTCCCCGGAATTTCTCCACCAGCCGCAGGTCCAGCATCGGAGTGTTTGTCCCCAGGTCCTCGAGGATGACCAGGCCCATGCGCTGGTTGTCGCCGAACACCCAGAAGGTACGGACGCCGTCGCCGTCGAAGCGTCCTTCGATCATCAGGCGCCGCACCAGTCCTTCGGACGGTGCCTTGATCCGGTGGTACGGAAAGCTGTTGGTGGTGAGGAACCGGACCAGCTCTCCCTCGTCCTTGTCCGAAAAAGGCAGGAACATCACATCCATGTGCCCACAGTAGGCCAGGGCGCCCAAACCGGTAACCTTGCAAGGGTGACAGACATGATTCCGCCTCCCGGCACGCCCGCGTCCCCCAATGCCTACACCCTGACGCTGTCCTGCCCCGACCGCCCGGGAATTGTCCATGCCGTCAGCGCGTCACTCGTGGCGGCCGAGGGCAACATCACCGAGTCCGCGCAGTACGGCAGCCCCGAAACCGGTTCGTTCTTCATGCGGGTGGATTTCACCTCCCCCCGCTCCTACGAACAGGTCCAGGCGGAACTCGCTGCAACGGCGTCCACGTTCGGCATGGACTGGGAGCTCCACCGCGCCGGCCGCCGGACCCGCACCCTGATCATGGCGTCGAAGTCCGGCCACTGCCTCAATGACCTGCTGTTCCAGCAGCGTGCCGGAACGCTGCCCATCGACATCCCGGCCATCGTCTCCAACCACCGCGATCTGGAGTCCCTTGCGGACTTTTACGGCGTCCCGTTCCACCACATTCCCGTCACCGCGGATACCAAAGGCGAGGCCGAGGACCGGCTGCGTTCCCTGATGGCAGAGCTGGACATTGAACTGGTGGTCCTGGCCCGCTACATGCAGATCCTGAGCAACGACCTCTGCCGGGAGCTTTCCGGCAGAGCGATCAACATCCATCACTCCTTCCTCCCATCCTTCAAAGGCGCCAGGCCGTACCACCAGGCCCATGCCCGCGGGGTGAAGCTGATCGGCGCCACCGCCCACTACGTCACCTCGGACCTGGACGAGGGTCCCATCATTGAGCAGGAAGTCATCCGCGTGGACCACGCCCGTTCGGCCGCCCAGCTGGCCGCGCTGGGCAGCGACGTCGAGGGCCGCGCGCTCTCCAAGGCGGTGCAGTGGCATGCCGAGCACCGGGTGCTGCTGGACGGCCGGCGCACGATCGTCTTCAACTAAGGCCCGTACCGGCAGCGCTACGCTGGGTGGCATGGCACACATTATTGAATTCCGGGGCAAGGCCCCGTCCATTGATCCGAGCGTTTTCCTCGCCCCCACCGCCTCGCTGATCGGCGACGTCAGCATGGCCGCCGGGTCGAGCGCCTTCTACGGCGTCTGCGTACGCGCCGATTCCAACAGCATCACTGTGGGCGCCGGCAGCAACCTCCAGGACAATGTGGTCCTGCACGCGGACCCCGGCTTTCCGACGTCGGTGGGTGAACGGGTGAGTATCGGCCACAACGCCGTGGTGCACGGCTGCACGGTCGAGGATGACTGCCTCATCGGCATGAGCGCGACCATCATGAACGGAGCCGTGATCGGGGCAGGTTCCCTGGTGGCCGCCGGGGCGCTGGTCCTGGAAGGCACCGTGGTACCGCCGCGGTCCCTGGTGGCGGGGATGCCGGCCAAGGTACGCCGTCCCCTCACGGACGAGGAATTCGCCGGCGTGCAGGCGAACGCGGAGAACTACCGGCAGACGGCGGCGGACCACCGTGCCGCGGTCGCGGCTCAGTCCTAGGCTTGCGTTCACTTCTTGACTGCAAGAGTGTGATGTAGCACTCTTAATTGATGCCAGCCGATCCATCCTCGCCGTTGAGGACCGCCCGAACGCCCGGAACCAGCACCCCTCGACCGGGTTCCCAGAGCGCCCTCCGCGAACGCAACCGGCAGCGCATCATTGATGCGCTGCTGGAATCCGGACCACAGACCCAGGCTGAACTTTCCCGCCAGACCGGCCTTTCCGGCGCCACCGTCTCCAACATCGTGCGGGTGATGAACGAACACCGGCTGGTGGTCACCGAGCCGACCACCAGTTCCGGCCGCCGCGCGTTATCCGTCCGGCTCAACGATTCAGGGGCCGTCGCTGCCGGCATCGACATCGGCCGGCGGCACGTCCGGGTGGTCCTCGCCTCCCTCGGCCGCAGGATCCTCCAGGAGGAGTCCGTCCCGCTGCCGCTGGGCCACACCGCGGCCGAAGGCATGGACACCGCAGCAGCCCTGCTGGCCAGCCTCCTGCGCCGCCAGGGCGTGGACCGCAGCGCTGTCCTGGGGGCCGGCGTCGGCATCCCCGGACCCATCGACCGGCGGACCGGCACTGTGGTCCAGGGCGCGATCCTGCCCGAGTGGGTCGGAATCAACATGCGCGAAGACCTCGCCGACCGGCTGGGCGTACCCGTTTTCGTCGACAATGACGCCAACCTGGGGGCGTTGGCCGAGGTGACCTGGGGACCGCACGGCTGTACGGAAAACCTGATCTTCGTCAAGGTTGCGTCAGGCATCGGTGCGGGGTTGGTGATCAACGGGTCGCTGTATTACGGCAATGTCGGCGTCACCGGCGAAATCGGCCACGCCACCATCTTCGACCACGGATTAATCTGCCGCTGCGGCAACCGCGGCTGCCTGGAAACCATCGCCTCCACGTCCATCATGATCGAGCTGCTCAGCCGCGCCGCCAACCGGGTTGTCACCACCACGGACATCATTTCGCAGGCCGCCGAAAAGGACCCGGCTACCCTGCGCGTCATTGAGGACGCCGGCGCAGCGGTGGGCCGGGCAGCCGCCAACCTCGCCAACACCCTGAATCCGGAGCTCATCATCATCGGCGGGTCTCTGACCGGGCTGGGCGACACCTTCCTGGACCCAATCCGCCGCGGACTGCTCCGGCACACCGTCCCCCTTGTGGGTGAAACGTCGACGGTGCTTATGTCCTCCCTCGGAGACCGGGCGGAGGCGCTGGGCGCAGCGGCGCTCGTCCTGCAGGAGCAGGGCGCTGCCGCCGCATAGCCTGCCGCGCGGCCGTGGGGCAGGCTCCGCCGGACTTCAAAAACTTACCGTCAATCCGGGGGAATGCGTTCAAGACTTGACGGCAGTGCCTGTGACCATGTTAACTTCCTTATCGGCCCACCCTGTGGGCCATATCACGACAAAGAGGTCACACGGAGGCACTCATGCGAGCAGCAGAAGCAGCTCCGGCAGTAGGCGCACGACGCGCCCCCTGCCACCACGGCAGGGGCAATGCGCATGTCGGGTAGTCCATTCATTCTTGAAATGCACTCCATCACCAAGGAATTTCCTGGAGTCAAAGCCCTCGCAGACGTTTCACTTAACGTCCGTGCCGGTGAAATCCACGCTATCTGCGGTGAAAACGGTGCCGGTAAATCCACCCTGATGAAGGTCCTTTCCGGCGTTTATCCCCACGGCACATACACCGGAGAGATTGTTTTCCAGGGCGAGCCCGTACAGTTCCGGGATATCCGCTCCAGTGAGGCAGCCGGAATTGCCATCATCCACCAGGAACTCGCGCTCATCCCCGAGCTCTCCATTGCGGAGAATATTTTCCTGGGCAATGAACCCACCCGGTTCGGCGTCATCGACTGGGACAAGGTCAACTTCGACACCCTCGACCTGATGGAACGGGTGGGACTGAAGGAAGACCCCACCACCCCCATCAAGGACCTGGGCGTCGGCAAGCAGCAGCTGGTCGAGATCGCCAAGGCCCTGAACAAGAGCGTGCGGCTGCTGATCCTCGACGAGCCCACGGCCGCCCTCAACGAGACGGATTCCCAGCACCTGCTGGGCCTGATGTCCGGACTGCGGGACAAGGGCATCTCCTGCATCATGATCTCGCACAAGCTCAATGAGATTGAGCAGATCGCGGACTCGATCACCATCATCCGCGACGGCCGGTCGGTGGAAACCATCGACGTCGCTGCCGAGGGTGCCGACGAAGACCGCATTATCCGCGGCATGGTTGGACGCTCCCTGGAATCCCGGTTCCCCGACCACACCCCGCAGATCGGTGAAACATTCTTCGAGGTCCGCGGCTGGACCGTGGGTCATCCGACAGTTCCGGACCGCCTGGTCGCCAAGGGCTCGGACTTCCACGTCCGCCGCGGAGAGATCGTTGGATTCGCCGGCCTGATGGGTGCCGGCCGCACCGAACTCGCCCGGTCCATCTTCGGCCGCTCCTACGGCAACTACATTTCCGGCCAGATCATCAAGGACGGCAAGGAGATCACGCTCAAGACCGTCCACTCGGCGATCCGCCACGGCCTGGCTTACGTGACCGAGGACCGCAAGACCCTTGGACTGAACCTCCTGGATGACATCAAGGCCACCACGGTCTCGGCGGATCTGAAGAAGATCACCCGCGGACTGGTCGTCGACGACGACGCCGAATTCCGCTATGCGGAGGAGTACCGCAGGAGCCTGCGCACCAAGGCACCCACCGTGGACGAAGGCGTCTCCAAACTCTCGGGCGGCAACCAGCAGAAGGTTGTCCTGGCCAAGTGGATGTTCACCGACCCGGACCTGCTGATCCTGGACGAGCCGACCCGCGGCATCGATGTGGGTGCCAAATACGAAATCTACGGAATCATCCAGCAGCTCGCGAACCAGGGCAAGGGAATCATCGTGATCTCTTCGGAGCTCCCGGAGCTCCTGGGCCTCTCGGACCGCATCTACACCATCTTCGAAGGTGCCATCACCGGCGAGGTCTCCCAGGCGGAAGCCACCCAGGAGAACCTCATGAGGCTCATGACCTCCCCAGCCCGGAAGCCCGCCGACTACGCCACTCAAGGAACCCTTTCATGAACGCCATCAAACAACTCCTGGGCGGCAACGGCCGTCAATTCGGGATGATCTTCGCCCTGGCCATCCTGGTGGGCCTGTTCCAGGTCCTCACCGGCGGCAAAACCCTGACTCCCACGAACATGATCAACCTGTTCAACGGCAACTCCTACATCCTGATCCTCGCCGTGGGCATGGTCTTCGTGATCATCGCCGGCCATATCGACCTTTCGGTCGGGTCCGTGGCGGCCTTTTCCGGCATCGTTGTCGCCATGGCCATGCGCGACTGGGGCCTGCCCTGGTACATGGGCATCCTCCTCGGCCTGGTGGTCGGCGCGGCCATCGGCGCGTGGCAGGGCTTCTGGGTCGCCTACATCGGCATCCCGGCCTTCATCGTGACGCTGGCCGGCATGCTGATCTTCCGCGGAGCCAACCAGTGGGTCGGCAAGTCCAACACCGTGCCGGTCCCCCGCGAATTCCAGTTCATCGGTGCCGGCTACCTGCCGGAGATCGGCCCGGACACCGGGTACAACAACCTGACCCTCCTGCTTGGCCTGATCCTGTGTGCGGCCGTGGTCTACGGGGAAATGCGCAAGCGCGCCCGCAACGCCAAGCTCGGCACCGGCAACGCACCGACCTGGGTCCCCGTGGTCAAGATCGGCCTGCTCTGCGCCGTCATCCTGTACGCCACGTACCTCTTCGCCACCGGCCGCCCGGGGACCTCGTTCCCGGTCTCGGGCATCATCCTCGGCGTACTCGTCCTCTTCTACGGCTTTGTCTCGAACAAGACCATCTTCGGCCGCCACGTCTACGCCGTGGGCGGCAACCGGCACGCTGCCGAGCTCTCCGGTGTCCAGGGCAAGAAGGTGAACTTCATGGTCATGATGAACATGTCCATCCTGGCCGCACTGGCCGGCATGATCTTCGTGGCCCGCTCCACTGCCTCCGGTCCGTTTGACGGCACCAACTGGGAACTGGATGCGATTGCCGCGGTCTTCATCGGCGGGGCCGCCGTCTCCGGCGGCGTCGGCACCGTAGTCGGCTCCATCGTCGGCGGCCTGGTGATGGCCGTGCTGAACAACGGCCTGCAGCTGCTCGGCGTCGGCGCTGACCTGACCTCCATCATCAAGGGCCTCGTCCTGCTCCTGGCCGTAGCCCTGGACGTCTACAACAAGACCCAGGGCAAGCCCTCCATCACCGGCCTCCTGATGCGCGGCTTCGGCGGGAACAAGCCCAAGGGCGGCCCCGCCGTCGTGGATGCCACTCCCGAGATGCCCACCGGCACCAAGACCGTCATCTCCACTGGCGCCTAGACCGTTCCACTGACCAGTACGACTCAGTTCACCGCTATCAAGAAAGAGAACATCATGCGTAAATTCGCAAAGTCCTTCGCCGTTGTCGCAACGGTCGCAGCACTGTCGCTGTCCGCCTGCGGCCGCTCCGAGGAAGCCGCTTCCGGCTCCGAAGGGGGCTTCGAGGAAGGCTCGGCCATCGGCGTCGCACTGCCCCAGAAGACCTCCGAGAACTGGGTGCTTGCCGAGACCCTCTTCAATGACGGGCTCAAGGAGGCCGGCTACGAAGGCCAGGTCCAGTTCGCCAACGGCGGCGTTTCCGAGCAGCAGAACCAGATCAGCTCCATGATCACCAACGGGGTCAAGGTCCTGATCGTCGGTGCAATCGACGGCAAGCAGCTCGGCTCGCAGCTGCAGGACGCCAAGGATGCCGGCATCACCGTCATCGCCTACGACCGCCTGCTGACCAACACCGAAAACGTCGACTACTACGTGGCCTACGACAACTTCAAGGTCGGCCAGCTGCAGGGCCAGGCACTGCTGGACGGACTGAAGGCAAAGAAGCCCGAGGGCCCCTACAACGTCGAACTGCTCGCCGGCTCCCCGGATGACGCCAACGCGCAGGTCTTCTTCGACGGCGCCATGGACGTGCTCCAGCCGGAGATCGACAAGGGCAACCTGAACGTAGTTTCCGGGCAGACCGAGTTCGAGCAGGTCGTTACCCAGGGCTGGAAGGCAGAAAACGCCCAGAAGCGCATGGACACCCTGCTCTCGGGCAATTACTCCTCCGCTGAACTGGACGGCGTGCTCTCCCCCAACGACACCCTGGCCCGCGCCGCACTGACCTCCATCGAGGCCGCCGGCAAGCCGCTTCCGGTAATCACCGGCCAGGACTCCGAGGTTGAGTCCGTGAAGCTGATCATGGAAGGCAAGCAGTACTCCACGATCAATAAGGACACCCGCAACCTGGTGAACCACAGCATCGAGATGGTCAAGAACCTGGCCGCCGGTGAAGACGTGGAAATCAACGACGACGAGAGCTACGACAACGGCACGAAGATTGTTCCGGCCTACCTGCTGGAGCCGGTCATCGTCACGAAGGACAACGCTGCCGAGGCCTACGCCAACGACCCCACGCTCTCCGAGCTGACCAAGTAACTCTGTAAGTACGCAGCACCAGCCCTTTCGGGCGGAACGGCCCGGGTTTCCCTTCAGCGGAGACCCGGGCTGTTCCCTTGGCGCGCAGTGCCCCGGCAGAGCTCCGGGCAACCCCCTAGGCTCCGGCCTGCGGCAACCATAGAGTAGGGGTACTCCCTGCAACGACGCGGAAGACGAGGACCATGACTGCCGTTCAACACATTCCCACCCCGCCCTGTGTACAGCCGGGAGCACCCAGCCCCGTACAGTCCACGGGCCGGACCCTGCGCTGGGGCGTAGTCGCCACCGGAAACATCGCCGAGCGTGTCACTGAGGATATTGCCCGGCTCGAGGACGCCGTCCTGCAGGCGGTGAGCTCCCGCCGGCAGGCCTCCGCCGAAGAATTCGCCTCCCGCTTCGGATTCGCCACCAGCTACTGGGACTCCGACGAGCTCCGCGGCTACGACCACCTGTTCGCGGATCCCGATGTGGACGTTGTGTACATCGCTTCCCCGCACGCGCAGCATTACGCGATTGCCCGCCGTGCGCTGGAGGCCGGCAAGCACGTCTTGTGCGAAAAGTCCCTCACCATCAACGCCCGTGA
This sequence comes from Arthrobacter sp. zg-Y877, assembly GCF_030373105.1. Classification (NCBI taxonomy): domain Bacteria; kingdom Bacillati; phylum Actinomycetota; class Actinomycetes; order Micrococcales; family Micrococcaceae; genus Arthrobacter; species Arthrobacter sp. zg-Y877. The sequence continues at coordinate 349,536 of NZ_JAUCPU010000003.1, forward strand.
GGCGGAGGACCTGATCGAACTGGCCCGGTCCCGCAACGTGTTCCTCATGGAGGCCGTCTGGACGCGCTTCCTGCCGTGCATCAACCACATCTGGGAGCTGATTGCCTCCGGCGAGCTCGGGGACATCAACTGGGTCCAGGCAGATCTGGGCTTCCCGGCCCCCTATGACCCGTCGAACAGGCTCTGGGATCCGGCGGCTGGCGGCGGAGCGCTGCTGGATCTGACCGTGTATCCGTTGACCTTTGCCCTGGGCGCGCTCGGGTACCCCGAGACCGTCCATGCCGTGGGCAGCATCAACCCCGACGGCGTGGACGCGCAGAACGCTTTGACGCTGGGATATGCCTCCGGCGGGCTGGCCCAGCTCACCTCTTCTCTGGTCTCCTCCAGCCCGCGTACCGCCGTCATTTCCGGCACGAAGGGCTGGATCCGCACCGGTTCGCCCCTGCATAACCCGGTGGAACTGACCATCGTCCCCCATACGGGCGAGGCGCGGGTGGAGAGATTCCCGCAGGTCGGCAATGGCTACGCCTACGAACTGCGGGAGGTGACCCGCTGCATCCAGGAAGGCCTGGTGGAAAGCCCCACCATGACCTGGGCGGATTCCCTGCGGACCATGCGCCTGTTCGATGCGGTGCGGGCACAAATGGGTGTGCTGTACAGCAACGACGAAGCCGGCGTCCCGCGCTGAGGGTAAGGCATTGGCACGGAACTAAGCCCGTGGGCATAAGAACCCCGGCAGAAAAACGACGGCGGTGCCGCACCCGGGAAGGGTGCGGCACCGCCGTCGCGTAATGCCGTTGTTTAATCCAGTGGACGCGGGGTCCGTTGGAGAGTTCGCTTACGCGTTCTTGACGTTCTGCGGAGCGTCAGAGGCGGAATCCTTCACGTCGGAAGCCGCGGCCTGGCCCTCCGACTTTACGGTCTGCGCGGCGTCGGCTGCGGTGGTCTTGATGTTCTCGACCGCTTCCTGCGCCGGCTCCTTGAGGCCCTCTGCCATTTCCTTGGCAGCCCCGGCCAGCTCGTCAGTCATCGGCTGCGCAGCGGTCTTGATGTTGTCCGCAGCGACGCGTTCCTTGTCGCTCGTGGGGATCAACGTCGCTGCCAGCAGACCCGCGCCGAAGGCGATCAGGCCCGCGGCCACAGGGTTACCCTGGGCCTGGTTGGCAACCTTTGCGGGAGCGCCCTGGACGGCCGAACCGGCAGCGGAGACGCCGTCGGAGACACTGCCACCCATATTGGAGACGCCGCCGCTGATGTTGCTGCCGGTGTTGCTGGCACTGTTACCCATGGAATCGGCCACACCCATCACCTTGTCCTTCACTCCGAATACCTTGTCCTTCATCTTGTCCGTCTGGCGCTGGACGATGTGGGAAGGAGTTACCTTGTCCGCCACCGCGTCCACATTGGTGCCCAGGCGCCGGCGGGTTGCTTCGATGTCGGCGCGGATCTCATCAGGGTTTTCACTCATCGTGTTTCCTCGCTAGGTTTCATGGTCTGGGGGATCTCCTGCAGCGTCTCGGACGTCTGCGGCATGCCCTTGATCTTCTTCATTTCCTTGCGTCCACGGGAGGCCAGGACGGCTGCAACGATGGCCCAGATGACTGCGACGATCACTGCGGACCAGCCGAAGCCGATCGCGGTCGTGCCCAGGGCGTACCACAGGGCAACTGACAGGAAGAGGAGGACGAAGTACCCGGCAACTGCGGCTCCGCCGAACATTCCGGCGCCCTTGCCCGCACGTGTGGCGGACTGCTTCAGTTCGACCTTGGCCAGCTCCACTTCCTGACGCATGAGCGTGGACATGTCCTGCGTTACCTGGCCGAGCAGATCGCCAAGGGAAGTGGACTCTGCCTTAGCCTGCGCGGGTGTGGGAGGGAGTTCGGTACTCATCAGTGCCGACCACCGCTGTAGGGATCAGCAGCCGGGACACCGGTGGAGGGCGTGGGGGGAAGATTCTGGGCAGACGCAGGACCGGTCCCGGCGGGGCGCACCGGCTCGGTGCCGAACGGGTCGGTGGTGCCTACGGTGGGCTGCGCGGCCGGGGCCTCCGGCACCGGCGTAACGGGCGGTACAGCCGGGCCCACATGCTGGCCCTTCGAGGCGGTTCCCTGGCTCGGCACGCCGGCGCTCAGGCCCTTGTTCAGGCGCCCGGCAAGGAAGCCTGCACCGGCTGCAATGGCAAGGAAGGCAACGGGACGCTGGCGGGCGAAGCCCTTGACCTCGTCCAGCAGGGATCCAGGATCGCGGCCGTCGAGCCAGGTGGCTGCGGAGGATGCGCGGCTGGCCGCTTGACCAACGAGGTCGGCGGCCACGCCGGACTGGCCGGACTGCGCCATGGAGTGGAGCTCGTCAGCCATCGAACGCAGCCCTTCGGCGACCTTCTGCTGCTGGGCACCTGCCTGGTCGGTGAGGTCGGAGCGGGCCTGCGTAAAGAGTTCCTTGGCGTTGCCCTTCACTTCAGAGGCAACACCGGCCGCTTCGGTCTTGGCGGTGTCCGCTACCTGAGCGGCGTTGCCCTTGGCCTGCTGGGCGATATCGCCTGCCTGCTGCTTGGCGGCATCGGCCTTTGCCGAAGCCGTCGAATCGCCGGCGCTGCTGGCACCGGATGCGGCATGGCTTCCGTCACGCGGGGTGAAGTTCTCTGTCATCATCGCTCTCTTTCGTCATTGCAACTGCTGATCAAGATCGGATGTTCCGTGCATCGATAATAAGCACACTTAGTTACGAATGTGTAGCGTGTTAGAATTATAAGCGCCCTTGCTATTGGATTCTGTGCGTGGTTTTCTTTTTGCACCGATCAGATGAGACCCGACGACCCCTGTTCGCTGCCGGATATCCGGTACTGAATGCAGCACTGGTCTCCAAACCACAGGAGCATCACCATGGCGGCACTAACACGCTCTGTCCACGACCTAACGGCTGCAGCTTGGTTCGGAGGTTCCCTGATGGGCGCTGTCGGCCTCAACGGTGCGGCAGCGGCAGCGAAGGACCCCACCGAGAGAGCGCGGCTTTCCGCACTGGGCTGGAAGAAGTGGGCCCCGGTACAGGCGGCAGCGATCGGCCTGCACTTCCTGTCAGGACTCGCCCTCATCGGAGACAACAAGGTCCGGGTTTCCGAGCAGGAGGGCGTCGGCCGCCTCACCGTGTACAAAACGGCGGTTACCGTTCTCGCGGCTGTGGTCACACTCTATTCGGGGATCCTGGGCGGGAAGGTTGGAAAGCTCTCCGGCGAGGGCAGCCAAGGGGCCACGGAACCCCGGGAGGATGCCTCTAAGGAACTGAAATCGGCGCAGCTCCAGCTGAAAGTCCTGCAGTGGAGCATCCCCGCCCTTTCCGGTGCAGTGATCGTGATGGGCGCGCAGCATGGTGAAATGCAGCGGCCTGCCCGCGTCCTCAAGGGCTTGAAGAAGAAGTAGCCGACCATGGGTGCGGAAGTCACGAGCAGGACCTTCAGCCGGGCGCAGCGGACGGCTTACCGGCAGCGTTTGCTGGAAAACCTTGACCACTTCGCTCATTACCTTTCCACCGCCCAGTTTGCGGACACCGCAAGCATTGGCCTGGAACTCGAGCTGAACCTGACCAACCGCGACTTCTCCCCCGCCCTGCGCAATAAGGCTGTCCTTGAGCGGATCGCCGATCCGGCCTTCCAGACCGAAATCGGCGCCTTCAACATCGAAATGAACCACCCCGCCATGTCGGTGGGCCAGTTCGGGTTGAAGGAGCTCGAGGACAGCCTGCGGCTGCAGCTGAACCGGGCCGACGAGCGGGCCGCGCAGGAAGCTGCAGACATCATGATGGTGGGAATCCTCCCCACGCTGACTCCGGATTTTATGGACGGCTGGGCATGGCTCAGCAGCGGGCAGCGCTATGCCGCCCTGAACACCTCGGTCCTCCAGGCCCGCGGGGAAGACGTCCTGGTGGACCTCTCCGGCCCGGAGCCGCTGTCCTTCTACGCCCAGAACATCGCCCCCGAGGCCGCCTGCACCTCGGTCCAGCTGCATCTGGAGGTCTCTCCGGAGCAGTTTGCACCGGCCTGGAACGCGGCGCAGATGATCGCCGGGCCACAGGTTGCCCTGGCCGCAAATTCGCCTGTCTTCATGGAGCATCTGCTCTGGCACGAAACTCGGATAGAACTCTTCAAGCAGGCCATCGATACCCGGCCGCCGGAGATGCGGAACCAGGGAGTACGCCCGCGGGTCTGGTTCGGCGAACGGTGGATTACCTCGATCTTCGATCTCTTCGAAGAGAACGTGCGCTTTTTCCCTGCCCTCCTGCCGGAGCTCTCGGGCAACGGCTCGGAAGCGACCCCGGCCGGTGCTCCACTGCTGCCCGAACTGCGCCTCCACAACGGCACGGTCTACCGCTGGAACCGCCCTATCTACGACCCCGGCTCCGGAGCACCAAACCTACGCCTGGAAAACCGGGTTCTGCCGGCTGGCCCTTCCGTCCTGGACGTGGTGGCCAACGCGGCGTTCTACTACGGACTGCTCGAGTACCTCCGCACCGCGGACCGGCCACTCTGGAGCCGCATGGCCTTCAAGACGGCGTCGGATAACTTCCTGAACTGCGCCCGGTACGGACTGGAAGCAACCGTGTACTGGCCGGGGACCGGTGAGATTCCGGTGGCGGAGCTCCTTGTGCGCCACCTGATTCCGCAGGCTGCGGAGGGACTGAGGGAACTGAAGGTGGATTCGTCGCTGATCGACCGCTACCTGGATGTGGTGACCGAGCGTGCCCGCACCGAGCAGAACGGTGCGGCGTGGCAGATCGCTACGCTGCACAGGCTCGAGGACTCGGGTCTTAGCCGCCCCGCGGCCCTGACCGAGCTCTCCCGGCTCTACTGGGAGAACATGCACAGCAATGCGGCGGTGCATTCCTGGCCGATCGTCTGACGAAGGAAGCTGATTCTGCCGGAGGAAGCCGCCCGGCGACGAAAACGCGCCAAAGAAAAGTGGGGCAGCCAGGCAGCGGATTCGGACTGTGATCTAGCAGTCAAAACCGGCGAGTGCTAGCGTTTTTTGCATCGTTGAGTTCGGCTGACTCAACCTTTATCGACCCTTTTCCACAGCGGTATTCCAACCTCCGGTACCCCGGTGGGGACCGGTGCAACAGGAGTTGATGACCATGGCGATGAAGTTTGATCCATTCCGTGAGCTGGACCGGATGGCAGGTGCGCTCCTTGACCCGAGGCAGCGGCTGCGGCTGATGCCGATCGACCTGTTCCGCGAAGGCGACCACTACATCCTCAACGCGGACCTTCCGGGAATCGACCCCGGGTCGGTGGATGTGGACGTGGACGGACAGCTGCTCACTATCCGGGCCGAGCGGACCATCCACACCACCGAAGGCGTGACGTGGCTGACCCGGGAACGGGAGAGCGGCAGCTTCCTGCGTCAGCTGAACCTTGGGCAGGGCATCGATATTGATTCCATTTCCGCCAAGTACGAGAACGGCGTGCTGAGCGTGTTCATCCCGGTGAGCGAACGCTCCAAGCCGCGCAAGATCGAAGTGTCCGCCACCTACAAGGACAGCAGCACCATTTCCGGCCAGTCGTCTTCTGAGCCGGCCTCGGTGTCCTCTTCCGGCGGCAGCGGCTCCGGTTCATCGGGATCCGGTTCATCCGGCGGCAGCGGTTCCGCGTCATCCGGCTCGGGTGGTTCCAGCGGGCCGGCGTCCTCGGGCGACCACGGCGCCGGCATCTAGCTGACGGCGGTATTCAGCTGACGCCACTGATCTAGCTGACGCCACTGATCTAGCTGAGGCCAGGCGAAACACCTGCAGGCCCCGGGACGGAATGTCCCGGGGCCTGCGGCGTGCCCAGGGTCTGCAGCATGTCCGCCGGGATTCCCGGCGGACCGGTCAGGCCGAGGGCCGCCGCTGCCAGATGGCGGCCATCAGCGCCCCGGAGACGTTGTGCCAGACCGAGAACACCGCTGCCGGCAGGGCTGCCTCGGGAGCGAAGTACTGCTTGGCCAGTCCCGCCGCCAGTCCTGAGTTCTGCATACCGACCTCGATGGCCATGGTCCGCCGGGAGGGAATCGGCTGGCGGAAGAGTTTCGCGGCACCGTACCCCAGGCCCAGTCCCAGTCCGTTGTGCAGCACCACAGCCAGCAGGATCAGCCAGCCGGCCGTGAAGATGGCTTCGGCACTTCCGGAGACGACTGCAATCACCACGAACGTAATCGCCACAACCGAGATCCACGGCAGGACGGGAAGGACCCGGTCCACCAGCCGCGGCACGAGATACCGGATCACCAGACCAAGCACAACCGGAATCAGCACGATTTGAACGATCGACAAGGCCATGGAACCGGCGTCGACCGCCATGTACCGCCCGGCAAGCCACAGCGCGAGCATCGGGGTCAGCAGGGGTGCCAGCAGCGTGGAGACAGAGGTCATGGCGACGGACAGGGCCACGTTGCCCCGGGCCAGGTACGTCACGACGTTCGACGCCGTGCCGCCCGGTGCGCAGCCGACCAGGATCACGCCGGCGGCCAGTTCGGGGCTGAGCTGGAGCGCCCAGGCGATCCCGAAGCCCAGCAGCGGCATGATCACATACTGCGCCACTACGCCCAGCAGAACGGGCAGCGGCTGCCGGACCACCAGCGCGAAGTCCGGCAGGGTCAGGGTCAACCCCATCCCGAACATAATGAGCATCAGTCCCGGGTTGATAAAGGCGGACAGGCCGGTGAAGGGCTGCGGGAAGAACAGGGCCACCGTTCCCCCGGCAACAATCAGCAGCGGGAACACGGTGACCGCTATGCGGGCGCTGCGGGCTCCCGCGTTCTTCGCGGAGGGCTGCGCTGTGACGGAGTTCGACATCCCCACATCGTGGCACCGGCACCGCAACGGCGCTATTTGTTACGCCCCCGCTTAACACCGCGGACCACACCCCCGGGGAAACGACGACGGCGCGCCGCCCCGGAAGGGACAGCGCGCCGTCGTCGTGGTGAAGAAACTACCGCTTAGGCGGCAACCTCGGAGCCCAGTCGGGCCTTGAGGTTCTCGTCCAGTGCGGCGAGGAAATCTTCGGTGGTCAGGTACGGCTGGTCCGGTCCGACCAGCAGTGCCAGGTCCTTGGTCATCTTGCCGGATTCGACCGTCTTGATGACTACGTCTTCAAGGGTCTCGGCGAAGCGGATGACCTCGGGGGTGTTGTCCAGCTTGCCGCGGTGCATCAGGCCACGGGTCCACGCGAAGATCGAGGCGATCGGGTTCGTGGAGGTGGGCTTGCCCTGCTGGTGCTGGCGGTAGTGGCGGGTGACCGTACCGTGTGCGGCTTCGGCCTCAACGGTCTTGCCGTCCGGGGTCATCAGCACGGAGGTCATCAGGCCCAGCGAGCCGAAGCCCTGTGCCACGGTGTCGGACTGGACGTCGCCGTCGTAGTTCTTGCAGGCCCAGACGTAGCCGCCTTCCCACTTCATCGCGGAGGCAACCATGTCGTCGATCAGGCGGTGCTCATACGTGAGGCCGGCTGCTTCGAACTGGTCCTTGAACTCGGCGTCGAAGACTTCCTGGAACAGGTCCTTGAACTGGCCGTCGTAGGCCTTCAGGATCGTGTTCTTGGTGGAGAGGTACACCGGGTAGTTGCGCTGCAGGCCATAGGCGAAGGACGCGCGGGCGAAGTCCTTGATGGAATCGTTGAAGTTGTACATACCCATGGCGACGCCGCCATCTTCGTTGTACGTAACAACCTGCTGCTTGATTTCTTCGCTGCCGTCGGCAGGCGTGTAGGTCAGCGTCAGGGTGCCGGCACCGGGAACCTTGAAGTTCGTGGCCTTGTACTGGTCGCCGTGGGCGTGGCGGCCGATGATGATCGGCTTGTTCCAGCCCGGGACCAGGCGCGGGATGTTGGAGATGATGATCGGTTCGCGGAAGACCACACCACCGAGGATGTTGCGGATGGTTCCGTTCGGGGAGACCCACATCTTCTTCAGGCCGAATTCCTCGACGCGTGCTTCGTCGGGGGTGATGGTGGCGCACTTGACGCCGACGCCGTGTTCCTTGATGGCGTTGGCGGCATCAATGGTGACCTGGTCATCAGTTGCGTCGCGGTTCTGGATGGAGAGGTCGTAGTACTTCAGGTCGACGTCCAGGTACGGGTTGATCAGGCGATCCTTGATGAACTGCCAGATGATGCGGGTCATCTCGTCGCCGTCGAGCTCTACTACAGAGCCCACAACCTTAATTTTCTCAGCCACACGGTCTCCTTGTGTGTTGGTGGGCACCGGAGCATGTCTTGTGGCATGACGGAACCCGTCTTTTTGGCTTTTATTTGAGTCCAACTATGCCACAGCCCACTATCCGCACCCTAAACAGAGGGACGGCGGATTACCCGTACCGCCCCTCTGTTCCCGCCGTCCACGACGGGGTCTGCGTCAGTGGAAGAAGTGCCGCGCTCCGGTGAAGTACATGGTGATGCCGGCGGCGGCTGCCGCTTCAATCACTTCGTTGTCCCGGATGGACCCGCCGGGCTGCACGACGGCGCGGACGCCGGCGTCGGCGAGGATCTGCAGTCCGTCGGCGAAGGGGAAGAACGCATCGGATGCGGCCACGGAGCCGCGCGCACGGTCGTCGCCGGCCCCGCCAAGGGTATTGGCGCGTTCGACAGCGAGCCGGCAGGAATCCACCCGGTTCACCTGTCCCATTCCCACACCCACGGCGGCACCGTTCTTCGCCAGCAGGATGGCGTTGGACTTGGCTGCGCGCACGGCGGTCCAGGCAAAGGCAAGGTCGGCCAGGGTGGCGTCGTCCGCTGCTTCGCCCGCGGCAAGGGTCCAGTGTGCAGGGTCATCGCCTTCGGCCTGCAGCCGGTCTGCCTTCTGGAGCAGGACGCCGCCCGAGACCTGGCGGAATTCGGTGTCGCTGCGTCCATAGCCGTCCGGCAGCGCCAGCAGGCGGATGTTCTTCTTGGCCGACAGGATGTCCACGGCTTCCGGCTCGAAGTCCGGCGCAATCACCACTTCCGTGAAGATGTCCTTCACGGTCTGCGCCATGCCGGCCGTCACGGTGCGGTTGGCGGCGATCACCCCACCGAAGGCCGAAACCGGATCGCAGGCGTGGGCCTTGGCATGTGCGTCGGCAATCGGGTCCGCGGCGTCGGCGGAGGCAACCGCTATGCCGCACGGGTTGGCGTGCTTCACGACGGCGACGGCCGGCTCGGTGAAATCGAAGGCGGCCCGCAGGGCGGCGTCGGCGTCCACGTAGTTGTTGTAGGACATGGCCTTGCCGTGCAGCTGGTCGGCCTGGGCGACGCCGGGCCGGGCAGCCTTGTCCACATAGAGCGCGGCGTCCTGGTGCGGGTTTTCGCCGTAGCGCAGCACCTCTGCGCGTTCCAGGGCCAGGCCGGTGTAGGCAGGCCAGGTGCTGGCTGCATCCGTTCCGTCCCCGAACTGCTCAGCCGTCCAGGTGGCGACGGCTGTGTCATAGGCGGCGGTGTGGGCGAACGCTTCGGCGGCCAGCCGGCGTCGTTCCGTGAGATCGAACCCGCCCTCGGCTGCGGCAGTGACAACGTCGGAGTACTTGCCCGGATCCACCACCACGGCCACCGAGGGGTGGTTCTTCGCGGCGGCACGGACCATTGACGGTCCGCCGATATCGATCTGTTCCACGACTTCGTCCTGGTCTGCACCCGAGCGGACGGTCTCCACGAAGGGGTAAAGGTTTACCACCACGAGGTCGAAGGGTTCGATGCCCATCTCCTCCAGCTGGGCCACGTGGTCTTCGCGGCGTCGGTCGGCCAGGATTCCGGCATGGACCCGGGGGTGCAGCGTCTTGACCCGTCCGTCCAGGCATTCGGCGAAACCGGTGACTTCCGAAACCTCGGTGACGGCGATGCCGGCGGCCGCAATCTGCTTCGCGGTGGAGCCGGTGGACACGATGCTGACGCCGGCCGCAGCGAGGCCCCGCGCCAGCTCCGTCAGGCCGGTCTTGTTGTACACCGAGATCAGCGCCCGGCGGATGGGAACACGGTCGGGGACGGGATTGCTCACAACTGACACTCCAAGTGGTCGATGATCGGTGCGCGCAGGCCGTGGGGCCCTGCGAGAAGTTTATGCCCTCAGCAATTGGCGCTCCCGGGCCGCGAGTAACAAACGAAAGTGCAGTAGTTTCCGAATCCGGGATCGAGAGTGCAGTAGTTACCGATTTTCCGACGAAAAACGGTAACTACTGCACTCTCGATGGTCAGACGGACTGTCCGGGACGCCATCCCCGGTCCAAAAGCGTCCTGCGGATCTTCTCCACCGTTGCGGGCGCGTTCTCCTGCCGGAGATGCTTCTTCGTGAAGCGCAGGACCACCCATCCCACTTGGCGCAGCCGGTCATCCCGCTCAATGTCCCGATGCCACTGGGCCGGATCCAGCAGATGGTGTTCACCCTCGTACTCCAAGGCGATCCGCAGCCGCCGGTACTGCAGGTCGGGACGGGAGATGGCCCTGCCGTCTGGTCCGGCAATCCACTGATTGACCTCTGGCTCCGGCAGGCCTGCGTTGTGGATGAGGAGACGCAGGCGTGATTCCGGCGGAGAGTCCACGCCGGGACGGAGCAATTCCACGGCCGCCCGCGCGGTCAAGATACCCCGGCCACCTTTTCGGCGATCAATCATTCTCCGGAGGTCTTCCACGTGGCAGAGGGGATCAGCACGAGCGAGGAACCCACCCCGCGGCGGTGCATCCTTGAGCCGCAGCAAGGAGTCTCCAGCGGCAACGAGGTCAGCAAACGGGAGCACTGCAGCGAGGTCACACCAGGTCCAGGCTGGACTTGTCACCTGGAGGCCTTGAATCCGCACCACGTCTTCCTGCCGAAGTGACGCATGATGGCCAACCACGCCTTGGCGCCGCGGCTGGCTTAGCCGTAACGGGCGGGTGAGATGCAGTCCTCCGGCCTGCGCCCGACTAGGCAACCACATACCCCAGAGAACGGCCGCCGTGGTGTGGCTGGCGACTGTGGGTCCGCCCTCCGGAGCGAGTGCCCGCACATGGTCCGGCAACCCAGCCGGCAGAGAGGACACCGATCGAAGGCCCCGGCCCGCGGCGTCGAATTCCTTCCGGCGAAGGCGTGGGGCGGTGATGCCAAGGGCACGCGCCTCGTCGAGAGTGAAGACAGGGCCGGGGAACACGTTGCGGCGGGGGCCGGGTATGCCCGGTGGATGTTCAGCCACGGCACCATTTTGTGAGACACCGAAAGCCGCTACCGCGTTATCCACAGGTCTCCCCCGGGTGCATGTATTGTTTTGCCGAACCCACGCACCTCCCTTCCGAAAGGCACCATGCCGATGTCCGTCACCAATGCCCTGCCCACCGGAGACCAGGTGGTCCAAAATCTGCCGTGGCGGTGGAGAGTCCAGGGCAAGATCTTCCTCATCGGCGGCCTCGGTTTTATGTTCGACGCCTGGGACGTCACGCTGAACGGCGTCCTGATTCCGCTCCTGTCAAAGGAATGGGATCTTGCTCCCGCACAGGCGGCGTGGATCGGAACGGCCAACCTCTTGGGCATGGCGATCGGTGCCTTTGTCTGGGGTTCCATTGCGGACGCGATCGGGCGGAAGCGGGCCTTTTCCGCGACCCTGCTGGTGTTCTCGATTTTTACGGTGCTCGGCGCCTTTTCCCCGGATATTGTCTGGTTCTGCGTTTTCCGCTTCATGGCGGGCTTTGGTCTGGGCGGCTGCGTTCCGGTGGACTACGCCCTGGTGGGTGAGTTCACGCCCAAGAAGCAGCGCGGGCGCGTGCTGACTGGAATGGACGGGTGGTGGCCCGTGGGCGCCGCACTGTGCGGTGTCACCTCCGCGGTCATCATGGCCACCTTTGCCGATTGGCGCTACACCATGCTGGTTATGGTGATCCCTGCTTTCCTGGTCTTCTGGGTGCGGCGCTCGGTCCCTGAATCTCCGCTCTACCTCGTCAGGAAGGGCCGTACGGAGGAAGCCACCACGGTGATTGATGATCTGGTGCGGCGCACCGGCGGAACCCAGACCGAATGGACCCTCCCCGAACCGCAGGCCCCCGAGAAGCTGTCCCTGGGCACGATGGGCACCCAGCTCGCGGACCTCTGGCGGTTCAGCACCAAAACCACCATTGCGGCCTGGTCCCTGTTCCTGACCATCCTGCTGGTCTACTACCTGGCCCTGCAGTGGATGCCGAAAATCCTCGTCGACGCCGGGTTCGCCGAATACCGCGCCTTCCTGACCACCTCGGGGATGGCCGCCGTCGGCCTGCTGGGTGTGGTTGCCGCCGCGCTGCTGGTGGAGAAGGTCGGCCGGAAGTGGATCCTTGCTGTCACCGGCCCGCTCTCGGCCGCCATCCTCGTGGTGGTGGCGCTGGTGGTGGATGTCCCCACGGCGGCCACGATCTGGCTGCTGGTGTACGGGTTTGTGGTGCAGGTGGCCATCCCGGTGCTCTACGCCTATGTGTCGGAGCTCTACCCCACCCATCTGCGCGGCAGCGGCTTCGGCTGGGCGTCCACCATTTCCCGGATCGGTGCCGGTTTCGGTCCGCTGATCTTCGTGTCGGTGCTTTGGCCCTACCTCGGCCTGCCGATGTCCTTCGCCCTGGCCGGGATCCTGGTCCTGCTGGCCGTGCTGTGGATGGCCCGGTTCGCTCCGGAAACCAAGGGAGCGGCGCTGGACTAGCCGGTGGTTACAGGGACGGCAGGCCCTCGCGGCTGATCCGGTCCAGGGTTTCGATAAGAAGCCTCCGTTCCTGTACCTTAATCCGTTCGTGCAGCGTTTCCTCGGTGTCGCCGTCGAACACTTCGACGGCGGCCTGGGCCAGGATCGGACCGGTGTCGACGCCGGCGTCGGCCCAATGGACCGTACAGCCGGTGACCTTTACGCCGTAGGCAAGCGCGTCACGTACGCCGTGCGCGCCCGGGAAAGACGGCAGCAGGGCCGGGTGGGTGTTCAGGTACCGTCCCTGGAACCTGTTGATGAAGTGTTCGTCCACAATCCGCATGAAGCCGGAGGAGAGCACCAGGTCCGGCTCATACGAGGAGACCTTCTCAGTGAGCGCCCGGTTCCAGTCCGCCCGGACCGGATAGTCCCGGAAGGGAACCACAAAAGTCGGGTAGCCGGCGTCGGCGGCGCGCTGGACCCCGTAGGTGCCGGGGCGGTCCGAGCCCACGGCCGCAATCTCGACGTCGAGCCTTCCCTCCCGGACGGCGTCCAGCACTGCCTGAAGGTTGGAGCCGGTGCCGGACACGAGGACAACGATGCGCATGCGTCAACCATAGGCGGCGGCGTCGCCTAGGGTTAAACCCATGAATGACGGCACGCAGAACCAGACCTCCACTCCGCCCGCGACCGGCAGCAGCCACCCCGGGCCCGAGCAGAAGCGCAACGCCGTGCAGTACGTGCGCGTGTTCTGGCTGCTGGTGGCGGCCATGCTGCTGAGCAGCAACCTGGTGCTGCCGTGGAAGTTGTTCCCGCTCGCGCTGGGTGTTGCGGCCCTGGTGGTCGGCGTCATTGCCCTGGTCAAGCTGGCGCGGCGCCGGATGGGCCCGGCCATGCCGATTCTCGTCTCCGTCGGCCTGCTGGTCGCGGCCCTCACCACCCTGGGGCTGGCCGGCATGGTCCTGCTCTGGGATGAGACTGCGGCCTACGAGACCTGCATGCGCTCCGCCCTCACCCTTGACGGCGTGGATGCCTGCGAGGCCGAATACCTGCCCTTCCAGCAGATCCGCTAAGCGTCCAGCTTCGGTTCACGCTCGAGCCACGGGCCCACGGCGTAACCGATGACGACGCCGACCGCCACTTCAGCCGCGACCCACAGTCCCAGGCAGAGCGGATCCGGGCCGAGGCCCACAAAGCGTCCGATGCCCAGCGATCCAAGGGCCAGCCATGCTGCGCCGGCGGCGAGCAGTCCGGAGACCAGACCCACGATCAGCCCGAGCGCCAGCGTCGACACCGGGGCGGTAAACCAACGGGCGCGGATCTTGATGGAGAGCCACTCGTCGAAGTGGTTTTCCCCTTCCCGAAGGAACCACCAGCCGGCGAGGATGCCGGCCAGTACCGGGATCAGCAGCGCCACGCAACCGTATTCCATGCTCCCCACCGGCAGGGCGGCCAGGACCGGAAGCGCGGGCAATGGACCTACCGTGGTTTCCAGCGGGCTGATCATGCTGCCGGTTCCGAGGGAGAAGCCGGCACCCGACGCCCAGCCGAGGGTCCAGACCACGAAGTTGGGCATCAGTCCCAGTTCCACCACGGTGAGCACCACGCCGCCCACCACACCGGCGTCGAGCCGTTCATAAACCGACGCGATCGAGGCCCAGTTCATCGCCAGCGCTGCCACCAGGAGCACGGCGGAGAGGCCGAGTGCGGCGAGTATGCCCACCGCTCCGGCCCGCAGTGCGGCCCACAAATAGGAGCCGGCCCAGCGGGAATGCTGGCTGGTGCGGGCAATCCAATCCGTCAGGTCCATGCCGATAAGCCGCACCCACGAACCGGCTTCAATCCGGGCGCCCACAATGACCCCCGCACCGGCGGCGATCAGGGGAACCAGGGCTCCGGCTGTCAGGGATATCCGTACGCCGTCGGTGCTGCTGAAGTACGCCGCTGCGGCGCCGAGAAGCGCATACGTTCCCAGAGCGCCCAGCAGCGCCTGCCACAGCTGGTCGGTGTAGCAGGCACGCGCCAGCCGGCGACCTGCCCGCCAGGACAGGAAGAACGGAACCAGCGTCAGCCCCAGCGGGAAGAAGGAGAGCAGCCCGGAGGCCGGGTCCGAACCCAGTTCGCCTGCGGGGAAGCTCAGGGACAGCGGCACGCCGTGGATCAGCAGCCAGGCCTGTCCGCCGAGCCGGGCCACGGAGGGGAAGTCCAGATCGGTGAATCCGTGGGTAAGCCACACGCCTGCCAGCGGCAGGAGGACCAGCAGCGCTGATAGCAGCGCGGCCTGGCCCAGTTCGAACGTTCCCTGCAGCCAGAGCGGCATGGGTGGCACGCCCGGCTTCTTCGGCCGCAATAAAATTTTCATCGCTTCTATCGTGCCATCCGGCTTGGTGCAGCCCGCTGAGGTGCCGGCGTGAGTCGGATAACGGCCGGTTGTTCCTAGAGGTCGATCAGGCCCTTGGTGAGGGCGGCGGCGGCACCGATGAACGCAATGACAATCACGGCGAGCCGGGCCTGGTCATCACGGATGAAGCGCTGCAGTTTTTCACCTGTGTAGATGCCGCCCACAATCATGAGTCCGATCAGCGCCCATGCCCACGGCTGGAACGGCGGCACCTGTCCCGGGTCCAGCAGCAGCTTGGAGGTCAGGGTGACGATGGCGATGGTGACAAAGAACGGCTGCAGGGTGGCGGCGAACGGCCGCTGCGGCCAGCGGGACAACAGCGCGTACACGCTCACGGCAGGACCGCCGACGCCGGCCAGCGCGTTCGTGATTCCGGAGGCGAATCCAGCCACGGCTTTGGAGACGTTTCCGGTCAGCACCAGGGAGGTGCGCTGCAGCAGCAGGGAGATGCTCAGGGCTACGAGGACGACGGCGCCCACGGTCACGGCCAGCGGCGCTGCCGGCAGATATACCGCGGCAGCGGAGGCCGGCACGCTGGCAATGACTGCGGGAATGGCCAGCCAGCGGTACATGGACCAGTCCACGTCCCGCCACACGCGGCTCATGATCAGCAGCGAGGAGACCAGTCCGCAGATGTTCACCATCAGCACTCCCCCGTGGGAGCCGAGGATGATCACGAGGAACGGGGAAATCAGGAGCGCGAACCCCAGGCCGGCGATGCGCTGGGCGATGGCACCGATAAAGACGGCGCCTAGCACCACGATGAGGAGTCCGGTAGTCACCCGAACACACTACGCTGGAAGAATGGTATCTTCCGTCACAGCCCTTGCCACCGCCGATTGGCGCCGTAACATGTTCGCCCTTTATGAGCAGGCCAGGCGCGCTGCCGAGGGCATCTCGCCGTCACACGCCCACGCCTTGTGGGCCACCGGGCGGGACCGTCTCTTCGGCACCCACCCGGCGTCGCCCCTTCCCGAGGACGTGCGGCGCCGCTTCCGCGGGCTGCAGACCGCCCGCTACGATCCCGCGTTCCGGTTCGAGGCCGTGATTGACGACGCCGGTGCCGGGCAGACGATGGAAGTTGCCACCGGGACGGACGGCGTGGTGCCGTTCACCCGGCTTGGCACGGTTGCCGTTGACGGTGTGGGCAACCTGGCGGTGTGGCATCTCGACACCTACGGCGGCGGGATTTTCATTCCCGTCCGGGACGCCACCTCCGGCAAAGACGGCGGCAGCTACGGCGGCGGGCGCTACCTGCTGGACACCATCAAGGGCGCCAATCTTGGTGCCGGTGAGCTGCCCGGCAGCTTGGTGCTGGACTTCAACTTCCTCTACAACCCGTCCTGTGCCTACGACGAGGCCTGGGCCTGCCCGCTGCCGGGGCCGGACAACACCGTCGCGGCTGCCCTGCACGTAGGCGAGCTGTACGCACGCTACTGAGTTTCTGCTGGACTCCGTCCGGTCTCGCGGCTGGTCTCGCAGCCGGACGGGGTCACGCACCCGCGCGTGCCTATGCTGGAAGGGTGCAAGCTTCCATCTCCTCCGCAACACCTGAAGATGTGCCCGGGCTCGCCGAATTGGCTGCCCTCACCTTTCCGCTCGCCTGCCCGCCGGAAGTAACTCCGGAAGACAGTGCAGCGTTTGTGGCGGCGAATCTTTCCGCCGCACGGTTCACCGGTTTCCTCGCTGACGAGTCCTGCAAAGTGCTGGTGGCCCGGCAGGACGGCAGGCTCCTGGGGTACTGCCTGCTGGTGCTGGCACCGCCGTCGGACCCGGAGGTGCTCGAGTCGCTGGAGTCGGGTCGTCCCTCGGCCGAACTGAGCAAGTTCTATCTGCATCCGGACGTGCACGGAAGCGGGCTGGCAGGGCAGTTGATTGAGGCTGCTGCGGGCGCGGCGGAATCCGTCGGCGCCCGGTCCCTCTGGCTTGGCGTCAACAACCGAAATGTGCGGGCCCAGTCCTTTTACCGCAAATCGGGGTTCCAGACCTCCGGACGCCGATCCTTCCAGGTGGGCGGGCATACCTTCCGGGACCTGATCATGGTCCGGCGGCTTGGCACCGGACCGCAGTGACAGACTAGGCCCGTGCAGACCTTCCTTCCCTATCCGAGTTTCGCCCGCAGCGCCGCTGTCCTGGACCAGGCGCGGCTGGGTAAGCAGCGGGTGGAGACGCTGCAGCTGCTGCGCGGCCTGGTGGTTCCCGACTACGGTTGGCAGCGCCACCCCGCCCTGCTGATGTGGAAGGGCTTTGTGCCGGCGCTCACCGCCTACGGGCTGGCCATGACGGACGAGTGGGTTGCCCGCGGACATGCCGATACCGTCCGGGACCAGATCCTGGAGTTCGCTCCGGATGCTGCGGCGGAGGCCGACGTCGACCTTCCATCATGGATCGGCAACGAGGAGCTGCACCGCAGCCACCGGTCCAACCTGATCACGAAGTCCCCTGAGGTCTACGGTCCGTTATTTCCGGATACCGACGGCGGGCTGCCGTATGTCTGGCCCTCCCCTGCCGACGTTCCCGATCCGGTGGATCCGGATCCCAGCGATGCGCTGTGGGTGGCCCGTGCCGTGCCCGACGGCGATGCTGCCGCGATTGTCCTGCCGATGCTTTCCGTGAAGGGGGCTCCGATCACCGGCAAGAAGGGCCGGCAGCTGGTGCGGCTGTTGGAGGATATGGACGACGGCGATCCGGTGGCTGTCCTTTCTCCTGCAGACAGGAACACACTGCTGTTGGGCCGTGCCGGTCCGGTGGAGCTCACGAACGATACGGCCGTGCGGCCAGTGAAGCTGACCGGAGAAATTCCCCGCTCTGCGTTCGCGTATCCAGCCGTGCTGCAGGACCCCCGGACGCTCTTTGCGGTGCCGAGGCCGAATTCCGTGTAGCAACTGTCATCGGTCCTGCCCCGCAGCAGGACCTTTTATGGGGACCTAGCAACCCACACCGTTCGGGTTGACCAGGCAGTTATCCGCGACGCTGCGGGTTTCGGCCCGCCACACGCGCAGGGTCTGCGGTTCGGAGGACACGGCGGCGCGGCCGTCGATGGGAATCATCGGTCCGCCGTTCACCGAGTAGGTTCCGGAGAAATGAACAGTGGCCCCCACCTGGTAATCGCCGCTGGCGGCATATTTATGGCTCGTCCTGGTCTGCTCTCCCCACCGGTCCTGGGACAGCGGCGCGCCCGGACCGGCTGTGGGACCGTACACAGTCCCGTCGCCGTAGTTCAGTTCGAACTCGGTGGGAGTGGCAACAATTCGTATGGTCTGTTCCAGCAGGACCATCTCGAAAACCTGCTCAGCGGCCTCGACGTAGACGTTGGTTTCCATCCCCACCAGGGTGTGCGGGCTGGGCTGCAGGACCACCTTCCCGGCGGCTATCGGGCGTTCCTGAAAGGCAGTGAGGATTTGCTGCTGAATCTGCTCACCGATGTCCACGGGTTCTTCGGAATAGATGCAGGACGGGGTATCGCTGACCCGCAACCAGGTGGCCGGATCGGTGTTCCTCAGGCCGGAAAACCAATAAACAAGCCGACCGTCTTCACCTGCCGTACACGCGTCCTGGTTACCAGCCAGACACTCTAGGTATCCCGTCGTATCGTCAAAGCAGACCAGTTCGAAACGGTAGCCAAAGGGATTATCCGGGATGCCGATCGGCATCGAAGTCCACATTCCGCTGTCAGGATCGCGCTGATAGGCGGCAGAACCCCCGACGTTACTTCCGCCAACGAAAGAGCCCTCACCAGCAGTATCGCCCCCTCGACCGACCATTGGAAGCATCAACAAAGCTGCAGCCAACACCCGGTGAATCTGGACCTTTTTCATCCTCATGGCACATTGGTCTTCATCGTGTCGATGAAGAGCAGGGTCCATTGTCCATCTGCATAGCTTGCCTCGAACAGCTGCACTGCCGGGGCCGTATCACCGTCATCGATACCCTGGAGACCGGAGGGACCGTAGAACTCCATATCTCCTTGCTGGAGCATAACCAATACTTGAAAACGTCCCTGCGGGGTCAGAACAAATTCTGAATAGGCGTCCTTGACTTCGATGTGACCTTGGGCCATCCAGTCATCACCAATGAATCCTTGTTCAACGGCTTCGTAGTAGTTCAGACAGGCGGCGCAATCCGGGCTGCTAATCGCCTGAACCGGTCCAACATCCCCCGTCTCATAGCCGTAATTGACCAGGTCGTACCAATACTTCGCGAACGCCTCCAGGCCCTCCTTCGACTGGACCTTCGCCTCCTCCGGCATCACCGGCAGTGGAACGTTCTCCGCCGGACCCTCAGCCGAAGCCGGCTTGTACATGGCGCTGGGCGTCGGACTTGGTGTCGGCGTCGGTGTGGAAGCCTGGCTAGACGGCGTTCCACCATCCCCCGAATCGCCGGAATCGCCCGACGCGTCAGTGCAGGCCGTCAGGAACAGCATCGGAACCACAACTGCCGCAGCCACAAATCTCAGCCGCACGGTACAACGAAGCGCAGTACTTCTGAACATTCGAAAACCCCCAGGAGGTGGGTCGGCCGCGAGACAGGATCAAGCACTCGATCAGGCCATGATAATCAGCCCGCCGCAGGGCCTACCCACTTATCCACATGCCACCAGAGTGCTCAACAAAGCCAAGCTACTTATGGGTTTGTTGAAGGACCCCGGAACCCCGGCCGCTACCGAGCGTTGCGCAGTGACGTCAGCATCTCCTTCAGATCCTGGTATTCCTGCGTCTCCCGGTACTGCTCGGCGCCGTCAAGATAGTCCTCCACAGCTTCCGGCCCGTCCGCAGTTCCGGCAGCATTCCCGTACTCCCCCGCGAACCGGCCGCCGCTGGACTCGGTCAAGGTAAAGAAATCGAACAACCCGCACTGCACCGCCTGGGGCTCTCCGCTCACCACCGCATAGGTTGCCTGGGCACCCCAGGGGCCGGCCGGCGCCAGGGAACGGTACACAAAACGCTGATCGGTCCCCTGCTTCGACTCCAGTCCCGGCATCGGGACACTCTCGTATTCCTCATAGGAGGCGGGTTCCGCAGGCGCGGTGCAGCTCAGGTCGGTGATGATGCCCGTATCCAGCTGGGCCAGCACCCGGCCGCCGTCGACCACCTGCAGGGACACGCCGCCCAACGGATCGTTGGCCCGAGACGGCAGCTCCACGACCTCCCAGTCCGACGGGTGGTCAAAGCGCAGGCTGCCGTCCACCGTCGTGTAGCTGGACCATGCATCGGCGGAGTCCGACGACGTCGGCCCGGACTGGGGCGGCGGAGCGCAGGATGAGATACTGGTGAGGAGCAATGCTGCCGCGATCAGGGCGCTTTGAGGGGCAAAACTGTTACGCGTGATGGCTTTTCGGGCGGTGCTGCTTCGGGCGGTGTTACGGTATCCCACATCGACTCCCGGAATGTCCGTGTCCGAAATCAATGCTACTGGCGGCCTACAGTTGAGCACATAGCGCCCGGAGCATCTCGGGCGCTTCCCGAAGGACCCCGCCGGATGACCGGCAAGCAGCTCCCGTGCAGCGCAGCACTCAACCAGCGCCTGCATTGCGGGCGCCGAACCGTCATAGGAGGTTCCCATTACCGATACAGCCGCCGAACACGATGTCTACTTCGGAGCGCCGGAACCGGATATCGCACCGGAGTCCCTCCAGCCCGCTTCGCCTGCCGTGCTCCACCGGGTGGAGCAACGCCCGAACGTCGCCTTCGTCAAGGGCCGCCTGGCCCTTATGGACACCGGGCTCACGCCGCACGAGGCGATGGTGGCGGACCTGCTGTTTGTCCGCCGGGTGCTCGACGACGCCGGCATCGCCTACCTGCTGGTGCGCGGCAACGACCAGCGTCCGGTCATCGCCGTCGACCTGCGGATGCGCCAGCAGCTGACGAAGGCACTGGTCGACGCCTGCCGCGACGAGCCCTTCTACGCCCGCACCGTGGATACCAAAAAGAGCCGCACCCTGCTGATTGCCGACGGCAGCCTCTCCGCCAGCGACAAGGCCCGCATCATCCGGGTGTACCGGCCGAGGGCCTTCACCGGCACCAATCTGCTGATCTCGGGTGCAGCCGGTGTGCAGATTGAACTTTGGGACCTGGACGGCGAGAACATCACCCTTCCGGTGGAAAACTCCCTGACCCGCCGCACGCTCCCCGCCTCCGAGGTGGTCCGCGGCACGGTGGAAAAGCACGGCCTGGTCTGGCCGACCATCGAGAACATGTTCGCCGACCACGCCACGGATATCCGGTTCGACATCGATCTGGTCTTCTCCTGGGTGGACGGCAGTTCCCCCACGTTCCAGGCCGCCCGCGCCGCCCGGATGCAGGGCGCCGTTGTGGGTGAAGGGGATGACCACGAAGCCCGGTTCCGGCAGATCAACGAACTGAAATACGCGCTCCGGTCGGTGCATATGTTCGCACCCTGGATCCGCCGGATCTTCATTGCCTCGGATTCCCCGCGGCCGGACTGGCTGGCCGACCACCCGTCCGTCACCTTCGTTCCGGCGGCGGAGCACTTCAAGGACCCGGGGGTGCTGCCCACCCACAATTCCCAGGCCGTCGAAGCCCAGCTTCAGCACATACCGGGACTCGCGGAGCACTTCCTGTACTCCAATGACGACATGTTCTTCGGCCGGCCGGTTGCCCCGGATATGTTCTTCTCCCCCGGTGGGATTACGAAGTTCATTGAGGCCAACACCCGGATCGGCCTCGGCGCGAACGATCCCGAGCGCAGCGGCTTCGAGAACGCGGCCCGGGTGAACCGGCGCCTGCTCTGGGAACGTTTCGGCAGGGTTACCACCCGCCATCTGGAACACTCGGCCGCTCCCCTGCGCCGCAGCGTCCTGCTGGAAATGGAGGAGGCTTTTCCCGAGGAGTTCGCCGCCACTGCGGCCAGCACATTCCGGGCCAAGGACAACATTTCCGTCACCAATTCGCTCTATCACTACTATGCGCTGCTCACCGGCCGGGCGGTCACGCAGGAGACGGCGAAGGTCCGGTATGTCGACACCACCAGCTACGCGGGCCTGAAGGTGATGGACAGGCTGCTCGCCAAGCGGCACGTGGACATGTTCTGCCTCAACGACGGGAGCTTCCCGGAAGTCCCCGCCGAGGAGCGGACCGCACGCGTGACGGAGTTCCTCGAAAAGTACTTCCCCATCGTGGCTCCGTGGGAGAAGTAGCGGGTTAAACGACGACGGCGCCGGCGCACCGAAGTGCGCCCGCGCCGTCGTTGACTGCGTTGAGTCGGAACCGGTGCCTTACCGGGTGACGACTACGTGCTCGTTGGGCACGCAGTGGGTCATGGTGAGGCCCTCGACGTTCCGGGGACCGTTGTGGCCCAGGTTCTTCATCCGCTCGGTTTCTTCCTCATTGAGCGTCTGGGTGGCCAGCGGGCCGAGATCCTTGATCTCGTCCAGGCTGATGCCCAGGCCCTCGCCGACGCGTGCACCCAGCTCGTCATCGCTCATGTAGAAGTGCCAGAGCATGCGCTCCTGCACCGGGCGGGCTGCCTGGCCGACGTTGGCAATGAAGTTGGCGACCAGGTCGTCCTTCTCCCACTGCTCCATCAGCTGGTAGCGCTGTCCGGCCTGCATGTAGTCGTTCGTGCGGTTCAGGCGGGCGCGGGTCAGGCGGCCAACGAGTTCCGGGCCAACCTCGGCCTGCTCCGGCTTCGGTGCTTCCTGCAGGCCGCCCGTGATGTTCGGCTCGTAGTTCACATGCGGGTTCTGGCCCGGCGCGAGGTCGGTGCCGTAGGACATCTGGCCACCGCGCTGGTTGGTGGCAACCCGTGCGTTCTTCGCGGAGTTCACCGGAAGCTGCAGGTAGTTCGGGCCTACGCGGTAACGCTGCGTGTCCGAGTAGCTGAACGTACGGCCAACAAGCATCTTGTCGTCCGAGAACTCCAGGCCGTCCACGAGGACACCGGTGCCGAAAGCGATCTGCTCGTTTTCGTTGTGGTGGTCGACGACGTTGCGGTTCAGGGTCATGGTGCCGATGAGCTTGGGTTCGAATTCCTGCTCCGGCCACGTCTTGGTGTCATCCAGCGGATCGAAGTCCAGTTCCGGATGGTCGTGGTCGTCCATCAGCTGCACGTACAGGTCCCACTTGGGGAAGTCGCCGCGTTCGATGGCCTCGTAGAGGTCCTTCGACGCGTGGCCCAGGTCATTGGCCTGGATGTTGGCGGCATCTTCCTCGGTCAGGGACTTCACGCCCTGGCGCGGCTGGAAGTGGTACTTGACCAGCTTGGACTCACCGGCAGCGTTGACCCAGCGGTAGGTGTTCACGCCGAAGCCCTGCATGTGGCGGTAGTCGGCGGGGATGCCGCGCGGGCTGAAGAGGTTTACCAGCATGTGCATGGCCTCGGGGGTCTGCGACATGAAGTCGAAGATGCGTGCCGATTCCTGGCGGAAGGTGACGGGGTCCGGCTTCAGGGAGTGGATGACGTCGGGGAACTTAATCGCGTCGCGGATGAAGAAGACGCCGAGGTTGTTGCCGACCAGGTCCCAGTTGCCGTCTTCGGTGTAGAACTTGACGGCAAAACCGCGCGGGTCGCGTGCGGCCTCGGAGGAGTCGCGTCCGCCGATCACGGAGGAGAAGCGGATGGCGACGTCAGTCTTCTTGCCGGGCTCGGAGAAGAGCTTCGCGCGCGTGTACTTGGCAATGGGCTCGTCGCCCCACTTGCCGGTGGCTTCGAACTCGCCGTACGCCACGAAACCGCGCGCGTGCACCACGCGCTCGGGGATCCGCTCGCGGTCGAAGTGGCTGATCTTCTCGAGGAGCTGGTAGTTCTCGAGGGTAGCCGGACCGCGGGATCCCACAGTACGGGTGTTCTGGTTGTCGTAGACCGGGTGTCCTTGACGGGTGGTCAGGGTCTTCGGATCGCCGGCAGCGTTCTGTCCGTCTGCGGGATTCTGCTGTTCTGCGTCTGTCATAACGTGTGCTCCTCGAGGGTGCGGTACTTAGCTTGGTCGTAAATACTACCTAGTCCACTCTCTTGCAAGGTCCGGGGCCGAGTCAAGTTCATAAGCAGCCTGATAGTGGCGGTCCGGGACACCCCTTGGCACACTGTGTTCATGAGCACTGAAGAGCTGCCACCAGTCGTTGAACTGTCCGCCGAACAGAGCTGGAAGTACCTCGAGAACACGCACCACGGCCGGCTCGCGGTCAGCGTGGCCAACCGGCCCAGCATCTATCCGATCAACTATTTGGCGCACGACGGCGTACTCCTCATCCGCACGGCGCCGGGCACCAAACTGGCGGAAATGACGGTTAATACGCACGTCGCTTTCGAAGCCGACGGCATCCACAGCGCCGAGGCATGGTCCGTCGTCGTCAAGGGAACCACCCGGCCATTGGAAACGTCGGGCGAGATTGAGGCCGCGGACGCGCTTCCCCTGCGGCCCTGGGTCCGGACGGAGAAGTACCGCTACGTGGAGATTATCCCCGAATCGGTGACCGGGCGGTTCTTCAATCTGGGTCCGGAACCGGCCACGGATTAGGCGGACGCGAGGGCGCGGGCGTCCGCAATGCTGATACCGGCTGCGGCGAGGCGCGCCTCGGTTTCCTCCGGCCCTACGGGTTTCCCAACGGTGCGGCTTTCCTGCAGGGACACCACGGAATGCACTACCGAGTCCTCGTACAGGTGGACCATGTTGTATCCCTGTCCCGCATCCTGCCCGCGCGTCCCCGGCGTCGTCAGGTCCTGCGTGTAACAGGTGGCGGATGCCACGGAGACGGGGATGCCGGCGAAGGTGCTGAAGGTCGAGTAGTGCAGGTGCCCGGCAATGACGGCTCGGACGTCGCTTCCTGCCAGCACTTCGGCAAGCCGGTGCTGTTTCCGCAGTTCCACCAGGACAGCGAGGTCCTGCACGCTGGGGACCGGCGGGTGGTGCATGGCGAGGATGGTTCCCTCCGGAGCGCGGGTCTGCAACTCACGCCGCAGCCAGGCGAGCTGACCCTCACTGAGTTCCCCGTGGTGGTAGCCCGGAACCGTGGTGTCCATGGTGATGATCCGCAGCCCGCCCAGGTGGTGCACCTGGTCCACCGGGGACATGTCCGGCGCTTCGCTCAGCAGGATCTCACGGAAGGCCGCGCGGTTATCGTGGTTGCCCATCGCCCAGATCACCCTGGCGCCCATCCTCTCGGCGGCCGGGAGGACGGTTTCCCGCAGCCGGGCATAGGCGCGGGCCTCACCCCGGTCCGCAAGGTCGCCCGTGAAGATGATGGCGTCGGGCCGCTGGCCTCCGTCCTCAAGGCGGGTAAAGAGGTCCCGGAGCTTGGCGTGGCTGTCAACCGCACCGTACAGGCAGTCCTCACCCCCGAGCAGGTGCGTGTCGCTTAGATGGAGGAGGAAATGGCGCGGGCGGGGATGCTCGGCCGGGAGCAATTCCATCGGAACCTTCTCGTGTCGGCAGCTGCTGCGGCGTACCCCTTCATGAAACCAGACTTAGCGACTGGTGAGTAACCTGTTCCTGCGCGTTTCGGGAATTTACCGGGAGTTACGTGCCGGATTCATCCGGCTTCCACTCTGGCGCGCAGGGCGGGGACCGCCGTAGGCTCGGAATTGCATCGTCTGCGAAGGGAATTCCATGAAAATCAGCCATATCCCCCTGCGCCTGACCACCGGCGCCTATATCCTCAACTCCGGCCTCAACAAGCGCAATCTGGATGCCGAAAGCGCGGCAGGCCTGCAGCAGATGGCTGCCAATGCCTTTCCCCAGGTCCAGGACATTGAGCCGGTGAAATTCGGCAAGCTGCTGAGCAATGCCGAGATCTGCGTGGGGCTGTCCCTGCTGCTTCCCTTCGTACCCAGCCGGCTCGCCGGACTCATCCTGGGCTGCTTCTCCGGCGGCATGGTCCGGATGTACCTGAAGACGCCGGGCATGACTGAGCAGGACGGTATCCGCCCCAGCGCAGACGGCATGGGGCTGGCCAAGGACACCTGGATGGCGGGCGTTGCGGCGGCTTTGATCCTGGACCGCAAGCGGCCCAAGACCAAGATCAAGGTCGTCAAGGTCCCGACGCCGGTGAAGGGCACCGCGGTGGCCGTTGGCGCCAAGGCGGCCGCGAAGGCTGCGGCGAAGGCCAATAGGAGTGCCAAGGCCGCCAAGACAGCCGAGACAGCGAAGGCGGCGAAGACAGCCGAAGCTGGCAAGGCCGCCAAGGTTGCCAAAGATGCCAGGAAGGCCAAGGCGGCCCGGGTGGCCAAGGTTGCCAAGGTTGGTGCCGCGGCAAAGGCCGCCAAGGCTGCCAAGGAACACGCGGGCAAATCCAAGTAGGTCCCGGGCCTTACTGCAGGTCGATGATCCCCTTGACCAGGGCGGAAACGGCACCCAGATAGGCCAGTACGACGACGACGCGGCGGGCGGCGGTTTCGTTGACGCGCGGTGCGAGCCAGTTTCCCGCCCGTAGCCCGGCGACCGTCAGGACGCACAGCAGCACCCAGGTCCACCAGGCGAGTTCCGGCCACTCCCCCGGGTCAATGACGGCGTGGACAGCAATAGTTGTAAGGCTCAGCGTAGCCAGGAAAGGCTGCATGGTTGCCATGAAGGATGCCTGCGGCCACCGCGCCAGCACCGCATAGGCGCTGACGGCGGGAACCCCTGCTCCGGCCATGGAGTTGCTGATTCCGGCCAGCAGGCCGGCGGCAACTTTCGGGGATTCGCCACGCAGGACCACGTCCGCCCGGTTCAGCACGAGGGACGAGGTCAGTGCGGCGAGCATAAAGAGGCCGACTCCGATTTCAAGCGGTCCCGGCGGGAGGACCGAGGCAGCATAGGTTCCCCCGAGCACACCGGCCGCGGCCGGCACCGCCAGCGTGGCGTACATCTTCCAGTCGATATTCCGCCAGACCTGTGCGATCACCAGACCGGCTGCGAGCGCACCGCACACGTTGGTCACCACCACCCCCGGATACGGGCCGAGGGCAATGATGAAGAACGGTGCAAGCAGCAGCCCGAATCCGATCCCGGCCACACGCTGCGCGATGCCACCGGCAAATACGGCAATCAGGATGGTCAGCAGCAGTCCGGAATGCACCGCCGAAGTCTATGGCCCGGACTTCCCTTCGTCCCAATTCCAGGCTGTTCCATTCCGGCCGGGATTAAACAGCAGGAGCTCTCCGCACGTGCGGGGAGCTCCTGCTGTTTCACCTCCCGAAGCTACGGGATCAGCACCAAACGGATCGGGTTGCCTTCCTTGGCGTCGAGGGCCTTGACGGCCTGCTCCGCGTCAGCCAGCGGAATGCGCGCACTGACGGACTTGGCGAAGTCGAGCCGGCCGAGCCTGGCCAGGGACACCAGCTGCGGCACGTGGTGCGCCTCGGAGCCGTAATGGCCCCGGATCTGCTTGCGTGCGTAGGAAAAGCCGGTGCTGTCATCAATGGTCATCGGCTTGCCGGACAGGCCTACCAGTACGAGGCGTCCGCCCCGGCCCAGGCACTTGATGGCCTGGGCACGGACGGCGTCGACGCCGGCGAAGTCGAGGGCGGCGTCGAGCCCCTTGCCGCCGGTGGCTGCCTTCATGGCCTCGGAGAAGTCCTCCGCCATCGGATCGAGGGCAATGTCGGCCCCAAATTCCAGGGCCCGTGCGCGTGCCTCGGGGATCGGATCAACGGCAATGATCGGCGCGGCACCGATCAGGCGCAGCAGCTGCACTCCGTGGGCGCCGAGTCCGCCGATCCCCCAGACACCTACTGCTTCACCGGCACGCACATCGGCGGTGGAAGCGATGGCGCCCCACGGTGTGGACACGGCGTCGGGGATGATGGAGGCCTGGTCGAAGGGGATGTCATTGCCGAGCGGTACCAGCACGCCGGCGGGAACCACCAGGTACTCGGCCCAGCCGCCGTCGTAGTCAACACCCATGGTGAGCGTGACGCCGTTGTATTCGTAACCGGCCTGGAGCACCACACGGTCGCCGGGAGCAACGGAGGTGACACCAGCCCCGGGCAGATCCACGGTTCCGGCCACCTCATGGCCGAGGGTGACCTCGTTGCCCTTGAGGAACTGCGGGCGCAGCAGGCCCTGGATGAGGTGCACGTCCGACAGGCAGACGCCGGCCGCTCCGACCTTGATACGGACAAAACCCGGCCCGGGATCGGGAATCGGAACTTCCTTCATGGCGAAGGTGCCCGTCTCGACGTTGAGCCGTCCTGCGATCATGGTGCCGTTAGACATGGAAAACCTCTTTTGGGCGAAGAACTGCGGGGGCGAACGCGGCCGCGGTCCCATTATCTGCCTGTGCCGCCGGTGCGCAAAAAAGTGGACGGGCGGCAGCTGCCGCCCGTCCACTCCAGGTGCGCCGCTCAGGCCTGCAGGATCACCTTGAGCGCGTTGGTTTCGGCGGCCCGGGAGAAGGTGTCGTACGCCGTGAGGATGTCGCCCAGCGGATAGCGGTGGCTGATGAACTCCTCGGCCGGCAGCTTCCCCTCGGCAATCAGCTTCAGGAGCATGGACAGGGTATTTGTGTTGACCAGGCCCATGCTGATGTTGATGTTCTCGATCCAGAGCCGGTCCAGGTCCAGGCTCACGGGCGTCCCGTGTACCCCCACGTTGGCCACGTTGCCGCCGGGCCGGACGATATTGGTGCACATCTCGAACGTGGCTGGGATGCCCACGGCTTCCACCGCGACGTCCACGCCCCAGCCGTCGGTCAGGTCCATGATCTGTTCGCGCCAGTTCTTATCCCCGGAGTTCACTCCGTGGGTGGCACCGAACCTTTGGGCCTGTTCCACCCGGTTGGCGTCCAGGTCCACGGCGATGATCTTCGCCGCACCGTACAGTCCCGCGGTCGCGATCACAGCCAGCCCCACGGGGCCTGCACCGATCACTGCGACGACGTCGCCCGGCTGGACCTGCCCGTACTGCACACCCATTTCAAATCCTGTGGGGAAAATGTCGCTGAGCAGGACGCCGTGCTCCTGTGAGACGGTTTCCGGCAGCCGGTACATGGAGGTGTCCGCGTAGGGTACGCGGACGTACTCGGCCTGCGTTCCGTCGATCAGGTGTCCGAAGATCCAGCCGATACCGGACTGCCCTTCCTCTCCGGTGCAGTGCGAATATAGCCCGTCCTTGCAGAAACTGCAGGAGCCGTCCGCCGAGACGCAGGACAGGATTACCTTGTCTCCGGTTTTGAAGGCGTTCACCCCGGAGCCGGTCTCGGTCACGGTGCCGACGCCCTCATGGCCCAGGATCCTGCCCGGAGTGACTGCCGGAACGTCGCCCTTGAGGATATGCAGGTCGGTGCCGCAGATGGTGGTGGTATCTATCTTGACGATGGCGTCACGCGGGTCCTGGATCTGCGGATCCGGCACGTCCTTCCACGACTTCTGTCCGGGTCCTTCGTAAACGAGTGCTTTCATGGTGTCCTCGCCTGCTCATCCGACTTAGATGCAGGGCCTCTGATGTGCCTGCGTTTCGGGAGCTTCCCTGAGCGGGCCTGTTTACGGGGCCGCCGTCGGATGCTTTCCAGCCTAGGTGCCACCCCGACCGGGCCGGAAGATGCCGGGGGTTATCGTCCGTCCAGATACAGCCATTGGCCCCGTTCCCGGACAAATCTGCTGAGTTCCTGCTGGGTACCGCGCTGGCCGTCCTGCCGGTAGTGTGCCCGGAATTCCACCGTCCCGGTGGTGTCCAGGGGGCCGCCGCCGGAGGTGGAAAGAATATCCAGCCGGCGCCATTCGATGTCCGGGTCCAAGTCCAGCGTCTTGGGGCGGTGGTCCGGGTGCCATGTGTCCAGCAGGTAGGAGGCGTTGCCGGTGGCAAAGGCGCTGTACCGCGAACGCATCAATGCCTCAGCCGTGGGAGCGGCGGCCGCTCCGGAATGGAAGCGTCCGCAGCAGTTGCCATAGGTTTCCCCGCTGAGGCAGGGGCAGCGGCTGTCACTGGGAAGACCGGCGGGGGTGGAAGTACTCATTCCTCCAGTATCCCGCGCGGAACACTGCTACGGGCCGAAGCTGTCCTGCACCCGGTCCAGGTTCTGCCCGATCTCGCCCGGAAGGACTCCTCCGTCCGGCAGGGCACCCGCTCTGCCGAGCATCAGGACCACGGCCGCTGTCAGCACTGCCATGACCAGCAGCGCCAGCAGGGCACGTCCTGCCGAAGACAGCCGCGGCTCGGCCAGCACCTGTACCCGCGATGCCGCGGGCTGTGCGGCGGATGGAGTTCCCACCGGCGGAGGGATCTTCGGCGGGAACGCCGGCGGCAGGCCTCCGGACAGAGCAGGGTGGTCGACGGCGGGGTCGACAGCAGGGTCGACGGCAGGAGAGTCGATGGGCGGAAGGTCGACGGGCGGAGGAACCGAGGGCAGCGGTTCCGAGGGATGCCTCCCCAGTGCCCCGCGGTCCGCTCTGGCTGGCCCTGCGGCAAGACCGTCGGCCGGGTCGGCTGCCCCGGTAACGACGCCGTCCGGCAGCGGTGAGGCCTCCGCCGTTGCCGGCCCGCTCCACGGGTCCCACGAGGAGTCCGCACGAGCGGTCCGAAGGGAGGGACTGCCCTGCCCCGATGCCAGCTGCGGTATCAGCCCCGGCTGCGTAACGCCTTCCGCCCAGCGGTAGTCCAGCAGGGTCGCGGACACTTCTGCCGCCGTCGGCCGGAGGTCGGGGTCGCGTGTGGTCATTGCGGCCAGGAGACCGCGCCAGTGGCTTTCGAGGGATACCGGAATCTGAGGGTCCCGGCTGAGGCGGGCGACGGCGGACTCGACCGCGCTGCCGTTGAACTCCACCCTTCCCGTGACGGCTTCAAGCAGGACCAGGCCCAGGGAGTAGATATCGCTCGCTGCATCCGCCCCGAGCCCGGAGGCCTGTTCCGGGCTGAGGTAGTTGGCCGTGCCGAGGGTGGCACCGGCGGCTGTAATGCGGGCACCGTCCAGGATCCGGGCAATGCCGAAATCCGTCAGCTTGGCCCGCGGCGCTGTTCCCGTGGCGTTGGACGGGAGCAGGATGTTCGCCGGCTTCACGTCCCGGTGCACCACCCCCCGGTCATGGATATACGCCAAGGCGGCGGCAAGGTCGGCACCGATGGAGGGAACATCCGTGGGCGGGACCGCCTCGCCGCGCAGGCGCCTGCGGAGGTCCGGTCCGTCCACCAGTTCCATGACCAGGTAGGTCCGGGGTTCCCCGGCTCCGCCGTCGTCGGCACCAGCGGTCCCGGGGTCCTCCTTGCCCGCATCGAACAGGGTGACCAGCCCCGGATGGGACAGCGACGCAAGGAGGCGCATCTCGTTGTCCTGCCGCCCGACGTCGTCCGGAGCCACCGCACTGGCACGGAAAAGTTTGACGGCAATGTCGCGTCCCAGCGCTTCGTCCTGGCCCCGGTAGACGGTGGCCATACCTCCCCGTCCAATTGGTTCGATGAGTCGGTATCGGCCTGCGATGACCCTGTTCAGGCCACCCGTTGAGCTGGTTTCCATCCTGCAACCTTCCCTCGCCGCTAATAGCGTAGCTGAGCAGAATCGCTGCGTAGATGGCCCGTAACGACTTTTCTTTTACTTGGTTTCACCCCTCGTAGAAGCACGGCTGCTGCGCTAAACTGGCCCGCCACCGATGGTCGGTGACGGGCCAGTCTGCAGGGCTCTCCCTGGGTCTTGGTGCCGCTACAGCACCTTGGCGATGTTGTCCCAGAGCTGCTGGATGCCCAGTGCGATGAACAGCAGGGCCGTGAAGCCGAGGGCAAGGTTGGTGTGCAGCTTGTTGGCCCACTGCTTGGGAATGCGGCGGCCGTTCAGCAGGCCGAGCAGGGTCACGGCAAGGAACGGCATAAAGAGCGAGCCGAGCACACCGTAGGCGAGGATGAGTCCAATGGGCTGTCCCAGCTGGAAAAGGATCATCGGCGGGAAGGTCAGCCAGAGGACGTAGAAACGGAAGTACTTGCCGCCGATCCGGGTGTCCGGGTGGCCGGATTCCTTGCCGCGGATATTTCCCCAGAAATCGGCGAACATCAGGGAAACGCCGTTCCACACCCCGAGGATCGAGGAGAAGGACGCTGCCCAGAATCCGATCAGGAAGCCGGTGCCGACGACGTCGCCGTATTCCGCCTTGAGCACGTCGTAGAGGTCCAGCAGTCCGGCGTCGCCGCTGGAGAGGGATACTCCAGCCGAACGGACCACTTCGGCTCCGACAATGAGCATCGCGATGACGAAGATGCCGGTCATCACGTAGGCCATGGAGTTGTCGATCCGCATGACCCGCATCCACTTGGGTGTGTACCAGCCCTTTTCACGCAGCCAGTAGCCGTAGGCAGCAAGGGTGATCGTTCCGCCCACACCACCGGCGAGAGCCAGCGTGTAGAACACTCCGCCCTCGGGAATCATCGGGATCAGGCCCGTGAACATTGCCGGAATGTTGGGCACGGCGATCACGGCCAGCCCCACCACGGTTACGAACATCAGCCCGACCAGCACGGCGGTGATTTTCTCGAAGGTGGCATAGCGGCCAAACCAGACCATAACGAAACCGGCCAGGCCCATCAGAACCGCCCAGGCAGTCAGCGGCAGGACCGGGAAGACTGCCGCCAGCGGCAGGGCAGCGGAGGACATGGCCGTGGCCCCGTAGATGAAGCCCCAGATCATGATGTAGGGGCCGAAGTACCAGGTGGTCCATTTACCCAGCGACCGCCAGCCTTCGAAAATGGTCAGGCCGGTCGCCAGGGTGAAGCGGCCGGCTCCTTCCACCAGGATGATTTTCAGGACCACGCCGAGGACCACTGCCCAAAGCAATGCGTACCCGTAGCGGGATCCGGCCACCAGTGTGGCCACCATGTCCGCGGCGCCGACGCCGGTGGCGGCAACCACCAGTCCGGGACCGACGACCTTCCACTTGGCGGGGGTGCCGCCGTCGTCATCCACAGCGTCTGCGTGGTTCAGCGGCCGCTTGGGGAAATTGTCAGTAGACATACCTTCGTTCCTATCCCTGGGTGCGATGTCCGGGGCGCGGTATCCATACAGTGTGCTGTACGTCACCCCAGCCCAGTTATCTTCGCACCTCGCACCGCTATCAGGGAATCTGACCCGCCCTTCCGGCGTTAGCTTGCTCACCCGGCTGTCCGGCGCTCCGCCTCCATCACAAGGGCGTTTACGTATAAATTCCGGCGGGCAAAACAAAAGCAGGACGGGAATTAATCCCGTCCTGCTTCTGATTCAAGCCGGCCCGTGAAACGGACCTAATGTCTTATTAGACAGCCTGGATGTTAACCGCCTGCGGACCCTTGGGGCCCTGCTCGGTGTCGAAAGTGACCTTCTGGTTCTCTTCGAGAGACCGGTAGCCACTGGAGTTGATAGCGGAGTAGTGGGCGAAAACATCAGCGCTGCCGTCGTCGGGCTCGATGAAGCCGAAGCCCTTTTCAGCGTTGAACCATTTCACGGTACCTGTTGCCATTTTTAATCATCCTTCTGAACGAAACCTGCCCCGACCTTCGGGGAGTTTCACGCTGCCGTGCCTTCCGTGCAAAATACAGAAAAAGCGGCTGGCCCTAGATCTGGGTTTCGCCGCTTGAACGTACAAATTGCACAACACTGCAACAGGAAAAAGTATACCGCGGACACCGTGGAGAGTCACCCCTCCGCCAGCCCCTACGCTTGAAGTATGGACTCCCCGATCGAGAACTACCTACGCAGGATCCACGCCGAGATAGCCGGCGTAAAAGACGGCACCCCGTACCGCGGCATACCGGCCATGGCCAACGTCAACCCCGACTGCTTCGGGATAGCACTGGCCACCGCCGACGGCTTCGTCTACGAGGTCGGGGATACCCGCGAAGAATTCAGCATCCAGTCCATCTCCAAGCCCTTCACCTACGCCCTGGCCCTCGCGGACCTCGGCATGGAGGCCGTGGATGAAAAGGTGGACGTGGAACCGTCCGGCGACTCCTTCAACGAAATCTCCCTGGCCGAAGGCACCGGCCGGCCCGCCAACGCGATGATCAATGCCGGCGCCCTGACCGCCACGTCCCTGGTCAAGGGGTCCGGCGGCAGGTCCCGCTTCAAGCGCATCCTGGACACCTATTCCGCGTTCGCCGGACGCGACCTCGACGTCAGCCAGCGGATCTACACCTCCGAGCTGAGATCCGGGCACCGCAACACCGCCCTGGGGTACCTCCTGCGGTCCTTCGGCATCATCGAATCCGACCCGGCGCCCATCATCAAGGACTACTTCCGGCAATGCTCGGTCATGGTCAACGCGCGCGATCTCGCCCTGATGGCCGCAACCCTGGCCAACAGCGGCCGCCACCCCCTCACCGGCGACGAGGTCCTGGACCTCGCTTCGGTGGAACGCGTCCTGTCCGTCATGACCACGTGCGGCATGTACGACGACGCCGGCTCGTGGATCAGCAGCGTGGGTATGCCCGCCAAGTCCGGGGTGGCCGGCGGCATCCTCGCCGTCCTGCCCGGACAGGTGGGCCTGGCGGTCTACTCCCCTCCCCTGGACGCACACGGCAACAGCGTGCGCGGGGTGGCCGTGAGCCAGCGGCTCTCCCACGACCTGGGGCTGCACTTTGTCCGGGCAGCACGGACCGGCCGCTCCGCCATCCGGGCCATCTACGACATCACGTCGACACCCTCGGGTATCCGGCGGACCGACGAAGCCGCCGAGATCCTGGCCGGACACGGCCACCGGGTCCAGGTCATCGAACTCAACGGCGACCTGCTCTTCGCCGGGGCCGAGTCCATGGTGAGGGCACTCACCGACCTGCCCGACGACGTCGAACTGGTGGTTGCCGATCTGCGCAGCGTGGACGAAGTGTCCGACGTCGCCATCCGCCTGATTGCCGAAGCCGAGGACATGCTCCGCCAGGCCGGGCGCGAACTGGCCCTGGTGGACGTTGAAGGATCGGTCACGTCCGCCCTGAAGGAACTGGGCCGGAAGACCGAATCCTTCACCCTGCGCTCCGCTGCGATCGAGTGGTGCGAGAACAGGCTGCTCGAGCAGCACGGCACCGAACTTGTCCTTCCGGACGCCATCGACCCCGCCGATTCCCCGGCGCTCAGCCCGCTGGATCCGGAAGAGGCACAGCTGCTGCAGAAAATGATGGAGGACCGGACGTACGACGACGGCGACGTGGTCCGGCGCGTAGGCCAGCGGTTCGGGGGCGTCTTCTTTATTGTGTCCGGGCACATCACTACCTCCATGCCCGGTCCGGACGGCAGCAGGGTCAAGCTGGCAACACTGGGTCCGGGGATGACCTTCGGCGAGATGGCTATGGGCGAAGACAAGCGCCAGGAGACCACGGTTAAGGCCGCTGGGCCGGTCAAGGTGAAGGTGCTAACGGCGGAGGCCATTGATGAGCTGGCCGCGGCGGACCCGGTGCTGAGCATGAACCTGTGGAAGGCGCTGACTCAGGATGCCTACAGCCGGGTCGAGCAGTATCTGCGTGAAGCGGCTGTGCGGATTCACGACTAGGCCTCTCGGGTCCGGGTTTCCGGGTTTCCGCGCAAGTGGCTGGGTTCCGCTCGTTACCGCGAAGGTGGCCGGGTTCCGCTCCGGAGCCCGGAACGGCGGCAACGAAATTCCTCGCTCGCAGAGCTCGCAGGAATATTAAAGCCGCCTAACCCGGGCGCCTGCGCGGAATGGGACAGCCCCCACCATACGGACTGTCCGGATCGCTGCGGTTTGTCGGGATCCGAGGACGGCGCAACGCGCTACGCGGACGGTACCGGCCAGACCCCAGCGCCCAAGCCGGTGAAGCAACGCAGCAGAACACTCGGGTTAAACACAAGAGCAGGACGGGAGATCCCGTCCTGCTCTTGGAGTATCGGCGCTAGGCCGTTACAAAGTCTCTAAGAAATTAGAGGGCCTGGATGTTCGAGGCCTGCGGGCCCTTGGGGCCCTGCTCGGTGTCGAAGCTAACCTTCTGGTTCTCGTCCAGCGACTTGTAGCCGTTGGAGTTGATCGCGGAGTAGTGAGCGAAGACGTCGGCGCTGCCGTCGTCGGGCTCAATGAAGCCGAAGCCCTTTTCGGAGTTGAACCATTTTACGGTACCTGTAGCCATTTTTTTAATTCCTTCTGCATTCGAAACACATCCCGACTTTCGGGCGGTTTCAGTCGCGGTGTTCCTTTACCGCTTCTACAGAAAAAGCAGCTAGACCAATTGGGTTTCGCCACTTGAAATACAAAATGCGCAACACAACAACTGCGTTTCAGCCTACACGAGGTTTGCCCGGACGCCTAATCAGCCTCCCCTGCCCTGCCGGGGCCTTGCCCTGGCAGCACCAGATCCCGGGGAATACGTGACTGGTTGGTGACCCGGCGCAGCAGCACAGGATCAATGAGTTGGCCGCGGCGCAGTACGCTGACGTCCCCGGTCGGCTCCAGCACGGCAATCGCCACTTCGGACAGGTTCCGGATTCCGGACTGCCGCAGTTTGAAGTACAGCTCGTCCTCCAGGATCCGGGCCTTACGCAGGCCTTCCTCCAGGACCTCGTTCCCCGCCATCAGGAGGATGGGCCGGCTGGTGAGGTACGCGCCGCGCCGCGTCCGGCGCAGGTACCCCTCCACGCGGAGCATCCCGAACATGGTGGCCAGCGCAATGACGCCGGCAGCGAGGGTAGGCGTGTAGCCGAGGACAACCCGGCCGAGCACGGAGCCAAGGGCGATGACGACGGCACGGTCCAGGGTGGACCAGCTGGCCAGTGCACGCTGCCCGAAACCACGGATCAGCAGGAAGAAGACGGCGTATATCCCCAGGGCGCTGAGAACAACCCAGAGTGCTTCGGTCGGAGTGATGCCAAGGTTCTGCCACACGGTGCATCTCCTTTGAATTCCGCAGCGGAACTGCCGGGACTACCGAAAATGCTAGTGGCCGTGCTCAGCCGATCACAGGGCCCGGCTGCAGGAACCCGGGTGTGGGCCTCAGGCGAAGACGGAAGCTCCCGTGTGGGCGGCTGCCATCTCCCGCTGGGCCGGCGTCAGCCGCTGCAGGGCGCCGGTAGCGCCGTCGACGAAGGCCAGGGTGGTCTCGGCGCGCACACAGGCCTGGTGCGTCGCCGGATCGTGGATGACGTAGGCGATCGTCAGGCTGGCGCCCTTGACCGCGCTGATCCAGACGTCGACGTCGGCGGGGATGTTCCGGTAGGTCAGTTCCGCCACGTACCGGACACGGTGTTCCACCACGAGGGACTGCGTGCCGGGCGGAACATCGGTGAACAGCGGGACGGCAGGTTCCCGTCCGGGCCCTCCCGTTCCGCCGGGAGGGCCGAAGGCATGCACGCGTGCTTCCTCGAGCATGCGGACAATCTCAACATTGTTGATATGCCCGTAGGCATCCATATCTCCCCAGCGCATGCTGACGGAACAGGAGATGATCTGGGGGCTGGAACTCATCCTTCATATCTAGCACAGGGTTTCCGGTCCCCCGGGAGGGGCAATGCTCAGGAACGGACCGGCAGGGCGGCGTCCGCGAGCAGCCGGAAGGAAAGCAGCCGTGATTCGAGTGTGGCGGTCTGCGTGGCGACGATCAGCTCATCGGCCTGCGCGTGCCCGGCGAACCAGTCGAGGTAGTCCCGGACTTCCTCGGGGTTGCCAACAGCGGAGTAGCGGCCCATCTGCTTGACCTGCTGGCCGCCCGGCGACTGCAGGATGGCGTCCGCCTCTTCGTCGGTGAAGGTGCGGTCCCGGCCGAAGAGCTGGGTTACCCGGCGGCGCTGCGAATCCTCGAACATCTGCTTGGCTTCCTCGCTGGTTTCGGCGGCCACGACATTCACGCCGGCGATGACGTACGGCTCGGCCAGCTGCGCCGAGGGCTTGAAGTCGCGGCGGTAGATGGTGACGGCGTCCTGCAGTGCCTGCGGCGCGAAGTGCGAGGCAAAGGAGTACGGCAGGCCCAGGGCGGCGGCAAGCTTGGCACCGAAGAGGGAGGAACCCAGGATGTACAGCGGCACGTTGGTGCCGGCACCCGGCGTCGCATGGATACCCGGGATCAGGGTGTTGCCGGTCAGGTAGCCCTGCAGTTCCTGCACGTCCTGCGGGAAGCTGTCCGAGGACATCGGGTCGCGGCGCAGCGCACGCATGGTCTTCTGGTCGCTGCCGGGGGCACGGCCCAGGCCCAGGTCGATGCGGCCCGGGAACAGGGTTTCCAACGTGCCGAACTGCTCCGCAATGGTCAGGGGCGCATGGTTCGGCAGCATAACTCCGCCGGCTCCGAGCCGGATGCTTTCGGTGTGCGCGGCAATGTAGCCGATCAGCACACTGGTGGCGGAGGAGGCAATGGTCGGCATGTTGTGGTGCTCGGCGTACCAGATGCGGGTGTAGCCGAGAGCTTCCGCTTCCCGCGCCAGCGCCAGGGAGGAAGCGAAGGAATCACGTGCGCTCTCGCCCTCATCGATGATGGCGAGATCGAGAATGGAGAGCGGAACAGTCATGGGAGTGCGTGCCTTTCAGTTGCTTGTGCACCGGGCCTTTTTGTCCGGGCACGCTAGATGCAACCGCAGCAGCACCCGGCTTATTTCACGCGCGCGGACCGGGCCGCCAAAAGTTACCTCACACCGCTCCCCCGCGTAGCCACCGCGGGGCCTGCCCGGAGACCGTTAGTTTGGATGGTGTGAGCATCCATATCGGGACATCAGGCTGGGCCTACAACCACTGGCGCAATGTGCTGTACCCCAAGGGCGTGCCGTCACGGCTGTGGCTGGAAAAATACGCGGAGGAATTCGACACCGTGGAGCTGAACGGAAGTTTCTACCGCTGGCCCCGCGAGGAAGCCTTCGCCGCCTACCGAGACCGACTGCCGGAAGGGTACGTCTTTTCGGTCAAGGCGCCCCGCGGGCTCACCCATGCCCAGAAGCTGCGGGATCCGGACGAGTGGATCGGACGCATCCAGCGCTGCTTCGTCGAACTGCGCGACCGCAGCGGTGTGTTCCTGCTCCAGCTCTCCCCCGATATGGAGCGCGACGACGACCGGCTGGAGTATGTTCTGGCGAACCTCCCGAAGGAGATCCGCGTCGCCGTAGAGTTCCGCCATGACAGCTGGAACTCCGAAGACGTCTTCCGCCTGCTGGAACGGCACGGTGCCGCCTACACGGTGATGAGCGGTGCACACCTGCCCTGCACGCTGCGCGCCACCGCGCCCTTCGTGTATGTCCGCCTGCACGGCCCGGACCCGGAACACCTCTACGTCGGTTCCTACTCCGAGCAGGACCTGCAGTGGTGGGCGGACCGGATCCGCGAATGGGAATCCGCGGGCAGGGACGTCTACGCCTACTTCAACAACGACCTCGAAGGCCATGCAGTCCGCAATGCCCGGCGGCTGCGGGAGCTGCTGGCGTAAGCGGGGAGCTGCGGGCCAGCCTTCGGCGGGTCAGATCCCCAGCGAGTCCAGCGTGCTGTGCAGGGTTTCCGCGGAGGCCATGAGTTTTCCGCGCTCGGTCTCATCCAGCGGCATCTCGAGCATCTTGTAGACGCCGTTGTGGCCCACGATCGATGGCAGGGACAGCGCAACACCGCTTATCCCGTACTCCCCGTCCAGCGTGGCCGCCACCGGCAGTACTGCGTTTTCCGCGTTCAGCACCGCCTCGACAATCCGCACTCCAGCCAGGCCGATCGCGTAGTTCGTGGCGCCCTTTCCCTCGATCACCTTGTAGGCGGCGTTGACGACGTCGTCCGTGGCGGCGGCGAGGAACGCGTCGGTAAACACCTGCCGGCCGCTGATTTCCCATTCCCGGATGGGCACGGGCCCGATGGTGGCGTTGGACCACACCGGGAACTCCGTGTCCCCGTGTTCGCCGATGATGGTTGCATGCACGCTGGTCATCAGCACGTGTGCTTCGCGGGCCAGCAGCAGCCGCAGCCGGGAGGTATCCAGGACCGTGCCGGAGGAGAAGATCCGGTTGCGCGGTAGTCCGGCTATCTTCTGTGCAGCAACGGCAAGCACGTCTGCCGGGTTGGTCACCATGATGTACACGGCGTCCGGCGCCTGTCCCATCAGCTGCGGCATCAGCTTCTCCAGGATCCGCACGTTGGCGCCAGCCAGGTCAAGCCGGCTCTGGCCCGGCTGCTGGCGGGCTCCGGCCGTAATAACGATGACGTCGGATCCGGCCAGATCCTCAATATTTCCGCCGCCGGTCACGGTATTGGCGCCTGTGAACTGGGTGCCGTGGGCAAGATCGAGGCCTTCGGCTCCGGCCCGTTCGGCATCGATATCGTAAATGGCGATCTGGCGGGCAGTGTCCCGGATGATAGCCGCGTAGGCCAGCGATGTGCCGACGCTTCCGGCTCCCACGATTCCAAGTTTGGTGACGGGTCGGGTGGTGATATTGGCCATGGCCAAGCCTCGCTCACAGTAGGAGGAACCCCTCTTGAACTATAGGTTCCCGCCCCCGGGAACGGAACGGAAGAGCCGCTTGAACGCACCGGCAGAGCCACCCCAGCCCCGGGAACGGCCCACGTCCGGGAAGCGCCGAACCGGCTGTCCCGGACGCGCAGCGGTCCCTCAACGCCCGGCGGCATACCCCTGCGCGCCACGGGGGTTCGCCGCGGCCTGCAGCAGGCCTGAGCCGGGATCGCGCAGCACTGAGGAAAGCCTTCCCAGGGCCCAGTCCCCGGCCCGGGTCACCACGTGGCCGCGGGCCTGAAGCCCGGCGATGACGTCCTCCCCCAGCCGGTCCTCAACCACCGCACCGCCCGGTGTCCAGGTGCGGGGGAAGAACGACCCGGGAATGGATGTGGTGTGCAGTGCGGGGGCGTCAATGGCCTGCTGCGGGGTGTATCCGCCAACAATGGTGCGCAGCAGGTACAGCAGCTGCCATTGGTCCTGCTGGTCCCCGCCGGGTGAGCCCAGTGCCACGACCGGCTGGCCGTCCTTCAGGACGAGGGTGGGGGTCAGCGTGGTGCGCGGCCGCTTCCCCGGGGTCAGCGTGGACGGTGCCCCCGCTTCCAGCCAGGTCATCTGCAGCCGCGAGCCCAGGCAGAAACCCAGGTCCGGGATGGTCGGGGAGGACTGCAGCCAGCCGCCCGACGGGGTTGCGGAAACCATGTTCCCCCAGCGGTCCACGACGTCGATATGGCAGGTGTCCCCGAGGGTCTCGCCCGTGGGCATCACGGTGGGTTCCCCGACACCGGCGAAGCCAGCGCCGCCGTCGGCCAGGGCCGGCGGCAGGTATTCGGTGCGCAGCGGCGGCACGAAGGCCGTGTGGCCGGGCACCGTTCCGGGACGGAACTCGTGGGAAGCCGTGTCGGTGATCAGGGCACGGCGGCCGGCGGCGTATTCCTCGCTGAGCAGGTAGTCCAGCGGCACCGGCGCGTCGCCGTAGTAGGCCTCGCGGTCCGC
Source organism: Arthrobacter sp. zg-Y877 (assembly GCF_030373105.1). Taxonomy (NCBI): domain Bacteria; kingdom Bacillati; phylum Actinomycetota; class Actinomycetes; order Micrococcales; family Micrococcaceae; genus Arthrobacter; species Arthrobacter sp. zg-Y877. Next base: position 390,773 of record NZ_JAUCPU010000003.1, read on the forward strand.
GATGGCGAGCTTCTGGGCCTCCAGGATGGTGTGTGCACCCAATGCGGAGGACGGGTCCAGCCGGTCGTCGTCGAAACCGGCAAGGATGGCCAGGGTCTGCAGCAGCGCGGGTCCCTGCCCCCACGCACCGGTCTTGGCAATGGTGTAACCGCGGAAGTCGAAGGTGACGGCAGGTTCAAAGCCGGCTTCGAAACCGGCGAAGTCGGCCGTGCTGATGACACCGGCATGGTCGGTGCCCGAGGAGTGGCGGTGCGGCGCGGCAACAAAGTCTACGGCGGCGCGCGCAACAAAGCCCGTCCGCCATTCGCGCCGGGCGGCGTCGATGCGTTCGGCCCGCGTACCCGTGCCCGGACCGGCCAGCACCAGCCGCTCCAATACCGATGCGTAGGCCTGGTTGTGGATGATTTCGCCTTCGCGCGGCGCCCGGCCTTCCGGCATCCACTGCGCAGCCGAAGTGGGCCAGTGTTCGGTGAACAGCTCGGCAACGGACTCGACAGTGGCGCCGACCCTTGCCAGGACGGGGTGGCCGTTGCGGGCGTAGCCGATAGCGAAGGCCAGGACATCGGCCAGTTCCCAGGTGCCGTGGTCCCGAAGCAACAGCAGCCAGGCGTCGACGGCGGCGGGAACCGCTGCGGCGAGCGCACCGGCACCGGGCACCAGTTCCAGCCCTTCGGCTAGATAATGCTCCCGCGTGGCAGCAGCCGGGGCGGGCCCTTGTCCCATCAGCACCACCGGGTCTGCGGGATGCTCGGCCGTCACGAAAACACCGGTCATGTCGCCGCCCGGCCCGTTCAGGTGCGGTTCCACGATGTGCAGCACAAAACCGCCTGCAACGGCGGCGTCGAACGCGTTTCCGCCGCGCTCCAGCACCGCCTGGGCCGAGGCCGTGGCAAGCCAGTGCGTGGAGGCGCTCATGCCGAAGGTGCCCTGCAGGGTGGGCCGGGTGGTGAAGGGATCGGGTGCTGTAAAGGTCATGGGGGCAGCTTTCGGCCGGTAACTGGGTCAGGGGAATCCTTGCATTATTCGCATCCGGTTTTGAATACAATCGGACTTCCACCACGCGTTCGTCTACACGGACGGTGCCCGCCCAAGGAGACATGCCGCCAGTGAAGCGACTTAACGCAGTACCGACCGACCGCGTGCATTTGTGGCTGATGCTGGCCCTGACCTTTTCCACCGGGGTCGTCGACGCCGTGGGGTACTTGGGCCTGGACCGGGTCTTCACCGGAAACATGACGGGCAACGTGGTGCTGCTGGGCATGGCCTTCGCCGGCGGAGCCAACCTGCCGATCCTGCGCCCGGTCCTGGCACTGGTCTTCTTTATGCTGGGCGCTGCCCTTGCCGGGCGGATGCTGCGCAAGGGACCGGAAGGCTGGTCCCTCCGCACCTCCGTTTCGCTGATGGTGGTGGCGGGCATCATTACCGCGCTGGCCGTGTTTACGGCAGTGGCGGACGTCCAGGGCATCAGCGTGCTGGGGAGCATCACGACGTCGGCGCTCGCCACCGCCATGGGCATACAGGCCGCGACCGCCAAGCGTTTGAAGGTTGCGGAGATCACCACCGTAGTAGTGACCTCCACGATCACCGGACTGGCTTCCGATTCGCGCCTCGCAGGCGGGAACAGCCAGTACTGGGTGCGCCGGGCCCTGGCCATCGCGCTGATCCTCCTCGGCGCCGTCGCCGGTGCTGCGGCCCTGAACGTGGGGCTCTGGCTGGGGCTGGCACTTTCCGCTGTCATCTCGATCCTGGTGGCCGCGGCGGGCTATCTGCGGCACCACCGGGAACGCACCGCCGGGAACGCGGCCCCGGCGTCGGGCAGCGTATAGCCGGCTGACCCCCTCTGCCGGGCGTCCGGGGGGTTACCTGCAGGGAACACCGCCGTACGCTTAAGTAGCGCTTGTTCCAGTGCTTCCCCGGTTGAGCCGGTCAGTAGCCGGCGCGGAGGTCTTTATGGACAGCTTTACTCCCAGCACCTCCCCCGTCCTGAACAGTGTGGCGTTGTCCGCCCTGGTGGCCCTGCTGCCGCTGTTGACGTTCTTCTTCCTGCTGGCCTTCGCGAAGACCCGCGCCTATGTTGCCGGCGGATGGGCACTGCTGGTGGCCCTCGCCGTCGGCGTCCTGGGGTTCGGCATGCCGATAGGCCTGGCCCTGCTCTCCGCGACGCAGGGTGCGGCGTTCGGACTGTTCCCGGTGGTCTGGATCATCGTGATGGCCGTCTGGCTGTACCAGGTGACCGTGCTGAGCGGCCGGTTCGAGGACCTGCGCCGCGTCTTCGATGCGATTGGCGGCGGAGACCTTCGGGTCCAGGCCATCCTGGTGGCCTTCTGTTTCGGCGGCCTCCTGGAGGCCCTGGCCGGATTCGGTGCGCCGGTGGCCATCACCGTGACCATGCTGCTGGCCCTGGGCATCGCCCCGATCCGCGCTGCGACTGCGGTGCTGGTGGCCAACACCGCTCCGGTGGCCTTCGGCGCCCTGGCCATCCCCATCACCACCGCCGCCAACCTGACCAACTACACCGGCGAGGAGATCGGCGCGGTGGTCGGCAGGCAGACGCCGGTGCTCGCCGTCTTCGTCCCGTTGATTCTCCTGTTCATCCTGGACGGACGCCGGGGCCTGCGGGACTGCTGGCCCGTCGCCCTTTTTACCGGCGTCGTATTCTCCGTCTTCCAGTTCCTCTGCTCGAATTACTTCTCCTACGAGCTCACCGATATCGTGGCCTCCCTTGTCGCGATGCTAGCCGCCGTCGGCTTCCTGCGGTTCTGGCATCCACGCAACGGAGCGGAGGCCGACCAGCGGATGAAGGCCGAGCTGGCCGAAGCGCGGGCCGACGGCTGGACACCGGCCGGCTCCGGCGCGGGCTCAGATATGCTCACCTCCGCCGACGACACCGCGGCGGACCGCCTGACCCCATCCCGGGCCTGGATGGCCCTGTTCCCCTACGTGGCGGTGATCGTCATCTTCGGGTTCGTGAACCTGTGGACGCTCGGCATCGACGTGCCCGCGGCGCTGGCGAAAACCAACATCGAGATCCCCTGGCCGGTGCTGCACGAAGCACTGCTGGACAGCAACGGCCAGACCCAGTCCTCCACCATCTACTCGTTCGAATGGCTGATCAGCCCGGGCACCCTGCTGCTGATCACCGGCCTGATCGTGGCGCTGGTCTACTCACGCTTCAACGAAAACGGCCGGTATCCGCTGAGTATGGGCGCGGCTGTCCGGGAGATCTGGACGACGGCGGTGCGGATGCGTTCGGCGGCGCTGACCATCCTGGGGGTCCTGGCCCTGGCCTACGTGATGAACTTTTCCGGGCAGACGGTGTCCATCGGCACCTGGCTGGCGGGCACCGGCGCGTTCTTCGCCTTCCTCTCCCCCGTGCTCGGCTGGATCGGTACGGCGGTGACCGGTTCCGATACCTCGGCAAACGCCCTGTTCGCCAAGCTGCAGCAGACCGCCGGGATTGAAGCCGGCCTGGATCCCCAGCTGATGGTCGCTGCCAACACCGGCGGCGGTGTGATGGGCAAGCTCATCAGTCCGCAGAACCTCGCCATCGGTGCCGCAGCCGTGAACATGAGCGGCCAGGAATCGGTGCTGCTGCGCAAGGTGATCGGCTGGAGCGTGCTGCTGCTGTTGGCCCTGTGCATCCTGGTCTTCCTGCAGTCCACCCCGGTCCTGGAGTGGATGCTGCCCTAGCAACTGGCTGCGCAGGTTAGGCCTCGGGGCCAGGGGTTCCTCACCCTGTGGCGGCGGGCACATCCAGCCATGAGATGCCACACGGGCACCCCGGGAGAACGCGTTGCCTGCGGGCAAACTGGAAAATGGCACCCTTAGGCCGGCCCTAATTTAAAAACGTGAAAGTCCTGTCGCTGCCGGCAGCGGGGCTTCTGGCCGGGGCGGCCGCCGTTGCCGGAACCGTTGCCGCCGCCACTTTGCAGCGCGACCCCCGGCCCTCAGCCCTGTTGATCCGCGGAGTATTCTCTGGTGCCGGAAAGTTTCAATCGCACAGGGTCGGACCGCACCTTACGAAGGGGAGCATCACCGGCCATCGCGGGCTGCAGTATCTGGGTTCCGCAGTGAACCCCACCCTGGATCTCTTCCTGCCCACCGAGGCAAGGAAACCGCTGCCCGTGGTGGTGTGGGTCCATGGCGGTGCCTGGATCTCGGGGTCGAAGAAGGACGTGGAACCCTACCTGCGGGTCCTCGCCGGTTACGGCTATGCCGTGGTGGGTGTTGGGTACACCATCTCGCCCAAGGCCTGTTATCCGACGGCGGTCCGGGAACTGAACACTGCCTTGGGCTATCTGCGCGAACACGCAGACAAGTACGGGCTGGACCCGGACCGGGTTGTCCTGGCCGGAGACTCAGCGGGAGCCCAGCTTGCAGCACAACTGGCCCTGGGGATCACGAACCCCGACTATGCCCGCCGCACCGGCATTACTCCCGCCGCGGCACCGGAGCACCTGCGCGGGATCCTGCTGAATTGCGGGGTCTACGACTTCGAGTCCGTTGCCAAGCTCAACGGCGTTTTCGGGTGGGGGTTGAGGAAGGCGTTGTGGGCCTACACCGGATCCAAGGACTGGGCTTCCACCTCCGCCGCAGAACACATGTCCATCTTTGACCACGTGAATCCAGACTTTCCTCCCACGTATATTTCCGGAGGCAACGGTGACCCACTGACCGCTGACCAGTCCCTCCCCCTTGCCGACCGGCTGGAGGAGCTGGGGGTCCCGGTGACCCGCAGATTCTGGCCGGAGGACTACAAGCCTGCCCTCGGCCACGAGTACCAGTTCCGGCTGGACCGGCCGGAAGCACGCGAGGTACTGGAGGAAACTATCGGGTTCCTGGACGCGGTGACTTCGGCTTCGGCGCAGTCCGCCCTGCAGGAGCACAACGAACTCACGGCCTAGCGGAGGCTTCGCCGTACCGCACCACACCCGCCGTCGTCGTCGGGGCACGAAGGCGGCACGGCGGTTTGCGGTGCCTGTACCGGCCGGGCGGAGGAGCAGTTAGGATCGGGGCACCACGCTTCACGACGAGGGGGGACCTTGCGCCGCGTACTCACTGCCCTGCTGTTTCTGATGTCTGCCTTCCTTTTGGGCATCCCGCCCGCCGCAGCGGTGACGCCGACAGGAGTGGTTGTCGAGGACACCGCCGGGGTGCTGGACGCCAACACACTGCTGCCGGCGATCGAGGACATTGAGTTCCGCGACCCCACCACTGTGGCCGTATATACCTACAACGGCAGCGGGAGCGCGAACCTGAATGAGGACGTTCTGAGCTTCGCCCGTGCCGAGCACCCGGAGTGGCTCAGCGAGGACGGACAGAAATGGGCAGACGGGCTGTTCATCTTTGCCTTGGATCCCGTGGGACGCCATATCGGCACCTACTTCGGTGAAGACCGGAAGATTTCCCTGGACCAGCAGGAAGACATCCGCGAAGAGGTCACTGATCTTTTCCGCGAAGCCCAGTGGACCGGCGGCACCATAGCCGCAACCGAGGAAGCCGCCGAACTGATCAACCAGCCCTGGTACGCCTCTGACGGTTTCATCGGAGCGTCGGTTGTGGGCGGTGTAGCGGTGCTGGCAGGCGCAGGGGTCGGTGTTGGAGTCCGGCGCCACCGCGGGGCCAAGAACACCAAGCTGCTGAAAGAAGCGGACGCCGCCTATTCCAGCGTGACGCGGGATCTGGAAGCCACCGAGGTGAACGCCCAGACCATTCCCTCCGAATCGACGTACGGAGCCAAGGTCCTGGAGCAGTACCGCACCTTCAGAACCCGCTACAACGCCGCTACCAGGCAAAACAACGCAGCTCATGACCTACCGGCGAAGGACCTGCGGAAGCGCAGCAGCACCGCCGTCATCGAGGACTACGCGGACACGGCAATGGAGCTGGATGGCCTGGATGACGTCATTGCGGACACGAATTCCCTACTCAACAAGGCACACGGGTGGGAGCGGGCCTGGGACCGGCAGGTTGCTCCGTTCGAAGCCGACCTGGCCAAACTCGACGATCTCCTGGACTCCAAGGAGGGTCAGAAGGACTCCTCGACCGCCGCCGCGCTCGTCGCGTTCCGGGGCCGGGTACGGCAGGACGTGCAGACCTGGGCAGCCGAGCTCTCGGAGGGAAGCATCAACCCCGAAACTGCCCTGGACCGGCTGCGCGATGCCCGGAGCGAGCTTTCGGATCTGTTGAAGAACCACTCCGAAACGGTGATTGCCGGGTACGCGAAAAACGACAAGGAACGCGACCTGATGCGCGAAGCCCTGGAGAAGAAGGGCGCCCGCCGGCCCGGCAGCCGGGAGGGCTACCAACCCTCCATCCTGGATACGGCCTTCCCCTACTACGCCTTCTACACGGTGGGCACCTTTAATACCGGTCTTGAAACCGGCACCACGGAAATCAGCTCGGCGCGGGGAGAGTCCAGCAGCACCACGGGCTACGGCAGCACCGGGGGAAGCTTCTCCGGTGCGGGGAGTTCCGGCAGCTTCTAGGGGTATTCATCCCGTGCTCCGCGTCAGCGGACAATAACCACGTCCAACCTCCGCGGGCCGTGCACACCTTCCACACGCTCGAGTTCAATGTCGCTGGTGGCGCTCGGACCGCTGATCCAGGTCAACGGATGGGTGACGTCGAGCCGCCGCACCGCCTCCGGCAGCACTCCGGCTATGTCACCTGCCTTCACTATGCAGACGTGGTGGTCCGGGATCAGGGAGCAGGCCCGCCGGCCCTGGCCAGGGCTGCCGTCCAGGATGATGGTCCCCGTTTCAGCCACCGCCGCCGCGCTGCCGGTCACCACAGCATCGATGCCGTCCAGCTCCTCCACGCTCAGCGGTTCCTGGGGTGAATCCACCACCCGCCCCGGAACCAGAGCCGTCCAGCGCTCATCCAGTCCCGCAGGAACCACGTAGGACTTCTCTCCAGCCAGCAGCTCGGCAACCCGGGTCGGGAGCGAGGCTTCATCCACCACGCTGACCCCGGCCTTGTAATCCAGCAGCCGGTCGCTGAGCAGTTCGATGAGTTCGTCCTCGCTCATGCCTGAGGTGTGCCGGTACTTCCGGGGAATCTCCGGCGCTTCGGGCGAATCATGGAGGGCCGCCCGGAGCCGGTCCAGGATTTCCGTACGCGCGCTCATGCCTTCTCTTCCAATTCGGTGTGCTCTTCCGACCCAGGATCGTGATGCTCTTTCGCCCACCAATCCCGGAAGGACTGCGCGGGCGGAGCCGGGATGTCCCGGCTCTGGGTCCACCCGGCCGCCATGCCGGGAAGTTTCTTGATCTTCCGGTCCGGTCCGGCCGCCAGCTTCCCCAACGGCAGTGCTTTTTCCGCCAGGGCCATCCGGCGGCCCGAGCCCATCACCCAGGAAGCAGCCTTCATGGCGACGTCCATCTGTCCCGGCACCTTCGTGGTCCCGCGGCGGCTCTCCACATCCTCCGAGCGCAGATGGACCAGGATCTCCGGAATGTTGATCTTCACCGGGCAGGCGTCGTAGCAGGCACCACACAGCGAGGACGCATACGGCAGGGACGCATTCTCCTCAGACGTAATCCCGGTCAGCAGCGGCGACAGGATGGCACCGATGGGTCCGGGATAGGTGGAGCCGTATGCGTGGCCACCGGTGCGCTCATACACCGGGCAGACATTCATGCAGGCACTGCAGCGGATGCAGTGCAGGGCCGAACGTCCCATCTCGTCGGCGAGCGCCGCGCTGCGCCCGTTGTCCAGCAGCACCAGGTGCACGTTCTGCGGGCCGTCTCCTTCGGTCACCCCGGTCCACAGCGAGGTGTACGGGTTCATCCGCTCCCCCGTGGAGGAACGCGGCAGCAGCTGCATAAACACTTCCAGATCCGTCGCCGAGGGCAGCAGCTTTTCCACTCCCATGACGGTGATCAGGGTTTCCGGCAGAGTCAGGCACATCCGGCCGTTGCCCTCGGATTCGACGACGGCGAGCGTGCCGGTGTCCGCCAGCGCAAAGTTGGCGCCGGAAATGGCGACCTTCGCGGAGAGGAACTTCCGGCGCAGGTGCTGCCGGGCGGCTTCGGCCAGCCGTGCCGGGGTATCGGTGAGTCCCGGATCGACGTCGGGCATCTCCCGCAGGAAAATCTCCCGGATCTGGGCGCGGTTCTTATGGATGGCCGGCACGAGGATGTGGCTGGGTTTGTCATGGTCCAGCTGGACGATCAGCTCCGCCAAGTCGGTTTCTAACGCGGAAATGCCCTGCTCTTCGAGGTACTCGTTGAGGCCGATTTCCTGCGTGGCCATGGACTTTACCTTGACCACTTCGTCCACGCCTGCGTCCCGGATCAGGTCGCGGACAATCCCGTTGGCCTCATCGGCGTCCCGTGCCCAGTGGATGATGCCGCCGCGGGCCGTGAAGTTCTTTTCGAATTCTTCCAGCAGCTCGGGCAGCCTCGCCATGACCGACGCCTTGATGGCACTGCCTGCCTCGCGCAGGTCTTCCCAGTCCGGCAGTTCGGCCACCACGCGCAGCCGCTTGTCCCGGATCGTGTGCGTGGCGTGGCCGAGGTTGGCCCGCAGCTGCGCGTTGCCCAGTTCCCGCTTGGCGGCTGCTGGAAATGCTTCGGATGCGTGGAGGTTCCCGTCACCGTAGACGGGCAGCCCCGGCATGCCAAGGTAAGTGGAGCTCATCAGCCGGCCTTTCCGGTGGTGTGGGCCGTTTTCCGGGCCGGACCGCGAAGCGCATCCGGGGCGGGAGCAGGGTTGTCACGGGTGCTGGCCAGTATTTCGGCGAAGTGGAGGGTGGAGATGGTGCTGCCCTGCCGGGACAGCCCGCCGCCAATGTGCATCAGGCACGATGCGTCCCCGCCGGCACAGAGCTCCGCACCGGTGGCGGCGATGTTCGCGTTTTTATCCGCCAGCATGGCGGAAGACACATCTGCGTTCTTCATGGAAAAGGTGCCGCCGAAGCCGCAGCACTGATCCGCTTCGGGCAGCGGTTCCAGCTCCACTCCCTCCACGGTACGGAGCAGATCCGCCTGCCGGTCCCCCAGCCGCAGCAGCCGCATGCCGTGGCAGCTGGGGTGGTAGGTGATCCGGTGCGGATACCAGGAGCCCAGCTGTGCGGCGGCATCCGTCACGCCCAGGACATCAGTCAGCAGGGCGGAGAGTTCGTAGGTCCGGGCGCCGACGGCGGTGGCCCGGGTTTCGAGGTCCGCGTCGCCGACGGAGCGGGCCAGCATCGCATGCTGATGCTTGACCGAGGCGACGCAGGAACCCGAAGGTGCCACGGCGACGTCGTAATCCTGGGCTTCGAAGGCCTCCACATGGTTGCGGACCACCGGCACCGCTTCCGGGAAGTACCCGGAGTTCAGGTGCATCTGCCCGCAGCAGGCCTGACCTGCCGGGAACACAACGTCGTGGCCCAGCCGTTCCAGAATCGATACAGTGGCGCGCGCGGTGGAGGGGTACATCGCATCCACGATGCAGGTGGCGAACAGTGCAATCTTCATGGCTGCCTTTCGGAGAAGCGCAACGCCTCAAAACTTGTGGTCTGACCATAGTATGCATGTAACGCCCGCCACACCAAGCCCCCTGTGCCGCCAGCTGGGTCACAGACTAACCGCATCATTTAGACGCCTTCAAGGCTCCGCCCCCGCCCGTGGATACGCCTCACAAACCAACGATTTTGCAGGAGTGTTGACGTTCAGCCTTTCGCACCCGCATGGCAGGATAACTACGTGACCGAGAATCCGCGCCGCAGCTACGACCTGCTATTGGAGAACATCGAAGCCGACCTCCGCTCGGGGGCCATTCGCTTGGGCGACCAGCTGCCGGGTGAACGGACTCTGGCCGAAACTTACGGCATTTCCCGCGCCTCGGTGCGCGAAGGAATCAGGATCCTGGACGCCATGGGGGTGCTGCGGTCATCATCCGGCTCCGGCCCTAAATCGGGCGCAATCATCATCAGTGAGCCCTCTGCCGGCCTGTCATCTGCCCTGCGCCTGCATATGGCCAGCCACCGGCTGCCGGTGGCGGACATCGTGCAGACCCGCGTGCTGCTGGAGACCTGGGCTGCCCAAAGCGCCGCAGACAGGACGACCCACGACACCGCCGAGGCATCCCTGGCCGAGGCCGCCGGCCTATTGGAGGCCATGGATGCTCCAGACATTGGTCGGGAGAACTTCCATCTTCTCGATGCCCAGTTCCACGTAGTACTGACATCCCTGGCGGGCAACGCCGTTATTGAAGCCATGATGGCATCCCTCAGAAGTGCAATCAGCGGGTATGTTGCCGATGCGGTTGCACTAATGGAGAACTGGCCCGAGGTCATGGGCGTGCTGCAGGCCCAGCACCATGAGATTTACGACGCCGTCTTAGCGCAGCGCGGTGCAGACGCTGCCAGGCTGCTGCGTGAGCACATCGAATGGTTCTACGCGCAGGTACCGGCGGAGCAAAAACCGGGGCCGGCCGGAGCCGGCGCCCGGCCAGCGGAGCAGTAGCCCCACGGAAGTGCGGACCATCGCCGCGTGATGGCGGCAGGTGTCAGAGCCGCTGCAGGATCCCTGCTGCAGCCAGCTCTGCAATCTGCTCTTCGCTGTAGCCCAGCCCGGACAGCACTTCCTCGTTGTGCTCTCCCAGCACTGGAGGCGGCAACCGCAGCCACGGCTCATCACCGGTCACTGCCGGACGCCCCAAAACGCTCATTTCACCCAGCGCAGAGTGCTTCACTGTTTCCGCCAGTTTCAATTCGGCAGCAATAGGGTGGGAGTAGACCTCGTCAATATCCAGAACCTCTCCGCAGGGCACTCCCGCAGCACTAATATGGCCTATCCAGTAAGAGGTGGAGTTGGTGGTCAGCACCTCTTCCATCAACCGGCGCAGCTCCAGCTTGTTCTGCAGCCGAAGCGCATTGGTGGAGAAGTCCGGATGGTCGCCGAGCTCGACCAAACCCAATGCCTCGCACAATTGGCGCCACATCTTTTCATTGCCCGACGCGATCGTCACGTATCCGTCGGCCGTCCGGAAAGTTCCCTGAGGAAAGAGGAGCGGGTGGTCATTGCCTTCCCTGCCGGCAACGATGCCCATCGAAAGGTACTTCTGGGCCTGGTAGGTAAGCAGGAAGTTCGCCGACTGCATTAGTGAAGTACTGACGAGCCCACCGGCACCGGTGCGGACCCGCTCCTGGAGCTTGGAGACAATGGCGAAGGACGCGATCAGGCCCGTCACCGTGTCGGCGATGGGTACTCCGACCCGGAGCGGGCCGGTCTCCTCCGTTCCGGTGACGCCCATCAGGCCGCTCATGCCCTGCGCGTTCTGGTCAAAGCCGGCCATGTCGACCCCGAGGGTACCGCTTCCGAATCCGGAAATTGAACAATAAACCAGTCCAGGATTGGCGGCCAAGAGGGTCTCCGGCCCCAGCCCCATCTTCTCCATTGTGCCGGGCTTGAAGTTCTCAATAATGACGTCGGAATCCAATGCCAGCTTCTTGACTATTTCCAGCGACTCCGGAGAGCGCAGGTTCAGAGCCAGAGACTTTTTGTTCCGGTTCGCTGACATGAAGTACACGCTGTGGCCGTCGAGGAAGGGCCCCGACTGCCTGGAAGGATCACCGACAGGCAGTGACTCAACTTTGATGACGTCGGCACCTTGATCGCCAAGCATCATGCTGGCCGTTGGGCCAGCGATATACCGCGACAGGTCGAGCACGCGAACTCCGGATAACGTCCCCATAATCTAAAGCTTCCTCTCGAATCCAAAATCCGGGCTTCGTTTTTCGATAAATGCATTGAAACCCTCGCGCAGGCCGTCGCCTCCATACGCGGCCTGCATTAGGTCCTGCAACTGGTCCGTGCGCCGTTCGTCAAAACCCTCAGCCAAATCCGTGACAACTTTTGCAGCCCGCATCGTCGTTGGACGTGACGCAGTAATGGTTCCCGTCAGGGCAGCCAGGTGGTTCCACAGGTCAGCTGCGGAGACTACTTCGTCAACCAGCCCTAGGCGGGCGCTTTCGCCGGCATCGAACAGCCGCCCGGAGAACAACACCCGTTTCAACCCATTTACCCCAATATGCCGAACGATGTACTTTGCTTCCGTCACGCCGAGGACAACACCGAGCCGCCCGATGGGGATACCGATCTGCGCATCGTCCGCGGCAATCCTAAGATCGCAGGCATGCGAGAGTTCACAACCACCTCCCACAGCGAAGCCCTGAATGGCAGCGAGGGTAGGAAATTCAAGTCCGGCCAACAGACGCAACGTGCGGGACAGCTGCGCGTTGTACCTTCCGGCGGTCTCCAAATCGTGCCGCTCAACGGGGAACTCACTGATGTCCGCCCCGGCGGCAAACGCCTGGCGGCCTGCTCCCCTCATGACGAGGGCTGATACTCCCCGGTCAGTCGACAACGCCCGGAAAATATCCTCCAACTCCGCCCACATGGACAGGTTCAGGGCATTCCTGCGGCTGGTATTGGAAATGACCACTACCGCCACTTCTCCGAGCCTGTGCAGGGCAACGCCCGGAGCCTCCGAGGATTCATTGTCGATGAGCTCCATCAGGCCCAGGAAACTCTCTGATGACTGGTCCATTGGGCACCCTTCGCTCCGTTGTGAATTTCGCAAAAGCACCTCTGTTGCGTATGTCACATTAGATGCTAGCGTATGGTCTTACCACAGGCAATCTAGTGACTCACATCACTTACCCGTGGTTCATGACCACCTTTGAAGCCGTCACTGCGGCGCGCTACCTAATGACTGGACGGACCTATGGACAACGGTTTGTTACTACTTCACACGGCGATCACGATCGTGGGCATCATCGTTCTGATCGTTAAGCTAAAGGTGCATCCGGCATATGCGCTGATCTTTGGAATCCTCTACCTCGGCATCGCGGCCGGGCTTGGACTCACAGGAACCTTGGAAGCCCTCACCGGAGGGTTCGGTGAAATTCTTGCAAAGATCGGTCTCCTGATTGCATTTGGAATCACCATGGGAACGGCGCTGTCTGAAATGGGGGCAATCGACCGCATCGTTAAGTCGCTCCTGAGAATATTTGGCAAGCAGCGCTCCCCTTATGCTCTCGGAGTCACTGCAGGGACCGCACTTCAGGCCATCTTTGCCGACGTCATGCTGGTAGTCACCGCTCCCGTCGCCCGGGGCCTCGCGCGGAACATCGGGCGAAACGGAATTCCGCGCGTCGCTGCGGCGCTGGTCTGCGGGATCCTGGTGGGCCTGGTCATGATGATTCCCAGCGTCGGTTCGCTGGCTCTCTCCGGGGTAATCGGCATCCCCTTGTGGCGCTATCTCCTTTTCGGCACCGCGATCGGCGTGGTAACTATCATCGCCACGATTTTCCTGATGAACCTCCTCATCAGCCATACCCGGTTTTGGAACGCAGCAACCGACGAAGACTGGGAGGTTATGGACAAGCTCGACGCGGCGTCTGCAGAAGAGACCTTCCCCGCTGCGCCGGTCACCGGCGCTTCATCTTCACCTGATTCTGTTACCGGAGGATCCGAGAGCCGGACCGCGGTTCTGCCTGGAACAGCAAAGGCTTCCACAGCTCGGCCCCTGCCACCCATTTGGCTGAGCCTCACTCCCCTGGTGCTCACCCTGGTGCTCGTCGCTCTCGGCTCGTTGGCCGATGTCTTCGGGATCGAAGTCGATGCACTAGCCTTCTTTGCTGATCCCACTATCGCCCTTCTACTGGGGTCCTTCGTCTCGCTCATGATCGTCCTGGGCTATAAGGGACAGGACGGGGTCAAACGCGCATTGGACTCTTCCTTCACTAACTTGGGCGAGGTTCTGGTGCTGACCGGGCTGGGCGGGTCCCTTGCAAGCCTGGTGAAAGTGACAGGTCTGGGCGACGTCCTGGCCGACTTCTTTTCCGCCAGCGCCGGTCCGCCTATCCTCCTGGCGTGGTTGATCGCAGTAGTCCTGCACGTGGCAATTGGATCCGTCAGCGTAGCGGCGATCACGTCGGCGGGTATCTTGGCTCCCGTTGCTGCCATGGGAACCATAGATCCCATCCTGATAGCCCTAGCCGCCGGCGCCGGGTCCGTATTCTTCATGACGGTGCACAGCAACTTTTTCTGGATGTCAAAGAACCTTCTGGGTCAAACAACTAAAGGCGCAGTGAAGATTGTCGGCGTGACTACATCGCTGGCCTCAGTGATCGGGCTGGCAGCTGTCCTTCTGCTTGGAATTTTCCTGTAGCCCGCGCAAGCGATTCAAGCCTGGGACAGGGATCCAGGACCGCCGCGGCGCCAGCCTTTTCCGACAGGTGAGCGCCGCGGCAGCCAACCGGGCGGCACCGGCGGGCAGGGACCGCCAGCGGTGGTGGGGATCCTTATAAGGACTCGGACGGCAGTGTGGGAGGAATCTCCGGAAGCTCCTGCAGCGACCACTGGTTGCCGTCCGGGTCGCTGAAGTACACGAAGGTGCCCCAGTCCAGCGGGGTAATCTCGCTCGCGGCCACACCGTGGTTCACCAGGTGCTGCCGGGCATCGGCAGCGCTTGGCACCACCACCTGGATCCGCTGGGTGCCTGGAACCATATCGGTGGTGCCGGGGCCGATGACCACGGAGCAGGCGGAGCCGGGCGGCGTCAGCTGCACAAAACGCAGGTTTTCATCCACCCGTTCATCAAAGTCGGCGTTGAAGCCCACCTGGTCCACGTAGAAGTTTTTGGAGGCGTCGACGTCGGACACCGGCACGGGGACAAGCTCGATTTTCCAGTCCATCCCCACAAGCTAGGCCCTCCCGGGCCCCGCCAATAGCCCCTTTCCGGACAGGAACAGTCCGGAGGCTGCGTGCAGAACTAAGGCTGCTGAGGAATAAACCCGGACGCACCGTCTGTTGACGCCTATATGACTGATACGACGGAAACTTCCCCCGCCCTGTCCCCCACCATCGATTTGAAGGACCTGGGCACCGTACACCGCCTGGGCTTCGGCGCCATGCGCATTGTGGGACCCGGCGTCTGGGGCGAACCGGAAAGCCGCGGAACCGCCGTCGACGTGGTGCGCCGCGCCGTCGAGCTGGGCGTCGACTTCATCGACACCGCCGACTCCTACGGACCGAACATCAGCGAAGAAATCATCGCCGAAGCGATCTACCCGTACCCCGACGGCGTCCGCATCGCCACCAAGGTGGGCTTCGTCCGCACCGGCCCGGACGTCTGGGTTCCGGTGGGCCGCCCCGAGTACCTGCGCCAGCAGACCGAACTCGCCCTGCGCAAGCTGAAGGTCGACTCCCTGGACCTGCTGCAGCTGCACCGCATCGACCCCAAGGTTGATCCCGAAGAGCAGTTCGCCGTCCTGCGCGACCTCCAGCAGGAGGGCAAGGTCAAGGCCCTCGGCCTGTCCCAGGTTTCCGTTGAGGAGCTGAAGGCAGCTGCGAAGTTCTTCACCGTCTCCACCGTGCAGAACCGCTACAACCTCACCGACCGTTCCTCCGAGGACGTGCTCAAGTACGCCGAGGACAACGGCATCGGCTTCATCCCGTGGGCACCGATTTCCGCCGGCGAGCTGGCCCAGCCGGGCGGCCCCGTGGACGAAGCCGCCAAGCGCCTGAACGCCAGCGCCTCCCAGGTTGCCCTGGCCTGGCTGCTGCGCCGCTCCCCCGTGATGATGCCGATCCCGGGCACCGGCTCCATCGCCCACCTCGAGGACAACCTGGGTGCTGCGAACATTTCACTCGACGACGCCACCTTCGCCGAACTGGACGCCGCCGGCGCCGCAGCCGCCCCGGCCAAGTAACAACACTTTCGGCTTTTCCCGCCAAGCAGAGGAGATAGAACGCATGGCAAATATCCTGATGGTTGTATCCGCAGCAGACTCCCTCACCATGAAGGACGGCAGCGAACACCCCACCGGCTACTGGGCCGAAGAACTGGTTGAATCGCACCGCGTGCTGCACGAGGCCGGACACACCGTCCGCATCGCCACCCCCGGCGGCGCCAAGCCCACCGTAGACCAGGTCTCCCTGGCCCCCGAGTCGGCCGGCAGCGTGGAAAAGGCCGCAGCCTTCACGCAGTACATCTCCTTCATCGACGCCGAGCTCTCCTCGCCGCTGGTGCTCGCCGACGCGGATACCGCGGAGTACGACGCCGTAGTGATGCCGGGCGGGCACGGCCCCATGGCGGACCTTGCGTTCGACAAGGACATGGGCCGGATCCTCATTGAGGCCGATGCCGCGGGCAAGATCATTGCCCCGTTCTGCCACGGCCCGGCCGGTCTCCTGGCTGCCGAGACCGAGGACGGCGAATTCATCTTCGCCGGCCGCAAGCTCACCGTCTTCACGGACGAGGAAGAGCTCAACGGCGGCACCGGGGAGAACACCCCCTGGTTCGTGGAGGAAGTCCTGCGGAACAAGGGCGCCGAGATCGAGACCGGCCCGGCCTGGACCAGCTACGTGGTCCGCGACCGCAACCTGATCTCCGGCCAGAACCCCCAGTCCAGCGAGGATGTGGCCAAGGCCGTCATCTCCGCCCTGGCTGAGTAGGACATGACGGTCCTGATCGCCGGCTGCGGCGATCTGGGCACGGAAGCCGGCCTGCGGTTCGCTGCGGCCGGCTTTTCCGTGCTGGGCTGGCGCCGCTCGCCGGAGAAACTGCCGGCGGAGATCACCGGCTCCGCAGTAGACCTGACCGCAGGGAACCTTCCGCGCATCCCGGGGGATACCGACGTCGTCGTGATTGCGGTGGCCGCCGATGAACGGACCGAGGCGGCCTACCGCGCGGCCTACCTCACCGGTACCGCGAACGTCCTGGACGCCCTGGAGCGCGACGGCGTGCAGCCGCGGCGCATCCTCTTCGTCTCCTCCACCGCGGTGTACGGCGACGCCGACGGCGGCGAGGTGGACGAGGAAACGCCGGCCGCCCCGGCGTCGGCCACCGGTGCCGTGATCCTCGAGGCCGAGCAGCTGCTGCACTCCCGGCGGTCCGACGCGGTGGTGCTGCGCTTATCCGGCATTTACGGGCCGGGACGCACCCGGCTGATCGACTCCGTCACCGCAGGAACCGCCGTCGTCCCGGCACAGACCCAGCTGACCA
The DNA here is from genome assembly GCF_030373105.1 of Arthrobacter sp. zg-Y877. NCBI lineage: Bacteria > Bacillati > Actinomycetota > Actinomycetes > Micrococcales > Micrococcaceae > Arthrobacter > Arthrobacter sp. zg-Y877. The sequence continues at coordinate 407,777 of NZ_JAUCPU010000003.1, forward strand.
ACCGGATCCACCGGGACGACGCCGCCGCCGCCATCGTGCACCTCACCACCCGGGTTTCCGCTCCCGCGCCCCTGTATGTTGGAGTGGATATGGAGCCGGTGGAGCTGGCAGATGTGCTCGGATTCCTGGCCGCCGAACTGGGCCGGCAACTGCCGCCCGCAAGCGAAACGTCCACCAGCCGCGGCGGCAACCGCAGGCTGAGCAACCGGCGGCTGCGCGGCACGGGATTCGAGTTTGCCTACCCCACGTACCGGGAAGGCTACCGCGCCGTGCTGGCTGGAGCCGGCGTCCGGCACCCGTAAGGATTTAGAAAACCGCAACCCGCACCAGGAGTGCCTGTGAGCGATACCCCGCCCGAAACTGGAACACGAAACCGCACTGCAGCCCGCACGAGCATCAAGTACATCCTGATGCTCGGTGCCCTGGCTGCGCTCCCGGCGGTGACCACCGACATGTACCTTCCGGCGCTGCCGGAGGTAGCCGAGGACCTGCACACCAGCGCCGCCGCGGCGCAGTTCACCCTCTCCGGCACGCTGCTTGGTGCCGCCGTCGGGCAGTTGGTGATCGGTCCGTTCTCGGACCGCTTCGGCCGGCGCCTGCCGCTGATCATCGGCATTGCCCTGCACGTGGTGGTGTCGCTGCTGTGTTTCCTCGCGCCCAACATCGGGGCGCTGATTGTGCTGCGCCTGCTGCAGGGCTTCTTCAACGCCGCCGCCGGCGTGGTGGCCCTGGCCGTGGTGCGGGACCGGTTCACCGGATCCTCCGCAGCCGCGATGCTTTCCCGGCTGATGCTGATCATCGGTCTGGCCCCACTGCTGGCCCCCACCATCGGGCAGGCGGTTTCCGGGCTGTGGAACTGGCGTGCCGTGTTCCTCGCTCTGGCCCTGATCGGGGTCGTCCTCGGAGCAATTGTCCTGAAGTGGATGCCCGAAACCCTGCCGCCGGAACGCCGCCGGACCAAGGGCGGTGCCAGTACGTTCAGCGGCTTCCGGGTCCTGCTCAAGGACCGGCAGTTCCTGGCGCTGGCTACGATTCCGGGCCTGGGTATGGCCGTGATTATGAGCTACGTGGTGGGTTCACCGTTCGTCTTCCAGGACGAATACGGGCTCAGCCCGGCGCAGTACGCCGCCGTGTTCGCGATCAACGGCGTCGGCATGGTTATTTCCGCCCAGCTCAATGCCTGGCTCGTGGGCCGCTATAACCCCTTGGGAATCCTGCGGCTCGCTGTGCTCCTGCTGCTGGGCCTGGCCATGCTGCTGCCGGTGATCGTACTCACCGGTCTGGGCGGCGTCGCCGGCCTGACCGCCGGCCTGTGGCTGGTCCTAGGCATGCACGGCTTCATTGCCTCGAACTCCTCCATCCTCGCCCTGAACAACTACGGCCACATGGCCGGCAGTGCCGCAGCGCTGATCGGTGCGCTGCAGGTGGGCCTGGCCGGGATCATCAGCCCGCTGGTCGGGATCCTGGGCGGCGGCGCCATGGCCATGGTTTCGGTGATCATCGGCTGTGCCGTCCTGATCGTCCTCATCCTGGCGACGGGGACGACGGCGTACCGCGGGGGACGTACCAACCGTCCGGACCGGCGTCGGCTGCGTCCCGGTGGTAAGCCCAGTGCAGAGCCAGGCGCCGCCGGTGCCGCCCCGCTGCCCGCGGAGTCCTAGCGGTTATCCCCTTCGGAACAGTTATCCCTGAGGAACCGGCGGGCCCAGGTACAGCAGGACGCTGAAGACCACGGCAACGGCCACCAGCGCCACGATCCCCGCGACGATGGGCCGCCGCAGGACGAGGGCCGAGACCCGGTCCACGGCGTTGGTGGGCTCGTCGCCGCCCGGTGCCATCCGCCAGCCGCCCTTCAGCAGGCCGCGGCGGTCCACGGACTTTTCGAAGGGAATGGTGGCCCACGGGATCACTGTGGTGGCCAGTCCGAGGATGCCGGTGCGTGCCGGCCATTTCTGGTTGGCCCAGACAAACAGGGTGACCACGCCGTACGCGAGGAACACGAAGCCGTGCAGGCCGCCGAAGATGGGCGTGAGGGCTTCGAAGTCCAGCACGTACTTGGCGAACATGCCGATCAGGAGCAGGGTCCAGGTCACGGCTTCGGCCAGTGCGAGGCTGCGGAACAGTTTGCGGGGTGACATCGGGGTCTTTCGGTGGGGTGCGGTTGCTGTTCAGCATCGTATCCCGGCCGCTCGCGCCGGACCCCACCGAAACGTCCGGTGCGAGGAAGATCAACCTGTCGGCGAACGGGCTGTTAACTCCCGCCGGGGGGTGCGGCGGCGGGGACGGCCGCGTCTGGCCGCCGTCCCCTCCGGGTGGGAACCTGCTAGACCGTTTCGTGCTCCGGTTCAGCGTCTGCCGCGCGTCGGTCATCCCGGCGGTGGCGCAGATGCTGCACTGCGCTGACGGCCAGCGCCACCACGAGCACCAGGTAGAGGGTGACGGTGATCGGGCTGCCGACCAGGATGCCCAGATCCCCTTCGGACACGGCCAGCGCCCGCCGCATAGCCCGCGACCACACGAGGACGCCCGGCAAATCCGCCTGAAACTCCTCCGTGAGGGAGCGCTTCGGCAGCCGCTTCCTCCGTTCACCCGCTGGCTGCGCCGTTCACCCGCTAGCTGCGGTCCGGCCTCTCGTAATTCAGCGGTTCGGTGATCCATTCGATCCCGCTCCACCTATCCATCCGCTGCACGATGTCGAAGGTGGTGCGGCAGAAATCCACTACTGCCCGCTGCGGATCGGCGTAGGAGAACGCGTCCTTGAGTGTAAGGAAGAATTCGCTGGATGTGGTGCGGAATTCGGCTTTATCCGGGGCCAGCATGCTGCCGTAGCTACCGATGTTGGCGAGGAACGGATACGGCATTGCGTAAAACGCGGGTTCCGGAGCGGACGGGTCCCCCGGCCAGAAACCCAATTCGCAGAATCTTTCGTCGAAGCAGTTCACGGCAATGACGCCGTTTCCGGGGTACGGCTCGGACTGGCCGCTGAAGATGGTTCCGGAAAGGTCCATGGTGCCGAACCAGTACGACGGCGCGAAGACCTTCCCCCGCACCGGTCCTAGGAACTGGGTGAGGCAGCGGTGCGCGAAATGCAGGTTGTCCAGGAACAGCTCCACCGCGTGTTTGTCATACGTGGAGTGTTTGGTGTCGGAGTCGAAAGGCACCGGATCATAGAATTCCTGCGGCTCGGTGTTGATGCTGGTGGGCGCCTCGATGAATTCCAGTGCCCCCATCAGTTGGCGGTAGAAGTCGGCCACACTGAGCCCGTCGCTGAGCTCGATCCGGGTGCGGATGTAGTTGCTGTTCTGGACGTCCACGTGGTGCTGGCGCAGGTTGAAATAGATCTCGAAGTTCGTGTCCGGGCCGGGGATGATGCCGGTGCCGATCCCCTGGACGGTCAGCGGCATCCGCACGTGGCCCCACTCCGGTTCCGGGTAGCTGCGTTCCAGTTTCACCTTGCCTGCCACCTGCAGGTACAGGTGCAGGGTGTCGGCGGTGGCCTGCCAGTCCGGATAGGTGAGGAAGTTCTTGTCCATGGGAAAGCGCCTTCGGTGGGGTGCAGCTTGGGCGGACAGTGAACGTGCTTGCTCTCAGTGTGAAACCCGGTCCCGGAGCCGTCAACGGAACCTTCTGGCACAATTCGGTTCATTACTGCAATCAGTGAACACTCGGGGGAATTCATGCGGCTTCACCATGTACAGGTTTCAATACCCAAGGGCGGGGAAGACCAGGCCCGACGCTTTTACGGCGAGGGCTTGGGCCTGACCGAGGTGGCAAAACCGCCGTCGCTCGCCGGGCGGGGAGGCTGCTGGTTCCGGGCGTTCGACGCCGACACGGTGGCGGCCGAAATCCATCTCGGAGTGGACTCCCCTTTTATTCCGGCGCAGAAGGCGCACCCGGCCTTGGTGCTGGAATCCTCGGACGCACTTGTGGAACTCGGGGCCCGGCTCTCACTGGAGGGCTACGAGGTTTCCTGGGCCGACCGGTACACCTTCGAGGGTTACGAGCGGTTCCACTGCAGGGACCCGTTCGGGAACCGGGTGGAAATCCTTTCACCACCTGCGGACTGAATGCGTAGGGCGTCGAAACTCAGGGAAAAGTGCCCCTCGATCGACGGGATTGGCAGGCAGGTAATCGCGTTCAAAAGACAGGTATTTCCAGTTTTTGTGATGGCCGTTTTGGGCCTGTTTTTGGGCCGGAAATGTCAGTGCGGGATGAAATCCTGAGGTATGGATCAGCTCGGGAACACCGAACAGATAACCGAAGAGCAGGATGGCGAAGACCAGCAGCCGGACGGGCAGGCTGGTGACGCAGAGGCGCCCTGCTCGTCGGTCACTCTGGCTGTGTACCGGGCGGAACTCGCGGATGCAGAGACCACAGATGCCGGTGCTTCCAATTCCGAGCCTGCCACTGCCACTGCCACTTCTGAACCTGCCGAACCTGCCGAACCTGCCGAACCTGCCGAACCTGCCGAACCTGCCGAACCTGCCGAACCTGCCGAACCTGCCGACGATGATACGTCCGAACCCGCAGCCAGCCCTTCCACTGCTAACGAGCCTTCCACCGCCGACGGGTACCCGGACGGGTTCACAGGAACGTTGGCGCTACAGAACATTGAAGCCTTCGACGAGAGAACTGTCGGAGACGCTCTAGGACGGGTGGCGCATCTGATTTCCTGGGCGCAGGCGCAGCAGGCCCGGTTGATGAACCGGATGGAGGTGATCTTCCGGGACGGCATCGAGTCGGACTGGGGCAAGGCCGAACCCGGGCTGGTCTTCAGTCTCGCAGCCTCTGAATGCGCGACCATCCTGCACGTTCCGCAGGCCACCGGTCAGCGGATGCTGAGTGAAGCGCGCATCCTATGCAGCACCCATGCCGCCACAATGACTGGTCTGGAAGAGGGACGGTTTAGCTACGCTCACGCCCAGGTGGTGTTGGACCAGTGCGAGAACGTTCCTCCCGTTGCACTGCCGGAATTCGAAGCCGGCCTACTGGCCGCTGCAGCCGGGCAGACCCGGGCGCAGTTCTCGGCGAAGGCCCGGCGACTGCGCGAGAAACAGTACCCGGCGACGATCAGCAAACGGCACCAGTCCGCGTTCGAGCAGCGCAAGGTCACTCTGGACCGGGAAGAGGACGGCATGTCCTGCCTGTCGGCTCATCTACGGGCCGAGGAAGCCCAGCAGATCTACACGACCCTCAGCACGGCGGCTCGGGGAGAGCAAGCGGGCGGAGACCCGAGGACTACGGACCAGCTGCGGGCCGACATTCTGGCGCAACTGTTAATGGGCGGACTCGGGACAATGCACGTTAGCGGCGGTGCGGGTGGAGCCGCCGGGTCTGGCCCGCTGCTGGTCACTGAAGCCGGCGGTGCGGGTGGAGCCGTCAGGCTAGGCCCAACGCGAATCACTAGAAATGGTGGAGCAAGGCGGGCGGGCGGCTCGCCCGGCACAAACGGGACCAGCTGCGACGACATGGGCGCCGTCCCGAGGGCGGAAATCATGGTCCTGATCAGTGCCGAAACACTCTTCGGTGCCGACGATCAGCCGGCCGAACTGCACGGCTACGGACCCATCAGCGCCGAAACCGCCCGAAGGCTGGCCCGCAACGCAGCCGGATGGACCGGTCTGGCGCAGAACCCGCACACCGGAGAAATTCTCGGCGTGGGGCGCCGCAGAAAGGTCCCGGCGGGGCTCCGCCGCTGGCTTCGGGCCCGGGATGGAACCTGCAGGTTCCCCGGGTGCCGGGTCAGCACCGCGAACTCGGACATCGACCACACCACAGACTGGGCCCGCGGCGGTCCCACCGACCATGGGAACCTGGAACATCTATGCCGCCGGCATCACCGGTTCAAGACCCTGGGTTATTGGAAAACCTGCCAACCCACACCAGGGGTGATGGAGTGGACCTCGCCGACCGGCCGGGTCTACCGGACCGAACCCTTCCTGGAACTAGGCCCGCCGGATCCGGCAACGGACCCGCGAACGGAAGATAGGCAGAAGGCAGGCGGGTGGAAGAACCACAAGTGGGAGGAACACGGGCAGGAAGCGGAACCTCCGTTCTGACCATGCACCCTCAGTCGCATCATCCCGGCCCAAGTCCCGTCCCCAGCAACCCGGTAAACCCGGCAGACGCACCCAGCGCGCTAGCCCGGATTCTCCGCAGTGAACAGCTCCAGGATGGTGTTGTAATACCGGTCCGTGCTGCCCTGGGGAACCACACCGATCTTCTCGCAGACCCGCCGCGACGCAGTATTGGCCGGATCGATGACGACCACTACCCGGGGAAGCCCCTGGCCGAAACCATGCTCCAGGACAGCAGCCGCCGCTTCCGCAGCGAAACCCTGCCCCCAGCTCGCGGGATGGAAGTGCCAACCGATTTCAATATCGCCGGAAGGTTGCCTCTCCGGTCCCGACGCCGGAATGGGCTTCAGCAGCAGGGTCCCGGCCAGGTTCCCGGTGTCCCTTTCCTCCACGGCCCACACACCACAGATACCGTCGTCCACGCGACCCCAAGCCTCGATCAGGGCCTGAGCCTCGTCGAGGTTCTTCATAAGCTTCGGAACGGCACCGAGAAAACGCTGGACTTCCATGCGGGAGTACATATCGAGGACAAAATCGGCATCGGCAGACTCATAGGGGCGCAGGGTCAAGCGGGGCGTCTTCAGGGTCTGCATCCGGGAAGTCTACAGCGGAGGGAAGAGCCAGTCAGGGAGCGGCAGGCAACGGCCCGCCCGGCATCTCCTCCGATGGGTCCGGTTCCTTAAGCTCCACGAAAAACACGTGGGTTTCCGTCTCTCCAGTGTTTTCACCGTAGTGCTCCTGGGCGGGAAGCCAACGGACGGCACCGGCGGGCAGTTCCACGTCCATCCCGCCGCCCGGAGCCGAAGTTGGTCCACCCGGCCCCGGTATGAGCCCGGGGCCCGCTCCCGGCAACGGTTCCGGCCCCGGAGCAGGCCCTGGCACTACACCGGGTCCCCCGCCCGAATGCAACCGCCGCCGAAAGGAGCTGGCGGTAAGCATCACACTGTCCGGATGCCGATGCATGACGCTTGTATGGCCGGGAGTGTCGCGGTACTCAAGCACGCGAACGCGATCGTTTTCAAACACCACTTTGTAATGGTCGGGATTGGACTCGACGGGGTCCTGAGTCATACCTCAAAGCGTAGGCTGGTTTCCTACCAGGAAACAGGACAGCCAAGCGGTTAGGCAGCAGCAATCCGGAAGCTCAGCCGGTGCTCCTCGCCGGGAGCCAGCACAATCAGATCTTCCCCGGAGTTGAAGGCATCCGGAGGGCACGTCATCGGTTCGACGGCGACTCCGAGGCGGTCCATCTTCTCCCCTGTGTAAACCTGCAGCCACGGCGCATCCGTACCGTCGGCCGACAGCACGGCACCGAACCCGGTTTCCGGATCGGTGAGCGACACCTGCCATTCGCCGTCGGGCAGGCCGGTGAAGGCATGGTCCGCTGTGCGGGCGCCGATCGGCTCGGGCGCAGAGAAGGAGAGCACGGTGCCCTCGGTATCCCGAAGTTCGCGTAGGTCCAGAGGGCTGCCGGACTGGTCCGGACCGCCGAGAACCTGGGCGGCAGGCACGTCCAGCACGCAGCGGTCCACAGGAATCCGGTCGACGGTCAGGTACGGGTGGGCCGAAACACCGTAGGGTGCCGGGCCGGTGCCCGCGTTCCGGGCAGTAAGCGAAACGCGCAGCCCGGTCTCGGCATCGAGCTCATAAACGGCTTCCAGTTCCAGCTGGAACGGATACCCGGGCTGGCCCATCAGCCGGTGCCGCAGGACCACCCGCTCCGGCGAAGTCTCCGCAACGTCCCAGGCGTCCCAGGCCACCAGCCCGTGCAGTGCCATGCCGGTCTCGGGTTCGTTGACCGGCACCTGGTACTCGGTGCCCTCGAACGTGTAGCGGCCGCCGACAATCCGGTTCGGCCAGGGCATCAACACCTTGCCGGAGAAGGCCTGCGGAATCTCATCTTCGGCGAGCGGCAGCACAACGTCCCGGCCACCGTGGGTCAGTCCGGCGAGCGTGGCCCCCACGGGCAGGATGGTGGCCAGATATTCTCCGGCGGCCAGGGAGACAGGACGCCCGTTGGGCCCGAAGGAAGTTGTCATGGGCCGATCCTATCGGGCAGCCGGAAGCGCTGGACGTCCGGCAGCCTGCCGGTAGCGGTGCAGCACTTCGGGAGTGGGATCGGCCGTCACCACCACGGATTCGCCGTCGCTCCACTCAGGCCACGCGCCGGTGAGGACGGCAGCGGCCTGCCGGGCGGCGCCGTCGGCCACGTACTCCCCCGGACGCGGCACGGTGACGGGAAGTTCGAAGATTGCAGCGATGGCCTGCTGGACCGCTTCGGACCGGGCAGCACCGCCAACCAGGATCACGTGCTGCGCGGTGACTCCTGTGTTCTTCAACGCCGCAAAGCCGTCGGCTAGGGAACACGCCACAGCCTCGACGGCGGCACGGGCCAGGTTGGCGGAGGTGAAGTTCTGCAGGGTCATGCCGTGCAGGGAACCGGTGGCATCCGGCAGGTTGGGGGTGCGTTCGCCCTCGAAGTAGGGCACCATCACCAATCCGCCGGCACCGGCCGGCGCGGAAAGTGCGAGCCTGGTCAGCTCATTCAGGTCCACCCCCAGCAGGGCCGCGGTCGCGTCCAGTACCCGGGAGGCGTTCAGGGTGGCGGTCAGCGGCAGGAAATGGCCGGTGGCGTCGGCAAAACCGGCCACGAGTCCGGTGGCGTCCGACGTCGGGGAGTCGACGACGGCGAACACGGTGCCGGAGGTGCCGATGGAGACCACGACATCCCCCACCCCGGCGGCAACACCAAGTCCGGCAGCGGCGTTGTCCCCTGCACCGGGACCGATCAGCGCGCCGGCTGGAGTGCGGCCGCCCGCTTCGAGCGGGCCGAGCACCCGAGGCAGCTGCGGCACATGGCCGAGCGTTTGTTCCAGGACCTCGGGCAGGTACTCCCCCGTGGATGGGGACCAGTAGCCGGTGCCGGAAGCATCGGACCGGTCGGTGGTCAGTGCCGCCAGCCCCTCCGCGCCGCTGCCGGGGCCGAAGCCGGCCAGACGCCAGCTCAACCAGTCATGCGGCAGGCAGACAGCGGCAGTTCGGGCAGCGTTCTCCGGTTCGTTTTCCGCCAGCCAGCGCAGTTTCGCCGCCGTAATCGAGGCGACCGGAACCGTGCCCGTGGTGTCGGCCCAGTACCGGGCGCCGTCGGGACCGGCGTCGGCGATCAGCTTGTCCGCTGCGGCCGCGGACCGGACATCGTTCCAGAGCAGGGCCGGCCGGATGACGGCGCCGGTCTCATCCAGGCAGACCATGCCGTGCTGCTGCCCGCCCACGGAGACGGCGTCGACGTCGTCCAGTCCCCCGGCAGCCGCGGCGGCTTCTCGAAACGCTGCCCACCACGCTTCCGGGTCGACCTCGGTGCCGGCAGGGTGGCGGGCCGTGCCCTCGCGCAGCAGTGTCCCGGTCTGTGCGTCGCGGATGACGATCTTGCACGACTGGGTGGAACTGTCGACTCCGGCAACGAGCGGCATATCGGGCCTTTCAACGGGTGCTGCCGCCGGCTCTCCCCCGGAAGAGCCGGCAGTGCACGAATCGGTGCTGGTGGTGGCGCTGGGTGTCCCGTGCGCAGGTAGCCTAGCGGGCACCCATCAGGTGTTCCAGCGCCAATTGGTTCAGCTTCACGAAGCCGAAGTCGCGCTCCGCGGCGGCGTCGGCATTGAAGTCCTCAAAGGATGAGGTGTCCGCGAGCAGGTCCGTGACCGATTCGCCTGCGGCCAGCGTGGGCGAAGCCAACTCCTCGATGCCCGCGTACTGCAGTGCTTCCTGCACCTCGGGATCGGCACGGAAGGCCAGGGCACGTTCCTTGAGCAGCAGGTACATGTCCATGTTGGCCTTGGCGGATTCCCACACGCCGGCGTAGCCCTCGGTGCGGGAGGGCTTGTAGTCGAAGTGGCGGGGGCCTTCGTAGCGCGGGCCGCCGTTCGGGAAGCCGTTTTCCAGCAGGTCCACGGTGAAGAAGGCGCTGGTGAGGTCGCCGTGGCCGAAGACCAGGTCCTGGTCGAACTTGATGGACTTCTGCCCGTTGAGGTCGATGTGGAACAGCTTGCCGGACCACAGGGCCTGGGCGATGCCGTGGGTGAAGTTCAGTCCTGCCATCTGCTCGTGCCCGGTCTCCGGGTTCAGGCCGACAATATCGCCGTGCTCAAGCTGGGCAATGAACGCCAGCCCGTGCCCGATGGTGGGCAGGAAAATGTCGCCGCGCGGCTCGTTGGGCTTGGGTTCGATGGCTATGCGCAGCCCGTAGCCCTTGTCCTTGATATAGCCGGCGGCGGTGTCGATACCCTCACGCATCCGGTCGAAGGCGGCGGCGAAGTCCTTGGAGCCGTCGTATTCGCTGCCTTCACGGCCGCCCCACATCACGAAGGTTTCCGCGCCAAGCTCCGCGGCGAGGTCGATGTTGCGCAGGACCTTGCGCAGCGCGAACCGGCGGACCGAGCGGTCATTGGAGGTCAGGCCGCCGTCCTTGAAGACCGGATGGCTGAACAGGTTGGTGGTCACCATGGGTGCCTTCAGGCCGGTTTCGGCCAAGGCATTGGTGAAGTTCTTGAGGATGAGGTCCCGTTCCTGCGCCGTGGCGTCAAAGGGAACGAGGTCATTGTCGTGGAAGGTCACCCCGTAGGCGCCGAGTTCGGCGAGCTTATGCATGCCCTTGATCGGATCCAGGGCCGCGCGGGTGGGAGTGCCGAAGGGGTCCGTTCCGGTCCAGCCGATGGTCCAGAGGCCGAAGGTAAAACGGTCGGAAGGCGATGGCGTCATTGTCATGGGAACTCCAGATCACGAATTAGTTGGAATCAACAACATATTGGTGTGGTGCGAGCGTGTCAATGGTTCTCCGGCCCGACTCCGCGGATCCGCCAGCCTCCACCGCTGGATCAAAGCAGGTTTGTTGCCACCTTCAACTAAACGCGTCCGACGCCGGGTAGGCTGGGGGTAACGAGCTACCGGGAAGGAAACACGAGACGTGGAAAGCGGCATCCTCAGCGCCCCGGCCCCGGCAGGGCGCGGCACCGACAGGTCCACCAGCCTTTCCCGCATCCTGACCCTCCTGCACCGCAGCGGCCCGCTGTCCCGGGCGGACCTGACCCGGCTCACCGGCTACAACCGCTCCACTGTGGGGACGTTGACCGCCGATCTCGCCTCATTGGGGCTGGCCTATGAAACCGATCCCCCTGCCGGACGGGTCGGCCGGCCGAGTCCGCTGGTCCATCCCAACGAGCGGGTCGCCGCCGTGGTGGTCCACCCCGACGTCGACGCCGTGACCGTGGGGTTGGTGGGTCTTGGCGGCCGGGTGCACCGCCGGGTCCGCCATGACACCGTCACCCCGCCGAGCGTGGAGGAAACGGTCAGCATCACCCGTGCCGTGCTGGCGGGGATGGCCCCGGACCTGGCCGCCATGGACCGGATCGCCGGTGTCGGTGTGGCCGTGCCCGGACTGACCCGCACCTCCGACGGACACGTGCTGCTGGCCCCGCACCTGGGCTGGCGGAACGAACCCCTCGCCGCTCCCCTGTCCCAGGCACTGGGCCTGCCTGTCTTCGCCGGCAATGACGCCACGCTGGGGTCGGTGGCGGAAAGCCTCTTCGGTGCCGCCGTTGACACCGGGAATGCCGTCTACCTCAACGGCAGTGCCAGCGGGATCGGCGGCGGAATCATCGTTGCCGGCGCACCGCTGCGCGGAGCGGACGGCTATGCGGGCGAACTCGGCCACACCCTGGTCCGCAGCGGTGGCGAACCCTGCCACTGCGGGCGCCGCGGTTGCCTGGAAACCGAAGTGAACCTTGACCGGCTGCTGGACGTGCTCGGGCTGGACCGGGCCGACCAGGACACGCTCGATGCCGCAATGGAACAGCCGCAGACCGCCGAAGTCCGTGCAGAGGTGGACCGGCAGCTGGACCAGCTTGCGGTGGCACTGACGAACTTCGTGAATATCTTCAACCCCGAAGCCATCGTTTTGGGCGGCTTCCTCGGCACCTTGTTTGCGGCCAACCAGCAGCGCCTGGTCGACGCCGTTGCCGCAGAGTCGATGGCCGGCCTGGGCCAGCGGGTGCAGCTGCGCCGGGCCGCGCTGCGCTCGGAACTGCTGCTGGTTGGTGCCGCTGAGCTGGCTTTCGCTCCGGTGCTGGCTGCGCCGTCGAAATAGCACCGTGGGCTAGGGCTGCCAGCTAGCGGAACACACCCGGTTTAGCGGAAACGCTCCGCCCGGAACGGGTCCAGCACCGGATGCCGGCGGCCCGTCAAGATCTCCCCGGCAACCAGCTCTCCGGCAATCAGACCCAGCGTTGCCCCGGAATGCGTAAAAACGGCCCAGCAGCCGGGCAGTGCGTCCAGTTCACCGAGCACCGGCTCACCATCTCCCGGCACCGGCTTCAGTCCGGGGTGCCAGCTTTGCGGCACCACCTCGGGGTGTCCCGCGAGCACGCGGCTTGCCTCGGCGGCCAGCTCGGCCGGCACCTCCGGGTCCACGTCCCAGCCGCCGTCCCCGCGGCGCTGCACCCGGTCCAGATACCAGGTGGAATCCATCGCCAGCCGCCCGCCGGGATGGGGGCGCAGCGAAATCCGCGGGGTGTTCAGCACTGCCCGCAGCCCGTGCTCCACGGGTTCGCTGATCACCAGCATCGCCGGATCCGACGCGTCGGGCAGGTCGATGCCGGCCGCGGCGAGGACGGCCGGGGTGCCTGCCCCGCAGGCGACGACGACGGCGTCGGCGGCGTATTCCTCCCCGCCGGCGGTGCGCAGCCCGCGTGCCCGCACGCCGTCGTCGTCGGCTCCGCGGGTCACCGTGCATAGCCCGGCGTGCTCAATCAGGGTGCCGCCGCGCAGCGTGAATTCCTCGGCCAGGTGACGGACCAGGTGCGGCAGGGACACCCAGCCTTCGCCCGGGTTGGCCAGCACCCGGTGCGGCAGCACTCCAGGGTCAACGCCGGGCACGAAACCCGGCACGTCCTCGCGCTCCAGCATCCGGGCGTCGTAGCCCTGCCGGGACTGGGCATTGTGCCGTTCAACGACGGTGAACGGGTCATCGTCCCAGTACAGGCCTCCGTCGAAGGCGAGCCAGTCGATGCCGGGGTGCTGCGCCAGCAGGGTGCGGTAGCGGTCGATGCCGGACATCCGCAGCCGGTAATAGTCCTCGCCGTAGCCGCCGCCCGCGTTCAGCCAGGACAGCGAGCGCCCGGACGCCCCGCTGTCCACCTCCGCTTCCGTCACCAGCAGTACGTCCGCCCCGCCGCGCAGCAGCTGGACCGCGGTGGACAGTCCCAGGACCCCGCCGCCCAGGACGGCAACACTGGCGGGAGGGAGCGGCGCCTGTGACATGGATTGTCCCCTTCATGAAGAATGGCAGTGTTCTTTGATTACCTTCCCCGGTAATCCCCCGCAGTTCAACGAAAGACGGCGCCATGCCTTCCTCCCCTGATTCCGTGCACCGCATTCCCGTAATTGCCGACGTCGATACCGGTGTGGATGATGCCATGGCCCTGACCTTCCTGGCGCGCAGCCCGCGCATCGATCTGCGGGCGGTGACCTGCGTGGCCGGGAACACCGACGTCGACCAGGTGCTGCGCAATACCCTGGACGTGCTGGACCTTGCCGGGCGCCCGGATGTTCCCGTGGCGCGCGGGGCGGAGCGGCCGCTGGTCAATGAAGCCCTCAACGCCCACGCGTTCCATGGTGCCAACGGGATCGGCGGGCTGCAGCTGCCGGCCAGCAGCACGCCGGCTTCGCCGCTGGCCGCCGTCGAACTGCTGCACCGGACCATCGAAGACTCTGCCGAACCGGTGACCCTGCTGGGAATCGGCCCGTTGACCAATCTGGCGGTGTTCCTGCGCGCTTACCCGCTGACCGCCCGGAAACTGGAACGGATTGTGTTTATGGGCGGATCGGCCGGGATCGGCAACGCCACGTCACACGCCGAGTTCAATGCGTGGCACGACCCGGAGGCGCTGGCCGTGGTCCTGGACAGCGGCGTGCCGGTGACCATGTACGGGCTGGACGTCTTTATGCTGGCGACCTTGGACGCCCCGCAGTACCTGTCACTGGAAGCCTCCACCGATCCGGGTGCCCGGCTGGTGGGATCGCTGCTGGCCTCGGGCGCACGGACGCGGGCCGTGGCCGGCATCCTGGGCGAAGAGCCCGTCGTCACAGTGACCGCCAACGACGGCACACTGCCGCCGGTCACGATTGGCGACGCCGGTGCCGCCTGCCTGATCGCCGCCCCGGAGACCGTGGTGCTGGAGGATTATCCGGTCCGCGTGGAGCTGGCCGGCCACAGCCGTGGGCAGACCCTGGTGGACCGGCGGCTGATACCCGGCGAGGACACCGTGCACGGCCTGCTGGCTCCGGCGCCGGTCGTATCGGTGGCCATGGCCCTGGACCACGCCGCCATGGTCCGCACCTTCCTTGACACAGTGGCGCCCGGGGAGGTTTTTTCTAGCTGAATCTGTGTCCGGTGTTCCGGCCGGGGGATCTCACCCGGGCGGGGCGGACACGGCGTCAGCGCTCTTCGCTGCCGCTGGCGTTCTCCCTACCGTCGAGGAAGGCCTGCATCCGGTCGAACTTGGCGTCCGATTCAAAGAGGATGCCCTGGGCCAGGTTGTCGATCAGCGGATGCGCGCCACGCGGGGCAGTGAAGGCCGCCTTGGTCAGCCGGAGGGCCAGCGGGTCCAACGCCGTGATGCGGTCCGCGAGCGCATGGGCGGCAGGAAGCAGGCCGGCGGGGTCATGAAGCTCGGTGACCAGCCGGACAGCCAGCGCTTCCTCCCCGGTCAGGATCCGTCCGGCGAGCAGCATTTCCTTGGCCAGCGGTTCCCCCACCAGTTCCTTCAACCGCCAGGTGGCGCCGGCTGCGGCCATGATGCCCAGTCCCGCTTCCGGCTGGCCGATTTTCAGCCGTGGCGTGCCGATCCGGAAGTCCGCGGCGTAGGCCAGTTCCGCTCCGCCGCCCAGCGCGTATCCGTCCAGGGCGGCGATCACCGGCAGCGGCAGGGAGGCGATCCGGGAGAAAACACCGGAGTTGATTCCGGCCAGGGCGTCATCGCGGCGCCGTTCCCGCAGTTCCTTGATGTCCGCCCCGGAGGCGAAGACCCCTTTTCCGCCGACCTCGGTGCCGGAGAGAATCAGGACCCGCGGCTGCCGTTCCAGCACGCTGCAGACCTGGTGCAGTTCTTCCACCATGGCCGAGTTAATGGCGTTGCGGACCTCTGGCCGGTGGAGCTGGACCTGGACCCGGTCCGCGCCTTCGGTTACCCGGAGCGTGGTGAATCCTTCGAATGCCGGGGTCGGGGAGTGCGTCACGTGCGCCTATCCTTTCGTTCCTCCCGGCCTCCTTGCCGACAGTCGAGTCCAGTATTACGCAGGCACGGGATTATGCAGGCACGGGCGAGAACCGCGTTCCGGCTCCCCCGGTCCCGGTGGCCACCGTGTCCACGGTGGTGTCCACTGTGCTCTCCGCCGTTCCGCCGCGTCCGACGGCGTACGCCGCGAGTCCCAGGACCAGCAGAAGGACAAGCACCGACACCAGGATGATCGTCCTGCGGGTACGCACTTCGGGCGTATCCCGGGCGGCGGGGCGTGGGGCTCCCGGGGAAGCAACGGGCTGCGACGGGATAAAGCCCGCCGTCGGGGCGACCACGGGCGGATCGAAGACCGACGTTGCCGGAACCGGAACGTACAGAGCTGCCGACTGCGGAGCGCGGCAGGCGGGACAGATTTCCGACGGCGGCAGCAGTTCAGCGCCGCAGGACAGGCAGTGTTTCATGTCTTCTCCCAGGATGGTTCCGCAAGCGCCCGGAAGTAAGGACATGATGGTCCCCCCGAGCCAACAATGACATATCGCCCCAGACCCTAACACGCGGTACTCAGGGAGCCAGCGACGCATACACGACATAGTTGTCGTCGAAGGTCCCGGTGCCAGCGTCAAAACCGTCGCAGGTGATCAGCCGCAGTTCCGCATCCTCGGTGTTTCCGTAGACCTCCAGGGTGGGAAAGCTTTCCTTCCCGTACTGCTCTCCCCGGTCAACGGTGAAAACCGCGGTGGTCCCGTCTTCCCGGGCAATTTCGATCCGGTCGCCGGGTTTCAGGCTCCGCAGGTTGGCAAACACTCCCGCACCGCCGCCGGTAGCGTTGACGTGGCCCAGCAGCACGGCTGGACCGCGTTCGCCGGGGGTGGGTGATCCCGTGTACCAGCTGGCCGGTGAGCCGGGCGGAACGGGCGGGACCTCAAGGGCGCCGTCTTCCCGCAGCCCAAGGTGCAGGAGTGTGGAGTCGACGCCGGCGGACGGGATGGTCAGCGAGACCGGTTTCGAAGCGGTCAGGACCGGGGGTTGGCCGGCAGCAGCCTGCGGCTGGCCGGAGGGCGGACCCGACAGTTCGCCCGGATGGCCCGGTTCGCCCGGAGATCCGCCCGGAACGGCGGAGGAAGTAGCCATAGAGTTGCTGGCCTGTCCCCCTCCTTCCGGTGAGGAGGTGCCGGTACACCCGGTGAACAGAAGAAGCGCGGCCGCCGCGCCGGTCATAAGACCTGCGCGGCGGCCGTGTCGCGATGCAATCATGGGGATCGGAGCCTCAGCTGGGAACTAGGCGCGGGCGCGGCGGCGGAAGGCCATAACCGCTCCGGCCAGGGTCAGTGCACCGGCACCGGCCACGGCGATGACTGTCGTGGTGCCGGTGGCAGTGCCGTTGTCCGCTGCGGTTTCCACTCCGGTATCTGCTCCGCCTTCAGGCATTGCCGCCATCTGCGAACCGGCAAGGGTGCCGCAGGCTGCGGGCAGGGTTGCCGCGGCAGGCAGCGACGGGTCAAGATCGGACATCTTCTCGGCTGCGGCGGCGGGCATCAGCGCCGGGTCCACACCGTGGACTACCACTACGGCGGATCCGTCCTTCAGCGACGCCGCAGTCTCCGGAGTCAGGTCGAAGGTGCGCTCGTAGGTGTAGGCGGATCCACCCGGGAAGCGCTCCACGGCCAGTGCGGAGTCGGCACTGGTGTCCCCCTCAGTGGTGAGGGAGTTGCCGATGTGGCCGTAGAAGGGGTGCCCCTCGGTGGTGTTCACAACGCCGTCGCCGTCGGTATCCGCGTCGGGTCCGGGGCAGACGCCCTGGGCGGCGATGTGGATGTGCTGGGCGTGCGGGAACGGACCGTCCATAAACGTCTCTGCAGCACCGGCGACGTTGACCGTCACCTTGGCCTCCATGCCGTGCACTTCCACCATGGCCTGGCCGGTGGTGCCGGAGTTGTTCATGGTGTTCAGCGTTGCCTGGCTCGACCAGGAGTCTTCGCCGTGTGCCATCGCGGGGGCCGTCGACAGGGCCATCGCGCCCAGGGCCAGGGTGGGGACAGCAAGCAGGCGCATCTTCTTGTTCATGATCGTTCCTTCGTCGTGTCGGTGTGCACATCGAGGTGCTGTGCATCGGTGGTTAGACACAGAAGGTTCGGAGCAGATCCGCGCTTGGATGGGTGCAAAGGAAAAATACTTTTACCCCCGCCCACCCGTCCGTTGGCTCCCCGGTTCCGAATACAGGGTATGGAACAACTTTTCCGGCAGCGCAGCATCCCCCGGCAGCTACTGGCCTGCCGGCCGGCACACCGCAGGAGTATCCGGCAGGGAGGCGGGTCGCCGATTGGCTGGTGAGTATGGCAGTGTTCTCAGCGAAGATATCCCCGCCCGTTACCGCGGCGGGGCGACGTCGCCGAAGGGATCACCTGTGGGAGCCCATGACTGACCCCGGTACCGGCGGAACGGACTTCTCCGACCCGCATGCGGCCGCGGCACGGGACACCGCGGACAACGGCGGCTCCGGGCTCGCGGCTCTGCTCCGGCGCTGCGGTGAGGGCGACGAAGCAAGTTTTGCGGCCCTTTATGATGCCACTTCGTCCAAGGTCTACGGGCTGGCGGTGCGGGTGACCCGTTCCCCGGAGATCGCGGCCGAAGTTGTCCAGGAGGTCTATCTGATGGCCTGGCAGCAGTCGGCCCGCTTCGACGCAAGCCGGGGAACAGTGCTGGGATGGTTATGCACCCTGGCCCACCGCCGGGCGGTGGACCGGGTTCGCCAGGTGGCGCGGGAACGGGACCGGGAACAGACCTATGAGGACCAGCGGGCGGAAACTCCGACGGACCAGACGTGGCAGGAAGTGGAACAGAGCATGAACACCCATGAGGTGCGGAACGGGCTGGGCAGCCTCACCCCGCTCCAGCGCGAGGCCGTGGCCATGGCCTATTACCAGGGTTATACGCACCAGGAGGTTGCGGTGCGCCTCGATGTTCCGCTCGGCACCGCCAAAGCCAGGATCCGGGACGGATTGAAGAACCTGCGGTCAGCATTGGGGGGACAGGCATGAGCCATCACAGCAAAGGCGTTGACGCCGGGGATTTCCATGAGCTGGCACCGCTGTATGCCGTCGATGCACTGGAACCGGCCGAGCGCGCCGAATTCGAGCAGCATCTGGCCGACTGCCTGCCGTGCCAGGCCGAGCTTGCCGGCTACGCCGAGGTCACCGCGCATCTTGCCGCCGGTTCCGCCCAGACTCCCCCGCCTGAACTGCGCGCCTCCGTGCTGGACAGCATCCACGGCACCCGGCCGCTGCCTGCATCTGATCCCCAGGCGGGCAGCGCGTCTGGTACCGGTACGGCTACCGACGCCGAGACCGGCCCGGCCGGCGTCGTCGTCTCGCTCGAGGAACGACGACGGCGGCGCACCCGCCGCCTGCTGACCGCCGCTGCAGCCGCAGTCCTGCTTCCGGGTATCGCCGTGGGCGGCTGGAGCCTGGGAGTCCAGTCGGAGCAGCGGCAGCAGGCGGAGGTGGCAGCCCGGCAGCAGGAGCAGGAGAACCGGCTGCTCAGCGCCCCGGACCTCGCCACGCACCAGGTGGAAGTCAACGGACAAACCGCCACCCTCGTGGTGTCCCGTGAGCAGGATGAGGCGCTGTTCGTTGCGGACGGCCTTCCGGATCCCGGAGAAGGACGGGAGTACCAGTTGTGGCTGCTTGAGGCCGACACGCCCATTCCGGATCAGCACTTTTCCGGCGGCGACGTCAGCGTTTGGCTCAGCGGCGACCTCGACAAGGCCGGCGCCGTGGCCCTGACCGTGGAACCTGCGGGCGGATCCACGGCCCCCACTTTCCCGATAGTGGCCGTCGCGGAGATCTAGCCTCGGGCACCCCCAAAACCCGGGACGGCAACCACCGCTTAAAGACAGCATCCCGCCGCACAGTCACTGTGCGGCGGGATGTTGGATCTGCGGGCAGGCTACGCGCCGCGGCGGGCCAGGGCCTCGTTCACGCCGGCGTCGCCCAGCGCACCGAGCCAGGAAAGCAGTTCCGGGCCGGCAGCCGGGTTGGCGGCGACCGCGGGGCGGGCCAGCGGATAGTCGGTAGCCAGTTCCTGCAGCCGGAGGGGATCAGTGCCCGGATCCTCGGCCTGGGCAAGGATGGCGACCTCGGCCGGATCCACCTCGGCGGGCGGAGCGGCAGACGCGCCGCCGTTGACGATGTCGGCCGCCGGAATGTTCATGACCGGTTCCGGATTCGTGTTTTCATACACTTCGTCCTGCATGCAGTCCTCCTTCAAAGGGGTGCCCGGGTAAGTAGGCTTTCCTTATTGTTTCAGACCACCAGGCCCGCCTCCCAATCATGGAGGCCGCTGGGCCGCCGTAGTTCACCACCGCTCTGGTGCCCTGAACTGCCCTGGGGCTACCCTCTCCGCGAACAGCGCCGCCGGTAGTTGCCCGTGGCATCCGGGGTGCGACATACTGAAGCCTAAATCGTTTCGGATGTACCCATCCCCTACTTGGTTTTTGCCATACTCCGGCCACCGGCTGCGCGCAGGAACTGAAGGAGCTGCAAGCAGAGTGTTCTTCAAAACTTTCGGTTGGTCGTTTGTCATCACGGCCGCTGCGCTGGTCACGGCGTTCTTCTATGGCGGAGTAGAGGCACTTATCCTCTGCGCCATCCTGGGCGTCCTGGAAATCAGCCTGAGCTTCGACAATGCCGTGGTCAACGCGCGCATCCTCGAAAAGATGAGCCCCTTCTGGCAGAAGATGTTCCTCACCGTGGGCATCCTGATTGCCGTCGTCGGTATGCGCATCGTCTTCCCGCTGGTCATCGTGGGCGTCACTGCCAGCATCAACCCGATTGAAGCCCTGCAGCTGGCCCTCGAAAAGGGCGATCCGGATGAGCCCGGCAGCTACGGTTACCTCCTGCATGAAGCCCACCCGCAGATTGCCGCCTTCGGCGGCCTGTTCCTGCTGATGCTTTTCCTGGACTTCATGTTCGAAGACCGCGACATCCGCTGGCTGCGCTGGCTGGAAACCCCGATGAACAAGATCGGCAAGGTCACCGGTGCGTCCCTGATCGTCGGCCTCGGCGCCCTGCTGGCCGCCGGTTCGCTCGCGGATCCCGAGCACACCACCGATGTCTTCGTCGCCGGTGCCGCCGGCCTGATCACCTACCTTCTGGTCACCGGCCTGGGTGACATGTTCGACGTCGACGGCGACGGGGACTTCGATGCCGACGACGTCGAGGCACTCGCCCCGAAGTCCGGCAACGGCGCCCTGGTAAAGGCCACCGGCAAGGCGGCGTTTATGCTCTTCCTCTACCTGGAAGTCATTGACGCATCCTTCTCCTTCGACGGCGTCATCGGCGCCTTCGCCATCACCTCCGACCCGATCATCATTGCCCTGGGCCTTGGCCTGATCGGTGCGATCTTCGTCCGTTCCCTGACCGTCTTCCTCGTGAAGCAGGGAACCTTGGACGAGTTCGTTTACCTGGACCACGGTGCCCACTGGGCCATCGGTGCCCTGGCGACCATCCTGCTGCTCACCATCGAAATCGAGATCAACGAGGTCTTCACCGGCCTCATCGGCGTCGTCTTCATCCTCGCCGCCCTGACCTCCTCGATCGTGCGTAACAAGCGTGCCGCAAAGTCCGGCGCTGCCAAAGAATCTGTTTACACAAACTAACGAGGGAGAATCATGGGCCTGAGCCTGCAGAAAGGTCAGTCGCTTTCACTGACGAAGAAGGACGGCGGCGCACTGAGCAAGACGCGTCTGGGACTGGGCTGGGATTCCGCTGCCCCGGTCAAGCGCGGTCTGTTCGGCGGAAAGAAAGCCGCCGAAGTGGACCTCGATGCCTCGGCCATTTTCTTCGATGCGAACGGCAACGCTGTTGACCAGGTCTGGTACGGCCAGCTCGCCAGCAAGGACGGCTCCGCCAAGCACACCGGCGACAACCTCACCGGTGCCGGCGAAGGCGATGACGAGGTCATCCTCGTTGACCTGTCAGCTGTTTCCCCCGCCGTGCAGAACATCGTGTTCGTCATCTCCAGCTACAGCCGGCAGACCTTCGACCAGGTGCAGAACGCCTTCTGCCGCCTCGTCGATGACTCCACGCCGGGCAGCCCCGAGATTGCCCGCTACCAGCTGACCGACGCCGGCACGCACACTGCCATGGTGATGGCCAAGGTCGGCCGGGAAGGGTCCGGCTGGAGCTTCAAGGCACTGGGCGAACGCGCCCAGGGCCGCACCGTCATGGACCTGATCCCCACGGCAGCCCGCTCGCTCTAACCACCCCCGTCCGTAAGGAGCGCACCTTGTCCAGCCTGACGCTTAGTAAAGGCAGCAACCTTTCCCTGACCAAGGCCGATCCAGGCCTGGAACGGGCCGTGATCGGCCTGGGCTGGGATCCGCGCACCACCAGCGGAGATCCGTTCGACCTGGACGCCTCCGCACTGCTGCTCGGCGCCAACGGCAAGGTGCGCTCCCAGGACGATTTCATTTTCTACAACCAGCTGTCCGCCAAGGACGGCTCGGTGGTCCACCTGGGCGATAACCGCACCGGCCTGGGCGACGGCGACGACGAGCAGATCCTGATTGACCTCAGCATCCTGACCGACGACGTCGACCGCGTGGTCATTGTGGTTTCCATCGACCAGGCGGACGCCCGGCACCAGAACTTCGGCCAGGTGCGCGATGCCTACTGCCGGGTGGTCAACCAGGACACCGACACTGAGGTGGTCCGCTACGACCTCAGCGAGGATGCTGCTGCAGAAACATGCATGATCTTTGCCGAGATTTACCGCAACCGCGGTGAGTGGAAGTTCCGTGCTATCGGCCAGGGCTACGCGTCCGGGCTGTACGGGGTTGCCACCGACTTCGGCATCGCCCTCGACTAATCATCCCTTCGTCTACAAGGAGCTGAACACCATGGCAGGTCTGACCCTCACCAAGGGCAACAACCTTTCACTGACCAAGACCGATCCCGGACTGCAGAAGGCCGTCGTCGGCCTGGGCTGGGACCCGCGCACCACCACGGGCGATCCCTTCGACCTGGATGCGTCGGCACTGATGATCGCAGCCAACGGCAAGGTGCGGTCCTCGGATGACTTCATCTTCTACAACCAGCCCGCAGCCAAGGACGGCTCCGTCACCCACCTGGGCGACAACCGTTCGGGCGCCGGCGAAGGCGACGACGAGCAGATCCTGCTCGACCTGACGCAGATGGCGGCCGACGTCGACCGTGTGGTCATTGTGGTTTCCATCGATCAGGCCGAGGTCCGGAACCAGAACTTCGGCCAGGTCCGCGGGGCGTACTGCCGCGTGATCAACCAGGAGAACGACAGCGAAATTGTCCGATTCGACCTCAGCGAAGACGCTGCGCCGGAAACGTCCATGATTTTCGCCGAGGTTTACCGCAACAACGGCGAATGGAAGTTCAAGGCCGTTGGCCAGGGTTACGCCACCGGCCTGGCCGGCATCGCCACCGATTTCGGCGTGCAGCTGAGCTAAGCTCGGCTTTCAGTTACACCCTGCGGGGAGTGTTCCGCAGGCCGGGACACTCCCCGCATCCGTAGACACCGAAGAAAAGGCTGGACCATGACCACACCGTTGACTCCCCCGGACGCCACCGAAGCCGCCCTGGTGCTGAAGGCTCCGGAACCGCCCGCTCCGGTTGCACCCGAGAGCGCCCCGGGCATGGTCCCGGTGCCGGAGGAACGCCGCGTCGAAATCGCCGCGCAGGCGAAGTCCTTCATGGAGGAAGTGTCCAAGCTGGATGCGCGCAGCCCGGAATTCACCGCACAGGTGGATTCCATCAACAAGCTGGCCGGCGCGGAAATGGTGCAGTCCGCCGGCTACTCCTCCCGCCTGCTGGAGCGTTCCTCCACCTCCGTCGCCGGGGCAAAGAAGTCCGGCAACGATGCGCAGAAGAAGGTCGCCGTCACTCTGGGCGACCTGCGCACCACCGTCGAGGACCTGACCCCCAACCAGGCGAACCTGGGCACAGGACGCAAGATCCTGGGCTTCATCCCGGGAGGCAACAAGCTCGCCAAGTACTTCCAGAAGTATGAGTCGGCGCAGGTCCAGCTGGACAAGATCATCAAGGCCCTGATGTCCGGCCAGGACGAGCTGCTCAAGGACAACGCCTCCCTCGCCGGGGAAAAGGTGGAGCTGTGGAAGACCATGCAGACCCTCAGCGAATACTCCGTGCTCGCCGAGTCGCTGGATGCGGCGGCCGTGCAGAAGGTGAACGAGCTCAAGAATTCCGGGCAGATTGAGCAGGCCAACGCCCTTGAAGCGGACGTCCTCTTCCCCATCCGCCAGCGCCGCCAGGACATCCTCACCCAGCTGGCCGTCTCCGTGCAGGGCTACCTGGCCATGGACCTGATCCGCAAGAACAACGTGGAACTGATCAAGGGCGTGGAACGCGCGCGCACCACCACCATTTCCGCCCTGCGCACCGCCGTGATCGTGGCCGGTGCCCTGGCGAACCAGAAGATGGTGCTGGACCAGATCGACGCGGTGAACACCACCACGAACAACATGATCCTGAGCACCAGTGAAATGCTCAAGGACCAGACCGCCCGCATCCACCAGCAGGCCTCCACCTCCGGCGTGAGCGTGGAAACCCTGCAGAAGGCGTTCGACAACGTGTACCAGACCATGGACGCTATCGACACGTTCCGGTCCGAGGCTGCCCGCAACATGGAGGGGACCGTGAAGTCCCTGGAGTCCACCATCACGCAGGCCAAGCCCTACCTGGAACGCTCCCGCCAGAGCGAGTCCCGCTAGATGCAGGACAGGGCAGCTCCGATGCCGAGGACACGGCCGTGGTGAAGTTCTTCGGTTCGCTCTTCGGCTCGCCGGAACCCGAACCGGCATCGGGGCTGCCCCCTGCCGCGCCGGCGTCGGGCCCCGACGCCGAACACCGGGAGACCGCCGATTCGCTGCGGAACCTGCGCATCGCCGTCCGGCGGGCCGGTGCCGCGCTGCCGACGCTGGTGTCCTCCATGGTCCGGCAGATCGACGACATCCTGGTGCCGCTGGTCCAGTACGTCGGCGCCCAGGGTGCCTCCACCGAGCAGCGGGTGCTGCTCAACGCCATCATTACCAATTACCTCCCCACTCCCCTGCGGGCCTACGTGGCCCTGAACGACCGGGAGCGGACCGACGATTCCGAGGCCACCAGATTGCTCGTTGAACAGCTGACCATCCTGGAAGGCATTGCCCGGGACCTGGAAAACCAGGTCCGCTCCGGCGCCATTGCCGAACTGTCCACCCACGGGCGGTTCCTTGATGACAAGTTCTCCCCCTCTTCCCTGACCTTCGGGGAGCGCTGATGGGCACCCTGGTGGCCGGCGCCAACGCCGCCCTGACCGCGGAAAACCCGGGCCTGACGTCCGTGCTGGTGGGACTGGGATGGGACGTGATCCCCAGCCGCGGCCCCGCAGCCGAACTGGTTCCGCTCACGCTGCTGTTGGGCGCGGACGGCCGGGTGCTTTCGGACGCGCATCTGGTGTTCTTCAACCAGATCGCCAGCCCGGATGCCTCCGTGCACTTTGCCGGCGAGGAGGACGAGGAACAGATCGACGTCGACCTCTCCCGGGTCCCCGACAACGTCACGAAGATTGTCTTCGCCGTGTACGCCGACCCCGAGATGCGCGGCCCCGGCAACTTCGCCGCCGTCCGCAGCGCCTACATCCGGGTGGCCCGGGCCAACGGCTCGGAGCTGGTCCGCTTTGACCTGCCCGCAGCCAACCGTGACGCCATCACGGCCATGATGTTCGGCGAGCTGTACCGCCACCGCAGCGAC
This sequence comes from Arthrobacter sp. zg-Y877, assembly GCF_030373105.1. Taxonomy (NCBI): domain Bacteria; kingdom Bacillati; phylum Actinomycetota; class Actinomycetes; order Micrococcales; family Micrococcaceae; genus Arthrobacter; species Arthrobacter sp. zg-Y877. The sequence goes on from NZ_JAUCPU010000003.1 coordinate 432,926, forward strand.
TGGAAGTTCCGTGCCCTGGGCCAGGGCTACACCACCGGGCTGCGCGGACTCGCCAGCGACTTCGGATTCGATCTCTAGGCGATGGCGGTTAACCGTTCCTCGGATGTGCGTACCGACCTGCCTTTCCTGAGCCGGCGGGTCAAGCCGCGCGCTGCCGCGCCTGCTTCCGCCCCTGCGGCTCCTGCTTCGACCCCCGCGCCGGCCACACCGCCGCAGGCAACGCCCCCACGCACGTCGCCGCGGCCAACGACGCCGGCTCCCCCCGCTTCAGCGCCGGGGTCCCTCACGCTGTCCTCACCAACCCGTCCTGCGCCGCCGGCACCGCCGTCGCCGTCGCTCTCCCTTGGCCTGTCGCCCAACGCCGAGGCCGCCTCCACCCGCTCCGCGTCGCGGCCGGCGTCGGCGGCGTCCGTGCCGTCGTCGGTCACGCCGTCGGCACCCGCCCGTACCGTTCCCGCGCCGCTGCATACCCGCCTGTTCCCGGCCCCGGGCATCCGTGACGTGCGCATGCTGGACCGGAACAATCCCGTGCTGCGCCTGACGCCGATGGAATCCGCCGTGGGCAGCCTCGCCATCAGCGGAACCATCCACGCGGTCTGGGAGGACCGGAAATACACAACCGGCGGCATGCCTGCCGGTCCGCTGGACCGCGGCACCCTGGAGGGCACGGTCGTCGACACTCCGGGCAACCGGCCGCTGGTGGGCTATGAAGACGATCTGGCGCTGATTCCCCTGCGCCATGCCGGGCTGCTGCGCCGCGCCCTGTTCTTCCCTCAGCCCAAGCAGACCATGACCGTGGGCATCTACAACGGCCAGTCCGTCACCATTCCGCCCAAGGCCGGGGAACGCACCTTCTATGTCCTGTCCGTGCTGCGGATCGGCGAGGTGCTGGAACTGCGCGCCGAAATCATGCCCTACGGGATGGAACTCAAGGCCATCTGGGAGGCCTTCGGCTTCACCATTACCTCCTTCCCCGGCAGGAACCGCTGAGCCCCGTGCGTCACTTCTCTTTTCTGAGCGGACCCGAGACCGCCCGCTTGTTCCACCTCCCGCCGCAGGAACTGACCCTGGAAACAGATCCCGGGCTGCTGGCCAGTGCCCTCGGTGCCACCCTGTACTGTCCAGCCACCCGGCCGGACCTGGTCAAGGACATCCGCAGGCAGGCCGCCAGCGGTGCCGTCAGCATGGTCCTCTGCCTGGAGGATTCCATTGCCGACGCCGAGGTCCCCGCAGCGGAGACCAACGTGCTGGGCGCCCTCGAACAGCTTCACAGTGCCGCTACCCGCCGGACCGGCGATGCCGCAGACCTGATGCTTTTCGTCCGTGTCCGCACCCCCGAGCAGCTCCTCAGCCTGGCCGAGCGCAGCGGTCCCGCCCTGGACGTCCTCACCGGATTCGTGCTGCCGAAATTCGAGAACACCTCCGGCACGGCCCAGCGTTTCCTCGACGCCCTGCACACCGTGAACGACGCCCGGCGGGCCGCCGATCCCGACGCCCGGCCGCTGCGCGCCATGCCCATCCTCGAATCGCCGCTGATGATCCACGCCGAAACCCGTTCCGCCACCCTCACGGGCATCCTCGAGGTGCTCGAAGCGAACCGGCAGGACATCCTGGCCGTGCGGATCGGCGCCACGGACATGTCCAGCGCCTACGGGCTGCGCCGTTCCCGTGACCTGACCATTTACGACGTCAAGGTGGTCTCCGCGGTCATCGGTGACATCGTGAACACCTTCGGCCGGCCCGACGGCTTCATCATCAGCGGCCCGGTCTGGGAACACTACAGCTCCGGGGAACGGCTGCTGCGCCCGATGCTGCGCTCCACCCCGTTCGCCGATGCCGACGAACTGGACCTGCGCCAGCGGCTGCTGACCGCGAACCTAGACGGGCTGATCCGCGAAATCGAACTGGACCAGGCGAACGGTCTGCTCGGCAAGACGGTCATCCACCCCTCGCATGTTCCCCTGGTCCACGCGATGTCCGTGGTCAGCCACGAGGCGTACCTCGACGCCCTGCATATTTCCGGCACGGCCGGGGGCGGCGCCGCGGCGTCGCCGTACCGCAACAAGATGAACGAAATGAAACCGCACCAGGCGTGGGCAGCTTCCACCCTCGTCCGGGCTGCCGCGTTCGGCGTCGCGGCCCCCGACATCAGCTATGTAGATCTTCTGGAAGCGAGCATGAATTGAACCAGCACCCCTGGACCGGCGGATTTGTCCACGAGGCCCTGGGAGTGCGGATCACCTCGGATCCTGCGGCCCTCCTGCCGGTGGAGGATCTGGTGGGGCTGGCGCTGCGCCGCAATCCGCGGCGTGCGCACCTGCTCGTTTCCCGGGTGCTGGCCAAGCACGTGCCCACCGAACCGGCTGTGGTCCTGGCCGCCGGTGAGCTGCTCGGGACCCTCGCCGGTGCGGCGTTGGGCAGCACGGTGGATGGCACAGTGCTGCGCGGCGTCGCCGTCGAACTCGCTGCGGCTCTCGAGGGCGGGGCGGGGTCCGCGGACGACGACGGCGGGCCGGCGGACGACGACGGCGGGCCGGGTACGAGTGCGGGACGTGACAGCGCTGGCCGTGCCCGCTCCGCTGCCGCCCGGTCCCCGCGGACCCGGCTGCAGCATGCCCGAGAACAGCTGTGGGACCTGCCCATTTCCCACCCCGACGTGGTGACGGTCGGCTACGCGGAAACGGCCACCGGGCTGGGCCGGCTGGTGGCCGACGTCCTGGGCTCCTACTACATCCATTCCACCCGGCATGCCCCCGCGGACGCCGTGGCCTACGGCTCGTTTGAGGAAGCGCATTCGCATGCCACCTCGCACCGGCTGCTCCCCGTGGACCCGGCACTGTTGAACAGCCCGGCACCGGTGGTGCTGGTGGACGATGAGCTCAGCACCGGCGCCACCGTCGTCAACACCATCACTGAACTGCACGCCGCCGCCCAGCATCCGCTCTATGTGGTGGCGTCGCTGATCGACCTGCGTTCCGACGCCGACCGTGCCCGTTTCGACGAGCTGGCCCAACAGCTGGGCTGCAGCATCCGGGTGGTTGCGCTGGGTACCGGCCGCATTGACCTTGGCGAGGATCTCCTGGCCCGGGCCCAGGAGCTGATCGGCGGACTCCCGGATCAGGTTGAGGCTACTGAGTTCGATCCCGGGGTTGTCGATCCCGCACCCGTGACCGTCCTGGATTACTCCGATGCTGCGCGCGGCCTGCGCAGTGACCGTTTCGGCAACCGTGCAGGCGTCTCGTCGGAATACCTCGGCACCCTGCCTGCCGCCCTGCCCGGAGCCGTTTCCGCCGAGACACTGGCCCTCATCGCTTCGCGCATCTCCGCCACCCTCCCGGATCCCGCGGAGCCGGTGCTGGTGCTCGGCTGCGAGGAATTTATCCATGTGCCGCTGACCATTGCCAACGCCCTGGCCGAAGCCCTGCCCGGTGTACCCGTCCGGTTCTCCACCACCACCCGCTCCCCCATCGTCCCAATCGACCGGTCGGACTACGCAATTGCCAACGCCGTGGCCTTCGCCAGCCACGACGTGACCGAGGACGGCCCCGGGCCGCGGCATGCCTACAACGTCGGACCGCGGCGGACTGGCGCCGGCCTGGACACCGTGGGTGCGGCCGGCCCGGACGCCGTGGGTGCGGACGCCGTGGGTGCGGACGGTGCTGCTGCCGCTGGCACTGCTGCCGGTCCGGCCGGGACCGGTTTCGGCAGCATTGTGCTGCTGCCCGAGCCCGGCACCGACCTGAATTCCATCACCGGTCCCGGCAGCGTGACCGAAGCCCTGCGCGCGGTGACCGGCGCCGTGGTCGTTGTGCTGCTGCCGGCCGATGTCCCCACGCCGGAGGACTGGACGGGACCGGCCGCCGTGCCCGCAGCGGTGCCACTGACCGGACCCGAATTTGGCTCCTATGCGCCCGAGGATGTGACCTGGCTGCTGAAGGATCTGCGCGACGCGGCGCTGGAAGCCCCGACCGCCGAGCGCGAAGCCGCCATCCAATCCGGCGGGGCGAACTACGCTGAGTCGCTGCCCATGGAATACCTGCCGTCGGCGCAGTACCAGGACCTGTACGAAGAGGCGCTGCGGCGTTCCGCGCCGCGGGTCGCCGCCGCCGTCGGCACCGTGACTGAACTGGCGCTGGCCGCCCGGAACCGGGAGCCGGTGCTGGTGTCGCTCGCCCGGGCCGGCACCCCCATCGGCATTCTGATGCGCCGCTGGGCGCAGCGGATGCACGGGCTGGACCTGCCGCACTACACCATGAGCATTGTCCGCGGCGTCGGCATGGACGAGACCGCGCTGCGCTATCTGGCCCGCACCTACTCCCCCGAGCGGATCCTGTTTGTGGACGGCTGGACCGGGAAGGGCGCGATCACCCGCGAGCTGACCGCGGCGCTGGAGAAGTTCGAAGCGAGCGACGGCGTGCGGTTCTCCTCCGAGCTCGCGGTGCTGGCCGATCCCGGCCACTCGGTGGAGCTGTTCGGCACGCGCGAGGATTACCTGATTCCGTCGGCCTGCCTGAACTCGACCGTTTCCGGGCTGGTGTCCCGCACGGTGTTCAACAAGGACCTCATCGCGCCGCACGATTTCCACGGGGCGAAGTTCTATGCGCACCTGGCCACTGCGGATGTCTCCCGGGATTTCCTGACCGCGATCGAGTCCCATTTCGACGACGTGCGGCCTGAAGCCGAGGCTGCTGCGGCGTCGTTGGTGCACGCCGACCGGACCCCCACCTGGGTGGGCTGGCAGGCGGTGGAGCGGCTGAGCGAGGAATACGGCATCCACAACGTCAACCTGGTGAAGCCCGGCGTCGGCGAGACCACCCGCGTGTTGCTGCGCCGGGTGCCGTGGAAGGTGCTGGTGCATCCGGACGCGCTGGAGGATGTGGCGCATGTGCTGCTCCTGGCGGAACAGCGTGGCGTACCTGTGGAGGAGGTGCCGGATCTGCCGTTCAGCTGCGTCGGCCTGATTCATCCGCGGTTCACCGCCGGTGCCGTGGGCGCCGACGGCCGGGCCGTCGCCGGTGCCGGCGTTCCGGGGGCCGACGCGTGAAAACGATGCTCGCGTCCGACCTGGACCGTACCCTGATCTATTCCGCCAACGCGCTGTTCCTGAACACCGAGGATGCCCTGGCTCCGGCGATGGTTGTGTCCGAGGTCTATGAAGGTAAGCCGCTGTCCTTCATGACCCGTGCCGCCGAGGCGCTGCTGGTCTCCGCTGCCGAGGCTGCGGCGTTTGTCCCGGTGACCACGCGGACCGTGGCGCAGTACCGGCGCATCCAGCTGCCCGGTCCGGCGCCGGAGTACGCGGTCACCACCAACGGCGGCGTCATCCTCCATCACGGAGAGCCCGACGCCGACTGGCAGGCTTCCGTCCGCGGCCTCCTCACCTCCGGGTGCGCGCCGCTTGCCGAGATCGAGGCCTACCTGGGCCGTCCTGAGTTCCATGAATGGATTCTGAAGCTGCGTTCCGCCGAGGACCTGTTCGCCTACGCAATTGTGGACCGGGACGCGCTGCCCGGTGAGTTCCTGCTGGCTCTGGAGGACTGGTGCGATGCGCGCGGCTGGACCGTCTCCCTGCAGGGCCGCAAGCTCTACTGTGTGCCCACTCCGGTGACCAAGCAGCAGGCCGTGGCCGAGGTTGCCCGCCGGATCGGTGCCGACCGCATCATCGCTGCCGGGGACTCCCTGCTGGACCGCCCGATGCTGGAGTGCGCCGACGTCGCCTTCCGCCCCGCGCACGGGGAACTGGACGACGCCGGTTACTTCGATCCGCACCTGCACGTCACCGAGGCACGCGGGATTCTGGCCGGCGAAGAGATTATCCGGCGGATGCTGGGGCTGGTGCGGGGGTAGGGCTCTGCCCTACTGCTGAGCTGGGGGCCGCATCGCCGGCCTCAGGCGGACCGCTCCGCCTCGCTGCGGAGGATGCAGAATTCGTTGCCCTCGGGGTCGGCCAGCACCACCCAGCCCGTTCCATCCGGGCGGCGCTGGTCATCCACTTCTGTGGCCCCCAGTGCCAGCAGCCGTGCAAGCTCCTCGTCGCGGCCCCCGACTTCTGCAGGCTGCAGGTCCAGGTGCACCCGGTTCTTGACCTGCTTGCGGTCCGGAACGTTGATGAACAGCAGCCGCTGGGAGCCGTCGGCGGAGAAAATCATGCACTCGTCGTCGTCGGGCTGGTTGGGATCCTGCGGATCTTCGCGGAAGTCGAGCACCTGGGCCCAGAACACGGACTGGGCGTAGGCATCGAGGCTGTCAAAGGTCGTGTGGGAGATCAATGCAGTCATGGGCTGAAGCCTACGGCCAGCGTTCTCTGCGCCGGACATTCCACGCCGGGATTCACGGGGTTAACTCGCGCCTACACCCGCTCCAGCAGCATAGACACTCCCTGACCCAGGCCCACACACATGGTCACCAGGCCCTTCGAGGCACCTTCACGTTCCATCCGGTTCAGCATCGTCACCGTCAGCCGGGACCCGGACGACCCCAGCGCATGCCCGAGGGCAATCGCGCCTCCGTCGCGGTTCACAATCGACTCGTCCAGGTTCAGGGCACGGATACAGGCCAACGACTGGGCGGCAAAGGCCTCGTTCAGCTCCACCGCCTCGATATCACCCAGCGACCAGCCCGCCCGGTCCAGCACCTTCTGCGTCGCAGGCACCGGACCGATACCCATGACGGCGGGGGCCACCCCCGCGGAGGCGCCGTCGACAATCCGCGCCCGCGCATTCAGCCCGAGCCGGCGGACAGCGTCAGCGCTGGCCACGACGACGGCCGACGCGCCGTCGTTCAGCGAGCTGGAGTTCCCGGCGGTCACTACCCCGCCGGACCGCACGATGGGCCGCAGCTTTGCCAGGGCCTCGATACTGGTTTCCCGGCGTGGACCCTCGTCGGTCTTCACCACGCCCTTCTTCGTTTCCACCTGCACGATCTCGTCGCTGAACCGGCCATCGTCTATGGCGGCGAGCGCCCGGGCATGCGAGCGCAGCGCGAACGCGTCGGAATCCTCACGCGAGATCCCGTCCCGGGCTGCGAGTTCTTCGGCGGTTTCCGGCATGGAGTAGGTGGTGCCGGGCAGGTCGTAGAACTTCGGGTTGGTGAACCGGGCACCGATGGCAGAATCCGCCAGCTCCCCCGGCTTCGCGAAAGCCTTCTCCGGTTTCGCCAGCACCCACGGCGCCCGGGACATGGACTCCACGCCCCCGGCCACCACAATGTCGGCGGCACCAGTCTTGATCATCTGTGAGGCGGTGATGATCGCGCTGAGCCCGGAGGCGCAGAGCCGGTTCACCGTCATCGCGGGGACGGTGTCGGGGAACCCGGCGAGCAGGACCGCCATCCGCGCCACGTTCCGGTTGTCTTCCCCGGCCTGGTTGGTGTTGCCCAGGAGCACCTCGTCGACGTCGGCCGACCTCACTCCCGCACGGGCCACCGCTTCCTGCAGCACCAGGGCCGCAAGGTCGTCGGGCCGGACGCCGGACAGGGCACCACCGTAACGGCCGACGGGGGTGCGGACGCCGGACACGAGATAGGCCTCAGTCATGCTGGAAATGGTACTGCGCCGGAACTAGTAATGTGACTTGGAATACATCGACCTGACCACCACCGTCCAGCTTGCATCCCGCCAGTTTCGCCGCGGCGCTGCGGCTGCAGGAGAAACCATGAGCATGCCCACGACGCCGTCCGACCCGTCCTCCACAACGGCCCCTAACGCCGGTCCGGACCTCGAAAGCCTCCGCTCGGCGTCGGACGTACTCGGCCTGGACGGACTCCTGAGCGAAGCTGAACTCGCCCTGCGTGCCCGGGTCCGGACCTTCGTGGACGAGCGCATCCGCCCGAACATCAAGGACTGGTACGAGGACGCGCATTTCCCGGTGGAGATTGTGCGGGAGCTCGGCGCTCTCGGCCTGCTCGGTATGCATCTGGAGGGCTACGGCTGTCCCGGCCGTTCCGCCGTCGAATACGGGATCGCCGTCATGGAACTGGAGGCGGGCGATTCGGGTCTGCGCACCTTCGTCTCCGTGCAGGGCTCCCTGGCCATGACCGCGATCCACCGGTGGGGTTCCGAGGAGCAGAAGAACCGGTATCTGCCGGGCATGGCGCGCGGGGAGCTGATCGGCTGCTTCGGCCTCACCGAACCCACCGCCGGCTCCGACCCGTCGAGCATGACCACCAACGCCGTGCACGACGGCGGCGGCTGGGTCCTCAGCGGCACCAAGCGCTGGATCGGGCTGGCCTCGATTGCCGACGTCGCGGTGATCTGGGCGCAGACCGCCGACGGCATCCGCGGTTTCCTCGTCCCCACGGATACGCCGGGCTTCTCGGCCGTACCGATCGAACCGAAGCTCTCCATGCGCGCCTCCATCCAGTGCGACGTGTTCCTTGAGGACGTGCGGCTGCCCAACTCGGCACTGCTGCCCGGGGCGAAGGGCCTCCGCGGACCGTTCTCCTGCCTGAACGAGGCCCGCTACGGCATCCTCTGGGGTTCCATGGGCGCGGCCCGGGACAGCTACGAAGCGGCGCTGACGTATTCGCTGGAACGGCAGCAGTTCGACAAGCCGCTGGCCGCGTACCAAATCACGCAGGAAAAGCTGGTGAACATGCTGCTGGAAATACAGAAGGGCGTGCTGCTGGCCATCCACACCGGCCGGCTCAAGGACGACGGCATGCTGGAACCGGTGCAGATTTCCGTGGGAAAGCTGAACAACGTGCGCGAAGCCATCGCGATCTGCCGCGAGGCCCGGGCCATCCTGGGCGGCAACGGCATCACGCTGGACTACGCACCGCTGCGGCATGCCAACAACCTCGAATCGGTACGCACGTACGAAGGTACCGACGAGGTGCACACCTTGATCCTGGGCCAGCACATCACCGGAATTTCCGCGTTCCGGTAGGCGGGTTCTGGTGGTTTCCGGGGTCCTGGTTACCGGGCGGCCGGCAGTACCTGCTCGGCGGCAGCCTCGGTGGCTTCGGGTGTAGCTGACGGCGGTGCGAACGACGACGGCGGCTGGACCGGGCGCTCCCGTCCCGGCGGGGACGGCGGTACGGGGAATTCCGGCGGAATGACCGGAATGTCCGGTTCCGGAGTGCCCGGAACCGGCGGGTCCGGCGGGCCGGGAGGAGTAGGCGGATCCGGGGGCGGAACCGTCGGGTCGGGACTCGGTGGCGGCGTGGGCGGCTCCGTGGGTGGTTCCGGCGGGGGTTCCACCGGCGGTCCGACAGGTGGCTCGACCGGCGGGGGCTGCGGGTTGTCCGCCGGCGGCTGTGGCTCGTTCGGCTGGGCCGGTGGCTGCGGTGCCGGAGCATCGCGCTCCGCGCGGGTCTGTTCTTCCGCTGCCCGTTGCTCCGCTTTTTCCTGCTCCAGCCGGGCGTCGTTTTCGGCCTGGCGTGCCCGTTCCTCCTGACGGGCGGCTTCCGCCCGTTGGCTTTCGGCCATCCGTTCCTCAACCAACTGCTGGGCGGAAGCGGCCTCGAGCCAGGCAAGATCCCCCGCGGAGTTGCGGGTGCACCGGTATTCCACCTGACCCTGCGTCCGGGTGCTTCCCGCCACGGCGCACGGTGTGCCGGTGAGCGCATCCTCCGGTTCCATCTGGGACACCTCCCCCAGCAGCGCATAGCTGCCTGACCCGTCTCTTGGCGAATCCTCTTTGACTTCCTGACCCGAACCGGACGTCAGTGGGACCTGGAGCACGGACCCGGGGGGCGGCGTCGTCGGGAGGGAGAAGAGATCCGGCCGTGGCCGGAGACCTTCGGCGTCCGCGCTGATCCGGCCGGCGACCGGCTGCGGTGTGGACACAACAGCCGTAACGATTCCGACCACCAACACCACGGAACCTAGCCCGAGGGCAAACTTCCGTTGTTCCACCGTCTCGAGGCCGGCCCAGGTGCGGCGCCGGAAACCCAGCGCATAGAACGCGGTGAACACCAGCAGTGATCCGGAGGCGAGCATCCACATAACGACGCCGAAGCTGCCCTGCAGGGCCGCGACCCACAACAGTCCAGCGGCCAAACCCACGACCAACCATGCAGAGCGGGGGGTGGAAATCCCGGGACTTCGCTCCGGCGGAAACGGGCTGGAGGGAGCTGCTGCTGGTGTTGGTTCGTGGGACATGGTGCCTCAGCAGGGTGGTGCCGTGCCAGCCTCCCCCGGGTCCGCGGACCCAGCTGGCTTCTGGTGGGGCGGTCCGTGGTCAGTCACCGTGTTTCTGCCCGAACGGACGTGCCCTTGGCATCCACGCTAGGCGGGTCCAAGGGCAACATCTAGGGGGTTCTGGAAACTGCTTCCAACTGCTCCTGGCTGGCCTGTTGCCGCTCCCCTCTGGTCGAACCCGGAACCGCACCATAACCTGCCTGCAGATCGGCGCATCAAGCGGGAGGCACGAATGGACTGGATCAATGTGCTCTGGCCGCTCCTCGGGGTGCTGTTCGGGTTCGCCGCCGGCTGGCTGGCCAAACGGCATCTGGGCCGGCGTGAGGAATCCCGGGCACTCAACGAACTGGTCACCTATCTGCACCTGAAACGGACGCTGGCCCCGATCACGCCGCAGCCTTCGGCGGCCGGACCGATGGAAGCCCGGCACCGGTCCGCCGTGCAGGACCTGCGGGAAAACCTGATGGAGACGCTGGCGCACCTCTCCCTCGGTTCCGCCGCCACCGAGGTCCTGATGCGTATGTCCGCGGCCTGTAACCGCTATCTGCGCGATGTTGCCGCTGATCCCGGGCGGTACCAGTTCGCACTGATGGAGCTGCGACGAAACCTGGACGAGGACCTGCGGATCCTCACGGACGGACGGCGCGACGTCGAGTACCTCAGCCCCGGCGAGGCACCGGCACGCAAGGGGGTGCCGCCGTCGTCGGGCGGGAAGAACGGAAAGTCCGGAACGGGCGGGAAATCAGGAACGAGCAGGAAGTCAGGAATGCCCGGAACTACGCGCCAGGACGGGACGGCCCGAACCCGTCAATGACGAACCCCGCCGTGGCCCGGCCGATGGCCGCCGCGTCCTCCGGTGAGACGCCCCGGAGGAGCATGCCCAGGACGCCGGTGAAGATCAGCAGCAGGTGGCCCGCCACCGCGTCCGCCGAATCCGCGCCGACGACGGGCACCGCGAGTTCCCGGAAGCGGCTCGTCAGCAGCTGCGTGTCCTGCGTCAGGGTTTCGGCGAGCTCACGGCCCGGCTCGACGGTTTCCGCCGCCACGCCGAGCGCGGCGCACCAGCGGGCGGCGGAGGCACCCGACCGGTAGCTCGTCAGGGCAGGAAACACCGCCAGCAACCGGTCCCGGTCGGTGGCGGCCGCATCGATTTCCAGCTGCCAGGCCGCGTCCCAGTTCTCCAGCCGGCGGCGCAGCGCCTGCGCAATCAGCCCCTCCTTGTTGCCGAAGTGCGCATACAGCGTCGCCGGAGAGACGTTGGCGCGCTCAAGGATCCGGTCCACCGGCGTCGCCGCGACACCGCGGGTAAAAGCGAGCTCTTCGGCGGCGTCGAGCAGACGCTCACGTGCACTGGGTTGTCCAACCATGGGTCCACCATATAACGTACGTTTCAATGAAACGACCGTTACAGCCTTCAGTCTCCACCGCCGGACCGCTCTTCGCGGTTGCCGCCGTGACCCTCATCGCGGCAACCTACGGGCTGGCCCGGCTGGGCTACGGCCTGTTCCTGCCGGCCTTCTCGGCCTCCTTTGAATTAACGCCGGCCGTCGGCGGACTGCTCGCCTCCGGCGCCTCGGTGATCTACTGCGTCTCCGCCGGGCTGGGGTTTGTCTATGCGCCGCGGCATCCCCGGCTGGTCACGGTCCTGGCGGGCACGACGGCGGCAGTCGGCTCCGCGGGGATTGCGGCCGCTCCATCCACGGGGATTTTTGCCGCCGCGGTGCTGCTGGCCGGAATGGGTGCGGGCTTCGCCTCCCCCGCGCTGGTGGAACTCGTCCAGCGCAATACGAAACCGATCCACGCGGCAAAGCGGCAGTCGGTGGTGAACTCCGGGACCGGGTTCGGTGTCGTGGCAGCCGGGCTGCTCGCGCTGGCGCTCGGGTCCTCGTGGCGGCTGGCCTGGGCACTCATTGCCGTGATCGCGGTGGCCGGAATGGTCGGGGTGCTGCGGGCCGACGTCTCGCGATCAGGCAGGGGCCACACTGAAAGCCGGGACGACGACGGCGCCGCCCGGGAAAACGGCACCCAACCCGCTCCGCGGCTGGGAGCGGAACGGGGACTGCGTGGCCTGGGACTGCGTGGACTGCTGCGGCCGATCCTTGCTGCCTTCGTCTTCGGCATCGGCTGCGCTGCAATCTGGGTCTACGGCCGAACCCTGCTCGAAGACTCCGGCGGGATGCCCGTCGCACTCTCTGCCGGCGCCTGGATTGCCCTCGGCGTCGGCGGTGCTGCTGCTGTGCTGACCGCCCCCTGGCTGGCCCGGCATTCGATCCGGCTTACCTGGCCGGTCACGGTGCTGGCCACCGGGGCGGCCACCGGCGCCATGGCCTTCGCGCCGGGGAGCATCACGATCTCATTTACCACCGCCGCACTGTTCGGACTCGCGTACACCGCCGCGACGTCAGTCCTCATCATCTGGGCGGGACAGGCGGCAGCCAGCAGTGCTGCCGGCACATCGGTGCTGTTTATCAGTCTCATCCTCGGGCAGGCGGCCGGGTCAGCCCTGACGGGAACCATCATTGAACTAGGCGGCTACGGGCTGGCCTTCGCCGTTGCCGCGGCAGCGTGCGGGATCAGCGGGCTCGGCGTCGTCGGCCGCGCCCGGAGCACCCCGGAATCCGGGGAAACGGTGCGGTCCGAATATCAGGGTCAGCGCTCCACCGACTGAATTGACGAACGGATAATGACGGGCATTTCGATGAGGTGCTCGCCGTGCGCTTCTCCCTCCAGGAGCAGCGAAACCGCCCTTGCGCCCATTTCCTCATGGGGAAGCCCTACGGTCGTCAGGCCGGGGCGAAGATAGGAGGCAATTTCGTCATTGTCGAAGGACACCACCGAAACATCTTCAGGCACCTTCAGGCCCCGCTCGGTGAGTGCCTGATACGCCCCAAAGGCCAGCCGGTCATTCAGGCAGACCAGCGCCCGGACATCCGGCATCTCCTCCAGAAGGGCATTCACCGCGGCGTAGCCGGTGTGCGGTTCCCAGTCCCAAATGGATTCCTCCCGCGCAAAAGACAGTCCCCTATCTTTCATTTCCGCCCGGATTCCATTCAGTCGGCGGGCAACAGTCGTTGACCGGAAAACGTCCCGTTCCTTTAATTCGTTATGGCCTATGAGCACCAGGCCCGTCCGGTGGCCGGCATCCGCGAGCAGCGAGACCGCCGCACGGCCTCCACGCTCCTCGTCGGGCAGGACCGACGTCGAATAGTGCTCATTGATGGCATTGAGCAGCACTACCGGTGTGCTTCCCGGCAGGTCGGGAATGAACAGTTCACGGGCCCGCGTGGTGGCAAAAACAATTCCATCCACCTGCCGGTCAAGCAGCGCGGCAATGGCCTGGGTTTCGCGTGCGGGATCCCCGCCTGTTTCGGCCAGCAGAATGACATGGCCCGCCTGCTCGGCTGCAGCCAAAGCTCCCTTGATGAGCCCGCCCGCGAAACGCGTGGTGGCAACGGTGTCCGAAACAAATCCGATGGTCTGCGTTTTATCTATCCGCAGGCTGCGCGCCGCGACATTCGGGCGATAACCCAGCTCGGCGGCCGCCCGGTTGACCCGGTCATGGGCGTCTTTGGACAGCCTGGTATCCGGACGGCCGTTAAGAATCATGGACGCAGCGGAAGACGACAAACCTGCCCGACGAGCGACGTCGGCAAGCGTCACACGCTTGGTGGTCATATTTCCTCCTGCTTGATGCTAACTCTCTAAAACGACTCCACAAATTCACTTGCGCAATTGACGAATAGGCAGCAGGCTGTGTAGTGCTGAATGGATTTAGCACACGGCATACCGACAGCCACCAGAATCATTGACAAAGGAGTCAAGCATGAATTCATTACTGCAGCGCCCGGGGCGCCGTCGACCAGTTGCCGTAGCTGCCTTTATGGCCGCCGCCGGCATCACCCTCGCCGGATGCGCTCCGGGAAGCAGCGGACCGGCTGCCGATTCCTCCGATGCCAGCGTCGAGGTGAGCACCGAGCTGACCTCTGAGGACGTCACGATTACGATCGCTGACGAAACAGGATTCCCCGTCACGGACAAACTGGCGGAGGAGTTCACCAAACAGCACCCCAACGTCACCTTTGAGGTCACCCGGGACACCTTCCAAAACCTCACGGCCAACGCCCCCAAGCTGCTTGCCGGAGACAATCCGCCGGACCTGATCCGGTTGCCCACCATCGGCGACACTGCACGTGATGGGCTGCTCGCAAACCTGGATCCGTACGCCGAGGCCTACGGATGGGATGCCTGGCCGGAATCGCAGCTGGCACCCCTGCGCATGAATGACGAGGGCACGCGTGGATCCGGTCCCCTGTATCAGGTGGGTCTGGGCTACAGCGTCACCGGCATCTTTATGAACACCGCCATTGCCGAGAAGCTGGGCATTGATGGTCCCCCGCAGACCATGGCCGAGCTCGAAGAGGATCTTGCCACGGCGAAGGCCGGCGGAGTCCAGCCCATCATGGCCGGCGACAAGGACGGCGTGGTGAACTTTGCCATTCAGGCGGCCATGAACCAGTACGCGGACAAGGACGAATTCCTCTCCTGGATGTTCAACGAACCGGGCAGCTCGTACGCCACCGAAGGCAACATCCAGGGCGCAGAAGTGATCCGCACCTGGGCCGACAAGGGCTACTTCCCCTCCGACATCAACGCCATCGATTACTTCACCTTCGTCAGCCGGTTCTCCGAAGGCGACGGCCTGTTTACCTTCAACGGCAACTGGGAGGCTGCCAACTACCAGAAGGCCCTGGGCGACGACGTTTCCTTCTTCCTGGTCCCGCCGGTCGAAGCGGGCGGTGACCACGTTGCCATGGGCGCTGCCAACTCGTTCTCCGTAGCGGCAGGCTCCGATGACCTGAATACCACCACGTACTTCCTCGACTGGATCCACACGGACCCGGCAGCCCGGCAGATCATTTCCGACGTCACCGGAGCATCCCCCGGTGGGGATCCCGCGCTGGAACAGCCCACCGTGGAGGAAGGATCATTGATCGCCTCGGCGCTGGAGATGGCTGCCCAGGTTGGTGAGGAAAACGGCCAGGTCGACTTCATGTCCAACACGACGGCGGGCATCTACTCCGGCTCCATCATTCCCGAGTCGCAGCTGCTGGTGACGGGCGAGATCAGCGGTGAAGAGTTCGTCAACCGCGTGCAGAAGTTCTACGAGAGCGAAGTGAGCGACTAATGCAGAAGGCCGCCACCCGTCCTGTCCGACGCCGCTCCGCCGGCCGTGACGAGACCACAGCCGCAGGTTCGACGCCGGCAGGGCCGGTTGCGGCCGCCGTCAAGCAGGGAAAACGCAAACGGCCGGGCCGGGCAGGCTACGTGGCCTGGCTGATGCTCCTTCCAGCTCTCGCCGTGTACGTCGGGTTCGTCGTCGTTCCGCTTGGCATGGGACTGCAGTACTCGTTCTACGACTGGAACGGCGTTGGGGTCGCCACCTTCGCGGGACTGGAAAACTACCTCCAGGTCGTCACGGACCCCGAGCTCCTCGGCTCCATCCTGAACGCGTTGACCCTGATCATTTACTTCACCCTTATACCCATCGGCGTGGGGCTGATCCTGGCCAGCCTGATCCGGTCGATGCGCCAGGGTTTGCTGTCCTCCGCCGCGCAGACCATCCTCTTCCTCCCCCAGATTGTGCCGCTTGCCGCGGCCGGTATTGCCTGGTCGTGGATGTACGCGCAGACGGGCACGGTCAACCAGTTCCTCAGCGCCGTCGGCCTGGGCGGTATTACCCGGTCCTGGCTGGCCGACTACGGCACGGCACTTCCCGCCGTCGGGCTGATCGGTTCATGGGTCCTGACCGGGCTGTGCACAGTGCTGCTGCTGACCGGCATCGGAAAGATCGACTCGTCGCTCTATGAGGCCGTCCGTTTGGACGGTGCCGGCTGGTGGCGGGAGTTCTTCACCGTGACGCTGCCGGGGCTGCGGCAGGAAATCGCCGTCCTCGCGACGCTGACCATCATTGCCGCCCTGAGCAGCTTCGACATCATTTACACCTCCACGCAGGGCGGCCCCGGCCGGACCACCCTGGTCCCGGGCATCTCGATCTTCCGGATCGGATTTACGCAGAGCGACGTCGGCCTGGCCTCCGCGTTCGGCATTGTGCTTATGGTCCTGGTCCTGCTCGTGGTCCTTCCCATCCAGCGACTTTCGAAAGTGAACGACTGATGCGTACCAGCCGCAGTGAACTGATACTCGGCCGGCTGCTGCTTGCGGCGGCGCTGATCCTGACCCTGCTTCCCCTGATCAGCATGCTGTCTGCGGCGCTGCAGCCGGCGGACCGGAATCCCACCGGCATCGTCTGGCCCACCGATCCGCAGTGGGGCAACTTCGTTACGGCCTTTGAGGTGGGGAACGTCTGGCGGCTCATGACCTCCAGCGCGTTCATCGTCCTGGGGGTGGTGCCTGCGTCCATGCTCATCGCTACCCTCGCGGGGTATGCCCTCGGAGCGCTGGCCCCGAAGGGCGGCCGGGCGGTCCTGATTTTCTTCGTTGCAGGACTGACCATCCCGTTCGAGGCGCTGATCATCCCCCTGTACTACCAGTCCCAGTCCCTGGGCACCCTCAATACGCCCTGGGCCGTGATCTTCCCCCTCCTGGGGCTGTTTATGCCCTTCAGCGTCTTCTGGATGCGGGCCCATTTCATCAATGTGCCCCGCGAGTTGTCCGAAGCCGCCCGCGTGGACGGGGCGTCGGTCCTGCAGGAGTTCCGGCAGATCCAGCTCCCCCTCGCCCTGCCCGCACTCTCGGCCCTGGCCATCCTCCTGTTCCTCTGGACCTGGAACCAGTTCCTGCTGCCGGTGGTGCTTATTGCCGACCCGCTGGACCGGACCGTGGCCGGAGCGCTCACCTTCTTCCAGGGGCAGTATTCCCTGAGCATCCCCCTCCTGAACGCAGGAGCACTGCTCATCATCACGCCGGCCATCGTGGTGTTCCTCATCTTCCAGCGTCAGTTTGTCCGCGCCCTGCTGCAGGGCGCCGTCAAGGGCTGACCTTGCACCTCTTACCCATCTAAGGATCCGCACCATGGGCTTCACCCGTACCGACCACTGGGTCTGGGATTTCTGGCACGCCAACGACGGCGTCGAGGATTTCCTCTACTACCTCCACGCGCCGAAATCCCTGCTGGATCCCCACCTTCGCCACCGGAACGCGCGCATCGGCGTCGCCACCTCCGCGGACCTCCAGCGGTGGGTCGACCACGGCGTTGTGCTTGAACCGGGAGGGGCAGCCGACTTTGATGGCAGCGCCACCTGGACCGGCAGCGTGGTCCAGGCCGACGATGGTTCGTGGCACATGTTCTACACCGGCACCCGCTTCCTGTCCGCCGATACGGTCACCAATGTGGAAACGGTCGGCCGGGCCGTCTCCACCGACCTCGTGACGTGGACCAAGCAGACGGGTTCCCTCTCTGCCGATCCCCGCTGGTACGAAACCCTCGCCGACGACACCTGGCACGAGGAAGCTTGGCGGGACCCCTGGATCCACCGGGATTCCGCCGGCCTCTGGCACATGCTCCTCACCGCCCGGTCGCGGACCGGTTCCGGGCGGGACCGCGGAGTCATCGGTCACGCCACGTCTACCGACCTCCAGCACTGGACGGTGCAGCCTCCCCTGAGCGAACCGGGTGCCGGGTTCGCCCATCTCGAGGTGATCCAGCTGGTGACCATCGACGACCGGCCCGTCCTGCTGTTTTCGTGCGACACCGACCATCTGGCCGGCCGGCGGAAGGCTGACGGAGTCCAGGGCGGGATCTGGGCGCTGCCTCTGGATACCGATGTGCTGGACAGCCCGCTCGACGTCGCCTCCGCCGTGCAGCTGACCACCGAAGATCTCTACGCCGGACGTGCCGTCCGCACCAGGACCGGCGACTGGGCGCTGCTGGCGTTTGAGAACGTCGACAGCGAGGGCACCTTCATCGGCGGGATCTCTGACCCCCTGCCCTTGGAATGGGCGCCGGACGGGTCCCTTTCGTTCGCCCGGACCGAGGTCAGCGCATGAGCGCGGTCCACGGGACAGCGGACGAACGCTTCCTGCCGGTGCGGGATGCCTTTGCCGCTGCCTTCGAGGGACGGCCGCGGATGGGTGCGGCACTGGCCGTGCACCATCAGGGCCAGCTGGTGGTTGACCTGTGGGGCGGGGTGGCAGACGCGCGCAGCTCCAGCCCGTGGACCAGCGACACGTCCACGGTGGTCTTCTCCTGCACCAAGGGGATCATGTCCCTGCTCATCGCCCGGCTGGTCGAGGCCGGGCAGCTGGATTACGACATGCCGCTCGCCGATATCTGGCCGGAGTTCGGTGCCCACGGCAAAGGTGCGGTATCCGTGGGTGACGCGCTCTCCCACCGTGCGGGAGTATCGGCCCTCCGGACACCTGTGGGGCTGGCGGAAGCCCTCGACTGGCAGACCATGACGGTCCTGCTTGCAGAGCAGGAACCCCTGTGGGAGCCCGGCTCCGGCTACGGCTACCACGCGCTGACGCACGGCTGGCTCAGCGGCGAAATCATCCGCCGCGTCACCGGAAAGATGCCGGGCCAGCACCTCGCCGAAACGCTGGCGGGTCCGCTGGGCGCTGAGCTGCACCTCGGTGTGCCGGTGGAGCGCCAGACGGACATTGCCCACAGTGAAGCAGCGGAAAGCCTGCTCGAGTCCGTCCGGGCGCAGCAGGCGGCAAGCTGGCCCGGCGAACCGGACTGGCCCAGTGCCGCGATGACGCTGGGACATGCGTTCCCCCAGGAGCTGGTGGGTCCGGACGCAGGCTTCAACCGTCCCGATGCCAGGGCTGCGGAGTTCCCAGGGGCCGGAGCTGTTGCCACGGCCCGCGGTTTGTCCGCCGCCTGGTCATCCGCCATCCATGACACCGCCGCCACCCGCCGGCTGGACCCGGTGGTGCTCAAACGGGCCACCGAGGTCCGCAGTGAAGGAGCACCCGTGTTTCCTGCACCTGCTCCGTGGCCACGCTGGGGCGCCGGCTTCCAGTTGGATTCCGGTGCGCGGCGATACGTCTCGGCGGACGGGTTCGGGCACGACGGCGCCGGCGGCCAGGTGGCCTTTGCCGAGCCCGGACTGGACCTCAGCATGGCGTTTATTACCAACTGGATGGAATCCGGGGACGATGACCGGGCCACCCGCATTGTCGACGAGCTGCGGAAGGTGATGGGGCGCTAGTTTTCTTTGGGGCGCTGATCGTGATGGTGCTGATTAGCGGGGAACGGAGACAACACCGTTCCGGAAGGCCCAGACCGCGGCCTGCAGCCGGTCCCGCGCGCCCGTCTTCGTCAGGATTCCTGCCACGTGATATTTGACGGTGGTTGACTCGACAAAGAGCCGTTCACCGATCTCCGAGGTTGAAAGCCCTTCGCACAACAGCGTCAGGATTTCTGTTTCCCGGGCGGTGAGCGGCACCGCCGGTGACGTCGGCGGGCGGCGCGGCCCGGCGGTCCGGTTTGCGAACTCGACCAGGACGCGGCGGGTCAACCGCTGATCGAGTGTCCCATCCCCACGGGCGACGGAACGGATCGCGTCCAGCAGCGACTCCTCGTCGGCGCCTTTCAGCAGGAATCCGGAGGCGCCGGCTTCGAGGGCTCCGAAGACATAATCATCGAGTTCGAAGGTGGTCAACATCAGCACACCTGTGGTGTTCTGCGGATCGGCGGTTATGGTCCGCGTCGCAGAGATGCCGTCGAGGCCCGGCATCCGGATATCCATGCAGATCACGTCGGGACGTTTTGCGCGCACCAGCTCCACCGCTTCGTGTCCGTCGGATGCCTCGCCAACGACCTCGATGTCCGGGCTGGTTTCCAAAATGACCCGAAGTCCGGCACGGACAATGGCCTGGTCATCGGCGATGGCTACGGTGATCGTCATTTGTTGTCCTCGAAGGGTTTGTCGTCGTAGGTGTTGTCGTCCGGAATGACCAGGCTGTTGACCCAGCCGCCGTTCTCGTCGGGCCCCGTGCGAAGTGTTGCGCCGACTAGCGCTGCACGTTCGGCCATGCCGATCAGACCGTACCCTTCACGCGAACCCTGCTTGTCCATTGCCCGCGGCGCACCTGCCCGCGGCGGATCGTTGCTCACCGTCAGCCGCACCGACGTCGGCCCGTAGTCCACCCGCACTGCGCGGGCTGCACCGGGAGCGTGGCGAAGTGAGTTGGCGAGGGATTCCTGCACCATCCGGTACGCCGCGATGCCTGCCAGCGGCCGGAGATCGCGAGGCGTGCCGGACTCTTCGAAGGCGACGTCGGCGCCGGCTGCTGATGCTTCTGCCACCAGGGTAGGGAGATTCTCCAGTGAGGCTACGGGGGCAAGCTCCCCTTCGGCGTCGGCCCGCAGGAGCCCCACCGTTTGCCGGAGGTTATCCAGGGTTGTCCTCGCGGCACCCTGCACCTGGCGGATGTACTCTCCGGATTTCTCGGGATCGGAGGTCCGCAGGGCATGCGCCGCCTGGGCGCTGACGATGATGCCGGTCAGGTGGTGGGCCGCGACGTCGTGCAGTTCCCGGGCCATCAGGGTCCGCTCACGCAGGACCGCTTCCTCGGCCCGGTGTTCCTTTTCGCGTTCGGCAGCCTCCGCCCGCTCGCGGAGCGCCTCCAGAAGCCGTGCCCTGCCGCCAAGGATTTCCGCGGCACCCACGCCAAGCCCAAAGACCAGCAGGGTGCGTGCCACGGCGAACGTGGGGATCAGCTCGGGTGGAACCACGGCGCTGCTCTGCACGGCGAACATCGTGACGACGACGTCGGCCGCGGCAAGTCCCGCCGGTACCAGGTAACGCCTCCGGCCGCTGGCTGCGCGGACGTAGGTGTACACCGCGACCATCACCGCAATGGTGCCGGTGCCCACCTCGCCGGAGGAAAACACCAGCGTGAGGGCGTCCAGCGCAA
Organism: Arthrobacter sp. zg-Y877; assembly: GCF_030373105.1. Classification (NCBI taxonomy): domain Bacteria; kingdom Bacillati; phylum Actinomycetota; class Actinomycetes; order Micrococcales; family Micrococcaceae; genus Arthrobacter; species Arthrobacter sp. zg-Y877. The sequence goes on from NZ_JAUCPU010000003.1 coordinate 453,951, forward strand.
CAACTGCCAGAAGCACCCCCGCCGGAAAGCGGTGCCGGGCGAGCAGGAACACGGCCTGGGCGAGCATCAAGACCACCGGCAGGAAATCTCCGGGACCTTCCAGCGCATCGGGTTCGAACGCGAGGACCCCGAACACGTAACCAAGTGCCAGCAACACAATGAGCACTATGGGTAGCAAATCCCACAGCGCATTGCGGGCCCGGGGCTGGGCCGAAATCTTTAGCATCGCATCATTTCCATTTACCTCAGGCCGAAAAGTTCTTTCAGAATGCCCATGACTGGCTGGTGAGGTAGATTCAAGCATTTTTTCAGCGTAAGCGTGGGAACGCTGCCGGCGCCCTATCCGCAAGAACAGTCCGCATCCTGTTCGCAGGTCTGGGGCGCCGGGACCCGCCTCCGGGAAGGCTGGTGGTAACCACTAGCCAGAGGGACCAGGAGCACCACGTGCCCTCCCTCGCAACGGAAGGAACGCCACCATGTCCTACGAAACAGAACCCGCGACAACCCCGGGCGGAACCAAGACGCCGTCGTCGCTAAACCGGACCCTGGGCTTCGCAGCGACGGGCCTGCTGGCGGCCGGCGCCATAAGCGCCGGTGCGTGGTGGGGCATCGGCTCTGTCGCCGCTGATGCCACCGACTCCCCCACCGCTGCTGCCGGCAACGCGGTGGTGGTCCAGGACCAGCTGGACGGCCTGGTCGACCGCGGCTTTCCCGCCGCGCTGGCCTCGGTGACGCACCCGGACGGCAGCCACGATGACTACGTTTCCGGCGTGGGAAACGTCGAGACCGGCGAGGACGTACCGGTCGACGGGGAGGTGCGCATTGGCAGCAACACGAAGACGTTCACCGCCGTCACCGTGCTGCAGCTCGTGGAGCAGGGACTGGTGGAGCTCGATGCTCCCGTCGAGGCGTACCTGCCCGGGCTCGTCCGCGGCGAAGGGATCGACGGCGCGAACATCACCGTCCGGCAGCTGCTGCAGCACACGAGCGGGCTGCCCGAGTTCTCGGATGAACTTGCCGTCGACATCAAGAAGATTCAACACGCCTATATGTCGCCCCGGGACCTGCTCGATCTTGGCCTTGCGCATCCGGCGCAGTTCGCCCCGGGGGAACGCTGGGAATACTCCAACACCAATTACGTCGTGCTGGGGCTGATCGTGGAGAAGGTGACGCAGCGTCCCCTCTCTGAGGAGATCACAAAACGCATCATCGAACCCCTCGACCTTCAGCACACCTATTTTCCGACCGTGGGTGAGCAGGGTTTCCGGGGCGACCATCCGTCCGGGTACCACATGGAGGCCGACGGCAAACGGTTCGATGTGACCACCCTGGATCCCTCCTGGGCCTGGTCGGCGGGGCAGATCATCGCCAGCCCCAGCGACGTCAACGAGTTCACCCGGGCTGCACTCGACGGCCGTCTGCTCAGCGAAGAGTCGATGAGCGAAATGCAGAAGACGGTACCCGTACCCGACGAGGAAAGCCTTTGGCCTGGCTCGGAATACGGGCTCGGTCTGCAGAGCCATCCGCTGAGCTGCGGCGGCGATATCTGGGGCCACGGCGGAGACATCCACGGCTACGAGACGCGCAACGGAGTGGCCGAGGACGGCACCGCCTTCACCGTGGCCGTGACTTCACTTCCCGGGGGCATCGGCGATCCGTCCAACGAAGAGCAGATGTTGGAACACTACAAGTCCGTCATGACAACCGTGGATGCGGCCTTCTGCGAGAAGTAGGAGGGATGCTTTGGTTCCGCCCCGCCGGGAGCGGCGGGTCGTCGATGGCGACGGCGGCACCCACACCGGGCCGCCGTCGTCGTCGCCGGTAGCCACCATCACAGACCACCGAGGGGTGCTATACCTAGGGTCCTTTCCCGAGAGCGGGCGCGACAATGAGGCATGGATAAACGCGGCGGGTTACTTAGAGCGGTGAAGGCATTTCACACGTTCGCGTGGGTCACCATCGAGGGCTGCATGCTTTATGTACTGGTCAGCGGCGTCCGGAAGCGGTCCGACCAGACCGTAGGCATCGCGGCCACGGTGGTAGCCGCGGAGACCTTAGTCTTCACCTCCAACGGATTTCATTGTCCGCTTACGGCGGTGGCACGAGATCTCGGAGACAGTACCGGATCTGTCACCGACATCTATCTCCCGCAATGGCTGGCCAGAAATCTCCCCGCCATCCACGTCCCGCTAATCATTGCCGCAGTGGTCCTTCACTGGCGAAACATCTCGGCCAGTAAGGCTGCGGATGGAAACGCCGCGGCTGCGTCCGAGTTCGGCCCCAACATTCGGGATGACCTCGACGCCGGTATGACGGCGTGCCGCATCTTGATAATCAAGGTGGTGAACGGTGCTGGTAGGCAGGGTAGATTGATCTCCGAATCAAATCTGTGGGGGAAAGTTGAATAAGAAGTACCTGTTTTGGGTGGGAGCGCTGCTCGTCGTTCTGCTGGTCGCTCTGGTTTCAGGTTTTGCGTTGGGTCGTAACAGTCCAACGGAACCGAACCCTGCCACCGCTTTGCAAGCGAAAACCACAGCGCCCGTCGCCCCGAAGGTATCCCCATCTGTGGCACCAAGGACGTCTTCCTCGCCGACCCCCTCGCCAACGAGTACTTCCATCGCAATCACCTACGGCTGCCTGGTCAACGGAAAAGTGCTCCAATTCGAGTCGCTTGAGGAAGTATGGGACCAACCCGTTCCCTTAACCGACTGCCATTACGGGACGCAGTCCGAGGGCATACCGAGTGAACTTGAACTGGCAGCTATTGAAGCAGCCGATTACCGACTGGAAGGGTTGGATAGCCTCTACTCTCTGTGCACGGTTCTCAGCGGGCCTCCCATAGATAAGGTCTTCACCGCGATGCAGGCCAAAGAATTAGAGGGGGCCTACATGCTTTGCCCCAACCACCCCAAGGCAACCGCGATTGAAGCTTCCCTTGCATATGGCAGAACTCTTGTCGCCGCAGAGGACGCATCCAAACTGGCATCGGAGGAAGGGCGGCAGGTAGCGTCCGGACACTATCTCGTAGGCATCGACATCCAACCAGGCACGTGGGAAACGGTCCTGGACAAGGTCACCAACTGCTACTGGGAAGTCTCCGACGCCCAGGGCAACATCATCCAAAACAACTTCGTCAGCACCGCACCCCGCTTTAGCGTCGACGTCCCAACATATGCTGCTGGCCTCACACTTGAGGGCTGTGCATTCCGCCTTGCAGGCTAGAATCCCGGAGATCGGCTGACTTTGCTGCCCAGTGAGGTCTCCTCACGCCCCAGTCGTTGTTAGTCGATCCCGTCCCGGATGATCGGGCAGGTCATGCAGTGCCCGCCGCCGCGGCCCCGGCCGAGTTCGGCCCCGACAATCGGGATGACCTCGACGCCGGCGTTCCGCAGGGCCGCGTTGGTCTGGGTGTTGCGGTCATAGGTGAGCACCACGCCGGGTTACAGGGCGACGGCGTTGTTCGCGCTGTCCCACTGCTGGCGTTCGGAGTCCGGATGGAACAGATGGATGGCCTGCATCAGCAGGATTACGTCGTGCCGGGCCGGCCAGTAGAAGATTCATAGCGGCGGCAGCAGGTACCCGGGTCGGGCCCAGCAGGTCGTGGAGTTCGACGACGTCGACGCCGCGGCTGGTCATCTTGGCGACGACGTCCGCGTGGTCGCGCTGGGCGATCCACCCACATGACGTCGTCGAACAGCAGGTCTTCACGGTTGGTCGGCGGGAGCCGTTCGTGGGTCAGACCCGGGCACAGACCAGAACCTTGCGCAGCTTGCCCACCTTCGGGTGCAAACCGCTGGACGCGGCACGCCCTCTGCTCAGAGCGCTATCCAGCCCCGGGCCAGGGCGAGCACGCCTGCGACGGCTCCGGCCAATGTAATAAGGAAAAGGATAAGCTCCCCTCCCCGGAAAACGTGCTGCCCTTGTTCACGGCGTGCGATCACAAACAGGACTGTGGCGGGGGCGTAGAAGATCATCGAAAGCAGCACCAGGGGCAGCCCGGCGGCATAGACCAGAAACACAGAATAAATGGTGGCAATGACGGCAATGGCCAGGTCGCCCCGCCGGGTGCGGCTCGGGGCTCCTTCATACGTTTCCCCGCTCCAACCGAGCTTGAGGGCGTATAGGGCCGCGAAAAGGAGGGAAAACAACGTCAGGACCGCGGTCATGTCCAGTGCGAAGTCGAAGGCGTCCCCGGAGAAGTAGGTGATGACCATTACCAGCTGGCTGAGCAGGGTGCTCAGCAGCAGGGCGTTGACCGGGACATCGTCCTCACTGACCCGGGACAGGAACCGCGGCATGTCCTTCTCCGTGGCGGCCACGTACAGAACCTCCGCTGCCATCAGGCTCCAGGCCAGGTAAGCCCCCATCACCGAAATGATCAGCCCTGCACTGACGAACACCAGCCCCCAGGCCCCCACCCCCGCTTCCAGAACACCCGCCATGGATGGTTGGCGCAGCTCGGCGAGCTGCTCCATCGGCAGGACGCCGTAGGAAACGATCGTGACCGAGGCAAAGATGGCAAAGACGCTCAGGAATCCGAGGACGGTGGCCCGGCCGATGTCCTCCCGCCGTCGGGCATAGCGCGAATACACGCTGGCACCTTCAACACCCAGGAACACGAACACCGTCACCAGCATCGTGTTGCTGACCTGCTCGAACAGCGGCCCCGTATAGTCCGCACCGGTAAGGTTTCCCGCGAAGACGGCGGGGTCGAACAGAAAGACAGCAAACAGCACAAAGACCAGGATGGGAACAACCTTGGCGATCGTGACTATCCGGTTAATGGCCGTGGCTTCTTTGATGCCGCGCCGGATCAGGAAGAAGAATCCCCACAGCCCGGCCGAGGACAGCACGACGGCGAGGAGGGTGTCCCCTGCGCCAAGCTGCGGAAACAGGGCTCCCAGCGTGGACATGGTGAGCACCCAGTAGGTGACGTTTCCGACACAGGCACTGGCCCAGTAACCCGCTGCGGAGAAGAACCCCACGTAATTTCCGAAGCCGGCCTTGGCGTAGGCGAAGACCCCCGCATCAAGCGCTGGTTTGCGCATGGACAGCCGCTGGAACACGAAAGCCAGCATCAGCATGCCGGAACCCGCAATCAGCCAGGCGACCAGTGCACCCCACACCCCGGTTTCCTCGGCGAAGCGCTGGGGCAGGGAAAACACCCCGGCCCCGACCATGGACCCGATCACCACAGTGGTGAGGGTCAGCAGGGAGAGTTTGGCTGCTGGGGCTTTGTCCCCTGAAGCAGGCGCATTAGACACGGTTCTTTTCCAATCGGATGTGGCGGCCACTGAGGCAACACCGCTTAGACATCTGTGGAGGGACGGACCGCTTCCTGCGGAGGCTCCTCCGTCAGCGGCTCACCACAATCCTCTCAGAAGGAGACGGCGGGGTCCGAATCGGCGGTCAGCACCTCGAGACAGTTGCCGACGGGGTCCCTGCAGTGGAAAGGCGTGTACCCGTCAAAGGCGGTGCGTTCACGTAAGCCCAACTTGAAACCGTGGCCGGGGCCGCAGTCACATGCCAGCCGCGGGACGCCGTCGTCGTCGTTAGTCCAAGCCGTCCCGGATGATCGGGCAGGTCATGCAGTGCCCGCCGCCCCGGCCACGGCCGAGTTCGGCGCCGACAATCGGGATGACTTCGACGCCGGCGTTCCGCAGGGCCGCGTTGGTCTGCGTGTTGCGGTCATAGGTGAGCACCACACCCGGTTCCAGCGCGACGGCGTTGTTCGCACTGTCCCACTGCTGCCGTTCGGAGGCGGAGTAGTCGCCGGCGGTCTCCACCAGGCGCAGCTTTTTGTAGCCCATGGACTCGGCCACGACGTCCACGAAGCGGCGGTCGCGGTGGTCGCGGACCTCCACTCCGGGGCTGCGGTCCGACGGGTGGAGGGTGAAGGCGTGGATGCCGTCGACGATGGCCGGGTGGATGGTGGCCAGGTCCCGGTCGGCGAACGTGAAAACCGTGTCCAGGTGCATCGCGGCCCGCAGCTTGGGCATGCCGGCCACCACGATCCGTTCGGCGGCCTCGGCCGCGAACAGCGACTGTGCGAGCTGGGTAATGGCCTGGCGGGAGGTGCGCTCCCCCATGCCGATCAGCACGGTGCCGTTGCCCACCGGCATCACGTCCCCGCCTTCCAGGTAGGCCTGGCCCCAGTCCTGTTCCCCGTCGCCCCACCACACGGTGGATGCCGCGTACTCCGGATGGAACTTATAGATGGCCTGCATCAGCAGGGTCTCGTCGTGGCGTGCAGGCCAGTACAGCGGGTTCAGCGTCAGCCCGCCGCCGACCCAGCAGGTGGTGTCCCGGGTGTAGAGCGTGTTCGGCAGCGGCGGCAGCAGGTACTCGGGCCGGCCCGAGGATTCACGTGCCAGGGCAATGTAATCGGTGCGGTAGTCCGCGGGAAGGTCCGACGTCGCGAGCCCGCCGATGAGATAGCGTGCCAGTTCCGCTCTGGTCAGCGAATCCAGGAACGCGCGGGTGCCGGAAACCAGTCCTAGTCCGACCCGGTTGGCGATGATTTTGCGGTCCAGCAGCCATGCCCGTGCCTCGGGGATGTCCATGGTCTGCCCCAAGAGGTCGTGGAGCTCGACGACGTCCACGCCGGAGTTTTCCATCTTGGTGACGAAGTCGGCGTGGTCGCGCTGGGCATTTTCCACCCACATCACGTCGTCGAAGAGCAGGTCTTCCCGGTTGGTGGGGGTGAGCCGTTCGTGGGCGAGGCCCGGTGCGCAGACCAGGACCTTGCGCAGTTTGCCGACCTCCGAGTGCACCCCGTAGGTGGCGGCGTTCGGGGTGGAGGCGGGGGAAGGCATGAAGAACTCCTTTATCAGCAGGCTTAGAAGCATCCTTGCAGACGGAAGGGCGAGGGCCGAATCGGGGCCCCGCCCTCGTGTCTTGTCCCATTAGGGCAGCGGCGGGGCGCTGTCCGACGAGACGGGTCCGCTCCCCCGCAACAGCCTCAGGGCACGCAAACCGCGGCGCACGGATTCCTCGTCCAGCGATGCGAGGGAGACGTTCGGCCGCCGGGTGGTGAACTTGCTGGCGCGCAGATTCGAGCCGACGTCGGCCAGCTGTGGGATGCTTTCCAGCTCACTCAGGAACGCCTCGACGGCTCCCTCTGACGGCCACTCGCCGTCGGGCAGCCGAGACATGGGGATGAGCTTGAACTCCACCGACGTGCCCAGCCCTGAGAAGTGGAACAGGGACACGGTACCGAGCCGTCTGCCCTGCGCGTCGTGGATCTTCAGTCCGCCCGTCGGGCGGTCGGCCGGTGACCCTTCGAACTCCAGCCCCAGGGCCGCAGCCTCTTCGATGAATGCCAGGAAGTTCGGCACCGACGCCGGTTCGTTGTCTTGCAGCCACGCCCGGTACGTCTCCGTGTCCCACACCGTCCGGCCACGAGCGGCCGACGCCGCCTTCGCCTCCGCCAGTTCCTCGCCGTAGGTCTGGGCCATCAGCATCTCAACCGTCCCCTGCGTAAGCCGGGCATATTCGACGGCGATGATCGAGGTGTCCGGTCCGGACATAGCGTTGAGGTATTCAGTCATCCGCTTCAGAGGCTCGTTGATCGCATCGACCGCCAGGACAATCCGAAACCGGCCCTGCTCGAGATTCCGAGCGACGGCTTCCCGCAGTCGGACGCCGTCGTCGTCGGCAGGGAACGGTGATTGACTGGTCCGATCCTGCCATCGGGCGTCGAAGTCCTCGATGCCCATCTTCCACAGGCGCGAGGCGTAGTCGAACATTTGCCCCACAATCTCGCGCCGTATCTGCGGGTTGCTGGCGAGCTTGCACTCCACAAGCGTCACCTGCCCGTCGACATCCACGACGACCACGTCGGCCGGCCCGGCTGCCGATTGGAACTCCCGGCAGGTCACGGCGTCGGCGCTGACACCCGGGATTAGCTCCGGGTGTTCGGCGAGGATCTGCTGCAATTCCGCTTCAGCAGCGTACCCGGCGGGGTCCGGCTCGCGCCATGTGCCGTCCGGTTGCCGGATAAGGATCTGTCCCATGTCCCCCGGTTTACCCGGCTTCGTCGGCCAGCGTCCAGATCTGTTTGAGCGGAAGTTCGCGTCGCACCCGGGCCGGGAGGGAGCCGTAGTGCTCCTGCAGCTGCGCCACCACTTCATCAGCGTCCCAAACCCGAATGGCAAAGCGTTGGGATTCCAGCAGTTTCCTGGCCTGTCTGGTGAGACCGCCCCACGCTACGAGCAGGCCCTGGTCCGCGCCGTGGATTGCCAGCGAACCGTGCAGCTGCGAGACGGTAGGCGAATCCACCGGCGATGCCTGGCTTTTCACTTGCACAATCAACCGTGGCGGTTCGAGGCCGAGGATTCCTTTTCCCGCCACAATGTCTATCCCATCGTCCGTTCCTTCACCGTGCTCAGTGCACACGTAACCCGCGCTCCGGAGGATATCGGCGATAAGCCCTTCCATCTTGTGACCGGAGAAGGCCTCGATGAGCCGGCTCGCAATGGAGTCTGCGGCGTACCGCGAGACATCCACCGGGGGTTCTACAAGTTCGGGGTCATCCATCCGCACTGTGGGAGTTGAGGGGGTAGGAACAAGCATGGGTTTGGATGAACCCACGCGCGCCCCTGGATCGGCTCCTCCTGAAATGCACGCGCGAAGCCGGTATTCGGCGTCGTTGCGCTGGATTTGGCAAACCGTAGAGAAGGCACCCAGGGAGTACAGCAGGTCCTGCTTGATCCGCGATCGGGCGAGATCGGTGACTTTCCACGTCACCCGGCGCACATGCCTGCGCTGAGGGTCAGGATCGTCTAAGTAGGTGTACTCGCTGTCGATGCTGCCAATGGCGACCTCCGAGGTTCGCTTCAGGGGCATCACAACCAAGTCGCCTATTTCCATACGGTCCTTCAGTGCCCACAGCTGTGCCGCGAAATTCTTCACAGCGCCGGACGAACTGTTGGGAATACCTAGGCTCACTTTGCGCGTCACATCTTCACGAGTGACGCAATCCGCCAAAGAGTCGACGTCACCATACCCAGCGCCCGTGTAACCGTTATCCAAGGCCCATTGTTCGCGCTCTCCTGCGCTGCCAGCCCTCACCATCCATGCCGTCATGGAACCTCCTCTTGTGAACACTCGCCTGAAGTCTAAGCCACGGAGTCCACGGAAACCGGCCGGTCGCCGTCGTTTCCTACGTGGCATGTTTGTAGCTCGGGTGGCCAAACATAATCGACGGAGACATCTTTCGCGCAGCCGCTTCAAAATGGCCCGATACCTTCCTATGAAACAGCACACCACCTATCAAGCTACCTTCTGAAACAAGGACCGCGTGGGGTCATGGTAGGTTCCTGGGAACCACGAGACATGTTCTGCACAAACCCAACTTGACATCTTTGCAGGATAGGCGTGTGTCCTATCCTCGGACACGCTTGAACGAGACGGAAACCCGCTTCTAGCCATGCTCACGTGCCGCCCACCCCGGCTACTTCGTTGAAAGGCTTCTTGATCGGGTGATACTGGGTATCGCCGAAAAGTACGCGCACACTTCCTAACGGTGGACTGGTCTTTTATTCAGACGCAATTATCCGTTAAGTGAGTATTTGTGATGTGATGACTTAATGGAACTAACAGAATCGTGGCGAAACGTCTTCCCAGACGAGGTAACTAGCAGGTACGAAATTGCGGAGACTCGTAACGCGGCCGCCGTCATGAAAGCCACCACTCCCGATGCTTTCGCTGACATGATCCGTGTCCTGAGCGATTTCAGGCTCACACTCGACAAGCTGACTACACCGGGAGGATCAAAGACGGTCATCGCTAAGGAACTTGATGACTCCTTTCGTCTCTCTGGATGGCGGGAAGCTAGATACGACCAGGAGCTCACCACGACCCTTACCGTCTTCAGGTGGAGTGATGGTGATACTTCCGAGGAAACTCAGAAGATAGTTTCCCAGAATTCTTACGGAGGGCACAAGGTCGATAACGTCCTTGGCCGCGCAGCTTTGGACGTTGAATGGAACCCCAAAGACGGAAATTTAGACAGAGACCTTTCCAACTATGTTTCTCTGCATGAAGGCGGAGTGATCGATGTGGGTGTGATAGTAACCCGCGTCGGTGCTGGTCTACGTGAGCATGTGAAATCATTGATCGCGGAAACCCGCGCCGTAGCAGTTCCAGGTGAGAACGCGCCTTGGGCCAAGCGAATGAAGAAACTCTCCGACGACCCTTTGGGTACCTCTACGACTGCGAATTTTGACAAGCTTAAACCGAGGCTGGAACGCGGAGATGGACGCGGTTGCCCAATACTTGCAATAGCAATAACGGACCGTTTATATGTTCCACCAGCTGATTCGATACAGGAGGAAGTGCTCAGGATCGCTGCGAAAGTTCAAGCAGGCATCCTTCCTACGGAAGCATAAGCACGATTCCGACATCTAGTAGGAGGGGCTAGCTGCGCCGGCAGCTCCCATTTGCTACGTGATGAAGCCGAGCACCTTGATTAGCGATTGCCCGCTCGGCTTCATCACTCAAGGTTTCGTCTGGGGCAGTTACCTGTGAGTCCACAGTTGAAGCGATCCAAGAAAGCTTCAAGATTTCGACCAACCTTCATCGCGTGTGGGAGTAGGCATGCAGGGAACATTGCACGCGACCTGATGCGGCGTGCCCTCACCCGGCGGATGGGCTCAGTACGGTCTGGTTGGCCCACCTACCGGCTGGTCCTTAATAACGACTCCTCGCCGAGATTAGCCATTCGAGCTCTATCCTTAAATGCGCTCAACTCAGTGTTGGCAATAGTCCAGGTTACCGTCAGGACAACGGCTTGAGCACGATAACTGATTCCTCCACTCCTCGGCGCGGAACGCGATTTCCCCCTGACACTTGAGACGCTCCGAGAGAACTATGAATCACATCCACTGCCGTTGAGGAAACCTTGAACCATCCTTCCGCAAGTGCGATCAGGGACTCAGCACTCTGACCGTTACTGCACGCGTGATTTGGGAACGTCATGAGCACCGTTGTGGAGCGGGCTGCCAAAAGGCGGAACAGTTCAGTAAATGCCGAAGTGGAGTCTTTTCGTGACGAGAACCTTGAGGAGAATCGCTCTGCTCCTTGTGGCGCTCTGCCAGCACCGTAAACTCTATCCCAACCCCCTCGTGCGATTCCCTCGAGCACGTGGTAAAAGCGACTGTATTGCACCTCCGAATATGGGGGATCGCAAAAAACTACACTCCCATCTTCGATGTTATTTTGGGCGTGGAGTAACGCGTCCTGCTGGAATGCTTTACCTCCCCGCGCAAGTGCGAATCGCCGAGCGAACATGTCCGACTTGCGAGATACGAATATAAAAGGGTCACGTCGCCAAGCATCTCCAATGTGCCGCAGTAGATTACCAGTTGGCTGAAACGGCTGGGCCGTATGGCCGGGTGAAGCGGCGCAGGAAGACGCGGTTTCTATCACGGCGGCCAGAGCCACTAGACGTTCAGGCCCGTCAGAGGGGAGACATTCCAAGAGACAATCCAATGCGATTCCTTGGTTTATTGAATAATAATGCCCACCATATTGTCTGGCGACAAAACCAGGAAAACGTATTTGTTCTGCTTCCTCGCGCTCCAGATAGACCGCGTCACTATTCAGTGTCCGATCATCAGTCGGTCGAAGTCCGCTGCTCCGCTTGCTGTGTAAATCGCGACTGGCAACGATCCAGTCATTTAAAATTGAAGCACTCGCTTTTTCGTGCCGCTCGATAATTACACCACTGAGCAACTTTCCATAAAGCTGAGTATCCACCGCATCTACGGGGACGTCGTGGTTTTCGGCCACCCATCTAGCCACTGCCCCGGAACCAGCGAAGAGATCAACAAATCGAGGCGGTCTTAGTCCAAGATTTTCAGAAATTATTCCGGAAAGGCCAGCTTGCAGCATCGATGTTTTCGATCCCATGTATTTCAAAGTATCTTCCTAAACGGGGTATTGCAGGATTGAAGCGGCATAGCAATTAAATGTACAACTAAATTTTTACCATTGCCCAAGGGGGGCGTCTTACAGAACCCACAAGAGAAACGTCAGTATTAGTTGCTTGCGTCCCTTCATTCGCATGGTGAGTTCTTGGGACGATGGATACGCTTCGCAGATGACCTAAGCTCGATACAGCAAGATATGCCTCCATTCAAGCAATATGGAGCGTTTACCCTGGACGCAATTAGACCGGGAATTCGAGTAGCGGGGCCTGCTCCTCTGCCGCTGTGATAGAGGAACCACCGCGATTACGAATTCGCGTACCTGCTTTCTCAAGAAACGCGCGAATTCGTTGGATCGAATAACCTGTCTCACTTGAAAGATCGCGGATCGAACTCCCAGCCTCATAGCGTCTTCGAAGCTCTTGTCCAATGAGTGCACCTTCCGTTGGCTTGACTCGTGTGTGCGGTTCGAGCCGGGGGACCTCAATCGGCCCACCCCCGTAGCCCTTATAAGCCCTGCCACGAGGCGTGACACTGTCATCCGCTTCGTCGCCCCAAAGAGTCCAGCCTGGCTGCGGGTGCCTGGCGAACATTTCCAAATATGGCCCTGGGGAGCATGCTTCAATAAGGGGGTACTGTTCGTCAGGCTTGCGGGAATGTTCGCGTTTGCGGGTTTCTATCATGTTGACCTGTGAACGTGCTGGTTGCAGGGTTCGCATACTGCCTCGAACTCCGAAAAGGAGGATTTCGGTGACATTTCTGAAATAAAAACCTACCCCGCGCCCGTCTGGGCCGCCGTCTTTCCTTCGTTTAGCCCAGATAATGTTTGACACATAGCGGAATCCCCACGATTCCATAACTTTCAGCCCCTCTGGCAAGAGCGCATTAGGTACCCATAGGTAAAGGTGGGCATTTGTAGCGGAAACCTCTGCCACCGGCAGCCTCTTGATATCCTCGAGCTCCATTGTCGAGTATCTATCGAGACGCCTGTGCTCAGGCGCCACCTTTCCTGTTCGGTTGGCAAAACGCCAAGGCGGATCGGCCAATATCGTTTTATACCCTCCCTCCACGTAGGGCAGAGGCAGTGGTTCTTGCGCATCTCGCAGGGGATCAGGTGAGACTCTTACGGCTTGGGAGGAGACAGAAATCATGGGTTCGAGTCCTTAACTAGATCTTCAAACTACCTCGTAGTAGATCTTCGCATCCAGCACTGACATTTTTACAATTGGCACCTTGGGCGCGGCCCTTACGTAGACGGGAGCTTCAAAGAACCCTCAGAGTAAGGACCCTTATGCTGCACAGTGCTTGGTCGGCGGCGCAGGCAGCAGCAAGACCTGACTAGCTGTCGCGAAGGCCAAGCGCCTCCCAATGGACGGCCAGCACATCGGGCTGTTCTGCTACACCGAGGGGCTCAGCGAACACCTGCGCCGCGAGGTCGCCGGCTGGAAGCAGTTGCGGCCGGTGTGTTCGTGGTCGAGTTCCACGACTACGCCCGGTCCCTGGCACCGGCGCATCCGGTCAGAAGTACTTAAACCAGGAGCTGCCGCGGCTACTGAAGTAATTCGCCGAACTCCTGCGCACCGATAAGAAGCCGAACGCCGTCGTCAACGAACCCCAGGACCTCCGCGCTTTGGCGGGAATCCCTGCTGCCATGCCTTCAATCCCTCCACGTTCTGAACGGCAGAACGTCGACGGACGATGGACGCAGCCACCGCGGCAAAGGTCGATGTTCCGACCGCTGGACTTGTCAGCGACTGCTGTACTTGCGATAGCTCCTTTGACGCGCTGATAGAGCCCAGGCGGATGCGTCTGCAAAGGCTACTTGAAGCCTCAGCATGCTGCCCCGGCTCGGTGCTCTCTCGAAGCGGACCTTGCTCGGACCGGGGTAGCCCTGCCATACACTTTATTCATCAGGCGTTTCCCCACGCAGCCCCTATTCGCGGCAACCGCCCGAAGATCGGGCCTACGAAACGCTTTCTTACAGACCAGCAGGGGTGCACACCGATGTCTCACGAGTCACAACTAGAATCATTTCTTAGCGATTTCAATGGTCGAATGTGGTCCCCGTCCGCGGCGCCAGACTACGTACAGGCACGTGCCTTTTATCAGCCCCTCGATGGAGTCCGGCTCGACGTAGTCTATGCAGTCGCTACTCATCGCCCACTGGCCGCAGACCTGCGGACCATGTGGGATAAGCGCTGGAATCGCCGGCCCACCGGTGTCCTGTTGGTTGTAGGGTACTTGGGACAAGATGCCACACCCAGGGCTGCGGTCGTCGGCCTGCGGGACGCCGCGCAGCTCGCAACTGACGTGCCGTTGTCGCTCGTCGAGCGCATCGTCGAACAGTGCCTTGACGCCCCCACCACAGCCCTGGCAGAGCAGCTAATCGCCCCGTTGTTCACTTCGCATGATGACGATGAAATACTGGGCTTGGTCAATACCGGGCTGTTCGCCACGCACGAGTTGTTGGCGAACGTTCCGCACAGATCAGACTGGACGATGGCGAAGGAACGATCACGGGCCTTCCGCGGACATTCCGGTGAGGACCTTGTCCGTGCTTTGGGTTGGGATGTCTCTCGAAGAGGGGCTGATCTCATCCTCGGAAAAGACGGACGAGAGGATGCTGTCGCTGTCCTTCTGGAAGGAAGCGAACTATTCGATCGCCCTTCGAGTAGGTTCGGGGAGACTTCTCCCGTACAGCACGGCATATCCCTGGCACGGAACACCAGAATCAGGTGGGTTCTAGCTGTGCAGGGAACGCGTATCCGTCTGTACACAGCCGACCCGGATGTTGGCATTTCCCGCAAGGGCAGTGACACATATACGGAGATCGACCTGGCAATCATCGACGACGAGCAACTGGCATACGCTGCCCTCCTGATAACGCCGGAAGCTCTTTGTGCGCAGGGAACCGCCGACACGATTCTTGCGGCTTCCCAGGACCATGCCGCCGGCCTAGGTGAGCGGCTGCGGGAGCGCATCTACGTCGACGTCGTTCCTGACCTCGCAACAGCGGTAGCGGATCGGTTCGGAGCAGCCACAGAGACTGAACTCCGGAACGCGTATCGCGCTACCTTGATCGTCCTCTTCCGACTTCTGTTCGTCGCATATGCTGAAGATCGCGGACTTCTGCCCTACAAAACCAACGAGCGCTATACACACGTTTCGTTGAAAGAACGCGCCCGATCCTACGCAAAAAGCTTTCAAAACAACGAGCATATGAGCTTCGATCCGCACGCCACGGACCTGTGGGACAACCTTCTCGGAATTTGGCGCGGCGTCTTCGCCGGTCATACAGAGTGGGGAATTCCCGCCTACGGGGGTTCCTTGTTCGATCCTGAGGAAAGAACCGGGGCAACCATCGATGCGTTGCGCCTAACCAATTCCGAGATTGGCCCAACCCTCGTCAAACTGTTGGTGGATACCGGGAGAGACAGCACCATGGGCCCGGTGGATTTCCAGACCTTGAGCGTGCGCGAGTTCGGCACTATCTATGAGGGTCTGCTCGAATCTTCGCTTTCCGTCGCTCCCGTGAACCTGGCCCTGAACGCCGACGGCGTCTACGTTCCCGCAGCCGCGACCGATGGCGTGTTCATCCACGCTGGCCAGGTCTACTTCCACAATGCTTCCGGCATGCGTAAAACCACTGGCAGCTACTTCACCAAGCAGTTTGCTGTGGAACACCTGCTCGAGACCGCCCTTGACCCTGCCGTTGAAGAGCACCTCAGCCACGTCGCCACGTTACTCGCCGACGGCGACGAGGCATCTGCCCATGATATGTTCTGGGATTTTCGAGTGGCGGACATCTCCATGGGCTCCGGGCATTTCTTGGTTGGTGCCGTGGACCATATCGCTTCCAGCTTCTCGGCATTTCTGGCAGAGCATCCACTGCCAGGTGTTACGCGGGAACTGGACCAGCTCCGGGCTACGGCACTGAGCAAATTGACTGAAACGGGCGTCGGGGACCTTCCCGAAATTGACCAAATGACACTAGTCCGCCGTCAAGTAGCCAAACGCTGTATCTACGGCATCGATTTGAACGGCATTGCCGTTGATCTAGCCCGACTGGCCCTGTGGATTCATACCTTTGTCCCCGGGCTGCCGATGTCTTCCCTCGATCACGGGCTGGTTCAAGGAGACTCGCTGACCGGTATCGGGACCCTCGACGAGGCATTTGATGTGCTCGAGCCCAACCGTATGGGTATGCGGTCCCTTCTGGCCGACCGACTCGAACACATCCTGGAGGAATCTGCCGAGACCCTGCGCCGGGTCGGTCTGATGGCAGAAGCCTCGGCAGCGGAAACCAAAGGCGTGGAAGACGCCTACGCGGAAGCACTGAAGGACTCAGAGCCTGCAAAGGCTATCCTGGATGCCGCCGTAGCGAACAGGCTCGGGCTGATCAATCTGGACGGGGTCCTAGACACCGAATTGATTCTTCAGTCGGGCAGACGTGCCGACATACGCCAAGAGATTGAACGATTGGGATGTGTGCACCTAGCTTTTGCGTTCCCGGAGGTCTTCATTAGCCGGAACGGCAACCCTACCGGGTTCCACGTCATCCTTGGCAATCCACCATGGGACGAAGTCATGGTGGAGGAACCGAAATTCTGGCAGCGGTTCTTCCCCGGAGTTATGGGCCTGTCCCCCGCAGCCCAAAAGAAGGCCATCAAGCAGTACCGCACCGACCGGCCCGATCTCGTCGCCATCCATCAGGACGAGGAGGAAGTTGCCAAAAAATACCGTAAGGCGCTGCTTGCCGGCCCATACCCCGGGCTGGGAACCGGTGATGTGGACTTATACAAAGCCTTCTCTTGGCGGTTTTGGCAGCTTCTGCGACAGGGCGGCCGCTTCGGGGTCGTTTTCCCCCGGTCAGTCCTGAACTCCGCAGGTTCGGCCCGGTGGCGCTCTACGGTCCTGGAGCAGGGAGCATTCGATTCGGTCGTAACATTGACCAATACTGGTAAATGGGTTTTCGACGAAGTGGACGGGCGCTATTCCGTGACACTTCTAACTGTTGAGAAAACGGCGAGTCCGAAAGGCGAGGTCCGTCTGGCAGGTCCCTTCCATTCCCTGCAGGACTTCGTGGCGGGAAGGCAGGTACTCGGTAGCCTTCCGGCCTCCGGCTTGCGGGAATGGGCCAGTGGGGCATCGTTCCCGCTCCTGCCGGACACTGCAGCTATTGAGGCATTCCGAACGCTGCGATTCCACCCGAGGCTGGACTCCGGCGAGCAGTGGCTCTTTAAACCGGTGGCTGAGTTCCATGCAACGAGTGACCGGCCCACTTTCGATGCCGGGGAGGCAGCGCCGGGACGTTGGCCCGTTTTCACTGGAGCAACATTCAACCTCTGGAACCCCGACGCCGGCGACCCGTACACATACGCCGATCCAGCCCCGGCCTGCGATATGTTGTTCAAGAAGCGCAAGCGTCAAGCACGTTTGGCTTCCTCAGCATTCCGAGGGCTTGAAAACAATGTCGTCAATGACATCAGCACTTTACCCTGCAACGGCCCCCGAATAGCTATACGGGATGTGGCGCGTTCTACGGATTCACGCACTACCATAGCCGCGCTCATCCCGGGCAATGCCTTTCTTACAAACACAGCCCCTTATCTCCTACAACGTACTGGGGACATCTCCGACCAGGCATACCTCTTGGGAGTTTTGTCGTCTATCCCATTGGATTGGTATTCGAGGCGCTATGTGGAAATGCACGTCAACCAGCACCTATTGAACGGCTTCCCCATTCCGCGCCCGGAACGGAATGACCCACGACGCCTCCGCGTTGTGGAGATTTCCGCCAAACTGGCCGCGGTGGATGAGCGATACGCTTCCTGGGCCTCGGAAATCGGCGTTCCCGTCGGGTCTGTGAAGGATGAGGCCACGAAAACGGAGCTCATCCATGAACTTGATGGTGCCGTAGCGAGTCTGTACGGGCTGAGCCGCGAGAGCCTCATTCATATTTTCGAGACCTTCCACCGTGGATGGGATTATCGTCCCCGTCTGACAGGTGTTCTGACCCACTTCGACCACTGGAGCCAGGCATGAGCTTTCCTATGTCCGTCACCCGACCCGAATTTGCAACCAACAGGACTGGCCCTGCCCGCGAACGGGTCGCTGATGCAATCACAAAAATGATTGCGAACGGATCCGAGGGACGGGTGGAACCGACGCGGGTGGACATTGCCACCGCGTACTTCAACGTCGGCGGCTTCACACTTATCGCCGAGGCCTTGGAAACCGCAGGACCGGTCCGCCTACTGCTGGGCGCCGAGCCAATGGACTACGACGTGCGGTCCACGATTACGCCCCTGAGCGTACTAGGAGCGCGCCGTGGAAACCCCCGGCTACGTGAAGCATTGGAGGAACACGCCATGGCGCTTACAGAAGACAGGGACTTGGTGGGAATCACCAGGGAAGGGGACGCAGCGGTCCAACGTCTGCTTGTGTGGCTGCAGAGTCACGATGTCCAGGTCCGCAGGTTGGAAAAGCACTTCCTACACGGCAAGGCGTTCATCGTCAAAGACGGCGGGGCCAGCGTCTTGGCTGGATCTTCAAATCTGACCTATTCCGGGATGGCACGGAATCGCGAACTGAATCTCGGTGTGTATCAGCCATCCCCTGTTGAGCGCACCCAGGAATGGTTCGATGAGCAGTGGGAGGAGGCTGTCCCCTATGATTTGGCAGGACTCTACGCGGCACGTACCGAGCTGCACCAGCCGTGGACGGTGTTCCTACGGATGCTTTACGAGCTTTACGGGGACACCTTCGAGGCGGACACGGAGTTCGATAATGAACTTGGTTTGACGGATTTCCAAGCCGACGGCGTGCACCGTGCAAAGCGGATCCTCGCCAAACGTGGCGGCGTAATAGTGGCCGACGAAGTGGGCTTGGGAAAGACATTCGTCGCCGGTGAGCTAATCCGCGAGGCCGCTATCGAGCACCGGCAAAAAGTTCTGATTGTTGCGCCGGCCACACTGCGGGATTCAACGTGGCGACCGTTCCTTAAGGACAAAAACATAAACGCAGATGTGGTCTCATACGAAGAACTCGCTGGCGACATCCAGAACGGCCGAGCAGGCAAGGCTGGGGCACATGTCCAGGCCCTGGATTCCTACGCACTTGTAGTTGTTGATGAAGCCCATAATCTTCGCAATGCAAGCACCCACCGGGCAGACGCATTCCGCATGCTCCTTGCCGGCTCAGTGCCCAAGAAACTCATTCTGTTGACGGCTACGCCGGTCAACAACTCGCTGCAAGACCTGCAAACCTTGGTCTCCTACATCGATCCGTCCGATGGAGCATTCGCGGACATCGGAGTGCCCAGCGTCCGCCAGTACATCGGAACCGCTATGGCTTTGGACCCGGACGAGCTCTCCGGGAAACACCTTTTCGAGCTGCTCGATGCGATAGCTGTACGCCGAACCCGCCGGTTCATCAAGACTCAGTATCCAAACGCAAAGGTCGGCGGCGTCCAGATAACCTTCCCTCAATCCCGTGTGCACCGAGTGGAGTATCACCTTGACGGAGTCCTGCCAGGCTTTTTTGACCGACTGGCAGATGCCCTCGGCGCACGCTCTGAGGATGAGGACCTCACCACCACCGGAGTGACGTTGAAGGACCCCGGCAAAGTCCTGACCATGGCCCGATACGTCCCTTCGAGGTTCCTGCTCGGACAGGACAACCAAATTGAACAATACGAGGTTCAAAACGCAGGTTTACTGCGTTCCGCCCTCCTCAAACGATTTGAGTCCAGTGCTGTGGCGTTCGGGGCCACAATTATGAAGATGATCTCGTCCCAGGACCATTTTCTATCTGCTCTAGACCACGGACGAGTCCTCACGGGAGACGCTCTCAGAGCATGGGCATCGGCCGACTCTGACGACATTGACACTGTCATAAGCGCCCTGAACGATGACACTCTCGAGAGCAACGTCGACTCCGCTAGCGGGTACAACGTGCCTGCACTGCGGGCCGCCGTCCAGGCAGACAAGGAATTACTTCACCAATTTCTTACCGAAGTTGCCGCAGTGAGTTGGAAAGATGACCCGAAAATTGACCGGCTGGCCGACGAAATCGGGTTGATCGCTGCCTCCGCGAAGCGGGACGGGATCGGGGCTGAAAATACCAGGGACCGCCGAAAGGTCCTGGTATTCACGTACTTCGCCGATACCGCTAACTACATAAACGAGGCGCTCACTGCTTTGGCAGCACACGGTGACAAACGGCTCGTCGACTACGCCGGCCGCATTGTCGTGGCTACCGGAGGTGACCGGCACGGGCGTAAGGAAGCCATCGTCGGCTTCGCCCCCCGTACAGCCGGCACGGCCGAAGACGAAGATAAGTATGATCTGGCGATCGCAACGGATGTGCTTTCCGAAGGCGTCAACCTGCAGCAAGCCGGCCAGATCATCAACTACGACTTGCCCTGGAATCCGATGCGCCTTGTGCAACGTCATGGACGTATCGACCGCATCGGCTCGCAGCACAGAGAAATCCATCTTCGGTGCTTCTTCCCGGACGACGAGCTCGAGGAGCTGCTTCAGCTGGAAGGGCGCCTCCAGCTCAAGCTCAAACAAGCTGCTGCTGCCTTCGGCATTAGCGACGGCGTGCTGCCCGGCGTTGAGGCCGCAGAGCGAGTCATTTCAGAGACACGCCAGGAAATCGAGCGCCTCCGTCAAGAGGACGCCGCATTGTTTGACGCAACCGGATCCGCTGCCGCGTCTAGCGAGGAGTATCAGCGCCGCCTTGCAAACGCATGGAAATCGGAGGAAACAGCTAAGGACGTCCTGGAACTTCCGTGGGGCTCCGGTTCAATCATCGCCCGCCCAGGACGCCGCCCGGGGTTCGTTTTGTGCGCTCAAGTAGCTGATCATCCCCGCCCGGAATTCCGTTTCGTTCCCCTACAAGATGGACAGCTGGAGGTGCTGGACGGCGAACCGGAGATTATCTCGGAGCTGCTCACCTGCCTGGAGCAGGCTGATCCAGTAGATCCAAACACGCTGCCGGCTGATCCGTCGCCCACCCTTCGGAACGATTTGTATACCGCGTGGAATGCAGCACAGGCTGATATGCATGCAGAATGGATGAAACGTACTGATCCTGCTTCCTTCGAGCCGTCAGTCCCGCGGGTCATGCGTGTTGCTGCCGACCTCATTCGCCGCCACGGGAGCGCTTTGGGGGATCAACAGGACAGACTGGTCGAGAGACTCAACCAAGTAGCCAACCCACGTACGGAACGGGAGATTCGATCAATTCTGGTGTCTCACCAGGAGGCATCCCCGACGGAGACAGTCCGGGCACTTCTGAATAAGGCCAACGAGCTTCGTCTCAAGACACCTAAACCAATTGAAGCGCTTCCCCAAGTTGATCTCGAAGACGTCCGGCTCGTGACCTGGATGGCGATCGTCAACTGAATAGCGTTAGCGAACAGCGATATCACAGGCGAGTAGCACATCTGGTCCTCGACGGCGCATCGCGAGGAAATAAGATGGTTCACGGAGTCGTGCGAGAGGTTGGCCTGTAGGTGTCGCCGAACCTGCTGGTTCACAGATTCTGGCCGACATCTACAGTCCAGGAAGACTCTCCGACCTCGAGGTCAAGGTCGGCCGGATCTCCGTGAACAACGGCCAGTGGTACCAAAGCGACCCAGCCCCCTCGGCCCTCCCCTGACCAGCCGAATTACCTATATGGCGTGTTTCCCTATTCCGACGTCGGTGCCGGCTGGGATATTGGCCGGCACACCGCGCAGCTTGCCCATCGACCAGGCCGAGCTGGCAACCGTCTGCGCCTCGAAGGTCCGGAATGGTTTCAAGGACATGGCCCGCGCTCCGGAGCAGCTCAATGTGGGACTGTCTCGGACTCGGTGCCTCCTAGTTATCGTCGGCCATCCTGAGCTGATTGCCGCGGCCGGCGGGCGGGAGCTGGAAATCGCTTTGCGCCAGGCCGAGGGGTGGGCTCCGTAACTAAGGAGCGTTGACCAATTCCTCCCATAGCTAGCTGGTCCACATCGGTGTGCGCCCACATCGTTCTTTAGTTTGTTCTGCAGCGGATGGTCAGCAAACCGCTGGTGCCGTTCGTTACTCAGTAGGGAACGAGTACCGGTCGCCCACCTCCAAGTTCGCTACCCCGGAGGACAGGTCCACAGTGGCCCGAATCCTATCTCCCACCTTGGCCTGCAGGACCTTGAGGCTGCGCCCCCACCCCCATGACCAATCATGCTCTCCAGATAGGGACAACTCCCCACCAAAACCCTGGCTGTGTTCGATAGTAAACCGACGGGCTCCTACAGTTCGGCGTAGAGACGAAGGAAAGTTGATGACCCCGGTCGTCCACAAGAGCGTGTTCACATCCGCGACTAGCACCAGATGTCCCTCCGGCGACCAAGTCCAAGAACGTTCGCGACGTTCACTACGGCTGCGCTGGACGGCTGCCGCCTGAATCTCTTCAATGATGGACGGGGCGACAGCTGTACCACGGAGGCCCCACACGTTCCTCCCAAAGGTCTGCATCCATTCCGCATAGGTCGTCCAGACCCCGATTGTCCCTTTACTAATCCCAGCAGCTGTGCATTGTTCTACTAGTGAGGTGCGGTCCATCACTCCGAACGGGCTGGCTTTGAGCACATCCACCATTTGCGCAGCCACTGGTCCGAGTGCATCTTGATAATCGACCGGTTCTACCAGATCGACGTGTCCCGACGACAACTTGAATTCGGGGTGATCGGACAGGAACTCTGTTACGGCAGTCAGTGACGGTACGATATCGCGGTCCCTGAATTTCTGCGCACGCTTAAACCCCTCGTATACGCTCTCCACAGACTGCGGTGCATTCACGGAGAGAATATTCCTCGCGTGGTTCCTCAGGGTGTTGGTGTGTAACGAGCTGATCTGCCCACCGCTAGCCCACAGCCATCCATCGCTAGTCCAGCGAATGTTAGGGGTCGCCCGCAGGATTCGATCGATAGTTGCGTCATCGGTTGCCGGCTGTTTGTCACTTAGCTCCTGCCGGATCTCCTCCACCGTTGTCAGCCCGTACTTGGAGGTGTGCTTCCCCACGACACTTGGCGCAGCCAGGGCGGCCGTGCGGCTTACGTCGCACAGCCAACCATCCCGAATCTCCAGGGTGGCCCCAGTCACCGCTTCCACGTCTGTTCGTGTCAGCTGCACCATGGCCAGTAACGCTTCGGCACGCAGTTCGAAATGACTTAGGCCGTGTGGTGCCAGAAGTTCTCCGACGCGAGGCGCAGCGACAGGTGATGCTTCTACAATTACCTGAAGGGCTCGGTGCAAGGCAGGAATCCATGGTGACTCGGGTAATCTGGCACTGAGTTTGTCGCACTGCTGCCGGATACGCTCCCTGGTAACGAATTCCGCAGGGTACCTCTTGGAGGGTACAAACTTGGCCGCTTGGTCTAACGTAACGGGTAGTTCGCCTGCTAACCCGAAACGGGCCGTGATAGCCATACGCCATCCGTTTTCAAGGCTGATGTCCTGTTGGTCATTGCGGGACGACGCGGCGGGGTTTCCTGCGCAGGCTGAAAACACCAGGTCTTGCACGGCTTCTTCTAGTGGCAGCTGCTCAATTTCACTCAAGTATTTGATGAGTTCCTCCCCGGTTTCCTGGGGGATGGTCCCCGCCCGGGCTGCATCCTCAAGGGTGGATGCTTCTCCTAAGTAGCGACGGAACCTGGCATCCTCAGAGCTGACTTCGTCGGCTGGCAATGGCAATTCCGCCGGAAGGACCCAACGTTCTTCAGGAACTGGTCGCGGCAGTGCGCCGGTTTCTGATGCTTGTCCTACCTCCTCATGGGCTGCGTCCTCCTCGATCCACTCCTGCACGATCAGTGCCTCTCCTACCACTGTCATAACTTCCATGACTGTGGCCGGGCCGACCTGTGGAAGATTCACTAAATCGGCGACGGTTAACTGGGCCAGTGCATACAGGTCTCCGTTCGTCTGGAGATAGGCCCTTTCAAGCGTGTTGCGACCACGCACGCTCAACGGCAGAAGGCTCTCATGATCGAGGAATGGCATATTTGGATGCTGGAACCTTGAGAGTAATAGCGCCACCACATCCGCACCATCGTTGCTAAAAGCTGGGGCGTCTTGAAATTCGTGCAGTATGTCAATAGTGGAATGCCACGTTGTGGCCGGGACCGTTCGAAGGGCTTTAGTCTGAGCTGCTCCGAACCGGGCACCTACGAAGGTGCGGTCAGTCGCTGCAGCGGCAACAGCTAGCTCTGGAGGCAGGCAACGCGACGGTGCGAGTTCACGAAGCGTAACAGGGATTATGGGTGTACCAGGCGTACGGAAAGGTGCTGGCTGGTAGCCGGTGGCTCGAGCAGCGGCAGTCCGCGCCTGGTTTTGATTCATTGGATAATCCCCTGAAGTGCACTATTAGTGAGTCAACGTTGTATCGGTTAGAGGAGTGCGCAGCTCTGGGGACCATTTACGGCGTTCTTCCGTTATCCGGGCCCTTGGTGTTACACGACTATTCCAGCGGCATCCGCCCACCCAAACCTAGGACGCATCCTATTTGCACCCTACCGGATGGTATGAGAATTTTAGACCCACAGATCCCTCCACGATTGAGGAACAGAAAGATGCAGCTTACTAAGAAAGACGTGGTTGTTATCGCGTTGGATAGTCTTGGAGGTGCAACAGCGCTGATCGATACCGAGGACATAGCGATCGCCGCACACGGCCGCGCGCCGAACGCATTTGGATGGCGCAAACATACCGAACACATAGATTTGGATACTGTCCGCACTTCCCTTCGCCATGAGAAGGAATCTACCCAACCTCGTTTGGACGGTTCGATTCGTGAAGGTTGGCACCTAACCCCGGTAGGCCAGACATGGATTGCGACCCAAGCTAGGGAACTATTGGGAAAGATCGAGGTAGCCACAACGTCTCCGAAATCTGCTGCACGCCGGGCCGAAACGCACGAGGTCGCTGCGACCATGGATCGATTGCGTTCATCGCACGCCTTTACAGCCTGGGCCTCTGGGGTTCCGGTGCAGGCGCGGGACGCCGCTGCTGCCTTCCGAATCGACAGCTACACCCCGAAGCGCGACCGCATTCTGAAAACGGCCAAGGTCCGCGAACTGGCTCGCGACCATCCCGAGTTACATAACTTCCTCGACCAGATCATTCCTGTCGCATTGCAATTCGACAACCAAGCGCCTCGAAAACCTAAGTCTTGATGGTCCCACCTCCTTCAGTTCGTTGCAGGTCCAGCTACATCCAAATCAAGCGCCGCCAATAGGGCGCGAAGGGAAGCCCTCTATGAGCATATTGACGATACGCACCCACGTTGGCCGCGACATTCTTCAGTCAGCCCAATCATTCAAGACACCTGAAGCAGCCATCTGGGAATACGTAGTAAATTCCCTGCAGTACGTCGATTCTGGTTTGACCCCCACGGTGAACGTAGCCCTCGACCCCAGAGCCAAGACCGTAACCATTCGAGATAATGGGGGCGGCATGGACCTAGAGGGACTTACTCATTTTTTCACCATGCACGGGGAGAATCAGGAACGACGCCGCGGGGTCCCGGGGCGCGGAAAGTTTGGCACAGGTAAGTCCGCGGCCTTCGGCATCGGCACTGCCCTGACTGTGGAGACGGTCCGAGATCAAGTCCGACAAAAGGTCTACGTGGACCGTTCAATGATCGAGGCAGCTGACGGGGATGCGGTGACAGTCCGCTTCGATGTTCAAAATGAGCCGGCACCGGAGGCCCCCAATGGTACCGAAATAACTATCACAGGCATCACAGCCAAATTGGCTCGTGAACCTGTGGTTTCACTCATCGAGCGGCACTTGTCTGCTTTCCGAACTAGTTCCCCAAATGTCTCGGTAAACGGACGAACGTGTGAAATTTCGCATATTTCCGCTGCGACCACGCGGAATTTCCAACCTAAACCCGGAAAACAATCGGAACTACTTGGCAACATCACACTCACGGTATCCACTTCGCTGAAACCATTGGACGAAACGAGCCGAGGTATCGCGGTCACGGTCGGCACGGGAAATCTAGTAGCAGTGGTCACCGCAGGTATCGAAGCGAAAGAGTACGGCAATCGACTCTTTGGAGAAGTTGATGTTCCCGCTTTGGACGACGCAAAATATGATCCGGTTGCGGCATACGGCAACAATCGCGACCTAACCCTGAACCCGGCACACCCGGTCGCTCTGGCACTCATTTCCTTCATCGGCGCGTCGCTGGAGGAAGCCCGGGCTGAGCTGGTCGCTGCGGGCCGCCAAGCGCGCGAGCAGGCTGAGGCGCAGCGGTTGAAGGCAACGACCTCTGCAATCGAGAACCTGCTCAACGCCGACCTTGCAACCATGCGTGAACGGTTGAACAGCATGGGCAATATACGCCAGCGAAGCCCGTTACCGGCAGCAGCTGGAGGATCCGAGGATGATGGGTCTGCAACCGTCAATCCAGATGGGGAAGTTGACGGGCGCCGGGAGGGTGTCTTGGGAGGGCACCACGAGGCGGAGGAACCACCACCAGGATTGCCGGCCGGAGAAACCGAACCTAACGCTCATCCCGGGGGTGCGCTTGCTTCTCCCGGCGCAATCCCTGAGCCGGAAGGTCCAGAAAAAATTGTCCCAGTAAGAGACAAAGGAACTCAACGTCCCCAAGGAGGCCTGACAGTAAAAAGCGAACACCTAGGTGAGGACTTTGATCGATCACATTGGGACAAAGAAAATCGCGTTATTACTATCAATTTGGATCATCCCGTGGTCATAGCTGCGCGCAAGGTAAACGACGACGAATCGTCTTTCCGTCGTCTGTGTCACGAAATTGCATTCACCCAATACGCTATCGCACTGGCCGATCTTCAGCTTGAACGAGACTCCGCAATGGACGCATCGGATGCAATGTTCGAAGTGCGCGAGGCCCTGTCCAGGGTATGGGCAGGCGCTGCATCGCTCTACGCCGTTTGAGTCAGAGGGGACAGCCAAGCAGGGAGGGGCCCAAGAGACCGGTCCCGGCGTTGATGGCGCAGGCCAACGTGCAAATGGCAGCCGTGTCTGGAGGGGCAAGCCCAGTCTGGGCTGTCCCTCCAGACAGAACTATCGCATCGTAGAAGTAATGCGCTGGCCCCACAGCTACGCTTCGGTCAGTAATAGAAAAACAAAAACGGTCACAAAGCCACAGCACTAGCGTTGACGTAGACGTCGCCAGGCATCGGCCGGTGCAACTTCCACATGATAGCGATCGGCTTTGATCCCGTGTGCGACATGTAGTCCATTTGCCCCAGGCAGGTGTAGGCCATGGTCAAACCCGAGTCGTCGTTTTCACGAGGGCGGGTGAACAACAGCACCTGACTGCCTGCCTTCTTGTGGTCCAGATACCGCTGACCGGTTGGGCTTCCGGGAGCCGTCGCGTTCTGGGATTCCCAGTGGAATACCTCGGGACTCATTGCGTAGTCCTTATACATGATTGACGCCGCCCTGTCCTTGGCGTCCTTTTCGAGCGTGACGAAGAAGGCGTCAGTCTTTGTGTCCTCGCACCAGGCAACGCCTTCCCGGTGTCGCGCTCGGCGTCCTTCCAACGAAAGGTAACCCAAAGCAGCGAGGACTTCCTCGCGCCGGTAGGTTGCGTGGGAGTACAGCGGGACGTGCTGGAGGCCACGGCCCAAGCCTTTGGGCGCGTAGCGGGACCGCTGGATACCTAGTTCCATGAGCTGCTGGATTTCCGAAACAACGGGTGGAAGTGAGCGCACGAAATCCAGTCCGGCGTCATAATCCGAGAAGCCGCCACCTTCCGGCCACAGGGCGAAAAACAGCATCCGGGCCAGCGTCTGCTCCCGGTTGCTCAACTGGTCATAACGTGGAGAGTCATCGGAAACGAGCCGGGCATAGGCTTCGGCCCGCTCCGGGTCGTCAACGCATAGGAACGTCGTCATGCGCCGAAGGAGAATAGCCTCCTCAGCCACGGACAGGGCGAGTTTTCCCGCAATGACGGCATCCGGGCCATAGACCAGGTCGATGAGACCCGCGTCCCGGAGCAGCGCCGTCCATGATTCGCCGGTCTTCCGGTAGATATCTTCCAGGCTGAGCCCCGATTCACGCAGGAAGTCCTCGAGTCTAAGCTCTCCATGGGACTGCACGTCCGCGACGAGCTGGCGCCTGTTGAATCGGAGCTGGGTACGAATGTTTTCGAGGATGATCTTCTGCGCCACCCTGTCCAGCACAATCTGCGAGCCGGACGGAAGATAGGGGAATTCATCCTCCACAGCTTTTGCGAGCGTTTTGCGTCCCAACCCGGTAAGTGCCCGAAGTTTGGTTTCAAAACGGAACTCGCGATGCTGTTGCCCGATGTAGTCCAGCACGGTGAGGACCGATTTGTCCTTTGCCCGGCGCAAGCCTCGGCCGAGCTGCTGTAGGAAAACGGTTGAACTCTGCGTCGGACGAAGCAGCATGATGGTGTCGACTTCAGGCAGGTCCAGTCCCTCGTTGAAGAGGTCGACCGCAAAGATACAGTTCAGCTCTCGTGCACGGAGCCGCCTCAGCGCATCTGCCCGTTCATGGTCCGGGGTGTTGCCTGAGACGGCGATGGAAGCAATCCCCGCTCGGTTGAAGACCTCAGCCATGTATTCCGCATGTTGAACCGAAACGCAGAAGCCCAGTGCGCGCATCTGCGCTGTGGACGTGACCTTGTCCCTCAGCTCCTTGATCACTTTCGCAGCACGCGCATCGTTGCCCGTATAGAGACTGCTCAGCTGGGCGACGTCGTAGTTTCCGCGTTTCCATTCAATCTGCGAAAGATCCACATCATCGGAGACCCCGAAGTAGTGGAAGGGGACGAGCAGATCGGCATCCAGGGCATCCCACAGTCGCAGCTCACTGGCGATGCGACCGCCAAAGAACTGCTCGGCAACGTTGACGCCGTCGCCTCGCTCCGGGGTAGCAGTCAGGCCGAGCAGCTCCTGAGGCCGAAGGTGGTCGATCAGTCGCCTATACGTCGGCGCCTGGGCGTGATGAAACTCGTCAATGACGACGACGTCGAACGCCTCCGGGGCGAGCTTATTGATGCCGTAGGCAGCGAGGGACTGGACGCTGGCGAACACCTGCTTCCACACCGTTGGGCGGTGATCACCGACGAACAATTCACCAAAGGATCCACTCTGCATCACGTCACGGTAGGTATGCAGTGACTGTTCCAGGATCTCTTTCCGATGCGCCACGAAAAGAAGCGACAAAGGCCTCCCTGCTGCCTCGCAGAGCCGCTTGTAATCGAGTGCGGCAATAACCGTTTTCCCGGTGCCTGTGGCTGCCACAAGGAGGTTGCGGTGGTAACCATGGACTTCCCGAGCGGCGTCCAGTTCTTCCAGCATCTCCTGCTGGTGGACGAACGGCTGAAGTTCCAACCCGGTAGCTGCAGCCGGACGTGACGTGGATTTACCGCCGTTTCGGGCCAGAGCGGCGTCGAGTTTATCGCCGTCCCGCACAGGGTCGTACGTCTGAAAAGCCGACTGCTCCCAGTAGCTGTCGAAAGTGAGCTCGAATTTTTGCAGCAACTCTGGTGTACCGACTGCTGAGAGCCGGACGTTCCATTCCAGTCCGTCGAGCATGGCCGGGGCGCTGAGGTTCGAGCTGCCCACATAGGCTGTATCAAAACCCGTGTTCCGACGGAAGAGCCATGCCTTGGCATGCAGCCGGGTGGCATGCGTTTCGTAATTGATCTTGATCTCGGCGCCGTACTTCACGGCGAGTTCATCAATGGCTCGGCGTTCCGTGGCGCCCATGTAGGTGCTGGTGAGGACCCTCAGCTTCACTCCCCGGTCCCGCAGCTCGGCCAGGGCCGGCTCGAGCAGCCGAAGCCCGGTCCAGCGGATGAAGGCGCACAGCATGTCCACCGTGTCCGCTGACCCCATTTCCGTTCGGATTTCGGCGGCAAGGTTGGGGTCATCCTTACCGTTCGTCAACAGTGCAGGCTGGCTGAGCGGTGTTGACGGCCGGCGGAGTTGGCGACGACGTAACCCCTCTTCGGGGAACAGAGAGGTCAACTGTTGGGGCCCAGGCTCCAGCCTTTCTGCGCTGAGGCGGCTAAGCAACGAGTTGGCCAGCTCGACCCGGTGCTCGGGGTCAGTTTGGTCCAGCGCCTGCCGGACCTTGCGTGCGATGTGAGCGGACAGTGCTTCCGAGGACAGTGAGTCCGGGACTGGTTCGAGGACAGCGTTCAACCCACCCTGTCCGGCCAATGCATGCCGGAGATCACTCGTGCTGAGGAGCTCGTAGAGCCCTTCCGGCATGCGTTCGCCGGGGTTTAGAGACTGAATCATTTCTGTTCCCCTGCCGTGGAGGCAAGATCGAGATAGCGCTGTTTCCTGACGATCTCGTCTGTCATGTTTAGACGTGGATCCAACGGCTCTATTAACATAGCTTCCCCAACCAATATGCGGTCCTCACCTATGAGGACCGCCTCTTCTTACCGCTCAGGCTATCGGTAGGAACTGACAGTTCTTGAACAGCCGCACTGTCGTTACTGGATCCGCCCACTGCTTTTGGCATAAGCGAAACCGAGTTCGAACTGTGCCCGGGCCGGCTTACTGCTTCGCTTGCGACCGAACTGCTGAAGAACGCGGCGACGAAGTTCAGTTTCGGACAGGGATGCATCGTCTTTCCTCACCGCCACGATGGCATTCGCGATCTCCGTCGGGGCGATCTGCTCAAACGCGCGCACTGAGCCCGTCCCTGTTCGATGGATAAGCCAGCGTGACCGGTCGATGCCCTTCGGCCACACGAAGCCGTAGTCGTCAATATCAACCGAGGCTTTGGGGATCTGGTTGAGAATTCTCTTCATTCGTGTGGGTACCAGACGAGAAAAACCGAAAGAAAGGCCGACAAGTCGAGCAACGCGGTCCTGGTGGACCGGCCCTTCGGCCTCGGCAATGTCCTCAATCAGGCTCCGCACGTTCTCTTTGACACGCATGGTTCTCATTGAATCGAGGTCTTCCTGCTCCCCCACCACAACCTGGGTCCAGGACTCCCACGGTACTGAGCCGTAGAGAGAACCTACTGAGATTTCTACTTCTGTATTGCGTGATTCCGAGCTGGATGCAATCGGCACCGCTTCTTCCTCGCCATCCGCAACGACTTCACCTTCCGGTTCGCTTGCTTCCAGCAAATCCTTGATAACCGCTGTCCGGATCTCCCCCGCCCGGTTGGCACCGTCTGCATCTCCAATATGGGTCAGCACTGTCCGTACTGTGTCGGCCGCTTGGAGGGCGTCAAAAACCTCAAACTCACCGCCGTGGGACACCCGGTTGCGGATAATTCGCAGGACGGACCCGTAGGAACTCAGTGTCCGGTTTTTGTCTCCCGCGTCAAATGGGTATCCCAAAGCACCCAGACGCTCCGTTAGCATACGCAGCTGGAGGGAAAGGTCACGACGGGAATATGTCCATCCTTCTTTCCCCTTCATCTGGTCCAATTCCCGCAGAACGGATGTCCATTCCAGCCCCAAGATATGCTCATGGAGCGAGTTCTGGATGAAAGGATCCAGGCGTTCGCTCAAAAGGTCCAGTGCGGCGTGTACGTGGTGCTTTGACATGATCTTCTCCCCCATTTGTGCCTCCGAATTGAGGCCTTGGTTTCGCCTGACTTGCTCAGACCTTGTGGCTATCGCCCAGCACGAGGTAGTCCCTCGTCCAATAACCGCCAGCCGACACTGAGCTGCGTCCTGCGAAGGTCCCTAGTGATTGTGGGGAGGGACCCGCCCTCATGGTATAGGTGTTCCATCCGCGGGAGCTCAGCAGCCAAATAAGGCTTTTTCATATGCTTCGACCGACGCCTTCCCTGTCACCGTCTTGCCAGAATATACCGCGGCTGGCTCACTCCTGGTTCATTCATACGCATCTAAGACGGGTTGCTATCCGCTCGGGGCGTTTCCGGTTCTTTTCTCCATGCACGGGGTTTCCCGCCCCATTAATGGACTTACAAAAATTTTGCTTCGTAAGTTACAAAAAGTGTTCAGCTACCTCCGTTCAGAAACTGTCAGTGCCGGGACCTACTGTGATCCGTGTCGCAGCAATTCCGTCCCAGCATCAGGAGGCAGTTATGAGTTTTCCCGTACCAGTCGCACCAGCGCGGCCCTTCATTTCCGCCGCCGATGCCGTTGCGGCCCGAAGCGGTATCTCTGTGCGTGTATCACCGAAGCACGGGTTGCAGGTCTGGGCCGTTGTCAGAAACCAGGGCAGCCAGGTCGCGGCAGTTCAGTCCGGGATTTGGAATCCTTCGTGTCCCGACGGACAGCCGAGCCTTTACGGCACTGTGCGCCAGGCAGTGAACTACCAACTCGAAGCCGGCGCCCAGGAGATCTACTGCGACGACGAAAACACTGCAACCAGCCTCCAGGCCCTGGGGGTGTCCGCCAGCTTCCAGTACCCTCCAGCCGTCGCCATCACTGCCCTGGACGAGGCAGTTGCCGTGGAAATCAACGGCCGGTTCGCACAACTGACCATCACCACCGACTCGTCGCGCGGCAAGTGTTCTCCCTGGCTCGGGCACGGCTGGGTACTGGATTTCGGCGGGGAAGCACGGGTGAAGCCGGGGCAGAAGGTCTCCGAAGGAGACAGCATCCTCGAAGGCGAGCTACGGTCAATCAGATTCGGCTTGCAGGCTGCGCGAGGTGTCTATTCATCGGCTTTGCAGGGCGGCACCGCCATCACTGTTCGGTCGGACAGCCAGTTGGCCCTCCGCATGCTCACGGAACCAGGTTTCGCACCGCCGTCTGCCAGCCGTTTTTGCCGCGAGGAAGTGGCTCGCATCCTTGGATACACACGCGATGCACAGGTGCGCTTCCTGTGGGTCAAAGGCCACAGCGGCGACCCGCACAACATGGCAGCGGACCGCTTGGCCGTGCTTGCCCGAAGGTCCCGCGAGGCCGATCTCAGCATCGATGAGGTACAGCGCCTCACAGCGTTGGCGCACCAAGACGTATTGAACGACATCCGGCGCTCCCGCATGGCGCTGGCAGCCTGACCACATTTCTCATCAACGTTTCTCATCAACGTCAAGAATTAGGGGATCCCATGACCCAAGCATCACAGACAACTTCACCCAGCCCCTCGCACCCTACCGCCCAGGAACGAGACGCGGCCATGGTGCAGAGGTACATCGAGGGGGAAACCCTCGAAGCCATTGGCGCCGACTACGGCGTTACGCGGGAACGCGTCCGGCAAATCGTCAGCAAGGTAGGTGGCAGCATGGCGGCCGAGTCTCGCAAACGCCGGCTGGAAAAACGGGAAGCGGAAATCAAAGCCGCCTGCCAATCCTTCATGGAATCGTACGGAACAGCGGCGCGGACTGCCGCTGCGACCGGATCGACCCGCCCGGAAACCATCCTGAGACTGGCAATCCTTTTCCCGGAGATGGACAAGGACTTGGCAGAGTCGACCCTTCGGGATTCCAGTATCCGGTTCGATACCCGGGCTCCGGACATATTCTCCAAAGCCGTTGTTGAAGCCGGCCTGTATTACCTTGTGGGAGCCGAGCTGGGTCTGGCTCCGGACCCACATTTTGCAGCAGCCAATCTGGACCTCGACATGATGACAGAACTGGTTGCTGTCCTCCAGCAAGGGACAGCAACGGAAGAAGACATCGCAACGATTCTTGGAATCATCGGTGCTGCCAAGCGCCACATCGCCGAGCATCCAGAAACGACGATTACCGGTTCACGTTATGACGAACTACGCGATGAACTTGTCCCGGCCCTCGGTTGGGAATCCCGTCAGGGGGCGTCCCCTTGGCCGCCGACCCGGCAAACCGTCATGGGGAAGTACACGTATTGGAACGCCGCATTGGAATCCATGGGCTGGCAGCGAATCAGCGCGGCCGGACGCCAGGGTTGGTGAACTTCACCGAAAAGCTTTACCAGAAGGCTATCTGCGATTTCGTCAGTGACATGAACAAGGCGGGTCTGTATCCCAGCCATGACAAGTACACAGAGTGGTGCGCGGCCATGAACGCGGCTGGCAACAAGTATCCTTCTTCATCGAGCATTCGCAACTACTTCCGTAACTGGACCGCTGCACTTCGGTTTGCCCAAGGCGAGACAGGCTCCCTCTCCGCCGCGGAACAAGACCTGCCCACTTCTCCTGCAGAAACGGAAGATGGCACCGCGACGTGTCCTATTTGTTCCCATGAGGCCTGGCCTATCGTCCGCGGCTTGTGGTGTCCTCCGGCGGATAACCCCGAGCCCAAGGTGTGGCCGGCAGGCTGCGTGATCACTTCTGAAGAGCAGGAAAAGTGGCACTGCATGAATAACGGCTGTGGTTGGGAATGGTAATTCTCCGGTCCCACGCAAGCCGCCACCGAGCTGTCAGCACCTACTGCTAGGTTGAGTGCACTTAATAACAAGGGGGAGTTCATTGAGTACAGATTCATCCGGTGCTGATTCAGCACTTAGCGCAGGCGCTCGGACGCAGGCTTACGCCAGTACGCCCGAAGCACTGCAGGCCCTGGCTGACGCCGTTGCCCAGGCGCAGCAGGGCCGGCCGCTGCAGCCGGTCACGGTGATCGCACCCAGCCGCGCCTCGGCCCTGGACATCGGACATTTCCTGGGCCGAGTCCTCAACGACGGCCGCGGAAGCGCGGCCGTCCGGACCACCACGTTGGATGATCTGGCCGAGGAACTCGCCGCCGCAGCTGGCCGATTGTCCGGCCGTGCACCGCTCCCAGCCATGGTCCGCGAAGGCGCCGTCACCGCCGTACTGGCCGAAGCGCCCGGGCTGTTTGTCGAGGTCGCCGACCAACCGGCCACCGCCCGCGCGATCGCCGCGACCTCCGCAGCACTAGATGCAGCCTGTCCCGACGACGTGACCGGACTGTCCCCGCTGGTGCGCGAGGTCGCCCGCGTGCACCATGCCGTCGCCGGGATCCTGGGGAGCAGCTGGTACACCAGCCATGACCTCTATTCCGCCGCAGCCGCTGCTGTGCAGACGCCGCGGATCCGCAAGCGCCTTGGCCCGGTGATCGTTTTCCAGCTCTCCGACGAGCAGGATCCGTCCGCCGCAGCCTTCCGTGCCGCCCTCGAGCAGCACGCAGGCACCGCCTACCTCACCGCAGGATCCTCCCCCGCCCCGGGTGAACAAATCCTCAGTGCCTCCGACGCCGATGACGAAGCACGCGCCGTCGTCCGCCTGGTCATTGAAAAGCTGGCAGCAGGCACTCCGGGCCACCGCATCGGCGTCTTCTATTCCGCCGCCGAGCCGTACCGCGCCCTGCTGGCCCAACGCCTCGGCGAAGCCGGCGTCACCTTTGTTGGCCCGTCCGCCCTTGGCCTGGCCGACACCGGCCTGGCCCGCGGGCTGGTGAATCTCCTCAGCCTCGACCCGGCGAACCCCGATGTCCGGGTCCTCCTGGATG
Organism: Arthrobacter sp. zg-Y877; assembly: GCF_030373105.1. Lineage (NCBI taxonomy): Bacteria > Bacillati > Actinomycetota > Actinomycetes > Micrococcales > Micrococcaceae > Arthrobacter > Arthrobacter sp. zg-Y877. Next base: position 489,265 of record NZ_JAUCPU010000003.1, read on the forward strand.
TCATGGCGCAGGGCGTCCTGCACTGGCAGGAGGGGAACATGCCCAGCAGCGCCGTCTGCGAACGCCTGCATGCCTCTCCCCCGGCTGATCAGGAGGACGCAGACGAGGACCACGAACCAACGGAAGCGGAACAGAAGCGGCAGCAGGACTACGCCCAGTTCACCGCGTTCATCGCGGTCCTGGGCGAACGGCTGACCGAGGTCTTCGCCGCCCGGACCTGGACGGAGGTGGCGCACAATCTGGCGGACTTCGTCACGGAATTCCTCGGGGCCCGGGCCACGACGGAACGCCCCGAGCTTGGCAAGGCCCGCGAATTGGTCAGCGACGTGATCCTCGACCTGGAACTGCTGCACGGGATCGCCCCGGTGCCCACCGCCGCTGCGGTACGCGCCGCCGTCGACCGCGGTATCGAGGCCCGCCGGTTCTGGACCGGCAGTAGTGGCACCGGCGTGGTTCTGGGTTCGTACGACGACGGCGTCGGCCGGGACCTCGACGTCGTCTTCATCACCGGTGCGGCGGATGGGCTCGCCCCCGCCCGCATCCGGGAAAACCCGCTGCTTCCCGACAGCGCCGGCCATCTGCTGGCCGTGAAGCTGCCGACCGTCCACGAACTTGCCACCGCTCGGAAGGACAAGTTCCAGCGGCTGCTGGCCACCGGCGTCGAACGTACCATCCTGTTTCCCCGCGGCAACCTGCGCGCCGGCGGAACCCTGCAGGCCTCGCGCTGGCTGACTGGAACAGAGGTCCGGCATCTGCCCTCCTTTGCGCACGGTCTGATGCACGGCTCTCCCAGGGGAATGGCAGCCACGGGGCAGGAATGGCGTGTCCGCCACCTTCTGGGAAGCGGTCGTCCCCTGACCAGCGATCCGGTGCTGGACGCCGTGTCCGAAATTCGGACCGACCGCCGGAACGGCACCTTCTCCCGCTTCAACGGCAACCTCACCGGGGTCTCCGGACCGATCATCGATCCGCAGAAACCCATCTCCCCGACCAACCTCGAGGACTGGGTCATCAGCCCGCTGGCCTACTTCCTGCGCCGCGTCCTGAAGGCCGAGTTGTTTGAGGACGTGACCCTCGAGGTCCAGATCAGCAACCTGCAGCGCGGCAACCTGATGCACCAGGTGCTGGAGGACTACGTCCGCGGTCTGACCGACGGCAGCCAGACAGTGTCCTCCGAGCGGCTGCTGGAAATCGCCGACGCCGCGTTCGAGGCCACCACCAATCCGGCCTGGCTGCTGCACACCTGGGACCGGGACAAATCCAGGATCCGCACCGACCTGCAGAAGGTCCACGATTCGGACCAGCAGGCGCGCGACGACGGTTGGCAGCACCTCGCGGTGGAAGCCGAGTTCGGTGCCGAGGCCGGGGAGCCGTCGGTGGAACTGGACCTGCCCAACGGCAGCACCGTCCGGTTCCGCGGCAAGGTGGACCGCGTGGACCGGCACTCCAGCGGCCAGGTGCTCGTCATTGACTACAAGACCGGCAAGGCCGACAAGTATAAGAAGCTGACCCGCGAGGACCCCACCGCCGGCGGAACCCGGTTCCAGCTGCCGGTCTACGGACTGTTCGCCCGGCGCTTCTCCGCGGACCCCGGGCCCGAGGTCCGGGCCGAATACCGGTTCATCACCGCCGACGGGAAGTACGAACGGGTCGGCTACGACGTGGGCCCCGACGTCGAAACCCGGCTCCGCGAGGACGCCGGACTGGTCATGGCAGCGCTGCAGGCCGGGATCTTCCCGCCCCGGCCCGAATCGGACCGCTACACCAACCACACCACCCTGATGGGCGCCGCCGGCGTGCGGCACACCTGGGAGCGGCTCAAGGACGACCCCGCCCTCAGCGACTATTCCCGCTTCTTCCAGGAGGAAAAATGAGCCAGCCGAAAACCTCCCCCACCAAACCTGCGCTCAAGGACGACGACGACCGGCACCTCATCGGCACCGCTCTGGACACCACCGTCTTCGTCGAGGCCGGCGCTGGCAGCGGCAAGACCCACGCCCTGGTCGGACGCATCGCCGCTCTGGTGGACGGCGGCGTCGACATCGGCGCGATTGCAGCCATCACCTTCACCGAAAAGGCGGCGGGTGAACTCCGGGACCGGCTGCGCCGCGAACTGGCCAAGACCTACGGACTGGACGAGGTCCGGAGCGAGCGGCGGAACACGGCGCTGGACCGGCTGGACGCCGCACCCATCGGCACCATCCACTCCTTCGCCGCCCGGCTGATCAGCGAATACCCCATCGAGGCCGGGGTGCCGCCGCTGATCACTGTGGTGGACGAGCTCCGCTCCCAGATCGCCTTCGAACGCCGGTGGGAAGACGCCCAGCAGGCGCTGTTCACCGACCCGGCGGCCGACACCGCATTACGGGTGCTGCTTGCCGTCGGCGTCACCCTGGACCAACTGCGGAAGGTCGCCGCTGCGCTGGACGGCAACTGGGACCGGTTGCGGACCCACCCGCCGCAGCGGCAGAGCGTTCCGGTGCTCGACGTCGGGCCGCTGCTGCGTGCCACGGAGCTCGTCCTCGAGCGGAAGACGGACTGCACCGACCCCACGGACAAACTGATGGGCCGCTTCCCCGTCGTCGAGGAGTGGCGGGCCCGACTGCAGGAGGTCCGCGGGTCCGGGGATCTCGGCCGCATTATCGACGTGCTGAAGAGCCTGCCGGCCAAAGGCTATTCCGTTGGCAAACAGGGCAACTGGGGCGGCGATGTCAAAGGCGTCCAGCAGCAGTTCCTTGCCTTAGTCGAAGAGCGGGATGCGCTTATCGCCGCACAGGTGTCCCCGGCCGTCAACACGGTCAGCGCGGTCCTGGCCGAAGTCCTCCTCGCTGCTGCGAAGGTGCGGCAACGCAGTGGCAAGCTCGAGTACCACGACCTACTCGTCCACGCCCGCGATCTGCTGGTGGGCGACACGGAAGCCGATGCCCCCGCGCGCCTGCCCCTGCACGGACGCTACACCCACCTCATGCTCGACGAATTCCAGGACACCGACCCCGTCCAGGCCGAGATCGCGGTCCGGTTGGCCGCGGACATCAGCTGCGGCACCGACGGCTGGGAAGACCTTCCAGTGGCACCGGGGCGCCTGTTTATGGTCGGTGATCCGAAGCAGTCCATCTACCGCTTCCGGCGAGCCGATATCGCCACGTTCCTCTCCACCCGGGGCCGCGCCGTCGCGGATCCAGGGTCCGAGGTGGCTACCCTGCAGACCAACTTCCGTTCCGGAACGGCGCTGCTTGACTGGATCAACGCTGTCTTCGGCGAACTGATCGCAGGCAACGGGACAGTCCAGCCGGAATACGCCGACTTGGTGCCGGACCCGGCCCGGCCGGTTTGGCACGACGACGACGGACCCGCCGTCGTCGTGCTCGGCCGCGACGGTGCTACTCCCGGCGAGAACGGAAAGGTGAGTTCGGCGGACCGGAACCGGCAGGAAGCGGCCGACGTCGCCGCCGCGATCCGGCTGGCCACCGGCACCGGTGGAGTGTCGGCGTGGCAGCATCAAGGCGGCAACAAAGAAGGGTTTGCCCGGCGGCCGCTTGAGCTGCAGGACGTCTGCATCCTTCTGCCCACCCGCACTGCACTGCCTTATCTGGAGGATGCCCTCGATGCCGCGGGTATCAAATATCGGGCCGAAGCCTCCTCTCTGGTCTATGCCACGCAGGAGGTGACCGATCTGCTGCTGGTGTTGCGGACGCTGGCGAACACCGCGGACCAGGCGGCTTTGGTGCTGGCGCTGCGCTCGGCGCTGTTCGCCTGCGGTGACGACGATCTCTTCCGGTGGAAGCAGGCCGGCGGGGCATGGAACCTATATGCACCGGCTCCCGAGGGGCAGGAGGACTCCCCCGTCGGGAAAGCCCTGGACTATCTGGCCGCCCTGCACCGAGAACTGCCGCTGCTCTCCCCTGCGGAGCTGATCGAGCGGATCGCTGCAGACCGGCGTGTGCTGGAGGCTGCAACCGATACGCCGCGCTACCGCGACGTTTGGCGGCGGATCCGGTTTGTCATTGATCAGGCGCGGGCCTGGTCCGAAGCGACCCACGGCGGCCTGCGGGACTACTTGGTCTGGGCGGCCTCCCAACAGGAGGAGAACGCCCGCGTCAAGGAGGCCATGGTCCCCGAAACCGATATGCAGGCCGTGCGGATCATGACCATCCATGCCTCCAAAGGCCTGGAATTCCCCATGGTTGTTCTGGCCGGCGCCGGATCCGCTCCGAAGGCGTCGTCTGCGCCCGCACTGTGGGACGACGCCGGCAATGTTTTTGTCCGTTTCCTCAAGGGCATAGAGACACACGGTTATGCCGACGCTGACGCGGTGGAGAAGGAGTTCGCGGAGGCCGAGCGCCGCCGGCTGCTCTACGTTGCCTGCACCCGGGCTGAAAGCCATCTGGTGGTGTCTCATTACAACGGGTCGTCGAGCAGCCTCAGCGGTCTGCTGGAGTCGGTCAACGACGTCGAGCGAGCACCGAGTCTGGAGCTGCCGGAGGAACTCCTGCCCTTGCCCAAAGCGCGGACCTCGGCTGATCCGGTGCCCGAATTTGGGGCCTGGCTGGCTTCGAGCACCGGCTGGGCCGCGGAATCGGCGCGGGTGTCCCGGACCTCGGTCACCGCACTCGCGAAGGGCAAAGGTGCCGGGGTAACGACGGACTACGGCACTGCGGCCGCGTTCTATGCACCGGCCGGGGTCGAGGAAGTGCTTCCCGGGTTCGCCGGTATCCCGGAGGAACACGGGACGGTGTTCGGTACCGCACTGCATCGTCTGTTGGAACTTACGGATCTGGAGCTGTCGCCGTCGCTTCCCGGACTGGCGGCCGACGTCGCCGCCGGTGCCGGTCTGCGCAACGCCGCCGATCTGGAGGCGTCCGCCCGGTCAGCCCTGGAGAGTGCACCTGTTCGGCGTGCTGCCGAACGGGAGCACTGGCTCGAGCTGCCGATCATGGTGCCGGAAACCGGACACACCGTGGAAGGCATCATCGACCTGATGTACCGCGAGGATGACGGCAGCCTGGTGGTCGCCGACTTCAAGACCGATATCAGTGTGGGTGAGGAACAGCTGGCCGCGTATTGGCGGCAGCTGGGCAGCTACGCCCAGATGATCGGCCGGATCACCGGCGAAGAGGTCAGCGCGCTGGTGCTCATTTTCTGCCGTGCCAGCGGTGCCGAGGTTCTGAGGAGGACGCATGGTTGACGATTTTCATTTCACAGATGAGCTTTCGGCTACTAGAGCGGCCAGCGCGTTGCTTGCCGCGCCTCTGGTGCCATCGTCAGGGGTTTTCACCAAGGTCCTCCCTCCTCGCGCCCATGGCATATATGCCTGGTGGATGAATCAGGGAGCGGTCCCTGGCCTGTCAGGCCTGACGCATCCTGTCGATCCGAGTCTTGAGTTGCTCTACATCGGAATCGCGAGCCGGACGAGCAGCAGCCTTTATGCCCGGCTGAGCACGCACCTCACGAAGACCAGCCGGCGTTCCACCCTGCGGCTCTCATTGGCTTCGGTGTTGGCTGCTCGACAAGGTTGGACGGCCTCTTTCGTTTCCGGGCGACCCGCGCTCAATCCTGGATTCGAAAACGACTTGACTCAGTTCATCCATAACTCACTGTCTCTTTCGTGGATTCAGCATTCGGCGCCTAGAGATGTCGAGGAACAGATGATCCAGCGGCTTCAACCGCCCCTGAATCTCGACGGAAACAGCGCCCATCCGGCCTACACCTATGTGAAGACGGCCCGTGCCGCCTTCCGGGCAACTGCTTACTCCTAGCAATCACTCAGTCCTACTGAAAGAACGTCATGAACCCGCAAACGGATGTCCAGAGACTCGCCGGCTTCATCGAAGCCGAATTGCCCCGCAACACATGGAAGCCGTGGCCAGGCGGTTGGCCGGACCAGATCGAAGCCGCTCTGATCGACGCGGTGTTGAGCATCGCGGCTCAGTACGGGACGCCGGAGAACGGTGTCCGCGGCGCGGTTTCCAGGTACCGGAAGGCGATCGGTGCTGACAGGCCCGACGATCTGGCGCGGCTGGCAGCTTACGATCCCGAGAAGCTGCAGGATGTCCTCAACAACCAAAAGGTAAGCGGCCGGACCAAGGCATCGGCAATCGTTGAGGCCGCCGGGAATCTGCTGGCTCTCGGAGTGAAAACGGCTACCGACCTCGATGCCCACAACTCCGCCCAGAAACGCGCCTACACATGCGTCCATGGCCTCGGCCCGGTGACCTGGGACTACTTCGGCATGCTCCTCGGCAAGCTCGGAGTGAAAGCAGACCGCTGGATCCTTCGTTTCGTGAGCCGAGGACTGGGTCGAGATCTAACGCCTGCCGAGGCGCGTTCTCTGCTGCACGAGGTCGCCGACCGCCTTGATGCAACGCCCACTGAATTGGACCATGCCATCTGGGCGTACGAACGTGACCGGCAAGCCCCTGAAAGCCGCGAGTCCGTGTGAAGGACAAGATCTAACTCCTTCGACAAAACCAGCCAAGATGAAATCAAAGAGCTAAGGGCGACGCCGCGGTAGCCTGCTCACAACGCCTGGCGCACCGCCGGCACACGAGGGGGAACCGTGAAGTGCATACCGGAAGAGCCGCTGTTCGGCGAAGGCAGGCTCGCCGAGAAGGCTGTCTGGGATGCCCTGCGCGCCCAGCTGCCCGACGACGTCGTACTGGCATACTCCGTCCAGGTGCGCCTCGGACGGGCCGAACACGAAATCGACATTCTGGTGCTGTGGCCGGGGGTTGGGCTGGCTGCGATTGAGGTCAAGGGCGGCAAAATCTCCGTCGAACAGGGACAGTGGTACCAGTCGGACCGGCACGGTAAACATAAAATCGAGAGCCCCATTGCCCAGTCCCAAAGCGCACAGCACGCCTTCAAGGGCTGGGTGCAGGACCGGATCGGGTCACCGCTGGTCAGCCGGTTCGCCTACATGGCGGCGTTCCCGTACACCAACGTGCCGCTGGACTGGGAAATGGCAGGAGTGCCACGTCCTCTCATCTTGGACCAAGATAACCTCACGGACTGCCGCGAGCGTCTTCGGACAGCCATTGAGACCCAGGCCCAGGGAGGAAGTTCGCTCGCGGCCAAGTTTGTTCAGCGGATCATCCCTCTGCTTGCCGGTGAACTGGAGCCGTCCAGCGACCCGTCGCTGAGCGCCGATGAGCTCGAAGACCTTCAGGAGCATCTCACCGAACGGCAGAAGGTCCTCCTGGACTGCAGCCGCTCCATTCCCCGGGCACGGTTCGTCGGAGGCGCTGGCAGCGGGAAGACCTGGCTGGCCGTTGAGAAGGCAAAGCGGCTGGCCAAGGAGGGAAAGCGTGTGGGGCTGTTCTGCTACAACCGGGGCCTCGCGGAGCATCTGCGTCGGCAGGTGGCCGGCTGGCGGCAGGCCAAACCGGTGTTCGTGGGCGAGTTCCACGACTACGCCGTCTCGCTGGGGGTTCCTGACGGTACCGGACAGGCCTACTTCGAGGAGGAAATGCCGGCCCTCATGAAGGACCTCGCGGCCGATCTGCCGCCTGACCACAAGCTGGATGCCATCGTGATCGATGAAGCTCAGGACTTCGCACCCCTGTGGTGGGAGAGCCTGCTCGCCTGTCTCAAGGACCCCGACCGCGGGGAGATCTATGCCTTTATGGACGAGCGCCAGAATGTATACGGCCGCTGGGATTCGCTGTCGGCCGGGACCTCGCTTGATCCCACCGCCGGTCTGGTAACCCTGCACATTGACGAGAATCTTCGCAACACCAAACGCATTGCCCACACCTTCCGTGGGTTTGCTGGCAAACACTTCGCGCCGCGCGGGGGCGACGGGCTTCCGGTGCGGCTCGTGCCGTGTGCCACTGAGGACTCCATCGGCGTGGCCGGGGACTGCGTCGACGCCCTGATTGACGAAGGATGGGCCAACAACCAGATTGCGTTCCTGACCACGAAGAATCGGCATGACATCCATAAGGAATTCGAGAACAACCTCTCCGAATATTGGAATGCCTTTCACGACGACGAGGAAGAGTTCTACGGGCACGTCCTGGGGTTCAAGGGGCTGGAGCGTTCAGTGGTGATCCTCTGCGTAAACGGTTTCAAGGAAATGAGCCGTGCCGCTGAAATGCTGTACGTTGGCTTGTCCCGCGCGCGTTGCCTGCTGGTGGTAGTTGGCGACCCGGACCTCATTGCCGAGGCCGGCGGACCGGAGCTGGCCTCGGCAATGAGTCGGATGCAGACCTGGGAACCGCAGCTGGTAGGCGCGTCCAGCACGCCCTAGCGTCAGCGGCGCCACAGCCGCGACGGCCGGCCGCGGGTGCCGTCGGACATCTGCCCCGTTGCCGTCAGCTGCGGCTCCATCAGGCGTCGGAAGGTGTCGCGCATCAGCAGCCGGCCAGCCACGGCCTCGTGCAGGTCCCGAAGTTCCTTCAGAGTGAAAGGCTCGGACAGCAGGCCTGCCGGATCAGGAGTCTGTGTGTAGTCCTGCCGCAGCTGCTCCACCGCCAGTCGCACCATGTCTGCGTGGCCGTAGGGCAGGGCGGCAATCAGGTCCGCATCCCCCGTGACCGAGGCCAGCCGGACGTCGTCGGACTGCAGCGGCGTCTCCAGGTCCCGGAACGGGACCGCGTCCACGTGCGCCACCGACAGAGTCCAGCCACGGTCATCCCTGTCCGGGTCGTCGAAGACGTGGAGCTGCTGCGGCACCCGCCCCTCCATGCCTGCCTTGTCCCGCAGCGAACGCAGAACGGCAGCCGCCAGGGTTTCGCGTTCCCGCAGGAAGGTGCCGGGCAGCGCCCACTCCCCCGCGTGGTGTTCCTCCCGCCGACGCACGAGCAGGACCATCAGGTTCTCCCCTGCCGCGGTCAACACGGCTGTGTCCACGGCCACCGAAGGCCGCGGATAATCCTGAAGGTGCGGCGGGGTGCGGAGCTCACTCATATCCTCATTTATCTCAATCTTGCGCAAAAGATGCAACCGGTGCATACTGGAATCAATTAGCGCAGATTTGCGCTAAAGCGAGGAGGTTCAACATGCAGATTCCACAACTCCAGGTCGGAGTCCCACAACTCCACGTCGGAGCCGGCACCGCCGCCGGCCCGCTCACCCTCTTCCCCGTCTGGACCGCAGGGCCCGGCAGGCTCGGCATCAGCACCGCGCTCCACGCTGACCTTGCTGTATCCGAACTGGCAGCGGGCGCCCGAGTTGGCCAGCTGACCGTCCGCAACAACGGCAAACACGCCGCTCTGCTGCTCGAAGGCGAGCTGCTTGAAGGCGGACAACAGCACCGCACCTGCGCTCGCGACGTCCTCGTCGATACCGGCGAGACAATGGACATCGACACGTTCTGCGTCGAGGCCGGGCGGTGGGAAGCCGGACAGGACACACACCGCCGCCAGGCCCGGCGGGCGCCGCTGAGCATTCGCGCGAAGCTGGCCGGCGGCGGGCCACCCGAAATCGGAAGCCGGCGCCAGGAGCAGATCTGGGCACGGGTCCGGCGCTTCGACGCTGCCCGCGGTCCCTCAGCAACCAGCTCCCTGCCCGAGCATCTGGACCGTTTCGGCAGCCTAGACAGGCACAGCTTCACCGTGCCGAAGCCGCTCGAAGGCCAGCGCGGTGTGGTGCTCGGCGTCAGCGGCCAACCCCTGCTGCTGGAAGTCTTCGGCACCGCCACACTGTTCCGGGACCATTACCGCCAGCTCATTGACGCCGCCCTGCTCGACGCGGTGCTGCTGCCCACTGCGGCCCAGACCGCCGCACCCATGCCAGGTCAGCTGGCCCGTGACTTTGCTGCCATCGCCGGAGCCATCGATTTCGGCGAGTTCTACAGCGAGGGCGTCCAGCGCCACGACTCAATGCGCAGCCGTAACGTCTTGGGGATCCACGGCCCCGTCATCGCAGAAGGCATGGCCGTCCGGCTCCCCAACAGGGAACCCGACATTGCCCATCTATCGTGCTGGAACACCAAACATCCACTTATGGAGGCCCTATGAACCTGAACTCACAGCAGAACCACCGCGCCGCCGGAGTCCTGGTCGCTCTGGCCGCCGGAGATGCCCTCGGCGCCGGCTACGAATTCGGCGCTCCACTGCCGGACGACGCCGAGGTCACGATGAAAGGCGGCGGCCCCTTCGGGTTCGACCCGGCCGAATGGACCGACGACACCTCCATGGCCATCCCCATTGCCGAGGCCTTCCTCGACGCCGGAACCACCCCTGATGCACTCACATCCGTGGTCCGTGCCTGGGCCGCCTGGGCCCGTGACGCGAAGGACGTCGGCGCGCAGACCAGCAACGTCATCGCCCGCGCCCGCCGCATCGCCAGCGACGACGGGCGAACCGACCCGACCGCCGATGATTTCACCCGTGCCGCCCAGGAGTTCCACACCCGCGCCGGCCGCAGTGCCGGCAACGGCTCCCTGATGCGCACCGCTCCCCTGGCCCTGGCCTATCTGGACCGGGATCCGACCGAACTCATGGAGGCGGCCGGCGCACTAAGCGCGCTGACCCATGTGGAAGACGACGCCCAGGAAGCCTGCGGCCTCTGGTGCATCGCCATCCGGGACGCCGTCCTGACCGGAAAGCTCGAGATCCGGATCGGGCTGCCGCTGCTGCCGGCGGACCGCGCCGCTCTTTGGCTGGAGCGGATCGAAACCGCCGAACGGTCCCGGCCACGCGACTTCACGAAGAACGGATGGGTGGTGGAAGCACTCCAGGGCGCGTGGAGCGCCATCTCCACCACGCGCACCGCGTCCGGTCCCGACCATCTCCGGGCCGGACTGGAAGAGGCGGTCCGCGGCGGCCGGGACACCGACACGGTGGCCGCCATCGCTGGCTCCCTCCTGGGTGCCGCCTACGGCTACTCCGCCGTTCCCTTCGAATGGCGCCGCAACCTGCACGGCTGGCCGGGCCTGCGGGCGCACGACCTGATGACGCTCGGTGTCGAACTCGCCTCCGGGGCAGGACGTCGTACACAGGAGTGGCCGCGGGCCGAACACCACGATTACAGCTCGTGGAGCAGGACCGATGTCCTGGTCCAGCACCCGGACGACGACGGCGTCTGGCTCGGCGGCGTGGGCGCAGTGGCCAGGACTGCCGAACTGGGCATTGATGCAGTGGTTTCGCTGTGCCGGCTGGGAACGGCCGATGTTCCCGGCATCGCGCCGGAGAACCATGCGACGTTCTGGCTCATCGATTCCGCCGCCGCGGATTCCAATGCCTACGCCGGGTACGTGCTGCAGGAGGCTGCCGCCGCGGTCGAACGTTTCCGGGCCGAGGGCAAGAAGGTGCTGCTGCACTGCGTGCGTGCCGAGTCCCGGACACCTACCGTTGCCGCGCTCTACGGCGCCCGGGCCACCGGAGTGACTCCGCTGGAAGCGCTGGAACGGGTACGCCGTGTCCTCCCCAACGCCCACCCGAATCCGGCGTTCCGGGAACTGTTGGCCGGAGTCGAAACCCTCCAGGGTCGGTAGACGAAAACTAGCCGCTCGGACCGCCAATTGACCGCTCCGCTTCTTGTCCTTTCCCCGTTCGTGGGGCTGGTGCGTGTCGCCGCCGAGGACACTAAGCTACTGGGATCCGGTCACCTTAGTTCTTGTTCGCTCCGAAAAACCGCTGTCCCATCCGAGTCCCAGCTCTCAGTAATGCAGTCACTGCCTGGCCCGCCTTCTCAGGAAGGGCATCAGAGTCTTGAGTGTTGAAAAACTCTGAGCGATGGCCTTCGGTTGTTGCACCGTTGTGCGGCTGGGCAGAGGCATACTGTCCGTCCGGGTCTTCATGATGACGCTCGGGCGCAGGAACGGGATTCGTAAAGCCTCCGGGCGGTCGCTGGGCGGTGAAGCGATTTTCGCTCGTGCCGGTGTCGGCGGCCCGCGGCTCGTCTCTGAAAGCGGGTACGTATGCTGTCTCAGGTTCCAGCACAGCCGGGATGTCAGTGCTGACTAACCGCAGGAAATCCGACTCCGTGAGTACAGTCAGGTCCTGGCCCATGGCCATGTAGGCCGCTGCTTTCTTTTCTTTGGTCGTGCCGTTTTCCAAATCGATGCTGGCATGGGTTTTACCGTCCCCAACCAGCAGGAAAGCGGTCTTCTTGGTTACGCCTTTGCCATTGATCCCGCCGCAACTTGCGATTTTTTCCATTGCTTCCCAGCGGTCGAAAGACTCTAGGTCGCCCGTCATGATGACCTGGCGGCCGTAGAACGGATGGGAGGGATCGGCCTGCAAGTCCGCCTGAGGCAGTTCTGCCATAGAGCTCGTATGGCCTTTGCTGAAGACCGTCGACCGGGCCGTCGTTTCATTCCCTATGCTCCGACCCGTCGGCCAAAGGTCAGAAATCTGCAGTAAGCCGTGTCGTCGAGAGAGGGCTAGGACGATTTGGGCGCAGGCGGCTGCGTCGCTGCCGGCGTCGTGATGGGTGAATGGATCGATCCCGAGCTTTGCTGCGACGAGGGGAAGCCGGTACTTCTCCAGGGTCAGCAACCGCTTAGACAGGGCTAGGGCGCAGTGAAACTCATTTGGTGGCGGCATCAGTCCGCTGAGTCGACTCGACTCGTGGATAACGGATTTGTCGAAGGCTGCGTTGTAAGCGACGAGCGGATAGTCCTCCGCCAGCTTTCCGATGGCCTCGAGCGAATCCTCCCAGCTGTTGGCCGCCTCCTTCACCATCGCTGGCGTAATGCCGTGAATTCCGATGTTTCGCGGGTGGAAAGAGTCAATACCGGTCGGCGGGGTTACATGCCATTCGAAGGTCTCACTGATCACTCCGTTTCGGACTTGCACAATCCCAACAGCACACACCGATGCTCTCTGGCTGTTGGCCGTTTCGACGTCAATGGCTGTGAAATTCAAACCACTCATCGGTTCCCCCATAATTTCGGCCCACGCTCCGGACCGTCACTTGCTGGAGGTACTCGTTGATGCGATGGCTGGTTCAGTTTATGGCATGCAAAGGAAGAGAAAGCGTAGCCACCTCGGGTTGATTCACCCTTCACTCATGCAGGGAGGAAGGAAGGTTCTATGCACCCGGTCCGCTCACCGTGCCTCGGCAAAGATGCTGCTCTCCCTGTTCGCCGCCAGAGCCAGCAGATCGGCGGGATTCCAGATCCGCTTCGCGAGTTCCCGATAAAGGTCTCCGCGTTCCAGATTGGCGTGCTTGGTGAACGTCTCGTATGGCCTGAACGGCAAGTTCTCTCGATTGATGAACTGCGTGAAACCGGGGTTCTTCTCGTAGCACTGCGGGTGAAGTGAACGAGCGAGGAGGTTCTGGGTCAGATAGTGGGGCAGCTTCGCCTCGTAAGCGTCGTCGTTATAGCTGGCGTTGAATGCCTTGGGCAGAAGAAGCAACCCACCCACGAGGTTCCGGTGTTCTGCAAAGTCATGTGGATGCGGGAACTCGCCGAGGTGCCGCTCGGCATGGTTAGCCCAGATGTGTTCCACTTCGTAGCGGACCCCTGCTGCGTTTGTCAGTTCCCAATAACGGGTGGCTTCACCGGATTGCACAGCCACATAATCGGTCAGGCGCGCCAGGAACCGGTGTACTTGGTACCGGTTCTGCTGATGCATCCGGAACCGGTCATTGCTGTCGAACGTTTCCGATTCGTTCAGTAGCAAGGAGTGAAGACGGACGGCAAGCTCTTCCACATCCAGGCCGCGGATATCCTTCATCACCACGAACATGGCGTACGACATCGTTGAGTACGCGATGCTTCGCCAGTTCCAGACCCTCCAAGCAAGCAGGATGTCCAGGTAGCGGGCCACCAATGCCAGTTTCGTGTCCACCGTGGCCTGCGAGTCTTCCGGCCGCAGTGGTGCCAGCAGCAGTTGGTGTTGCAGCGTGAATCCTCGGTCTGCGTTGTACCCGACATGTTCCAGCCCGGACGGCGTTTCTTCGCCTGTTGAGGCCTTGGCTATGCGCACATATTGACGGCTGTAGAAGTCCATATCCTTTATTACAAAATTCGAGAAGGCGCCCGTGCTGCTCAATCCCAACCGTTCGGCGTCGTTCCGGAACCAACGATGGAACTCAGTACCGATACGGTCCCAGTCCTCCGGTTTGGCTGCCTTTTTACGTTCGCGGATTTTCTCCGCGTATTGGCTGCGGAACCAAGTCTTGATGAAGTCCGAATCTCCGTCCTTGTGCAGGCTACCGAGTTCCAGCATCCGCTTGCGCCAATGGTCGCTTGCATTCGCACGCGGGGCTCCCTCTGCGATATTGGAGAGCAGGTACCCCTTGAGCATGTCCGCTGGAGTTAGTTTGAGCCCGCGATCATTCATGGTTTCAAAGATCGTGTAAGCGTCGTCGTCCGTGTATGCCGTGATCTGGACGATCTGCACCCGATATATCAGCCAGTCAATGAAGAAAGGCAGTGCATCCTGGCGCAGCTCATCTGGGAATATATCGTCCAACTCGTCGTACCGCGCCACGAGGGTCTGAACTGATTCCGATGCCGTGGAATCTGGGCTGAACTGTCCGGTTTCGAACAAGGCGGTCATGCACTCACGTCTGTCCGCTACATCCAGATTGAAGGACTTCTTCCCATATTTCTCGACCATCAAGAGGTCGTCGATGGGAACCCGAACCGCGCGCTGATCCTGAAGCCGGCGCAGGTATGTCAGAAGAAGGGTGAGACTCGTGAGACGCTGCTGGCCATCCACGATGAAGGCATCAGCATCTTTTTCAGACACGATGATCGATCCGAGAAAGTAATAGGGGTACTTTTCAACTTCGCTCCGGTCATGAGCGGGATCCCACGCATCAGAAAACCTGCCGGTGAGGTCGTTGACCAGTTCCTGGAGCTGCTTGGTCTCCCAGCGATACTCACGCTGGTAGTAGTCAATCGAGTACCGGTTCCCCTTGAGAATGTCGTTTACGGATTTCGCGATGCCGTCGATTTTCTTCAAGACTGTCTCCCTGTTTATGAGTCTTCGGCAAGCCTATCCGAGGGAGGAACGCAAGTAGAGACAGCCCCGGGGCGGGTCATAAGCGGAAGTGCGCCCAGCTACGTGGAATACTGCCGTTCCAAGACTGCCTGGGACCTCCAGTCGGGCGGGCCCGGATGACAACGCACGCCCACTCTACTGCGCCACCTAACTTTCCTGCCCTCTTTCCGAAGCGGGAAGGCGACGTTTCGAGGCCCGTCGTGGAAGAGTTGGTCCTGTGACCGACCTAAAACTTTTCCGCATAGATGGTGGCCGAGCTTCTGAGCTGACCTCGCAGAGTTTCGCCCTCGAACGAAACCTTCAGACCCTTATCGAGGAAAACATGGAGGTGACCTTCGGGGTGAAGTTCCTCGCCACTGAGTACTCAACAGGAAAAGTGCACCGTGGCCGGATCGACTCCTTGGGTTTGGATGAGAACGGCTCACCCGTCATTTTCGAGTACAAGAGAACGTCCAATGAGAACGTGATCAACCAAGGTCTCTTTTATCTGGACTGGCTAATGGACCACAAGGGAGAGTTTCAGATTTTGGTTGCATCCCAGCTTGGTACCGCGGCGGCAGAAAGTATCGACTGGTCCGCTCCTAGACTCATCTGCGTGGCAAACGACTTCACTCGCTACGACGAATATGCGGTGAAGCAGATTGACCGGAATGTTGAACTGGTCCGTTACCGAGACTTTGGATCTGATCTCCTCGCCATTGAACTTGTGACGTCCGTCTCGACCCAGACGACAGGAACCAGGAGAAGCTCTTCTTCACCCGCAACGTTGTCTAGTCCAGCAACAACGACGAAAAAAGTTTCACGCAACAAAACCGTGGCGGAACTCCTCTCCCAGGCAGACGTAGAGTTGTCCGCCCTCTATCTGAAGTTTGAAGCGTTCGCTTTGTCACTGGGTGATGATGTCATAAAGAACGAACGCTCTCTGTACTTTGCCTTCCGCAGGCTGAAGAACTTCGCATGTGTGGAGGTACATCCGACGTCGAGGAACTTGCTTGTTTACTTGAAGATCGACCCAAAGTCAGTGCAGTTGGTGGAGGGCTTTAGCCGGGATGTCAGCAATATCGGACACTTCGGGACAGGTGATCTTGAGTTGAGGATCAGCAACATGGCGAATTGGGTTCTGGTCGAGGAGCTCACACGCCAAGCGTATGCAGCCAACTAAATTGCGCTCATTGAATGTGTGCAGGGGGATTGCTGGCACTCCTCCTGGTATCGGCCGTCGCGACTTGAAGCACGGAGACCAGCCAGCGGTTTCAGCGTTCAAACAGGAAAACAACTAGTAAGGTCGTTTCACTGCAGAGTAGAACGTTGATTATTTTGGAAGGGCACTAGGTTAGGTATCCAGATGCTACGTAAGTCCGAAAACATAAGAATTGGTCATCGACCCGGATTTTGGACAGGCAAAGGCCCTGCTGTACTTACGATCGGGAAAAAGGTCTACCTCCTACGGAAGATGTCAAGGGCAGAGTTCCAGGACCGGATGGACTTTCAGCTCCGGCATCCCCGCCTAGTGGCCAAAATTGAGGGTAAGAGGTACTGGCACTACCAGAACTGGTTCTATTGGGAAAATGAAGGACTCAGCTCTGATCAGGTTTACGCTCTGATTACGACAAGAGAACAACGACGAACCCAGCAGATCGAGCGCGCACAAGCGACGATGGCGTTGGGGGCCCAGCAAAGTGCATCATTTTCCAGGACACGGATACCCGACGATGTAAAGCTTTACGTCATGACCAGAGATGGTGGACGATGCCAAGGATGTGGTTCCACAGTCGACATTCAGTATGACCACATAATTCCGGTATCAAAGGGTGGTAGCAGTAATGTTGAGAACCTCCAGATACTGTGTGGGAAGTGCAACCGCTTCAAATCTGACGGGCTGACAACGCGCCGATGATTAGAACTTAGACCTCCAAGATCACCTCCCACCGCACCACACGAGGTGTTGCCCATAGCCAAGGTCATATGGCTTGCCACTTCAGAGACCTAGGCAAGGTCACCCACTTCAACCACGCTCCTGAACGGCCCCTCCCCCGCAAACGCATAGTCCGCAAACCGGTCCCCGATCAGCCGGTGGGTAGCGGTATCCGGGTGCAGCGAGTCAGGCAGCGGATGCCCCTCAGCGTCCTCGGCGCCGTAAAGACTCAGACCGTCCAGGAAATGAAGGTTCGGGTCCTCCGCCCGCCGTGCCACGAGTGACTCCAGCGCCTCACGGATCACCCGAAGCGTCAGCTGCCCGGCAGCCACACCCTCCGGCGAGCCTGTCGCAATGAACTTCACCTGATCCGTACCGAACGATGCCGGATCGATAGCGCCAGGACCCGGAGCGTCTTCATGGATACAGCAGAAAATGGGTGAGATGAGCACCAATGGTGTCTCCGGATGGCCCTCACGGATCGTGTCGAGGAAACCGTGCACCGCAGGCACAAAGGCCCGCAGCCGCATGGAATCCATGTTCACTACGTTGATGCCCAGTTTCACGCTGATGAGATCTGCCGGGGTATCGCGCATGACCTGCGCGGTAAACGGATCCACGAGGGCGCTGCCGCCCAGACCGAGATTGTGCAGCTCAACCCCGCCTAGCTGGGCCGCCACCACCGGCCAGATCTGAGACGGCGTGGCCGCATTCGAGCCGTGGCTGATGGAACTGCCGTGGTGCAGCCAGACGGGCTTGCCCGAGGAATACGGCGCCACCGGAGCATCCGAGCGCAGCTCGACCAGCTCAACGGCCTCATTGTGCGGAAGCCAGACCTCAACCATCTTGGCGCCCGCAGGCAGACGGAACACGCTGGTATGCGACGGTCCCTCAAAGGGAGTAGCCGCGCCGGTGGACATATCCACCTCGGTGTAGTCGCCGCCCGTGAGCTTGTCGCTCTGGAGCAACTTCCCGTCGACCACCAGATCAACGGACCCCCGCGGCCGGTCCGCACCCCGGTAAACCACCCGGGACGGGTGCACCACGACCTCTAGGACCTCTGCCGCCGTCGAGAAAACCAGACGCACACCGGACGGCTGACTTTCCGCCATCAGCAGCTGCGGGTCGGGGAAACGGGTACGCACCTCCGCCGGCAGCCGGTGCGGCCGCAGTCCGCGGGGAGTCGTTTCCAGTTCCGCGGCACCGCGGACCAGGGACGGGGTGATGGGTGTGGTGATCATGCGGATGGTTCTCCCAAAGGTCCGGCTCAAAGGTTAGGCACCCTCAGTTTAGGCGCCGGAGTCAACTGGAGAACTAAACCCTCACCCGCCCCGCAAGCATCCGCTCCACACTCTCCGCAGACAGCGCGTGCTGGATGGCAAGCTGGGACGCCCCGAGCATCCCGGCGTCGAGCCCGGACGCGGACTGCACAATCCGCAGGTGCTGGGTGGCCAGCGGCATGGTGCGGGAATAGACCACCTCGCGCACCCCGGCAATGAAGTGTTCACCGGTCAGTGCCATCGAGCCGCCGAAGACAATCACCTCGGGGTTGAGCATGCTCAGGCAGGCGGCCAGCACCTCGCCCACCTCGCGGCCGGCCTGCCGCACCGCCTGCACGGCCTCGTGGTTGCCGGAGTGGACCAGGGCAACGACGTCGCGCCCGTCCTCCGCATCCAGCCCAAGGGACTGCAGCCGGGCAGCCACGGCAGGCCCGGCGGCGAGCGCCTCCAGGCAGCCGCGGTTCCCGCACCGGCACAACAGGTCCTCGCCGGACGGGACGCGGATGTGCCCGATATCCCCCGCAACCCCGTCGGCACCACGCAGCAGGGCACCGTTGCAGATGATCCCGGCGCCGATGCCGGTGGCGACCTTCACGAAGACCAGGTTCTCGACGTGGGGCCACGCCGCCTCGCGCTCCCCCATCGACATCACGTTGACGTCGTTATCCACCAGCACGGGGACACGGAAGAATTCCTGTAGGTAACCGGGCACATCGAAGCCGTGCCAGCCGGGCATGATGGGCGGGTTGATCGGACGGCCGGTACGGTGCTCCACCGGTCCGGGCAGCCCGACGCCGACGGCGAGCAGCTCGTCAGCGGACCGGTCGGTCTGAGCCAGCAGCGCCGTGCCGAGCTCCACCACGGTGTCCAGCACGGCAGCGGGTCCGTCGCTGACCAGCAGGTCGCGGGAGGCATCGGCCAGCGCGGTGCCGGCCAGGTCGGCGAGGCCCACGCGCAGGTGGCTCGCGCCGACGTCGACGCCCAGAACCACCCGCGCGCCGGTCTGGAACGCGAACCGGGAGGACGGCCGCCCACCGGTGGAGACGGCGTCCTCGATGGGTGCCACGAGCCCGAGGTCCATCAGCAGCTCCAGCCGCAGCGCGATGGTGGAGCGGGCCACCCCCACCAGATCGGCCAGCTCGCTGCGGGTGCGGGGCTGTCCGTCCCGCAGGAGCTGGAACAGTTCGCTGGCCCCGGGAGCGGTGGGGTTATTCCTTAGATCGACCACTGGGCAATTGAAGCATAGGGATCGACGTTACCGCGCCGGTCTAGGAAACGACGCCGGCCCGGGAAAGGACCAACAGACACGCTCACAGCGCCCCCTTGCGCCGGCCGGTCCCCCGCACGGCGAACCGCTGCTGCAGCAGTACGGCCAGCACAATGATCGCGCCCTTGGCCACGGCCTGCACCGAGGTGTCCAGATTGTTCTGGGTGAAAACGTTGGTGAGTGTGCTGAACAGCAGCACACCCAGCACGGTGCCCACAATGGTGCCGCGCCCGCCGATCAGCAGCGTCCCGCCGACGACGACGGCGGCAATCACGTCCAGCTCGTACAGCAGCCCGTGCGTGGAGGTCCCGGCGGTGGTGCGGCCCATCATCATGATCCCGGCAATGGCAGCGGTGACGCCGGAGAGCACATACAGCCAGACAATATGCCGCTTCACCTTGATGCCCGCCAGCCGCGCAGCTTCCAGGTTTCCGCCGATCGCCACCGTCCTCCTGCCGAAGGTGGTGCGGTTGAGCAGGAACCACCCGGCGGCGGCCACGAGGAAGAAGATCCAGATCAGCAGCGGCACGCCCAGGAAGTTCGAGCGCATCACAGAGAGGAAATCCCGGTTGGTGACAATCTGCGTACTGCGGCCGGAGACCAGCTCCGCGACGCCGCGCGCACCCACCAGCATCGCCAGGGTGGCAATAAACGCCACCACGTTCCCGTACGCGATGATCACCCCGTTGATCAGCCCCGCCCCAACCCCGACCGCGAGCGCCACCAGTACCATCAGCAGCCAGCTGCTGTTCGTGGCGGCCAGCTGCACGGAGGTGAGGGTGGCCAGCACAGTGCTCAGGCCCATCACCGATCCCACCGAGAGGTCGATGCCGCCGGCGGTGATCACGAAGGTGGCCCCGATGCTGATCACCCCGACAATCGAGGCGTACCGGACGATGGTCAGCATGTTGTCCAGGTTCAGGAACCGCTCGCCGCTGGTGACCGCCCCGACAATAAACAGCAGCGCTAGTGCGATGACCAGGCCGATGTTGCGTCCGGCGGATCCGCCCAGGAATTTCCCCAGCGGGCTGCTGCGGGGTGCGACGGCGGTGCCGCCGCTGGGAGTCGGCTGCAGCGCCGCCGTCGTTGATTCACTCACTGCGCACTTCCTTTCAGCACCAGGTCAAGCACGGCGTGCTCGTCCATCTCCTCCGCGTTGCCGGTGGCCAGGACCCTCCCGGCATCGAGCACCAGGATCCGGTCCGCCAGGCCGAGGACTTCCTCGATCTCGCTGGACACCACCACAATCGCCACCCCGGTCGCCGCGAGGCTGCGGATCAGCGAGTAGATCTCGGTCTTGGCGCCGACGTCGACTCCGCGGGTCGGTTCGTCCAGCAGCAGTACCCGGGTGCCGTGGATCAGCCAGCGGGCCAGCAGGACCTTCTGCTGGTTCCCGCCGGACAGCGTACGGGCCTGCCGGTCGGGATCGGGCGGGTTTAGCTGCAGCGCCTCGGCCTGCTTCCGGGCGGCAGCTTTCTCGGCGCGTTCGTTCAGCCAGCCGTGCCGGGCGAACCGGGCGAAGGTGGAGAGCGTGACGTTGCGGTAGATGGGCTCCTCCAGCAGCAGCCCCTGGCTCTTGCGCTCCTCCGGGGACAGGCCGAGGCCCGCGTTCACCGCCACCCGCACCGAGCCGGGCCGCAGCGTCCTTCCCTCCACAGTGACGGTGCCCGACGTCGCACGCCGGGCACCGTAAATGGTCTCCAGAATCTCGGAGCGGCCGGAGCCGACCAGCCCGGCCAGGCCGAAGATTTCCCCGGCCCGGACCTCGAAACTCACGTCCCGGAACGAGCCGTCGAGCGCGAGTCCCTCCACCTGCAGCGCCACCGGAGCATCCAACGACGGCGGTTGCCGCGGCGGGAACACGTTGGCCACGTCCCTGCCGGTCATCAGCCGGACCAGTTCCGCGCGTGAAGTCTCCGCGACCGGCAGGGAGGACGCCGTGCTGTAGCCGTCCTTGATCACCGAGATCCGGTTGCCGATCTGCCGGATCTCCTCCAGCCGGTGCGAAATGTAGACCACCGCGATGCCCTGCGCAGTGAGTTCCCGGATCACCCGGAACAGGTTCGCCACCTCGCCGGAGTCCAGGATGGCGCTGGGCTCGTCCATGATGATCAGCCGGGCATTGCGGGACAGGGCACGGGCCATGCTGACAATCTGCTTCCCGGCCGCGGACAGGCTGCCCACCTCCGCGGATGCGGACAGGTCATTGTGGCCCAGCCGGGCGAGCAGGTCCCTGGCCCGACGTCGGGCGTCCCGGACCCGGAGCACTCCCCCGCGGGCGTCTTCATGGCCCAGGAAGATGTTCTCGGTGACGGTCAGTCCGTCGACGACATCCAGTTCCTGGTACATGGTGGCGATGCCCAGGGCCAGGGCGTCGGCCGGCCGGGCCAGCTGCACCGGCTCCCCGTTCCAGCGGATCTCCCCGCCGTCGGGCTGGTACACCCCGGACAGTGCCTTGATCAGGGTGGATTTGCCGGCGCCGTTCTGGCCCAGGACGCAGTGCACCTCGCCGGGCAGGACCTCCAGGTCCACGCCGCGCAGCGCGCGGACTCCGGCGAAACTCTTGCTCAGGGTGCGCACCTCCAGCAGCGGCTGGGCAGGCGCGGCGGGGGCTCCCGATGCGGTCATGGCACGGAGCATACACACTTATGTCGATCACCAGTAGTATGTTGGCGCTTTATCGTCAGAGTTCTGTTACTGTGACGCATGTCACGACGATGTGCAGAGCGCTGGATGGTTCCGATGGGGTGCGGGACTTGCGTCAGCGCCCCCATTTACAGAGGAGAGAACCATGCACGCAGCACGCATGCGCGGGAAGATCACCACCGCTGCCGCCTTCTTCGCCGTCGGCGGGCTTGCCCTCACCGGCTGCACCGCGGGCGAGGACACCAACGCCGAACCAACCAACAACTCCGTGGAGGGCAACGAGTCCGAGGGCGAGACCGTGGTCATCGGCTTCTCCGGACCCGCCGCGGACCACGGCTGGCTGAAGGCCATCAACGACGCCGCCCTCGCCGAGGCCGAAAAATACCCGGACATCGACCTGCGGGTGGCCGAAGGCACCAACGACGCGAACCTGCAGATCAGCCAGGTGGAGCAGTTCATCAACGACCAGGTGGACGCGATCGTGCTGCTGCCCACCGACGGCGCCGCCCTCACCGACGTCGCCATCCGCGCCATGGACGCCGGCATTCCGGTGATCAACGTGGACCGGGAGTTCTCCAGCCCCTTCGCCGCCCGCGCCACCGTGCTCGGGGACAACTACGGGATGGGCGTCAGCGCCGGCACCTACATCTGCGAACAGGTGGGCGACCAGCCCGACGCCGTGGTGGCCGAGATCGCCGGCGTCGATGCCCTTCCGCTCACCCAGGACCGCAGCGCCGGCTTCGAGGACGCCCTGGAGGCGTGCGGGCTTGAGGTCAGCAACCGGGTGGCGGCGGACTTCACCGTGCAGGGCGGGGAGGTGGCTGCCGGTCAGCTGCTCTCCGCCGCCCCGGAAATCGACGCGCTGTGGAACCACGACGACGACCAGGGCATCGGCGTCCTGGCCGCCATCGACGCCGCCGGCCGGGACGAGTTCATCATGGTGGGCGGTGCCGGTTCCGCGAACGCCATGCGGGAAATCCAGTCCGGAGACAGCGTGATGCAGGCGACCATCATTTACCCGCACACCCAGGCCGCGGACGGCATCCGGCTGGCCCGGCTGCTGGCGCAGGACAAGGCCATGAGCGACCTGGTTGAGATCGAGGTGCCCAACCGCGTGGTGCTCAACGCCCCGGTGGTCACCAGCGAGAACGTCGAGGAATACCTGCCCACCGCCTTCGAGTCCTGATCCGGCCGGATCAGCACTGCCGCACCACAGCAACCCCGCACCGCAGCACGAAGGAGAAACCATGCAGGACGACAAGCCGCTGAGGGTGGCGCTGGTGGGCCACGGCTTTATGGGGGCGGCCCACTCGCAGGCCTGGCGGGTGGCTCCCCGGTTCTTCGACCTGCCCCTGCAGCCGCGGATGGAGCTGCTGGCGGGCCGGGATGCGGAGCGCACGTCCGCCGCCGCCCGGAAATGGGGCTGGGCCGGGTCCACCACCGACTGGCGGGAGGCGGTCACCCGGGAGGACATCGACGTCGTCGATATCGTCACGCCCGGTGCCTCGCACGCGGAAATCGCCATTGCCGCGCTCGACGCCGGCAAGCACGTCCTCTGCGAAAAGCCGCTGGCCAACACCGTGGAGGAGGCGCAGGCGATGGCACACGCCGCCGCCCGCGCCGAGGCCCGGGGCGTACAGGCGATGGTGGGCTTCACCTACCGGCGGCTGCCCGCCACCACGCATGCCCGGAACCTGGTGGCGTCCGGGGCCATCGGCACGGTGCGGCAGGTGCGGGCGGTGTACCTGCAGGACTGGCTGGTGGACGAGGACTCCCCGCTGACCTGGCGGCTGCAGCAGGACGAAGCCGGGTCCGGTGCCCTCGGCGATCTGGGCGCGCACGCCATCGACCTGGCCCAGTACATCACCGGGGTGCCGTTGGCCGAGGTCAGCGGCACCCTCGCCACCCTGGTCCCCACCCGTCCTGTCCCGTCGGCGGGCCAGCGTGGAACCGGCCTGGGTGGAGGCAGCGGAGAATCAGCCACCCGCGGGCCGGTGACGGTCGACGACGTCGCACTGTTCCTCGGCCGCTTCGAGGACGGTGTGCTGGGATCCTTCGAAGCCAGCCGGATGGCCACCGGGCGCAAGAACGCGTTCCGGCTCGAGATCTCCGGCAGCCTCGGCGCGATCAGCTTTGACCTGGAGGACCTGAACTTCCTGGGCTTTATGGATTACACGCTTCCGCCGGACCGGCAGGGCTTCACCCGCATCATGGTGACCGAACCGGAACACCCGTATCTGTCCGCGTGGTGGCCGGCGGGCCATTCGCTTGGCTACGAACACGGCTTCGTGCACCAGGCGAAGGATTTCGTGGAGTCCATTGCCACCGGAACCGCGCCCGCGCCGTCGTTCGCCGATGGGCTGCAGGTCCAGGAAGTACTGGCTGCCGTTTCCCGCAGCGCCGCGAAATCGAGCGTATGGTTGCCCGTGCACTGACTCTCCCGCGATACCGAAGGTCGTCCCTATCCCGAAGGCGAAGGAGCCTGCCATGTCCCGACCTGTCACGTTGTTTACCGGCCAGTGGGCGGACCTGCCGCTCGAAGAAGTGGCCCGGCTCGCCTCCGGCTGGGGGTATGACGGGTTGGAACTCGCCTGCTGGGGAGACCATCTGGATCCGTGGCGGTGGGATGACGAGGAATACGTGCAGAGCCGGCGCGACATCCTGGAGAAGTACCACCTGAAGGTGTTCGCCATTTCCAACCACCTCAAGGGGCAGGCGGTCTGCGACGACCCGATCGACCAGCGCCACCGGGACATGGTGTCCGACGCCGTGTGGGGCGACGGCGATCCGGAGGGGGTCCGGCGCCGTGCGGCAGAGGAAATGAAGCACACGGCCCGGCTCGCCGCAGCGCTCGGGGTGGATACCGTGATCGGTTTTACCGGCTCGTCCATCTGGAAATACGTGGCCATGTTCCCGCCGGTCTCCGCGGAGGCCATCGACGCCGGCTACCAGGACTTTGCCGACCGGTGGAATCCCATCCTGGATGTGTTCGACGAGGTGGGCGTGCGCTTTGCCCACGAGGTCCATCCCAGCGAGATTGCCTACGACTACTGGACCACGCAGCGGGCGATGGAGGCGATCGGGAACCGGCCTGCCTTCGGCCTGAACTGGGACCCGAGCCACTTTGTCTGGCAGGACCTGGACCCGGTCGCGTTCCTTTGGGATTTCCAGGACCGGATTTACCACGTGGACTGCAAGGACACGAAGAAGCGGATGAGCAACGGCCGCAACGGCCGGCTCGGGTCGCACCTGCCCTGGGCTGATCCGCGGCGCGGCTGGGACTTCGTCTCCACCGGCCACGGAGACGTTCCGTGGGAGGACGCCTTCCGGATGCTCAACAGCATCGGCTACGAAGGTCCCATTTCCGTGGAATGGGAGGACGCCGGGATGGACCGGCTGGTCGGCGCCCCGGAAGCACTGGCCTTCGTACGTTCGCTGGCCCTGGATCCGCCTGCCGCGGCGTTCGACGCCGCCTTCTCCTCGCGGTAGGGAGGCTCACGACGACGGCGGCCCCTCCTTCGCGAGGCGGCCGCCGTCGTCGTTCTGGTTATGCGGAACCTGCAGGAACCTACCGGGCGCTGCGCCGGCGGCTGAACCCGAACGCGACCGCCGCCAGCAGCACCATGCCCTTGATGATCTGCTGCCACGCGGCGTCGACGGACAGGATGGACAGGCCCTGGTTCAGCACGCCCATCACCAGGCCGCCGATCACGGCACCGACCACCGTGCCGACGCCGCCCTGCACCGAGGCGCCGCCGATGAACACCGCGGCAATGGCGTCGAGCTCAAACCCTGCGCCGGCCCCGGCCACCGCACTGCCGGCCCGGGCGCTGTTGACCACGGCAGCGAGTCCAGCGAGGAAGCCCATGTTCACGAACACCAGGAAGTTCACCCACTGGGTCTTCACCCCGGACATCATGGCGGCGTTCAGGTTCCCGCCCATCGCGTAGATGTGCCGGCCGAACACCGTACGTCCCAGCAGGAACGAGTACGCCAGCACCAGCGCGGCCAGGATGATCAGGATGATCGGCATGCCGCGGTTGTAGGCCAGCAGATAGCAGAGATACATGATCGCGAAGACGGCCACGGCCATCTTGAAGACAAACGACGCCGCGCGCTCGCGCGGCAGGTCCAGCCGGCGCAGGTCCGCCCGCCCCTTGAGCTGCTGCGCCACCAGCGCAACCGAGGCCAGCGCGCCGATGCCCAGGGTCAGCAGGTCCGGCGTACCGGTGGAGGGCAGGGTGCCGGAGCCGATCGAGTTGTACGGCCGGGGCAGGCCGCTGATGGTGCCGCCGGAGAGCAGCACCAGCGCGACGCCGCGGAACACCAGCATCCCGGCGAGCGTGACAATGAACGCGGGTATCCCCACAAACGCCACCCAGAACCCCTGCCACGCACCGATCAGTGCACCCACCAGCAGCGAGAGCAGCACGGCCGACCACCAGGGCATCCCCCAGTTGTTCATGGCCAGCGCCGCAATGGCAGCGACGGTGGCCACCACCGAGCCAACGGACAGGTCGATGTGCCCGGCAATGATCACCATCACCATGCCGATGGCCAGGATCAGCACGTACGCGTTTTGCTGGATGAGGTTGCTGACGTTGCCCGGATAGAGGAGCCGGCCGCCGGTGAGCACCTGGAACAGCAGGATGATCACCACCAGTGCGGCGAGGATCCCGTATTGGCGCAGGTCAACCCGGCGGCGCTTCTTCGGTGCCGCGCCGGACGGCGGCAGGGGCGCCTTCGCCTGTTCTGAAGTAGTGGTGGTCACTGGACTTGAGCTCCTTGGGTCCTGGCGGCGGTCATGTGGCGCATCAGCTCTTCCTGGGTCGCCTCGGCCCGGGGCACCTCTGCCGTGAGGCGGCCTTCGGCGATGGTGTAGATGCGGTCGCAGAGCCCGATCAGTTCGGGCAGCTCACTGGAGATCACGACCACTGCTTTTCCCTGGGCCGCCATCTCGTTGATGATTCCGTAGATTTCGTATTTGGCGCCGACGTCGATCCCGCGGGTGGGTTCATCGAGGATCAGCACGTCCGGACCGGAATAGATCCACTTGCTCAGGACCACCTTCTGCTGGTTCCCGCCGGAGAGGTTGCTGACCGTCGAGGTGACACTCGGGGTACGGATGTTCATCCGCTGCCGGTAGTCGTCCGCCACGGCATATTCGCGGTGCCGGTCGATGACGCCCAGCCGGGCCAGTTTCCCCAGCGCCGCGGCGGAGATATTGACGGTGACGCTGCCGATCAGATTCAGCCCGTAGCGCTTGCGGTCCTCACTGACGTAGGCGAGGCCGTGCCGGATCGCCTCCCCCACCGTGCGCGTGCGGATTTCGATGCCGTCCTTGTAGACCTTCCCGGTAATGCCGGTGCCGTAGGAGCGGCCGAAAATGCTCATGGCCAGCTCCGTCCGGCCGGCTCCCATCAGCCCGGCGAACCCCACAATCTCCCCGGCCCGCACGGTGAAGGACGCGTTGTCCACCACCACCCGGTCCGGATCCACCGGGTGGTGCACGGTCCAGTTCTCCACCCGGAACTTCTCCTCACCGATGTGGGGTTCCCGGGGCGGGAACTGGTGGTCCAGCGGGCGGCCCACCATAGCCCGGATGATCCGGGTTTCGATGGCCTCGGTGTCCTCCACCGGGAAGTCGTCGATGGTGCGGCCGTCCCGGATCACCGTGACGGTATCGGCAATCGACCGGATTTCCTTGAGTTTGTGGGAAATGACGATCGAGGTGATGCCTTGGCCCCGCAGCTGGTCGATCAGGCCCAGCAGGTGCGCGGAGTCGTCGTCGTTCAGTGCCGCGGTGGGCTCATCCAGGATGAGGATCTTCACCTCTTTGGAGAGCGCCTTGGCGATCTCCACCAGCTGCTGCTTGCCCACGCCGAGTTCGAGGATCTTCGTGGCCGGATTTTCGTCCAGCCCCACCCGCTCCAGCAGTTTCACCGCCTGCAGGTTGGTTTTATTCCAATCGATCACCCCGCCGCGTGCCACCTCGTTGCCCAGGAAGATGTTCTCCGCGATGGACAGGTACGGGCTCAGTGCCAGTTCCTGGTGGATGATCACGATGCCGTCGCGCTCGCTGTCATTGATCGAGTTGTAGCTGACGGGCTTGCCTTCAAGGGTGATGGTTCCGGAGAAGCTGCCGTGCGGGTAGACCCCACTGAGCACCTTCATCAGGGTGGACTTACCGGCGCCGTTCTCGCCGCAGATGGCGTGGACTTCGCCGCGTTCAACATTCACCGACACGTCGTCGAGGGCGCGGATGCCGTTGAATTCCTTCACAATGCCGTCCATGGACAGGATGACGTCGGTCATATGGTTCTCGCTTCGGTACTGGGCGGTGGAGTACGGCGGCCATCCGCCGCACCCCACCGCAGCCGGGGATCAGAGGCCGACGTCGCCCGCGTCAAGGAAGCCGGAGTCCACCAGGGAGGACTGCACGGTGTCCTTGGTGACCACCTCCGGCTCGAGGATGTAGGTAGGAACCACTTTTACCTCGTTGTCGTAGGTTTCGGTGTCATTGACCTCCACCTCCTCGCCGGCCACGAGCGAGTCGATCATTGTTTCCACCTGGCTGCCGAGCTCCCGGGTGTCCTTCCAGACCGTCATGGACTGCATGTCCCCCAGCATCGCCTTGACGTTGGCGACGTCGCCGTCCTGGCCCGTGATGAGCGGCCAGTCCGTTCCGGGCTGGTACCCGGCAGCATCCAGGGACGCCCCGATGCCCAGCGCCAGGCTGTCATTCGGAGAGAGGACGACGTCGACTTTCTCACCACCGGTGTAGAAGGACTGCAGGCGGTTATCCATTTCCGCCTGGGCATCGGCCGATTCCCAGCCGAGAATGCCGATGGACGTCCATTCCTCATTGCTGGCCGGCGACTTGCCGGAGGGAACCACGAGCTGGCCGCTTTCCACGTAGGGCAGCAGCACATCCCACGCTCCGGAGAAGAAGAAGGCGGCATTGTTGTCATCCGGGCTTCCGGCAAAGGGCTCCAGGTTGTACGGGCCCTCCCCATCGGCCAGGCCCAGCTGCTCTTCGATGAACTCACCCTGCAACTGACCCACCTGGTAGTTGTCGAAGGTGGCGTAGTAGTCAACCGCTTCGGTGCCGTTGATCAGGCGGTCGTAGGCAATGATCTGCACGTCCTGGTCCTTGGCGTCTTCGAGCGTGGGACCGAGGGTCTCGCCGTCGATAGCTGCGACCACGAGGATCTTCGCGCCGCCGGCTACCTGGTTCTGGATCTGGCTGATCTGCTGGTCGGTTTTGTTATCGGCGTACTGCAGGTCAACATCGCAGTCTTTGGCCTCGAGTTTCTCCTTCAGCCCTTCGCCGTCATTGATCCAGCGCTCGAGGCTACGGGTGGGCATAGAGATACCAACGCTGCAGCTGGTGCCTTCGCCGTCGCCTTCACTTTCGGTGGAACCCGCCGGCGCACACGCCGACATGCCTGCCGCCAGGCCCAAAGCCAGGACAGCGGCCGAGAAATTCTTCATTCTGCTCATGCTGGAAACCTTCGAAAAGGATCCTGCCGCTGCGGAGCTTCCCGTTGGTGCCCGCCGTGCAGCGGGTAAGTGCGGATTCGTCCTTTGGCTGGATCGAGCGGATACAACGCTGTAGCGCCCTGTCGACGTCGACCGCGACTCCGACGATTTTGTAGGCGAGCACAACATATCGCCGCACCCGCCTGCAGACAAGAGAGATCAGCAACTAATTCCCGGGCAACTCTCCAGGTTCAGGCCAGCCTGGGGTGCCTGCTAGGAGTCCTCATCCTCGATGCTGATCATCCAGCTGGTGCCGAACCTGTCGGTCACCATGCCGAAGATGTCTCCCCACGGAGCCTTTTCCAGCGGGAGCGTCATCTGGCCGCCGTCGAGCAGCTTGTCCCAGTACCCGCGCAGCTCGTCACCGTTGTCGCCGCTCAGTGCGATGGCGTAGCCATTGCCGGAATCGGAGACCGCGCCTTCCGGACCCAGCATGCTGTTGGGTGTATCCGAGGCCATGAGCACAAAACCGCTGTCCGTGGTGAGCGTGGAGTGCATGATTTTGTTGCCCTCGGACGGGTCGTCGGACATGTTCATTTCCGCGAACGTGGAG
This sequence comes from Arthrobacter sp. zg-Y877, assembly GCF_030373105.1. Taxonomy (NCBI): domain Bacteria; kingdom Bacillati; phylum Actinomycetota; class Actinomycetes; order Micrococcales; family Micrococcaceae; genus Arthrobacter; species Arthrobacter sp. zg-Y877. The sequence goes on from NZ_JAUCPU010000003.1 coordinate 519,371, forward strand.
CTTTCCAGCGTGCCGCCGAACACGTCGTGGTAGAACGACATCGCCTCGGCGGCGTTGTCCCGGAAGTTGAGGTAGGGGTTCATGTTCGAGGACATAACGGTCTCCTGACGGGGGAACGGATCGGATGCACCCGAGTATGCGCCGCCGTCCGTCCCGGTGGAAGCGGCCGGGCGTATTTCCCTGCCACCGCTTCCGGTCCCGTTCCAATGCCCCGTCGAGGAATTTTCGGCCGGTTATTTACCGGCTGGAAGCCCGGCTATTTACCGGCCGGACGTCCACGGACGGCAGACCACTCGCTGCTGAATACGGCGTCGCCCACCGGTTCCCATTCGTTCGTTTCAAACAGGGAAGCCACGGTGTCCCGGTTCAGGTCCGGGGCGCCGCCGTCGACCTCCGCCGTCGGATAGCAGACCCAGAGCGAACCGCCCGGTTCGACGGCGGCAGCGGCCGAGGCGAGATCGTGGGCCAGGTCCGCTGCGGATGCCACGAACAGCAGTACGACGTCGGCCGGGAAATGTCCGTCATCCTCGGCGAAGAAGGCGGAATCCGGCAGCAGCCCGGCCACCTCGGGGAAGCTCTTGGCACCGTAGACGGTGACGCGGTCGGCCGCTGAAAGATCGAACGGCTGGGCTGATTCGGAAGACACTGGGGGGGCTCCATTCCTGGGCACGAGACTCTGGTGGTACGGGCGGTCAAGAAGAAGTAAGCCGCCTTTCCTATTATTTCAGCCGCCGGGGCGGGATTGCCCGGTTTTCGCCCTCCCGAAGCATCAACTGTGTAACGACGGAAATCTGGCGGGTGACGTCCGGCACTTTTAGCCCCCGTCGGAACGGCCGAACCCCTCCGCCGGGAGGTTCTTTGTTATTCGCAGTCAGCCGAGCCCACCTCCTCCGCGGTGGGCCGGATGCCCCTGGTGTCCATGGAATTAGCTCCGCTGCTCTGCCACTTGCGGCAGCCCGGACCCTTGATACCGCCGCAGCAAAGGCGAAGAATTTTCACTAAAGGACGGAGCAGAGCCACAGGACCGGACACCATCCGGGCGTCCGGGCGCGGCCGTCCAAAGGTGGTATCCCATGGACCCCCAGCTTTCCCCCGACGCCGTAGCGGACCTGCGGGCGTCCGTGTCCGGTTCCGTCGTCCTGCCGCAGGACGAGGAGTACGACGACGCCCGCCGCATCTGGAACGGGATGATCGACGTCCTGCCCGCAATGGTCGTCCGCGCCGGCACCGTCGAGGACATCGCTCCCGTGCTGGCCTTTGCCCAGCAGTGGGAGCTGCCGCTCGCGGTCCGCGGCGGCGGGCACAATGTAGCGGGCAACGGGACAGTGGCCGACGGAATCGTGCTGGATCTGGGTGCGCTGCGCGATGTCGGCGTGGACCCGGACACCAGGTCCGTCACGGTGCAGGCGGGAGCCACCCTGGCCGACGTCGACGCCGCCACCGAACCGTACGGACTGGCCGTGCCCCTGGGTGTCATTTCCGGAACGGGCGTCGCCGGGCTGACCCTCGGCGGAGGTGTCGGCTGGCTGACCCGCGCGCACGGACTGAGCATCGACAACCTGCTCGCGGCCGACGTCGTCACCTCCGATGGCGAGGCGGTCCACGCCGACGCCAACGACCATCCGGAACTGTTCTGGGGGCTGCGCGGCGGCGGCGGGAACTTCGGTGTTGTCTCCTCCTTCACCTTCGCCGCGCATCCGCTGCCCGCACAGGTGTACTCCGGCAACCTCGGCTACGGGAACATGCATTGGCACCGGGCCCTCACCGCCTACGCCCAGTGGGTACAGGACCTGCCGGAGGAAATGACGAGCATCATCAGTTTCCTGGTGCCGCCGCCGGAGTGGGAATTGGGCGACCAGCCGCTGATGGTGGCGGGGTTTGTCTGGTCCGGTGCCGAGGAGGGTGCCGGCGTCGAGCTGGTGGACCGGCTGGCCGCTGCTGCGCCGCCCGACGCGGACCTGCGGGCGACGATGCCCTGGCGGTCGTGGCAGTCCTCCGCGGACATGCTCTTTCCACCCGGGGTGCGTGCGTATTGGAAGAACGCCGCGATCGACCGACTGGACCAGGCTGCCATTGACGCCCTGGTGCGTGCCGGCAGTGACCAGACGTGGCGGGGTACCGCGTTCGATCTGCACCACCTTGGCGGAGCCTACGGCCGGGTGGCGGAGGAGGACACCGCCTTTCCCACCCGGTCGGCTCCGTTCTGGCTGAATATCTACGGGTTCTGGGAAGACCCGGCCGACGACGACGCGCATACGGCCTTTATCCGGCAGGTCGCTGCCAGCGTGGAACCGTTTTCCTCGGGCGCGCAGTACGTGAACTTTATGGGCGCCGAGGATCCGGTGGCGCAGGGCACCGTCCCGTCGGTCTATGGAAAGGACAAACTCGCCCGCCTGACGGCTTTGAAGACCGCCTACGATCCGCAGAACCTCTTCCGCCGGAACCACAACATCGTGCCCAACGGATAAAGGCTGGACAATCGTCCCTGGTTGCCGGTTCGTACAACCGCCAACCGCCAACCGCCGGAAATTATTGCTGAACACCCTTGACCCGCCTTCCGCGCAGTCGTACCTTCGTAATCAACCGAAAGGTTGAACAACCAGCACCTTGATTACACATCGACAGAAGCTGACCCAGCGCATGGATTCCCACAGCGACGAACCCCTTCTGGACAGGGCCTTCCTGGCCTTGGCCGATCCGGCCCGCCGCCAGATCATTGCCCGGCTTTCCCGGGGCCCTGCCACGGTCAACGAATTGGCGGAACCCTTCGAGATCTCCAAGCAGGCCGTCTCGAAGCACATTCAGGTCCTCGAACAAGCGCAGCTGGTCACGCGCAGCCGTGACGCCCAGCGCCGACCCGTCCACCTGAATCCCGCACGGTTGGAGGCGCTCACCGCCTGGATCGGCCAGTACCGGCTGGTCCGCGAGGAGCAGTTCCGCAGCCTTGACGCCGTGCTTCGCGCACAGGCCGCCGCGAAAGGCGGCCCGCAGGCAAAGGATTCATCATGACGAATGCACTGCAGCTCACGGTCCCCGAGGGTGTCCCTTTCATAGATTTCAGCCGCGAAGTAGACTACCCCGTGGACCAGGTCTTCCGGGCCTATGCCGAGGCGGACCTTCTGGCCCAGTGGCTCGGCCCGCGCGGAATGAAGATGGACATCAACCACTACGATTTCCGCACGGGAGGCTCCTACAGCTACATCCACACCGGTCCGGAGGGAGTTCCCTATGAGTTCCGCGGCATCTTCCACACGGTGCGGGAAAACGAGTCCGCGATCCAGACCTTCGAGTTCTCCGGCTATCCCGACGTCACCAGCCTGGAGTTCATGACCCTGGAGGCGCTCGACGGCGGCCGCACCCGGATCTCCGCCCACGCGGTCTACCCTTCCATGGAGGCGCGGGACGGGATGGCGGCCTCGGGCATGGAGGCCGGCGTCGCCGAAGGGTTCGACCGGATGGAGGAGCTCCTCGCACAGCTCCAGCCGGAAGCGCTGCAGGGAAGGGGAGCGTGATGAGCAACCCACTGAACCTCAGCGCGCCGGCGGGCGAACCCTATATGGATTATTCCCGTGAGTTCGATTTCCCGGTCAGTGAAGTCTTCCACGCCCACACGGACCCGGAGTTGTTCGCCAGGTGGATCGGGCCGCAGGACCTCACCACCCGGATTGATGTCTTCGAACCTCGTACCAGCGGCGCCTACAGATTCGTGCAGTCCAGGGGCGAGGACGAATACGCATTCCGGGGTGTCTTCCACACTCTGCGCCAGGACGACTTCGTGCTGCAGACCTTCGAATTCGAAGGTTACCCGGACGTGGTGACGCTGGAGTACAGCACGTTCACCGAGCTGCCCGGCGGCAGGACACTGCTGACCGGCCGCTCCTTGTACCCGTCGGTTGAATCCCGGGACGAGTTCCTAGGCAACGGCATGGAAGAGGGCATGTCTGACGGCTATGACCAGCTGGATGCACTGCTCGGTTCCGTCCGGGCCGGAAGGTAGGTGCCGAGCATGGATTGGACCCTCGAGGTGGTAATTGTCCCGGTCAGCGACCAGGACCGGGCGATTGAGTTCTACCGCGACCAGATGGGCTTTAATCTGGATCACCGCACGTCGACCGAGCAGATGGACTTCGCGCAGCTCACTCCGCCCGGTTCCGGCTGCTCCATTGTGCTCGGGGATACGGGCTCCCAGCAGGGGATGGTGCCCGGCTCACTGCGCGGGCTGCAGCTAGTGGTTTCCGACGCGCAGGCCGCACGTCAGGAACTGCTGGACCGCGGCGTGGAAGTGGGCGACGTGACCGTTTTTGATGAGCGCGACGGCGGAACCTTCTTCAGCTTTGCGGATCCCGACGGCAACGCCTGGACCGTGCAGGAGATGAAGGTCCGTGCGGACAAGCCCCTGATTCCGCAAGAAGCCCGGATCAGTTACGGCATGGAGCAGGCGTAGGCATGGAGTAAGCCAGCACCGGCAGGACTTCCCGTATCGCTGGAAGCCCTGCCGGTTGCTTACTGCGCGGCCCAGTAAGCGCGGTCGTCGTTGTCCAAGGTGAAGGTCGGCTCGACGAAGATCTTCGCATCGGCAAGCGCTTCTGCCGGAACATCCATGCAGACCTGGTATTCGGCTACGCCACCCTTCTCCAAGGTAGGAACGTCATAAGTTTCCTTCTCCAGGGCGACCGTGCACGTCGAAGGATCGTACTGGCGGGCATCAGCTCCAATGAACTTAGTCTGCAGATCGATCCAGGGGTTGCCCTCCCCGTCACCGCTGTACTGCACAGCGAGGTCCACCAGCACATACTGGCCCTGCGGGGCCGCGTTGTAGGGGTTTACCGCCGCAATCACGTCGCCTGCGTTCGTGTTTACTGCCGAGACGGTGACGCTGTAGTCGCCTACCTCCGCGGCGGTTCCGAGCGCTGCTTCTTCCCCAGAGGAAGCTTCCTTCTCTTCCTCGGAGCTTTCGACGACGCCGTCCGCCCCATCCTCGATCGATTCGACGGTGTCATCAATGACCTTCCCGTAGAAAGCCTGCGTCGCCAGGACTCCCACCAGGGACAGGACTACGAGGATGAGGGCCGCAATGGACATGCCCTTGGACCGGGAACGGTTCTTGACGGAGATAATCAGGGCCGGAATGGCGAACCCGAGCCCGATCAGGCCCAGGACAAACACGAGGTTGTTGACGAAGGGGATCCAGCACAGGAGCAGGGAGACAACACCGATGACAAGGGCGGTGATGGCAAGTCCCTTCCCCGCGTCCGGGTTGCCGGCCGGTTTGCCGAAATTGGTCTGGCCCGGGCCACCCGCGCCGGGTCCTGCCATTCCCGGGTCGGCCGGAAAGGGTTGTCCGTCCGACGACGGCTCCCCGGAGGGCGGATAAGGCGAATGTGTCGTGTTGTCCATGGTTTCTCCCCATTGATGAGTGCATAAGCCGGTGCCTAGCAGCGCCTGCGAAGGCGCCGCGCACCGACTGTGCGAGTGTTCTGCAAGACCGTGTTCGGCCAATGAGCAGAACTTAGCTGCCCCCTCTGACATTTTTGGGTTGAGGGCCTCCACCCTCCCCGTCCTTCCCGCCTGAAAACGGACACGCCGCCGTCGGGCGTAATATGGATTGGCCCCTAAATCGGGCTTACCTCCCCATTCCAAGGTGCGTTTTCTTGAAGTCCTCCTTTACCCAGGCGTTGGCCCGCGGGCTGAATGTCCGGCACATCCGCTTCATGGCGCTCGGATCGGCGATCGGCACGGGCCTGTTCTACGGGTCGGCATCGGCCATCCAGTCCGCCGGCCCCTCCGTCCTGCTGGCCTACATGATCGGCGGCGCCGCCGTGTTCCTGGTCATGCGGGCGCTCGGCGAGATGGCCGTACGGCATCCGGTGTCAGGCTCGTTCGGCCACTACGCCAGCCGCTACCTGGGCCCGTTTGCGGGGTTCATCACCGGCTGGACCTTCGCCTTCGAAATGGCCATCGTCGCGATTGCCGACGTCACGGCCTTCGGCATCTATATGGGCTTCTGGTTCGAGGACGTTCCGCGCTGGATCTGGATCCTTGCCGTGGTGTTCCTGATTGCCGCCCTGAACCTGATGCGGGTGAAGGTGTTCGGAGAAACCGAATTCTGGCTCTCGCTGATCAAAGTCGCCGCCATCATCGCCATGATCGTCGGCGGAGCGGTGATCGTGGTGTTCGGCTTCGGGCTGCCCGACGCCGCCAACCCCGGCCTGGACACGATGCTGGGTTCCGGAGGGTTCTTCGCCAACGGCTTCTGGGGCCTGCTGGCATCCTTCTCGATCGTGATGTTCGCCTTCGGCGGCATCGAGACCATCGGCATCACCGCCGGCGAAGCGGACGACCCCAAGAAGGCCATCCCTGCCGCAGTGAACACCGTGCCGGTACGCATCCTGCTCTTCTACGTCTGCGCCCTGGGCATCCTCATGATGATCTTCCCGTGGCAGGACATCAACGGCGAGACCAGCCCCTTCGTGCAGATCTTCGATACCCTCGGCATCCCCGCCGCGGCGCACATCCTCAACGCCGTGGTCATCACCGCCGCAATCTCGGCCATCAACTCCGACATCTTCGGTGCCGGCCGCGTCCTCTACGGACTCTCGCAGGAAGGCCAGGCGCCAGCGTCGTTCGCAAAGATTTCCCGGCACGGCGTGCCGTGGATGACCGTGGCGACCATGGCCGTGGTGCTGCTGGCCGGCGTCGTCCTCAACGCCCTGTTGCCCGAATCGCTGTTCACGATCATCGCGTCCATCGCCACCTTCGCGACCGTGTGGGTGTGGTTGATGATCCTGCTCTCGCACATCGCGATGAAGCGGGAGATCAAGCGCCGCAACCTCCCGGCGTCGGAATTCGGTGTGCCGTTCTGGCCGGCCGCGTCCTACGCGGCGCTGGCCTTCATGGTGTTCATTGTGGTGCTGCTCGGCATCATGCCGGAGACGCGCGTGGCCTTGATCGTCGGCGCCGCGTGGATTGTCCTGCTGTTCGCGGCCTACCGCCTGTGGGTGCGCGGTAACGGACGGCTCCGCGCGGAACTGGTCGATGAAACGGACGACGCCGGAACATCGGGCGCCGCTGAACACCGGGTCAGTTGAGCGCCGGGTCCAGTTGAGCACCGGGTCTAGTTGAGCCGGGCAGCGCTAAACACGGCGTCTCCCGTCCCCCTCCCCCGGTCCGGCTACCCCGGGAGGGGGCTGGACGTCCTGCGGGAAGACGGTCCCGCAGCAGGGAACCGGACCGTCCGGAACAGTGCAACACTGAACGCGCCAAAGCGCAGGGTGATCAGCGGCCAGTCGATCTTGGCGGGTTCCGGTTCCGGGCGTGACGCTCCAGGCTGTGGTTGTTCCGACCGTTCCCGCAGTGTCCACCGAAGGCTGTTCCGCCGTTCCACCTCGGCTGTCCGGAGCCGGTGTTCCATCTGGGCAAGTTCAAGTTCCATAAGTCCCATACCGGCAACGCTAGGCACCGCATCCGGGGCGGGCCATGCCCTTGCGGACACGTGCGGTCCGCAAGGAAACTGCCGCGGAACGGGGAGTACCGAAGGGGCCCACGCAACACCCGAATAGACTGGGGGTGTGCCTCCTTTCTCCGCAGCCGCCGGCCGCTTCGCCCCCAGCCCCACCGGCGAACTGCATGTGGGAAACCTCCGCACGGCCCTGCTGGCGTGGCTTTTTGCCCGCAGCACCGGCCGCAGGTTCCTGCTGCGGATGGAGGACCTGGACCGGGTACGCTCCGGAGCCGACGCCGCACAGCTGCGCGACCTGGCCGCCGTCGGGCTCGACTGGGACGGCGACATCCTCCGGCAGTCCGAACGCACCGCCCTCTATCTGGACGCCATCGCGGAGCTGCGCGGCGCCGGACTGGTGTATGAGTGCTTCTGCACCCGGCGCGAGGTAGCCGAAGCGGCGTCAGCCCCGCACGCCCCGCCCGGAGCCTACCCCGGCACCTGCCGACACCTCACCGAGGAACAACGCGCACAGCGACGGCTTGAACGTCCCGCCGCGCTGCGCCTGCGCGCCCAGGTGGACCAGTTCACCATTACCGACGAGCTGTACGGCAGCTACACCTCGGCGGTGGATGACCTGGTGCTGCTGCGCAACGACGGAGTCCCCTCCTACAACCTCGCGGTGGTCCTGGACGATGCGCTGCAGGGCATCGACCAGGTGGTGCGCGGCGACGACCTGCTCAGCTCGGCTCCCCGGCAGGCGTACCTCGGTTCCCTGCTCGGCCTGCCGCCGGTCAGCTATGCCCACGTTCCGCTGGCACTGAACACTGCGGGGCAGCGGCTGGCCAAACGCGACGGCGCCGTGACCCTCCCGGATCTGGCGGCCGCCGGACTGGACGCGGACGCCGTCCGCACCCTGATCCTCGGCTCCCTGGGGCTTCCCGGGAATCTTCGCGACGCCCTGGCGGAGTTTTCCCCGGACCGGATTCCGCTGGAACCGTGGACCGTCGATCCCGCCATGGATCTGCGGCACTGACTTTTGTACCACTGACCGGGGAACCCGGGGGCTAGCGGGTCAGGACGTGCAGCCGACGCCGTCGCCGTCGCGGTCAAACTTCGGATCCCAGCCGGCGTCCCCCGGACGGATCGGTGCCACGCCGGCTGCCTTCACGGCGGTGCAGTTGGCATACGCGACGGGTCCGCCGGGAGCTGCGGGAACGGCAGCGGGCTCCGCGGCCGGGGCACCGGCACCGGCAGCTGCGGCCGCAGAAGCAGAGCCTTCCCGCAGCGGAACCGGTTCCTCCGGACAACCGGACAACACGGCGGCGATGGCATCGTGTTCGGCCTGCGTCATCCAGAGCCGGTATTCGGCTTTAACCGCCGTCTGGCGGGCGACGTATTCGCACCGGAAGGCCTTGTTCGCGGGCAGCCAGGTGGCGGCGTCGCCGTCGGACTTGGCGCCGTTCGCCGGACCATCGGCGGCCATGAGGTTCAACGGGTCATTGGCCAGCTGCCGGCGTTCCTCGGCGGACAGCTGCTGGGCGCCCTTTTGCCAGGCATCGGACAGGGCCACCACATGGTCGATCTGCACGGCCGTGCTGGTGGTGTTGCCGCGGACAAAGGCAATGGTTGCTCCCGTATAGGGATCCAGGAACGTCCCCGAGGCAACCACACACTCCTTGGTTCCGTCCTTGTAGACGATGTCCACGAGATCCCGGGCGAGGATGTCGTTGCGGGTGTCGCAGCCGTTGCGGTCCGTATCGGCCCACGCCGGCCCGAACTGCTCACGGTCATAGCCGGTTTTCGGCGCCCGGCCCTTGATCGGTATGCCCGCCAGCTGCTCCAGCGCGGTGCCTTCCGCCACCAGGTCGGCGGGCGGGGCGGCGGGATCGGACGGAGGTGCCGTTTCCGTGGGAGGTGACGGCTCGACGTCGGCGGGCCGGGTGGTGGAGGACGGAGCCGGCGCGGAACCGGTGTCAGCGACGGGGGTGCAGCCGACTGCGCCGAAGGCAAGCAGAGCAACGAGGGACAAAGTCTTGGTGCGTAGTGAGGTCATCGCCCTCCATTATCGGCGGCGCGGCCCCGGGTCCCGCTCAGGCGCGCCGCCCGCGGCGGGAGCCGGAACCCTCTTCCAACCGGCGGCGGTGCCGCGTAAATTCGGAGAACCAACCCTGCAGTGGAGATGCCATGGCAACCAATAAGAACAGCACCAAGGAACTTTCAACCCAGCGGCCAGCAGCCGACGGGGCGGCAGCGGACGCGCCCGATCTGGATGGGGAGCGCGTGGTGGTTTCAGCGGACTACGCCCAGGAACTCGACGAGCTGCAGGAGCTGAAGAAGAAGGGCAAAAAGCTCAAGATCGACGTCGACGACGACGCCTGGCGGCAGAACTACCCGTACGACACCAAGCTCAGCCGGCGGACCTATGACCGGCAGAAGCGGCGCCTGCAGATTGAACTGTTGAAGATGCAGCTGTGGGTCAAGGAAACCGGGCAGAAGATGCTCATCATCTTCGAGGGCCGTGACGCCGCCGGAAAAGGCGGGGCGATCAAACGGTTTGACGAGCACCTGAATCCCCGCGGCGCACGGGTGGTGGCGCTGGAGAAACCCACCTCCGAGGAGCAGACCCAGTGGTATTTCCAGCGGTACATCCGGACCCTGCCCAGCGGCGGGGAGATGGTGATGATGGACCGCTCCTGGTACAACCGGGCCGGCGTCGAGCGGGTCATGGGGTACTGCACCCCGGCGCAGTATCTGGAGTTCATGCGGGAGGTTCCGGAACTCGAACGCATGCTCGTCAATTCGGGCACGCTGCTGTACAAATTGTGGTTCTCCGTGGGCCGGGCGGAGCAGATGGCCCGGTTCGCAGCGCGTGAAACCGACCCCGTCAAGCAGTGGAAGCTCTCCCCCACCGACCTGGCCAGCCTGGACAAGTGGGATGCCTATACCGAGGCGAAGGAAGCCATGTTCTTCTACACGGATACCGGGGACGCGCCCTGGACCGCGGTGAAGTCCAATGACAAGAAACGTGCCCGGCTTGAGGCGATGCGCCACGTGCTGAACACGGTGGACTACCCGAACAAGGACTCATCCATTGCCCATGCCCCGGATCCGTTGATTGTGGGACGCGCCTACAACCACTTCGAAGAGGACGATGAACCGCACGGCAGTTTCCCCGTGGTGAAACCGCAGGGCAACGGCACCGTCCCCGGCTAACGTTGGAACGGCCGCGCCCCGAGGCCAGTGCTGGAAGCTCGCCCGGGTGTGCGACGGCGGTCACACATGCGTGGATAGAATACAAAGGTGATTTCTTCCGCCGTGATGACCCGGCAGCCCGCATGAGTTCGCGGCTGCACAACCTCGTTATTGAAACGGTGGGTATGCGGATCATCTCCGGTGAACTTGCTGCCGGAGACACCATGCATTCGGAACACCTGGAAACCGAACTGCAGGTATCCCGGTCCGTTGCCCGCGAAGCGGTGCGGGTGCTGCAGTCCCTGGGCCTGGTGGAGTCCGTCAAACGCGTGGGCATCCGGGTTCTTCCCGCCGCCCGCTGGAATGTCTTTGACCCCACGGTGATCCGCTGGCGGCTCGCAGCCTCGAAAAAGGGTCTCCAGCTGCGCTCGCTGACGGAGCTGCGCTCCGCCGTCGAACCCGCTGCCGCAGAGTTGGCCGCCGTGCATGCCCCCGCCGAACTGTCAGCCGAGTTACTCACGGTGGCGGCGCAGATGCGGGCAGCCGGCCAGGCCGGAGACCTGGAGCGGTTCCTGGACCTGGACATCCGCTTTCACGGGTTGGTGCTTGCCGCTTCGGGCAACGAGATGTTCGGCCAGATGCAGTCCATGATCGCCGAGGTGCTGCGCGGCCGGACCCATTACGGATTGATGCCCGACCGCCCGCATGAGGAAGCCTTGGAGCTGCACATGGATGTCGCCTCTGCGATCCAGGCCCACCATCCCGAGGCGGCACGGAACGCGATGGACCAGATCATGCGCCGGACCATGGACGAAGTTGGTGCCGTCTGGGCACACGAGCCCCGGATCTTTGAGCCCCTGCCGTGATCGCCCGCGAGCTGGGACACGGCAGGCCGCTGGTACTGATACACGGTTTCGAGCTCGACCACCGCAGCATGCTGCCCCTCGAAAGCTCGTTGGCTGACAGTCCGTGGCGGCGCATCTACCTCGACCTGCCGTGGACCGAACAGGCGGTTCCCGGACCGGTCGCCAGCGCACAGGACGTGGCCGACGGCGTCGTCAGTGAGCTTCGGGACCGGCTGGGAGACGAGCCGTTCGCGATCATCGGGCATTCCTTCGGCGGCATGGTTGCCCGCCATGTGGCGCACGCGATGCGCAGCCAGGTGCTCGGGCTGGCCACCCTCGGGGCGGTCTTCACAGCCGACCACCGCAAGCGGGTGCTCCCCGCACGCGAAGTCATCTCCGCGGCTCTTCCGGACCTAACAGCCGATGATGACTTCCTGGAAATAGCCGTAATCCAGACTCCGGGCACCCTCGCGGCCTTCAACGAATTTGTCCTTCCCGGTCTTCGGGGGACGGATCGGCAGGTGACCGAGCGGATTGCCGCGGACTACGCGCTGCGGTGGGAGCCGGAGACAGCTCATTCGGAACCGTTCGAGGCGCCGTCGCTGCATATCTTCGGCCGGCAGGACCACGTCACCGGATACGAGGACGGTCTGGCGCTCAGGGACCACTACGTGCGCGGAACGTTCGTAGTGCTCGACGCCGCAGGACACCACCTGTACATGGAGCGTCCCGCCGCAGTCTCGGTGCTCGTGGATGACTGGCTGACCAGCTCCCGGGCACACGCGCCCGCTCTCCCCCAGTAGCCGCTACCCCGCCGGGGAAACCCGGTACTCCTCCTCGAGAGCCGGGTTGCCTTCCCGCTTCGGGGCAGTTGACGGCGGATCAGGCGCCGAAGCGCAGCAGCACCTTCCCGCTGCGGGAAGCATCGCGGGCCGTATCGAACGCTTCGAGGGCATCCTCGACGGCAAACTCGTGCGTCAGAACGGCGTCGGCCTGCAGGCTGCCGTCCGCCAGGGCGGCAATGACCGCGTCAATCTCGTCGTTGAACCGGAACGAGCCCACCAGTTCCAGTTCCCGCGTGATCGCCAGCGAGATCAGGGCCGGCTGCTCGCCCGAGGGCAGCAGCCCGACCATTACCACCCGGCCGCCGCGGGTGGCTCCCGTGACAGCAGACATCAAGCCCCGGTAGCTCCCAGACGATTCAAAACAGATATCCGCATCGACCTGGGCAATGGCCTCGGCGTCCGTTGCCGGCAGGCTGCGGTCGGCACCCAGCGTACGGGCGATGGCCAGCGGTCCTTCGTGCATGTCGGTCGTGATGATTTCCCCGGCTCCGCGGGTCCGCAGCACCGCCGTAATCAACGCGCCGATCGGCCCGGAACCCACCACCAGCACCCGTTTACCCCGCACATCGCCGGCACGGGACACCGCATGCCAGGCCACTGCGGCGGGTTCCACCAGCGCAGCGCGGCGGAGCGGCAACTCGGCGGGCAACACCCGGAGCATCCGTGCCGGCAGGTTCACATACCGGGCAAAGGCACCGTCGGTGTGGGGAAACCGTGCCGCGCTGCCCAGGTACGTACACCCGGGAGAGAGATTCGGCCGGTCCTCGGGATACCGGGTTCCGTCTCCGGGTCCCGGCGTGGCGGGGTGCACGGCGACGGCGGTCCCGGCGCCAGGGCCGGTCCCGTCCGCCGCCGGCGCGAGCACCCGTCCCACGACCTCGTGGCCGAGCAGCATGGGCGCCCGCAGGATAGACTCCCCCGCCGCTCCGTGCTGCCAATAGTGGAGGTCGGATCCGCAGATGCCGCCGTACGCAATTTCGACGACGGCTTCGTCAGCCCGTGCGGCAGCCAGTGCCACCGGTTCCACCCGCATATCGCCGGCGCCGTGGGCGACGACGCCGAGGGTGCTGGTTGGCAGTTCGGTCATGGCAGGGTGTCCTTTCAGACCACGGTGGTCATGCCGCCGTCGATGAAGACGACCTGACCGTTGACGAAATTCGACGCGTCCGACGCCAGCCAGAGCGCCGGGCCCACAATGTCCTCCACGGTTCCCCACCGGTGCGCCGGGGTGCGGCCGAGGATCCAGGAATTAAATGCCTCATCATCGACGAGGTTCTGCGTCATTTCGGTGTGGATGTAGCCCGGGGCAATCGCATTGATCTGCAGCCCCTCCCCCGCCCACTCGGCCGTCATGGCCCGGGTGAGATTGCGGATCCCACCCTTTGACGCCGTATACGGAGCAATGGTCGGCCGGGCCAGGTCCGTTTGGACCGAAGCGATATTGATGATCTTGCCGGCACCCCGCGGAATCATGTGCCGTGCGGCCTCGCGGCCCACCAGGAACGCGCTGGTCAGGTTGGTGCGGAGCACCCGTTCCCAATCGGCCACGTCCAGGTCCAGCATCGGTTCGCGGTGCTGGACGCCGGCGTTGTTCACCAGGATGCTCAGCGGCCCGACTTCGCGCTCCACCCAGGCCACGCCGTCGGCCGCTGCCTCCGCATCGGTGACGTCGAAGCGGCGGGCGAAGATCCGGTGCGCGCCGAACTCTGCCGCGAGCTCCGCGCGGGCTGCCTCCAGCCGGTCCGGATCCAGTCCGTTGAGCACAACGACGGCGCCCGCGGCGGCCAGGCCGCGGGCAATCGCATGGCCGATGCCGCGGCTGGACCCGGTGACCAGGGCGACCCGGCCGGAAATATCAAACAAGCTGGCATTCATCAGCAGTACCTGTCAGCTAGAACTGCGCGGCGACCAGGTAGATCACCAGGGCAAAGACAAAGCCAATCACGCCGATCAGGGCCTGGCCCACGGTCCAGGTCTTGAGGGTGGTCTTGGTGTCCATCTGGAAGAACCTGCTGACCAGCCAGAAACCGGAGTCGTTCACGTGTCCGGCGAAGACCGAGCCGCCGGCAAGTGCCAGGACAATGGCCACCACCTGGACCCCGTTGAAGTCCGGGTTGTCCAGGACCACCGGCTGCACCAGGGCAGCGGCGGTGGTCAAGGCAACGGTGGCCGAGCCCTGGGCCAGGCGGACGATGGCGGCGATGAGGAAGCCCGCCACAATAACGGGCAGTCCCACCGCATCCAGCGAATCGGCGATGGCGGTGCCGATGCCGCTGGCACGCAGCACGCCGCCGAACATACCGCCGGCGCCGGTGATCAGGATGATGGAACAGACCGGGCCGAGGGCACTGTCCACAACGGTCTCGATCAGCGAGGCGTTCTTGCCCTCACGGCGGCCGAGCAGCCACATCGCCAGGAAAACGGTGATCAGCAGGGCAACAGGGGTTTCACCCAGGGAGCGGAGGACCTGCACCCAGCCGGTGTCCAGGGAGACGACCTCGGCGGTCGCCAGCATGTTCAGGCCGGTGTTGAGGAAGATCAATACGAACGGAAGCAGGAGCAGCAGCACGATGGTGCCGAGCTTGGGAGCGGAGCGGAATTCAGACTCCGCCGACCCCTTAGGTGCGTCCAGGATGGAGGGCACCGGGATGTTGAACTTGCGGCCCAGGAAGGTGCCGAAGAGGTAGCCGGCCAGGTACCAGGTGGGGATGGCGATAAGCAGGCCGAAGATTAGGACCAGGCCGATATCGGCACCGAGCAGGCCGGTGGCGGCCACGGGGCCCGGGTGCGGGGGCACGAACACGTGCATCACGGAGAACGCCGCGGCTGCGGGGAAGGCGTACGTCAGCAGCGAGCCACCCATGCGGCGGGCGACGGTAAAGATGATCGGCAGCATCACCACGAGGCCGGCGTCGAAGAAGATCGGGAAGCCGAACATCAACGAGGCCACCGAAAGGGCCAGCGAGGCCCGCTTCTGTCCGAACTTGGTGATCAGCGCGTTGGTCAGGACCTCCGCACCGCCGGATACTTCAAGCATCCGTCCCAGCATGGCGCCCAGGCCCACCAGCAGCGCGACGCTGGCCAGGGTGGTGCCGAAGCCGCTCAGCATTGTCGGCACCAGGTCGGCGGCGGCAATGCCGGTGGCGACGGCGGTCAGCAGGCTGACCGTGATCAGCGCCAGGAACGCGTGGATACGGAACTTCATGATCATCACCAGCAGCAGCGCGATGGCTGCGACGGCGACAAGGAGCAGGCCGGGAGTACTCAACGTCCAGTTGAGTTCTAGGTCGGTCATCTTCGTCCTATCTGGGGTACGGCGCGGACGTCAGCGTCCGGCAGTGGTGAGTGCCGCAGCGACGGCTGCGGCAATTTCAGTTGGTGTGAGGTGAATGTCCACCGGGATCCCTGCTTCATCGGCAGCGAGTGGTTCCAAGGTTTCGAACTGCGAATCGAGCAGGGTGGCGGGCATGTATTCGTGGTTCCGGCGGGACAGGCGTTCGGCAATGAGGTTGCGCTCACCGGTCAGGTGCACAAACCGGGTTTCCGGTGCGAAGGAGCGGATGAGGTCACGGTACCGGCGTTTCAGCGCCGAGCACGCGATTACGGTGGATTCCCCGCGGGCGAGTCCGTCGGCGAGGGCCGTGCCGATGGCGCGAAGCCAAGGGTCCCGGTCCTCGTCGGTCAAGGGGTGCCCGGCAGCCATCTTTTCCTTGTTGGCAACCGGATGCAGATCATCCCCATCAATGAACGGCAGGCCCAGGGCTTCGGCAATGGCCCGGCCGGACGTGGATTTGCCGCTTCCCTGCACACCCATAACGATCAGCGGTGGAACACCGGACAGCTGCATGGCTGCACTCCTCAGACACGTCGTTGGATCTGATCTTGTGTGACCAGGCAGACAATAAATCAGATTTTTCCTCCACAAGGTAGCACAGTACGGGGTCTGGGTTTCTGTCATCCACAGTGGGAGCGTTGAGCCCATGATCCGCACGGTTGCTTCCCGGTCAACTGTTCAGTCCCGGTTCCGCCGGCGCCGGACGGGCGTTGCCGTCAGCGCCCTGACAGTGGGGCTGGCGGCTGGTCTGATGGGAGGCTTCCTCACCGGAGACACTGTGCAGGGAGGCACGGTACAGGGGTCGACGTCGGCGGGCGCACCGTCGGAGGGTTCGACGGCGGCGACGGATTCCCCGACGGAACGGGCAACTTCCGGCCTCAGTGCAGAGCTGTCCGCCAGCAGGTTGTTCGGGGCCGAACCCACCGTTCTGCTGAAACTCTCGAATTCGACGCCGGAGGTGGTGGAGGTCGCCGGCGCCCGGTTGCTCTCGGAAGGCTATGCCGAGCCGCAGCAGTGGGTGCCCGCACGCCCGGAACCGGTCCGGTTGCGCTCCGGAGCAACTGTGAGCCTGCCGGTTCCCCTGACCGGTCCGGCCTGTCCGCCGGATGGTCCGGATCTCCGTCCCGCTGTGGTCTCCATGGAATTGTCCACCGGCGTCCTGGAACTGGCTGCGGCCGATCCCCGCGGCGACTTCTCGGCACTGCACTACCAGGACTGCCTGCGGCAGGGCATGGCCGCCGTCGCCCGTTTCGTTCCGCAGCTGGAGGTGGCACCCAACGGCCGGACCGCCGTCGTCCGCGTCCTGATTCAACCCACCGGCACCGGCACCGGCACCGGCAGTATGATCCTGCACCGGATTGATGCCACTCCCCTGCTGGCACCGGCGGGTCACCCCTGGCCGACGGAAACCACGCTGAACAGCATGGACGGGCCACGGGAGCTGGTGCTGGGCGTGGCGCCCCAGCGCTGCGACGCGCATGCACTTGCGGAGGACAAACTGGGGACCTATCTGCCCCTGACCGTGACGGCGGCTGGATACTCGGGCCAGGTCCGCCTGCCGCCTCCGGACGAATTCACGGCTGCGGTCTATGGCTTCGTCCAGACGGCCTGCGCCGACCAGTAGCCGAACAACAAAAAGATGAGTTACACGCAGATCACGCCATTGTGACCTGCGTTACCCACCATCCTAGGCATGGCCCCCGGACCGAGGCCAAATCCGCGGGGAGGGAACCGGCGGCGGAAACCGTCAGCGCTGCGTGAGACGATAAAACCATGCTCGAAACCCCTCCGCTCGTAGACGTCACCGACGTCATCCGCGTGGTTGGCGGCTCGGCGTTTCAACGGGGCCAGACCTACGCCAAGGGCGGTGCCGTCGAGGCGCTGGAATGGGACCCGCAGGGCGAAGTGCTGCGCGCCTCGGTCCGAGGCAGTGCCTCGGTTCCCTACCGGATCATGCTTCAGCTCGGCGCCAAGCGCCAGGGCGACTACCGCCTGTTGGACAACCACTGCAGCTGCCCCCTCGGTTTTGACTGCAAGCATGTGGCCGCCGTGGCACTGCAGAGCAACACCGAGCACCTGATTTCCCGGCAGGAACTCTCCGCTCCTGCCGTACGCCAGTCCGTGCCGGCCTGGCAGCAGTCACTGCAGACCCTGATCGATGCTGATCTGGCGGACAGCTCCAAACCCACCGAAACCACACCCCTGGCTCTGCAGTTTGAACTGCGGAACTTCGCCGCCGCTGCCGCGTCCCGCTGGGGCGCCGCCCCCGCCCCGCGCAGCCGGCACCGGGCCACCCCCTTCCGTCTGGGCGTCCGTCCGGTGGTGCGCAATTCCAAGGGCAACTGGGTCAAGAACAACCTGGCCTGGAGCAACATCAGTTATCAGACCTACGGGCTGCGGCTGGACCCCGACCAGCACCGCTGGTTCTCCCAGTTCCCCGCCCTGCACCGCTCCAACGGCGTCAGCTATTTCGGCCAGAACGACTCCTGGCTGTACCTCGACGACTTCGCCAACCCCCTGCTCTGGCAGCTGCTGGATGAAGCAGTGCGACTGGGGATCCCCTTTGTCGGCACCAAGAAAGACACCCACGTCCGGGTGGGGAAACTGGCCACCCTGTCCCTGGATGTCCGGGCAGCAGGCGCCGAGACTCCCGCGCCCCTGCAGCTGCTGCCCACCCTGGAAATCGACGGGCAGCCCGTCCCGCTGGAAGACGCCGGCATCATCGGCAGCCATGGGGTCTACCTTCGGTCCCCGCAAAACTCCATCACGCTGGCCCCCACGGCCAAGACCCTGACCGAGCAGGACAAGGGACTGCTGCTGCAGGGTGCCCCGGTGATGGTGCCGAAGGCGGACGCTCCCGTGTTCCTGGAGAAGTTCTACCCGCGGCTGCGGCAGGTCCTGCCGGTCACCAGCAGTGACGACTCGGTGGAGTTCCCCGAGATCGAGCCACCTGTCCTGGTCCTCACGGCCGCATTTGGCGCCGAGGATGAGCTGACCCTGACCTGGAACTGGTCCTACCGGCACGGCAGTTCCCAGACCCTGCTGCCGCTCACCCGTGCGCCGCAGGCAGGCCGGTCGGCGGACGACGACGATGCCTCCTACCGTGATATCCCCGCCGAGGCGGAACTCCTTGCTGCCGCAGGAAAGACCCTGCATGCGGTCCCCCGCAATCGGACGCTGCGCGAGATCGAGGCCGCCGAATTCACCGAGCATGTCCTGCCGGAGCTGGAAAAGCTCGACGGGGTGCGGGTGGAGATCGAGGGAACCCGGCCCGACTACCGGGAGCTGCTTGAGGCACCGAAGCTGAAGATCACCACGGTGGAAACCGAACGCCGGGACTGGTTCGACCTCGCCGTGATGGTCACGGTGGAGGGCCGGCTGGTGCCGTTCGCGGAAATCTTCAAGGCCATTGCCCAGGGCAAAACCAAGCTGATGCTGGTGGACCGCACCTACCTTTCCCTGGACCGTCCCGAGTTTGAGCACCTGCATGCCCTGATCAATGAGGCACAGGGCCTGCAGGAATGGGATACCGGCGAACTGTCCATCAGCCGCTACCAGGCCGGGCTGTGGTCCGAGCTGGAGGAACTGGCGGAGGAAACCGAGGAAGCGGTTGCCTGGCGGCAGTCGGTCTCCGCCCTCCTGGACCTGGAGTCGGTGGACCCGGTGCCGCTGCCCGCCGGACTCGAGGCCAGCCTGCGCCCTTACCAGCATGAAGGTTTCAACTGGCTGGCCTTCCTGTGGGACCACGGCCTGGGCGGCATCCTGGCCGACGACATGGGACTCGGCAAGACCCTGCAGACCCTGGCCCTGCTCGCCCATGCCCGGGAAAAGCAGGCAGAATCGGCTGCAGAATCACCGGAGACCGCGCCGGCCCGCAAACCGTTCCTGGTGGTTGCCCCCACTTCGGTGGTGCCCAACTGGGCATCCGAAGCCGCACGCTTCACCCCGGGACTGAAGGTGGTCTCCGTCTCCGACACCACCGGCAAGTCCCGGATACCGCTGGCGGAAGTAGTGGCAGGGGCCGACGTCGTCCTCACCTCCTACGCGGTGTTCCGGCTCGATTTCGCCTCCTACCGGAAACTGGAGTGGGACGGCTTGATCCTGGACGAGGCGCAGTTCGTGAAGAACCGGGTCACCCGCGTGCATCAGTGCGCCCGCGATCTGCCGGCCCCGTTCAAGCTGGCCATCACCGGCACCCCGATGGAAAACAACCTGATGGAGCTCTGGGGCCTGTTCGCCATTGTGGCGCCTGGGCTGTTCCCCTCCGCCCGCAAATTCACCGACGAATACCAGCGGCCCATCGAACGTGGCGACAGCCCCGAATTGTTGGCGCGGCTGCGCAGGCGCATCAAGCCGCTGCTGATGCGCCGCACCAAGGAAGCCGTGGCCAAGGACCTGCCGGAGAAGCAGGAGCAGATCCTCGAGGTGGAGCTGCATCCGAAGCACCGCAAGATTTACGAGACGCATCTGCAGCGCGAACGCCAGAAACTCATGGGCCTGATCCAGGACATGGACCGGAACCGGATGATCGTGTTCCGCTCGCTCACCCTGCTGCGCATGCTCAGCCTGGACGCCTCGCTCGTCGAGCCGGAAGAGTACGACGGCGTGCCCTCCGCGAAGCTGGACGTGCTCTTTGACCAGCTCGAAGACGTCACGGCCGAAGGACACCGCGCGCTGATCTTTAGCCAGTTCACCTCCTTCCTGAAGAAGGCAGCGCAGCGCCTGGACGAACAGGGCATCAAGTACGCCTACCTCGACGGCTCCACCCGCAACCGGGCCGAGGTGATCGCGTCCTTCAAGGACGGCGTGGTCCCCGTGTTCCTGATCAGCCTCAAGGCCGGTGGATTCGGGCTGAACCTGACCGAGGCGGACTACGTCTTCCTGCTGGATCCGTGGTGGAACCCGGCGGCGGAATCCCAGGCCGTGGACCGCACGCACCGGATCGGGCAGAAGAACAACGTCATGGTGTACCGCATGGTCGCCAAGGACACCATCGAGGAAAAGGTCATGGCGCTCAAGGAGCAGAAAGCGAAGCTGTTCTCCTCCGTGATGGACGACGACGCCGTCTTCAGCTCCGCGCTCACGGCCGACGACATCCGTTCCCTGTTGCAGTAGCGGAACGACTCCAGCGGAGAGGGTGCCAGAGTGAATTCGGGCACCTGTGTTCCTTCGGCACCCGCATAATCGCGCGGCTGTCCGCGCCTCCGCTGAATTCTACAGTCCGTAGAAACCGTTACCGTGGAAACAGGGTCCGCTGCCGCCGTCGGACGGTCGCGGGCAAGCCACACGCGTACCGAGGAAAGGCAATGAGCGTCCAGGAATCCACGCTGGTCCGGCCGGTGGAGACTCCCCCGAAGGATGAAGACGAGCTGGTGCATGTTTTCTGCACCCCCTGCAAACGGCGGGCACGAAGCCGTGCGCGCCGCCCGGTCCCCTACTGCGGCAAACAAATGCCCAACCGCCCACTGAAGGACGACACCGGAGATCTTCCCGTCTGCGCAGTGTGCTTGGACCTGGCCCGCTCCGCGCCCTGTCCAAGGTGTGGAACCATGGCCCGCTTCGCCTGAGCCGAACCACCGGAGGCTGTACCAGAGCCATTCCCTGTACCGGAATTGATTTGTACAGTGGAGAGATGGCCAATCAGGAGCGTCCCATCGGATTCTGGCTCAAGCTCGTCGACCAGCTGGTTGATGACCAGTTTGGCGCCAGCTTCGAAGAACACGGCGTCACCCGACGGCAATGGCAGATGATGAACCTGCTGGTGGAAGGGCCCGCAACCCAGAAGCAGCTCTCGGACGGCCTGCGCCCCTTCTTCCCCGCAGTGGAGACCGGCACGTCCGCCGAGCTCATCGAAGAGCTGCGGGAATCCGGCTGGGTGCTTTTGGAAGACGGCCAGTACCAGCTCACCGATCTGGGTAGCCGCAGCCTGGAAAATCTCCGTGGTGCCGTGGACCGCATTCGGCAGCTCATGACGGACAACATCACCGAAGAGGAATACGGTGCTCTGCTGGCTGTCCTGCAGCGGATGGCCAGCAACCTGGGCTGGGACGGCGACGTCGCCTCCGGCCCGCGCGTCGATACCTAGGCTAGTTCCGTTGCGTCTGGGCGAGCAGTTCCTCGAACGGGAGCGACTCGGCCGGGTTACTGCGCTTTTGCACCGGAGCATCCCCCAGGAGCGCCGCCAGTTCTCCGGCAGCTCGGCGGACCCGCTGGTCCAAAGTTCCGGTACCGGTCTCGCCCGAGCCCCAGTCACCCGGTGCCGCATAAACAGCCGTCGGGGCGATCCGTGCCCGGAGGTAGCTGAACATGGGCCGCAGGGAATAGTCCAGGACCATGGAATGCCGCGCACTGCCTCCGGTGGCGCCAAGCAGAACGGGCTTGCCGTCCAGCGCACTGTTATCGACGATGTCGAAGAAAGACTTGAACAATCCGCTCATCGAGGCCGTGAAGACGGGCGTCACCGCGACCAGTGCATCCGCCGCGACTAGCTCATTGATGGCCGCTTCCAACCGCGGTGCGGCATAACCGGTCACCATGTTGTTGGCGATGTCCACCGCGTATTCACGCAGTTCGAAGGTGGTGACACTGACGGTCGAACCCAGGGCTTCGATCTCTGTCTTGGCGGCCGCGGCGAGGGCATCGGCAAGCATCCGGGACGACGACGGAACACCCAGTCCGCCCGACACCACCACTATTCTGCGATCCACCACACCATCCTCCTCTTCATGCGTTTGCATGTTTGTTTCAACCGCGGCGGGGGCTGCCTTATTCCGGGCCCGATAGTCCGTTCGGTGGAACCGGGAGCACCGGAAGCCCTTCCCCCGTCGAAAAACAGCGCAAATCTCCCCCGGAGTGTGGAAGTGCGAAGGCGGGGTTATGGCTAGGCTTGCCGGAAGACTTTCTTATTCGTCCTTCGTTTGACGATATGTGGACTAAACCTTTAGGGAGAAATACATGAGCATGCCTCCGAATTACAACTACGGCGCCTACAGCAGCGGCCAGCCTGCAAATCCCCCCGCGGCACCGCAGCGTCCGGCCGCCGTCGAACGTGGGTTCTGGCTCCTGATTGCCTCCGCTGTGGCCAGTCTGCTCGGCCTGCTCCTGGCCCTCCCGGAGCTGACCTCGGATGAAACCCGCAGTGAACTGGCCCGCCAGAGCGGCCTGTCTGCGGCCGAGGTGGATACGGCAGTAACCATCGGCCTCGTCACGGCGATCACCATCGGCCTGGTCAGCGTGGCCGTCAGCGTGCTGTTCGCCATCTTCGCCCGCAAGGGCCACAACTGGGCGCGGATTGTCATCACCGTCTTCGCGGCCCTGTCCCTCCTCACCCTGATCGGCATCGACGGTTCGGCTGCGGGCATCCTCAGCCTTATTTCCGTGCTGCTGACCGTCGCAGCTGTCGTCTTGTTCTTCACCAAGCCGGCCAGTGCTTTCTTTGCCCAGATGAAGCAGTACCGCCAGGCAAAAGCCCTGGGCTACGCTGGCTAGCAGCCGAAACTCCGGCCCGTGACAGACGACGGCCGGGACGCCTTCGCGGCGTCCCGGCCGTTCTGTTTATGTTCGACGCCGTCTAATCTCGGCGGTCCTAGCGGGGCTGGGACAGCCCGTGAGCCCCGCATCGCCGAGCGAGGAACGAGCGGGAAAGCAGCGAACCAGGGTTCCCTGACCGAGCATGCGAGGCCAGGGTGGGTTCGCTGCCGCTAAGGGGCGGCGGGCTGTCCCCTGCCCTGCTAGCCAGGCGACACTCTAGCCCGCGGCTGCGCGCCCAGCCGACCTGCCGCTGAACAGGCACCCACCGAGGAACGTCCCCTCCAGCGAGCGGTAGCCATGCATACCGCCGCCGCCGAATCCGGCGGCCTCGCCCGCGGCAAAGAGTCCGGGGACCGGAGCGCCGTCGTCTGCCAGGACCCGTGACTGCAGGTCCGTCTCCAGTCCGCCAAGCGTTTTGCGGGTCAGCACTGACAGGCGGACGGCGATCAGGGGGCCGGCCTTCGGGTCGAGGATGCGGTGTGGCGCCGCGGTGCGGATCAACCGGTCGCCCAGATAGGTACGGGCTCCGCGGATGGCGGTGACCTGGGAATCCTTCGTGAACGGGTTGCGGATCTCCCGGTCCCGGGCCTCCAGCTCCTGCCGCACCGCTTCAGCGGACAACACGGGCGCGTCCCCCTGCAGCGACGAGCCCTTGGCCAGCAGGTTCATGCCCGCCACGAGTTCCTCGACCGAATCCGCAGTAATGAAGTCCTCGCCGTGGTCCAGGAACGCCTGGACGGGGGCAGGCACTCCGGCCGTGGCCCGCTTCAGGACGTCCCGGAGGGATTTTCCGGTGAGGTCCGGATTCTGTTCCGAGCCGGAGAGCGCGAATTCCTTGCGGATGATCGCCTTGTTCAGAATGAACCAGCTGTAGTCGGAGCCGGTGCGGCGCAGGTGTTCAAGGGTCCCGAGGGTATCGAATCCCGGGAACAGCGGCACCGGCAACCGGTTTCCCGCCGCGTCCAGCCACAGCGAGGACGGGCCGGGGAGGATCCGGATCCCGTGGTTCTTCCACACTGGGTCCCAGTTCCGGATTCCTTCCACGTAATGCCACATGCGGTCGGGGTTGATGACCTGCCCGCCCGCGGCCTGGGCAATTCCAATACCCCTGCCGTCCACGTGCTCCGGCACACCGCTGAGCATGGTTGCCGGCGCCGAGCCCAGGCGTCCGGGCCAGGATGCCCGGACGGCGTCGTGGTCTCCGCCGATACCTCCGGTGGTGAGCACCACCGCGGAGGCACTGAACTCAAAGTCCCCAACAACGTTCCGGCTGGACGCGGTGCCGCGGGCCGCCGTCGTGGGCTCCAGGATGCTGCCCCGCACCCCGGTCACGGCACCACCGGTGAGGACGAGGTCATCGAGGCGGTGGCGGAACGCGAAACGCACCAGCCCGCGTTCGACGCCGTCGCGCACCTTGGCCTCGAACGGTGCGGTGATCCCCGGCCCCGTACCCCAGGTGATGTGGAAGCGCGGAACCGAGTTGCCCGGCCCGGTGGCACCGTAGCCGCCGCGCTCCGCCCAGCCCACCACCGGGAACAGCCGGTGCCCCATCTGCTGCAGCCAGGCCCGCTTCTCCCCCGCCGCAAAATGCACATACGCCTCGGCCCACCGGCGCGGCCAGAGGTCCTCGTCGCGGTCAAAACCCGCAGTGCCCAGCCAGTCCTGCCAGGCGAGGTCCACGGAGTCCTTCACCCGCAGCCGGCGCTGCTCCGGTGAATCCACAAGGAAAAGCCCACCGAAGGACCACCAAGCCTGACCACCCAGGCTCTGGGCGCCCTCCTGTTCAACCAGGATCACCGAGCGCCCGGCGTCCACCAGCTCGGCGGTGGCCACCAGGCCGGCAAGTCCGGCACCAACAACAATGACGTCTGCGTCTTTGGGCTGCATCCGGCACACGCTACCGGCGCCGGCCGGCCCTGGCCAGCAGCGTGCGCCAGGCGTGTCTGGGGTGTCTGGCTCGGCGGCGCCCGGAGGATCCGTCCAGGGCTTCTAGACTCGCGCGGGAGTTTCTAGACTGGAAGGCAGGGCCGCTCTGAAGGAGAACCGGCAAATGCCGGTGTCGGCTGGAAACGAATCGGAGATCCACATGAGTGAACAGGGTGCCAACGAGGAAAAGGACTCCAACCGGACCCATCCGCAGGAGCCTTCCGAAGGGACTACGGACGAGAAGGAGAACGCGCAGCGCGAGCATACCCAGGAGCCTGCCGAGGGCGGCGAAGACCAGTCCTGAGCCGGTTGGATTCACCTACAACGCAGCCAGGCCTCCAGTTCCCCGAGGGGGAGCCGGAGGCCTGACCGATTGTTCGTGCACGTTGACTCGTCAGCCGGCTGCCGCCTTGCGGGCCGAGGTCCTGGCATCGCCCAGTACGTCCGAATCCCTGCTCTGGTCAACCACAGGACCCGTTCCTGCAATTTCCCGCAGCTGGGCAATTCCAGCCGCTGCTTCCTGCTTGGTTTCGAAAGTCGTGGATACCGCCATCAGCGTTCCGTCGCCGGCGATGAGCTTAATGCGGTAGCCCTCGTGGGCGTCGACCAGCTTGAAATAGCCCGACATCTCTTACCTCCTTGTAAGGGTCGTATCAGTGGTTTCAATAGTAAGTCACCTTACGAGTCCGCAGACCCCTCCGGGCCAAATCAGGCACCGTGAGATGCAATTGTGATCTCTAGACTGGACCCATGGCCGATACCGTCACGCCGGAACAGCGCAGCCGCAACATGTCCCGTATCCGGGGCAAGAACACCAAACCCGAACTGCTGATCCGCAGCATCCTCCACGCCGCGGGGTACCGTTTCCGGCTGCACGGCTCTTTTGGGAAGGCCCCGCTTCCGGGAAAGCCCGACCTCGTTTTCGCCGGGCGCCGGAAAGTCCTCTTCGTCAACGGGTGCTTCTGGCATTTCCACTCATGCCGGGCAGGACAGCGGGCACCAAAAACCAATAGCGGGTTTTGGGCCGCGAAACGCAACCGGACCGTCGAGCGGGATGCTGCCGCCCAGGCACGGTTGGAAGCGGAAGGCTGGGACGTCCTGGTGGTCTGGGAATGCGAACTAAAAGACCGCAGCCTCCTCGAGCAGCAGCTGCGGACCTTCCTGGGCCCGCCCGGGCGCGTTCCCTCAGTACCGGCACCGCTGGCGGTACCGCCGCCGCTAGACTCGGAACCAGATATCAGCACCAATCAAGACTGAGGCGGCACACCATGAGCAGTTCGGGCAGCGGCAAGCGGGGCGTTCTTTTCGATGTGGACGGCACCCTGGTGGATTCCAACTACCTGCACGCCGTCGCGTGGTGGCAGGCCTTCCGCCGGATGGAGCACGACGTCCCGATGTCCGCCATCCACCGTGCCATCGGCATGGGCGGAGACAAGCTCGTGGAGCACCTCCTGGGCGAGGACCGCAACAAAGACGAGGACGAACAGCTCGACGCTACGCACGGCGCCATCTTTTCCACGTGGTGGCCGTCGCTGCGGTCCTTCGACGGTGCCAGCGAACTGCTGAAAGCCTGCTCGGGCAAGGACCTCGAAGTTGTGCTCGCATCCTCTGCTTCCGGTGCGGAGCTGGAGTTCCTACGCACCGTGATTGAAGCGGAATCCGCCATCACCGGTGCCACCAGCTCCTCTGATGCCGAGGCCAGCAAACCGTCACCGGACATCCTCGAGGCTGCCCTGGAAGCCGGCGGTCTCGAGGCTGCCAACACGGTGTTCGTGGGTGACTCGGTCTGGGACATCAAGGCTGCCGCGAAGCTCTCCATTCCCACCATCGGCGTGACCTGCGGCGGCACCAGCGAAGCCGAACTGCGCGAGGCCGGCGCCGAGGAAGTCTACGAAAACCCCCGGGCCCTTCTTGCGGCCCTGGACACCAGCCTGCTGGGCGCACTCATCAACCGAAGCTAGGCATCACCGAGAGGATCCCCCGTGACCACTGAACCCACCGGACCTGCCAACGACGCCGACGATCCGCTCGGCCCCAGCGCTCCGCAGCCCGGACCCACGGGTGAACCCCGCAAGCCGGGCAGCGCTTCACATTCGGCCGGCAACATCCGCGATGACCAGGGAACGTCCCCTGCCGGAACTGTTCCCGCCGCCCCCGAGAAGGCTGACGAAGCCGCCGAGGCCGGGAGCCCGGCAGACTCCGACTAGGGGAGTTACTTCAGCAGCCCGGCCGCACGCAGCGCGTCCGCCATCGCTCCGGCGGGCGCGTTGGATGCGGGTGTATTGGGTGAGGTGGCTTTAGATGCGGGCGAGCCGGACCGGGGAGCACCGGATTTCCCACCGGATGCCGGCACCCTGGCAGCACCGGGCTTTTTGGCGTTGGGCTTCGCCGCGTCTCGATGCGCCGAGTCAGGCTTCGCCGCCTTCGGCTTGCCAGCTCCCGGCTTGCCTGCACCCGGCTTGCCTGCGCCAGCCTTCGGTCCGCCAGACCGCCCACCCGGCTCGGCGGCGTCGTCGTCAAGGCGAAGCGTGAGCGAAATCCGTTTCCGCTCCGGGTCCGCCTCCATCACCTTGACCTTCACTACCTGGCCGGAGCGGACCACCTCGCGCGGATCCGAAATGAACGTGTGCGACATGGCGGAGATGTGTACCAGTCCGTCCTGGTGCACTCCCACGTCCACGAATGCCCCGAAGGCAGCAACGTTGGTGACCACGCCGTCGAGCACCATTCCGGGGTGCAGATCGGCGATCTTTTCGATCCCCTCCGAGAAGGTCGCCGTTTCGAACGCCGGCCGCGGATCCCGCCCGGGCTTGCGGAGCTCGGCAATGATGTCCAGGACGGTGGGCAGGCCCACGTGCTCGTCCACGAACGCAGCCGGATCCACCCCGGCCAGGACGGCACCGGAGGCGCTCATGGTTTCCCCGGCCGCCGCGAGGACCTTCCGGGCAATCGGGTAGGACTCCGGGTGCACGCTGGTACCGTCCAGCGGCTCCATTCCCGCACTGACGCGCAGGAACCCGGCACACTGTTCAAAGGCCTTGGCCCCCAGCCGCGGCACCTTCAGCAGGTCCTGCCGCCGGGTAAACCGTCCATTCGCGTTGCGGTAGGCCACGATGTTTTCGCTCAGCAGCGGACCGACGCCGGCCACCCGGGACAGCAGCGACGGGGAGGCGGTGTTGACGTCCACCCCCACGGCATTCACGCAGTCCTCAATCACGGCGTCCAGGGAGCGCTCCAGCTTCGCCGGCGTCACGTCATGCTGGTACTGCCCCACTCCGATCGACTTCGGATCGATCTTGACCAGTTCCGCCAGGGGATCCTGCAGCCGCCGGGCAATGGATACCGCGCCGCGCAGGGAGACATCCATCCCGGGAAGTTCGGCGGAGGCGAGAGACGAGGCGGAATAGACGGACGCACCGGCTTCGGACACCACCAGCTTGCGCACCGACCCGCCGGGCACCAGCCGGATCAGCTCCGCGGCCAGCTTGTCCGTTTCCCGGGACGCGGTGCCGTTGCCGATCGCGATCAGTTCCACCCCATGTTCCTTCACCAGCTCCGCCAGCGTTGCCAGGGCGTCGTCCCAGCGGCGCATGGGTGCATGCGGGTACACCGTATCGGTGGCCACCACCTTGCCGGTACCGTCCACCACCGCCACCTTCACACCCGTCCGGAGCCCGGGGTCCAGTCCGAGGGTGGCCCGGTTTCCCGCCGGGGCGGCGAGCAGGACATCGCGCAGGTTGGCGGCGAAAACCCGCACAGCCTCGGTTTCCGCGTCGGTGAAGAGCCGGACGCGCAGGTCCACCGCGAGTTTGGCGAGGATCCGGCGCCAGGCGAGCTGCACTGTCTGCATCAACCAGGCATCGGCGGGCCGGCCACGCTCGGCCACCCCCAGACGGGCAGCGACGGAGCGTTCGTATCGGGCACGGGCGGCGGCAAGGGCCTCGGCATCCGCCGGATCGCCCTCGGTCAGCGCCAGTTCCAGCATGCCCTCCTTCTCGCCGCGGAACAGTGCCAGGACGCGGTGCGAGGGCATGCCGGCGGGTGACTGGGAAAAATCGTAATAGTCGGTGAATTTACGCCCTTCGGCTTCCTTCCCCGGACGTACCTGCGAGCGCATCCGTCCCTGCCGCCAGAGCTTCTCGCGCTGCTCGGTCAACAGGTCTGCGTTCTGGGACACCCGTTCAATCAGGATGGCCCGCGCTCCGGCGAGCGCTTCGGCCGCGTCCGGAACGCCGTCGCGCACGTACCGCGCAGCTTCGGCTTCCGGAGAATGCCGGGGGTCGGCCAGCAGAGTATCCGCCAGCGGTTCCAGGCCTGCTTCGCGGGCAATCTGTGCCTTCGTCCGCCGCTTGCTCCGGTACGGCAGGTAGATATCCTCCAGCCGGGACTTGGTCTCGGCGCCGACGACGGCGGCCCGCAGCTCTTTCGTCAGCTTCCCCTGGGCATCAATCGCCTCGAGGATGACCCGCCGGCGGTCCTGCAGCTCGCGCAGGTACCGCAGCCGTTCATCCAGGTCCCGCAGCTGGGCGTCATCCAGCGTGCCGGTGACCTCCTTCCGGTACCGGGCAATAAACGGAACCGTGGCGCCGCCGTCGAGCAGCTCCACCGCGGCCCGGACCTGCCAGGGGGCAACCCCCAGTTCGGCGGCCAGTTGGGCGATCACCTGCTCATCGGTGGATCCGGAAAGGTTGACGGGTTCTACGGCGCTAAGACTCACGCGCCCAATTGTTCCCCATTTCTCCGACCGATGTCAGCTGGACGGAGCGCCTAGTCCTCCCCGGTGAAGAGTTGACGCCGGACGCTCAACAGTTCCACTTCGGGGCGGCCGGCCACGAACCGTTCCGCGGCGTCGAGCACGTCCACCACATGGGAGCGGTCCGCCGCCACGAGCCCAACCCCAATCCCGGACCGGCGGTGCAGGTCCAAAGAACCAACCTCGGCAGCGGAAACGTCGAACTTACGCCGCAGTTCGGCAAGGATCGGCCGGACCACCGACCGTTTGCCTTTGAGGGAGTGCACGTCTCCCAGCAGCAGGTCCAGTTCAAGTGCGCCTATCCACATGCACCCCATCCTTGCCGGGGAGTCCGCTCCTGTCACGCGGGCCTGCGGCGGGACGGTACCGGTGTTATGTTCGAAGAATGAGCTCTACCCTCCGCACGCGCCGCTCTCCGCGCCTGCGTAACCTGGTTTCCGGCGTGCTGTTTGGCATTGGGCTGGCTGCCTTCGTTGATGAAGTGATCTTCCACCAGCTTCTCCAGTGGCACCATTTCTACGACCGCTCCACTACCTCCGTCGGGCTGTTTTCGGACGGTCTGTTCCATGCCTTCGGCTGGTTTGCCGTGGTAGCCGGTCTCTTCCTGTTCGCGGATCTGCGCCGGTGGCACGAGACCCTCTGGCAGCGCTGGATTGGCGGGGTCCTGCTGGGCGCCGGAGTTTTCCAGCTGTACGACGGGACGGTGCAGCACAAGCTGCTCGGACTGCACCAGATCCGCTACGAGGTGGACCTGCTGGCCTATGACACGGTCTGGAACGTGATTGCCGGTCTGCTGATTCTTGCCGGTGCATGGCTCACCTACCGCACCCGCACTGCTGTTCCGCGGGAACGGGAAACCCCCGCCGATGCATAGCCACGGCGGCGGCGACTTTCCCGCAGAGTCGTTGTTCTTCATTCCCGCCGTGGTGGCTGTGGTCGCTTACTGGGCCGGCGCCCTCTCACCGCGTTCCGGGCGGTGGCCCTGGTACCGGACTGCGTTATTCACCCTGGGCGTGGCCGCCGTACTCGCCACGGTCCTGAACCCGTTGGCACGACTCGCCCACGAAGATTTCGCCGTGCTGAGCCTGTCCCACCTCCTGGCCGGGATGCTCTCCCCACTGCTGCTGGTGCTCTCGAGGCCGTTCACCCTGGCGCTGCGCACACTCGATGTTTTTCCGGCACGCCGTCTCTCCCGCCTGCTGCGCAGCAGGTTTGCCCGGTTCCTGTCCTTCCCGGTGACCGCCGCGCTGCTGAACACCGGCGGCATGATCCTGATGTTCCGCACCGGGCTGCTGCAGTCCATGCAGGAATCCATGCCCGTGCACTGGCTGGTGACCCTGCATCTGTTGGCGGCCGGCTATCTGTTCACCGCCTCCATAGTGGGACGGGACCCCTCTCCACACCGGTCCGGATACCGGTTGCGGGCAGCGGTGCTGGTGCTTTCCATCGCCGCGCACAATATCCTCGCCAAGAGCATTTACGCCGACCCGCCTCCCGGGATTTCCGCCGCGGCTGCGGAACAGGGTGCGCTGGTGATGTATTACGGCGGCGGGGTCCTGGAACTGGCCCTGATCGTCCTGTTGTGCCGGCAGTGGTATGCGTCGGCGCGGCCGCGGGGCCGGGTGGCATCCACCGCTTCCCCTCACTAGGTATGCCCGGTTGCCGGGGCGACCCGCAACCGGTTTCCCTGCCGGGGTTCCGGAAAACCAGTGGCTGAAGGCAACTTTCCAGCAACCGTTGCCATTGTGCAGAGCGTTGCCCTCCCCCAACAATGGACTATGACGGTTACCCTGAGGTCCCTGGAAACTGCGATCCCTCCAACAGTCCTGGTGCAGTCCGAAGTCCGTGACACCTTCGTGGCCCAGCCCGGCCTGACCCGCCTGGGTCAGCGGCTGGTGCGCACCTGCTTCGATTCCGCGGCCATCGACACCCGCCGCACGGCCCTGGCCGAACTCTCCCTGACGGACACCTCGGAACATCCCCTCTTCTACGACGCCCGCAGTGGCCTGCTGCTGCGGCCAAGCACCAAGACCCGGAACGACATCTTTGCCGTGGAGGCCACCAAGCTCTTCATCGAAGCAGCGTCAAAGGCGCTGGCTGCCTGCACCGGCGTCAACGCGGCGGACATCACGCACGTCATCACGGTCTCCTGCACCGGCTTCTTCAACCCCGGCCCGGACTACAAAGTCACCCGTGCCCTCGGGCTGAATCCCTCGGTCCAGCGCTACCATCTGGGGTTTATGGGCTGCTACGCCGCCTTCCCGGCCATGCGGGCCGCGAAATCCTTCTGTGAAGCCGACCCCCGCGCGGTCGTCCTGGTGGTCAGCGCGGAGCTGTGCTCCCTACACGTCCGCACCTCCAACGATCCCGATGCGATTCTGGGGTCCTCGCTCTTCGCCGATGGTGCGGCGGCCGCCGTCATCACCGCCCGCGATGACCTGCCCGACGCCGGTCCGGCCATCCAGCTGGACCATTTCGAAACGGTCCTGACCCCCGTCGGCGAAGAAGCCATGGCCTGGAACATTGGCGATGAAGGCTTCGAGATGGTCCTGGGCACCTACGTCCCCCACATCATCGACGACCACATCGTGGGCGCACTGGCTCCCCTGCTGGCCCACGACGAGTCGGTGAGCGTCCACCCCTACCGGGACATTGGGCACTGGGCCATCCACCCCGGGGGCCGCGCCATCCTGGACAAGGTGGAGGCAAAACTCGAACTCAGTGCACAGCAGCTGGTGCCGGCCCGGGAAACACTGCGCACGGTGGGCAACATGAGCAGCGCCACCGTCCTGTTTGTGCTCAAGTACATCCTGGAGCAGCCGTTCACCGGCGGCAATGAGCGGATCTGCTCCATGGCCTTCGGACCCGGCCTCACCGTGGAAACCGGTCTGTTCACCCGGGTCGGCGGCCCGGTCCAGCCGGCGGCCGCGGCAACGGAACAGGCGGCGGTGCCGGGAGGCCAGGTGGAGCCCGCGGGTGTTCCCGCATGACAGCCGTTTTCCCATCCCTTTCCACCCGGGCCCTCGACGCCGTGGAGGAAATGGACCGGCCCGACGCGGATCTCCTGCGCCTCGAGCGCACCTACGCGCAGTTCTGGCTGATCAATGCCGTGGTTTCGGGGTGGCGGCGCAACTATGTCCGCTATCTCCGTCCGCTGTTCAGGCAGGACGGCGGCGGCACCCTGCTGGACGTCGGCTCCGGTGGAGGGGATGTCCCCCGCTGCATCGCCCGCTGGTCCCGGCGGGATGGGCTAGCCGTGGAGATCACCGCGATTGACCCGGACCCGAGGGCGCATGCGTTTGCCTCCTCGCGTCCACCGATACCGGGACTGACCTTCCGCCGTGCGTTCAGCGGGGATCTGGTTGCCGAGGGACGGTCCTACGACGCGGTGATTTCCAACCACATGCTCCACCATTTGGCTCCGAAGGAACTGCGGGGGCTGCTGGCCGACTCGGAGCTGCTGGGACGGAAACTGTGCCTGCACAGCGACATTCAGCGCAGCCGGTGGGCCTACGCCCTGTTCTCCGTCGGAACGCTGCCGTTCTTCCCCGGCTCGTTCATCCGGGCAGACGGCCTGACCTCCATCCGCCGCAGTTACACGGCTTCGGAACTCGCGGCGGTGACACCGCCGGGCTGGCAGGGACGGCAGCAGAAGCCATGGCAGAACCTGCTTCTTTACCGGCCGCCGGTTCCTGCGCGGACCCCCACGGGCCAGTTCGATGCCGGCTGATCTTCCGCGCCGCAGCACCGACGTCGTGGTGGCGGGCGGCGGCCCGGTCGGACTGTACCTGGCCGTCCTGCTGCTGCAGGCAGGGGTGTCCGTCCAGGTCCTGGAACAGCGGCCGAGCCGCAGCAGCCATTCCCGGGCGATCGGGGTCCATCCGCCCGCCCTGGAGTCCCTGGCCCAGGCCGGCATTGGCGATGCCATGATCCGCGAAGGCGTCCGCATCACCCACGGGGAAGCCCGCAGTGCGGGGCGGACCGTGGCCCGCCTGGACTTCGCGGCGGCGTCGGACCGTTACCCCTTTGTCCTTACCCTGCCCCAGGTCCGTACCGAACATCTGCTGGAGGAACGGCTGCGTGCCCTGGATCCCGGCGCGCTGGTCCGGGGCAGCAAGGTCGAATCCTTTGACGACCTCGGGTCCTCCGTCCGTGTGTACGGGACCAGCGAAGGACAGCCCTTCATGACTGAGGCGGTCCTCCTGGTGGCGGCCGACGGCGCGCGGTCAGGCATCCGGTCCGCACTGGGCACCCGCTGGTCCGCACGCGATCTGCCAGACACCTACGTGATGGGTGATTACCCGGACGGTACCGGCGACGGGGCGCTGGCGGTGCTTTACCTGGAGCCGGAGGGGATCGTGGAGTCGTTTCCATTGCCGGGCGGGCTGCGCCGGTGGGTGGCGCATAGCGGTGCCCTGCCGCCGGAAGTCACCGCCGCCGGCCTCGCGCAGCTGGTCCACAGGCGGACCGGGCACCGCCTGGACGTGGCCGGAAATTCCATGCTGAGCGCCTTCGGGGTCCGGATTGGCCGGGCGCACCACCTGGTTTCCGGTCGTACGGTCCTGGTCGGGGACGCGGCCCACCAGATCAGTCCGATCGGCGGTCAGGGCATGAACCTTGGCTGGCTGGACGCGGCCGCCGTGGCACCGCTTATTGCCGCGTCCCTGCACGGGAAACCGATGGGACGGGCGCTGCAGGACTTCGAACGGCGGCGGCGGCGCGGCGCCGTTGTGGCCTCGGCGCAGGCACGCGCCAACATGGTGCTGGGCCGGCCGCTGCCTCAAAGAGCAATGGCCCTGCGCAACGCCGGGCTGGAACGGATGTTCCAGGTCCCGGCGTTGGGCGGGGCCGTGGCACGGCGTTTCACCATGCAGTAGGGCTATTTCGAGCTGCTGCCGTTCCGCGAGCCGGTGCTGTCGGCGGGAACCGGTGCGGCCGGATCCACGCTGGACATGGCGCCGGTGTGCAGCATTTCCGCGCCGCCGGTGAGGCCGGGCTCAAGCGGGTTGGCCGACGTCGGCTTGATGTCCAAAGTCCGGCGCAGCGCCTGCTCCTTGATGAACAGCACCGCGACCAGGGCGATGACCGCAACGGCAGCGGCGATCTTGAAGATATCCGCCGTACCCTCCGCATAGGCGATCCGGAAGAACATCTGGACTGCCGGCGGAAGCTCGCCGATGTCCAGCGTGGCGGTGGTGCCGTCTGCGTTGGTGGGCATACCGGCCTTGTCCAGTTCCTCCGTGACGCGGCGGCTGACCGAGCTGGAGAGCACTGCGCCGAGCACCGACACGCCGATGGCGCCGCCGACGGTGCGGAAGAATGCAACGGATGCACTGGCGGAACCGACATCCGTGACCTTGACCGTGTTCTGCACGGCCAGCACCAGGTTCTGCATCAGCAGGCCCATACCGATGCCCAGGATGAAGATGAACAGGCTGACGAGGACCATGTCGGTTTCGTGGTCGATGAAGCCGGCCAGTCCCGTCCCGAGAATCACCAAAATGGTGCCGATAATCAGGAAGCGCTTCCACTTGCCGAAGCGGGTGATGAGCAGGCCGGATCCCACGGAACCGAGCAGGTTGCCGGCAATCATGGGCAGCATCAGGAGTCCGGCTTCGGTGGGGGTGAAGCCGCGCGCCAGCTGGAAGTACTGGCCCAGGAAGGTGGTGGAGCCGAACATGGCGATACCCACGGCTACGGAAGCCAGGATGGCCAGGGCGGTGGTCCGCTGGCTGATGATCTTCAGCGGAATGATCGGTTCGGAGACCTTTGCCTCCACCAGCACCAGCAGGGCCAGCAGGACCAGGGATCCGCCCACCATGGCGGCCGTTTCCCAGGACCACCATTCGTAGTAGTCGGGCTTGCCTGCGAAGGAGACCCAGATCAGGAGCAGGGAGACACCTGCGGTGAGCAGGATGGAACCGAGCCAGTCGATTTTCGCGGGGCGGCGCACGTGTTCCAGCCGCAGGGTGACCTGCAGCAGGATCAGGGCGACGACGGCGAGCGGAACGCAGAGGAAGAAGGTCCAGCGCCAGCCCAGCGGACTGTCGACGATGAACCCGCCCAGCAGCGGGCCGCCGGCTGTGGCGACGGCCATGACGGCACCCATGTAGCCGGAGTACCGGCCGCGTTCCCGCGGCGGAATGATGGAACCGATGATCGCCTGGGCCAGTGCAGTCAGGCCGCCCATGCCCAGTCCCTGGATGACGCGTGCGGTCAGCAGCAGGTCCATGGAATGGGAAAAACCTGCGAGGACGGAACCGGCAACAAAGATCACGATGCTCAGCTGCACCAGCAGCTTCTTGTTGAACAGGTCCGCGAGCTTGCCCCAGATGGGTGTGCTCACCGCGTTGGCCAGCAGGGCTGCCGTGACCACCCAGGCGAAGTCCGTCTGGGTTCCGTGCAGGTCGGCCATGATCGTGGGCAGGGCATTGGCCACGATGGTGGTGCTCAGCATCGCCGTGAACAATGCGGCCAGCAGGCCGGTCAGGGCCTGCAGGATCTGGCGGTGGCTCATCTCGCCGGGAATATGTTTCTTCCGGACAGTCTTGGTCTCGGTCACTTAGCTGTTTGCTCCTGTGGATAGGATTCGGAGGTTTCCGGCGTCCTCCCGGGGGTTCCGGGTGCGCGGCGGATAGACGTAAAAAGCGAGTCGGAGAGCGACCCGATGGTTTCTGCGGCAAGCCGGGCCTGGTCCTCGGACCAGGCGGCGAGCGCTTCCTGCAGCACGGCTGCCCGGTTTTTCATGGCGTCGTGAAGAACCGACTCCCCCAGTTCGGACAGGCTGATGAGGTAGGCGCGGCGGTCCTGGGGGTGCGGGCGGCGCCGGACGTAACCGAGTTCTTCGAGTTCGGCGACGTGGCGGCTCAGGCCGGCGGGGCCGATGCCGAGTTTGGCGGCAAGCTCGGTTGCCCGCAGCTCACCGTCCTCGCCGATCATGCGCATAACTCCCTGCAGTGCCACGCCGGGTCCACCGTGGTCGGCACTGTGTTGGGTGACGCACCGCAACGTTCGCTGCAGGGCGAAGATCTTCCGGATCAGATCATCCGCCGTTTCCTGTTGCATAGGCATGGGGATGGTCTCCGGGGGTGTTGGGTACTGATAGTTGACCTAGGCAACTATACGCGGAAATTTGCCTAGGTCAACTAACTAAACAGTCCTAGCGAAGCGTGTGGCCTGCCGCCTGCAGTACGTCGCGGGCCTGGCCGTACTGCGGCGCGGGAACCATGAGGATGTCGCCGTCGAAAGTCGAAACGACGAACACCGGGCAGCCGGCGGCTGAGAGAGGTGCAACTAAGGAGGTCACCACACCGGTCAGCCCGAACGGAATTGGACCGGAGGCATAAAACGCTGCCCACATTCCGTCAATTTCGGCGTCCGCCGGGGCAACCGCAGCGGGGCAGACAATCGAAAGCTCCTGCGGGGTTCGGGTGACGGAGACCCATCCTCCGAGCGGAGAACCTGCCAGAAGCACAGCGGGTACCTCCGCCGCCGGGGGAAGCCGTGCGATCACGTAATCACCGGCAAGGACATGCAACTCCACGGAAGGAGTGGGGACAGGAAAGGTCATCGAAGAGTCCTGATTCACTTTGTGCGGAAGGCCCCGACAGGGTGGGGCCGCGCCAATCGCACCCCCACATCATGCCAGAGGGTCATTTTCTTCCCGGTTGAGCCGCGCGTGCGCGTCGAGGTCCGCCCCCCCCGATCCCCGTCAGACAAGATGCGTGGGAGCAAAAAGTCCTATCCGCGCTTCAACCACAACCACATTGGGACCCTCGGCAGTGAAGGACTGCTCCAAGGCAGTACGGATGTCCACGGGGGCGCAGCGCCGGGCCGGCACGCCGAATGATTCGGCCAGCTTCACGAAGTCCGGACGGGCCAGTTCCGTGGCCGTGGCCTTGCCGAAGGCGTCCTCCATGTATTCGCGAAGGATGCCGTAGCCACCGTCGTCGACAATCAGCCAGGTCACCGGAAGGTTATGCTGCCGGGCCGTGGCCAGTTCGGCAATGGAGTACATGGCCGACCCGTCGCCGGACACGGCGAGCACCCGCTCCCCCAGGCCCACCGCACCTCCGATCGCCCCCGGGTAGCCGTACCCCAGGCCGCCGGCTCCCTGGGCGGAGTGGAACCGGCCTGCCTTCGAGTCCCAGCAGCTCCACGCCCAGTAGGCGGCGATGGTCATGTCCCAGTAGGTCTGCATACCGTCCGGCACTGCGGCTCGGATGTCCGCCATAAAGCGGCGCTCCATGCCGAGGTCCTGGGCATCCAGCCGGGCCTGTACCCGCGCCAGTGCACCGGCCACCAGCTCCTCCGCGCCCTGCCCGTGCCAGTCGGGGAGGCGTTCCGCCGGCCGGAGGGCCTCGTCGAGGGCATCCAGCGCCTGCCGGGCGTCGGCACGGATACCGAGGGCGGGACGGTTCGATTCCAGGACGCGGGGTTCGGCGTCGATCTGGATGATCCGGCCGCGGGGTGCCATCGTGAAGTAATTGGACGTCACTTCCCCCAGCGACGAACCGATGACCACCAGGACATCGGCGTCCTCGAGCACCTCCGTCATGTACCGGTCTTCCATCCAGGCCTGCAGTGATAGCGGATGGTTCCAGGGGAAGGCGCCGTTGCCGCCCGGCGTCGAGATGACCGGCGCGTGCAGTTTCTCCGCGATCGATAGCAGCGGGGCCTCGGCGCCGCTGCGGCGCACCCCTCCCCCGGCGATCACCGCCGGACGCCGCGCTGCTTCCAGCCAGCGCACGGCCTCCTTGACCAGCTCGCTGCGCGGCGGATTGTCGAACGGCTCCGCGAGCGCGTCTTCCACCGCGGGAACCAGCACCGGGTGAAGCAGCACGTTCTGCGGAATCTCGATCCAGACCGGTCCCGCAGGCGAGGAAATGGCTTCGGTCCAGGCATCCTGGATGGCCGAAGGAATACCGGAGGCATGCTGGATGAGCCGCTGGCTCTTGGTGACATTCGCTGCGGAGGCCTTCTGGTCATCCAGCTGGTGCAGCATCCCCCGGCGCCGTGCACCCAGCCCGTCCAGGGGGATCTGGCTGGCGACCACGATCATCGGCACCCCGGTGGCATAGGCCTCCTGCAGTCCGGACAGGGCGGTCAGGGCGCCGGGGCCGGTGGAGAGGAAGAGCACCCCCACCTGTCCCGTGGCCCGGGAGAAGCCGTCGGCCGCAAACGCGGAGTTGTTTTCCACCCGGGAGGAGATGAAATCGAGCCGGGAGCGGGACAGTGCGTCAAAGAGTCCCAGCGCGTGCTGGCCGGGAATGCCGAAAACCTTGCTGGCACCGAGGGCTTCAAGGGTTTCGATCACCAGGTCTCCGCCGTTACGGACGGGTCCCGTCCCGGTGAAGGCATCGGAGGCGCTGAACTCACCGCTCATGCGGACAGTCCCATCAGGGTGATCAGGTCGTAGGCCACGTGCGAGGCGGCCACCGCGGTAATGTCCGCGTGGTCATAGGCCGGGGCAACCTCGACGACGTCGGCGCCCACCAGGTTCAGTCCACGCAGCCCGCGCAGGATCTCCAGCAGCTCGCGGCTGGTGATGCCGCCGGCCTCCGGGGTGCCGGTGCCCGGGGCGTGTGCCGGGTCCAGGACGTCGATGTCCACGGAGATGTACAGCGGCCGGGTGCCGATGCGGTCGCGCAGCTTCGCGACGACCTCGTCCACCCCCTGCCGGAAAACGTCGGACGAGGTAAGGATGCCAAAACCGAAACGCCGGTCATCCGCCAGGTCCTTCTTCCCATAGAGCGGGCCACGGGTGCCCACATGGGACATGGCGTCCGTGTCCAGGATGCCTTCCTCGACCGCCCGACGGAACGGCGTGCCGTGTGTGTAGGCGGCACCGAAGTAGGTGTCCCAGGTGTCCAGGTGCGCGTCGAAGTGCAGCAGTGCCACCGGGGACCCGGCCCGTTCGGCAGCCGCGCGCAGCAGGGGCAGGGCGATGGTGTGGTCCCCACCCAGGGTCAGCAGCTTGGCACCGTCTTCGGTCAGGCCCAGGGCGTTCTGCTGCACTGTGTCGATGGCTTCACTGATGTTGAAGGGATTCACTGCCATGTCCCCGGCATCGGCCACCTGCAGGTTTTCGAACGGCGACGCGTCCAGCGCCGGGTGATACGGACGCAGCAGCCGGCTGGCTTCCCGGACGTGGTTGCCGCCGAACCGCGCCCCGGGACGGTAGGACACGCCGCTGTCGAAGGGCACCCCCACCACGGCCACGTCCACCTGTTCCAGCTGGTCCAGGCGGGGCAGCCGGGCGAAGGTGGCTGCCCCGGCGTACCGCGGGACCTGTGCGGCATCCACCGGCCCCAAGCGGCCGTTGGCGTTCACGCGGGGAGTCTCATCCATGGGCGCTGTCTCCGGATCCAGGGCGGGCATCGTCGTCCGCCGTCGGGGGTTACGTGGGGTAACCAGAGGTGTAGTCGAAAGCTAAAGTGGAACTGCGGTTAGGGTCAAGACTAGGCTGAGAGCATGGCGGCCCACGATAACAGCGAAGACCCTAACTACGACGTCGATGTCCTGATCGTGGGTGCCGGACCTACGGGCCTGGCCCTGGCCGCGCAGCTGGCAGCGTTCGGCGCCAGTTTCCGCATTATTGACCGGCGCCAGACGCCGGGCACCGAATCGCGGGCCATCGCCATCCAGCCGCGCACCCTGGAAGCGCTGCGGCCCTTCGGGATCAGCGGCGAG
Source organism: Arthrobacter sp. zg-Y877 (assembly GCF_030373105.1). Classification (NCBI taxonomy): domain Bacteria; kingdom Bacillati; phylum Actinomycetota; class Actinomycetes; order Micrococcales; family Micrococcaceae; genus Arthrobacter; species Arthrobacter sp. zg-Y877. Next base: position 559,929 of record NZ_JAUCPU010000003.1, read on the forward strand.
CTGGTGTCCGCCGGGCGGCCCGCCCGCGAACTGCACCTCCATCTGCCGGAGGAAACGCTGGAAGTCGATCTCTTCGACACCGGTCTGGAGGACTCTGCCTTCCAGCAGCTGCTGTTCCTGTCCCAGACGGAAACCGAACGCATCCTCACCCAGCATCTGCTTTCCCGCCGGGTACGCATCGAACGCGGTGCCGAGCTCCAGGACCTTGAACGCCTGGATCCCGAGGATCCGTTTGCCGGTATGGAAGCCAAGATCCAGCGGATGGACCGGGGCATCGAGCGCATCCGTGCCCGCTATGTGGTTGGTGCGGACGGTGCCGGGAGCACCGTCCGGGCCAAGGCCGGCATGGATTGGCGCGGCGGAGCCTATCCCGAGACTTTCATCCTGGCGGACGTCGAAATCGAGGGTGCGGAACCGGACGCCGTGCACTCCTACCCCACCGAGGACGGCTTCCTTTTCCTGTTCCCGCTCGGCGGCGCCGCCACCTGGCGGATGATCTCCATCAAACCGCCGCGCAAACCCGCCACCCTTGAAACACTGCAGGGACTGGCCGACACCTTTGCGCATGGCGCCCTCAAGGTGCACGACCCGCGCTGGATCAGCACCTTCCGCCTGTCGCATCAGATGGCCGAATACTTCCAGCGGGGTTCCGTCTTCCTGGCCGGGGACGCCGCCCATGTCCACTCCCCCGTTGCCGCCCAGGGGATGAATACCGGGATCCAGGATGCCCTGAACTTGGGCTGGAAACTCGCGCTTGGCGCCCGTGGCCTCGCCAGCGATGAATTGATCGACAGCTACCACGCCGAGCGCCGGCCGGTGGACCAGGAAGTCGTGTCCTCGACGGACCGCATTTTCCGGCTGGCCATCAGCCGCAACGGGCTGAAGAAACTCCCCCGCACCAAACTCCTGCCGGCACTGGCCCCGAAGGCCATGGGCTGGGACGGACTCCGCGCGCGGCTCTTCCGGACCATGGCCCAGCTGAACGTCAACTACCGCGGCAGCAGCATTGTCGAGTCCGGGCCCTCCCGCCGGCCGGCACTCCTGGCCAGCGGCCCGCAGCCGGGTGACCGCCTGCCCGACGCCGATGTCATTTACCAGGACCGGGAACGCCGCCTGCAGGACCTGGTGTCCATGCCGGGCTTCTCGGTTCTACTTACCGGACCCGGCTGGCCCCAGGACGCGGTTCCCCAACTCCATGCCGCTCTGCCCGGGCTCGCAGGTCTGCTTAATGTCCAGTACCTCACCGTTGGCAGCAGCCTGATTGCCAACGCTCCGGGCATCATCAAGGACGTCAGCGGCCTGGCGTTCCACCGGCTGGGCTTGAGCTCCCGCCGGGCCGAACTCCTGGTCATCCGTCCGGACGGCTATGTAGGCTACCGGTCCTCCGGGCGGGATATCACCGGAGCCGTGGACTACCTGCAGCGACTGACCAGCGGACCTGCCGCCGGGGTGTAGTCAGCCCAGCCCTCTCACCGCCGTCCCACGTTCTGCGGGACCGGGTCAGCCGGAGCGAAAAGCGGAGGCCGGCACCTCATCCGTCGAAGCGGACGGGGGGCCGGCCCCTTGGAAGTCCCGTACTTTACTTGTCGAGGGATTCCATTTCGGGCTGGTCCTTGGGGTCCGGGATCTCCTTCGCGTCGAGATCCTCGCCGTCGTCCTCCCCGGTCCAGACCTTGATGACAGCCCAGCCGACGGCGGCAATCGGGACAGCAAGGATGGCGCCGACGATGCCGGCCAGGATGGTTCCGGCGGTCAGGGCCAGCAGGATCACCAGGGCGTGGATGCTCAGGGACTTGCCCATCACGACCGGCTGCAGGAAGTTGCCCTCGAGCTGGTTGACCGCAATGATCACAATGATCACAATCAGGGCCACCACCGGCCCGTTGGCCACCAACGCGATCAGGGCGGCGAAGACACCGGCCGCCGTGGCACCGACCAGCGGGATGAAGGAACCAACAAAAACAATCACCGTCAGGGGCAGTGCCAGCGGAACCTGCAGGATGAACAGCGCCGCACCGATGCACACCGAATCAACCAGCGCCACAATGGCCGTGCCGCGGACGTAGCCGCCGAGGACCTCCATCACTCGGAAGCCGGAGAGCCGGGCCTTGTCCCGCCGGTCACCGGCGGGGAACAGCCGCAGGAAGAACGCCCAGATACGGTCGCCGTCCTTGAGGAAGTAGAACAGCACTACGGCCATCAGCAGGAATCCGGTAGCGAACGAGGTCGCGGCGGAGATACCGGCAATGGCACCGCTGCTGACCGTGCTGCTGGTCGCGAAGTCGATCACGCTGTCGCGTGCATTGCCGAGCATCTCGTCATCCACGGGAAGCGGCCCGTTGAGCACAAAGTCATAGAGCTTGTCGAAGCCCGCGACGGCCTGGTCCACCAGGTCATCCCATTCGCTGCGGATAGCGAACGCGATCCCGGTTATCAGGCCACCGAAGATGGCGAGCAGGAGCAGGAAGGACAATCCCGTGGCCAGGGCACTGGGCCAGCCCTTGCGGCGCAGCCAGTTCACGAACGGCGCAATCGCCGCCCCCAGGATCAGCGCCAGGAGCACCGGGATCACCACCAGGGTGACCTGGAGCAGCCCGTAGACCGTGACCGAGACCAGCAGCAGGATCAGCAGGATCTGGGCTGAACGCTGCCCGGCATGGCCGAGGGCACCACTCCAATAGCGGCCGGGTCTCGCATGCTCCGGTTCGGTGTGCCGTTCGGCCCTGTCGGGGCTTGATGCGCTCATGTTCGCTCTTTCCTGCTCAGGGTTTGGTCTGGAGGGTTGGGGAAATCTTCTCGGCGGCGCCGTCAGCGCCCGGTCCGGCACCGTTGTCCTGGAGGCTGTCGCGGACATGCCGGCGCAGCACCTTGCCGATCAGGGACTTGGGCAGCTCCTGGATCTCCACGATCCGGCGGGGAACCTTGTAGGCGGCCAATTCCTTGCGTACGAAGGCGCGCAGCTCTTCGGCGTTGAAGCGGGATCCTGCCTTGGGGACCACCGCGGCCACTACGTCTTCCCCGCCGCCGGAGCGGAGCAGGCCGACGACGGCGACGTCGTCCACGGACTCGTGGCGCTTCAGGGCATTTTCCACCTCGGACGGGGAAACGTTGAAGCCGCCCGTAATGATCAGCTCCTTGATCCGGTCGACAATGGTGACGAAGTCATCCTCATCCACCGTGACAATGTCACCGGTCCGGAACCAGCCGCCGTCGAGCAGTACCGCCTCGGTTTCGCGGGGCTTGTTCCAATAGCCCTGAAAAACCTGGGGTCCCTTGATCAGCAGTTCTCCGCGGTTTCCCTTGGGCACCTCAACGGTGGGGTGTTCGGGGTCCACCACCCGGATGTCGACCATCGGGAAGGGAACGCCCACCGTTCCCGGCTTCCTCGACGCCGCAAAGGGGTTACCCAGGGAAATCGGCGACGTTTCGGTGAGGCCGTAGCCTTCGATCAGGAGCCCGCCGGTGGCCTTTTCCCACAGCTCCACCGTCCGGGGCGGAAGGTTCATGCCACCGGAAATGGCGGCGTGGACACCCTGAAGGGAAATACCCCGTTCCGCCGCTCCTGCTGCCAAACGCTCATAGATGGGCGGCACGGCGGGCAGGAAGGTGGCGGGTGTCTTCTTCATCGCCTTGAGCGTCATATCGACGTCGAACTTGGGGAACAGCACAATCCGGGCACCCAGGCTGATGGCGGTGGTGAGGCACAGTGTCAGTCCGTAGGCGTGGAACATGGGCAGCACGGCGTAGAAGGTTTCGTGGCCGGGCTTCAGCCCGGGGACCCAGGCGCGCCCCTGCGCCGCGTTGGCCACGAGGTTCGCGTGCGTGAGCATCGCACCCTTGGGATCGGCGGTGGTGCCGCTCGTGTACTGGATGGCCGCCAGATCTTCGGGTTCAGGCCGGGGGTGGCGGCTGCGCAGCGGACGGTTGTCCAGCAGGTCCTGCCAGCGGACCAGTTTCCGCGGGCGGCGGGGCGGGTGTTTGGCAGCCGAGAGGGCTGCCCGCGCCTCCCGCAGCGCCGGGACGGGAAGCTTCAAGGCCAGCCGGTTCACCAGCGGCATGGCCGGGATCAGTTCCACGGAGACAATGGTCCGGACCGGGATGTCTGCGGGAAGCTTTTGGATGTTCTCCACGATCTTGTCCCAGACGATCGCCACAGTGGCGCCATGGTCCTCGAACTGGTGGCGGAGTTCACGGTCCGTATAGAGGGGGTTGTGTTCCACCACTACTGCGCCCAGGCGCAGCACTGCGTAGAACGCAACCACATGCTGGGGCGAGTTGGGCAGCGCGAGCGCCACCCGGTCGCCTTTACGGACACCGAGCTTCAACAATCCCGCCGCGGCACGGCGGATCTGGTCTCCCAATTCCCCATAGGAAGTGGTGGCACCGAAGAACTGCAGGGCGGGCTTGGACCGGTGGTTGCGGACGGACCTCTCCACGACGTCGACGAGGGATTCGTCCGGAAGGGTAAAGCCTTCCAGTACTCCCTCGCTGTAGTGGCGGGTCCACGGGCGGTTCGGATCCGGAAGAGGGTAGTTTTTGCTCACGAAATGACTTTAGCGCCTGCCCGTCATTGACTTAAGCCAGCACGTCCCCGCCTCCAACCGCGCCCGGGCGGATCCGCCGATCCGACCGGCGGATTCGACTACACTGGGACACGCGAAGGGGAGTAGCTCCGGCGGGACCATGTGCGTGACTATTTGAGTGACGATACGGGTCCATTCCAAGCCGAGGCCTGTCGACATACTGGACGCTGCGGCGTCCCGGCAGTCCACCCGCCGGCACCAGCCGCGGGCGAGCGAGACCTTCGGTCAGAAGAGCTGTGTTTAAGCTGTGTTCAAACTGACCGGATTCCCCTTTCCGGTCCCTGTCAGGAGTACCGTGAACCCCCAATCCCTGCCGGAGCCCGCATCCAGCGACTCCAGCGTGCCGACCCCTGCCGAGATAAAGCGCTGGCGGCAATACCTTGCCGATGAGCAGGCGGAAGCGGCAACCTACCGGTATCTGGCCGAACGCCGCGACGGCGAGGAACGCGACATCCTGCTCGCCCTGGCCGAGGCGGAGGGCCGCCATGAAGCGTACTGGCGCACACTGCTGGGCGACGACGCCGGACGCAGGACACGCGCTTCCTTCCGTAACCGCCTCCTCGGGCTGCTCGCCCGTCGCTTTGGCTCCGTGTTCGTCCTGGCGTTGGCGCAGCGCGCCGAGAGCCGCTCCCCCTACGCCCATGATCCCCATGTCCCCAGCGCCATGGCCGCCGATGAACAGATCCACGAGGAAGTGATCCGCGGACTCGCGACCCGGGGGCGGACCCGCCTGTCGGGAAACTTCCGCGCGGCGGTGTTCGGGGCCAATGACGGGCTGGTCAGCAACCTGGCCCTCATTATGGGCATCGGGGCCACGGGGGTATCCAGCACCTTCATCCTCATCAGCGGCCTGGCCGGCCTGCTGTCCGGGGCGTTGTCCATGGGTGCGGGAGAGTATGTCTCTGTCCGGTCCCAGCGTGAGCTGCTGGATGCGTCCCGTCCCACCCAGATCACGCTTTCAGCTGCGAAATCACTGGACATCGATGCCAACGAGCTGGTGCTGGTCTACCGGGCGCGCGGCATGACGCGGGAGGCCGCCGAACACCGTGCTGCCGAGCGGATGGGTCTCTACAGCTGCGACTGCGATCCTAGCTTCTCCCTTAACCCCGAAGCCGACGCGGACACCACACGCGATGAACACGAATCCGTCGGGACGGGCCTCGGGGCTGCGGCGTCCAGCTTCTGCTTCTTCGCATCCGGTGCCGTTATTCCCGTCCTCCCCTACCTGTTCGGCCTGACGGGGATGACCGCCGTCGTCCTCTCCTGCGTCCTGGTGGGACTGGCGCTGCTGACCACCGGCACCGTCGTCGGCCTGCTCTCGGGTGGCTCCCCGCTCAAGCGCGCGCTGCGCCAGCTGGCGATCGGATTCGGCGCTGCTGCCGCCACATATCTGCTGGGAATGCTCTTCGGAACAACCGCGCTCTAGGCCCCGTGGAGCCTAAAAGCCAATTTGACTTGGCGTGCCGCAGGCCGCGAGTCTGGAAGCAACACACTTGCGAATTATGTAAAGGGACGCAGAAGCACGGCAGCGTTACTTTATAGATTCCGGCGGACCGTTTCAGGTCCGTTGCACGCTCAAATAAAGAGGAACTGCCATTCTGCCTGCCCGGGTCCACACCAGACCCGGGACCCTTTTGCGCTGACATAAGGAAGGCCTATGGCTACCACAGAAGGTCCAACGCGCGACGTCGGGAAGCACGCTGCTGACACCCCCGCCCCGCCGGTACCCGCCACCAGCTCCACCTCCGTTGCGGATCCCTCCACTTCATCGATGCCCATCGTGGAGCAGGAAGAAGCACTCGTCCAGCAGATGATCGAGGGGCAGCGCGAGCAGGAAGAAGCACTCCGGCGCGGCGTGCCGGCGAAGCTCGATAAAGTGATCTTCGCCGTCACCGGTGTCCTGGCACTCGCCTTCATTGCCTGGGGCTTCTTCGGGAGGGACAACCTCTCCGCCGTCTCCACCACGGCACTGGACTGGGTTATCACTAACGCGGGCTGGTTCTTTGTGCTCCTTGCCTCGTTCCTCGTGGCGTACGTGATCTGGCTGGCCGTGGGCCGGTACGGAAAGATCCCCCTGGGCCAGGACGGTGAAGAGCCGCAGTTCAAGACGGTTTCCTGGATCTCCATGATGTTCGCCGCCGGCATGGGCATCGGTCTGATGTTCTACGGCGCGGCCGAGCCCCTGTTCTACTACATCTCCCCTCCCCCCGGCACCGTTGAGGGCCAGACCCCCGAAGCACTGCAGACCGCCATGGGCACGTCCCTGTTCCATTGGGGCCTGCATCCGTGGGCCATGTACGCCGTCGTCGGCGTTGCCATGGCCTACGGCACCTACCGCCTCGGCCGCCGCCAGCTGATCTCCTCGGCCTTCACATCACTCTTCGGTGTGAAGCGGGTGGAGGGACCGCTGGGCAAGGTACTGAACATCTTTGCCATTTTCGCCACCCTCTTCGGTACCGCCGCTTCGCTGGGCCTCGGCGCCCTGCAGATCGGCAGCGGCCTGCAGTCCGTTGGTTTCCTCGGGACCGCGGGAACCACCGTCCTGGTTGCGATCGTCGCGATCCTCACCGGTTGCTTCGTGGCATCCGCCGTTTCGGGCATTTCCCGCGGCATCCAGTGGCTGTCCAACATCAACATGGTCCTCGCGCTGGTGCTGGCCGCCATCGTTTTCGTTGTGGGGCCGACGCTCTTCATCCTCAACGTCATCCCGGCAGCCATCGGCGACTACGCCGCCAATATGGCCTCGATGGCCTCCCGCACCGAGGTGGCAGGCGACGAATCCATGCGCGCCTGGCTCTCCAGCTGGACCATCTTCTACTGGGCCTGGTGGCTGTCCTGGACGCCGTTCGTCGGTATGTTCATTGCCCGCATCAGCCGGGGCCGCACCATCCGCCAGTTCGTCACCGGCGTCCTAGCAGTTCCTTTCGTAGTCAGCGTGGTCTGGTTCTCCATCTTCGGCGGCGCCGCGATCGGAATCCAGCGCGACGCGGCGGCCAGCGGTTCAGCCGGACTCACCACAATGGTCGACGGCGAACCCACCATTGATTTCGACGGCTCGCTGTTCGACCTGATTGCCGCCCTCCCCATGCCCAACCTGCTGGCCGCAGGAGTGGGTATCCTCGCCATGGTCCTGGTCGCCATCTTCTTCGTGACCGGAGCGGATTCGGCCTCCATCATCATGGCGTCGCTGAGCTCCAACGGTGCCGAGCACCCGTCCCGCGGCGTCGTCATTTTCTGGGGTGTCCTGACCGGCGCCGTGGCCGCAGTGATGCTGCTGGCCGGCGGCGACGATCCTGCCGAAGCGCTGGATGGCCTGCAGCGGATCACGATTGTGGCCGCACTGCCGTTCGCCGTCGTGATGCTCCTGATGACGATTGCCCTGGCGAAGGATCTGGCGAAGGATCCCCTCTCGCTGCGGCGGCGGCTGGCTGTTTCCGTGGTCGACCGGGCCATCCAGTCCGGCGTCGAGGAGCACGGTTCGTCCTTCGACCTGCACACCACAGAGCACGACGACGTCCCCGAGGCGGCCGGAGCCCGTGCCGGCGATTCCACACCTGGAACCGGCACCGGAACGAACACGCCGGACCGGCTGTAGTCCTGGACGTGTAGCTCCGGACCGCACGCAGTTCCACCGGCACGGCAGAAGCAGTAACCAGCAGGTCCCCGCACGGACATCCGTGCGGGGACCTGTCTGCGCTAGGTTCGCGGTTCCGGCGGGCTCTTACCCCAGCTACTGGCCAGGCACAAGAGTTCCCCGCGTAATCCGCACCCGTCGAGGGACATTTTCCCCGGCGCCCTTGCACCCCGGGTCTCCCTCCTCATAGCCTGCGGAAAGTTACCGCACGGTAACTAATTCCCCTCTTTCGACAATGAGGTCATTATGAGGAAACTTCTGGGCACTCTGGCGGCGTCCGCCGCCCTGTTGGGCACCTCCCTGGTGGCGGCTCCCGCCGTCGCCGCACCATCACCAGCCGCACCGGCCGCACCAGCCATCCGCACCGACGTCGTGATCACCAGTTTCGACGGCACACCTATCCATACGAATTTCTTCCCGGCCACGGGCCTCACTGCCGGACAGAAAGCACCGACGGTCATGGTGGGCCCAGGGTTCGGGCTCCCGGGCGGACGGATTCCGTCATCAACCACCAGCACGCTGATCGGTTCCATCGGCATCGCTCCCCTGCGGGACGCCGGCTACAACGTGGTGACCTGGGACCCGCGCGGCTTCGGCCTCAGCGGGGGCGAGGCGTATGTCAACAACCCTGCTTATGAGGGCCGGGACGGCTCGGCGATCATCGACTACATTGCGGCCCAGCCCGAAGCGAGCCTGGACTCCCCCGGAGATCCCGTCCTGGGCATGGCCGGCGCCTCCTACGGCGGAGGCATCCAGTTTGTCCTCGCCTCGCAGGACCAGCGGGTGGACGCCATCACCCCGACCATTGCCTGGAACGACCTCACCACCAGCCTCTACAAAGCCGGCTCCTTCAAGAGCGGCTGGGGCGCCCTGCTGTGTGCCGAGGGAACCGCGCTGGGACAGCTGGGTTCCCTCGTGGGGAACCAGGGCGCCCTGGCAGCCCCGGTCCGAAAGGCCTGCCGGGAGGGCCTGACGTACCCGAACCAGCTCAGCGCCGAGTCGATCACCTACTTCGAGTCCCTGACACCGGACTCGCTGTTCACCTCCATCACGGCTCCCACCCTGATCATCCAGGGCACGGCGGACACCCTCTTCACCCTGAACGAGGCCACCCGCAACTACGAGCTCATCCGCGGCACTGGCACCCCCACCAAGATGCTGCAGTTCTGCGGCGGACACGGGCTGTGCAATTCCACTGCCGGTCCGGACCGGATCACCCCCGCCGTACTGAACTGGTTTGCCCGCTACCTGCGGAACGAACCGGTGGATACCGGGGCTGCGTTCCAGTTCATCGACCAGGCCGGCGTGACCCGCGGAGCACCGGGCTACCCGCAGCCCACCGGATCGCTGGCGGGCACCGGGCGGGGATCCATGCTCCTCTCCCCCGCGGCCGTCAGCGGTGCAGTGGTTGCGGCGGCGGTCGCGCCGGTAGCGGTCAACGCACCGATCGCCTCACCGGCGGTCACCACCTCTGTGTTCGGAGCCCCGCAGCTAACCCTCACGTACCGCGGGTACGCACCGCAGGGCAGTACCCACGTTTATGCCCAGATCATAGATAAGGCCCGGGCGTCCCTGGTGCTGGGCAATCAGGTGACGCCTGTGCCGCTGGTTTTGGACGGCAAGGAACACACTGTGACGGTGCCTCTGGAAGAGGTGTCCTACACCGTGACGTCCGCCAGCAGGCTGGTCCTGCAGGTCACGCCGGCCACGTCCGTCTACGCTCCGCCGAAGGCCACCGCGCTGACCAGCTTCACCGCGGCGGTAACGGTGCCTACGGTCGCGGCATACCCGGCCGTTCCGTAGCCTTCCTGTCCTGCCATGCGGTTACAGCGGCAGTGTCCCCTGCCGCTGTAACCGCACCCCGCTCTGAACTTGAGGTCCCGCCATGACCGATTTCGTTTCATACCCCTTCGGGGCACCGTGCTGGGTTGAGACACTTCAGCCGGATCCGGACGCCGCGGTGGCTTTCTTCAGCGACCTGCTGGGTTGGACGTTCGACGAAGGCGGACCAAACGGCTACCGCGTTGCCCGGCTCGACGGACGCCGTGTGGCCGGTATTAGGCAGGCTCCAGCCATGCTTGACCGCGGCGCCTGGGTAACCTACGTCCTCGTGGCCGACCTTGACCGGACCGTGGCTGCCGTTCGCGAGGCGGGCGGCGAAGTGTTGTTCGCTCCGCTGGAGGACGGACACAGTGACCGGACTGCACTCTTCACCGATCCAAGCGGAGCCGCGTTCGGGGCGCGGCAGGGCAGCTCACCGACCGTAGCCGAACGTGTCGATGCGCCAAACGCCTGGCAGATGAGCGCGCTGCATACCTCCGGGCTCTCGAATGCCGGGATTTTCTACAACAAGATCTTCGGATGGCGCCTCGAGCCGCAGCCGCACTCCGAGGTCAGTCTGTGGAGGCTGAAGGGCAGCACGCGCCGGGCAGCGGATTCCACCCTGCCTGACGACGTCGTCGCCGTTGCCGTTGCCGTTGCCGCCAACGCTGCCCCGGTCCCGGTCCCGGCCGCACCGGCCTACTGGGCGGTCAATATACAGGCCTCCAATGCCGATGACCTTGCGGCCCGGGCAGTCGAACTCGGTGGAACCGTACTCATGCCACCAGCAGACGCGCCGGACTTCCGTAACGCCTTACTAGCCGACCCAAGTGGCGGCGTCCTCGCAATCAGCCAGGTCAGGAAGCCATCCGCATAGCCCGCTCCTGGCTGGGCGGCGTCCCTCCTGCCGTTCCGTGGGTTCCGGGCACCCTTCTAAAAATACGGAGGGGATCTCAGCTTTCTGCTGAGATCCCCTCCGTATTCTGTGCGCCGGTTACTTGCTGCCGACCGCCCGGAGGTGTTCCTCCACCTGTTCCAGGCTCTGGCCCCGGGTCTCCGGGACATAGCGGCGGACGAAAGCCAGCGCCAGCAGTCCCAGCACCACGAAGATAAAGAACGTCTTCGAAATGCCGATGGCATCCATCAGGATCGGGAAGGAGAAGCCGACGGCGAAGTTGGTCATCCACTGGACGAAGACGGACAGTCCGATGCCCAGCCCGCGGACCTTCAGCGGGAAGATTTCCGAGAGCATCAGCCAGGTCACCGGTGACACTGCGCCCTGCTGGAAGGCCAGGAACGTGACCGTCAGGGCCAGGATCAGGTAACCGCGGACGGTGCCTTCGGTGACGAAGATCGACACCAGGCCAATCACCAGCAGCGACGAGCCGGTGCCGATCAGGCCGGTCATCAGCATGTGCCGACGGCGGACCCGGCCCAGCAGCCAGATGCCGACGATGGCGGCGGCCACGGAGACCACACCATTGGCAATGTTGGCCGTGAGGGCCGCTTCGGTGCCGAACCCGGCGTCCGCCAGGATCTGCGTGCCGTAGTACATGATGGCGTTGACGCCGGTGATCTGCTGGACCACGGACAGGCCCATGCCGATCAGGAGCACACGCCGCAGCCACGGCTCGGCGAAGTCGCGCAGCGTTCCTGCCTGCGCCGACTCCTTTTCCGCAAGGCCGCGCACTTCGCTGTATTCGGCCTGTGCGTCGTCGGCGCTGCGGATCCGCTGGAGGGCGGCGAGCGTTTCCGCAAAGCGCCCCTTCGAGGCGAGCCAACGGGGGCTCTCCGGAACGAACGCGATGCCGATCCACAGGGCAATGGCCGGCAGGGTGGCCACCACCAGCATCCAGCGCCACACACCCTGGTCTTCACCCCAGATGTTGCCGATGACCGCGTTGGCCACAAAGGCGACCAGCTGGCCCGTCACAATCATCAGCTGGTCCCGGGTCACCATTTGTCCGCGGCGTTCCGCCGGGGCAAGCTCGGCGAGGAACACGGGGACGAGCGCCGAGGCGCCGCCCACGGCCAGGCCGAGCACAATCCGGGACAGCACCATCACGGCGATCGTCGGGGCCAGGGAGGTGCCGAGGGTGCCCAGCAGGAAGACGACGGCGAGGGCCATCAGGATCCGGCGCCGGCCGTACCTGTCCGTCAGTTTCCCGGAGATGGCTCCGCCGAAGGCCGCGCCGAAGAGCAGGCTGGAGGTAATCAGGCCCTCGGTGAACGGGGTAAGCCCCAGATCGTCCTGCATGTACGGCAGTGCGCCGTTAATGACGCCGGTGTCATAACCGAACAGGAACCCGCCGAGGGTGACGATCCAGGAAGCACGGCGCAGCGCCCGCCGGTGCGGGCCGGCTTTCGGGGCAGAGCCGTTTGAAACTGAGGTGGACATTTCCGTCTTTCTTCTGGGACGCACAAAACCCCCGTCCACCATATGATTCCGGTGGACGGGGGCGTGCTGGTACGGACCTAGAGGGCTGCGTAGACTTCGCGCAGCAGCGTAGCGGTCTCGGACGGCGTCTTGCCGACCTTGACGCCTGCAGCCTCGAGGGCTTCCTTCTTGGCCTGGGCGGTTCCGGCGGAACCGGAGACGATGGCGCCGGCGTGGCCCATGGTCTTGCCTTCGGGAGCCGTGAAACCGGCCACGTAGCCGACGACCGGCTTCGTGACGTTGGCCTTGATAAACTCTGCGGCGCGCTCTTCGGCGTCGCCGCCGATTTCGCCGATCATCACGATGGCCTTGGTCTCGGGATCCGCTTCGAACGCCGCCAGGGCGTCGATGTGGGTGGTGCCGATGACCGGGTCGCCTCCGATGCCGATGGCGGTGGAGAAGCCGAGGTCGCGCAGCTCGTACATCATCTGGTAGGTCAGGGTGCCGGACTTGGAGACCAGGCCGATCGGACCCTTGCCGGTGATGTTGGCGGGCGTGATGCCGACCAGTGCTTCACCGGGGGTGATGATGCCGGGGCAGTTCGGGCCGATGATGCGGGTGACCTGGTTGCCGTCAGCGTCCACCTTGGACTGGGCGTGGGCCCAGAACTCGGCGGAATCCTGGACCGGAACGCCTTCGGTGATAACGACGACGAGGCCGATGCCGGCGTCGATCGCTTCCATGACGGCGTCCTTGGTGAAGGCCGGCGGCACGAAGACGATGGAGACGTCGGCGTCGGTCTTGTCGATGGCCTCGGCAACGGTGCCGAAGACGGGCAGCTCAACGTCACCGTGGGTGACGGTGGTGCCGGCCTTGCGGGCGTTGACGCCGCCGACAACCTGGGTGCCGGCCTTGAGCATCAGGGCGGTGTGCTTGGTGCCTTCGCCGCCGGTGATGCCCTGAACGATGACCTTGGAGTCCTTGTTCAAGTAGATAGACATAGGTGAGTTCTCTCTTCTAGGTTTCGACAGGCTCGGTTAGCGAGCGGCGTGAGCGAGCTCGGCGGCCTTGTCGGCGCCTTCGTCCATGGTGGTGGCCAGGGTGACCAGCGGGTGGTTGGCCTCGGCAAGGATGCGGCGGCCTTCCTCGACGTTGTTGCCGTCGAGACGGACGACCAGCGGCTTGTTGGCTTCGTCGCCCAGGATTTCCAGGGCCTTGACGATGCCGTTGGCCACGGCGTCACAGGCGGTGATGCCGCCGAAGACATTCACGAACACGGACTTGACCTGGGCGTCATTCAGGATGACGTCCAGACCGGCAGCCATGACGGAGGCGGAGGCGCCGCCGCCGATGTCCAGGAAGTTGGCGGGCTTCACGTTGCCGTGCTTTTCGCCGGCGTAGGCGACGACGTCGAGCGTGGACATAACCAGGCCGGCGCCGTTGCCGATGATGCCTACTTCGCCGTCCAGCTTGACGTAGTTAAGGTCGTTTTCCTTGGCCTTGGCCTCGAGCGGATCCGCGGCGTCCTTGTCTTCCAGGGCGGCGTGGCCGGGCTGGCGGAAGTCGGCGTTTTCGTCCAGGGAGACCTTGCCGTCGAGGGCCAGGATCTCACCGCTGCCGGTCTTCACCAGCGGGTTGACCTCTACGAGGGTGGCGTCTTCCTTGGTGAAGACGTCCCACAGCTTGATGATGGCGTTCATTACGCCTTCGCGCAGCTCGGGGGCGAACCCGGCGGCGTCGACGATCTCTGCGGCCTTTGCGGAGTCGATGCCGACGGCGGGATCAACGGCAACGCGGGCGAGGGCGTCGGGACGCTCCACGGCCAGCTGCTCGATCTCCATGCCGCCCTCAACCGAGCACATGGCCAGGTAGTTGCGGTTTGCGCGGTCCAGCAGGACCGAGAAGTAGTATTCCTCAGCAATGTCGGCACCCTGGGCAATCATCACGGTGTTGACCGTGTGGCCCTTGATGTCCATACCGAGGATGTTGGATGCGTGCTCGAAAGCTTCATCGGCGGTCTTGGCAACCTTCACGCCGCCGGCCTTGCCTCGGCCACCAACCTTGACCTGCGCCTTGACGACTACAACGCCGCCGATCTTCTCAGCAGCAGCTTTGGCTTCTTCAGGAGTGTGCGCCACGATTCCGGCAAGCACGGGTACACCGTGCGCCTCAAACATATCGCGCGCCTGATATTCAAACAGGTCCACGGGCTAGTGTCCTTCTACGTCGAAGTAGGTTTACATGCGATCTGGACGATCGCCGGGCAGATGCATCCGGCCGGTCTGCCCCACGAGGAACTTTAGTCCCTTGGGGCTGAACGCCGATCCCAGACTACCCCTTTAGTGATGAAGCACACAGTTCTATCGTTTGTAGAAATTACCCCGTGTGGGTTATGAAAAACTCCCTTCTCAGACCTCTTTGGTGAGCGGCGCATAACGCAGCAGCAGGCGCTTTTCGCCGACGTCGAACTTCACCTTCGCTACTGTCTTATCCCCTGCGCCTTCCACGGCAAGCACGGTGCCGTGGCCGAACGATGTGTGGTTGACCTTGTCCCCGGCGGACACGGACAGGACTTCCTTCTGCGGCTGCACGCGGCCGATGGCCTTCGCCACGGGAGAGTTGGCGGTGCTGCCGCCCGTTCCCATCGGCGCTCCGGCACCCCAGGAGGAGCCGCCGTAGCGGCTGGAGGTGATGCTGCCGCCTCCGCCCCAGGTGGGACGGTCCATGCCCTCGCGCTTCCACTCGATCAGCTCCGGCGGCACTTCACCCACGAACTGGCTGGCCGGGTTGTACTGGCTCTGGCCCCACATGCTGCGGACTTCGGACCGGGTGAGGTACAGGCGCTGCCGCGCGCGGGTAAGTCCCACGTAGGCAAGGCGCCGCTCTTCGGCCAGTTCGGCCGGGTCCGTGGCCGAGCGCTGGTGCGGGAACAGGCCCTGCTCCATGCCGGTGAGGAAGACCACCGGGAATTCCAGCCCCTTGGCGGTATGCAGGGTCATCAGGGTGACCACGCCCTGCCGGCGGGATTCCTCGACGGCGGCGGCGACTTCCTCGGCCGAGCCGCCGGGGGCGTCGGGAATCGAGTCGGCGTCTGCCACCAGGGAGACCTGTTCCAGGAACTCCCCCAGGGAGCCCTCGGGGTTGTCGCGTTCATATTCGCGGACCACGGCCACCAGTTCGGCCAGGTTCTCCACCCGGGACTCGTCCTGGGGGTCGTTGCTGGAACGCAGCTGGGCCAGGTAGCCGGTTTGTTCCAGCACCGCTTCCAATGCCGCGGAGGCGCCGGATCCGCTGGCCACCTCGGCGAGGTCGTCAATCATCTTGACGAAGCCGTTAATGGAATTGAGCGACCTGGTGGCCAGCCCGGGAGCCTCCTCGGCGCGGCGCAGGGCCGCCATGAAGGAAATCCGCTCGCGTTCGGCCAGTGCCGCCACGGAATACTCGGCCCGGTCGCCGATGCCGCGCTTGGGTTCGTTGAGGATGCGCCGCAGGTTGACGACGTCGTCGGAGTTCACCAGGACGCGCAGGTAAGCCAGCGCGTCCTTGATTTCCTTGCGTTCGTAGAACCGGGTGCCGCCGACCACCTTGTAGGGCAGGCCCACCCGCACCAGGACATCTTCCAGGGAACGGGACTGGGCGTTGGTCCGGTAGAACACCGCAACGTCGCCCGGGCGCAGGTTTTCCTCGTCCTGCAGCCGGTCGATTTCCTCGGCGATGAACCGGGCTTCCTCGTGTTCGTTCTCGCCAACGTAGCCGATGATCTTTTCGCCGTCGCCCTCCGCCGTCCACAGCCGCTTCTCGGGGCGGTTGGGGTTGCGGGAGATCACTGCATTGGCAGCGTTGAGGATGGTCTGCGTGGACCGGTAGTTCTGCTCCAGCAGGATGGTCCGCGCGCTGGGGTAGTCCTTCTCGAAGTCGTTGATGTTACGCACGTCGGCGCCGCGAAAGGCGTAGATGGACTGGTCGGAGTCGCCCACCACGGTGAGTTCGGCCGGGGGAAGGTCCAGGGCGTCGTCGTCGCCGCCCACCAGTTCCTTAACCAGTGCGTACTGGGCGTGGTTGGTGTCCTGGTACTCGTCCACCAGAATGTGCCGGAAGCGGCGGCGGTAGTACTCGGCCACGCCGGGGAAGGCACGGAACATAAACACCGTCTGGGCGATCAGGTCGTCAAAGTCCATGGCGTTGGCCTGGCGCATCCGCTGCGCGTAGCCCTTGTAGACATCGGCGACGGCCTGCTCGAAGGGGTCGGCGTAGTTGGCCGATTCCGCGTAGGACTCTTCGTCGATGAGTTCGTTCTTCAGCGCCGAGATCTTGTGCATGATCGACTTCGGCGTGAAGCGCTTGGGATCCAGGTCCAGCCCCTTCGCCACCAGGGTGATCAGGCGCAGCGAATCCGCGGAGTCATAGATGGAGAAGTTCGAGTTCATCCCCACCGTCTTGGCTTCCCGGCGCAGGATCCGCACGCAGGAGGAGTGGAAGGTGGAAATCCACATGGTCTTGGCGACGCCGCCCACCAGGGCTTCGATCCGCTCGCGCATTTCCGCGGCGGCCTTGTTGGTGAAGGTGATGGCCAGGATCTGCCCCGGGTTGGAGCGGCCGGTGGCCAGCAGGTAGGCGATCCGGTGGCTGAGTACCCGGGTCTTGCCGGACCCGGCCCCGGCAACAATCAGCAGCGGCGAACCGGCATGCTTGACCGCTTCCTCCTGCTGGGGATTCAGTCCCTGCAGCAGGTCCGCGGCACGGCTTTCATCCGCGTAGGAGGAACCCCTCCGCTGGGTCTCGGGATGCGGTGCCCCGGCGGCAGGCGCGGGCACATCTTTGCGGGGTGCGGGAAAAAGTGGATCAAAGAGGTAGTCCATGATGGCTTTAAGTCTAGGCGCTGCGGCTGACATTCCGGTGAGAGCGGAATCCGGCCGGCCGGTCAGGCGGAGGTCAACGCCGCGTGGATTTCCCGGACGGCTGCCGCGGTGCCGGCGATGTGCCAACGGAAACCATTTACTTCGACGACGGCGGTGCTGCCCCCGGCGGCCAGGACAATGGCCTTGCCCGGGAGCCAGTCCCACTCCGGGCAGCTGTGCTGGAACCACGCACCGGACTGGCCGGTGGCCACCCGGGCGAGGTCGCAGGAACCCGAGCCCATCATCCGGATGGTCGCGGCCCGGGACGCTGCCGCCGTCCAGGGTCCGGTCACTTCCGGGCGCAGCAGCCAGGTGGGATGGATATACGTACCCGCCGAGAGGCGGTTCAGCGGTTCGTCCGCCGGCGGGGCGATGACCACCCCGTTCAGCGTGGCCGGGAAGCCCTTGCCACCGATCCACAGCCGGTCCTCCTGCGGCTGGTAAATGGCGCCGAGCAGGACATCCGGATCTCCGGGCAGGTTATGCGGCCCGGCGTCGGCCCGCAGCGCGATGGCCGAACACCAGTAGGTGGATCCGGCGAAGAAGTTGTAGGTGCCGTCCACCGGGTCAATGACCCAGGACCTGCCCGAGGTGCCCTGATGGCTGGCACCCTCCTCCCCCACAATCCCGTCGTCGGGGCGCAGCTCGCGCAGCCGGTTCACCACCAGGGCCTCGGCCTCGCGGTCGGCGGCGGTCACGACGTCGGACACCGACGTCTTCTCGCTGGCGGTCAACCCCTCCGACCGCATACGCAGGGCCAGCTGCCCGGCTTCCCGCACCAGGTCAGCGGCAAGGAACAAGTCTTCGGGGGACGCAACGGCACTCATAACCCACCAGCGTAGCCGTCTGGCTGCGTCCGGGACAGGCGCGCGGAGGCCGGCTTCCGGGGCCACGGGAGCAGTGCGGCCATACTGTACCTATGGGAAAAACCGCCGCACAGCGCGCTGCCAAACACGGACCCGCCACCGGATCTCCCCGCGCGGGCGTCCCGGGGACAGCGAACACCGCCCCGGGCCAGCGCCCGCAGGGAAAGAGCAGTCCCGGACTCGTGGTTATTGCCGGCGTCGTGACCACGCTGTTCCTGTTCTGGTACCTGCACCTGCTGGTGCTGGGCCAGCTGAGCCAGCTCGCCGACGGATTGGCCATGCCCGATTCGCTGATCTTCGGCTATGGTCAGGACCATCTGGCGGACCTGCGTGCCGCCATGGACGCGGACGCCCTGGGTCAGCTCAGCTACGTGCACAAGACCGCCGGGACGCTCTTTCCCTTGGTCTTCGGACTGACCTGGCTGCTGATCATCGGGCTGAACACCCAGCGCCGGATGCTGCGCTGGGTGTTCTTCAGTGCGCCGATCCTCTTCGTGGTGGCCGACCTCTGGGAGAACATTGCCATCGACAATGCCCTCGGCGCCGCCGAACTAACGGGCGGTGATGCCGCCCTGGCCGCTGCGCTGACCGTCGCCCGCTGGGTCCTGCTGGGGCTCAGCCTGGTGGCGTCCGTGGCGTCCGTCTTTACCAGCCGGGTTGGACGGCCACCAGAACTTGTCGCCCAGGACAAAGGTTAGGGCCGGGACCACTACGGTCCGCACCAGCAGGGTGTCGAACAGGACGCCGATCGCCACGATGATGCCCACCTGGGTCAGGGTTACCAGCGGAAGCACCCCCAGCACGGCGAAGACGGCGGCCAGCAGGATGCCGGCGCTGGTGATCACCCCGCCGGTGGAGCGCAGGGCCGCCAGCATGCCCTGCTTTGTTCCCATCGAGGCCGCGTTTTCCCGGGCCCGGGTGGTCAGGAAGATGTTGTAGTCCACGCCCAGGGCCACCAGGAACAGGAACGAGTAGAGCAGCGTCTGCACGTCCATGGCGGGGAAGTCCAGCACGTTCTCGAACAACAGCCAGCTCAGCCCGGTCGCGGCCAGGAATGTCAGCAGCACCGACGCGACCAGCAGCACAGGTGCCACCAGGGAACGCAGCAGGATCATCAGGACCAGGAACACCAGGACAATCACCGAGGTGCCCACGAGGACCGTGTCGTGCTGGTTTGCAGCCAGCTGGTCCACCCGCTCGGCCGCTTCACCGCCCACCAGCGCCTCGTAGTCCTCCCCGGCCAGGTCCGCGCGGAGGTCGGTGATGAAGGTGTTCGCTTCGTCGGTGCCTGCCTCGTAGCCGGTGATCAGTTCCACCCGGGTACGTCCGTCATGCTCGGTGCCGGCAGTGGCTGTAGTGACGCCTTCGAGGCCGGACAGCTGCGCGACGGCGTCGTCCGCCGAGTCGGTGTCCACCAGTACCGTCACGGGTGAGGAGGAGCCGGCGGGGAAGCCTTCGGAGAGGGTTTCCGCAGCGGTGACCGCCTGCGGCTCGTCGCGGAACTGTTCGTTTTCGCTTAGCCCGACCTGCAGGGTGAACAGGGCGCTGCCCAGGGCCAGCAGCACAATGACCGCGGTGCCGGCGATGGTTTTGGGGCGGCGGGCGGTGGCTTCGCCGAGGCGGCCCCAGAACTTGCCTTCCTTGGCCGGGTCCCCCACCTTGGGCACGAACGGCCAGAACAGCTTGCGTCCCAGCAGCACCAACGCGACGGGGAGCAGGAACAAGGCGCTGAAGATAGCCAGGACAATGCCGATGGCGGCGGAGAAGCCGAGGCCGCGGTAGCTCTGGGTGTCGGCGAACAGCAGGGTGAGCAGGGCCAGGATGACGGTGCCGCCGCTGGCAATGATGGCCTCGCGGGTGCGGATGAGGGCCTTGCCCATGGCCTCGTACACGGAATCGTGGAGGCGCAGTTCCTCCCGGTACCGGGCAATCAGCAGCAGGGCGTAGTTGGTTGCGGCGCCAAACACAAGGACGCTCGTAATGCCTACGGCAGACGGATCCACCGTGATCCCGGTGGCGGGGGCCAGCAGGTCCACCACCTTCGCTGCGAGCTGTTCAATGGCGCCAACAATCGCCAGCGGCACGATCCAGAGCCACGGCGACCGGTAGGTGATCAGCAGCAGTACGGCGACGACGCCGGCGGTGACGGTCAGCAGCACGAAGTTGGCACCGGAGAACACCCCTGCAAGGTCGGCGCTGAACGCTGCCCCGCCGGTCAGTTCCGCCTTGACGCCCTCCGGAGCAGCATCGGCAACCGCGCTGCGCAGATCCTCGACCTCCGCGGAGACGGCATCGCCGTCGTCGGCTGCGGCCTGCAGCGTCAGCGGAACAATGGCCACGAGCTTATTCTCCGAAACCACCGGCGGGACCTGCGGCGGCGGCCCTGAGGCACCCGCCTCCGTGGCGGCCGCGTTGATCTCCCCGATTGACGCGGTGTCCGCGTCGGTCAGCGGGTTCCCGTCCTCACGGGAGATCACCACAATGGCGGAGGATTCCTGCGCGTCAGGGAACTCCTGCAGCAGGTCGGCCACCTGGGCGGACTGGTACTTGTCATTCAGTCCGCCCACGTCGGTGGTGTCGTTTTCCTGAGCCGGCAGGGCGAAAAGGCCGACGATGACAGCCACCCCGATCAGCAGCGTGATCCACGCCGACTTGGCGTTCTTCACTATTCCTGCGTACATGTGCGTATCTCCCAGTGACGTAAGTATCTCTGCTTGAAAGTATCTCAGCTATCGAGATACTTCAACTCCCAGTTACTATTGGGCTGTGGAGGATCGGGAGCTACGGCGGGATATTGTGGACGCACTCCGCGGCATGAGCCTGGACGGGCAGCGTGTCGCGGACGCTTTTGCGCACTCACACGGCCTCAACGCCACGGACATGCGCGCACTGGTGCTCATCATGGAGGCGGAAATACGGCACCAGGCCCTCACGGCCGGGCAGCTCAGCAACCAGCTGGGAACCTCCTCCGGCGCCACCACGGCAGTGATCGACAGGCTGGAGCGGATCGGCCACATCCACCGCAACCGGACCCACGCGGACCGCCGGAAGGTCACCCTGCACTTCGAGCCGCTGGCCATGCAGCTTGCCGGCGCCTACTTCGGCCCCCTGGGCGCACTCACCGATGAGGTAATGAACCGGTACACGGAAACCGAGCTGCGCACCATCCTCGGTTTTATGCAGGCCATCCGCGAGAGCTACTCCCGGCACATCGCAGCACAGCAGCCCGACGGCGGTGCCGTTGGGGGTACCGGCACGGACGCGCACGGCCTGCAAACGCCCGCCGGAAGAAACGGGTAAGCTGGTAGCGCCCGCCGGGAAGCCGGGGGTGCGCCCTCGTAGCTCAGTAGGATAGAGCGGCCCTCTCCTAAAGGGCAGGTCGTCGGTTCGATTCCGGCCGGGGGCACATTTTTGTTTAACCCCGCATCCGTGTTTACGGCCGCTTCGGTTTGCGGCGCGCGTTTTCCGGCAGCCCGCGTTCCCGCACCCCCCCCCGCTTTTACTTGACCGCGCCGGCCGTGAGCCCGCCGATGAGGCGCTTCTCGATGACCGCAAACAGGATGATCACCGGCACGATCGCCACAATCGACACGCCGAACACGTATTGCCAGCTGGTGGCGTACTGGCCGATGAATTTTGTCAGCGCGACAGACAGTGGCTGGTTCTCCGCCGTGGACATAATCACCAGGCTCGCAGCGAATTCGTTCCAGGATGAAACGAAGGTGAAGATGACTGCCGTGACGATCCCCGGCCAGACCAGCGGCAGGTTGATCCGGAAAAGCACCTTGAGCCGCCCCGCACCGTCAATCTGCGCCGCTTCGTCGATTTCGCGCGGAATCGCGGCAAAGAAGCTGTGCATGATCCAGAGGGCGAACGAGAGGTTGAAGGCCGCATTGATCAGGATCATGGCCAGCCAGGTGTCATTGAGGTCCAGCCACAGCATCTGGCGGAACAGTCCCGCGGTCAGCACCGCCGGCTGCAGCATCTGGGTCACGATCACCAGGAACAGGAAGACTGTCCGGCCGGGGAAGGAGAACCGGGCCGTGTAGTAGGCGGCCGGTGTGGCCACCATCAGCACCAGCAACGTGGCGAAAACCGCAATGACCACGGTCGACACCAGGTTGTAGGTCAGGGGTGTTTCCGGGGTGCTCCACATGGACTGGTAGTTGCCGAACTGCAGGCCGTCCCGGGGCAGGTAGGCGGGCGGAACGGACAGGATCTCGGAGCGGGTCTTCAGGGAGCCCGCCAGCATGATCAGGTAGGGCGTCAGGAACAGCAATGCAATCACGGCACCGACTGCGGTACGCCCCCACATCCGGCGGGCACTGACCCGGTCGGCGCCGTACCGCCGGGGGCGGACGGATACACCTGCGGCCGGGCGGACCGGTGCCGGGGCGGTGATGGCCATTTCAGGCCTCCTTCGTCGGTTTCACGATTTTCACGTAGGCGGCCACGATCACCAGCACGACGGCGAAATTGACCACGCTGAGCGCGCTCGCCACGTCCAGGCGCCGGTCGAACTGAAGCACCTTGAAGATGTAGGTCATCAGCGTGTCTGCGCTGTAGCCGGGGATGGATCCGGTCATGATCCGCAGGATGGGCAGGTTGTTGAAGACATTGATGATGTTGATCAGCACCGCGACTGCGAGCGCGCCCCGCAGCTGGGGCAGCACCACACTGAAGTACGTGCGCACGGGTCCGGCGCCGTCCATTTTGGCCGCTTCCAGGGCGTCACCGGGCACGGACTGCATTCCGGCCAGCAGGGTATAAGTGGTGAACGGAAGGGACACGAACACCCCCACCACAATGGCCGCGGCCAGGGCGGTGGCAACGTTCTTGGTGAATCCGTAGGAGGCGTCCAGCAGCCCGGCGTCGACTAGGAACTTGTTGATGACTCCGTAGTCGCGGTCCAGCCCGTAGTAAAACACCGTTGTCGTCATGACGACGCTCGCTGCCCACGGCACCACAACCGCCATCCGGACAAGGGTCCGGCCAGGGAAGGGCTTGTTCAGGAAATTCGCCAGGGCCAGCGACAGGAGGACGGTCAGTGTCACCACCACCGCTACCCAGACCACGGTGTTGAGCAGGATCCGGGGCAGGTTGGGGTCCGCGAAGACCGTCCGGAAGTTGGCCAGCCCCACCCCTTCCACGTTCGTGCCGGCCTGGCTGATCCGCCGGGTGGAGCTGTAGATCATGTAGCCGGCGGGGAAAATCACCACCCCGAACACCAGGACCAGGACCGGCCCGATCCAGGGCAGCGCACTCCATCCGCTGTCGCTGCTGCGGCGTTTCCGCCGGCGGATCCGCACGTCCGGATGGCGCACTGCACTCATAGGTTCAACCGTTCGGGTGCGGAGGGGTCGCGCCCAGCGGTGCGGCCCCTCGGGACGGGTGTCAGGCTGCGTCCGCCTTGGCCTGGATCTGTGTCAGGACCGTCTGCGGATCCTGGTCCTCGAGCTGGCCCATGAGGGACTTGAACGCGCCGTCGGTAGCGTTCCAGCCGGGGTTGGTTGTGGGGTAGAACTTCGCGCTGGGCAGCATCTCCAGGAAAGGCAACAAATCCTCGTCAGCACCCATGGCTTCCGAACCGCTCTTGGTGGTGGGCAGGAACCCCTCGGTTTCCACCCAGTCCACGTAGTTGTCCTCGGCGAAGAAGAAGTCCATGAAGGACCGGATGTTTTCCTGCTTGTCGTCGTCGTTCTTGAAGGCCATCAGGCGGTCGGCGACGCCGAGGGTGGACGGCTCGCCGCTGTTCGTGGGGACATTGGCAATCCCGTAGTTCAGGTCCGGGTTTTCCTCCTCGATCTGGCCGACGGTCTGCGGCAGGGCGTACACCATCCCGATCTGCCCCTGTGCGAAGACGTTGAGCATCGGGGTGCGCTGGGTGGCACCAGGATCCGGCTGGGTGAGCCCGTCGGAGATCATCTTTTTCATAAATCCGGCTGCCTCAAGGTTCTCGGGTGTGTCCACCGTGATCTCCGCTTCGTCCCCGAAGCCGCCCCCGTTGCCAGCGAACCAGATGAGGGTTTCGCCCTGCGCCTCCTCCGAGCCCAGCGGCATCCCATACCCGGGAACCCCGGTAGCGGAGATCTTTTGGGCTGCCGCGTGCAGCTCATCCCAGGTGGTGGGTGGAGCCTCGACCCCTGCAGCGTCGAACAGGTCCTGGTTGTAGAACAGCGCACGCACCGACGCGATCAGGGGAAGGCCGTACTGGGTGCCGTCCAGGGTCTCGTTCTCGGCGAACGACTTCTGGAAGTCGCTGATGGTTTCCTCGGAAGCCACCTCGTTCGCCGGGTAGAGCAGCCCTTCATCCGCGAAGGCGGAAAAGGCACCGCCGTTGTAGATGTCGGGGGCTTCGCCTGCCTGGATCTTGGTCTGCAGGACCGATTCCAGGTTCTCCCAGGACTCCACCTGCAGGTTGACCGTGATGCCTTCATTAGCCGCTTCAAACTCTTCGATGACGCCTTCCCACAGGGCCTTCGTGCCGTCGGAGTAGCTGGGCACAAGCAGGTCCAGGCTGCCGGCATCCCCCTCCCCGCCGGAATCGCCGCTTCCGCCGAAACCGCAGGAGGAAACCGCGAGGGCTCCCGCCGCAGTGATGGCCACCAAGCCGGTTCGAATCTTCATTTGATCCTCTTTCGCGAAGCCCAGTTGATTGGAAGATGATTGCCGCCGACACAGTGCCCGTCAAGGGAAGTGCCCACTACGGGAAACAGCCCGTCTCCCGCAGCATCCGCGTAGTGCCTGGCCTCTGGACAGCAACTTCGCCGGGGGTCCATCATTGAGCAACTTTTCGTCCGCTCCCGAAGGAACCGGGGGACAATCCGGAGGAGCAGCGCCATGCTCCCAGAACCGGGCAGGAATCCACTGATGCACGTTGTCATCCTCGAGACGCCCGCAGATGTGGGAGACTATGCCGCCCGGGAAATCCTGCGGGGTGTCGACGCAGGGCAGATCAGGAACCTCGGCGTAGCCACCGGCTCGTCACCGTTGTCCCTTTACAAGGTGCTGGAACGCCACCGCAGCAGCCGGCTCGCCGCGCTGCACGCCTTCGCGCTGGACGAATACGTGGGCCTGGCGCCGGAGCATCCGGAAAGCTACCACGCGGTGATCCACCGGGAAGTCACCCAACGCCTCGGACTGGATCCGGAAAACGTCCACGTGCCCGACGGCAGCGCAACGGACCTGGCCGCCGCCTGCGCCGCTTTCGAGGCCGCCATCCGCGCGGCCGGAGGGATCGACCTGCAGATCCTGGGGATCGGACGCAACGGACACATCGGTTTCAATGAGCCGACGTCGTCGCTTGCCTCCCGTACCCGGGTCAAGACCCTGATGTCCGCGACGCGCAGGGACAATGCCCGCTTCTTTTCCGACGCATCCTGCGTGCCCACGCACTGCGTCACCCAGGGACTGGGCACCATCCTGGAGGCGCGCCGGGTGATCCTGGTGGCGCAGGGTGCCGCCAAGGCCGCAGCGGTGGCCAGCGCCGTGGAAGGACCGCTGGCCGGCATATGCCCGGCGTCGGTACTCCAGCTGCATCCGGACGCCGTGTTTGTCCTGGACCGGGAAGCGGCCCGGGACCTGACCCTGCAGGAGTACTACCGGAACGTGCAGGAGCACGGCAGTCCGTGACGGTCAGGGACTGCCCACGGCGTCCCGGCCCCCTGCCACCGCGAACTGCGTGTTGTACAGCTCGGCGTACCGCCCGCCCTGCTCCAGGAGCTGGGTGTGCGTGCCCTGTTCGGCGATCTGTCCGCCTTCGATCACCAGGATGCGGTCCGCATTGCGGATGGTGGACAGCCGGTGCGCAATAACGACGGCGGTGCGTCCCTGCAGTGCCTCACCGAGGGCCGCCTGGACCGCGGCTTCAGAGGTGGAGTCCAGGGCGGCAGTCGCTTCGTCCAGGATCACGATCCGCGGCTGGGCGAGCAGCAGCCGGGCAATGGTCATGCGCTGGCGCTCACCGCCGGAGAGCCGGTAGCCGCGCTCCCCCACCATCGTCTCCAGCCCGTCCGGCAGGGAACGCACCATGTCCTCCAGCCGGGCCCGGCGCAGAGCGTCCCAGACCTCGTCCTCGCTGGCTTCGGGGCGGGCCAGCAGCAGGTTGGCGCGGATGGTTTCGTGGAACAGGTGCCCATCCTGGGTCACCATGCCCAGCGCCTGCCGGATGCCGGCAAAACCCAGGTCCCGCACGTCGGTACCGGAGAAGCGCACGGCGCCCGAATCGACGTCGTACAGCCGTGCCAGCAGCTGGGCGATGGTCGACTTTCCCGCACCCGAGGTCCCCACCAGGGCAACGGTCTGCCCGGGTTCCACCCGGAAAGACACCCCGTGCAGGACTTCCTCACCCCCGCGGTTGTCCAGCACCGCCACGTCCTCGAGGGACGCGAGGGACACCTTGTCCGCGGTGGGATAGGCGAACCGGACGTCGTCGAACTCCACGCTCAGCGGGCCCTGAGGCACCGGTGCCGGCGAGTCCTTCTCCCGGATCAGCGGCCGCAGGTCCAGGATCTCGAAGACCCGCTCGAAGCTCACCACGGCGCTCATGATCTCCACCCGGGCGTTGGCCAGGGAGGTCAGCGGGGCGTACAGGCGGGTCAACAGCAGTGCCAGGGTTACGACGTCGCCCGTGTTCAGGCTGCCGCGCAGGGCAAGATAGCCGCCCAACCCGTAAACCAGGGCCAGGGCCAGGGCGGACACCAGGGTCAGGGCGGTCACGAAGACGGCCTGCATCATGGCCATCTTCACGCCGATGTCCCGCACCCGCGAGGCACGCACCGCGAATTCACGGGATTCGGCGTCCGGCCGGCCGAACAGCTTCACCAGGGTGGCACCGGGTGCGGAGAACCGCTCGGTCATCTGGGTGCCCATGGAGGCGTTGTGGTTCGCGGCTTCCCGGCGCAGTGCGGCGAGCCGGCCGCCCATCCGCCGTGCCGGCAGCAGGAACACCGGAAGCAGCAGCATGGCCAGCACCGTCACCTGCCAGGAGGTCCCCAGCATCACGATCAGGGTGAGGATCAGGGCGACGACGTTGCTCACCACCCCGGAGAGGGTTCCGCTGAAGGCCTGCTGGGCGCCGATCACGTCATTGTTGAGCCGGCTCACCAGGGCACCCGTGCGGGTGCGGGTAAAGAAGGCGATCGGCATCTTCTGGACGTGGTCGAAGACGGCGGTGCGCAGGTCCAGAATGACGCTTTCGCCGATGCGGGAGGAGAACCAGCGCGTCGCCAGGGAGACGGCGGCGTCCGCTACTGCGACGGCGGCAATCAGCAGTGCCAGCCGGGTCACGACACCCGGGGCAGTACCGGCCACAATGGAGTTGACCACCTGCCCGGCCAGGACAGGGGTGGCCACGGCCAGGAACGCGCCCACTACGGAGAGCAGTACGAAACCGAGGAGACGTTTCCGGTATGGGGCGGCGAAACGGACAATCCGTTTCACGGTTTCCCGCGAGATCTTGCCGTCAACGCCCTTCGCGCGCGAAATCTGCATGAGTGAACCCCATGCTGCGCCTTCCATACTCATGTCTGTTCCTCCGATATCTGCACGTTCCAGCTTAAGCCCGCGCGGGGACCATTCCCGGGCGATCGCCAGGGGCTGAAACAGTGCCGGAATTCCCCCGAAGGCGCAGTGAACCAGGTCACTGGTTTCGCTCCGGGCGCTGATACACTTCGAATCGCTGCCCCTGGAGTTGAACCGGGCACCGACGAAAGGCCGTAATGTCCCCGGCACTGAAACCCTTCGCCGCCCCAAGGGGCGGCGCCTCTTCGGAGGGCAGTATCCCCACCACGCGAGCCAAGGCCCTCGTTTCCATTGAGCAGCCCGAGGTCTTCTCCGTCGTGGCAGGAATCCTCGCCGACGCGGGTCTTGATGCAGTGCCCGTGCTGGACCTCGACGAGGCCATGGAGGCCGCACGGACCGACTCGCCGGTGCTGGCCGTAGTGGATTCCACGATCCGGCAGGTCACCGGCATGGACATGCTCAAGCGCCTGCGGTACGAGCCGGCAATCACGAAGATTCCGGTGATCCTGGTGGCGGGCGAAGCCGGGCTGGACATGGACTTCATGATCGAACTGGGCATCGCCGACTTCGTGGCGAGCCCGGTGGACCCCGAAGACCTCGCGCGCAGGGTCAACCTCATCCTTGCCACCGCTGAGGCACGCCGGGACCGGCGGACGGCAGCAGCCCGCCTGCGGGAGGAGACCCGCCGCATTTCCGCCGCCATCCGGGCGACGAACGATCCCCAGCAGATGGCCGAACTGGTGGTGCACGGTCTTGGCGCCACGTTTGAAGCGGACCATGTGCGGCTGGTGACCTTTCCCGACGAACGGGTTCCGGAACTGAGCCTGGCCTGGGCCCGGGAGGAAACCGCCGGGGGCATACCTGAACTTTCCGGGCACGCCGCCGGTGAACTGGCAGAGTCCCTGTGGGAACGCGGCCGTGCCCTCGCAGTCGAGGACCACCACGCCCAGCCGGGAAGCGAGCCGGATCCGATAAGCACCGTTTCCTTGGCGGCGGGCCTGCGGACCTCCATGGTGGTGCCGCTCGGTCACGGGGACAAGGCTTTTGGCCTGCTCTGGCTTGCCGGGGAAAGCGCCCCACGGGACTGGACGGGTACGGAAACTTCCCTAATAAGGCATGTCAGCGGAAACCTGGCCCACGGCCTGGTGCAGGGCAACCTGATCACGGCGCAGCGGATGGTACTCAAACGGCAACGGGACCTGGACCAGGCGAAGACCGACTTCGTGGCCACCGTCAACCACGAACTGCGGACCCCGCTGACCTCGATCACCGGGTACCTGGACCTCATTCTTGACGGCTCCAGCGGGGATATACCGGACGATGTGGCGCAGATGCTGAAGATCGTTGGGCGCAACGCCGTCCGGCTGAATCAGCTGATCAGCGATCTGCTGACCATCTCCCGGCAGGACGCGGATGAGAGCAGCCTTGCGGTGGAGGAAGTCGACCTGGCGGAACTTCTCAGCGCCGTCGCCGCCTCCTTGGCACCCGCCGCCGGTGCCAACAACCTGGACCTGCGGTTGGACCTCGGCCCGGAGGCGCTGCTCGTGGATGGTGACCGTGCCCAGTTGGAGCAGGTGTTCACGAATCTCTGCTCCAACGCTGTAAAGTTCACACCCGCCGGCGGGTCCGTGCAGGTCTGTGCGGAGCTGGTTCGGCCCGACGGCGCCGGACCCGGTGTGCGGGTGCAGGTCCGGGACTCCGGAATCGGCATCCCGGAAGCGGACCTGCCCAATCTTTTCCGCCGCTTCTTCCGCGCCTCCAACGCCACCGCCGCTGCCATTCCGGGAACCGGGCTGGGGCTGGCCATTGTTCAGGACATTGTGCTCCAACACGGCGGGGAACTGGGCATCGATTCCAAGGTGGGCCAGGGCACCACGGTGACGGTCCTGCTTCCCGCCTCGCGCTAGGTAAGTGCGGAAGCGGCAGGACCTCACCGCGGCGCGAGGCGGGGCCTAAGCCGCTAGGCGAGGGCGGGGGTCCCGGCGAGGATCCGTTCCGGCGCGGAGTAGCAGTTCAGGGACGCGCCTCGGCTGAAACCGATCAGCGTCATCCCGCCGTCCTTGGCCAGTTCCACGGACAAGGCAGACGGTGCGCTGACCGCCGCAAGCACCGGGATACCCGCGAGCTGGGCCTTCTGGACCAGTTCGAAGGACGCGCGTCCGGAGACCTGCAGCACCATGCCGCTCAGCGGAAGCATCCCGGCACGCAGTGCCCAGCCAACCACCTTGTCTACGGCATTGTGCCGGCCCACGTCTTCGCGCAGGCACAACAGTTCGCCGTCGGCGTTGAACAGGCCTGCCGCGTGCACGCCGCCGGTCCGGTCGAAGACCTTCTGGCCCTCGCGCAGCCGGTCCGGCAGGGAGGCCAGCATTTCCAGGGGCAGCCGCACACCGTCGGTGGACGGGTCGAAGTGCGAAGACTTCCGTACGGCCTCGATGGACGCCGTGCCGCAGATGCCGCAGGAGCTGGAGGTGTAGACGTGCCGCTCCATCCCCGTGTCCGGCAGCGCGGTACCGGGGCGCAGCTGGACGTCCACCACGTTGAAGGTCTGGTTGCCTTCCTCATCCACTCCGGAGCAGTACCGCAGGCTGACCAGCTGCGCGGGATCCCAGATCACCCCTTCGGAAACCAGGAATCCTGCGACCAGGTCGAAGTCGTCACCCGGCGTGCGCATGGTGACCGTGAAGGACTTGCCGCCGATCCGGATTTCCAGCGGTTCCTCCCCGGCCAGTACGTCGTCCCGCCGGCTGACGTTGCCGTCCAGTCGGAACCGCGTGACCCGTCCTCGTTGGGTAACCCGTCCCATGATGTCTCCCTGTCTGTGGTGCCTAAATCCGCCGGCGGATGCCGGCACTGCCCGGTATTACCGGTTTTTGTTGCCCGTACGGTCCGGTTTCTCCACCGGTTACCAGGACGGTGCGCGGTTGACCTGCCACGGGAGGGGCAGCGCCATTACGGCCTGGTCCCTGATGCAGCCTTCCGGAGGCACCACCATAACGGCGTCGGCCTCGGCCAGTCCCCGGAGCATACCGGAGCGGAAATACGGTGAGGGCATGGCCCGGTCCTCCTGGATGCTGCAGGGAACCAGCCGGGTCCTGCCCGGCAGCGGTTCCAGGTCAACTCCGGCCAGGACATGCCGTTCCCGGGAAATCGGGGCTCCCCGCAGCCCGTCCAGCAGCGGCTGGACAATCGTGAAGACTGCCATCATCGCCGCCAGCGGATTGCCGGGCAGGGCAACCAGCAGGCGGCCGTCCTGCAGCCGGGCGAGCATGGTGGGATGTCCCGGGCGCATGGAGATTCCGTCAATCAGGAGCTCCGCCTCGACCTCCTCCAGGGCACGGCGCAGGTGGTCGGCGTCGGAACGCCCGGTACCGCCCGTGGTGATGAGGACGTCTCCGGAGGACATGGCAATGGAGAGTTCATCCGTGGCTTCGCTGCTCAGCGCTGCCACCACTTCCTCCAGCCGGTCCGGCAGGCGCCGGACGACGTCGATCCGTCCGCCCAGCATGGCGATCAGCTGCGGCAGCTGGGGTCCGAAGGTGTCCCGGACCTGGCCGGGCTCGGGCAGGCCCGCCTCGATGACCTCGTCCCCGGTCAGCAGCAGGGACACGCGCGGGGAGCGCAGCACGGGCAGCGTGTCATGCCCGCAGACGGCGGCCAGGGCAATGTGTGCGGGGTTCAGCAGTTTTCCTGCGGGGATGGTGGTCTCCCCCGCCGCTGCTTCTTCCCCGGCAGGGCGGATGTGTTCGCCCGCCCGCGGTTCGCCTTCGCGCGCCCGGTCGCCCAGGCTCAGCTGCGGAGGGGTCGTGGCGGAAACCGTACCGCTTTCCGAGCGCAGGACGGCTTCGGCGCCCTCCGGGATCAGCCCGCCGGTGAGGATTTCCACTGCCTCCCCCGGCTGCAGGGCGCGGCGTCCGGATTCGCGGTGGACCTGCCAGCGTTCCACCTCGGGTTCTTCCTGGGTGATGACTGTCCACGGCGGCGCCCCCGCAACTGCCCAGCCGTCCATGGCCGCCGAGGCGTAATGCGGCACCGGCTGCAGGGCGGCGGTCTCGACCGCAAGGATCCGGCCGAGCGCCTCGTCCAGCGGCACCGTCTCGTAGGGCAGCGGGCGGGCAGCGGCATAGGCCGCGTGACGCGCCTGCGCCCAGGACGCGTTGGGCTGGACCGGCAGGATCACGGGTACGGCGGGTTCGGTCACTGGGCGTCTCCTTCCGCCGCGGCGTCGCGGCACTGATCGGCGGCCACAGCCATGGCGGAACGCATGGCGACGGCGTCCTCGGCCTGGCCGCTCGCCGCTGCAAGGCCTGCGGCATACCCAACAATGAAGGTGGTCAGCGGCGCAGCGGGCCGCACTACGCTATGCGCTGCAACTGCAGCCAGGTCGAGGACAGCGGCGACATCCACCGGTGTGCCCTCGAGCTCCAGCGCCTGCAGCAGCCTGGCGCTCCATGCCTCGAGTAGTTCCTGCTGGCTTGCCATTCGTGCTCCTTCGTATCGCTTGGGGACTGCCCGTTGCTACGGCAGGTCCCCGGCGCTCACACCCAGCGATTGCGCGTCGTTCCAGGTGTCAACATCGGCTGTACTCATCGGGGGAACATCAACACCCCTCCATTGCACCCTAGCAAGCAACGCCTTCATGGACTTGTTCGCCAAACCTTCGGAGGCAGCGGCGTTGACCGCTGCCCGGAGGTCGGCTGTGCGGTAGAGGGCTGCCAGCGGCTGCCGGTTGCCGGTTGAATCGACGGCCAGCAGGCTTTCATTCCCCGGCTCAGCGGCCGCGGTCAGCAGCGCCCGTACGGCGGTGGACACCTGGGGCATGTCGCAGGCCAGGACCAGGGTCCACGGACTCCCGGCAGTGTCGCCGTCGTCGGTGGCGTTACCGGTGTGATGAGGATCGCTGCCGCTGTCCTGGGCGGACAAGGCAGCAACGGCGGCCCCCACCGCTGCAGCCGGACCGGCGAACGCAGGCTCTTCGCGGACCAGCAGGGTGGGTGTCTCCGGGTGCCGGGCCAGTACGGCCGCCAGCTCGGGAGGCCCGGCGACGGCGGTCTGCCGGGCCTCGGGCACCGCGGCGAGGGTGGTTTCCAGGAGGGTGCGATCCCCGGCCAGCAGCAGCGCCTTGGGCGTGCCGCCAAGCCGCGTGGACCGGCCACCGGCGAGGATCACTGCGTCATAACGGAGGGTGGCGGACATCAGGCCGCCGTGTCATTCTGCAGGAACGGATCCCACTGGGGGGAAGGGCGTTCGAGTTCGCGGATCTGCCAGCGGGCACCGCGGGGAGCCTTAGGCGAAATCCGCAGTTCCCAACCAAGCTGTGCCAACGTCCGGTTGCCCTTGGTGTTGTTGCAGCGCAGGCAGCAGGCAACCAGGTTCTCCCAGCTGTCGTCACCGCCGTGGGACCGAGGGACCACGTGGTCCACGGTGGCAGCGGCCTTTCCGCAGTAGGCACATTCATGGTTGTCCCGCCGCAGGACGCCCCGGCGGGTGGCAACGGTGCCCTCCCGGTAGGGAACTTTGACATAGCGGTGGAGCAGGATAACCGACGGCCTGGGGAGGATTTCGTTGGGTCCGACCACGGGTTCGCCGCTCTCTGCCACCACGCTCGCCTTTCCGTTCAATACCAGTACCAAAGCACGGCGGAAGGTGATCACGGCCAGCGGCTCATATCCAGCGTTCAGAACGAGAGTGCGCATGCACATACCTCTTCGTCTGCCGCCCACGAACCGGTGAGTACAAGACACCGTTCCGCAAACGGCACTTCGGATTGTCTATGCAAGAGTAGAACGCGTTTGCGATCTTCGCCATTTACACCGGCAGTACCCGGACCGGTCTCTTGGTACCCGGACCCCGCTTTCCGCGCCCCGGGAACCCGGGTATGGAAGTGGAAACCGGGTTAAAGAACCCGGGTTAAAGAGGTAAGGCCCCTCCCGAAGGAGGGGCCTTACCTGGTGCGCTGGCTGCTTAGCCGCCTACGCGGATGTACACGCCGCCGGAGCCGAGCTCGGCCGGCGCCACAACAGTGGAGCCGCCGTTGAACCCGCCGTGAACGGCCTGTCCGCCGCCGACATACACGGCAATGTGGGCCAGGCCCATGCCGCCGTTGGCGTAGTAGATCAAGTCACCGGGCATGGCCTCAGCTGCACTCACCGTCCGTCCAAGGGAGAGGTAGCTTGCCGGATAGCCGTGGTGGTTGATGCCGGCTGCGGCCAGGGCGTTGGTCACCAGCCTGGTGCAGTCCTGGCCCACGCCAAGCTGCGCGTAGGCTGCGGAGGCAATGGTTGAAGCCACACCTGTTGCAGCCTGTACGGGCCGTGCGGATGCCGTGGTGAGACTGGTGGAGTTCCCGGCAACTGCCGCGTTGCCGCGGACCTGCTGCTGGGCGGTGGCTTCGGCGGCGGGTGCCTGTACGGCAACCGCTGCTTCGACCGGCGCTTCGGGTTCCGGCGCAACGATCACGCCGTTGATCCCGTCCCGTTCGAACGAGATAGCCACGTCCGCGGGAACCTGGAGGGTCTTGGCCGCGGAAAGGTCCAGCGTGCTCGTCTGGACATCACGTACTACGTCGGCCCCGGAGGCGTTGGCTGCAACACCGGTCGTCAGCACCAGCCCGGAGGCTGCCGCAATGACGGCGGCCTGGCGGCCTACCGTTCCGGCGTTGGAGCTGACGGCGCCGGCAAGGGCGTTCAGTGTGGTGGTGCGCTCCACCGGCGCCCGGTGGCGGGCGCGCTCAACTGTCGTGGTCATGATTCTCCGCGTCTCGAATTTGTGGATTAGCTGACGCGGACGAAGCTGACGCCGCCCAGGTCTGACAGGCTGTGCA
This sequence comes from Arthrobacter sp. zg-Y877, assembly GCF_030373105.1. Taxonomy (NCBI): domain Bacteria; kingdom Bacillati; phylum Actinomycetota; class Actinomycetes; order Micrococcales; family Micrococcaceae; genus Arthrobacter; species Arthrobacter sp. zg-Y877. The sequence continues at coordinate 594,453 of NZ_JAUCPU010000003.1, forward strand.
GGCCGGTGTTCATACCGTTCAGGCCACCGCTGATGACCTGGCCATTGCCGACGTAGATCGCAACGTGGCTGCCGGAGACTACAAGGTCACCGGGTGCCGGGCTGGAAACGGTGGGACCGAACTGCAGGAACTGCAGAGGGCCCAGGTCGCCGACAGCCTTGCCGACGGAGCGCAGTGCCTTCTCAACCATGGCGGTGCAGTCCTGCGCAACGCCGATCTGGCCGTAGGCGGAAGCCACGAGGCCGGCTGCGACGTTGCCGGAAACCGGAGCCTGGGCAACTGCTGCGCCACTGTTGGAAGCGGTGGTGATGTTCGAAGCGGCGGCTGCGGGAGCAACGCGGGCGGCTGCAGCGGTCGTAGCTGCTGCGGCCTGCGTGGCGGCCAGCTGCGCGGCGGCTTCGGCCGCGGCCTCTTCGGCTGCAACCTGTGCCCGGTAGTCGGCGCCGGAGATCGTGGAGATCTTGGCGATGTCTGCGGACTCGAGGGTGTAGAGCTCGAACGGTGCGTCTGCGGGAGCGGTAACGCTGCCGGTGACGACGTTCAGGGGGGTGGCTTCAAGGGCCTGGCGGTCCGTGCTAACGGATGCAGCCTGTGCAGGAAGTCCTGCAGCCAGCACGAGGCCGGATGCTGCAACGACGACGGCGGCCTGGCGGCCTACGGTTCCGGCGTTGCTGGTGACTGCCTTGGAAAGTGCAGCGATCGGGTTGGTCTGTACGGTGGCAGCGCGACGGCGGCCGTGAACGTTTGATGACACAAGTTTGCCTCTCCCAATTGCCTACGAGGTGAGCTGTCGGATTCGGATGGGAGTCACCCGGTTGCCCGGCCTATGGCCTTTTGCAACTTAACCCCAAGGGTTTCTTTCGAAACCCGAAATTGGTTCCCCCGCCTCTGCCATGCGATTCTGCGAACGGACTTCAAACAGTGGCAGAGCTAGGCGATCTGTTCGAAGGTGCCCCACCTTTGCGAATCGGGCACGAGGTTGAGCGTACAGCAACAATTGAGCTATGTCACGTTCCGATCACGAAACGATATTCAAGCGGTTACAACGCTTTGATTCTAGGCAGTTACAACCAATTGAGCGGGTCCACTACTTCGCCGTTAACCATTACCTCGAAATGCAGGTGGCAACCGGTTGACGAGCCCGTGGTGCCGCTGGCTCCCACCAGGTGTCCGCGTTCAATAGCGGCACCCACAGAGACGGCAATGGTGGAAAGGTGGTTGTACGTGGTTTCGACTCCGTTGCCGTGGTCAACCACCACGCGGTATCCCCCGCCGTAGGCGTGCCAGCCGGCGAAGACCACGGTGCCGGATGCCGCAGCACTGACAGCTGTGCCGCAGACTGCGGCGAAGTCCTGCCCGTTGTGCATCTCGCCGGCAGCCCCGGTGATGGGACTGGTCCGGTGGCCGAACCCGGAGGTTTGAATCAGTCCAGTGTTCAGGGGCGTGGACAGCGTGCCCTTGGCTGCGGCTGGAACCGCGTGGGAACCGGCTGCAACCGTGACGGACGCCAGCTTGGCATCGGGGTCGAATTCGCTGCTCAGCCCGGCCCTGGCGAAGCCGATATCGGCGTTGGGGTCGGCAGAGACGGGCGCATCGGCGCCCGTGGCCTGGCGTTCAGCCGGATTGTCCGCTGCCGCAGTGGTCGGCAGCGCAGCGGTAAGGATCAGGCCCGAGGTGGCTGCGGTAATGGCAATCTTCTGGGCGGCACCGCCAACAGACACGGATTTGGTTTCTGCGCGCCGGCGGCCAGGTGCTGAGGCGTTTCGGGGTCGCAGTGGGGCGGCAGGGGCAGGCGCACGGCGCCTCCCCGAAGCAGCATGCTTCGACAAGTGTTTCCCTCTCATTGATCGCCTGCGAAGTTAGCTGTCGGATTCGAGTAGAGAAAACTCGGCCTCCGGAATAGGCGGGTATTACGCGGCTATGCAGTAATACCGCCGTCTCCCGGAAGGCTTCACCCCAAGGCAGCCTGGCTGCCGGAGAATGGGTCCTCCGCCCCTGCCTGGACGAATGTAGTGCTCCGGTCCGCTGGCAGGGCTCGGCGGACGGACCGGATAACGATGGTGGTTCAGCGTCAGGAACACACTATAGGATAAATGCCGGAAAAGTGACCATTCCGTTACCCAAGCTGTGAAACAAATACATGCGCAGCTACTTCGGCCGGCAATTCAAGGGCTCCCTCGATACCCGGAACCCGCACGGAAATGTATCCACCGACTACCTCGGCGGTCATTTGCGCTCCCGGGCGCAATCCCGCCTCGTCCAACTGGGACAAGAGTTCCGGTTCCACCTGAATGGGCTCGGCAAGCCGGACCAGCCGGAGTTTCGTTCCGGGCTCGACGGCGGCGACGGTGGCCACAAGGTTAACGACGCCGGCGTGGAAGACTTCCGCTGCAACCCCGCCGATTCCTTCAAGTCCGGGAATCGGATTGCCGTACGGCGATTCCGTGGGGTGGCCCAGCAGTTCATACAGCCGGCGTTCCACCCGCTCACTCATCACGTGTTCCCATCGGCAGGCTTCGTCATGCACATAGGCCCAGTCGAGGCCGATCACGTCGGAGAGGAGCCTTTCGGCGAGGCGGTGCTTGCGCATCACCTCGGTGGCGCGGCGGCGGCCAAACTCGGTCAGCTCCAGCCGGCGCGTCCCGGCAACCACAACAAGTCCGTCACGTTCCATGCGGCCGATGGTCTGGGACACCGTGGGCCCGGAGTGGCGGAGCCGTTCAGCGATACGGGCCCGGAGGGCGACGATGTTCTCTTCTTCCAGCTCCAGGATGGTCCTGAGATACATCTCAGTGGTGTCAATGAGATCCGTCATGACGGGCCGCTCCTATGTACGGAAGAAAAGAAGGCCAGCAGACAGCTGCCCCGGGGGTGTACGGCAACACGTTAGCCTATCGGCCGGACCGCCCGATAATTCCGCGGTGCCCGGCACATCGCGCCGTGGTGCGGGTCATATATCGTCTCCGTACGAGGGCATACGGCAGAATGGAAAGTGCATATCCGCCACCTTCGAAACACGCTTGGAGCGTCACCTCATGGGCGATACCGCCGCACTGAAAATTCCCGCCGGGCTCCTCCCGAAGGACGGCCGATTCGGTGCCGGCCCTTCAAAGGTCCGTCCGGAACAGCTGGAGGCCCTCACCCGTGCCGGGACCGGCCTCCTGGGCACCTCCCACCGGCAGGCGCCGGTGCGGAACCTGGTTGGCAGCATCCGCGAAGGCCTGTCCACCCTCTTTTCCGCTCCGGAGGGTTATGAAGTTGTCCTGGGTGTCGGCGGGTCCACCGCTTTCTGGGACATTGCATCCTTCGGCCTGGTTGAGGAGAAAGCCCAGCACCTGTCCTTCGGTGAGTTCGGCTCGAAGTTTGCCGCCGCTACCAACAAGGCTCCGTTCCTCTCCGCATCGACCATCATCACCTCCGCTCCGGGCACGCGTCCCGAGCCCTCTGCCGAAGCCGGTGTCGACGTTTATGCCTGGCCGCAGAACGAGACCTCCACCGGCGTGGCCGCTCCGGTGCGGCGGGTGGAAGGGGCCGACGCCGGATCCCTGGTCCTGATCGATGCCACCTCCGCGGCCGGCGGCCTGGACGTGGACCTCAGCCAGTCGGATGTCTATTACTTTGCGCCGCAGAAGAACTTTGCCTCCGACGGCGGCCTGTGGCTCGGGATGTTCTCGCCGGCCGCCCTCGAACGGGCTGCCCGGATCAACGCCGGTGACCGTTGGATTCCGGATTTCCTCAACCTGCAGACCGCCATCGACAACTCCCGGTTGAACCAGACCTACAACACGCCGTCGTTGTCCACCCTCGTCACGCTCAACGCGCAGGTTGAATGGCTCAATGCCAACGGCGGCCTCCCGTTCGCCACGAGCCGCACCGCCGACTCGGCGGGGCGCATCTATTCCTGGGCTGAGAACTCCCCGGTGGCCACGCCGTTTGTTACCCGTCCTGAAGACCGCTCGAACGTGATTGCCACCATCGACTTTGCCGAAGACGTCGACGCCTCGGCCATCGCCAAGACCCTGCGTGCCAACGGAGTGGTGGACGTGGAGCCCTACCGCAAGCTCGGCCGCAACCAGCTGCGGATTGCCACGTTCGTTGCCATCGAGCCAGACGACGTCAGCGCACTGCTGGACTGCATCGATTTCGTCATCGCGAATTCCTGACCCGCTCCGGTCCCCCGCTTCCGGCAGGACTGCAGGGGCCTTGGCAGTACACAGCAGGACCCGGACCTAGACGCCGTCCGGGTCCTGCTGCTTTTCCGTAACGTCCGTGGTCATGCTCAGCCGGCGCGGCAGGCTGCGGTCGTAGTGGAACCGCATTCCATACGTCCGCCAGGCCCAGACAAAGCCGATCGCGGCGGCCAGCAGTCCCGAGGCGGCGGCAACGCCGAGGCTCCAGCGGGGACCGAAGGCATTCGAAACCCAGCCCACCACGGGGGCGCCCAACGGCGTTCCGCCCATAAAGATGGCGAAGTACAGTGCCATCACCCGCCCACGCATGATCTGCGCGGTGGTGGTCTGCACATACGCATTGGCGCTGGTCATCAGGGTCAGGGCAAACAGGCCGACGGGGATCAGTGAGAGTGCGAACAAGGTCAGGGTGGGTGCCACGGCGGACAGGATGCAGGACAGGCCGAAGGCGCCGGCCGCACCGAAGACGAAGCGCAGGCGCGGCCGGTCCCGCCGGGCCGAGAGCAGCGCCCCGGAAACCGAGCCAATCGCCATCACTGAGTTGAGGACACCGAAGATCCCCGCGTCGCGGCCGAACTCGGTACGCGCCATGGCCGCTATATAAATGGCAAAATTCATGCCGAAGGTACCCACGATGAAGATCGCGAGCATGACCATGATCAGGTCCGGCCGGTGGCGCACGTAGGCAAGCCCGGCCCGGATGCGGCCCTTCCCGGGCGGTGCCTTTGGCAGGACGCGCAGCTCGGCGGAGCGCATCTTCAGCAGGGCGATCACCATGGCGCCGAACGTTACGGCGTTAAGCACAAACACGAGGCCGGGACCCACGGCCACGGTCAGGAGGCCGGCAACCGCCGGACCCACCATGCGCGCCCCGTTAAAGGAGGCGCTGTTGAGCGCGACGGCGTTGGGCAGGTCCCGCTCCGAGACTACTTCGGAGACAAAGGCCTGCCGTGCCGGCCCGTCCACTGCGGAGACAACGCCCAGCGCCAGCGCGAAAGCGTAGACATGCCACAACTCTGCATGACCGGACAACACCAGCAGGCCCAGTGCGAGGCCGAGGCCGCCCATGCTGACCTGGGTGAGCAGGAGGACCTTGCGCCGGTTGTAGGTATCCGCGATGAGCCCCGACCATGGGGCGAGGAGCAGCTGCGGCCCCAGCTGCAGCGCCATGACGATTCCCATCGCGGCTGCGTCCTGGTCGGTGAGGATGTCATAGACCAGCCAGTCCTGCGCGGTGCGCTGCATCCAGGTGCCGATATTTGAAACCAGGGCACCGATGAACCAGATCCGGTAGTTGAAGATGCGAAGGGAGCGGAACATCAGTTCAGCGCCCCCTGGGGGAATAGTGAACCTGTTGCCGGAACCGCCACGGAATTACTCGTCCTCCTGTACACCCGTCATTTCGGCGGGGCGCTGTTCCTGGGCCTGGTCGGCGTCGTCCCGGTCGGCGTCGTCCCGGTCGGCGTCGTCCCGGTCGGCGTCGTCGGCGTCGTCCCGATCAGCATCGTTATGGCCTGCGGCGGCCGCCTCCCGGGCGGCATCTTCCTGGGCCTGCTGTTCCTGTTCGGCAGCAATGTCTTCCGGCCGCAGCCGGTCTGACCAAGGCACCCACTCGGGCGCAAGCAAAGCCTCGTCGGAAGGCAGCAGTCCTACCTCACTGACCGTTACCTTCTTGCTTCGGGGCACCCGGGCCACCGTGGCATACCAGTACCATCCGCGGTAGCCGGGACGGAGCGACGTGAACCGGTGGGTCACCAGCCGCTCGGCGTCGGCCACAGCACCGACATAGTTGCCAACTTCAGCAGGGGCCACGACTTCCAGGAGTCCGGCGCGGGCTTCATCCACCGCGGCCGCGAGGACGGCGTCGGCCTTTGCCGGGCGCCGCGGGGCGCGTTTGGCCGCGGCGGGGGCGGCAGCGTCCACTGCTGCATCCGCGACGGGTTCGGAGGGCATGTCGGGAGAGGGGTTTGTCATAGTCACTTCAGCGCACGAACCTTATATATCCAGGTCATCGGCAACGGCACGCAGCACGGCGGCCACCTTGGCTGCGTGCTTCTTGTCCGGGTACCGGCCCCGGCGCAGTCCGTTGGAGATGCCGTCCAGCAATTTGATCAGGTCTTCGGTGATCACGGCCATGTCTTCCGCATCCTTGCGGGTTGCCTTGGCAACCGAGGGCGGAGCTTCGAGGATGCGGGCCGAAAGTGCCTGCGGTCCCCGCCGGCCGTCTGCCACGCCAAACTCCATGCGGGTCCCGGGTTTGACCTCAGTGACACCTGCAGGAAGGGCAGAGGCATGCAGGAAGACTTCCTGCCCATCGTCCGTGGCCAGAAAACCAAAACCCTTACCAGTGTCGAACCATTTGACCTTGCCGATGGGCACTTCGGTTACCTCGTTCTTAGTTCTGACCGCAGCAGGACACCTGCTGCGGGAATGATCGGAACCCGCGTTGGTCCGCCAGGCCCGAAGTAGTGCCGGGGGTAACTCTGGAGACGAAGTATCTGCAGAGCTGGAGTACCTCCTGAGATACTACGGGGAAGTCTGTTCCCTTTAGAATATCCCGACAAGGCAAGAGGGCTCCAAGCCATCCCCTTTGTCCCGCTGATTTCCGCTGCTAGCGTTAATCTCCATGAGCAGCGCCCCACCGGATGAGGTCCGGTCCCCCATGTCCGCCGCCCGGAAGCAGCCGGCGGAGGACCCCACACCGGACTCCCCGCCCAGCCCCCGCCCGGGAACGCTCCGCCGGGCGGCTGGCGTGCTTGCGGGTGCCCTGGCACTGTTCGGCCTGGGGACTCTCGGTGCGGTGCTGGTCCTATCCCTCCAAAGCCAGCAGGTTGCACCCTGGCTCGTGGCTGCATCCCTCTACGCGCTGCCGGCCGCATTCCTCCTGCTGGCAGGCCTGGTGATCGACGGGATCAGGCGCCGGCGCCGGGACTGATCGGTCCGTTTTCCCGCCCACTCAGGTAACGTGGTTCTGATGTCCGCGATTCGAGCTCTGGCCGACGATCTAGCAGCACGCAGTGACGACCAACTGCGTGAATTGCTCACGGCCCGGCCGGACCTCGCGCTTCCTCCGGTCCCCGATTTCCAGGCCATGGCTGCCCGTGCTTCCACCCGGGTCAGTGTCCAGCGGATCCTCGAGAAACTGACGGCACCGGAGCTTCAGGTCCTTGAAGCAGTGGATCTGACCACCAATGAGGATTCCCAGCTCAGCACCACCGCGTCATGGTTGAAAGCCGCCATCTCCGGCTCCACCATCAAATCCCTGGATGTCATCCTGGGCCATCTGCATTCCCTGGCCCTGCTCCGCCGTGCCACGCCGCACCCCGGAGCCCCAAAAGCGGACGCCTCACGCCGCTTCTACCTTCCTGTGTCCGTCCTGGGCGAGGCACTGGGGGCCTACCCCGCGGGGCTCGGCCGGCCCTATTCCACCCTGGCGGCCCAGCATCCGGAGTTCGGGCAGCGGCTGGTGGGCATTGTCGAAGGACTGCGTGCCACGGGCCTGCCGCTGGAGAAAGCCGATACCCCGGGCACGGCCGCCCATTCCCTGCATCACCTGGTTTCCGATCCGGCAGGCTGGGCAGCTCTCATGGCGGGCGCTCCCCCGCAGACCGTCGAGCTGCTACGGCGGTTCAAGTACTCCCCGGTGGGAACCATCCCGAAGAAAGCCGCCATGGGACGGGCGGTCCTGGACAATCCCAACCCCACGCCGGTGGAGTGGCTGGTAGGCCGTGGCCTCCTGGTCCCCCTGGATGCACTGCATGTGGAGCTTCCCCGCCCGGTGGGCCAGGCCTCCCGCGGGCACGTCATCGTCGCGGACTTCCAGTTGGAAGCGCCCCGGCCGGAACCCCGCAGCGTGGGCCGCAACCTGCGGGACAATGCCGCGTTCGGCGCAGTGGCGGAAACCCTGCGCCTGGTCACGGAGTTGCTGGCGCTTGCCGCGGAAAACCCGATCGGGACGCTGCGTTCCGGAGGTGTGGGCGTGCGGGAAGTGCGCCGGCTCTCGGAAGCGCTGCGGCTGGACGGCGCCACCACCTCCTGGCTGCTGGAACTGGCGGCCCTCTCCGGGTTGATCACGCTGGATGCCGCAACTTCACGCTGGGGTGCCAGCGAGGGAACCTGGCTCACGGAGAACCGTGAAGAGCAATGGCGCCGGTTGGTGGAAGCCTGGCTGGACGCAGACCGTGCACCCTCGCTGGTGGGCGCACCTCTGCCGGCAGGGGGAACGGTCAACGCGCTGGCCGCCGAGGTGTCCCGGCCGGACGCCCCCGTGGTCCGGCGCCGCGCACTGGAAACGCTTGCCCTGCTTTCCGATGTGGAGGGGGACTCCGTCAACGGAACGGTGGGAGTCTTTGAAACCGAGGATCTCATCAGCGCCTTGACCTGGCACCAGCCACGGCTGCAGCGGCGTTTCGCCCGTCTGGTCCCGGGGATCCTCAAGGAGGCAGCACAGCTGGGACTGCTCGGCGCCGGTGCGCTGACCGTCCTTGGCTCGGCTGTGGCCGCGGGCGAGTACTCCCACGCAACGTCCGTGCTGCGCGATGCCCTGCCGGCACCCCTGAACTCCTTCCTGCTGCAGGCCGACCTCACGGCAGTGGCGCCCGGATACCTGGATCCGGACGTTGCCCGGGAACTGGCACTGATTTCCACGGCGGAAGGACAGGGACCAGCTGCCACCTACCGGTTCTCGGCCGATTCCATCCGGCGGGCGCTGGATGAAGGGCTCGACGCCGACGGCATCCTCGCCTTCCTGCACCGGCATTCGGCAACGGACGTCCCCCAGCCGCTGCGCTACCTGGTGGAGGACACCGCCGCCCGGTACGGCCGGCTGCGGGTGGGTGCGGCCGGGTCTTATCTGCGCAGCGATGACGAGGCAGGGTTGAACGCCCTGCTGGCCGATCCGCGGACCGCCTCACTGGGACTGGTGCGGCTGGCCCCGACCGTGGTCGCGGCCAACGCCTCCGCGAAGGAACTCACCTTCACGCTCCGCGAGCTGGGCTATCCCCCGGCGTTGGAAGGGCCCGCACGCAAACCCGTGGGCTCCCACCGGATGGTCCCGGTGGCAGCACCCACTTCCTCCAAGACCCGGCTGAACCCCTGGGAACTGACGGACGAGGACCTGGACCGGCAGCTGGCGGCCCTGCGCGGCGGGGGTCCTGTGCCAAACGCCAGCGGCGAAAGCCAGTCCCTGGTCAGCCTGGAAACCCTGCGCAAGGCCATCCGGGCCAAGAGTTCGGTCCGCATGGGCGTGGTGGATGCACAGGGGAATCAGCGGCAGGAAATATTCGTTCCCTTGTCAGTAAGCGACGGCAGGGTCCGGGTCTACGACCCGCGCCACGACGTCGAGCGCACAGTGTCAGTACATCGGATTATGGACGTGGAAATAGTGGAGGGTAGCCCGGCACATGGTTGACGGACCGTTGATTGTCCAGAGCGATAAGACAATTCTTCTGGAGGTCGATCATGACCAGGCCACGGAGGCGCGGCATGCCATCGCGGCGTTCGCCGAACTCGAGCGCGCACCCGAACACATCCACAGCTACCGGCTGACGCCTCTGGGCCTGTGGAACGCCCGGGCCGCGGGGCTCGACGCCGAGCAGGTGCTCAACACCCTGCTCACGTATTCCCGCTTCCCGGTGCCGCACTCGCTGCTGATCGACATCGAGGAAACGATGTCCCGGTACGGCCGGCTGCGGTTGGAGAAGGACCCCCAGCACGGGCTGGTGCTGCGCACCAATGACTATCCCGTGCTCGAAGAAGTGATGCATGCCAAGAAGATCCAGCCGCTCCTGGGCCCGCGGATCGACGGCGAGACAGTGGTGGTGCAGTCCGCCATGCGCGGGCAGCTGAAACAGCTGCTGCTCAAGCTGGGCTGGCCCGCCGAAGACCTGGCCGGATACGTGGACGGCACTCCCCATCCGATCGTTCTCAATGAAGACGGCTGGGCGCTGCGCCCCTACCAGAAGCTGGCAACGGAGAACTTCTGGGCCGGTGGCTCCGGCGTCGTGGTGCTGCCCTGCGGTGCCGGCAAAACCCTGGTGGGTGCTGCGGCCATGGCCACCAGTTCCACCACCACCCTGATCCTGGTGACCAACACCGTTTCCGCCCGGCAGTGGAAGGACGAGCTGCTGAAGCGGACCTCCCTGACCGAGGACGAGATCGGGGAATACTCCGGCGCGGTGAAGGAAGTCCGCCCCGTCACCATCGCCACGTACCAGGTCCTGACGCTCAAGCGCGGCGGACTCTATCCGCACCTGGAGCTGCTGGATGCGAACGACTGGGGCCTGATCATCTATGACGAGGTGCACCTGCTCCCCGCCCCGATTTTCCGTATGACCGCGGACCTGCAGGCGCGGCGCCGCCTCGGTCTGACCGCCACCCTGGTCCGCGAGGACGGCCGTGAAGGCGAAGTGTTCTCGCTGATCGGCCCGAAGCGGTACGACGCCCCCTGGAAGGACATCGAGGCGCAGGGCTACATTGCCCCGGCTAAATGCATCGAGGTCCGGGTCGACCTGCCGCGCGACGAGCGCGTGGCCTACGCCATGGCCGAGGACGGGGACAAGTACCGCCTGTGCTCGACGTCGGACACCAAGACCGGCGTCGTCGAACAGCTGGTCCGCCGCCACGCCGGCGAGCAGACCCTGGTGATCGGGCAGTATCTTGACCAGCTGGATGAGCTCGCCGAACGGCTGGACGCACCGGTCATCAAGGGAGACACCCCGGTCAAGGAACGCCAGCGGCTCTTCAACGAATTCCGGGAAGGGGTCCTGAGCACCCTCGTGGTGTCCAAGGTTGCCAACTTCTCCATCGACCTGCCCGAGGCCTCCGTGGCCATCCAGGTTTCCGGGTCCTTCGGCTCCCGGCAGGAGGAGGCCCAGCGGCTGGGCCGGCTGCTGCGGCCCAAGGCCGACGGCAAGGCGGCGCACTTCTACACCGTGGTTGCCCGCGACACCCTGGACCAGGACTTCGCGGCCAAGCGGCAGCGGTTCCTCGCCGAGCAGGGCTATGCCTATTCCATCCTGGACGCCACCGACATCGAAAAACCGGTCTAGCCGGGTTCCCGGGCGCGTTCCCGGGACACTCCCAGAGTTCATTCTGCCCGCCTACAGACAACGTCCAGCTAAATGTAAGAAACTGGGCGGGTGAACAAATCGTCTGCACCCGAAGCACGACTCCTTGTTGTCGATGATGAGCCCAATATCCGCGAGCTGCTGTCCACCTCGCTGCGCTTTGCCGGGTTCGACGTGGTCGCCGCGGCCAACGGCCGTGAGGCGCTGGCCGCCGTCGACTCCCATAACCCGGACCTCGCGGTCCTGGACGTGATGCTCCCGGACATGGACGGCTTCACGCTCACCCGGCGCCTGCGCGCCGCCGGACAGCATTTCCCCGTGGTCTTCCTGACCGCCCGCGACGATACCGAGGACAAGGTCACCGGTCTTACCGTGGGCGGCGACGACTACGTCACCAAGCCCTTCAGCCTGGACGAGGTGGTGGCGCGCATCCGTGCCGTCCTCCGCCGCACCCAGCCGCTCGAGGACGACGACGCCGTCATCCGCGTGGATGACCTGGAGCTGGACGACGACGCCCACGAGGTCCGCCGCGGGGGCGTCACCATCGACCTGTCCCCCACCGAGTTCAAACTGCTGCGCTACCTGATGCTGAATCCCAACCGGGTGCTCTCCAAGGCCCAGATCCTGGACCACGTCTGGGAATACGACTTCAACGGCGACGCCTCCATTGTGGAGTCCTACATTTCCTACCTGCGGCGCAAGATCGACCGCAGCCCGGACGCGCCCGCGCTGATCCAGACCAAGCGCGGCGTCGGCTACCTGCTGCGTTCCTCGGAGAAGCGCTAGGACCTTGGTACGACGTTGGAAATCCGCTTCACTGCGGTCGCAGTTGGTTGCCATCATGGCGGTGCTCATGGTGGTCACGGTGACGATCACCGGCCTGGCCACCATTACCCTGCTGCGCCAGATCCTGGTGGACCGGCTGGACACGGACATTGAGGAAAACGCCTCGAATGTCTCCCGGTACCTGCTGGTCAACGAACCCAGCACCGATGCCTCCCTGTTCCGGTACTACGGCCTGTACCTGAACGAAGACGGCACGCACGGTCCGGCGACCCATTCGGAGTCGGCCGCCGACATCCCGCAGCTTGGGGATTACACCGCAGACGACGTTGCCGCCATGGGCACTGAGGGCTTTGATGTCCGCGGCACGGCCCCGACGTCCAAGGGCTGGCGGGTGCGGATTTATGACTTCGAAAACCTGCCCGGTTCCGTGGCCGTCGCCATCCCGCTCGATTCAGTCGCCGCGACGGTGGATGAAGCCGCGTCCCTGGTGTTTTCCGTGGGCCTGCTCGGCACCCTGGGGGCCACCGGAATCGCGTACTGGGCGGTGACCCGGCAGTTCCGTCCGCTGAGCCAGGTGGAGAAGACCGCCGCAGCCATTGCCGCCGGTGACCTGTCCCGGCGTGTGGAAGTGGGCAACCCCGCAACAGAGATCGGCCGCCTGTCCCGGTCCCTCAACGCCATGCTCGCGCACATTGAAACCGCGTTTGCCGCCCGTACGCAGTCCGAACGCAAGATGCGGCGCTTCGTCCAGGACGCATCCCATGAGCTGCGGACCCCGCTGGTGACCATCCGCGGGTTCTCCGAGCTTTACCGGCACGGCGCCCTGCAGCAGCCGGAAGAGATCTCCGCCGCCATGGGACGGATCGAGAGCGAAGCCAAACGCATGGGCAGGCTGGTCGAGGACCTTCTCACCCTGGCCCGGGTGGATGAGCAGCGGCCGCTCGAATACGAGCCGGTGGACCTGATGATCCTGGGCAACGACGCCGCGCTGGACGCCCGGGCAAGTGCACCGGACCGTGACATCAAGGTGGTGGGGCTGGACGGCCACGCACCGCAGAGCGCGCCGGCCATGGGCGACGAGGCCCGGCTGCGGCAGGTCGTGGCCAACCTCATGACCAATGCGCTGCGTTACACCCCCGCCGGTTCCCCCATCGAAGTGGCCGTCGGGGTGGCCCCTGTCATCCACGACCGGATGGATGCGGTGCTGGAGGTACGCGACCACGGCCCCGGAATTTCCGAGGACGACGCCGCACGGGTCTTCGAGCGCTTCTACCGTGCGGATTCCTCCCGGTACCGGGAGACCGGCGGCACGGGCCTTGGACTGGCCATTGTGGCGGCCCTGGTGGCACAGCACGACGGCACGGTGCGCCTTGCGGAGACGGAGGGCGGCGGCGCCACCCTCGCTATCCGGCTGCCCTACCGGGCGCCGGAACAGTTCCCCGAGCGTCCGGACGACGGCGACGACAGCTGAGCCGTTCCGCGGCCCTGCCCTGAGGTGAGTGAGCCTGAGGTCAGCGAGCCGCCCTCCACAGCCGGGCCGGTGGCGCCGTTCCGCTGGTGTGCTCCACAGCTACGAGTCCTGCGCGCGCCGGCGGACGGCGGGGACCCTAGCCTTCCGGGATCGGACGCACGCCATCACCAGGAGGAAACCATGCCGTTATTTGCCGTGGACAGCGAGGCGCTTGCCGCCAAGAGTGCCGAAGTGCAGGGAACCATCGACCGCCTGCGGGCGGACGTCAACGGAATGCAGGCCGGTCTGGCCTCATTGAGCGACATCTGGCGGGGAGCAGCGTCGTCCAATTTCCAGCTGCTGGTCACGGACTGGCGGGCCACGCAGGCCCGTGTGGAGGAGTCGCTGGACAGCATCAACCAGGCTTTGGCCTTCGCCTCGGCGCAGTATGCCGAAACGGAAGCGGCAAACACCTCGCTGTTTATGCACTGAGCCATCGCCGCCTGTCTTTTACCCGGGTTTATCCCCCGGGTTTAAACGAAGCAGACGCGGCACCCGGACCGGGTGCCGCGTCTGCTTACGCGTCAGGCAGAAACTGCGGGGGCTTAGAAACCGCCCATGCCGCCCATGCCGGCCATCTCGTCAGCGCCACCCATAGCGGGGGCCGACTTCTCCGGCTTGTCCGCAACCACTGCTTCGGTGGTCAGGAACAGGCCGGCGATGGATGCAGCGTTCTGCAGGGCAGAACGGGTGACCTTTACCGGGTCGTTGATGCCGGCAGCCAGCAGGTCTTCGTACTCGCCGGTTGCTGCGTTCAGGCCGAAGCCCTCCGGCAGGCCGCGGACCTTGTCCACAACTACGCCCGGCTCCATGCCGGCGTTGAAGGCAATCTGCTTCAGCGGAGCGTCGATGGCAACGCGGACGATGTTCGCGCCCGTTGCTTCGTCGCCCTCGAGGGACAGGTTGGCGAAGGCCTTGAGGCCGGCCTGGATGAGGGCCACGCCGCCGCCGGCGACGATGCCTTCTTCCACTGCAGCCTTTGCGTTGCGGACAGCGTCCTCAATGCGGTGCTTGCGTTCCTTCAGCTCAACTTCGGTTGCCGCACCGGCCTTGATGACTGCAACGCCGCCGGCCAGCTTGGCCAGGCGTTCCTGCAGCTTCTCGCGGTCGTAGTCGGAATCGGAGTTCTCGATCTCGGCACGGATCTGGTTGACGCGGCCGGCGATCTCTTCGGCGTCGCCTGCGCCTTCGACGATGGTGGTTTCGTCCTTGGTGACAACAACCTTGCGGGCCTTGCCCAGCAGGTCCAGCGTGGCGTTCTCGAGCTTCAGGCCAACTTCTTCAGCGATGACCTGGCCGCCGGTGAGGATGGCGATGTCGGCCAGCTGTGCCTTGCGGCGGTCGCCGAAGCCCGGTGCCTTGACGGCGACGGACTTGAAGGTGCCGCGGATCTTGTTGACGACCAGGGTTGCCAGGGCTTCGCCTTCAACGTCTTCGGCGATGATCAGCAGCGGCTTGCCGGACTGCATGACCTTCTCGAGGACGGCAACGAGATCCTTGACGTTGGAGATCTTGGAGTTGACGATCAGGATGTACGGATCCTCGAGGACCGTTTCCTGGCGCTCGGCGTCGGTGACGAAGTAACCGGAGATGTAGCCCTTGTCGAAGCGCATGCCTTCGGTGAGTTCCAGCTCCAGGCCGAAGGTGTTGGACTCCTCGACCGTGATGACGCCTTCCTTGCCGACCTTGTCCAGGGCTTCGGCGATCAGGTCGCCGATCTGCTGGTCACCGGCGGAGATGGAAGCCGTAGCGGCGATCTGCTCCTTGGTTTCGATCTCCTTGGCGGAAGCGATCAGTTCGGCGGTGACAGCGGCAACAGCCTTCTCGATGCCGCGCTTCAGGCTCAGCGGATCGGCGCCGGCGGCAACGTTGCGCAGGCCTTCCCGGACCAGGGCCTGGGCGAGAACGGTTGCGGTGGTGGTGCCGTCACCGGCAACATCGTCAGTCTTCTTCGCAACTTCCTTGACCAGCTCAGCGCCGATCTTCTCGTAGGGATCGTCCAGCTCGATCTCCTTGGCGATGGAAACACCGTCATTGGTGATCGTGGGGGCGCCCCACTTCTTTTCGAGAACAACATTGCGGCCACGCGGGCCGAGGGTCACCTTGACGGCGTCGGCGAGGATGTTCAACCCGCGCTCGAGGCCGCGGCGTGCCTCTTCTTCAAATGCAATGATCTTGGCCATAACGGCTATCGTCCTTCCGGAACAGTCATGCTTGGAGCAAAATTTTGCATTGCCTGCCGGGGTGCCCGCGACGGACGGGCCGGCTCGCGCGATCTCTTTACGCGGTCCCCGTACCCTCACCCCAGTGGGTTGCTTGTTCACTCAACGCCGTCGGACATTTAGCAGTCATCCGGCAAGAGTGCTAAGTCAATAATTAGCACTCCCACACACTGAGTGCAAGCGATCACGCCGACATGCAGCCCGGTTCACAGCGATCCCGGCACCACTGGCGGGACAGCTCGGGATCCGGCCGGCTCCGCGCCGGAGACCACTGCGAAAAGCGGGCCACCACGGCAAAAAGCAGCGGCGGAGCCGAGGCTCCGCCGCTGCCGGTTCCGCCCGAAGCCGGGAGGAGGTGCCTGAAGGGGTCTATACCGCGCGGACTTCCTCGGCCTGCGGCCCCTTCTCGCCCTGGCCGATCTGGAATTCAACCCGCTGGCCTTCTTCCAGTGTCCGGTACCCGGAGGCCTGAATGGCCGACCAGTGAACGAACACGTCCGTTGCTGCTTCGTCGAGGGTAATGAAGCCATACCCCTTCTCACCGTTAAACCACTTGACGATCCCCTGCGCCATGATCTTTCTCCAACCTTGATTCCGATGCCTCCGGCGGCATGCTTGGACACCGGAGGTGCCTGGCCCGGCGCGGACGGCCGGCTCCAGAGGAGACCTAGGTCAGCGGCGCAAACCGGCTGGCATCACTCTAACCATGGTGATAGCGATCACATACGGGCTGTTGATATCGTTATGGTCTTTTTACCCCGGGCCGCCGGCTACCGGAATCCGGGGCCAAGGACAACAGTGACGCCCGTGAAGCCGGGGACTTCGGCGACCGTGGGAATGCCCAGCTGGGCGCCGACCTCCTGCGCATTGGCTGCCTGGTCCGGAGAACTGTAGTAGACCCCGGAGGCCTGCTGGGGGGCGCCGGCCCAGTTGCCGACCGTTCCCACCGCCCAGCCTGCACTGGAGATCCGTCCGGAAACGCCGGCACCGAGTCCCGTAACGCCGCTGGCGTTGAACACGGAGACAGGCTGTGTGCGGTCAACCGGCGGCGTCGACGGCGTCGGTTCCGGAGTCGGCGTAGGGGTGGATGCAGCGCTCGGGCTGGGGGATGCCGTGCGGGTGTCCGCGTCAGGGGACGGTGTCTGCGTGGCGGTAGGTGAAGCGGATGCCGGCGCGGTGGCCTGCGCCGCCGGGGACGGGTTGGAAGAGCCTGAACCGATACCCAGCCGCGGCAGGACAAAGTAGGCTGCCAGGCCGATCAGCAGCGCCAGAACACCCACGGTGATCAGCAGGCCCAGTCCGCTCGAACGCGGGGGAATGAGGCGTTCGCGGTGCACGCCCTGCCGCGCCGAGGTTTCGGGGACCTTGTCGAACTCGTCCCGAGGGTATTGGCTCATAGTGGAGTTTCAATCCTTGTTCTGGTGGCGCCGCGTCCTGGCCCGCCAACGCTGATGGGAACCGGCCTTAGATACCGGTGCCCTGGCGGCGGGCTGTACGGGCACGCTGGCGGGTCGTTCGTAGTCTACGCAATCGTTTGACCAGCATCGGATCATGCGCCAGCGCTTCTTCCGTGTCGATCAGGGCGTTCAGGACCTGGTAGTACCTCGTGGCCGACATCCCGAACAGGTCCTTGATGGCCTGTTCCTTGGCACCGGCGTACTTCCACCAGGCCCGCTCCAATGCGAGCATCTGTTGTTCCTGGGCACCCAACGGGCTTTCCGGATCCACTGCGTCGTCGAGTGAAAACCGCTCGGCTTCTGTCGGTTCAGCCACACACGCTCCCAAAAAAGATCCCTGTCATACCTACCCGCCCATGCTAATTGGGAATAACAGGGTTGTCATTTAGGGGAGGAGGGGTGCGCGCCCCGGCAAAAACGGTCCGGTGGCAAAATGGACCGGTGACCACTGACGAACCCCGGCTCTTTGACTGCCCCACCCCGGCCGCACCGATAGCGGATGCCCCCTTTCCCTTCGCCGCCCCCGCACGGCTCGAAGACCTGATGGCGCCCGACTGGGCCGAAGCACTTGCACCTGCGAAGGGACGCCTTGCGGAACTTGCGGCCGGGCTGGAGGTGGAACGCCGTGCCGGGCAGCACATCCTGCCGGCGCCCGGCAGGATCCTGCGCGCTTTCCAGCGCCCACTGGCCGATGCGCGCGTGCTGATCGTAGGCCAGGATCCCTACCCCACTCCCGGCCATGCCGTCGGGTTGTCCTTTTCCGTGGGCGCGGATGTGCGTCCACTCCCCCGCAGCCTGAACAACATCTTTGCCGAGCTCAAAGCCGATCTGGGAATTGATCCCCCGGCCTCCGGGGACCTCAGCGGCTGGGCGGACCAGGGCGTGGTCCTCCTGAACCGGGTGCTCACCGTCCGTGCGGGAGAGGCGGGGTCACACCGCCGGCGGGGATGGGAGGACATCACCGAGCTCGCCGTCCGCGCCTTGGCCGGCCGCCGCCGCGCGGATGGCACCCATATTCCCCTGGTCGCGGTCCTGTGGGGCCGCGATGCCCAGGGCATCGTTCCGTTCCTGAACGGTGTGCCAACCGTCGAATCAGCGCATCCAAGCCCGTTGTCGGCCTCGCGCGGATTCTTCGGCTCCCGCCCGTTCAGCCGCGTCAATGAGCTGTTGGTCCAGCAGGGTTCCGGGCCCGTGGACTGGCGCCTGGGCACGGTACGGTAGTTTGAGGCCCTTTCCTAGGAGACACCCCATGCCCGAATCACCAACTCCCCCGCGCTCGGCCGGGCCTACCCAGGACATTCCGCGGCGGCAGCGCCCGCTCGTGACCCTTGAGGTTCTCCGGCGCGAGCAGATCAGCGGGCACATGGTCCGGGTGGTGGCCGGCGGCCCCGGCTTTGACCGGTTCCAGCCGAATTCCTGCGCCGATGCCTACTGCAAAATCTGGTTCGGGCCGCAGGGCCGCCCGATCGACGGGTCGGAGGACCTGGAAACCCTCCGGTCCCGGAGCGAACGTGAGCACTGGCCGGTGTCCCGTACCTACACCATCCGGAATGTGGACCACCAGGCACGGGAAGTCAGTATCGATTTCGTAGTGCATGGCGATGAAGGCCTGGCCGGGCCGTGGGCAGCCTCGGCGCAGGCAGGCGAACCGCTGACCTTCTCCGGGCCCGGTGGAGCTTTCAACCCGGACCCCGACGCCGACTGGTACCTCCTGGCTGCCGACGAATCGGCTCTCCCCGCTGTGGCCACCGTGCTCCGCGCCCTGCCGCAGGACGCCGTCGGGCACGCCTTCGTCGAGGTCGCCGGACCGCAGGACCAGCAGCCGGTGGAGAAACCTGCCGGCGTTGAGCTGACGTGGCTGCACCGCGGTGACACTCCGGCCGGCCGGAGCCGGCTGCTGACCGATGCCGTGTCCACCGTGCGCTGGCGGGACGGCGCCGTGCAGGTCTTTGCGCACGGTGAGCGGGAGGTCATGAAGTCCCTCCGGGATGTCCTCTTCAGCCACCGGGGGCTGGAACGGCGGCAGGTATCCCTGTCCGGGTACTGGGCTGCCGGGCGTTCCGAAGACGTTTTCCAGGCGGAAAAGCGCACCCCCGTCGGCAAGATCCTGTAGCCAACCGGAAACGGTGCCACACAGCAAAGAGCCCGTCCCCGCAGCAGCGGGGACGGGCTCTTTGCTGTGTGGGCAGCTAACGCCGGCGGTTGCGGCGGTCGTTGCCGTTCAGGTTCCGGGTGAAGGGGCGGCCCAGGTTGTCGCCCAGCACCACGCCGCCGGAAATGGCCAGGATGACGGTGAGCGCGTCAAAGAGCCCCACCACCCCCTGGTACATCTCGTCGGTCCCGATGCTCAGGCCGTACATGGACCGGAAGATCGCCAGTCCCGGGAACAGGAACAGGACTGCGGGCACGGCGACGATCAGCTGCGGGGCCCCCATCCGCAGGGCCACGATGCGGGCCACCATGCCGATGAAGATGGCAGAGACCGCCGGGGTCAGGCGCGCACCCATGCCGCCTGCTTCCGCCGCCTGGTAGACCAGGAATCCGGCCACGCCGATGAGGACCGTGGGGAGGACCAGCCGGCGCGGGGACTGCTCCACCACGCAGATGGCGGCCAAGGCAAGGGCCAGCAACAGCAGGGTCACGGCGAAGGAATACTGCGAGGAAGCCACATCGGTGACGTTCAGCCTCCCCATTCCCAACATGACTCCCAGGACAAGCGCCACGGCAATGCCGGCCACCAGGGCGCCGAACGTCAGGAACGCAGACAGGAACCGGCCCGATGCCGTGACGGGGAACCCGTTGATCGCATCCTGCACCGCGGAAACCAGGCGGCCGGTGGGCAGCATCACGAGAATTCCGCCCGCGACGACAATGCCGGGTGAAATCGGCACCTCCATGGACCAGAACAGCATGGCCATGGCCGTGACCACGAAGCCGCTGGCCGCCGTCGTGAAGAAGTCCGGAACCCGCCACCTGCCCAGCACACGCTGGAGGAGGCTGACCATCACGGTGCCGGTGAATCCCACCAGGGACGCCAGCGGACCACCGCCGATAAACCCGACGATGGCTGCGGCGAAGACACCTGCGGACGCCGTGACCGCCCAGCGGGGGAACGGTTTGGGCTGGTGCGTGATCTCGTTAAGCCGGTTGGACGCCTCGGCACGGGAGAGCCCGCCGTCGATAATCTCCGTCACCAGCTGGTGAACCAGGCCCAGGCCGGCATAGTTATTCGTCCAGGACCGCACCACGCGCATTACCGTGATGGGGGTCTGGTCCTTCGGGGAGTAGTTCAGCAGCACTGACTGGTTGGTGATGTCCACTTCGATGCTTTCCAGCCCGAAAGCGGCGGTCACCGCGATGATGGCGGTTTCCACTTCGAGGGCACCGGCGCCGTAGCGGAACATGGACTCGGCCATGCCCAGCGCGAGATCCAGGGTTTTGCGGGCACTCGCGTCCGGACCTCCGGTGCGCACCAGCGGGTTGGCGTAGGGGCTGCCCGCCAGCCGCTCCACAATGGACATGGCCTGGGTTGGCGGGTTTTCCCCCTGGACGAGTTTGCGCAGCATCCGCCGTGCTGCGGCAGAGGAGCGGTCGGCCCGGACCGCCGGGGAACCCAGCGGTGCGGGACCTGCCGGTGCCGTCCTACGCGGGCGCGGGGGGCGTTTCTCGCCCGGGTCGGCCGTCGTCCGGATGCGGTTGGTCTGGGGCCGGGGGATCCTGGATCCGGCCGGCCGGACCACCGACGTTGTGGGTGGCGGCGGTTTGGGCCGGGTGCTGCGCAGGGCGGTGGTGGGCATGTCAGTGGTGGCGGGCGGCTGACCCGGTTCCATGCCCGACGTCGGCCGTTCGGCCTGGCGCTTCCGGCCGTTACCTGACGTTTTCCCGGACTGTGCCTTTCCGGACTGTGCTTTCCCGGGCTGCGCCTTTTCGGGCTGCACCTTTCCGGGCTGCGCCTTTTCGGGCGGTGTTCCCGCCTGGCGTTTTCCGGATTGGACGCGGCGGCCCGCCGGCATGCTGATCAGCGGGATAAGCCCCGCGGCCGGGTCCGGGTTCGGTGCCGAATCCGGATTCGATCCGGGCTTGCGCCCACCCGGATCGGATGTGTTCTCCAAGGACTAGCCCTTTCGCCTGTTCCGGGACCCTGCCCGGGGTATTGCCTGGTGGAACTGCTGCTTAGTAGAACGGCTGCTGGTGGCGGCGCCAGTAAATCTGCCGCGCCACCCGTTCTCCGATGGTGTTCCAGATACGGTAGCGAACCGGATCCACCACAAAGTCATAGCAGCCCACAAAATCGGTGACGGTCTTCGAGAAACTGGTCTTGAACAGGCCGAGTCCGTGGTGCGGGTGGCTCTTGTCCTTGAGCTGGCTGCTGGGCGGAGTACCGCAGAAGTCGTAGGAGGTGATGCCGCACTCGTCCTTGAGCTCGGTGATCGCCGTCCACTGGACCAGATGGGAGTCACCATACTGGGAACGGCGTGGCTTGGATCCGCCGTCCTTGTACGTTCCCTTGTTGCCGTACGCAATCACGAAGGCACCCACCGTGGGCTCGCCGTCCTCGAACGCAAAGTAGAAGCGCCCCTGCCCGGCAGCCACGAAGTTGGACCAGAAGCGGTGGTAGTACTCGTAGGAACGCAGTCGCGCCGCGGAGCGGTCCTCAATGTGGGCCATCAGGCGGTACATGGTGCGCATGTTTTCTTCGGTGGGCTCCACACGGCGGACGTCTGCGCCTTCACGGATGGCCCGCCGGACGGCGTTGCGGCCGCGCGAGGAGAGGTTCTTGAGCAGCTGCTCTTCGTCCGGCGTCGTGTCCAGCAGCGCCGTTGAATCGTTGGGCTGCAGGTTGAAGGTCTTGATGAATCCGGCGCCGGTGAACAGCGCCTGGACCTCTTCGCTGTCCACGATGTCCGGCTCGACCTTGATCGCGAAAACCTTGCGGCGGGTCTGCTTAATGAACCGGGTCAGGGCCTCGACCACCAGGGGCACGTCTTCGGGGGCGGCGACGTCGGGTCCCTTGATCAGGTACCAAAGGCTGCCGAGTACCGGAACATTTTTCTCGATCGCCAGCGTGTAGGTGACGTAGTCGGGTCCGGTGAAAGCCAGGTAAACGGGATTCCAGCCGTGGTGGGACTTAACTTCCGCGAAGGATGCAGACTGGAGGACATTGCCGCCGCCGGGGTTGGCAAGCACGTGCTTATCCCAGTTGGCGATCTCCTCGGCAGTGGCCAGGCGTGCACTAAAATCTCGCAAAATACCTCAACTAATGGTTTGTTCACTGCATCGTTTTCAGCGCATCGCAACCAACGCGCCGGCCCGCCGCGGAAACGGCCTTCGAACCGGCTCCCAGTCTATCCGTTGCACCGGCGCCGGACCGAACGCTTAGGCGGACGCGGGCAGGAACCATCTGACCCGGGGTTCCGCCTCAGCCAGGTCCCACGCATCCTGGATAATCCGGCGGTCCTCCCCCGTGGTCCGGGTCTGTTCCTGCCGCAGATATTCCCGCCAGGTCGGCACGTCGTAGATTTCCCGAAACTGGTCCGGGTCAGTGACTGAATGCACCAGTTCCCAGTCGGTGGCACCGGTGCGCATGCGGGACAGGCGGACTCTGTGCATTGCATCCACAAAATCGGCGTTCCGCTCCGCCGGCACCTCGTAGGAAATAAGGACGGTCACGGGACCGGCTGCGGGGTCCGGCTCACTGGCTGCTGCCGGAAGGTGCAGTTCCGCCCCCGCCACGCGGCGGTCCAACCGGCCGGTTCCCGGCAGCAGGGGAAGCACCAGGACACTGGCTCCTGCCAGCACCAGGACACCGGCGGCGAAGGCCAGGGTGGGCGCGTACCCGGCGCCGGTGGCACCGGACCCCCAGAAGACGGCGCCGACGGCCTGCGCCCCCGAGGCAACCATGAGATAGACGGACAAACCGCGGGCACGGACCCATTCGGGCAGGGTCAGCTGCATTGCGGCGTTCAAGGTGGAGAACGTGGAGATCCAGGCGAACCCCGCGAGCACCAACAGCAGTGCCACGGCCCACGCTGGCAGGTAACCGGCGGCAAAGGTTCCGGCAGCAAAAGCCACGGCGCTGGCCCCGAGCAGCACGTTATCCGGCAGGATCGAGCGCAGCCGGGGCAGGAGCACCACGCCCAGTACGGCACCGAAGCCCAACGCTCCCAGCAGCAACCCGTACCCCGCCGACCCCAGTCCAATATGGCCGTTGACGGCTACGGGCAGCAGGGCGTACAGGGCACTGGCCGGGAAAATGAACAACCCGGACCGCAGCAGGATCCGCCGGATGAGCGGGGCTGCCCGGATGTACCGGATTCCTGCGGCCAGCGCCTCCCCCATGTGTTCCCGCTCGGCTGGATCGTCGCGGGGCGCCCGCCAGCTGTAGATCGCAAGCGAGGTGCCGATGAAGGACAGTGCGTTTATCCCGAACACAAAAGCCGGACCTGCCAGGGCCACCAGCACACCGGCCACCGCCGGGCCCACAGCGCGGGCGGTGTTCATGGCCACGCTGCCGAGGGCCGCGGCCGCCTGGATTTCCTCCCGGGGCACGAGGGTGGGTGTGATGGCCTGCCACGCAGGTGCACTCAGCGCCATGCCGCAGCCGATGAGGAACGTGTACAGCAGCAGCGAATCCGGGTCCAGCAGGCCCAGGGCGGCCACGACTGTCAGTACGGAGGCGGCACCGGCAGCGAAAATATTGGCGCCCAGGATCAGCCGCCGTCGGTTGAAGGCGTCTGCCAGCACACCGGCAATAAGTCCCAGCAGCAGCGAGGGCGCGAGGTTCGCGGTTTGGACCAGGGAAACCAGGGCGGGGTTGTCGCTGGTTTCCACCAGGAACCACTGGGCGCCCACGGTCTGCATCCAGGTGCCGATATTGGAGCCCAGCTGCGCAAGCCACAGGATGAGGAACATCCTCCGGCGCAGCGGAGCCCAGGGCGATTCCATTCGAATTCCTCCGTCGAGGTCCCCCGGTTTAAAGCAGGGTACGTCGGACTCTCCCGCAGGGTCCAGATAACGGCTCCGGTCAGGGTTTGGAAGGGAAGCCTTTCCAGGCATGGTCAAAGCGCTCCTGCGCGGCCCGGGCGCGGACCTGTTCCAGCGCATGGAGCCGGCCGTAGGTGAATCCGTTTTCACCGGCGGCCGACGCCGTTGCCCCCATGCGCCGCAGGTACCCCTGGGTCACCACACTGTCCTGGTGCTCACCAAGGATTTTCTGCACATGCTCGGCGGCGTCCACCATGACCTTCGCGTCCTTGGGCTGCACGAGACCCCAGACCTCGGCCGCGTAACGCAGCCGCTTGGCGTCCTTGCGCGCATCGTGCAGCGCCTCTGCATAGGCTTCACCTTCCTGGGTCCGGGCAGCGCGTACCCGGCGGTGCAGGCGTTTCCGGTCCCGCCGGATCATGCGGGCGGAGGCAGGGCCTGCCGGCTCCCGGGCCGTTCCGGTCCAGGAGGGGCCGTCCACCAGTGCTTCCAACGCATCCAACGCCTGGAAGTACCGCCGGGAGTGCAGTGCTTCCCGGATCTGTCCGTACGCCTGCCGATACTCGTAAAGCAGTTCTTCATCCACGCGGGCGGCAACGGGGCCCATCACCAGGTCGCCAGGTTCGTCAGCAATGAGCTGCTGGAGCCGGTGCCGCATCACCTGGGCATCCCGGGCCTGGCCGAGGACTCCCGCAAGCCAGCGCAGCTCTTCACGCAAGGTGTTCCCCGGCTGGGGGTCCATCGTGCTGCGGTAGCTGGAAAGGGCCGAGCGCAGCCGCCGGGTGGCCACCCTCATCTTGTGGATTCCGTCCGCTTCCCCCCGGCGCACCCGGGGTTCGTGCCGCAGCAACTCGTCGAACTGCGCGCGCAGGTACTGCAGCAACACGGCGGACACCGGACCGTCTGTGGTCAGCGGAACGGCACCGGTCCCTGCGGTGTCCGGCCCGGCCTGCTCCAGCTCCGGTTCCTCCGCGGTCCCGGGTCCGGTCAGGGCGGCACCGGCGGCGAGGAGGACGGCCTCCGCCGCCTCAGCCAAGCCCTCGTCACCGGCACGGACCACCCAGACCCGGCGCCCGCTTCCGGGGGTATCCGGCCCGCTTCCCACGAGGCGTTCGTCCGTAACGCTGCCCAGGACCGCACCCGTAGCGTCCAAAAGTCCGTAGTCCAGGAAGCTGGTCGTGAGGGTTTCCACCGGGAGCAGCTCCCGCCCCCGGGCAACCGCCTGGACGTCCTCCATGAGCTCCGGCGGTATGACCGCATCTTCGGGTGGAATCCCGGCATCCTGCCCGGCGCTGACGCGTATGGAGGGGTCCAGGGATACCGCGCTGCGCTCCCAGCGGGCGCCGCCGTCGTGGTCCGTGATTCGGGAAAGACGGACCCCGTGCCGTTTCAGGGCCCGGTCAGTGGTGTCGTAACGGACTTCCGTGCGCTGGCCTTCCTTCGGCTGCGCCACTTTGGCGACGCCTGCCAACTCATGCAGCGGCGGCAGCATCAGTGCTTCCCCCGCCGTGAAGCTGCGGCGGCTTTCGGTACCCGTTCCGGCGACCATGTGCGCCAGTATAGGTCCGTGTGGGCGGCTGCCGGGAGCCCTTCCGCGTCCTGTCTACCCGGCGGAGCCCCGGCCCCGGTAGCATCTCGGTAATCGAACCGGCACGGCAGCAGCGGAGGCCAGCGGATGAACTCGATGACATACGGCAAGCTCGGCAAGTCAGGGGCTACGGTCTCGGCCATCGGGCTGGGCTGCCTGGGGTTCGGTTCCCCGGACCGGGGCGCACACGCGTGGACCCTCCGGGAGGATGAGGCCAAATCCCTGCTGCGGCACGCGGTGGAACTCGGGATCAATTTCTTCGATACCGCCAATGTGTATTCCGCCGGCCACAGCGAGGAAATTCTGGGAGCGGCAGTTGCGGAATACTGCCGGCGGGAAGAAGTGGTGATCGCCAGCAAAGTACACGGCGAAATGGGGCCAGGACCCAACGGGTGGGGGCTGTCCCGCAAACACATCCTGTGGCAGGTGGAGGAGAGCCTGCGGCGGCTGCGCACTGAGTACATCGACCTCTACCAGGTGCACCGGTGGGACGGGAGCACCCCACTGGAAGAAACCCTCGAAACCCTTGACCAGCTGGTCCGGGACGGCAAGGTCCGGTATCTGGGTGCATCCAGCATGCACGCCTGGCAATTCGCCAAGGCACTGTCCCTGCAGGACAAGCACGGCTGGGCGCAGTTCATTACGATGCAGAACCACTACAACCTCCTCTACCGGGAAGAGGAACGGGAAATGTTTCCGCTTTGCGCGGACCAGGGTATTGGGGCGCTGCCTTACTCTCCGCTTGCACGCGGCCGCCTGGCCCGCCCGTGGGGGGCCCGGACGGTGCGCCAGGGCTACGACGAGCAGGGCCATGAGCTCTACCGCGGCAACGAAGAAGCGGACCACAGCATCACCGATGCCGTGGGCAACGTCGCCGAGGGCCGCGGTGCAACCCGCGCCCAGATCGCCCTCGCCTGGGTGCTGGCGAATCCTGTGGTCGCCTCCCCGCTGATCGGTGCCACGGCGGCTTCCCACCTGGATGACAACATCGCGGCCCTGGATATCCAGTTGACCGAAGAGGAATTCGCCGCTCTGGAGGAGTCCTACCGCCCCCGTCCCGTGGCGGGGTTCTGAGCTTCAGCCCAGGCCCGGACAACATGGCGGAACGACGGCGGCACCCCGTTGGCGTGTGCTCCAGCCGGCAGAACCAGCTGATATCAAAAGGCGGAAAACACCTTCGAAAAGTCTTATTTCGTCCCTAGTGCCCGTAATCAAGGGGAAATTCAAACCGTTAGCGACACACAAAAGGAAACGTTTCGGTCCTGGCTCCTGCGCACCTAGGATAGCCAAATGTTCCGGACCGTTCTTGATGATTCCTTGACCGAATTAGTTCCCGTCCACCCGGCGTCCACCGGCCGTGAATGGTGGCGGTCCTCGGTGATCTACCAGATCTACCCGCGCTCGTTCCGTGACCTGAACGGCGACGGCATCGGCGACCTGCCCGGCATCACCGCCGAGATCCCCACCCTGGCCGAACTCGACATCGACGCCATCTGGCTCTCCCCCTTCTACCGCTCACCCCAGAAGGACGCCGGCTACGACGTCGCCGACTACTGCTCCGTGGACCCCCTCTTCGGCACCCTGGACGACTTCGACGCCCTCGTCGCCGAAGCCTCCCGCCACAACATCCGCATCATCGTGGACCTGGTCCCCAACCACTGCTCCGACCAGCACCCCCTCTTCCAGGCTGCACTCGCCTCCCCCGCCGGCTCCCCGGCCCGGGACCTGTTCATCTTCCGCGACGGCACCGGAGAACACGGTGAAAACCCGCCGAACAACTGGCAGTCGCACTTCGGCGGCCCCGCCTGGACCCGCGTTACGGAACCCGACGGCACCCCCGGGCAGTGGTACCTGCACCTGTTCGATACCTCCCAGCCGGACTTCAACTGGGACAGCCCCGCCGTGCACACCGAGTTCGAGAAGATCCTGCGGTTCTGGCTGGACCGCGGCGTCGGCGGGTTCCGCGTCGACGTCGCCCACGCCCTGATCAAGAAATCCGGGCTCCCGGACTGGGGCGGACGCGCCGACGGGTCCTCCTCCGAAGGGTTCCCCGGCGACGCGGCCCCGATGTTCGGCCAGCCCGGCATCCACGACATCTTCCGGTCCTGGCGGAAGATCCTGGACTCCTACGACGGCGACCGGGTGCTCTGCGCCGAAGCGACCATCGACCCCATCGAACGCCTCACCGACTGGGTCCGGCCCGACGAAATGCACCAGACATTCAACTTCGCCTACCTGCACCACCCCTGGCACGCGCCCGCGCTGCGGGAAGTCATCGAGTCCAGCCTGCGTGCGTTCGACCGGGTCGGGGCACCCACCACGTGGGTGCTCTCCAACCACGACGTCGTCCGGCACACCAGCCGCTTCGGCCAAACCGGCTGGCAGGAACGCCCGGGCGACGGTATCGGCGCGGCGGATACCCAGCCTGACCATCACCTTGGCATTACCCGTGCCCGCGCCGCCACGCTGCTGATGCTGGCACTGCCCGGCGGTGTTTACCTCTACCAAGGCGAGGAACTCGGCCTGCCGGACCACACCCAGATGGATCACGCCTTCCGCCAGGATCCCACGTACCACCGCACCGCCGGCGAACGGCTGGGCCGGGACGGATGCCGTGTTCCGCTGCCATGGACACCGGACGGTCCGGCTTTCGGCTTCAACGGAACCGGGGAATCCTGGCTCCCGCAGCCACAGGGGTGGGGCGAGCTGGCCCGCGGTGTGCAGCGGGAGGACCCGGACTCAACCCTGAACCTCTACCGGATCGCCCTGGACCTGCGCCGCGAGCTGGACCTGGGCAACGGTTCCCTGGCCTGGTGGCCCGGCTACGACTCCGAGCAGGTGCTTGCCTTCGCCAACGGCAATGTCATTGCCGTTATGAACATGGGTGGAACGGATGTGCAGCTGCCGGCGGGAGAGCTGATTGCCTGCAGCCGGAACGGTGCCGTTTGGGACGGGTACCTGCTGCAGGACTGCAGCGCCTGGATCCGGGTGGGCTAGGCACCGCACCGCGCCACGCCGGTTTATTGCGCAGTTCCCGGCAGACAGACCATGCTTGGATGGTGATGGTTCCATAGTGGTTCCCCAGTAGTTTCCCCAGTGGTTCCGTGCGCCGACCCCCGCCCGTACACAGAAAGACGCTTAGGTACCCATGCTGTCTCTGCTCTTGTGGCTTGTTCAACTGGTACTGGCATTGCTGTTTGCCGGGGTCGGCTTTATGAAGATCTTCCAGGGCTATGACCGCCTCAAGGAGAACCTCCGCTGGCCGGAGGACTTCTCCGCAGGAACCGTAAAACTAATCGGCGTCCTCGAAGTCCTGGGAGCCCTCGGCCTGATCCTCCCCGGGGTCACCGGCGTCCTGCCCGTGTTGACGGCGGTGGCAGCCTCCGCACTGGCGGTGCTGATGGCGCTGGCCGTCCTGGTCCATGTGCGCCGCGGCGAGAGGAACCGGATTGCCCTCGCCGTCATCCTGATGGTGCTTTCCCTGGTGGTGGCACTGGGCCGGTTTGGCCTCTTCGCGTGAGCGCCGACGACGCCGGCCCCTCTTCGCTTGGCACGGCCGTCGCCGACCTCTATTCGCTGCTGCCCGCTGAGTTCACCGCCGCCCGCAATGCCAAGGCCGCAGCGGCCGGGAAAGCCGGGAACAAGGATCTGGCCACCCGCATCAAGGCCCTTCCGAAACCGTCGACGGCGGCCTGGCTGGTCAACCTGCTGGCCCACCAGCGGCAGGAAGAGCTTGGGCAGGTGCTGGAACTGGGGGCGGCCCTGCGGGAGGCCCAGGAGGATCTGGACCAGAAACAGCTGCGCCGGCTCAGCACCGAACGCCAACGGCTGCTGCGCGCCATCATCCGGGACGCACGGGACCTGGCTGCGGACCTGGACCACCCCGTCAGCGAAACCCTGGCCGGCGAGGCCGAACAGACCCTCTGGGCAGCAATGACCGACCCCTCGGCAGCCGACGTCGTCGCCAGCGGCCAGCTGGTCCGGTCCCTCGCCGCCAGCGGCTGGGAAGAGGTGGACCTGGACGGCGCGGTTGCCGACCCCGATTCGGTGCCGCACGGCGCCGGGGCGGGCTCCCGCACCCCGGCCGGACGCAGTGCGAAGGATACCTCCGGTTCCAAGGGCGGCAGCCAGGACAGCGCCGCGGTACGACGGCGGCAGGCCGAGGCACAGCGGGCCGTCCGGACGGCCCGCGTTGAGCTGGACGAAGCGGCCGGCGCGGAGCAGCAGGCGCAGGAAGCACTCGACACCGCCCAGCGGGCGGTGGACGAATCCGCCGGCCACCGGGACGAACTCACGGATGAGATCGACGAACTGCGGGAACGGATCCGCCAGCTCGAGCGGGAAGTGTCCGCCGTGGACCGGCGCTCCGGGAAACTGGAGCGCGAGCGGGACCAGGCCCGGCGCGCCTCCCGTTCCGCCCGGCGGACGGCGGAAAAGGCCCGGCAGAAGCTGGCGGACGCCGAAAACCTCGCCGACGACGGCAGCTAGCGCCGGGCGTCCGGCCCTAGCTGCCCAGCCACCCCGGCTCGGGCTGCGGCAGTGCCTGCAGCATCCCGAACCGGCTGCGGATCCGTGCCAGGTCGGTGGAATGCGCCGTTCCGGGGAACACGCCGTCGTAATCCGGCAGCCCAATGACGTCCAGGCGGCACCCGGCGTCGTACAGCACGTCAACGACGTTGCCGAAGCGCTGCCAGCCGTAGGGGTTGGATCCGCCGGTTGCCGGCACTCCGCTGATCACCCAGTGCCGGTGCGACTGGGCCAGGGACAGGTAATCCGAGGTGGCGGACTGGGCGTGGCAGAGGTCCTCGAAATCGAACCACAGCTGCGCGCCGTCGGCCCGCAGCGCCCGCAGGGTCCGGGTACCGGGCGTCAGCTTCACCGCTTCCGCCGGGGCGGGAGGGACCAGCCCTGCGGAGGCCATCATCCCGGCGCCGTCGCTGCGCAGGTGGTGCCCGGCGGCGAAACCGGAGGCGTGGCGGGAGCGGGCAACGGTGCGGTAGTCCACTTCCCCGTCCAGTGCCCTGACCTGCAGGTGTTGGGTGATCAGGGCAATCCCGGGTTCGAAGAGATGGTGGAACATTTCGTCCGGCAGCAGTTCCTCCGGCGCGTAGTTGGACGTGGCCACCAGGACAATCCCGCGGTCCAGTACGGTGCGGAGCAGGCGGGTGATGAAGGCGGCATCGGCGGGGTCGTTGACATGGAATTCGTCAAAGCACAGCAGCCGCACCGAACCCAGCATCCGGTCCAGTGCTGCGGCGAAGGCGGAATCCTGCCGGTACCCAGGGTTCCCGTAGCCGGCGAAAACGAGGGCGTGCAGTTCCCGGAAGAAGTCGTGGAAATGCAGCCGGCGCTTGTCCGGGATGTCCACGGAAGCGAACAGGGTGTCCAGCAGCCAGGTCTTGCCGCGCCCCGGCGGCCCCCACAGGTAGACGGAGGACTGGTCCGGCGCGGGTTCCGGGGACCGGGCCGCGTCCGCAGCCCGGGCCAACGCCGGCAGGACGGCCAGCTGCCCGGCATCCAGGTCCAGGCCCTGCCCGCGCGCTGCGAGGTGGAATTCGGCGGCGGCTGAGGCCCGTGGTGCGGTCATCCTTCCGTTCTACCCAACTGGACGGCACAGGCCAAACCCGCCTAATAGGGTAGGGAAATTCGCGCTAATTATTCCCGCGCGGCGGTGGTACGTTCGACACCAGGCACGGAACGAATGACCACCTTTTGGGAGGAACCATGACCGATCATGTTGCCCACGTGCAGGATTGCACGGTGTCCAGCTGCGACTTCAACCACGAGGGCTGCACCGCCTACGCCATCACCGTCGGCGGCACTCCGGACCACGCCAGCTGCGCCACCTTCATTGACACGTCTGCGACCGGTGGCCTGCCGAAGGTCCTCGCCCAGGTGGGCGCCTGCCAGCGCAACGAGTGCCGGTTCAACAACCACCTGATGTGCGACGCCCATGATGTCCGGGTGGGGCCCGGCGCCGAACTGGCGGACTGCCTTACCTATCAGCCCCGCTGACCGGTGCCTTCCGTCCTTCTCCCGTGGAATGCTGACCTGCCGGATCCCTGGCCGGGCGGTTACGGCCCTGCCGTAAGCACCGTAGCCGGCGGCGGAACCGTCCGCCGGAGTGTTCCACTGTCCGGAGCCCGGCCGGCACCCGGCGCCGAGGTCTGGCTCGTGCTGTGGGGAAACAGCGGGCGGGGGCCGCGTGGACTGGCGGGCCACGGCATCGTCTCTTCCGACGAAAACCACGGCGGACCCGGAGCCGTCACGGTGGACTTCGATCTGCTGCTGCCTCTGGGCGAGGAACTGCCGGCGGTGCTTCTGCAGGAAAGCGTGCCGGCCCTGCCGGCCCTGTCCGACGGCGGCGCTGCGGCCGTTCCCCCTGCCTCGGTTCCCGCGCTGCGCCGGTTGTGGTCCGGGTTCCTCGGTTCCGGACCGGATCCCCTCTGCCCGGTCCCGGGAACGCTGGATGCCCAGGCCCTCGTCCTGCAGCCCACCAATAGATACGAGCACGACGCCGAGGCGCGGCGCTTGTGCCTGGCCTACCACGGCGACAGCTGCGCGGCCTGCGGGCTGGTCCCCGTCCAGCGGTATGGCCCCGGAACCCAGGCCCTGCTGCAGGTGCATCATCTGGTGCCGGGCCCGGACCTGCCGGCCGGGTACACCCTGGATCCGGTGTCGGACCTGGTGCCGCTGTGTCCCACCTGCCACACCGTGGCACACACCCGGGTGCCGGTCCCCTACACCCCGGCGGAGGTTCGTGCCCTGCTCGCCGCTGCCCCGGATGCGGCGGTGGAGGAGGGCACGGCCGGGACCGGGGTGGCTGCCGTCGTCGTCGGGTCCGTAGTGACTGCGGAACAGCAGCAGGCGCTGGATGACGCTGCCCGGCTGCGCGGACTTCGCTAGACTCGGAATTCCCATGAGCATTCCAGCAAGCACTTCCAAAACCGTCCGGGTGGACGCCTGGCTCTGGGCTGTCCGGGCCTATAAAACCCGCTCCGCGGCTACTGCCGCATGCCGTGCCGGCCACGTCCGGCTGAACGGCAATCCGGCCAAGGCGGCGCAGCCGGTGCAGCCCGGGGACACCGTCCGGATCCGGCAGCCCGGCTTCGAGCGGATCCTGGAGGTGCGGCAACTGATAGCCAAACGCGTCGGCGCGGAGGCAGCGTCGCACTGCTTCACCGACCACACGCCCGCCCGGCCCGCCGCCCCGGCGCTGGGGATTCCGGTCCGGGACCGGGGCGCGGGGC
This sequence comes from Arthrobacter sp. zg-Y877, assembly GCF_030373105.1. NCBI lineage: Bacteria > Bacillati > Actinomycetota > Actinomycetes > Micrococcales > Micrococcaceae > Arthrobacter > Arthrobacter sp. zg-Y877. The sequence goes on from NZ_JAUCPU010000003.1 coordinate 627,507, forward strand.
GCCCCACCAAGAAGGACCGCCGCGAGCTGAACCGGCTGCGGGGAAACTAGGCGCCCCTCAGCTCGGGGACCTAAAGGCCCGCAGGCTCCGGCAGGCTGGTTCCCGTTTCCACGTACCGCTGGTGGAAGGCCAGGGACTCGTCCAGCAGGTGCGGTGTGTGCTTGCCGAGGCTGTCCCGGCTGGCACGCTCAAAGTAGTCCTGCAGCAGCGGCTGGAAGTCCGGATGGGCGCATTTGTCGATGATGACGCGTGCCCGCTGCTTGGGTGAGAGGCCGCGGAGGTCGGCCAGGCCCCTCTCGGTGATGATGAGCATCGTGTCGTGCTCGGTGTGGTCCACATGCGCGGCCATGGGGACGATCCCGGAGATCTTCCCGCCCTTGGCCGTGCTCGGGGACATAAAGGCGGAGAGGAAGCCGTTGCGGGCAAAGTCCCCGGAGCCGCCGATGCCGTTCATCATGGCAGTGCCGGCCACGTGGGTGGAGTTCACGTTGCCATAAATGTCGGCTTCGATCATCCCGTTCATGGCGATGCACCCCAGCCGGCGGATCAGTTCGGGATGGTTGGAGATCTCCTGGGTCCGCAGGATGATGCGCTTGCGGTAGAAGTCGATGTTGGAGTTGAATTCCTCGATGCCGGCGGGGCTGAGCGAGAAGGACGTTGCGGAGGCCACCCGGATCACGCCGTCGCGGATCAGGTGCAGCATCCCGTCCTGGATCACCTCGGTGTAGGCCGTGAGCCCCGTGTACCCGGCGGTGGAGAGTCCGGCGAGGACGGCGTTGGCGATGTTGCCCACCCCGGACTGCAGCGGAAGGAGTTTATTGGTCAGCCGTCCGGCCTTGATTTCGGAGTCGAAGAAATCGAGCAGGTGCCCGGCGATCTGCTGGGAGGTCTCATCCGGCGCGGCAAAGGGCGTCATTCGGTCCGGTGCGTCGGTTTCCACCACGGCGATGACCTTTTCCGGGTCCAGGCGCAGGTAGGGCTCGCCGATGCGGTCATCCGGGTTCACCAGCATGATCGGCTTGCGGTGCGGGGGCAGTGCGGTGCCGTAGTAGACATCGTGCATGCCGTCCATGGCTTCCGGCTGCTGGCGGTTCACCTCGATGATGACCTTGTCCGCCTGCTCAAGCCAGGTTTTGTTGTTCCCCACCGAGGAGGACGGGATGAGGCTGCCGTCCTCGTTGATGCCGACCACCTCGATCACGGCCAGGTCCACATGCCCGTAGAACCCGAACCAGGTGTACTGGGCCACGTGCCCCAGGTGGATGTCGATGTACTCGAGTTCGCCGTCGTTGATCCGCTTCCGCAGCGTGGGATCGGACTGGTAGGGCAGGCGCAGTTCCATGCCGCCGGCCTTGGCCAGCACACCGTCGAGTTCCGGCGCGGTGGAGGCACCGGTGAGGACCTTGATCTGGAAGTCTTCACCCTTGGCATGCGCCGCTTCCATCTGTGCGGCGAGCGCCTGTGGAACGGCTTTGGGGTAGCCGGCCCCCGTGAAACCGCTCATCGCCACCGTCATTCCCGGTTGGATCATGGCTGCGGCCTGCTCGGCGGTCATCACGAGTTTCTGGAGTCCGGGATGGGAAATACGGCGGTGCATGGTGGAACCTTTCAGAGAACGAGATCAAATTCACCCTATCTCCATGTGAGCCATGCCTCATACTCGGGGCCCCGCGCACGCTGTCGATCGTGCCTAAGATGGTGCCCACACACGCCGCCGGCCGTGTCCGGCGGACGGCACCCGGGAGGAAACCTGCCATGCCTAAACCCATCGTTCCTGCCCCGACACCGCTGGCGAACCTGCGGGATCTGGGCGGGATCTCCGTGGAGGGAGGGAAGATCCGCACGGGCCTGGTGTTCAGGGCCGACGACGTCGCGACCACCACCGCGGAGCAGGTGGCCGAACTCGTGGAGGCGGGCCTGCGCACCATCATCGATCTGCGTTCGGCGGACGAAGCGGAACGCACCGGACGCGGCCCGTCCGCGGAGTATCCCGTGCAGTATCTGGCCCTGCCCCTGACCGATTCCCTGGGTGCACCGACGGAACCGGCCGGGCACCTGCTGGACTCTGTGCGCTCCCCGGAGCACGTGGGCCAGTGGTACGCGAAGCTTCTCCTCTCGCAGAAAGAAGCCCTCGTGCGGGGTCTGCAGGCCGTGGCTGACTCCCCCGGTGCGGTGCTGTTCCACTGTGCCGCCGGCAAGGACCGCACCGGTCTGTTCGCCGCAGCACTGCTGGCCGTGCTGGGGGCTGAGCCGGAGGCCATCGCCGAGGACTATGCCCTGACGCAGAACCGTTTACCCGGGGTCTACCGACGGCTGGGGCTGACCGACCTCAGCAGCGGCTACGGCATCGCCGCGGACCATCCCCTCTTGGCCGCACACCCGGACGCGATGCGGTCCATGCTGGCAACCCTCGAGGCCAGGGCGGGCGGCGTCGCCGCGGTGCTGCGTTCGGGCGGGCTTAGCTCCGAACTGGTCGGCCGCCTTCGCAGCAAGCTGGTGCAGCCCGTACCCGCACAGGTGTAGCGGTGCTGGCCCGTCCCCACCGCATCGCCAGCACCGCTGCGCCCGCCAACGGCGCTGGGGAGAAGCGTCCTGCCGCCCTGCTGCTGCTGGCCACCATCCTGGCGGTGCTGTGGGCCAACGCGCCGTTTGCCGCCTCCTATAACGAGTTCTGGGAAACCACCGTTGAGGTACGTGCCGGCAGCATGATCCTGGAACTTACGGCCCGGGAGCTGATCAACGACGCACTCATGGCCGTTTTCTTTTTCGTGGTGGGGTTGGAGGTACGGCGGGAATTTGCCCTGGGGGAACTGACCAACCGGTCGCGGGCGGTGGTTCCGGTGGTGGCTGCCGCTGCGGGAATCGCCGTACCGGCCGCAGTCTTCCTGCTGTTCACCGCCGGGACCCCGAGCGCCGGCGCGTGGGGTGTGGTCATCTCCACCGACACTGCGTTCCTCCTGGGTGCGCTGGCGATCACCGGACCCCGGGTACCCGGCCGGCTGCGGATCTTCCTCCTGACGCTTGCGGTGGTCGACGACGTCGCCGCGCTCAGCATCATTGCCCTGGTCTATACGGACCATCTGGAAGTAGTACCGCTGCTGCTGGCCTTTGCCGGGCTCGCGGCCGTGGGACTGACCCGGTATCTGCCCTACGGGCGCGGAGCCGTATACGCCGTGCTGGCGGTCCTCGTCTGGCTGGCCTTCTACGCCTCGGGCGTGCATCCGACGCTGGCCGGCGTCGGGATTGCCCTGCTGGTCCCGGTGTTTCCACCCGCCCGGCGGGACGTGGAGCGTGCCCTGGAGGTCACCCGGATTTTCCGGCAGTCGCCCAATTCCGGGTACGCCCGGGCCGCCGTGAACAGCGTTCGGGAGTCCATCTCCATCAACGACCGGCTGCACAGCGCGTACACCCCGTACGTGGATTACCTGATCCTGCCCTTGTTCGCCCTGGCCAACGCGGGGGTCAAACTGGACGGCGCCACGCTGGACCGGGCCCTCCACTCCCCGCTCGCCTGGGGCATAGTCTGCGGTCTGGTGCTGGGGAAGTTCACCGGGATTTTCGGCGCCGCAGCAATGCTGCGCCGGCTGCGGATCGGCGAATTCGGCCCCGGCCTGACACTGGGCCGCATTGCCGGCGGTGCCGCCCTGTCCGGTATCGGATTCACCATCGCCCTCTTCATCATCGGCCTGGCCATTGACGACCCCGCGGTGCAGAACGAGGCACGCGTCGCCGTTCTGGCCGGGTCGCTGCTGGCGTTTGCTGCCGGAACCATCATCTTCCGGATCGTGGAGCGGCGGCGCCCTGCCGTTCCACTGGGTGAAGTGCTGGCCCGGCCCGTGGACCCGTCCCGGGACCACATTGTGGGACCCCCGGATGCTCCGTTGACCCTGGTGGAATACGGGGACTATGAGTGCCCCTTCTGCAGCCGGGCCACCGGGACCATCCTGGAGGTGCGCGAGCATTTCGGTTCCGAGCTGCGCTATGTCTGGCGCCACCTCCCCCTGTCGCGGGTCCATCCCCACGCCTTCGCGGCCGCCGAAGCAGCAGAGGCCGCGGGACGGCAGGGACACTTCCGGGACTACAGCGCCCACCTCTTTGAGCACCAGGACGATCTGCTCCCCGAAGACCTGCTGGCCGTGGCCGAAAGCCTGGGCCTGGACATGGACCGGTTCGAAGCGGACCTGCGCTCGGCGAAGGTCAGCAACCGGGTACTGGATGATGCCCTCGACGCCGAGTCCATGGACCTGCACGGCACACCAACGTTCTTTGTTGGGCACCGCCGGCACCACGGACCCTATGACACCGCCACCCTGATCCGCGCGCTCGAAGCCTCACGAACGTCGGCCCCCTAGCCCTCTGCGGGTACAGCGCCCGGCGGGTACGCTCAGGCGATGGGAACAAAGATTTTGGTCACCGGCGCGGGCCGGGGCATCGGATCGGCAATTGCAGCAGCACTGGCGGAAGCGGGCTGCACGGTCGCGGTCCACGCCGGGCACGACGCCGGGGCCGCCCAGGCAGTGGCGGATGCGCTGCCCGGGACCGGGCACGCCGTCGTCGTCGGAGATCTGGCCTCCCCTGCCGAGTGCGAGCGGGTGTTCGCGGACGCCGTGGATCGGCTGGGCGGGCTGGACGTCCTGGTCAACAACGCCGGGATTTTCCGCGCCCAGCCTGTGACGTCCGGGTCCTTTGCCGACTGGCAGGAGGCCTGGCGGCAGACCATTGACGTGAACCTCATGGCACCGGCGAACCTCTGCCGGCTGATGGCCGACCATCTCATCCAGCGGCCCGAAGGCCCGGCGGGCGGACGGCTCGTGAACGTGGGATCACGTGGCGCCTACCGCGGAGAGCCGGAGAACCCGGCCTACGGTGCCAGCAAGGCCGGGCTGCACTCCCTTACCCAGTCCCTCGCCGTGGCGCTGGCCCCGCACGGGATCTTTTCCGCCGCCGTCGCCCCGGGATTCGTCGACACCCGGATGGGCCGCCCCGCATTGGAGGGAGCCAGCGGCGCCGCCATCCGGGCGCAGAGTCCGTTCAACCGGGTCGCGGAACCGGAGGAAGTGGCTGCAACCGTGGCCTGGCTGGCGACGCAGGCACCGGTGTGGGCCAGCGGCACGGTAATCGACGTCAACGGCGCCTCATACCTGCGCTGACCCGCCGGGTCCTGTCACCGGGGCTTTGGCGCAGTCCCCAGCTCGTCATCCACAAACCGGGGTGCGGCGGCGCGGATCCCCGCCGCCACCATCACGACGCTGGAGGCCAGGAGGATGGCCAGCGGCAGGGTCCAGCTGCCCGAGATGTCGTGCAGGGCGCCAATCGCGAACGGTCCCAGGGCCGCCAGCAAATAGCCCACGGGCTGAATGAAGCCGGAGAGCTGCGCGGTGGTCCGGGGCTCGCGGGACCGGGCGGTAATCAGGGCCAGCGCGGTGGGAAAGGCAAACCCGCCGATCCCCAGGCAGAGCGCCCACAGCCACGGCAGCGTGTCCGGACCCAGCAGCAGGCCGCTGTAGCCGACGAGCATAAAGCCGCCCAGGCCGGCGATGTAGAACCGCAGCCTCGGGGAGCGGGCCACGAGGGCCGGCATGATCAGGCCGCCCGGTATGCCGAGCCCGGCAATGATCGCCGCCATCAATCCGGCAGTCCCCTGGTCCAGGCCGGCGTCCCGGTAAATTTGCGCCATCCAGCCGAACTGGACGTACGCGTTCATGGACTGCACGCCGAAGAAAATGCTGAGGGCGACGGCGGTGGGCGAAGACCACATCCGGGCACGCTTGGGCCGGCCCGGTTCTCTGGCAACCACCGGGTCCCGTCCCGCCCGCAGCGCCAGGAGGGCCCACAGCACAAACGCCGCCAGTGCCGCGGCACCCCAGAACCCCAGGCTCAGCCGCCAGCCCGCCGGACCGGAACCGGCCAACACACCCCCGAACAGCAGCGGCAGGGTGGCCCCCAGGGCGAGGGTGGTGCCGTACACGGAGTTCAAGACGGGCAGGTGCATGCCGGCGTGGCGCTTGATGAACGCCGGGACCAGGATGTTGCCGACCGCCATTCCGGCGAAGGCAAGGACTGTCAGGGCCAGGAACAGTACGGCGGAATCCACCAGGGAACGGATCAGCAGGCCACCGGCCACTACTGCCAGGGCCAGGACAATCGACCCGTTGATTCCGGCTTTGCGCGAGAGGGCGACGGCGAGCGCCCCCACCGCCGCAAACGTCAGCCCGGGCAGGGCGGTCAGCACTCCGGCAGCTGTGGCATCCAGCCCCAGTCCGGCCTGCAGCTCGGCCAGGACCGGTCCCACGGAGGACGCTCCGGGGCGCAGGTTTACAGCTACGAGGACGACGGCGATGCCGACCAACCAGAAAGGCAGCTGGCTGCGGCGTCCGGCTGTCTGCGTCCGGGTCTTTTTGGTCTCGCTCACCTGAGTCTTTTTATCACGGTCCCGGTCCGTGTGGCCTTGGCGTCAGGCGTGCGAGCCGGCGGCGGTACTGAAGCTGGCCGAAGCCACAAACGCTGTTGCGGTGTCGGGCGCAATCTCGGTCATTCCGGCGTCGACAATCAGCGGGCCGGCCCCGGGCCGGGCAGCCAGCGCAGCGAACTGCTCCCCCGGAGTAAAGCGCACTCCCGCGGGTGCACCGGCTTCCTGCCAGGCCTGCCGTCCGGCAGGCTCCAACGCCAGGTACCAGGACAGCAGGGCATGGGCAGCCTGCGCGGAGGCCTTGCCCGTGGACATCTCCAGGTCAGCGTTCAGCACGATCACGGGCGCCCGCTCCGGCCAGGGCGCGGGTTCGCCATCCGGCAGCTGGGTTCCGGACACCTGCAGCTTGGCCAGGTTCTTGGGCATCTGCTCGTACGTCACCGGCTGGAAGGCGATTGCCCGTGCCTCTCCCACCGCCACCGGGCCGGAGGGCGCGTGGGCAGCGAGGCGGTCGAACGTGCTGGGGTTGGCGCGGCGGACGGTTTTCGTGAACCGCCCGTACAGCCAGTTCTCCCACGCTTCGCTGTCTCCCGTCGCCATGTACGCCCGGACGCTGGCAACAGCGGCAGCGGCCACCGCGTCGCGGTGCATGGCGGGATCGGTCTTATCCACGAGCAGGACAATGGGCTGGACTTTGTCGAACGGCTGCATGCTCCCAGTTTTCCACGTCTGCGGCCGGGGCCCAGGCGGAGGTTCCGGACGGGGGCTACAGGCGGATAGCCGCAGCCATCTCGTTGACGAAGGCTTCCGTCTCCGCAGCATTGCGGAAGCCGTAGGACACTTCCCGCACCGCTTCCTGCCGCGAGCGCGGCACGGCGTGGTACTTGACGGCGACGACGTTACCCGGTTCACTGACCGGTTCCACCAGTGGACGGTCCTTGAAGCGGGCGAACTGGTGCAGGGTCGGATCGATGCGCCACTGGTCCGTCTCCACCCAGAAATGATCCCCCATGCCGGAGCTTCCGCTGGCCACCCGCACGTCCTCCAGCCCGGCGGACGCCATCAGCCAAGCCAAGGTGAAGGAAGCAGGAGCGCCCAGTCCGGAGCCGTAGGGAATATGGTCCGCGGCGACGGCTGCTGCCTGTTGTGCGAGGGCGGTGGCTTCCTGGAGGCTGAGAGTCTGCATACTTCCATGATCCCAGTCCCCGGGCGCAAAGCCTGCCACAGGCCTGGCATCCTGCCCGGGACGGCTGTGGTGTGCTTCCGCTTTAGGCCGCTGTACCGGTCTCCGCCGCGCCGGTGCCCGTCCCGCGCATCCGGTCTGTCGCCCGCCGGACCTGTGGATCGCCTTCGGCGTTCTGCAGCAGCCGGTCGAAGTCCATCAACCCCACATCACCGCATTTGAAGGAGATCCTGGCCTCGGGCCTGGTGCCAGCCGCCGTCGGCTTCCGCCTCCCGGTGAGCCCAATGCGCAACTGCCCGCCGCTGTCGTCATTAACCTGCACCTGCCGTGTCCGGGCGAGTTCCCGCACCGCTTTCACGTCCACCGCAGGGGCATTGTAGAAATACTCGCGGACCACCCGGGTGAGGGCTTCGGCGTCGGCCCGGTCCTGCCGGGGCCACAGGATCATTTTGTCCGTCGCGGCTTGGACCGGATGCACCAGGAGGCCGAATCCAATGATCAACGTGGTCAGGTCTCCGGCACCCATCAGCAGGAAAAGCACCGCTGACACGCTCAGTCCCACAATGGTCCGGACCGAGTAGGGATGCCGTGGGCTGAGCGGAACAGTCACCAGTACGGGTTGAATCTGCGCCGGCATCAGGACCAGCCTCCCTTCAGTCCAGCCAGGGCCTCTGCCTCCCGGGCCAGCCGGGCCGCCTCGTGCAGCTCGAGGTCGTCACGGCTGCGGATCCGGATGAGCGGGTCCTGCTTACTGGCCGCTTCGAGGGTCCGCAGCCGGTTTCGGTGGTTCTCTGCCGTCCGTGCCAGCTTCAACTGCGACTTGGAACTTGTCAGTCTTTGCATCAATTCCTCCACCCGGGATTCCTTTGCACGGACAACGTCAAAATGGTGCCGCGCCGTGGCTTCGATGCGTACCGCGAGGTCGTGCATGCGGTGCGCGGTTTCGGCGAGTGCGACGGCCTGTCCGGCTTCCAGCCGCTCCTCCGCGATAACGGCTTCCAGCGCCTTCAACCTGCTCTCGTAGGACCGCGTGACCGCACTGTAGTGGCGCATCACTTCCCATGCCGCGCGGACCTGGGACCGCAGCACATCCTGGCGCGCCGCCGTGGCTGCAATCGCCGCATCGAGCCGGGCACAGGTGTGGGCGTAGCTGTCCATGGGCTCAGCGGCCCCGAACTGCACCTTCGCTATTCTGCGGACCCGCCTGAGGTTTTGACCCACAGCTGCCTCTCTACAGTCTGCCGCCGGCCCGGGGATGCGGCTCGTGGCGGCGGCAACGCCTATCCGGTCCCATTAACCCTGCCCGGCTACGGCCCGCCCGGTCAATGGAGGAAGGCAGTTTAAGGTGCTGTGGAGACTGGCGGGCATGGAAATCCGTCCCGCCTCATTGCTCAATGGTTCCTTCCATGTCCGCCGGGCGGCGCGCGACGACGTCGGGCCGATCTCCGGGCTGCTGATGGCCGATGCCCTGGGGCAGCGGGCCGGCCGGGAAGGGAACCATGCCCTGGAGCCGTATCTGCGTGCCTACGATGCCATTGCCGCGGACCCGGCCAACTTCCTGGCCGCCGTCGAAGACTCCTCCGGGCGGATTGCCGGAACCCTGCAGCTGACGCTGATCCCCTGCCTGGCTCTAGGCGGAACCACCCGGTTACAGGTGGAAGCCGTCCATGTGCGTGCCGATCTCCGGTCCAACGGGCTGGGTGCGGCCATGATGGACTGGGCGGTCGCCGAAGGCCGGCGGAACGGCGCCGGGCTGGTCCAGCTCACCTCCAACGCCCAGCGGGACTCCGCGCACCGTTTCTATAAGCGGCTCGGCTTCGAGGCCTCCCACATCGGCTTCAAGCGCCACCTCCCGCCGCTCCCGTTGCCGGCGGAAACGTTGCCGTCCGGGATGTTCGACTTCTAATCCCTCGTGCCGGCGGGCCACCGTCCGGTCCGGAACAGTTCCTCCAGCATGGCCGTGGCCGGCGCGGGGTCCAGTCCGCGGGACTGCAGCCAGGCGTCATCGCCGTAGGACGCGGCGTACCGGTCCCCCGAATCGCACACCAGCGAGACGATGCTTCCGGCGCGGCCGTCCGCTTCCATGGCCGCCGCCAGCTGCCAGACACCCCAGAGGTTGGTTCCGGTGGAAGGCCCGGCGTGCAGCCCGGTGAGCCGGCGCAGGTGCCGCGAGGCTGCTACCGACGCAGCGTCGGGGACCTGGACCATATGGTCGATGACCGCGGGCACAAAGCTGGGTTCGGGCCGCGGCCGGCCGATGCCTTCAATCCGCGACGGTTTCCCGGCGGCAGGCTCCCCCGGGTTCCGCCAGGCGGGGAAGAACGCGGAGTTCTCCGGATCCACCACCGCCAGCCGGGTGGGATAGCGGTGATACCGGATGTAGCGGCCGATCGTTGCACTTGTCCCGCCGGTGCCTGCACCCACCACTATCCAGTCCGGCAGCGGGTGGTCCTCCTGTGCCATCTGGGAAAAGATGGATTCGGCAATGTTGTTGTTGCCCCGCCAGTCAGTGGCGCGTTCGGCGTACGTGAATTGGTCCATGTAATGCCCGCCGGTGCTGGCTGCGACGGCCTCCGCAGCGGCGTACACCTCGGATGGCTCCTGGACGAAGTGGCAGCGTCCACCGTAGTGCTCGATCAGCCGGATCTTCTCCGCACTGGTGGTCTGCGGCATCACGGCCACGAACGGCAGGCCCAGCAACTGGGCGAAATAGGCTTCGGAGACCGCGGTGGAGCCGCTGGAGGCCTCCACGATGGTGGTGCCCTCGGTGATCCAGCCGTTGACCAGGCCGAAGAGGAACAGGGAGCGGGCCAGCCGGTGCTTGAGGCTTCCCGTGCGGTGCGTGGACTCGTCCTTCAGGTAGATCTGCACCGACCAGCCGGCGGGGGCCGGGACCTGGAACAGGTGCGTATCGGCCGAGCGTGCCCCTTCCGCCTCGATGCGGCGGATGGCGGTCTCGGCCCAGCTGCGGTCCGGAAGCATAAGAGTGTTCACGTTTCCAGCCTACGTTTGGTTGCCCGGCCCCACGGTCCACGGCCGGATCCGTCCGCCGGATTCCGCTTCCCGGTTTTCATCAGCAGGCTGATGATCGATAGTCTCGAGGTACTGGCCGTTGACCAGGTATGACGGAATCAACAGGAGGATCAATGTCCCAGGAACCCATCCCGGAACCGGCCGCTGAATCACATGCCGGTTCCAACCCGCGGCCCGGCATCATCGAACAGGACCAGGCACGCACGGCGGCCCGGCCCCACGCACCGGTACCGGGCGCGGTCCTCGTGGCCGGTGCGGGCGGCGTCATCGGACGGCACGCCGCAGATGAGTACGTCCGCCGCGGCTGGAAGGTCCGCGGCGCCAGCCGCCGGCCGGTTCCCGGCGCCGACTGGGAGCACCTGTCCGTGGACCTGCTGGATGCCGGCCAGGCCCGCGCGGGCCTGGCACCGGCGTCGGACACCACCCATCTGGTCTTCGGCGCCTACATTGAGCGCCCGACGTCGGCGGAACTGTCCGAGGTCAACACCGCCCTGCTGCGCAACACCCTGGACGGGCTGCGCGCCGCCGGCGCACCGCTGCGCCACGTCACGCTCTACCAGGGCGGAAAAGCGTACGGCGCCCATCTGGGGTACTTCAATGCACCGGCGAAGGAACGCGATCCGCGGCTGATCCAACCCAACTTCTACTACGACCAGGAAGACCTGCTGCGCGAGGTGGCCGCGGAGCGCGGTTTCTCCCTGACCGTCCTGCGGCCCGAGGGCGTCATCGGGTACGCCACCGGCAACCCGATGAATCTGCTGATGGCCATTGCCGTGTACGCGAGCATCAGCAAGGAACTGGGCCAGCCGCTGCGCTTCCCCGGAACGGTGGCGGCATACGACGCCCTGTACCAGGTCACCGACGCCGAACTGCTGGCCCGTGCCGCGGTGTGGGCCGGTTCGGAACCGGCTGCGGCAGGGGAAATCTACAACATCACCAACGGCGACCAGTTCCGTTGGCGCCAGCTCTGGCCGGCCTTCGCCAGGTATTTCGGCATGGAGTACGCGGAACCGCAGCCCGTACCCCTGACGGACGCCATGCCGCAGTACGGCAGGCTGTGGGAGCAGATGACCGAACGGTACGGCCTGGAGCCGATCCCCTACGAGGACCTGGTCCGCTGGGAATTCGCCGACTTCATATTCCGCTCGGAGTTCGACAACGTCTCCTCCACCATCAAGGCCCGGCAGGCCGGTTTTGCCGACTGCCTGGATTCGGAAGACCGTTTCCTGGAGCTCTTTGACCACCTGGCCCAGCAGCGCATCATCCCGGGCCCCACGGCCTAACCGCATAAGCAAGAGGAGTTCTTCGTGAAGATTGTCGGCATCCGCGCCTTTGGCGGGCCCGAGGTCCTGGAGGTACTTGAGGTACCCGAACCGCACGCCGGTCCCGGGGAGGTCCGCATCCGCGTCCGGGCCGCCGCCGTCAGCCCCACCGACACGGTGCTGCGCACCGGCGCCCAGGACATGGGTGGGCTGGAACCGCCCTATATTCCGGGCATGGACGCCGCCGGAGTGGTGGACGAGGTGGGTGACGGCGCCGGCTGGCGGATCGGTGACGAGGTCATGGCCCTGGCCCTGCCCCGGGCCGCACGGCGGGGCGCCTACACCGAGTACCTGGTGGCGCCGTCGGACTCGATCGCACGGATCCCTGCCGGAACCGGGTTGGAAGCTGCCTCCACGTTGCCGATGAACGGCCTCACCGCGGTGCAGATCCTCGAAAAGCTGGACCTTGCCGAAGGCTCGGTCCTGGCCATTACCGGCGCAGCGGGAACCCTGGGCAATTACCTGATCCAGCTCGCCAAAGAGGCGGGCCTGACCGTGGTCGCCGATGCCTCCGAAGGGGATGCCGACCTGGTGGCGGCCCTGGGCGCGGACCATGTGGTGGAACGTGGCGACGACGTTGCCGGCCGGATCCGGGAGCTCTTTCCCGACGGCGTCGACGCCGTGGCGGATGCCGCGGTGATGAACGAACTCGCGGCGGACGCGGTGCGCGACGGCGGCGGGTTCGCCACCGTACGCGGGTGGGACGGAGATCCCGGCCGAGAAATCACGGTGCATCCGATCCGGGTGGGTGAGGAATACTCTTCCGGGGCAAAGCTGGACCGGCTGCGTGCACTGGCAGAGGCAGACCTGCTCAGCCCACGGATCGCCGACGTCCTGCCCGCCGAACGCGCCGCCGACGCGCACCGGCGGCTCGAGGCCGGCGGACTGCGCGGCCGGATTGTGCTGACCTTCTAAACCCGCGGCTTTCCTCATCCCGCGCGCGACGGCGGCACCGGCCCCAGGTGCCGCCGTCGTCCGTTTGAAGCAGCAAAGTTTGAGTAAAGGGCTATCCGGCGGGCGGACACGCTGTTATGGTCGGCCGCATGGGAATACTGATATTCGAGTAGCGCTGCGCGCTCGAAACCCGCTGCAGACAACCATCTATGAGAGCTTGTTGAGGCACTGCCTCCGAGTCCGTCCGTCTGCCCCGAAAATCTCCTCCCGGTAGAACCGGCGTGCTTTTGGCACGCCCCCGGACGGTGTCCCTGACATCACCTCAACGGCCCCGAGCCATTGGAGGACCCCATGCGTGCACCCAAAGAGAAAAAGCCGAAATCCGAACACCCCGTACTGCCGCCCGTCGAGATCCATCTCGCTCCCGCGGCCGAAGCCCGGCTGAGCGAGGCGAGCGCCCAACAGCTCGCCTCCGCTCCCGAGACCGCCCTGCCCGGCTGGCAGAGTCTCGGCAAGGACCACAAGCCCACCCGGTCGAACACGAAGCAAGGCCCGCGGGAGCGAAAGGTCAGGTGGTAGCGCCCTACGTCATACCGGACCGCCTCCGCCCCTCCCGGGGCGGGGGCGGTTTTCCACCTGCTGTCTGGTCGCCGGCAGACTGATCCGCCATGCTGGAAGAGAGGTGGTTGTCCCGCGCCGGGCAAACGCGGAAAGAGCGGCAGACAGCATAAATTCCGCACCGGCAGATGGCAAATCGCGCCGGCGTCCGGTCCGGCCCGAACAGATCCCCCGGCGGAGTGGTCCGCAATACGTCTATATCGTTAATTACGTCGCCTGGCAGGCGCTCCCCCATGTCCGCACCGCCGCGGGCCGCTGCAGGAGTCCCGCAACCGGGCGCCGCAATGCCGGAACTGCGGTCCCGGAGCTAGAACCTCAACGAAGCGGAGACGTAATGCCCCACAAAATCATCCTGGATTGCGATCCCGGGCATGATGATGCGGTCGCCCTGCTGCTGGCACACGGCAGCCCGGAGATCGACCTTCTGGCGGTGACCACCGTCGTCGGAAACCAGACCCTGGAGAAGGTGACACGTAACGCACTGGCAATTGCCCGTGTTGCAAATATCACAGGCATTCCCTTCGCCGCCGGCTGCGACCGGCCCCTGGTCCGCACGATTGAAAACGCCCCGGACATCCACGGCGACTCCGGCATGGACGGCCCCGACCTGCCCGAGCCGACCCTCGAACTGGATCCCCGCCACGCGGTGGACCTGATCATCGACACGGTCATGGCCCATGAGCCGAACACCGTCACCCTCGTCCCCACCGCAGGCCTGACCAACATCGCCCTGGCCGTCCGCAAGGAACCGCGCATCGCCGAACGCGTCAAGGAAGTTGTCCTGATGGGCGGCGGCTACCACGTAGGCAACTGGTCCGCCGTGGCCGAGTTCAACATCAAGATCGACCCCGAAGCCGCACACATTGTGTTCAACGAGAAGTGGCCGCTGACCATGGTCGGCCTCGACCTCACGCACCAGGCACTGGCCACGGACGAAGTGGCCGAGCGCATCGCCGCCGTCGGCACCAAGCCGGCCCGGTTCGTCGGCGAACTGCTCGACTTCTTCGGCGAGGCGTACAAGGACGCCCAGGGCTTCGACTTCCCGCCGGTGCACGATCCCTGCGCCGTTGCCTACGTCATTGACCCCTCCGTCATGACCACCCGGCGCGTGCCGCTGGACGTGGAACTGACCGGCACCCTGACGCTGGGCATGACCGTGGCCGACTTCCGTGCACCGGCTCCCGCCGACTGCAACACATCCGTAGCCGTCGACCTGGACCACCAGAAGTTCTGGGACCTGGTTGTCGACGCACTTCAGCGCATTGGCGAGGTTGACCTGTGAGTGAAACTGCCCGCCGACGGGTAAACGTCGGCGCCTTGATGGCCGCCCTGCTGGCCGCCTGCGTGGCGTTCCAGCTGAACGCCTCCATGCTCTCCCCCGCCCTGTTCACCATCGAACAGGAGCTGGACACCACCTCGGCTGCCGTAGCCCTGACGCAGACGGCGTTCTTTACCGCCGCTGCCCTGTTCTCCCTGTTCCTGCCCCGCCTCGGCGACATCATCGGCCGCAAGAAGGTCCTCACCGGCATGCTGGTGGTCCTGACCATCGGCTCGGTCGTGGCTGCCCTCGCGCCGAGTGTTGAGGTTCTCTTCCTCGCCCGCCTGATCCAGGGTGTTTCCGGTCCCACGGTGGCGCTGTCCATGATCATGCTGCGCGTGGAAGTCCGCGATCCTCGAAAGTACGGCACCCTGATGGGTGTCATTGCCGCCGTCAACGGCGGCATCGCCGGCGTCGACGCCATCGCCGGAGGCTACCTGGCGCAGAACCACGGTTTCGCCTCGATCTTCTGGTCCATGGCCGTCGTCGGCATCATTGCCACCGCCCTCGTGATCGCCGTCATCCCTGAGTCCCGGGCCGAGAAGAAGGAAAAGATGGACTGGGTGGGCGTCGTTCCCCTGGTCATCTCCGTGGGCACCCTGCTCACTGCCTTCAATGAGGCCGGCAAACTGGGGGACGCCAACTGGCCCCTGGTCATCGGCCTGATCGTCATCGCCGTCGTCGCGTTCACGGTCTTCTGGAAGGTCGAAAACCGCACCGAACAACCGCTGATCGCCACCTACCTCCTGAAGCAGCGCTCCACCTGGGCCCTGCTGCTGACCACCGTGCTGACCATGACCGGCGTCTTCGCCGTCATGAACGGCATCCTTCCGGCCCTGGCGCAGGACGGTGCCGTGGGCTTCGGCATGGGCGCCGAAGAGTCCGCCTGGTGGACCATCACCCCGTACGCCATTGCAGGCCTCATCGTGGGACCGTTCGCCGGGCGCCTGGCCGGCAGCTGGGGTTACGCCAAGGTACTGCGCATCGGCACCATCGGGTCCGTCATCGCGCTGGCGCTCATGCTCCCCGTGGTCGGCAGCGACTCCAAGGCAGGCCTGCTGGCCGTTTCCATCCTCGTGGGCATCACCTACGCCGGCATCGGCAATGTCATGCTCAGCGGCCTGGGAGTCATGCTTTCCCCGAAGGAAAACCCCGGCTTCCTTCCCGGCCTCAACGCCGGTGCCTTCAACCTGGGCGCCGGCCTGAGCTTCGCCGTGATCTACGCGGCCAAGACCGCCACCACCGTTACGGACGGGTCCGGAACCGAAGGCTACTACGGCGGCATCATTGCCGGCGTCATCATTCTGGGCCTTGCCCTGGCCTCCTCGTTCCTGATCCCCAAGCCCGCCAAAACCGGCTCCGAGGCAGTCGCCCCCGTGGCTGAGCCGGAAGACACCAAGCCCAAAGCAGAGGTGACCCGGTGACTGAAACCGCACGCCGGCGGGTAAACGTCGGCGCCCTGATGGCAGCATTGCTGGCCGCCTGTGTCGCGTTCCAGCTCAACGCCTCCATGCTCTCCCCCGCACTGGTCAGCATCGAGGAGGAACTGGACACCACCTCGGCGGCAGTCGGCCTGACGCAGACCGCGTTCTTCACCGCGGCCGCGCTGTTCTCCCTGTTCCTTCCCCGCCTCGGCGACATCATCGGCCGCAAGAAGGTCCTGACCGGCATGCTGGTGGTCCTGACCATCGGTTCCGTGGTGGCCGCCCTGGCACCGAGCATTGAAGTCCTCTTTATTGCCCGCCTGATCCAGGGTGTTTCCGGCCCGGTGGTCCCGCTGACGCTGATCATGCTCCGCGTCGAGATCCGCGACCCCAAGCTGTACGGCACCCTGATGGGCGTCATCACAGCGGTCAACGGCGGCATTGCCGGGGTCGACGCCGTCGCCGGCGGCTACCTCGCGGAAAACCACGGGTTCGCTTCGGTCTTCTGGGCCATGGCCATTGTCGGTGCGGTCGCAACGGCCCTGCTCTTCTTCCTGGCCCCCGAATCCCGGGCCGAAAAGAAGGAAAAGATGGACTGGGTGGGCGTTGTCCCGCTGGTCATCTCCGTGGGCACCCTGCTGACCGCAGTCAACGAGGCAGGCAAACTGTCGGATGCCAACTGGCTCCTGGTGGCTGGCCTGGCCGTCATCGGCGTGATCGCGTTCGTGGTGTTCTGGAAGGTGGAGAACCGCACTGAACAGCCGCTGGTCGCCACCTACCTGCTCAAGCAGCGCTCCACCTGGGCCCTGCTGCTGACCACACTGCTGACCATGACCGGCGTCTTCGCGGTGATCAACGGCATCATCCCCGCCCTGGCGCAGGACGGCGCCGTCGGGTTCGGCATGGGTGCGGAAGAGTCCGCCTGGTGGACCCTGACACCCTATGCCCTCGCCGGACTGCTGCTCGGTCCGCTCGCCGGCCGCCTGGCGGCGACCTGGGGCTACGGCAAGGTGCTGCGGATCGGCATGATCGGCTCGGTCATCACCCTGGCACTGATGCTCCTGGTGGTTGGCAGCGACTCGAAGCTGGGCCTGCTGGGTGTGTCCGTGCTGATCGGCATCACCTACGCCGGCATCGGCAACATCATGCTCAACGGCCTGGGCATCGTGCTCTCCCCAAAGGAGAACCCCGGTTTCCTCCCCGGCCTCAATGCCGGCGCCTTCAACCTGGGTGCGGGCCTGAGCTTCGCCGTGATCTACGCGGTGAAGACCGCTGCCACCCCGGCCGACGGCGCCGGGGACACCGGGTACTACGCCGGTATTATTGCCGGTCTGGTCATCTTGGCACTGGCCCTGGCCTCGTCCTTCCTCATCCCGAGGCCGGTCGCCGCTGAGGTTGAGACCGCCGAGACCGACCACCGCTGACCCCGTCCGCCACCCTAGGAGAATCCCTGCATGTCCGCCGGAAAAGTTGTAGTTGTCGGGTCGCTTAATGCCGACCTGACCGTCCGCACCGAGCGTTTCCCCTCCCCCGGGGAAACCTTAAACGGGTCCGAACTGGTCATTGTTCCCGGCGGCAAGAGCGCCAACCAGGCCGCCGCCGCCGCCCTGCTGGGTGCCGATGTGCGGCTCTTCGGAGCCGTGGGTGCCGACGGGCACGGAGACCTGCTGCTCAAAGCGGCCGCCGGTGCCGGCGTGGACGCCTCCCGCGTCCTGCGCCGCAACGGCACCGCGACGGGCACGGCCATGATCGTGGTGGACGCCGCCGGAGAAAACACCATCATCGTTTCCCCCGGAGCCAACGGCACCGTGACCGGCGCCGAGCTTCCGGCGGACCTCTTTGAGGACGCCGCGGTCCTGTGCCTGAGCCTGGAGGTGCCGCTCGAAGCGGTCACCGCCGCGGCGCAGGCAGGGCACGACGCCGGTGCGCAGGTACTGCTGAACCTCTCACCGTACCGCGAGGTACCGGCCGGGCTGCTGGCCCTCACCGACGTCCTGCTGCTCAACGCCCACGAAGCGGCGCTGGTGACGGGACTGGCGGATCCGGCGTCGGACTGGGAAAGGGTCATCGCCGCCCTGGCGCGCCTTGGCGTGCGCCGCACGATCATCACGCTTGGCGGCGAGGGCGCCGTCGTACTGGACGGCACCGCTGAAGGCGCGGACCGCGTGGTCGCCATTGCCCCCACCCGGGTGACGGCGGTGGACACCACCGGCTGCGGCGACGCCTTCACGGCCGCTACGGCTGCCCGGCTTGCCGCCGGTGATTCACTGGCGCAGGCTGCCGAGTTTGCGGCCCGTGCCGGCGCACTGGCTGCCACCCGCGAGGGCGCCCAGTCCTCGTATTCGGCGCTGCTGGAAATGGTGCAGTAAGAAGGAAGATCCCGTCTTCAGAGCCGGGGCCGGACCGGGCGGTTACGCCTGTTCCGGTCCCGGCTTTTTGTCGCCTAAGCAGGGCCGAGGACGTGCTCAGCTGCCAAAGGATCCCTCGAGGAAATGCCGGTTGGCTTCAGCCCGCTCCAGGAGGTCCTCGCCGGTGAAGTATTTCCGGTCGAATTCTTCCCACTCGCCGACGAACATGGCCCACTCACCGTCCACCTGAACGGGCCAGCACCGCCGGACCCAGTTGAGCTTTTCTCGGACGTCGTCCTGGTCCTTCGGATCGGTGCTGGTGTACTGCAGGACGGTGCAGTTGTGGATCATCTCCGCCCTGTCCGCATTCCGCTTCAGGAACTCTTCGTCGCTCCAACGCTCGAGCACCAGGCGCGTCGCCCACATGAATTCGCCGTGGGTGACCAGGAGGACATTGTCCCGGGCGTTTTCGCGGTGCAGGGTGCTGAGGATGTTCCGCACCCGGTTCTCCGCGACATTCGCAATGGACTCACCCGCGGGAGGAGCCCAGTACAGCGGATCGTTTTTCCGGTACGCCGCGTTCTGTGCGTACTTCCGCGCGAAATCCTGCTTGGACATGGGACCGATCTCACCCCACGAACGCTCACGGATCACGCGGTTTTCCTCCCACCGGACATCCAGTCCCAGGTGTGCAGCCGTCTCACGGGCCCGGGTGTAAACGGACACCAGAGCCCGGTCGAACTCAACATTCTGCTCGGCTATCCAGGCTCCTGCGACCTTGGCCTGCTGGACGCCGAGTTCCGTGAGCCGCCAGGAGCGGTCCGGGACCGTCATGGTCTCTTCGGTGTAGAGGCTCGGGTCCCCTGCCCTCGACGCCCTCTGCATAACGTTTGCTTCGCTCTGTCCGTGACGGACGAGGAACAGGTTCCGGGGCATAACCAATTGGAGACTCCTAAGACGCGCGCAGTAACTCTCGCCGTTAATCCTATGCCGCGCCGACACCCGGAATTTTCCCGGACCGGAGCCGAACCCGGACATGGAAAAAACCCCTCCCGACCGGGCGTTATGCCTGATCAGGAGGGGTTTCGTGGAGCCCCCTGCCGGATTCGAACCGGCGACCCCCTGTTTACAAGACAGGTGCTCTGGCCAACTGAGCTAAGGGGGCGCTGCCGGGGTCGGAAAGACCAGGCCGGCGGCGCCGCCGTCGTCCGCCTCAAAAAACAGGTGCGAACAAACAGCGCTACACAAGGTTAGCCCAGAGCGCCCGCCCGCGTGAAACTGGAGGTTTCACGGAAACGGACGCCCTGGACCGGGAGCAGACTACTTGTTGGCGTCGATTGCGCCCTGGACGGTCTCCACGAACGTGTTCAGGTCCGCTTCCGCGCCGTTGACGTATGCGGTCGGGGTGCCGGAGATTCCGTCCACGCGGGCCAGCTGGTCCGCGTACTTCACGAACGGACGGTAGGTGTCGTCCTCGATGCAGTCTTCCATGCCCTCGGTATCGGCGCCGACGGACGCGGCCATGTCCACAAGCCCGTCGTTGTTCACCTCACCGGAGGCGTGCTGGGCGAAGATGGCCTTCATGAAGTCCCAGTAGGACTCGGGGCTTTCATCGGCCACGCAGGCCGCCGCGTTGGCGCCGCGGGAGGAGTAGTTGGTGGCCGAGCTGCGGTCCAGGAAGGCCACGGTGCGGTACTCATAGGTGATTTCCCCGGCGTCAAGCCACTGGGAGATCTGGTCGTCGTACGTGGCAGCGAAGTCGGCGCAGTGCACGCAGTTGATGTCCACGTATTCCACGATGGGCACCGGCTGGCCCTTCTCGCCGGCCGTGATGCCCGGGGGAACGGGAGCGTCCTCAGCAGCTTCCTCCGGCGGGGAGGGGAGGTCCTCGGTGTCGAAGTCGAACCTCTCGGTCGGCTGCAGCGCGGTGGTCGACGTCAGGGTGAAGCCGCCGTATTCGTTCGCATTCGCCGGCGACTCACCTGCGGAAGGGATCTTGCTGTTTGCGTTGTTGACCACAATCACGGCCACGATCGCGATGACGGCAACTACGGCCACCACCACCCCCCAGATCGCCAGAAGTCGGTTGCGCCGCTCCTTCTTCTGCTGGGCTTCGCGCATTGCGCGCGCCTGCCCGCGGGCAGCGGCAGTGCGCTCAGCCTTGGTCGGCTTGGGATTCCGGTCAGTCATAATTCCTCATGTCTCTCAACGCCGGCCACGTTTCCGGGCCTCTCAGCTCAACACCAGTGTAGGCGGAACAGCCGCGACCGCCGTTCGACCAACGGCTATGGGCGGTACAAAGTTTCCGCCCTTCGATAGAGTGGCAATATATGACTTTTCAACAGAGGGGTGCCATTCGTGAACGCTGAGGCGGATCCGAGTTCCAAGAAGGACGCTCCGGACAGCTATGGCGACTTCGATTTCATCGTGGTTTCCAACCGGCTTCCCGTTGACCGGGTCAGCGGCGCCGACGGCGAAACCTGGCGCCGGTCCCCCGGCGGGCTGGTCACTGCGCTGGCTCCCGTGATGGCCAAGGCCGACGGCGCGTGGGTGGGCTGGCCGGGATCTCCGGACGAAGAGGTCGAGCCCTTCGACCATGACAACATGCACCTCAAGCCGGTGCCGCTGAGCACCGATGAAGTTGAACTGTATTACGAGGGCTTCTCCAACACGACGCTGTGGCCGCTCTACCACGACGTGATCGCCACCCCGGAATTCCACCGCACCTGGTGGGACGCCTACCGGACGGTGAACCGCCGCTTCGCCGACGCCGCCGCCTCAGTGGCAGCCAAGGGCGCCACGGTCTGGGTCCAGGACTACCAGCTGCAGCTGGTCCCCCAGCTGCTGCGCCAGGCACGCCCGGACCTGAAGATCGGCTTCTTCAACCACATTCCCTTCCCTCCGCTGGAAATCTTCGCCCAGCTGCCCTGGCGCCGGAACATCATCGAGGGCCTGCTCGGGGCGGACCTGATCGGGTTCCAGCGCCCCTCGGACGCCAGCAATTTCCTGCGCTGCGTGCGCCGCTTCGCCGGGTACACCATCCGCCAGCAGCAGGTAAACGTCACCACGGAAGATGGACTCTCCTATGTCTCCCGGGCCGAGGCATTCCCCATCTCCATCGATTCCAGCCAGATCACCGAGCTGGCGCAGCGTGAAGATGTCATTGAGCGGTCCAAGCAGATCCGCCGTGAATTGGGCAACCCGGACACCGTGCTGCTCGGTGTGGACCGCCTGGATTACACCAAGGGCATCAGCCACCGGCTCAAGGCGTACGGGGAACTCCTCGAAGACGGCAAGATCACGGTGGAAAACGCAGCCATGATCCAGGTCGCCAGCCCATCCCGCGAGCGCGTCGAACAGTACCGGCTGCTGCGCGAGGAGGTGGAGGGGACGGTGGGCCGGATCAGCGGTACGTTCGACACCATCTCCAATACGGCACTGCGCTACCTCCACCACAGTTATCCGGTGGAGGAGATGGTGGCGCTCTATCTGGCCGCCGACGTCATGCTGGTCACCGCGCTGCGCGACGGCATGAACCTGGTGGCCAAGGAATATGTGGCCGCCCGCACCGGCAACACCGGCACCCTCGTCCTTTCCGAGTTCACCGGAGCAGCCGACCAGCTACGGCAGGCAGTGCTGGTCAACCCGCACGACATCGACGGGTTGAAGGCCGCCATTCTCACCGCGGTAAACATGCCGGCCCGGGAAGCCGGCCGCCGGATGCGCCTGATGCGCCGCCAGGTGCTGCAGAACGACGTCGAACGCTGGTCCCGCAACTTCCTGGATGCCCTCGAACAGGACCAGGACCGGGAGCAGACCCAGGATCAGGACCAGTCATGAGTGTGCAGGACGCGCGCCTGTTGGAGGCGCTGGAAACCCTGTCCCGGACCGGGAAACTGCTCGTGGCGCTGGACTTTGACGGGGTGCTGTCCCCGCTGGTGGAGCACGCCGAGGACGCCCGGCCGCTGGACGGCTCGGCCGCAGCGGTCCGCGCCCTGGCCGCCCTCCCGGAGACCGTCACCGCGTTCATTTCCGGACGCGCGCTGGACAGCCTGCGCACCGTAGCCACACCGGACCCGGAAACCCTCCTTATCGGCAGCCACGGCGCCGAGACCTGGACCGGACCCAACCAGGAACCCCTGCAGCTGACCGCCGAACAGGCCGAGCTGCTGGCCCGGGCCCGCACAGCGGTGGAATCCGTGACCGCCCGCCACCCGGGCTGCCGGCTCGAAGACAAGCCCGCCGGCGTCGTCCTGCATACACGCAGCGTGTCCGGGGCGGTTGCCGCCGCAGCCACAGCCGAGGCCCGGCGGGAACTGAGCCTGCTCGACGGCGTGCAGGTCACCGACGGCAAGTCCGTACTGGAGGCCTCGGTGGTCCACACCAACAAGGGCGAGGGTATCCGGGCCCTGCGCCAGCTGACCGGCGCGACGGCGGTGCTCTTCGCCGGGGACGATGTCACCGACGAACGCGGCTTCGAGGCCCTTGCCCCCGGCGACGTGGGAATCAAGGTGGGCGAGGGAACCACTGCCGCCGCCTACCGGGTCGCATCCCCCGAGGCGTTCACCGGCGTCCTGGTCGAACTTGCGCGACTGCGCGCCGACGCCACCGCCAGCTGATACCTGCGGCCGGAGCCCGGTCGCCTTCTGCCAACCTGTGCCATACTGACCCTGTGACCCGCACCACAGGTCGGAGAAGACCTGTGCCATGCGGCTCTACATCCAACTCAATAGCTCTCCATTCACAACGGATCGTCGGGCACGTACCTGCCCGTGAAGGGAAACACCATGGCAACGGTAACGTTTGACCAGGCCACACGCCTCTACCCGGGGACCGAACGTCCCGCGGTAGACAACCTCAGCCTCGAAATCGCCGACGGCGAATTCCTGGTTCTCGTCGGCCCGTCGGGCTGCGGAAAATCCACCTCGCTGCGCATGCTCGCCGGTCTCGAAGACGTCAACTCCGGACGGATCCTGATCGGCGACCGGGATGTCACCGACGTTCCGCCCAAGGACCGCGATATCGCCATGGTTTTCCAGAACTATGCGCTGTACCCGCACATGTCCGTGGCGGACAACATGGGCTTCGCCCTGAAGATTGCCGGCATCGGCAAGGAAGAGCGGCTTGAACGCGTCCGCGAGGCGGCAAAGCTGCTGGACCTCGAAGACTTCCTGGACCGCAAGCCGAAGGCACTCTCGGGTGGCCAGCGCCAGCGTGTTGCCATGGGCCGGGCCATTGTCCGTAACCCGCAGGTCTTCCTGATGGACGAGCCCCTGTCCAACCTGGATGCCAAGCTGCGTGTGCAGACCCGCACCCAGATTGCGTCGCTGACCCGCCGCCTCGGGGTCACCACCGTGTACGTCACCCACGACCAGGTTGAAGCCATGACCATGGGTGACCGGGTCGCGGTGCTGAAGGACGGCATCCTGCAGCAGGTCGACACCCCGCGGAACCTCTACGACCACCCCCGGAACGTGTTCGTTGCCGGCTTTATCGGCTCCCCCGCCATGAACCTGCTCGAGCTTCCGGTCGTCGACGGCGGCGTAGCCTTTGGCGGTGCCGTCTACCCGGTGGAGAGCTCCGTCCTGGGTGCGGCCGCCGGCAACACGGTGACCCTGGGTGTCCGCCCCGAAGACCTGGAAACGGTGCCCGAGGGGGAAGGCCTGCGGGTGGAGGTCGACGTCGTCGAGGAGCTGGGGGCCGACGCGTACGTGTACGGCCACAGCAGCATTGACGGCAAGGATTACGACATGGTGGTCCGGGTGGATGGACGGCGTCCTCCGCTGAAGGGCGACACGCTCCACGTCCGCCCGCAGAAGGGCCACGTGCACCTTTTCGATACCTCCAACGGGGAACGGCTGGCGGAACAGGCCTAACCCGCACCGTAACAGCATGCGGTGGCTTCCCTGCTCAACTAGACTCTGAGATGGGGAGCCACCGCTTTTTCGTTACCGCATTTTTCGTTAACGCATGCTTGAGATGTAAGGGCTTTCGCCTATGACAGACGCTGCACCTGCCAGTTGGCAGAATGAACCCACCGACTGGGAGCAGACCGGCAAGCTGCCCCGCACCACACGGTCCTCGACCCAACGGATCAACACACTTGGGTCGTTGAACATCACGGCCGCTTCCATGGACCCGGCACTGCTGGACCTGCCCTGGCACATTCCGCTCGAGGAATGGCCCAAGGAGAACCTGGCCGCCCTCCCCCGCGGCATCTCCCGCCACGTTGTCCGCTTCGCCCGTCTGGGCGATTCGCTGATTGCCATTAAGGAAACCAGCGAACACGTGGCCCGGCAGGAATACCACATGCTGCGCAAGCTCCGCCGGCTGAATGTTCCCGCGGTGGCGCCGGTGGCCGTGATCACCGGGCGCATGGATTCCGCGGGCGAAGAGCTGCAGCCGGTCCTGGTCACCCGGCACCTCCGCTTTTCCCTGCCCTACCGTGCCGTCTTCTCCCAGACCCTGCGCGAGGTGACCTTGACCCGCCTGATCGACGCGCAGGCGCTGCTGCTGGTCCGCCTGCATCTGGCGGGCTTCTACTGGGGCGACGTGTCCCTGTCCAACACCCTCTTCCGCCGCGACGCCGGTGCCTTCGCGGCGTACCTCGTGGACGCCGAAACCGGTGAACTGTACCCGGAGCTTTCCAACGGCCAGCGTGAATACGATCTGGAAATCGCCCGGGTCAACATCGCCGGAGAACTGATGGACCTCGCGGAGGGCGGCCTGATTGAGGAATCCGTGGATCCGCTGGCCACCAGCGAACGGATCATGGACAGCTACCGCCGGCTCTGGGCGGAGTTGACGGAGCGGGAATCCTTCGGGATGGCTGACCGGTGGCGCGTGGATGCACGCATCCGCCGCCTCAATGACCTGGGATTCGACGTCGACGAGCTCAGCATCAGCACCACCCCCGACGGGACGCAGGTCCAGTTGCAGCCTAAGGTGGTCGACGCCGGCCATCACCAGCGCCGGCTGCTGCGCCTGACCGGAATCGATGCGCAGGAAAACCAGGCCCGCAGGCTCCTCAATGACCTGGACTCCTACCGGGTGACCAGTCATCCGGAACTCGATGAAGAGCTCAGTGCGCACCTGTGGGTCACCCAGGTGTTCGAACCAATCGTCAAAGCCGTCCCCCGCGACCTGGGCAGCAAGCTGGAAGCCGCCGAAGTGGTGCATGAAGTCCTGGAGCACCGGTGGTACATGTCCGAAAAGGCCAACCGCAATGTGCCGATGGCGGAAGCGGTGCAGTCCTACATGGACACCATCCTCCGGCACCGCCGGGATGAAGCCGCCATCCTGCTCAGCACCGATACCCGGACGATGGAAATCCTGGATGCCGGAGGAGCCCCGGCCTAAGCAGGGGCTCCTCCGGCTGGCGGTTCCCGGTTAGTACCGGCTGGCCGTGGCCGCGAGGACGATGAAGATGAACATCAGTACCCCGAAGATGGTTCCCAGGCTGCCGACGACGATGCCGATGACGGCGGGGGTGTTACCCATCCCTGCCTTGCGGGACTGGGTCAGGCCCACGATGCTCAGCACCAGACCGAGTACGGAAAAGAAGAAGGATGTGACGAGGCCGGCGATGCCCATGGCTTGTCCGGGGTTCGGACGCGGCACCGGGTAGCCGGCCTGGCCGTAGGCCGGGTACGCCGGCTGTTCGCCGTAGCCGGGGTAAGCCTGCTGCTGGCTGTAGGCCGGAGTCTGCTGGCCACCTCCGGGGTAGCTGTCCTGCTGTCCGTAGGACGGATATGCGGTACTGTCCGTCGGGTCGGGCACTCCGGGATAGCCGGGCTGCGGGGACGGAGGACCGTATTGGCCGTCGTCCGAAGCATTCTCGTTATTGGCTCCCGGGTTGGCGCCGGGCTGCCCGTCTGGGCGGTTTTCAGACACGTTGTTCCCCTTGGGTAAGTCGACATGCCGGCACCGGGACCGGCTGCCGATGTGGTCTGCCCCCAGCTTATAGGTCTACCCGAGGTGTGCCCACCGTCTCATAAATGCGTGGCAAACCTCACGTGTGATTCCGGCTGCAGTTCGCATCTCCGGCGGAATCCCGGACGTTAAATGGAAGTGTTAGTCCATATAACCTGCGGAAGGAAGACGCCCTGAATGGTTGAACAGCTGACTACCGCTTCAGCCGTCTCCAGGCTGGTCCCCGTGCATGAGCCGTCCACCGGCCGTGAATGGTGGCGGTCCTCGGTGATCTACCAGATCTACCCGCGCTCGTTCCGTGACCTGAACGGAGACGGCATCGGCGACCTGCCCGGCATCACCGCCGAGATCCCCACCCTGGCCGAACTCGACATCGACGCCATCTGGCTCTCCCCCTTCTACCGCTCACCCCAGAAGGACGCCGGCTACGACGTCGCCGACTACTGCTCCGTGGACCCCCTCTTCGGCACCCTGGACGACTTCGACGCCCTCGTCGCCGAAGCCTCCCGCCACAACATCCGCATCATCGTGGACCTGGTCCCCAACCACTGCTCCGACCAGCACCCCCTCTTCCAAGCTGCACTCGCCTCCCCCGCCGGCTCCCCGGCCCGGGACCTGTTCATCTTCCGCGACGGCACCGGAGAACACGGGGAAAACCCGCCGAACAACTGGCAGTCGCACTTCGGCGGCCCCGCCTGGACCCGCGTTACGGAACCCGACGGCACCCCCGGACAGTGGTACCTGCACCTGTTCGATACCTCCCAGCCGGACTTCAACTGGGACAGCCCCGCCGTGCACACCGAGTTCGAGAAGATCCTGCGGTTCTGGCTGGACCGCGGCGTCGGCGGGTTCCGCGTCGACGTCGCCCACGCCCTGATCAAGAAATCCGGGCTCCCGGACTGGGGCGGACGCGCCGACGGATCCTCCTCCGAAGGGTTCCCCGGCGACGCGGCCCCGATGTTCGGCCAGCCCGGCATCCACGACATCTACCGCTCCTGGCGGAAGATCCTGGACTCCTACGACGGCGACCGGGTGCTCTGCGCCGAAGCGACCATCGACCCCATCGAACGCCTCAGCGACTGGGTCCGGCCCGACGAAATGCACCAGACGTTCAACTTCTCCTACCTGCACCACCCCTGGCACGCCCCCGCGCTGCGGGAAGTCATCGAGTCCAGCCTGCGTGCGTTCGACCGGGTCGGGGCACCCACCACGTGGGTGCTCTCCAACCACGACGTCGTCCGGCACACCAGCCGCTTCGGCCTGACCGGCGCCGGCCCCCGCAGCGGAGACGGCCTCGGGCCGCGGGACGAACAGCCGAACCTCGAACTCGGTATCGCCCGTGCCCGTGCCGCGACCCTGTTGATGCTGGCGCTGCCCGGCGGTGTTTACCTCTATCAGGGAGAGGAACTTGGGCTGCCGGACCATACACTGCTCCCGGACGAGTTCCGGCAGGATCCGACATTCCACCGCACCGCCGGTGTCCGCGTCGGACGGGACGGCAACCGCGTGCCGCTGCCCTGGAAGGCGAACCTCCCCAGTTACGGCTTTAGTTCCACGGGCGAGAGCTGGCTGCCGCAGCCCCCGATCTGGGGCAGGCATTCCCGGGATATCGAGCAGCGTAACCCCGATTCGACGTTGAACCTGTACCGTAGTGCCCTCGCACTGCGCAGGCAGCTGCGCCTGGGCCACGGTTCCCTGGCCTGGTGGCCGGAGCACGACGGCGAGGGACTTGTCGCTTTCGTCAACGGCAACATCCTGGTAGCCATGAATATGGGGGACGTGCCGGTGGAGCTTCCGGACCTGCCGTTGCTGCTGGGCAGCGCTCCGGATGCTCTCGAAGGGAAGCGTCTGCGTCCTAACCGTACGGTGTGGCTGCGGCTGGAGTAGTTACTACGATCCTTAGCCCGAACCGGCAATTGCCTTTCCGGGATTCAGGATGCCTGCAGGGTCAAACACGCTTTTGATTCTGCGTTGAAGCTCCATCACCTCGGCCTGCTGCTCCTGCGGCAGCCACCGGAGCTTGAACTGTCCCACACCGTGTTCGCCGGTGATGGTTCCGCCGGATGACAGGGCGACGGATATGGACTCATCCAGCGCCGCATCCAGCCGCACTGCTCCACTTTTGTCGGCAGCCTGCACCCAAAAGGTCGGGTGCAGGTTGCCGTCCCCCGCGTGGGCCACCACCTTGAGGTTCACTCGATGCCGCGCCGCCATCCGCTCCAAGTCCGCAACGTACCGCACCAGGGCAGAGCGCGGCACGGCCACGTCCTCCCCTACCCGTGATTGGTTTACATCGTCGTCTCCCCGGCTGTGCCGGCGCAGGTCCACCAGGCGTACGGCTTCGGCCGACCCTTCACTGGTAACGGCGGATGCATGTTCTGTGAGTACGCTCCGCACCATGTCGGCTTCGGCCCCGGCACCGAAACCGTCGGTTTGAATCAGCAGCAGGGCGTTTCCCCTCGAGCGCAGGTTACTGCCGTGCGTTTCGTCCAAGGCGCTCAGGGTGGCACCGTCCAAAAGCTCCATGATGGCTGGCTGTACGCGGGCCGCACCTACGGCTAAAACGCCGGCAGCCGCCGTCGGGAAATCGGGGAAGAACGCGGCGATCGTACGGACCTCCACCGGCAGGTACCGCAGACGGACAGTGATACCGACGATGATCCCCAAGGTGCCTTCGGACCCGGTGAAAAGCCCCGTGAGGTCATATCCCGCGACCCCCTTGAAGGTACGCTGACCGGTGCTGATAAGGGTCCCGTCAGCGAGGACAACGTCGAGGGCCAGTACGGAGTCACGGGTCACTCCATATTTGGCGCAGCGCAGGCCACCGGCATTGGTGGCCACATTCCCGCCGATGGTGGAGGTCAGATAGCTGGCCGGATCCGGCGCGTACATCAACCCGTGGGACGCTGCGGCCGCGTTCAGGTCCGCGTTGACCACGCCAGGTTCGACGACGGCCACCTCATCCTGCGCATTGATTTCGAGGATCCGGTTCATCCGGTCCAGGCAGAGGACGATGCATCCGTCCGTTGCATGCGCCCCGCCGGAAACACCGGTTCCCGCACCACGCGGAACCACCGCAGTCCCCGTTGCCGTGGCCCAGCGCATCACGTCCTGGACGGCCTGCACATTGGCGGGCCAGACGACCGCCCGGGGTTCGGCGTACGCGCGCACGGGTCCCTGATCGATCGCGTAGGCGGCCAGGACCTCCGGCGCGGTATCGACCTGCAGGTCCGCCCCGCTGAGGCTAAGCCCGCGGAGTGCATCTAGGGACATGCCAGCAGACTACCGTGCCCCCATAAACCGTGCGTAGCGGTCCAGAATCTCCGACCATTCCTCCTGGAGACGGCTGTATTCACCGGCGCCATCCGGCAGGCGGTCCAGCCCACCGTGCCGGAGCGTGACCAGTGTGGACCCGTCCTCGGCGGGCGTGAATTCGACGCGTACATCGGTGGGGTTCCGCGGGCTATGTCCGGCTACCCAGTCCAGTTCAAGCAGCGTGTCCGGTTCCCGGGTGCGTACCGTGGCCCACACTGCCGTTTCCCCGTCCGGTCCCGTTTCGGTGAGGACCCCGCCCTCGAACTCCGCGTGGGTTCCTTCACCAAAGTCAGTCAGTTCCTCCGGCCACCATAAGTGAAGGTAATCGGTGAATCCGTTGAAGGCTTCCTCCGCGTCGCGGGGGACCTGCCGCACCGCGACAACGTCCGGGACAGAGGCCGGGTGTCCGGGGTCCGTGCCTTCCGGGTCCGGGTCGGCCGGGTGGGAAAACAGGGAAGCGCTCATGCAGTCCAGCCTACCGGCTGCCGTCGGGCTGGTGCCGCCTAGGTACAGGACGCACCAGTCCCCGACGGCGGCCAAAGCGGCCGCCGGGAGTTCCCCAAAGATCGGGGACCGCCCGGGATAAACCTGGCGGGTTAAAGAGGAAGAGCCCGTACCAGCACTGGTACGGGCTCATCCTGTTATTCAAATATTGTCCGGCGGTGACCTACTCTCCCACATCCTCCCGGATGCAGTACCATCGGCG